>NZ_JBVISK010000001.1:0-7583 GCF_055575535.1 Streptomyces sp. NPDC034084
AAGCACGCCGCCAGCGTTCGTCCTGAGCCAGGATCAAACTCTCCGTGAATGTTTACCCGTAATCGGGTGACACTCGCGTTGAGCGGGACACATCGGCCGGAATAGGGCCGAGTGTCCACAGCGTCCTCGCTGTGTTTTTCTTCAAAGGAACCTCGACCATCCGAAGATGGACGGGGTATCAACTAATCTGGCGTTGATTTTTGGCACGCTGTTGAGTTCTCAAGGTGCGGACGCTTCCTTCGTTCCTGTTTCCAGGCCCTCCGGGCGCTTCCTTCGTTTCCGACTCTATCAGATCTTTCCGATCCGATTTCCTCGGTGCTTTCCGGTCCCTTTTGCTTTCGCTCCGGGCCCTTCCGGCGTGGTCACTACTTTAGCTGATTTCCCTCGGGGCTCATAATCGAGTCATTCGAAACGAATTTCGGAATGCCGAAACGAACCCCATTCGGGGTGATCATCTTGAGTAGTGGGTGGCCGCTCCAGGGTGCTCGAACAAGCAGGCCCGGTTCCAACGGCTCGGGCCACGTTAGTCGGTCGTCCTCGCCGAGTCAACCCTTCGCTTGCGAGGGGTGTGGGGACGGTACGGGCTGACGGTCGGGTCCTCCGTGATCCAGAAGCGCCAGGGGTGCGGGGCGCCGTCGCCGCCCACGCCCGTACGGGGGCCACTGCTGATGCCGGCCGGATCGGGGGGTGTGCCGGTGAGGAGGGCGAGAGGTCCGTCCTGGCCCGCGCAGGTGTCCGTGCCGTTGAGGGACAGGGCGATGTCGAGGGCGGTGGCCAGCCGGGCCGGGCCCTTGGCCAGCTCGTGGTCGGAGCGGGCCGAGCGGCGGCGGGGGCGGGCCTGCTCGGCTCCCTCCAGGACCTCGCCCGCGCGCAGCAGGACTCCGCCGGCGTGGCCCTCGGGGCCGCACACCAGGTTGAGGCAGTGCCACATGCCGTAGGTGAAGTAGACGTACGCGTGGCCCGGTGGTCCGAACATGACGGCGTTGCGCGCTGTACGGCCCCGGAAGGCGTGTGAGCCGGGGTCGATCGCGCCGGCGTACGCCTCCACCTCCGTGAGGCGCAGTTCCATCCGGCCTTCCGCGGTGTTGCGGACGAGGGTGCGACCCAGGAGGTCGGGGGCCACCTCCAGAACGGGGCGGTCGAAGAAGGTCCGCGGGAGCGGCGTACGGTCGGGGCTCTCGATCATGCCGTCCGAGCGTACTGGGGACCGGTGGGGAACCGGCTACCGTCGTCGCGCGTAAGTAGGGGTCAGGACCCGAGAAGGAGTGGAAGTCATGGGATTCAAGAAGCTGCTCGCGAGCCTGGGTGCCGGCGGGGCCACGGTGGAGACGGTGCTCACCGAGGAGAACGTCGTCCCCGGTGGGGTCGTCCAGGGCGAGGTGCGGATCCAGGGCGGCAGCGTCGATCAGCAGATCGAGGGGCTGTCCGTCGGGCTGCAGGCGCGTGTCGAGGTCGAGGGCGGTGACCAGGAGCACAAGCAGGACATCGAGTTCGTGAAGGTGCGTCTGGGCGGTGCCTTCGAGGTGAAGGCCGGCGCGGTGCACGTGGTGCCGTTCGGTCTGGAGATCCCGTGGGAGACGCCGGTCACCTCGGTCGCCGGGCAGCAGCTGCGGGGGATGAACATCGGGGTGACGACCGAGCTGGAGATCGCCCGGGCCGTGGACTCCGGTGACCTGGACCCGATCAACGTGCACCCGCTGCCGGCGCAGCAGGCGATCCTGGACGCCTTCCTCCAGCTGGGCTTCCGTTTCAAGAGCGCGGACATGGAGCGCGGGCACATCCGGGGGACGCGGCAGAAGCTGCCCTTCTACCAGGAGATCGAGTTCTTCGCGCCGCAGCAGTACCGGGGTCTGAACCAGGTCGAGGTCAGCTTCGTCGCGGACGACCGTGAGATGGACGTCGTCCTGGAGATGGACAAGAAGCCGGGGCTCTTCACCGAGGGCAGCGACTCCTTCCGCGCGTTCAAGGTGGGGCTGCACGACTTCCACACCACCGACTGGGCGGCTTATCTGAACCAGTGGCTCGCCGAGGTCGGTGGCCGTCGCAACTGGCTCTAGGCTCGGGATCGTCAGCGTTGACGGACGATTCGGAGGTACTCGACGTGTCCGAGGGCAAGAGGGCGCCGCTCCCCCATGACTTCCATCCGCCGGTGGCGGAGTTCACCGTGGTGAGCGACGACGTCGCGCCGGGAGGGGTCCTGAAGGACGCTCAGGTGTACGCGGCGGGGAACACCTCGCCGCAGCTGAGCTGGGAGGGGTTCCCGGCGGAGACCAAGAGCTTCGCGGTCACCTGCTTCGACCCGGACGCTCCGACGGGCAGCGGGTTCTGGCACTGGGTGGTGTTCGACATCCCGGCGTCGGTGACGGAGCTGCCGGCCGGTGCCGGTTCCGGATCGTTCGAGGGGCTGCCGGCCGGTGCCGTGCACGCGCGGAACGACTACGGTGCGAAGGAGTTCGGGGGCGCCGCTCCCCCGGCGGGAGAGCGGCACCGGTACGTCTTCACGGTGTACGCGGTGGACCAGGAGAAGCTCGGTCCTGACGCCGACACGCCGCCGGCGGCCGTCGGTTTCAATCTGCGGTTCCACACGCTCGGCCGTGCCCAGCTGATCGGTGAGTACGAGGCGCCTGCGGCGGGCTGATCGTTCGTTCGTTCGTTGTTTGCCCGCTTCTGGTCTTGGAGAGATCAGAAGCGGGCATCTTTTGTTGCGCGGAAAATTGCGTTGTCCGCCCCGGCCGGCCCGGCCATCGTTGATCCAAGCCCGAAGACCCCTTCCGGGGCTGGGGCCGGCACACGGGAGGTGGGCAACATGCGGGACACGCTGGTACTCAACGCGAGCTTCGAGCCGCTGTCGACGGTCACACTCAACCGTGCGGTGGTGCTTGTCCTTCAGGACAAGGCCGTCGTCGAGCAGGCCCATCCCGAGCTGAGGGTGCGGGGTGTCGCCGTCGATCTCCCGGTGCCGCGGGTGATCAGGCTCTGCCGGTACGTACGGGTGCCGTTCCGAAGACAGGCTCCGTGGTCGAGGAGGGGGGTGCTGGTCCGGGACCAGCACCGGTGCGCGTACTGCGGGCGGCGGGCGACGACGGTCGACCACGTGGTGCCGCGGGCCCAGGGCGGTGGGGACAGCTGGCTGAACACGGTCGCTTCCTGCGCCGAGGACAACCACCGCAAGGCCGACCGGACGCCGGAGCAGGCGGGGATGCCGCTGCTGCACCAGCCGTTCGAGCCGACCCCGGCGGACGCGATGCTGCTCGCGATGCGAGCGAGCCGGCGGTCGGAACTGCCGGAGTGGCTGGTCGACTCGGCCGCGTAGGGGTGTGATCCGTAGGTGTGCGGATGGGCCCGTCTCCCGTTGGGGGGCGGGCCCATCCGTTTCGGGGTCAGCCGAGGGTGAGTTGGAGGATGGCGACGACGCCGACCGCGATGATGACTCCGCGCAGGACCGTGGGGGGAAGTCTGCGGCCGACCTTGGCGCCGAGCTGCCCACCGAGGGCGGAGCCGACGGCGATGAGCAGGACGGCCGTCCAGTCGAACTCTGCGACGAAGAGGAAGAAGACGGCGGCGACTCCGTTGACCAGGGCGCCGAGGACGTTCTTGACGGCGTTGACGCGCTGGAGGTCGTCATGGAGCAGCAGGCCCATGAGGGAGAGGTAGAGGACTCCCTGGGCGGCGCCGAAGTATCCGCCGTACATGCTGGCGAGGAGGAGGCCGACGAGGAGGGCGGGGCCGCCGTCGGGGTGGGCCTCGGTACCGGTCTGTTCGCGGCGGCGCTTCACGGCGGCGGCGATGCGGGGCTGGAGCAGGACGAGGACGAGCGCGAGGCCGATGAGGACGGGGACGATCGCGTCGAAGGCCTGGGAGGGCAGGGCCAGGAGCAGGATCGCGCCGATCAGGCCGCCGAGGAGGGCGACGGCCCCGAGGCGGAGGACGCGGGCTTTCTGGCCCTTGAGTTCGCGGCGGTAGCCGATGGCTCCGCTGATGGAACCGGGCACGAGGCCGAGGGCGTTGGAGACGTTCGCGGTGATCGGGGGGAGTCCGGTCGCGAGGAGGACGGGGAACGTGATGAGCGTTCCCGATCCGACGATGGTGTTGATGGTGCCGGCGCCGATGCCGGCGGCGAAGACTGCCAGGGCTTCCCAGATGGACAACGCCATCTCCTTACATGGTCAGTGGCTCGCCTCCCCGCCCCGAGGTCGTCGGGGTCGAGGGGCTCGCACCGATCATGCACGAGGATTACGTGTACGTGTCAGTCAACCTGGGGGTCGTCTCGCCGCTCGGTCGATCCGCCCTTCACGTTGAAGCCGGGGGTGCCGCCGCCCACGTTGCCGAAGGCGCCGGAGAGGCCCTTGAGGGCGTCGCCGATCTCGCTGGGCACGATCCAGAGCTTGTTGGCGTCGCCCTCGGCGATCTTCGGGAGCATCTGGAGGTACTGGTACGAAAGGAGCTTCTGGTCGGGGTCGCCCGCGTGGATGGCCTCGAAGACCGTGCGGACGGCCTGTGCCTCGCCCTCGGCCCTGAGGGCGGCGGCCTTGGCCTCACCCTCGGCGCGGAGGATCGCTGACTGCTTCTCGCCCTCGGCGGTGAGGATGGCGGACTGGCGGGTGCCCTCGGCGGTGAGGATCTGAGCGCGCTTGTCTCGCTCGGCGCGCATCTGCTTCTCCATCGAGTCCTGGATGGAGGTCGGCGGCTCGATGGCCTTGAGTTCCACGCGGTTGACGCGGATGCCCCACTTGCCGGTGGCCTCGTCGAGGACGCCGCGCAGGGCCGCGTTGATCTCCTCGCGGGAGGTCAGGGTCCGCTCCAGGTCCATGCCGCCGATGATGTTGCGGAGAGTGGTGACGGTGAGCTGCTCGATCGCCTGGATGTAGCTGGCGACCTCGTAGGTCGCGGCGCGGGCGTCGGTCACCTGGTAGTAGATGACCGTGTCGATGTTGACGACCAGGTTGTCCTGGGTGATCACCGGCTGCGGCGGGAACGGGACGACCTGCTCGCGGAGGTCGATCCGGTTGCGGATCGAGTCGATGAACGGGACGACGATGTTCAGTCCGGCGTTGAGCGTGCGGGTGTAGCGGCCGAAGCGCTCCACGATCGCCGCGCTCGCCTGCGGGATGACCTGGATCGTCTTGATCAGGGCGATGAAGACGAGCACCACCAGAATGATCAGGACGATGATGACTGCTGACATCGTGTTCCCCGTGCCCTTCGCTGCCGGTTGTCTGCCGGATCGCTTTCGATGATCGAGTTTCCCAGATGTCGGAGCGTCATGGGCGAGGTTCGGTCACATGACCACGGCGGTCGCCCCGTCGATGTCCACGACGTCGACCTGTTCGCCCGGTTCGAAGCTCTGACCGGAGTCGAGCGTGCGGGCCGACCAGACCTCGCCGGCGAGTTTGATGCGGCCTCCGCTGCCGTCGACCCGCTCCAGGACCACGGCCTGACGGCCTTTCAGGGCGTCGACTCCGGTGGAGAGTCCGGGGCCGCCGCCGCGGTGGCGGGCGGCGATCGGGCGTACCACCGCGACGAGTGCCACGGAGACGACCACGAAGACGAGTACTTGGGGAACGATGCCGAAGCCGAGGGCCGCGGTCACCGCCCCGGCGACCGCTCCGACGGAGAACATGCCGAACTCCGGCATGGCGGTCAGGACCAGCGGAATGCCGAGCCCCACCGCGCCGATCAGCCACCAGACCCACGCGTCGATGTCCACGTGGTCATGGTAGGGCGGTGGGGTCCTTCCGGGACAGGGCGCGGGCGGCTGTGCGGGACGCCGGTGCCCTCTCCGGTCACTTCAGGGGCAGGCCGTGGGCGGTCCACCGGTCGCCGACGCGCTCGACGACGAGCGGCAGGCCGAAGCAGTGCGAGAGGTTGCGGGAGGTGAGCTCGGTCTCCACGGGGCCGGCGGCGAGGACCTTGCCCTGGCGGATCATCAGGACGTGGGTGAAGCCGGGCGCGATCTCCTCGACATGGTGCGTGACCATGATCATGGAGGGGGCGTACGGGTCGCGGGCGAGGCGGCCGAGACGGCGGACCAGGTCCTCGCGGCCGCCGAGGTCGAGGCCGGCGGCGGGCTCGTCGAGGAGGAGGAGCTCGGGGTCGGTCATCATCGCGCGGGCGATCAGGGTGCGCTTGCGCTCGCCCTCGGAGAGGGTGCCGAACCTGCGGTCCAGGTAGTCGTTCATCCCGAGCCGGTCCAGGAAGGCCTTGGCGCGCTGCTCGTCGACCGGGTCGTAGTCCTCGTGCCAGGTGGCGGTCATGCCGTACGCGGCGGTGAGGACGGTCTGCAGGACGGTCTGGCGCTTGGGGAGCTTCTCCGCCATGGCGATGCCGGCCATGCCGATGCGGGGGCGGAGGTCGAAGACGTCGGTGCCGACGCCGCCGAGCTGCTCGTCCAGGATGCGGGCGGTGCCGTTGGTGGGGAAGAGGTAGCTGGAGGCGATGTTCAGGAGGGTGGTCTTGCCGGCGCCGTTGGGTCCGAGGATCACCCAGCGCTCGCCCTCCTTGACCGACCAGGAGACCTCGTCCACCAGAGCCCGTCCGTCGCGGACCACGGATACGTCCACCAGCTCCAGTACATCGCTCATGAGCGCGTTGTCTCCCCTTGCGGTCGAGTCTTGTCGTCGCCTTGCGCCGATGGGCGCGGCGTCCAGGGGAAAACCTACGTTATCGACGGAGCGGACCCGTCCGTAGGGCTTCCTTTCAGTCCTTAGTCTGGGGGGATGCTTTCGGAACCACGCTCAGGACGCCTGGCCGCCTGGGGCAATGCCCTCCTGGCCGGGGCGGTGTCGCCCGACGAGGCGGCGATGGCGATTGTCGGGGAGGACGCGGTGCACCGCGTGGAGGGGCTGCCGGGTGAGGCGGGGCCGGTGGGGCTGACGCTCGCTCTGGGCCGGCTGCGGCGGCTCGGGGTGACCGGGTGGCGGGTCTCGCTGCCGGCGCCGGGGCATCCGCTGGGGCTGAGCGGACCGCCGGACTTCAACGCGCGGGCGCTGGAGGCGGAGGAGGCGGTGGTGGGCTTCGGCGCTCCGTACGGTCTCGTGCCGGAGGTCTCGGAGGCGGGTCCGGCGGGTGACGTGCACGTGGAGGTGGTCTGGCACTGTCTGGCGGTGCGGGAGGCCCCGCCGGCGGACGTGCCGTCCCTCGGTGAGGCGGAGCGGGAGCTGGCGGAGGCGCTGCGGGACGCGACGGCGGTGCTGACCCGGCTCGACGTGGCGGCCTCGGGTCCGGCGGCGGACGCGGCGCGCGAGGCGTACCGGGCGCGGGCGGAGGTGGGGCGCGAGGTGCTGGCCCCGGGCTATCCGCCGCGCGCGGTGCGGGTCCTGGAGCTGGCGCAGCGGATCGGGCTGCTGGTGAACCTGGCGTACGACCACGGGCACGGGGGCGCGGTCAGCGCGTCGGAGATGGCGGCGCGGGGGGCGGCGCTGCGGCCGGTGGAGCGGGTGGCACGGCGGGCACAGGTCGCCGCGTACAACGCGTACGTGGAAGAGAGGGAGCGGGAGCGGGGGTTGTGAGGCCTCGCCCTCACGACCGACGGACGGAGTCCGGCGCAGCGCCCCGAAGCCCGTGAGGCGCCCCGGCGCCGAACG
>NZ_JBVISK010000001.1:7681-507574 GCF_055575535.1 Streptomyces sp. NPDC034084
GGCGGCGCGGGGGGCGGCGCTGCGGCCGGTGGAGCGGGTGGCACGGCGGGCACAGGTCGCCGCGTACAACGCGTACGTGGAAGAGAAGGAGCGGGAGCGGGGGTTGTGAGGCCTCGCCCTCACGACCGACGGACGGAGTCCGGCGCAGCGCCCCGAAGCCCGTGAGGCGCCCCGGCGCCGAACGGTGCGAGGGACGCGTCGAAGAAGGGGCTGGCGGCGCGGGGGGCGGCGCTGCGGCCGGTGGAGCGGGTGGCACGGCGGGCACAGGTCGCCGCGTACAACGCGTACGTGGAAGAGAAGGAGCGGGGGTTGTGAGGCTGCCGCGTACGGCGAACCCCCGCTCCGGGACGTGGTGCGCGGGGGCGCGTCAGTTGGTGAGGCCGTGCCGGACGGCCCAGAGGGCCGCCTGGGTGCGGTCCGCGAGGTCGAGCTTCATCAGGATGTTCGAGACGTGTGTCTTGACCGTCTTCTCGGAGAGGACCAGCGCGCGGGCGATCTCCCGGTTGGACCGGCCGTCGGCGATCAGGCCGAGGACCTCGCGCTCCCGCTCCGTGAGCGTCGTGCCCCGCCCCGTGCCCCCGCCGGCGGAGTCGTCCTGGGCGAGGAGCGCGTCGGCTACCTCGGGCTGGAGGAGGACGTGGCCCGCGTGGACGGAGCGGATCGCGCCGGCCAGGGCGTCGGGGTCGATGTCCTTGTAGACGTATCCGCAGGCGCCGGCGCGGAGCGCGGGGACGACCGTGCGCTGCTCGGTGAAGCTGGTGACGATCAGGACCCTGGCGGGGTTGGCGAGCTCCCTGAGCCGCTTGAGCGCCTCGATGCCGTCCGTGCCCGGCATCTTCACGTCCATGAGGACCACGTCGGGGCGGAGCTCCTCGGCCCTGGCGACTCCCTCGGCGCCGTCGGAGGCCTCCCCCACGACCTCTATGTCGTCCTGCACCTCCAGGAAGGTGCGCAATCCTCGGCGGACGACCTGGTGGTCGTCGACCAGCAGGACACGGATGGGCTTGTCAGCCACCGGGGACCTCCATCTCGATCGTGGTGCCCCGGTCCGGGGCGGACGTCACCGTGAGTCTGCCGCCGACGCCGCTCGCGCGGTCCCGCATGGAGACCAGGCCGAGGTGGCGGCCGGCGCTGCGGACCGTACGCGGGTCGAATCCCTTGCCGTCGTCGGTGACGGTGAGCCGGGCGCCCTGGCCGCTGCGGGTGAGGGAGACCGCGACGAGGCCGGCGTCCGCGTGGCGCAGGGCGTTGTGCAGGGCCTCCTGGGCGACCCGGAGGACGGCCTCCTCCTGGGCGGCCGGCAGGGCGCGGGTCCCTGGGCTGTCGAAGGTGACCCGGGCGGAGTGGGCGCGGTCGAGGACCTGGATCTGGGTGCGCAGGGTGTGGACGAGGCCGTCCTCGTCGAGGGCGGCGGGGCGCAGCTCGACGACGGCGGCGCGCAGTTCGTCGGCGGCCTCGGCGGCGAGCGCGGCGACCTGCTGGAGCTCGCCCTTGGCACGGGCCGGGTCGCGGTCGACGAGGGCGGCGGCGGCCTGGGCGGTCAGCCGGAGCGAGAACAGCTTCTGGCTGACGGCGTCGTGCAGCTCGTGGGCGAGGCGGGAGCGCTCCTCGGCGATGGTGAGCTCCCGGCTGCGCTCGTACAGCCGGGCGTTGGTGAGGGCGATGGCCGCGTGCTGGGCGAGGATCGAGAGGAGTTCCTCGTCGTCGGCGGTGAAGCCGCAGCCGCCGCCCTCCTTCGGGCAGCGTTTGTTGGCGAGGAAGAGGGCGCCGAGGATCTCGTCGCCGTCCCTGACGGGCAGGCCGAGGAAGTCGGACATCTCGGGGTGGGCGTCGGGCCAGCCCTCGAAGCGGGGGTCCGCGCGGACGTCGGCCAGCCGCTCGGGCTCGGCCTTGTGGAGCATCGAGGCGAGGATGCCGTGCTGGCGGGGCAGGGGGCCGATCGCCTTCCACTGCTCGTCGCTGACGCCGTCGACGACGAACTGGGCGAAGCCGCCGTGGTCGTCGGGGACGCCCAGGGCCGCGTACTCGGCGTCGAGCAGCTCGCGGGCGGAGGCCACGATCGTCTTGAGGACGTCGCGGACCTCCAGGTGGCGGCTCATCGCCAGGAGGGCGGTGCTCACGGCGGCCAGGCCGGAGCTGGGTCGATGGCTCATGTGTTCACGGTACCGGCGGGGTGTGACGGTCCGTATCCGCCTGGGGACGAGGGCGGGACGGGTCCTGGGACCTAGGTCGAAGGGCCCTCGGCGCTCGCCGGGGACGAGGCGGGGCGGGGCCGGAGGGTGGGGTCGTCCGGAGGACGGCACGGGAGTGACGGCCGGGGGGTGGGGCTGCGGGCGCCGGACGGGTCGGGGAGTACGCGCCCGCGTGCGGGCGTGCGGCTGCCCGGAGAGCACGGCGGCTGCTCGCCCAGCCGCTCGTGCCGGGAGCGGGCTGCGGTGGGCGTGGGCGCAGGGGGCGACGTGCCGGGGCTGCTCGGTCCGTACGGGCGGCCCATCCGGTACGGGTACACGGAGCGGCATCAGCCGCTGTCGGCGTACCGGACGGTCTTCGCGTGCCGTCCCCGGACGGGGGCGGGCTCGGAGACGCCGAGCGCGGGGCGGCCCGGCCGGAGCTGGTCGCGCGGGGCATACGGATCGTCCGCTCCCTCTGGCACGGGTTCGGCGGCGTCCATGTCCTCCTTCCGGGGAAGGGGCTCACCGTGTGCATTGCTGACGCAACGCCGGGTGAGTTTGTTACGTGCCCGATGTGAGGCCGCGCATAGGACGCACATCACTTACGAAGCCCCCTAGTGGACGCCCTGACGCCGGATAAGGGCGGGCGAAACGGGCCACAGGGGGCAATGTGTGGCCCGTGCACGGGCCCCTGATCCACTACCCGGGATCGTACGTCACACCTTTGCCACGGCATTTTGCCGGCGCTAAGAATTGCCCACGTCGCCGCCGCAGAAGGCGGAGCGCCGCCCCGGCCGTGCGACGACCCCCAGCGATTCGAAGAGGTAGTCCTGCATGTCTGCGAACACCCCTGGCCACAGTCGTGGTCTGAAGAAGACCCACAAGGCCACGATCGCCGGCGTCGCCGCTCTGGGCGCCGCAGCCCTCACCCTCTCCCTCGTGCCGGGCAACGGCAGCACCGAGACGGAGCCCCAGGCTCTCGCCGGTACCCAGCAGGTCGCGTGGTCGTACAACGCGAACAGCCCCCAGGCGAAGGCCCTCGCCGCCAGCATCGACGAGCAGCAGTCCGCCATCGGCCTGAAGGCCAAGCAGGAGGCCGAGGCGAAGGCCAAGGCCGCCGCCAAGGCCCAGGCCGAGGCGAAGGCGAAGGCGGCCGCGAAGGCCAAGGCCGACGCCCTGGCGAAGGCCGTCGCCAAGGCCAAGGCGGAGGCGAAGGCCAAGGCTGAGGCCAAGGCCAAGGCCGACGCGAAGAAGCGCGCCGCCGAGAAGGCCGCCGCGAGCCGTTCCGTCGCCCGCACCCCGGTCTTCGCGAACAACCTCGACGGCTGGATCCGCGAGGCGCTCTACATCATGGACAAGCACAACATCCCGGGCACCTACAACGGCCTGCACCGGAACATCATGCGCGAGTCCAGCGGCAACCCGTACGCCATCAACAACTGGGACATCAACGCCATCAACGGCGTCCCGTCCAAGGGCCTGCTCCAGGTGATCTACCCGACCTTCAAGGCGTACCACATCCCCGGCACCAAGTTCGACCAGTACGACCCGGTCGCCAACATCGTCGCCGCCGCCAACTACGCGGCCGACCGCTACGGCTCGATCGACAACGTCAACAGCGCCTACTGATCACCGGCGCCCCTGGTACGACCGAGGGCGGCACCCGTCACGGGTGCCGCCCTCGGTCGTACCGCCCCGGTCGCTACTTGCGCATGACCTCGGGCTCGTGGCGGCGCAGCAGCCGCGCCACGAGGACGCAGCAGACGGTCGCCATGATCAGCTGGATGCCGAGGTCCAGGCTCCACTGGCCGACCGTGTGCTCCCACAGCGGGTCGGTGTTCGTGGGGTCCTTGTGGTCCCACGGCGGCATCAGGTGCGCCAGGTCCAGAGTGGTGCCGGCGCCGGCGATGCCCCAGCGGGAGGGCATGAGCCAGGCGAACTGCTCCAGGCCGGGCGAGCCGTACACCTGGAAGAGGATGCCGGTGAACACGACCTGGATGATCGCGAACATGACGAGCAGCGGCATGGTCTTCTCGGCGGTCTTCACCAGCGCGGAGATGACCAGGCCGACCATCATCGAGGTCAGGCCGAGGGCGATGACCTGGACGCACAGTTCGACGGCCGGCGGCATGAACAGGCCCTCTTCGGGCAGTGCGCGCGTCGAGAAGCCGATGCCGCAGATGATCACGCCCTGGAAGGCGGTGATCAGGCCGAGGACGATGACCTTGGACATCAGGTACGCGGAGCGGGACAGGCCGACGGCGCGTTCCCGCTCGTAGATGACCCGTTCCTTGATCAGCTCTCGGACGGAGTTGGCAGCGCCGGAGAAGCACATGCCGACGGCGAGGATCAGCATGATCGTGCCGGCGTCGCCGTTGAAGCGGGACGGCGGGGTGGGCTTGCCGAGGCCGAAGTCGGCGGGGATGACGACGGACACCGCGCCGAGGACGGCCGGCAGGATCACCATCAGGGCCATGAAGCCCTTGTCGGACGCGATGACGGAGACGTAGCGGCGGATCAGGGTCCACAGCTGGGAGCCCCAGCCCTGCGGCTTCGGCGGCCTGGCCATCGCCTGCTGCGGCATGTGGACGGGCTGCGCGGCGACGGCGTCGATGTCCGCGGCGTACATCTGGTAGTGCTGCGAGCCCTTCCAGCGGCCCGCCCAGTCGTAGTCGCGGTAGTTCTCGAAGGCGGAGAAGACGTCGGCCCAGGTGGAGTAGCCGAAGAAGTTCAGCGCCTCCTCCGGCGGGCCGAAGTACGCCACGGAACCGCCGGGCGCCATCACGAGCAGCTTGTCGCAGAGGCCCAGCTCGGCCACCGAGTGGGTGACGACGAGGACCGTGCGGCCGTCGTCCGCGAGGCCGCGGAGCAGCTGCATGACGTCGCGGTCCATGCCCGGGTCGAGGCCGGAGGTCGGCTCGTCCAGGAAGATCAGCGAGGGCTTGGTGAGGAGCTCCAGGGCGACGGAGACGCGCTTGCGCTGGCCACCGGAGAGGGAGGTGACCTTCTTCTCCTTGTGGATGTCGAGCTTGAGCTCGCGCAGCACCTCGTCGATGCGGGCCTCGCGCTCGGCCTCGGCGGTGTCGCCGGGGAAGCGGAGCTTGGCCGCGTAGCGCAGCGCCTTCTGGACGGTCAGCTCCTTGTGCAGGATGTCGTCCTGCGGGACCAGGCCGATGCGCTGGCGCAGCTCGGCGAACTGCTTGTAGAGGCTGCGGTTGTCGTAGAGGACGTCGCCCTCGTTGGCCGGGCGGTAGCCGGTCAGCGCCTTGAGCAGGGTGGACTTGCCGGAGCCGGACGGGCCGATGACGCCGATCAGCGACTTCTCCGGGACGCCGAAGGTGACGTCCTTGAGGATCTGCTTGCCGCCGTCGACCGTGACCGTGAGGTGGCGGGCCGAGAAGGAGACCGAGCCGGTGTCGACGAACTCTTCCAGCTGGCCGCCGACGATGCGGAAGGTCGAGTGGCCGACGCCGACGATGTCCTGGGGGCCGAGGAGGGCCGTGCCGCCCTTGGCGATGGGCTGACCGTTGACGTACGTGCCGTTGTGCGAGCCGAGGTCGCGGATCTCGAAGCGCCCGTCGGGCGTCGCGTGGAACTCGGCGTGGTTCCGCGAGACCTGGAGGTCGGAGACGACCAGTTCGTTCTCGAGGGCACGGCCGATGCGCATGACGTGGCCGAGGGACAGCTGGTGGAACGTGGTGGGGCTGCGGTCGGCGTAGGCCGACGACGCGCCCCCGGTGGCCCCGGGGTGCCCCTGCCCGGGTCCCTGCTGGTGCGGGACCTGCTGCTGGGCGGGCGGCTGCTGCCAGCCGTGCTGCGGCGGGGGCGCCTGGTGCGTGGCCCAGTCGGCCTGGGCGGCCCCGCCGGCGCCCTGGTGGGCGGGCGCCTGCTGCGCGTGGGCCGGGGCCTGCTGCTGGGGCGCGTGCTGCTGAGGTGCGGCGGCCGCGCCGGTGGCGGCGAGATTCAGCCGCGGGCCGTCGGTGGCGTTGCCCAGGTGGACGGCCGAACCGGGGCCGATCTCCACCTGGTGGACCCGCTGGCCCTGTACGAAGGTGCCGTTGGTGGAGCCGTGGTCCTCGATGACCCAGCTCCGGCCACCCCAGCTGATGGTGGCGTGGCGCCACGAGACCCTGGCGTCGTCGATCACCAGGTCACCCTGAGGGTCCCTGCCCAGGGTGTACGACCGGGACGGATCGAGCGTCCAGGTCCTGCCGTTCAATTCCAGTACGAGTTCTGGCACTCCATGCCCCACTACTTGTCCCCCGATGCACCCCCGTCGTCGGGAGTCCAGGGATGGCGAATCATCCTGGGGAACTATTTCAGGCCCGGTCCCGTATCGGAAAGTCGGGCCACGTGAAGACCTTCGGTGCATGCCGGGGACCACGCGGGTGTCCGCAGGGCGGGACGGGGGGTCGGGTGACGCACGGTGCCCGATACGGTGGAACCACCATGAGCGCATCGCAGACCTCAGACGTTCCCACCCTTCTCGTCAAGATCTTCGGGAAGGACCGTCCCGGGATCACCGCCGGACTCTTCGACACCCTCGCCGCCTACTCCGTCGACGTCGTGGACATCGAGCAGGTCGTCTCCCGCGGCCGCCTCGTCCTGTGCGCGCTCGTGACCGAGCCGACCGTCGCCCCGCAGGGCGAACTGCGGGCCACCATCCACAGCTGGGCCGAGTCGCTGAAACTCCAGGCCGAGATCATCTCCGGCACGGGCGACAACCGTCCCCGTGGTGAGGGACGCTCGCACGTCACCGTGCTCGGCAACCCGCTGACCGCCGAGCAGACGGCGGCCATAGCGGCCAGGATCGCGGAGAGCGGCGGCAACATCGACCGTGTCTTCCGCCTCGCGAAGTACCCGGTGACCGCCGTCGAGTTCGCCGTCTCGGGCTGCGAGACCGAGCCGCTGCGGACCGCGCTGGCGACCGAGGCGCACAGCGTCGGGGTCGACGTGGCCGTCGTCTCCGCCGGTCTGCACCGGCGGGCCCAGCGGCTCGTGGTCATGGACGTGGACTCGACCCTGATCCAGGACGAGGTGATCGAGCTCTTCGCCGCGCACGCGGGCTGCGAGGACAAGGTCGCCGAGGTGACGGCCGCGGCGATGCGCGGCGAGCTGGACTTCGAGCAGTCGCTGCACGCGCGCGTGGAGCTGCTGGCGGGTCTCGACGCCTCGGTGGTCGACAAGGTGCGCGCCGAGGTGCGGCTGACGCCCGGCGCCCGCACGCTGATCCGTACGCTCAAGCGGCTCGGCTACCAGGTGGGGGTCGTCTCCGGCGGGTTCACCCAGGTCACGGATGATCTCAAGGAGCGTCTCGGCCTGGACTTCGCCTCCGCCAACACGCTGGAGATCGTGGACGGGAAGCTCACCGGCCGGGTGACCGGCGAGATCGTCGACCGGGCGGGCAAGGCGCGGCTGCTGCGCCGGTTCGCCGCGGAGGCGGGGGTGCCGTTGGCGCAGACCGTGGCGATCGGCGACGGGGCGAACGACCTGGACATGCTGAACGCGGCCGGGCTCGGGGTGGCGTTCAACGCGAAGCCGGTGGTGCGCCGGGCGGCGGACACGGCGGTGAACGTGCCGTTCCTCGACACGGTGCTGTATCTGCTCGGGATCACCCGCGAGGAGGTCGAGGCCGCCGACGGCGGCGAGGAGGACCTGCTGCACTGAGCGGTGGGGGTACGGGGAGGGGCCCGGGCGTCGGACGACACCCGGGCCCTCCCGCGTACGGGATGAGGCGGCGTACGGGGTGAGGCGCAGGCGTACGCAAGCAGGCGTACGGGGTCAGTCGTGCGGGGTCAGTCGTGCGGGGTCAGTCGTGCGGGGTCAGTCGTGCGGGGTCCAGAAGTCGACGAGCCGTGCGACACCGTGCTCCACGGACTTCCATGGGCCGTCGAAGGTGAGGACGGCGAAGGCGGAGGTCGGGAAGCCGCTGCGGTGCATCCGGGGCAGGGCATCGCCCTCGGACTCCCCCGCGAGGGCGTCGGCGAGGGCGTGCATACCGGGGTTGTGGCCCACGAGGAGGAGTCTCTCCACGGTGTCCGGGGTCTCGTTGACCAGGGCGATGAGCTCGCCGAGGGAGGCCTCGTACATCCGCTCCTCGTACACCGTCTTCGGGCGGTGCGGGAGCTCGTGGACGGCCAGCTTCCAGGTCTCGCGGGTGCGGACGGCGGTCGAGCAGAGGGCCAGGTCGAAGGCGATGCCGCTGTCGGCGAGCCGCCGGCCGGCCACGGGGGCGTCCTTGCGGCCTCGGTCGGTGAGGGGCCTCTCGTGGTCCGGCCCGTCGTTCCATTCTGCCTTCGCGTGCCGGAGGAGCACGATGCTGCGGGGTGTATCGACGCTCATGGTGCCCAGCTTCCCACGAAACGGCCCGCCCCGGCTCAGAGAGAGACCGTTTCCCAGAGGTGCCCGAGGACTCGGCCGACCGCCGGGTCGACGGTGGCCGCGTGGGCTTCCGGCGACCCCGTCATGAGCATCAGGAGGGCGAGGAACGCGGCCGCCGGGAGGGCGAGGGCCCACCAGGGCAGCCGGGTGTCGACGCCGGTGGTCGTGGTCCGGATACCGGGGTGCGTGGGGGCCGACATGACCGCCTCCGTGGGTGAGTTCCGCGCTTTCGCCGTTGTCATCAACGTACGGATCGCGCGTCCTCCGGCCCATCCGGTGATCCACCCACTTCACCCTGAGCCACACCCCCTAGGGGATGCGGGGGCTACCCCCACCTCACGGGGAGGCGAAGGAGGCGATGACGGCGATGACGACCGTGATGCCGAGCATCGCGCCGAGCACGAGGAGCAGCTTCTTCTGGCCGTTCTGGGGGTTGGGTTCGAGGACTGGCATGGCCACAGTCTCGCATCTCAGCATTCGTCCTCGACCGTCCGGTCCCGGCCCGCCAGGGTTCCGACGATCATCTGCGGCACCATCAGCCCTCCCATGAGCGCGATGGGCAGGGTCCAGCCGCCGCTGTGCTGGTAGAGGACGCCGACGAGGAGGGGTCCCGGGATCGAGATGAGGTAGCCGACGCTCTGCGAGAAGGCGGAGAGCCGGACGACTCCGGCGCCGGTGCGCGAACGCATGCCGATCATGGTGAGGGCGAGCGGGAAGGAGCAGTTGGAGATGCCGAGGAGGACCGCCCATACCCAGGCTCCGGCGGCGGGGGCGAGGAAGAGTCCGGTGTAGCCGGTGAGTCCGCACAGGCCGAGCGCGACGGCGATCGGGCCCTGGTTCTTCATCCGGGTCGCGAGGCGGGGGATGACGAAGGCGAGCGGGACGCCCATGACCATGGTGACGGCGAGGAGCACGCCCGCGGTGGTGGCGGGGACGCCGGCGTCGCGGAAGATCTGCGGCATCCAGCCCATGGTGATGTAGGCGCCGGTGGCCTGGAGGCCGAAGAAGACGCCGAGCGCCCAGGCGGTGCGGCTGCGGGTGATGCGGGGAGCCGGGGTACCGGGGGTCGCTTCGGGTGCCGTGGTGGCCGCCGGGAGCGCCGTGTCGCCGTGCCGCTCGCGCAGGAGCGGGAGCCAGGGCAGGACGGCCAGGGCGGCGAGGGCCGCCCAGACGCCGAGGCCGAGGCGCCAGTCGCCGCCGAGGGCGTCGGTCATGGGCACGGTGGCGGCCGCGGCGACGGAGGTGCCGAGGGCGAGGGCCATGGAGTAGAGGCCGGTCATGCTGCCGACGCGGTCGGGGAAGTACCGCTTGACGATGACGGGCATCAGGACGTTGCTGAGGGCGATGCCCATGAGGGCGAGGGCGCTGGCCGCGAGGAAGGCGGCGGTGCCGGTCGCGAAGGGCCTCAGGACGAGGCCGGTGAAGATCGCGGCCATGCCCGCGCAGACGACGGCGGCGGGGCCGAAGCGGCGGGCGAGGCGGGGGGCGGTGATGCCGAAGACCGCGAAGCAGAGCGGGGGGACGGAGGTGAGGACCCCGGCGACGCTGCCGCTCATGTGGAGGCCTTCGGTGACCTCTTCGAGGAGGGCGCCGAGGCTGGTGATGGCCGGGCGCAGGTTGAGGGCGGCCAGGACGAGTCCGACGGCGACGAGTCCGAGGAGCCGGTGGCGTGCCGGGCCCGGTACGGGAGAATCGCCGGCGGCGGTCGCGGTGTCCCCCGCGAGGGTTCCCGGTCGGGCGGTGGTCTCCGTCGGCGGGGCGGCGGGCTCGAGGGTCTTCGGCTCGTCAGGCATGAGGCCATCATAGAATCATGGGATGATTGGTTGTCCAATCTCGAACGAATGGGAAGGCGCTCCATGGCCCTCGGTCACCCCCGGCGCAGCGGTCTCTCCGATCAGGTGATCGCCGAGCTGCGGAACCAGATCACCTCCGGCGAGTGGCCGGTGGGTTCCCGCATCCCGACCGAGCCCGAACTGGTCGAGCAGCTGGGCGTCGCCCGCAACACGGTGCGCGAGGCGGTCCGCGCGCTCGCGCACAACGGTCTGCTCGACATCCGGCAGGGCTCGGGGACGTACGTCGCCGCCACCAGCGAGCTGGCGGGCGTCATGCACCGGCGCTTCGCCGGCTCCGACCCCCGGCACGTGGCCGAGCTGCGCTCCACGCTGGAGTCCGCCGCGGCCCGGTTCGCCGCCGGACGGCGCTCGGAGCGGGACCTGAAGCAGCTGGACGCCCTGCTGGTACGGCGCGAGGAGGCGTGGGATTCCGGGGACGCGGAGCGGTTCGTGACGGCCGACGCGGCCTTCCACCACGCCGTCGTCGCCGCCTCGGGGAACGAGGTGCTGACGGAGCTCTACGCGGACCTGGGCGATCTCCTGCGCGAGTGGCTGCGCGACGACGTGGGGCAGGATCTGCGGCCGGAGAACCACATGGACCACGCGCGCCTGGTGGACGCGATCCGCGAGGGCGACGCCGAGCGGGCCGGCGCGGAGGCGGCCGGCTACCCCTTCATGTGCCTCAGGAGTCCCGTACCGGAAGCGGACCGGGAGCGGGAGGCGGATCCGCGGGCTGGTGCGTGACCCAGGCCGCCCGGACCTCCTTCCAGCAGCGGCCGGTGACCTGGGCGTAGTCGGCGGGGCCGACCTCCACGGGGGCGCTGTCGCTGTCGACGTCCCACCAGCGCTCGCACTCGACGTGGAGACGGATCCGGTCGGTGCGGGGGTACGGGTTGCTGCAGTGGGCGGTGACGCGGGAGCCCTCGACGACGGTGCGGCAGGAGGCTCCGAAGTTCTCCGGCTCCTCGGCCGCCGGGGCGGCGGCGGGGAGCTCCTCGGCCGGGGCGGGAGCGGCCCGCAGCTCGGTGGCCACGGCTGTCCCGGTGATCAGGACGGCCACGGAGGCGATCGCTCCGAAGCCCTGACGTATCGCGCGCATGTCCGTACCTCCTCCCCCTCAGCAGCAGACCCTGACGCTCTGCCCCAGTCTGCGGTCGTTCGGGCTACTTTTCGACCCGTGCAGGAGTTGCGGAACGGCGAGGGCCGTGTGTCCGCCACCGGGGCGGGCACACGGCCCTGTCGCTGCTTGTACGGAGCGGTTACGCGCCGATGGCGTGCAGACCGCCGTCCACGTGGATGATCTCGCCGGTGGTCTTCGGGAACCAGTCCGAGAGCAGCGCGACGATGCCGCGGCCGGCCGGCTCCGGGTCCGAGAGCTCCCACTCCAGCGGGGAACGGCTGTCCCACACGGAGGCCAGCTCGCCGAAGCCCGGGATGGACTTCGCGGCCATGGAGCCGAGCGGGCCCGCCGAGATCAGGTTGCAGCGGATGTTCTGCTTGCCGAGGTCGCGCGCCATGTAGCGGCTGGTGGCCTCCAGGGCGGCCTTGGCCGGGCCCATCCAGTCGTACTGCGGCCAGGCGAACTTCGCGTCGAAGGTGAGGCCGACGACCGAACCGCCCTCGGACATCAGCGGCAGCAGCGCCATGGTCAGCGACTTCAGGGAGAAGGCGGAGACGTGCATGGCGGTGGCCACGGACTCGAACGGCGTGTTCAGGAAGTTGCCGCCGAGCGCGTCCTGCGGCGCGAAGCCGATGGAGTGCACGATGCCGTCGAGCCGGTCGCCGAGGTGCTCGCGGACCTGGCCCTCCAGGCGGGCGAGGTGCTCGTCGTTCGAGACGTCGAGCTCCAGGACCTTGACGTTCTCGGGCTTGGGGAGCTTCTTGGCGATGCGCTCGGTCAGCGTCGGCCGGGGCCAGGCGGTGAGGATGATCTCCGCACCCTGCTCCTGGGCCAGCTTCGCGGCGTGGAAGGCGATGGAGGACTCCATCAGCACACCGGTGATGAGGATGCGCTTGCCCTCGAGAATTCCGCTCATGGTGATCAGTGACCCATGCCCAATCCGCCGTCAACCGGGATGACGGCTCCAGTGATGTACGAGGCGTCGTCGGAGGCGAGGAACTTCACCGCCGCGGCGATCTCCTCCGGCTGCGCGTAGCGGCCCAGCGGCACCTGGGACACGATGCCCGCGCGCTGCTCGTCGGTGAGCACCGCGGTCATGTCGGTGTCGACGAAGCCGGGGGCGACGACGTTGAAGGTGATGTTGCGCGAGCCCAGCTCACGCGCGAGGGAGCGGGCGAAGCCGACCAGGCCGGCCTTGGAGGCGGCGTAGTTGGCCTGGCCCGCGGAGCCCAGCAGACCGACGACCGAGGAGATCAGGACGACGCGGCCCTTCTTGGCGCGCAGCATCCCGCGGTTGGCCCGCTTGACGACCCGGAAGGTGCCGGTGAGGTTGGTGTCGAGGACGGACGTGAAGTCCTCCTCCGTCATGCGCATGAGGAGCTGGTCCTTCGTCACGCCGGCGTTGGCCACGAGGACCTCCACCGGGCCGTGCTTCTCCTCGATCTCCTTGTAGGCCGTCTCCACCTGCTCCGCGTCGGTGATGTCGCACTTGACGGGCAGGCAACCGAGCTCGACCAGGGCGGCCGGGGGCTCGCCGGAGCGGTACGTGATCGCGACCTTGTCGCCGGCCTCGGCGAACGCGCGGGCGATGGCGAGGCCGATGCCCCGGTTTCCTCCGGTGACGAGAACCGAGCGGCTCAACGGATCACCCTTTCGATAGCGGTCTGGTAGCCGAAAACCTATCGGTACCGCCCCCGACATGAGGAATCGACCTCCGACAGTGGCGTACGTGCGTCACTGTCGGGTCCCTACAGCTCGGGGGCGGTCCGGGGCGCCCCGCCGCGGCCCGTGGATCACGCCCCCGGGGCCGCTCCACCGGGGACCCCGCTCAAGGCCCCGTACGTGAAACGCTGTTGGGACGGGTTCCGCCAGGAGCGCACCGCAATGCGCCGACCCGGCCGCCCTTCCCGTGATTGACTTCCGGGGCAGATCAACCGAGAGAAAACGTCTTCCGATCGCCGAGAGCGAGGCCGCTCGTGGTCCATCAGATCGACCCTTCGTTCGTCGCGCTGCCGTTGCGGGCGCTCGCCGACGCGGCGCTCGCCCGAGCGCGCGCGCTCGGTGCCGAGCACGCGGACTTCCGTCTGGAGCGGGTGCGCAGCGCCTCGTGGCGGCTGCGCGACGCCAAACCGTCCGGGTCCTCGGACACCACGGACCTGGGCTACGCGGTGCGGGTGGTGCACGGCGGGGCCTGGGGCTTCGCGTCCGGTGTCGACCTCACCATGGACGCGGCGGCGCGGGTCGCCTCGCAGGCGGTGGCCATGGCCAAGCTGTCGGCGAAGGTGATCGCGGCGGCCGGCTCGGACGAGCGCGTGGAGCTCGCCGAGGAGCCGGTGCACTCCGAGCGCACCTGGGTGTCCTCGTACGAGATCGACCCCTTCTCCGTCCCCGCCGAGGAGAAGAGCGCGCTGCTCGCCGACTGGAGCGCGCGGCTGCTCGGGGCGGAGGGCGTGGCGCACGTGGACGCCTCGCTGCTCACCGTCCACGAGAACAAGTTCTACGCGGACACGGCCGGCACCGTGACCACCCAGCAGCGCGTCCGGCTGCACCCGCAGCTCACGGCGGTCGCCGTGGACGAGACGACCGGCGAGTTCGACTCGATGCGGACGATCGCGCCGCCGGTCGGACGGGGCTGGGAGTACCTGACGGGGACCGGCTGGGACTGGGACAAGGAGCTCGACGAGATCCCGGGGCTGCTCGCCGAGAAGATGCGGGCGCCGAGCGTGGAGGCGGGCCGGTACGACCTGGTCGTGGACCCGTCGAACCTGTGGCTGACGATCCACGAGTCCATCGGGCACGCCACCGAGCTGGACCGGGCACTCGGCTACGAGGCGGCGTACGCGGGCACCTCCTTCGCCACCTTCGACCAGCTGGGCAAGCTGGCGTACGGCTCCTCGATCATGAACGTGACGGGTGACCGGACCGCCGAGCACGGTCTCGCCACCGTCGGCTTCGACGACGAGGGCGTCGAGGCGCAGAGCTGGGACCTGGTGAAGGACGGCACGCTCGTCGGCTACCAGCTGGACCGGCGGATCGCGAAGCTCACCGGCCTGGGCCGGTCGAACGGCTGCGCCTTCGCCGACTCCCCCGCACACGTCCCGGTGCAGCGGATGGCGAACGTCTCGCTCCAGCCGGACCCGGGCGGCCTGTCGACGGAGGACCTGATCGGGGGCGTGGAGCGGGGCATCTACGTGGTCGGCGACCGGTCCTGGTCGATCGACATGCAGCGCTACAACTTCCAGTTCACCGGCCAGCGCTTCTTCCGCATCGAGAACGGCCGGCTCGCGGGGCAGCTGCGGGACGTGGCGTACCAGGCGACGACGACGGACTTCTGGGGCTCGATGGAGCAGGTCGGCGGCCCGCAGACGTACGTCCTCGGTGGCGCCTTCAACTGCGGCAAGGCCCAGCCGGGCCAGGTCGCCGCCGTCTCGCACGGCTGCCCGTCCGCCCTGTTCCGGGGCGTCAACATCTTGAACACGACGCAGGAGGCCGGTCGATGAGCCGCGTCAGCAAGCCGTACGAGATCGTCGAGCGGGCCCTCGAGCTGTCCCGCGCCGACGGGTGTGTCGTCATCGCCGACGAGGAGTCCTCGGCGAATCTGCGCTGGGCGGGGAACGCGCTCACCACGAACGGGGTGACCCGGGGCCGGACGCTCACCGTGATCGCGACCGTCGACGGCGCCCAGGGCACCGCCTCCGGTGTCGTCTCCCGGTCCGCCGTGACCGTCGACGACCTGGAGCCGCTGGTCCGGGCCGCGGAGGCCGCCGCACGGGCCGCCGGGCCCGCCGAGGACGCGCAGCCGCTCGTCGAGGGCGTACCCGCTTCTCCCGACTTCACGGACGCCCCGGCGGAGACCTCCTCCGCCGTCTTCACCGACTTCGCCCCGGCGCTCGGCGAGGCCTTCGCACGCGCGCGTGCCGGGGGCCGTGAGCTCTACGGCTTCGCCAGCCACGAGCTGACCTCCACCTACCTGGGCACGTCCACGGGGCTGCGGCTCCGCCACGACCAGCCCAAGGGGACCCTGGAGCTCAACGCCAAGTCCCCCGACCGCACGCGCTCCGCCTGGGCCGGGCGCTCGACCCGGGACTTCAAGGACGTCGACCCGGCCGCGCTCGACGCCGAACTGGCGACCCGCCTCGGCTGGGCGGAGCGGAGGATCGAGCTGCCCGCGGGCCGGTACGAGACGCTGCTGCCGCCGACCGCCGTGGCCGACCTGATGATCTACCAGCTGTGGTCCTCGGCGGCCCGGGACGCGGTGGAGGGCCGTACGGTCTTCTCCAAGCCCGGCGGCGGCACCCGGCTCGGCGAGACGCTCTCCCCCCTGCCGCTCACGCTGCGCAGCGACCCGAACGAGCCGGGCCTGGAGTCCGCGCCGTTCGTGATCGCGCACTCCTCGGGCGACGACTCGTCCGTCTTCGACAACGGTCTGCCGGTCGGGCCGGTCGACTGGGTGGAGGCGGGCAGCCTGGCGCACCTGGTCACCACGCGGCACACGGCGGGGCTTACTCGCTTGCCCGTGGCGCCGGGAGCGGGGAACCTGATCCTGGACGGCGGCGGCGAGCGCTCGCTGGAGGAGATGGTGGCCTCCACCGAGCGGGGTCTGCTGCTCACCTGCCTCTGGTACATCCGCGAGGTCGACCCGGCGACGCTGCTGCTGACCGGGCTGACCCGGGACGGCGTCTACCTCGTCGAGAACGGCGAGGTGGTCGGCGAGGTGAACAACTTCCGGTTCAACGAGTCGCCGGTGGACCTGCTGTCGCGGGCCACGGAGGCGGGCCGTACGGAGAAGACGCTGCCGCGCGAGTGGAGCGACTGGTTCACCAGGGCGGCGATGCCCGCCCTGCGGGTGCCGGACTTCAACATGAGCTCGGTCAGCAAGGGGGTCTGACCCGCCTAGACTGGGCCGACGTAGTACTGACACCTTTCTGAGGAGACGGACGATCGTGACGGACATCGTCGACGAGCTGAAGTGGCGCGGGTTGTTCGCCCAGTCCACCGATGAGGACGCACTGCGCAAGGCTCTCGCGGACGGTCCCGTCACGTTCTATTGCGGTTTCGACCCGACCGCGGCCAGTCTCCACGTCGGTCACCTGGTCCAGGTCCTCACCGTCCGCCGGCTCCAGCAGGCCGGGCACCGGCCGCTGGCGCTGGTCGGCGGGGCCACCGGGCAGATCGGCGACCCGCGGCCGACGGCCGAGCGCACCCTGAACGACCCCGAGACGGTCGCGAACTGGGTGAACCGGCTGCGTTCGCAGATCGAGCCCTTCCTCTCCTTCGAGGGGGAGAACGCGGCGGTCATGGTGAACAACCTGGACTGGACCGCCGGGATGTCGGCGATCGAGTTCCTGCGGGACATCGGCAAGCACTTCCGCGTCAACAAGATGCTGACCAAGGACTCCGTCGCCCGGCGTCTGGAGTCCGAGCAGGGCATCAGCTACACCGAGTTCAGCTACCAGCTGCTCCAGGGCATGGACTTCCTGGAGCTGTACCGCCGCTACGGCTGCACGCTCCAGCAGGGCGGCTCGGACCAGTGGGGCAACCTGGTGGCCGGCCTCGACCTGATCCACCGCCTGGAGCCGGGCGCGGAGGCGCACGCGCTTGCGACGCCGCTGATGGTGAAGGCGGACGGCACCAAGTTCGGCAAGACCGAGGGCGGGGCCGTCTGGCTGGACCCGGAGATGACCACGCCGTACGCGTTCTACCAGTTCTGGCTGAACGTGGACGACCGGGACATCTCGACGTACATGCGGATCCTGTCCTTCAAGTCCCGCGAGGAGCTGGAGGCGCTGGAGGCGCAGACCGCCGAGCGGCCGCAGGCGCGTGCCGCCCAGCGGGCCCTCGCCGAGGAGCTCACCACCCTGGTGCACGGCGCCGAGCAGTGCGCGGCCGTCATCAACGCCTCCAAGGCGCTGTTCGGGCAGGGTGACCTGGCCGAGCTGGACGAGCCGACGCTCGCCGCCGCGCTGTCCGAGCTGCCGCACGCGCGCGTGACCGGGCTCGGCCAGGTGGTGGACCTGTTCGCCGAGGTCGGTCTCGTGGCGAGCAAGTCGGCGGCGCGCCGCACGGTGAAGGAGGGCGGGGCCTACGTGAACAACGTGAAGGTGACCGCCGAGGACGCCGAGGTGTCGGCGGACGAGCTGCTGCACGGCCGCTGGCTGGTGCTGCGGCGCGGCAAGAAGAACCTGGCGGCGATCGAGTTCGCCGGCTAGCGATCACACGGAGAGGCCCGGTACGCGCGCTGTGCGCCGTACCGGGCCTCTCCTCGTACTCAGGCGCGCTGTCTGTTGCCCCTGATCGAGGCCCACAGCATGTCGCCCACGCCGACGACGACGACGGCGCCGATCAGCTGGAGCAGGTGCCGGATCCAGTCGATGCCCTTGGTGTCATTGACTCCGATCCAGGTCGCGACCGCGTTGCCGAGCACGCTGCCGAGAATGCCGAACACGGTCGTCAGCCAGAGCGGGATCTGCTGTTTCCCGGGCAGGATCGCCTTCGCGATCAGACCGAGGACGAGTCCCACGATGATCGCCCACAACCAACTCATCATCGCCTCCTAGTGCGCATGTGGGCCCAGTCTCGACTCCTCGGTCGTACGGCGCATGTCGGACACCGCCGTACGTGCCCCGGTCTCGTCGGCTCCGGGGGGCGGGCGTACCGTGGAGACAGGTCCGGACCGGGGTGGGTCCGGCACGACCGCTGGGTGGTGGACGGCGATGACGAAGCATGGCGGGACCGAGGTCTTCCGGATCACGGGAGCCCGACAGGGGCTCGCCGAGGACGTCCGCGGGAGGCAGCGACGCTATGTCATCTCGATGACGGTGCGGACGCTCTGCGTGATCGCCGCGGCGGTCCTGTGGAACGTCGAGCGGCACGTGGCGTTCGTGGCGCTGGGTCTGGGCGCCCTGCTTCCCTATGTCGCCGTGGTGGTCGCCAACGCGGGACGCGAGAGGGCTCCGTCCCTTCCCTCCACGTTCGTCCCCCCTCCGGTGCGCCCCGCGCTCGACGCCGCGAACCTCAAGAAAAGCTCAGATCAATCATGAAGTTCCGGTGCACCGCACCCCATGTGCCGTGACATACTGCCTACGCGCTCCGCATCCCCCGTCGGAGCGACGGACCGATGCCGGGCAGCTCCCCCCGTGGCTGCCCGGCATCGCCCTTGCTGGACAATGATCGGGTGATCAATGGTCCCGTGAGCGAAGAGAAGCCGATCTGTTCCGCCAAGGGGTGCCGCGCCGACGCCGTCTGGGTCCTCGCGTGGAACAACCCCAAGGTGCACACGCCCGAGCGCCGCAAGACCTGGCTCGCGTGCGAGGAGCACCGCGAGCACCTCTCCCAGTTCCTGGGTGTACGGGGTTTCCTGAAGGACGTGGTCGCGCTGAGCGACTGGGAGTCCGACTCCCCCGCCTCCTAGGGCGCCCGCGACCGAGCGACCGGGAATCAGCCGCCGATCGCCGACATCGGGCGCTCGGGCTGGAGGAAGCTCGGGTCGTCGAGGCCCGAGCCGGCCTTCTTGCCCCACATGGCCTTCTTCCAGAGCTCCGCGACCGTCTCGTCCGGGGCGTCCGAGCGGAGCGCGGCCCGCAGGTCGGTCTCCTCGGTGGCGAAGAGGCAGGTGCGCACCTGGCCGTCGGCCGTGAGCCGGGTGCGGTCGCAGGCCCGGCAGAACGGGCGGGTGACGGAGGCGATGACGCCGACCGTGTGCGGTCCACCGTCGACCACCCAGCGCTCGGCGGGGGCCGAGCCGCGCTCCTCGGAGCCTTCCGGGGTCAGGGTGAAGCGGGTCCGGAGCGATTCCAGGATGTCGCCGGCGGTGATCATGCCGTCGCGCTTCCAGCCGTGCTGGGCGTCCAGGGGCATCTGCTCGATGAAGCGGAGCTCGTACCCCTCCTGGACCGCCCAGGCGAGGAGGTCGGGGGCCTCGTCGGCGTTGAGTCCGGGCATCAGGACGGCGTTGACCTTGACGGGGGTGAGGCCGGCCTCGCGGGCGGCGGCCATGCCGTCGAGCACGTCCTGGTGGCGGTCGCGCCGGGTGAGGGTCTTGAAGACCTCGGGGCGCAGGGTGTCGAGGGAGACGTTGACCCGGTCGAGGCCGGCGGCCTTGAGGGCGGCGGCGGTGCGCTTGAGACCGATGCCGTTGGTGGTGAGGGACATCCGGGGCCGCGGCTCCAGGGCGGCGCAGCGCTCGACGATCCCGACGAGGCCGGGGCGGAGCAGCGGCTCGCCGCCGGTGAAGCGGACCTCGGTGACGCCGAGGTCGGTGACCGCGATGCGGATCAGCCGGACGATCTCGTCGTCGGTGAGGAGGTCCGGCTTGGCGAGCCACTGGAGGCCCTCTTCCGGCATGCAGTACGTGCAGCGCAGATTGCACCGGTCCGTGAGCGAGACACGCAGGTCAGTGGCCACACGGCCGTAGGTGTCGATGAGCACTGTGGGCCCCCTCCCCGTTCTCCGGATGCGTTGCTTCGAGCCTACGCGAGCCCACGGACAACGAGCAGGGCAGATTGTCACGAGGACCGGCGCGGCCGCGTCGTAGAACTCTACGACGCGGCCGTCCTGCGGTCGCGGAACGTATACGGTTCAGTGCGCTCCGACTCCGGTGAGGGCCTTGACCTCCAGCTCCGCGTACTTGCCCTTGTCCGGCTCCTCCTTGGAGAGGACCGAGCCGAGCCAGCCGAGCAGGAAGCCGAGCGGGATGGAGACGAGGCCGGGGTTCTCCAGCGGGAACCAGTAGAAGTCCGCCGTCTTGAACATCGAGGTGGGCTTGCCGGAGACGACCGGCGAGAAGAGCACGAGGACGACGGCGGAGATCAGGCCGCCGTAGATCGACCACAGCGCGCCCTGGGTGGTGAACCGCTTCCAGAAGAGCGAGTAGAGGATCGTCGGCAGGTTGGCCGAGGCGGCGACCGCGAAGGCGAGGGCGACCAGGCCGGCGACGTTGAGGTCGCGGGCGAGGGCGCCGAGGGCGATGGAGACGATGCCGATGAGGACGGTCGCCCAGCGGGCGGCGCGGACCTCCTCCTTCTCGGTGGCCTTCCCGCGCCGGATGACGTTGGCGTAGATGTCGTGCGCGAAGGACGAGGAGGAGGCCAGGGTGAGGCCCGCGACCACGGCGAGGATGGTGGCGAAGGCGACGGCGGAGATGACGGCGAGGAGGATCGCGCCGCCGGTGGAGCCGGCTCCGCCGCCGATCTCCAGGGCCGCGAGCGGGGCGGCCGTGTTCCCGGCCTTGTTGGAGGCGACGATGTCGCTGTTCTTGAGGAGGGCGGCGGCGCCGAAGCCGAGGACGATCGTCATCAGGTAGAAGGCGCCGATGATGCCGATGGCCCAGTTCACGGACTTACGGGCGGCCTTGGCGGTCGGCACCGTGTAGAAGCGGATCAGGATGTGGGGCAGTCCGGCCGTGCCGAGGACGAGCGCGATGCCGAGGGAGAGGAAGTCCAGCTTGGAGGTGGCGGTGGCGCCGTACTTGAGGCCGGGCTCCAGGAAGGCCGGACCCTTGCCGCTGTTGGTGGCGGCCGCGCCGAGCAGCTCCGAGACGTTGAAGTGGAACTTGAGGAGGATGAGGAAGGTGATCAGGAGCGTGCCCGCGATGAGCAGGACCGCCTTGACCATCTGCACCCAGGTGGTGCCCTTCATGCCGCCGATCGTCACGTACACGATCATCAGGAGGCCGACCAGGGCGACGATCGCGATCTTGCCGCCGTTGCTGGTGATGCCGAGGAGCAGCGAGACGAGGACGCCCGCGCCTGCCATCTGGGCGAGCAGGTAGAAGATCGAGACGACGATCGTCGAGGTGCCGGCGGCGGTGCGGACGGGCCGCTGGCGCATCCGGTAGGCGAGGACGTCGCCCATGGTGAACCGGCCGGAGTTGCGCAGCGGTTCGGCGACCAGGAGCAGGGCGACGAGCCAGGCGACGAGGAAGCCGATCGAGTACAGGAAGCCGTCGTAGCCGAAGAGGGCGATGGCTCCGGCGATGCCGAGGAAGGACGCGGCGGACATGTAGTCGCCGGAGATCGCGAGGCCGTTCTGGAAGCCGGTGAACTGGCGTCCGCCGGCGTAGAAGTCGGCGGCGCTCCTCGTCTGGCGGCCGGCCCAGACGGTGATGGCGAGGGTGGCGACGACGAAGGCGCCGAACAGGGCGATGATCAGGGGCCGGTGCTCGGTGGTGGCGTTGGCCGCCGCGAGCAGGACGGGGGTGCTCATGCGTCGCCCTCCATACGGTTTCTGATGGCCTCGGCCCGGGGGTCGAGCCGGTTCGCCGCGTGCCGCGAGTAGAGCCAGGCGATGAGGAACGTGGTGAGGAACTGGCCGAGGCCGAGGACGAGGGCCACGTTGATGTTGCCGAAGACCCTGGTCCCCATGAAGCCGCCCGCGTAGTTGGAGAGCAGCACGTACAGCAGGTACCAGGCGATGAAGGCCAGGGTGAGGGGGAAGGCGAACGAGCGGTACGTACGGCGCAGTTCGCCGAACTCCGCGCCTTCCTGCACCTCGACGAACTGCTCCGTCGTGGGTGACGCGGGGCCGGGGGCGGTCTCCGTGCCGCTTCTGGGCGGCGGTGCTTCGGTAGCCACGGAATCTCCTCGTGACGCGGGGGCGGACGGCATGGTCAAGGGGGCCTCACCAGGGGTGCGGGAAGCGGGGCTCCGAGCGGAGTTCCTCCCCTGCCCAACGGCACGGAAACGGAAGCGAAGCGGTTCACGCGCGGGATTTCTTTGATCAGATCTTCATGAAGTCTTCTCAACTCATTGAAGCTTCGGGAAGATCAGCGATAGCTTCACTCGTCATGCACCTGTCCACGTGCAAACCCGCGCGCGGACAGTACATACGGATGATGTGGAGAACCCATGGCTCATCTGGGATCGAGGCGCGGCCGAGCTCTCGCTCTGCCGGTTGGTCTCGCGCTCACGGCCTCGCTCGGCTTCCTTCTCCCCGGCGCCGCCTCCGCCGCGGAACTGAGCGACGCTCCGGCCACCGTTGCCACGGACGGCCCCAAGCTCTCGTACGTCGTCAACGTCGAGGGTGGCCGCTGGACCGCCGCTTCGGTGAAGAAGGCGATCGCAGCCGCGGGCGGCGAGGTGGTCGTCTCGTACGACCAGATAGGCGTGATAGTCGTCCACTCGCAGAACCCCGAGTTCGCGAAGACGATCCGTCAGGCGCGTGGCGTGGTGTCGGCCGGTTCGACCCGGACCGCCCCGCTCTCCGTCCAGTCCGACGACTCCGTCGACGAGGGCGCGCAGACGCTGTCCCCGGCCGAGGCCAAGGCCGCCGCCGCGCTGGCGACGGACGAGCAGGACCCGCTGGAGCCGCTGCAGTGGGACCTCCCGGCGATCAAGGCCGACAAGGCCCACCAGAAGACGCTCGGCAGCAAGCGGGTCACCGTCGGCATCATCGACACGGGTGTCGACGACACCCACCCGGACCTGGCGCCGAACTTCGACGCCGCCGCGTCCGCCAACTGCGTGTCCGGCAAGGCGGACACCACCGCCGGTTCCTGGCGTCCGAACCCGGGCGAGAGCGACCACGGCACGCACGTCGCGGGCACCATCGGCGCCGCCAAGAACGGCGTCGGCGTCACCGGTGTCGCCCCGGGCGTGAAGCTCGCCGGCATCAAGGTGTCCACCCCGGACGGCTTCTTCTACACGGAGGCCGTGGTCTGCGGCTTCGTGTGGGCGGCCGAGCACGGCATCGACGTCACGAACAACAGCTACTACACCGACCCGTGGATGTTCGCCTGCAAGAACGACGAGGACCAGAAGGCCCTCATCGAGGCGGTCACCCGCGCCACCCGCTACGCGGAGAAGAAGGGCACGGTCAACGTCGCCGCGGCCGGCAACTCCAAGTTCGACCTGGCGGCCGACTCGATCCTCGACAACAGCAGCCCGAACGACACCACTCCGGGCGACCGGGTCATCGACCCGAAGGAGTGCTTCGACTACCCGGCCATGCTGCCGGGCGTCGTGACGGTCTCCGCGACCGGCGCCAAGGACCTCAAGGCGTCCTACTCCAACTACGGTCTCGGCGTGATCGACATCGCCGCCCCCGGTGGTGACCGCACCGAGTACCAGACCCCGGACGCCCCGGCGGTCAACGGCCGCATCCTGTCGACCACGGTCAACGGCGGCTACAACTACAAGGCCGGTACGTCGATGGCCTCGCCGCACGCGGCGGGTGTCCTGGCGCTCCTCAAGTCGACGCACCCGCACGCGAGCCCGGCGGCGCTGAAGGCGCTGCTGTACGCGCAGGCCGACGACCGCGCCTGCACCAACCCGTACGACATCGAGGGCGACGGCAAGATCGACGCCGTCTGCGAGGGCGGCACGAACAAGAACGGCTTCTACGGGGCCGGTCTGATCGACGCGCTGGACGCCGTCCGCCGGTAGTCACGGCGGTGCGGTGAGGGGCCCTGGTGTGGTGTGCCACACCAGGGCCTTTCGCATGGCACTGAGTGCCACACTGCCCTCATGGACAACACAGTGCGTACGGGTACGGAGTTGTTGTGGTCGGCCCTGGGCGGCGATCCCGCCCTCGTCGACCGCGTGGAGTACGGCGGGGTCTCCGGGCTGCTGCCCGCGCGGCTGCCGGTGATGGACCTGGCGCGCGCGGCGGTCGCGGCCTGCTCGCTCGCCGCGGTGGAGCACGCGGGGCTTCCGGGGCCGGTACGGGTGGACGACGGGGCCGTCGCCACCGCCTTCGTGAGTGAGCGCCATCTGCGGCTCGACGGGCGGGCTCCGGTGAACTTCGCGCCCCTCTCCCGGTTCTGGCGGGCGGCCGACGGCTGGGTCCGTACGCACGCCAACTACCCGCACCACAAGGCGGCGTTGCTCGCAGCTCTTCGAACGGCGGACTCCGTGGAGGCCGTCGCGGCGGCGATCGGCGAGCTCAAGGCCGTCGAGGTCGAGACGGCGGTGTACGCGGCGGGGGGCCTGGCGGTCGCGCTGCGCACGCCCGGGGAGTGGGCGGCGGGCGAGCAGGGCCGGGAGGTGGCGGCGCGGCCGCTGCTGGCCCGGGAGCGGCTGGACGAGGCGGCGCCCAGGGCCGGGGGCGGGCGGCCGCTGCGGGTCCTGGACCTGACGCGGGTGATCGCGGGGCCGGTCGCGACCCGGACGCTCGCGCTGCTCGGCGCGGACGTGCTGCGGATCGACCCGCCGGGCAACCCGGAACTGCCGGACCAGCACGCGGACACGGATGTCGGCAAGCGGACGGCGGCGCTCGATCTGGACCGGCCGTCGGACCGGCGGACCTTCGGTGAACTCCTGGACGGGGCCGACGTGCTGGTCACCGGTTACCGGCCGGGCGCGCTCGACCGGTTCGACCTGGAGCGGCCGGGTCTGGTGACCGCGCGGCTCTCCGCCTGGGGCGACTACGGGCCGTGGGGCGGGCGGCGCGGCTTCGACTCCCTGGTGCAGGTGGCGACGGGGATCGCCGCCGTGGAGGGGTCGGCCGAGAAGCCGGGCGCGCTGCCGGCGCAGGCGCTGGACCACGGCACGGGGTATCTGCTCGCGGCGGCGGTGCTGCGGTCGCTGACCGAGCAGCGCGCGGAGGGCGGCAGCCGGCTCGTCCGCGTGGCCCTCGCGCAGACGGGCCACTGGCTGTCGCACGGGCTGCCGCGGTACGAGCCGGAGCGGTACCTCACGGAGTCGGAGGGGCCGCTGGGGCGCCTGCGGCACGCCCTGTCGCCGGTGTCGTACGAGGGCGGCCCCGCGGGGTGGACCCGGGCGCCGGGCCTGCCGGGGGCGGACACGCCGGAGTGGTGGGGGGCCTGACGGGTCTCCCCCGGCACTCCGGCGTGGGGGACGTTACGGCTTGACCAGGACCTTGAGCGCCGTGCGGTCGTCCATCGCCTGGTAGCCGCCGGGGACCCCGTCCAGGCCGACCGTCAGGTCGAAGACCGGGGACGGGTCGATGGTGCCGTCGAGGACGTCCGGGAGGAGTTCCGGAATGTACGCGCGCACGGGGGCGACGCCGCCGCGGAGCGCGATGTTGCGGTCGAACATGACCGACAGGTCGAGGCCGGTGCCGCTGCCGTGCGGGACGCCGACGTAGCCGATGGAGCCGCCGTCGCGGGCGATCGCGACGGCGGTGCGCATGGACTGCTCGGTGCCGACGGCCTCGATGACGCCGTGGGCGCCCTGGCCGCCGGTGAGCTCGCGGACGGCGGCCTCGGCGGCCTCGCCGCGCTCGGCGACGACGTCGGTGGCGCCGAAGGCGCGGGCGATGTCGGTACGGGCGGTGTGCCGGCCGAGCGCGATGATCCGCTCGGCTCCGAGCCGCTTGGCGGCGAGGACGCCGCAGAGGCCGACGGCCCCGTCACCGACGACGGCGACGGTGGAGCCGGGCTTCACGCCCGCGCCGAGGGCCGCGTGGTGGCCGGTGCCCAGGACGTCCGAGAGGGCGAGCAGCGCGGTGAGCAGGCGGTCGTCGCCGGCCGCCTCGGCGGGCAGCTTGACGAGGGTGCCGTCGGCGAAGGGGACGCGGACGGCCTCGCCCTGGCCGCCGTCGGAGCCGACCGAACCCCAGAAGCCGCCGCTCGGGCAGGAGGTCTGGAGGCCCTCGGCGCAGTACTCGCAGGTGCCGTCGGACCAGACGAAGGGGGCGACGACGAGGTCGCCGGCGGCGAAGCCGGTGACGTCGGAGCCGGCCGCCTCGACGATGCCGAGGAACTCGTGACCGATGCGCTGGCCGGGCTGCCGGGCGGACTCACCGCGGTAGGCCCAGAGGTCGCTGCCGCAGATGCAGGCGCGCAGGACCCGCAGGACGACGTCCGTGGGCTCCTGGATCACCGGGTCGGGCACGTCCTCCACGCGCATGTCGAACGGGGCGTGGATGGTGGTGGCGCGCATGGGGGGCGGTCCTTGCTGTCAGACGGTTGTACGACATTCACCGTACATCGCGCGGAGCGCTTCCGCCGTCAGCGGCCCGCCCGCGTCGGCCGTGCGCGTCGGCCGTGCGCGTCGGCCGTGCGCGGCGCGCAGGGCGGGCCGGCGGGTCGATACACCTAGACCCCCGCCGCTCCCAGCAGGGATCCCGCGGCGTAGGTGACCGCCATCGCGAGGGCGCCGCCAGCCGCGTTGCGGAGGATCGCGGGGCCCGTGGGGGCGCTGCCGAGGCGGGCGCTCCACCAGCCGGTGAGGGTGAGGGCGGCGAGGACGGAGAGGACGGTGACCCAGAGGCGGGCGGAGGCCGGTGGGAGGACGATCGCGAGGAGCGGGAGCAGGGCGCCGGCGGTGAAGGCGAGGAAGCTGGCGCCGGCCGCGTGCCAGGGGTTGGTGAGGTCGTCGGGGTCGATGCCGAGCTCCACGCGCGCGTGGGCGCGCAGGGCGTCGCGGGCGGTGAGCTGTTCGGCGGCCTCGCGGGCCACCTCCCGGGAGAGGCCCCGGGCGGCGAGCAGTCCGGTCAGCTCGTCGAGTTCGGCCTCCGGCCGCTCGCGCAGTTCGCGCTTCTCCTGGGCGAGCGCGGCCTTCTCGGAGTCGCGCTGGCTGGAGACCGAGACGTACTCCCCCGCCGCCATCGACATCGAACCGGCGAGCAGTCCCGAGAGGCCGGCCGTGAGCAGGGCGGCCCGGGACCCGGTGGCGCCGGCCACGCCGACGACGAGGCCGGCGGTGGAGACGACGCCGTCGTTGGCTCCGAGCACTGCCGCCCGGAGCCAGTTGAGACGGGAGCCGAGTCCGCCGCCGTGGGCTTCGTCGTGCGCGGGAGGTTCGGTCACGTCAGGAGGGTCGCACCCCGCGCCTCACCAGACACGGACCGACCCGCCCGGGGCGAAGGCCGGGCTGGTGGCGCCCTCGGGGACCTCCTTGAGGGGCTGGGCGATCTCCTCGACGGACGGGCCGTGGACGGCGGCCAGGCGGTCGAGGAGGGCGAGGTCGAAGCCGTAGACGCGGGCGGCGTTCCCGCCGACCATGGCGGCCACCTCCTCCTTCGGCAGCCCCGCGTAGGCGATGCGGAGGCCTTCGCGGGAGTACGGGGTGGTGCCCTCGTCGTGCGGGTAGTCGCTGCCCCACATGATCTTGTCGAGGCCGATCCGGTCGCGCAGCGGCACCTCGTGGGGGCGCATGAAGCTCGCGCCGACGAAGCAGTTGTCCCGCCAGACCTCGCCGGGGCCCTTGCCCATGGACTCCGCGAGGCCGGCGCCGAACTTGGACTCGGCGGTGGCGGCGCCGGTCGCGGCCGACACCAGGCGCCGGTGGTAGTAGTCCAGCATGTCGAGGACGCCGGGGATCCATCCCGAGCCCTGCTCGGTGAGGACCAGCTTGAGCCCCGGGTGGCGCCGGAACGCGCCGCCGAAGATCAGGTGCCAGAGGGCGCGGTGGGAGAACCAGGTGGTCTCCACCATGAACACCGCCCGGGCGGCCGGTTCGTCGCCCAGCGGGGGCGACGCGGAGCCGCCGTGGTGGTTGACGGGGACGTCGAGTTCGGCGCAGACCGCCCAGATCGGGTCGTACGCGTCGGAGTAGAGCTCCGGGACGGGCGAGCCCGGCGGGACCCCCGGCAGCAGGATGCCGCCGGTCAGCCCGGCCTCGCGGGTGCGGCGGATCTCCGCGACGGCCGCGTCCACGTCGTTGAGGAGGATCTGCGCCACGCCCGCCCTGCGTCCCGGGGCGTCCGCGCAGAAGTCGGCCAGCCAGCGGTTGTGCGCCTGGAGCCCGGCCCAGCGCCGCTCGTACTCGGCGCGGGTGGGCGGCTGGGCCATCAGGGAGGCCTTGGGGAAGAACGGCGGGATGGTGTTGGGGAAGACGACCTCGGCGACGATGCCGTCCGTCTCCAGTTCGCGCAGCCGGCGCCGCGAGTTCCAGTTGCGGTCGGCGGTGTCGGCGAGGAGGTCCTCGTACGGGTTGACGTAGGTCGCCGCCCAGGCGTCGAAGTCGTCGTGGTGCTTCTTCTCCAGGTACGGCCTGTAGTCGAGGAGGTCGGCGCCGGCGTGGCAGTCGGCGGAGACGACGGTGTAGCGGTCGGTCACGGCGACACCCCCAGGACGGGGAACTCGTGGTCGGTGAGCCAGTGCCGGCCGACCTCGCGCGAGCGGGCCCAGGATGCCTCGACGGCGGTCTGGTCGGCGGGCTGGCCGAGGTCGGCGGGGGTGGGGCCGATTCGACGGGCTATCGGATCCAGTATGTGGATATCGAATCCAAAGACCTCGGCGGCGGCGAGCCCCAGCATCCGCCGGGTCTCCTCGACCGGGATGTCGTGGAAGGTCCTCCGCAGCCACGCGCGCGTGTCGGGCCAGGTGCCCTCCGGGTGCGGGAAGTCCGAGCCCCACAGGATGTTGTCGACGCCGATCTCGTACCGCTGCGCGAGCTCGCGCCGCTTGGTGTTGGTGGCGCAGAGGAAGACCTGCCGGTCCAGGTACTCGCTGGGCGGCCGCTTCAGCTCCGCGAACGGGGACAGCTTCTTGCCGCCGTGCGCGCCCAGGTAGAGCCGGTCCATGAACCAGAGCAGGTTCGGCAGCCACCAGCAGCCGGACTCGGCGACCCCGAAGCGCAGGCCGGGGTGGCGCTCGAAGACGCCCGACCAGAGCAGGAACCACAGTGGTCTGGCCGGCCACCAGGTGACCTCGGAGACGTAGATCCCGAGGTGGTCGCCGTACTCCTCGCGCGGCGCCGCCCCGGAGTGGGTGACGACCGGCATGCCGGTCTCGGCCGCCGCCGCCCATACCGGGTCGTAACGCCGGTCGTGGTACGGGGCCTTGTCCACCCACATGGAGGGGATCATGAGCGCGCCGAGCCCGGACTCCTTGGCGCGGTGGATCTCCGCGACGACCTCGCGGACGTCGGCGGTGACGGGGAGGAGGGCGACCCCGCAGTGCCGGCTCGGGTTCGCGGAGACGAACTCGGCGAGCCAGCGGTTGTGCGCCTTCGCGCCCGCCATGCCCAGCTCCGGGTCCTGGTCGCCGGAGAGCCCGAGGCCGACGCCGAAGGGAGCGGCGGTCCGGCTGTCGACGGCGTCCGCGTCGGGGAAGACGACCTCGGCGGCCACCCCGTCGCCGTCGAGCTCCTTGATGCGCTGGGCGGGGTCCCAGCCGCCGCGCAGGCCCTCCTCGTTGTCGCTGAACCACTTGGTGGCGAAGGCCTCGTTGCGCACCCCGAGCCGGGTCATGGCCTCCCGGCGGGCCTCGCGCCCGGCCAGGAAGTCGTCGAAGTCCCGGTGGAAGCGGCGGTCGAGATAGGGCCGGTACTCCTCGGTGGGCAGCCCGGCGTGACAGTCGGAGGAGATGATCAGATACGGGTCCTCGTGGCTCATCGTGCGGCTCCCTCAGTCGAGGATGAAGCTCTCCAGGTACGACGGGTCGGCGCGGTCGAGCATGGACCGCGAGCGCGCCCTGATCTGGCGGTCGCTGTGCTCGGACTCCGGCAGCATCCAGAAGCGGTCGGCGCGGATGCCGTCGACGACGTGCTCGGCGACCTCCTCCACCGGCGTGAAGGCCACCTCGTGCCCGGCCTCCTTCATCGCCGCCTCCCACTGGTCGAGGCTGCGGTACGGGGTTCTGCGCGGCCGCTGTTTGGCGTACCGCTTGGGCCGGTTGCGGTGCGACTCCCACAGACCGGTGCGGAGCATGTGCGGGCCGGGGAAGAGCACGGACGCGCCCACGCGCGCGTGCTCGGCCTTCAGGTGCGCGTACAGGGACTCGGTCATGGTGACGACGGCCGCCTTGGTGACCGCGTACACGGAGGCGGTGGGCAGCGGGGCGATGCCGCCGTCGGCTGAGGAGGTGTTCACGACGTGGCCCGGTTCGGCGCCCGCGAGCATGCGCGGGACGAAGGCCTGGATGCCGTGGAAGACGCCCCAGACGTTGACGGAGAAGGCCCACTTCCAGTCGTTCGGATCGTGCTCCCACATGCGGCCCTCGGCGCCGGAGCCGACGCCCGCGTTGTTGCAGAGGACGTGGACGGCGCCGAAGGTGTCGTACGCGGCGTCCGCGAACGCCCGTACCTCCTCGGGGTCGGAGACGTCGACCGTGCGGGCGAGGATCTGCGCCCCGCTCGCCGTCAGCTCCTCGGCGGCCTCTTCGAGCGCGCCGCGCTCGACGTCCCCGAGGACGACGGCGAGGCCCTCGGCGGCGAACCGGCGGGCCATCGCGAGTCCGATGCCGCTCGCCGCGCCCGTGACGACGGCAACCTGCCCCGCGCGCAGCTCCATCAGGCACGTCCTTCCGGGGGGCCGTCGAGGATCTGGAGCGGGTCGTCGTACCGCTGGTGGACGAAGGGCAGCAGGTCCCGGGCGGAGACGCGTTCGGCGACCGTGCCCCTCTGGTCGGTGGTCTTCTCGCCGATCGTGATCTCGACGAGCCGGCGCACCGGGAGGTCGGCGACCGGGTCGTACATGGACTCGCGCAGGACCACGTCTCCGGTGATCCGCTCCAGTCTCCGCACCTTCTCGTGGCGCACGCAGTGGACGAGGACGGGGTCGGCGTCGAAGCCGGTCCCCTCCACGCCCGGGAGGAACTTGAAGTAGAAGTCGGTCTTCTCGACGGGTTCCGGCAGCGGCAGCGGGCCGGCGACCGCGCCGCGCACCTCCACGAAGGCGATGCCGTGCCGGGCGAGGACCGCGCGCACGACCAGACCGTCGCGCTCGACCGTGACCTCGCCCAGCTTCTTCGGCTCGCCGAAGACCTCACGGCCGCCGATCAGGGCCCGCTCGTGGGTCATCGGCATGACCAGCGGGTACCAGCCCTCCCGGTCGCCGTGGGCGGCGGCGACGGCGACGGAGCCGGCGCCGAGGGGGTGGCCGGGCAGGTCGACCCTGCTGATGCCGGCGCGTACGAGGGGGCGTGCGGTGGGTTTCAGCGGGGGCGGGAGGACCGCCGCCACGACGTCCGGGTCGGTCTCCCAGAGGGCGACCACGCCGGTGGACCAGATGTCGGGGAGCTTGGCGGCCCGCTCGCGGGCCGCCGCCGCCTCCGCGTCACCGCGTGCCCCGTACCGTACTCGTGCCATGACGTACCACCCTTCGGGATCGTCGGCCTGTAACACAGTTACACCGATGCTCGGGAAGGGTAAAGAGGGCTGCACGCAGAGGAGTTGGGGGAACCGATGGCACGCTCGGCGCTGACCCGCGAAGAGGTCCTGGACACCGCGGCGGCCCTGGTGAGGGAACACGGCCCGGGCGTCCTCACGATGCGCCGGCTCGCCGCCGAGCTCGGCACCGCGGTCACCTCGATCTACTGGCACGTCGGCAACCGCGAGTCACTCCTCGACGCCCTCGTCGCCCGCACGGTCGCCGATCTCGGCACGATCCGCCCGCGGGGCGCGACCCCGGCCGAGCGGATGGTCTCGGTCGCCCGCACCCTGCGCCGCGCCCTGCGCGAGCGCCCGCACCTGGTGGCGATGGTCCACGAACGGGGCCTGACGGAGCGGATGTTCCTGCCGGCCCAGCGGGCCCTGGTTCACGAGGCGCACGCGGCGGGCCTGCGCGGCGCGCAGGCGGCGCGGGCCGTCCGCGCCGTGCAGTTCCAGGTCGTCGGCCATGTCCTGGTGGAGCGCAACAGGGAGCGGGCCCCCGCCCAGTCCCCAGACGAGGAGGAGCTGTGGCGCGGCGAGGACGCCGAGGCCGACGGGGCCCTCGCGCGCGCCCTGGCGGCACCGGTCGACACCGAGCGGCTCTTCAGCGACTCCGTACGCGCCCTGGTGGACGGCCTGCTCGCCGAAGCCCCCGGGGAAATCAGGGCAATTACGGACACTGGGGACAGCGGGGACGGGGCTGTCGGTCGCGGGCCGTATTCTCAGTGACCGTGCTTGACGACCGTACGACAGCAGCGATGTGGCCGGCCGCCTACCCGCAGGGGTACGCGGTCGTCGACGTGGAGACCACCGGACTCGCCCGTGACGACCGGATAGTGTCGGCTGCCGTCTACCGGCTGGACGCCCAGGGGAACGTCGAGGACCACTGGTACACCCTGGTCAATCCGGAGCGCGACCCCGGTCCGGTCTGGATCCACGGGCTGACGAGCGACGTCCTGGAGGGCGCCCCGCTCTTCCCCGAGATCGCCGCGGAGTTCGCGGCGCGGCTGGACGGGCGGGTCCTCGTCGCGCACAACGCCATGTTCGACTGGCAGATGATCGCCCGGGAGTACGCGCGCGCGGAGTCCGCCGCGCCCGTGCGCCAGCGGCTGTGCACGATCGCGCTCGCCAAGGAGCTGTCGCTGCCGCTGCCCAACCACAAGCTGGAGTCGCTCGCCGCGCACTTCGGTGTCGTGCAGCAGCGGGCGCACCACGCGCTCGACGACGCGCGGGTGCTCGCCGAGGCGTTCCGGCCGAGCCTGCACGCGGCGGCCGAGCGGAACGTACGGCTGCCGCTCCTGGAGTGCCGGCCGCTGACGGAGTGGGCCTCGGCGCCCGCGCAGCCGCTGATCGGCCGGCAGTCCTCCTACCGGGCGGGCAGTTGGCGCCCCTCGCGGAAGCGCCCGCCGTGTCCGTACCCCAACCCCGGACGTTACGAGTCGGACAAACCGCTCAAGCAGGGCATGCGGGTGGCCTTCTCCGGTGACACCTCCATCGACCGTGAGCTCCTGGAGGACCGCACCGTCGAGGCCGGCCTCCACGTCGCCTCCAGCGTCTCCCGGCTGACCAGCCTCCTGGTCACCAACGACCCGGACGCCGCCACCTCCAAGACCCTCAAGGCCAGGTCCTTCGGCACCCCGGTCGTCGACGAGGCCGCCTACACCCAGCTGCTGCGGGACGTGGCCCCGGCAGACGGGTGACAGCCCCGGCCTCGCGGGCGCGCCGCGCTGCGCGCGACCGCCGGGCGCTCCACCCTGTGGCGCATGGCACGTTGTGAGGTCTGCGGAAACGATTACGGCATGTCCTTCGAGGTGCACGCGCAGGGCGCGGTGCACGTCTTCGACTGCTTCGCCTGCGCCATCCATCGCATGGCGCCCATCTGCGAGCACTGCCGGGTCCAGATCATCGGACAGGGCGTCGAGGTCGAGGGCAGCTGGTACTGCGGCGGCCACTGCGCCCGCGCGGAGGGAAAGGTGGGCATCGTCGACAGGGTGTGACCCCGGAACCACTCCAGGCCCCCCGCGGCACCCGCCGCGAGGGGGCCTTTCGCCGCAATGTACCGTCGACGGCGTGTACCGCTTCCTGTTGTCCCGGCAGTGGGTGATCCTCACCCTCGTCGCCCTCGTCCTCGTCCCCACGATGATCGAGCTGGGTTTCTGGCAGTTCCACCGGCACGAACGCCGGGTCGCCCAGAACGCCCTGATCGCGGACAACCTCCAGGCGAAGCCGCTCCCGGTCGAGGAGCTCACCTCCCCCGGTCACACCGTCCCGCGCGCCGACTACTGGCGGCGGGTCACCGCCACCGGAACCTTCGACCCCGCCCACGAGGTGGTCGTCCGCCGCCGCACCTCCTCCGACGACCAGGTGGGCGTGCACGTCCTGACCCCGCTGGTCCTCCGGGACGGACGGATCGTCCTCGTCAACCGCGGCTGGGTCCCGGCCGCCGCCGACCAGCACTCCTACCCTCCGGTGCCACCCGCCCCCAGGGGCGAGGTCACCGTCACCGGCCGGCTCAAGGCGGACGAGACCACGGGCGCCAGCGGCATCAAGGACCTCAAGGGCCTGCCGGACCGCCAGGTCATGCTGATCGACAGCCGGCAGCAGGCCGAGCTCATCGGCCGCGAGGTGCTCGGCGGATACCTGGAGCAGACCGGGCCCGAGCCGGCCGGCGGCACCCCCGAGATGATCGCCGAGCCCGACCACGACTCGATCGGCGCGCACATGGCGTACGCCGTGCAGTGGTGGCTCTTCGCGGCCGGTGTCCCCGTCGGCTGGGTGATCCTGGTCCGCCGCGAGAAGCACGACCGGCAGACCGCCGGCGACCCCGACGGCGCCGACGCCTCCGGATCCCCGGAGCCGGCAGAGGCGCAGGCCACTCCGTCCCGTTGATTGACCGTCGCCGCTTGCGGGAACAGGCCCAAGCGTGACGCAACGTATCGACGACTACGCCCTCATCGGTGATCTCCAGACCGCCGCCCTCGTCGGCCGGGACGGATCGGTCGACTGGCTGTGTCTGCCCCGCTTCGACTCGGCCGCCTGCTTCGCCGCCATCCTCGGCGACGAGGACAACGGTCACTGGCGGATCGCCCCCAAGGGCGCCAAGACCTGCGCCACCCGCCGCTACGCCGAGGACTCCCTCGTCCTGGAGACCTACTGGGAGACCCGTACGGGCACCGTCAAGGTCATCGACTTCATGCCGCAGCGGGACAGGGCCCCCGACCTGATGCGGATCGTGGAAGGGGTCAGCGGCAGCGTCGAGATGACCGCCGTGCTGCGGCTCCGCTTCGACTACGGCTCGATCGTGCCCTGGGTGCGCAGGATCGACGGCCACCGGGTCGCGGTCGCCGGGCCGGACTCGGTCTGGCTGCGCAGCGAGCCGGAGGTGAAGACCTGGGGCCAGCAGTTCTCCACCGAGTCCTCCTTCACCGTCGCCGCCGGTGAGAAGGTGGCCTTCGTCCTGACCTGGCACCCCTCGCACGAGCCGCGCCCGAACCTCGTCGACCCCTTCGAGGCCCTGGACCATTGCCTGCAGGACTGGCGGGAGTGGGCGGGGCGCTGCACCTACAAGGGCCCCTACCGGGAGACGGTGATGCGCTCCCTGATCACCCTCAAGGCGCTCACCTACGCCCCCACCGGCGGGATCGTGGCCGCGCCCACCACCTCCCTGCCGGAGGAGCTCGGCGGCGTGCGGAACTGGGACTACCGCGCCTGCTGGCTGCGCGACTCCTCCCTCACCCTGGGCGCGCTGCTCGCCGCCGGATACGACGAGGAGGCGGAGGCCTGGCGGGACTGGCTGCTGCGCTCGGTCGCGGGCGACCCCGCCGACCTGCAGATCATGTACGGACCGGCCGGAGAACGCCGGCTGCCGGAGACGAGCCTGCCATGGCTGCGCGGGTACGCCGACTCGGCGCCGGTACGGATCGGGAACGCGGCGGTGGACCAGCTCCAGCTCGACGTGTACGGCGAGGTCATGGACTCCCTCTACCGCGCGCGTGAGGCCGGGATCCCGGCGGAGCGGCACGCCTGGAACCTCCAGCTGAGCCTGCTCGGCTTCCTGGAGTCCACCTGGCGGGAGCCCGACGAGGGTCTGTGGGAGGTCCGCGGGCCGCGCCGCCACTTCACCCACTCGAAGGTGATGGCCTGGGTCGCCGCCGACCGCGCGGTCCGCACGCTGGAGGCCGACCCCTCGCTGCCGGGGGACGCGGCGCGCTGGCGGGCGATGCGGGACGAGATCCACGCCGAGGTGTGCGAGCGGGCGTACGACCCCGAGCGGAACACCTTCACCCAGGCGTACGGCTCGGCCGAGCTGGACGCCGCCACCCTCCTCATCCCGCAGGTCGGCTTCCTGCCGCCGGACGACCCCCGGGTGGTGGGGACCGTGGACGCCGTACGGGACGAGCTGATGCACGGCGGCTTCCTGCGCCGCTACACCCCCGACTCGGGGTCGGTGGACGGACTGCCGGGCCAGGAGGGGACCTTCCTGGTCTGCTCGTTCTGGCTGGCGGACGCGCTGCGGCTGACCGGGCGGGCCGGGGAGGCGCGCGAACTCTTCGAGCGGCTCGTCGAGCTCACCAACGACGTGGGGCTCCTCGCCGAGGAGTACGACCCGGTGGCCGGACGTCAGCTGGGCAACTTCCCGCAGGCGTTCAGCCACGTCGGGCTGGTCGGCACCGCGTTCGCGCTGGCCCGGGAGGATGCGGACCCGGCAGGATAGGCCCATGGATCTGGGACTGAAGGACCGTGTGTACGTGGTGACCGGCGCGACGCGGGGGCTCGGCCGGGCGTCGGCCGAGGCGCTGCTCGCGGAGGGCGCGAAGGTGCTGGTCACCGGGCGCGAGGAGAAGACGGTCGCCGACGCGGTGGCCGAGCTGGGCGAGGGCGCGGCGGGGATCGCCGCCGACAACGCCGACCCGGAGACCCCGGCCCGGCTGATCGCCGAGGCGCGGACGCGGTTCGGCGGCTTCGACGGCATCCTGATCAGCGTCGGCGGCCCGGCGCCGGGCTTCGCGGCGGACAACACCGACCAGGAGTGGGCGGCCGCCTTCGACACGGTCTTCCTGGGGGCGGTCCGGCTGGCCCGCGCGGCCGCCGAGACGCTCACCGAGGGCGGGGTCATCGGCTTCGTCCTGTCCGGCTCCGTCCATGAGCCGATTCCCGGTCTGACCATCTCCAACGGGCTGCGTCCGGGGCTCGCCGGCTTCGCGAAGTCCCTCGCCAACGACCTGGGCCCGCGCGGCATCCGGGTGATCGGCCTGCTGCCGAGCCGGATCGACACGGACCGGGTCCGTTCCCTTGACGCCCTCTCCGGCGACGCGGACGCGGCCCGCGCGGCGAACGAACTCACGATCCCGCTGCGCCGCTACGGCACCCCGGAGGAGTTCGGGCGGACGGCGGCCTTCCTGCTGTCGCCGGCCGCCTCGTACCTGACGGGTCTGATGCTGCCGGTGGACGGCGGGGCGCGCGCCGGTTTCTGACGCTCACGAGACGCGGCGGGCGCGGTGCTTCACCGCGCGCAGACGCGCCTCGGTGGGCAGCGCGGGCAGGCCCGTCGCCGTGCGGGCGTGGTCCAGGGCCCGGGTGCTGAGGGTGGTCAGGGCCGCCTCCGGAGAGGCGTGCGGCTCCAGGAGGAGGGCGACCCGGGTCCGGGGGGCGCCGCGGCGGCCCGTGAGGGCGACCCGGGCCCGGGCCACGCCGTCCTGGGAGGTGGCGTCCGCCTCCAGGACGCCCTCCAGGGCCCGGCCGCGCACGACGGCCTCCTCGCCGTCGCCGCTGTCGACGAGGACCTCGGAGAGCCGGGCGCGCCGGAACTGGGCGAGCAGCCACCACAGGGCGAGCAGGACGATGATCCCGAGGGCGGCGATGACCACGGGCCACCACCAGCCCTCGTCACGCCAGCGCCGCCGGTCGGCGGTGGAGAGCAGTACGTCGGAGGGGCCCGACCAGGCCCACCAGGACGGTACGGACAGGTCGGCCGCGGCGGCCAGGACGGCGCCGCCGACGAGGACGAGGATCAGCCCGGCGAGACCGAGCAGGGCGCGGTTGACGCGCCGGAGGACGACGGTCACGTGCTCTTCCCTCTCCGGTGGTTCATCGGTTCATCCCTTCCGGGGCGGCCGGGCCACCCGTACGGTCAGCGCGGGCCGACGGGCGAGGCCGAGCTCGTCGACGCCGGTGGCGAGCACCGCCTGCACGTCGGCGCGGACCTCGTCGAGGGCCCGGAAGTGGGACACGGCCCGGACGGCGACCTTGGCGCGGCCGACGCGCACGCGGGCGGACTGCACGCCGGAGACCTCCATGACGCGGTCGCGCAGGATGAGGGCGGCGGCATCGCGGTCGAGCCCCGCGCGCACGTCGGTGTGCTCGCGGCGCATGGGGAGGACGGAGCGCAGCCCGGGGGTGACGGCCAGGGCCAGGAGCCAGAGGCCGAGCAGGACGGCGACGGCGGCGCCGACGATGATCACGACGTCGTCCAGACGCCGGGTCGCCAGGGCGTCGGCGAGCTCGCGCCGCCAGGACATGGCGGAACGGTCGGCCCGGACGGCCGCGACGTCGTAGAGCAGCAGCCCCGCGCCGCCGAGGACGACGGCCGCGAGCAGGGCGGCGGGGATGCGGCGGACGGCCCAGAAGCGGCGCACGCGCGACGCGGAGGCGTCGGGCGGGCTGGGCGTCGTGGCGGCGCCGGGGGGCGCCGTCGAGTCCGGGCGGGGGGTGGTGTTCATGCGAGGCGACCCCTCGGCGTGGTGGGGCGGGTCTGCTCGGAGTGGAGGCGCTCGACGTGGACGGCCACCTCGTGCACCTCCAGGCCGACGAGCTGCTCCACGCGCGTGCGTACCCGGTTCCGGACGGCCCCGCACTGGCGGCCGACGTCGGAGGGGTAGTCGAGCTCGAGGCTCACGGAGACGCGGGCCGTCCCCCGGTGGACGACGACCGAGGCGTGGGGCCTTGATCCTCCCTCGGGGACGGCGTCGAGGGCCTCCCTCGCCGCCCGGGCCGCGATCTTCGCGACGACCCGGTCGGCGATGTTGGTCGCCCCCCGGTCCCGCGTCTCGTCCCGTACCGGGTCGTCTGCCAGATCCGTCACCACCCCGCGTCACCGCCTCCGGTCGCCGCGCTCGCGGCCCCGGAACAGATCGCCGGGTTCAAGGTCTCCCTCGAGGAACCTGCCGACCACGAAGCCGATCGCCCCGAGGGCCGCGATCAGCAGGAACGCCCCGAATCCACCGAAGTATCCGGCGAAGCCAAGAGCCATACCGGCCACCAGGCCGACCACCGCCATGCTCATTCCGAGCCCCTTTCTGGGGTGTCCTACGGGTCAGGTCGGGCTCGCGGGGCCACCGCGCCTCGCCCGGGGTTCCGGCCTACTGGAGCCGGGGCTCCTCTTCCTCTTCCTCGTCCTCGGGCAGCTTCACGTCGCTGACCGCGATGTTGACCTCGACGACTTCGAGGCCGGTCATCCGCTCCACCGCGGCGATGACGTTCTCCCTGACATCGCCGGCGACATCGGCGATGGAGACGCCGTAGACGACGACGATCTCCAGGTCGAGCGCGGTCTGCACCTCGCCGACCTCCGCCTTGACCCCTCGGGTGGCGTTGGCCTTGCCGCCGCCTCCGCCGGGCACCCGGTCGCGGACGGCGCCGAAGGTGCGGGAGAGACCGCTGCCCATCGCGTGGACGCCGTCGACGTCCCGCGCGGCGAGGCCGGCGATCTTCTCGACGACGCCGTCGGCGATCGTCGTCTTTCCCCGGGTGGCCGCTGAGCCGCCGCCCCGCTTGGTCACGGAGGTACGGCGCGGTTCGTCCGCCGCGGCACCGGAGTAAGTGGTGTCCGTCATCAGGTTTCGCCCCTTCTGGGTTATTTCGGGGTTCTTCGCTCACACTAAGGGCGCTTGCCCTATTTCGCCCCAGGGATGCGGCAGGCTGGGGGAATGACGACGGCTGAGGGTTGGACGGCGGCGGTACGGGAGCGCCTCGCGGCGGGCAGGCTGCTGCCGCTCGGAATGGCGGCTGACCGGGCGTGGATCACCGAGCGGGCGGCACGCGAAGTGCTCGGCCGGGCGGCCGCGACGGTACAGGGCGTGGTGCCGGGCAAACTGCGGATCGCCCCGGTGGACCGGGAACAGGAGAGGGATTCCGCGCCGGGCGCGGAGACGGACACGGAGGGCGTGCGCATCTCGGCCGCGTTCGGCGTGGTGGCCGGGCGGCCACTGCCCGAACTGACCGACGCACTGCGGACGGCGCTCCTCACGGCGGCCGAGGGCAGGCTCGGGCTCGTGGTGGCGGCCGTGGACCTGCGGGTCACGGAGCTCCTCGACGCGGCGCCGGAGGAGACACACCCCGCTCCCCCGCCGGGGCGGACCTCCCCGGCGACGGACGACCCGGTGGCGCTCGCGGCGCTCGGGGTGCCCGGGGTCGCGGGCGTGACGGACGCGCTGGGCCCGCCGGTACGCCACCGCCCGGACGAGGTGCGGGTCGAACTGGCCGTGACGGCCGGGGCCCGCCCCCTGGACGTGGCCCGCTCCGTCCGCACGGCCGTGACCCCGGCCGCCCCGGAGGGGGCCGAGGTCACGGTGGTGGTGTCGGAGCTGCGCTAGGTGTACTGCCAGGGCGGCCCGTGGCGCGTCAGTCGCCGAGGCCCGCCAGGTCGCGCAGACGGCGGGCCTGGGCGGCGCGCTCGGCGGTGCGCTGCTCCTCGTAGGAGCGGCCGGAGACGCCCTGGAGCAGCGCCTTGGTCTCGGTGACCGCGTCGCGGGGTGCCGCGAGCAGGGCGGCGCTGAGGTCCCGTACCGCCGCGTCGAGCTCGTCGGCGGGCACGGACAGGTTGGCGAGGCCGATGCGCTCGGCCTCCTCGGCGTGCACGAAGCGGCCGGTGGCGCAGATCTCCAGCGCGCGGGCGTAGCCGACGAGCGAGACGAGCGGGTGCGTCCCCGTCAGGTCCGGGACGAGGCCCAGGCTGGTCTCGCGCATGGCGAACTGCACGTCCTCGGCGACGACCCGCAGGTCGCAGGCGAGAGCGAGCTGGAAACCAGCGCCGATGGCGTGCCCCTGGACGGCCGCGATCGACACGAGGTCGCTGCGGCGCCACCAGGTGAACGCCTCCTGGTACTCGGCGATGACCGCGTCGAGGTCCTCGTCGGAACCGCGCGCGAGGTCGAGGAAGGAGGGCTCACCGTCGAAGCCCTCGGGCGTGAACGCCTGCCGGTCGAGTCCGGCGGAGAAGGACTTGCCCTCGCCGCGCAGAACGACGACCCGCACGCTGCCGGGCAACGACCGGCCGGCTTCCGTCAACGCCCGCCACAGAGCGGGAGACTGGGCGTTGCGCTTCGCCGGGTTGGTCAGGGCCACCGTGGCAACGGCGTCCTCGACGGTGAGCCGTACACCGTCCTTGTCGAATACGAGCTCAGAGTCGTCGAGCGTAGTCATGGGGGCGCCTCCGGTTCCGGTGCAGCACTGCAGCGACATGCCAAGTGACTGCACAGTAACCACCCGGTCGGCCGCTGGACCGACCGGGTGCCCACCGGGAGGTCCCGGTGGACGGTCGAGCCGCCCCGATGTCAGGCCGAGGCCGCCTTCTTGCCCCGTGTCGCTCCGCCGCGTCCACGCAGCGTGACTCCGGACTCGCTCAGCATCCGGTGGACGAACCCGTAGGAGCGGCCGGTTTCCTCGGCCAGCGCCCGGATGCTCGCACCGGAGTCGTACTTCTTCTTCAGGTCTGCCGCGAGCTTGTCGCGCGCGGCGCCGGTCACCCGGCTGCCCTTCTTCAGAGTCTCGGCCACCCGTGCCTCCTCATGGGAAGTGCGCTCTGGACTTCTCATGATCACCCCTCTCGCCCGTCCTGGCCACCCATTCGACGAGGTCCGTCCCGCCGGGTTTGTGGACGAGTACACCGTCATCACGAACGGAACCTCGCATTCCGCTCGCACCGGAACGCCCCCCGAGACCGCGGGGTAGGTGAAGTGCCAGGTCAGCCAGGCAGATCGAACATGCGTACGGCGCGGGTCTGCCGGAAGGATTCGGCAGAGCACCGCGCCGGGATGTACGAGAGACCCTCACTCAGATGAAGGATCACCCATGAGCCGAATGATCCAGCCCGGGATGATCATCCAGGGGCCCGGGGAGCCCCGAAGCGCCCCTCGGAGGGTCAGGCGAGCGCCACGAGGTCCGCGTAGTCCGCGCCCCACAGGTCCTCGACGCCGTCCGGGAGCAGGATGATCCGCTCCGGGTCGAGCGCCTCCACGGCACCCTCGTCGTGGGTGACGAGGACGACGGCGCCCTTGTACGTGCGCAGCGCGCCGAGGATCTCCTCGCGGCTGGCCGGGTCCAGGTTGTTGGTCGGCTCGTCCAGGAGCAGCACGTTCGCGGAGGAGACGACGAGGGTCGCGAGCGCGAGCCGGGTCTTCTCGCCGCCGGAGAGCACGCCGGCCGGCTTGTCGACGTCGTCGCCGGAGAAGAGGAAGGAGCCGAGCGTCTTGCGCACGTCGACGAGGTCGAGGTCGGGCGCGGCCGAGCGCATGTTCTCCAGGACGGTCCGCTCGGGGTCGAGCGTCTCGTGTTCCTGGGCGTAGTAGCCGAGCTTCAGGCCGTGGCCCGGGGTGACCTCGCCGGTGTCGGGCTTCTCGACGCCGCCGAGGAGGCGCAGCAGGGTCGTCTTGCCCGCGCCGTTGAGGCCGAGGATGACGACGCGCGAGCCCTTGTCGATGGCGAGGCTGACGTCGGTGAAGATCTCCAGCGAGCCGTAGGACTTGGAGAGACCCTCGGCCGTGAGCGGAGTCTTGCCGCAGGGTGCGGGGTCGGGGAAGCGGAGCTTGGCGACCTTGTCGGAGGCGCGCACCGCCTCCAGGCCGGAGAGCAGCCGCTCGGCGCGCTTGGCCATGTTCTGCGCGGCGACGGTCTTGGTGGCCTTGGCGCGCATCTTGTCGGCCTGCGAGTTGAGGGCGGCGGCCTTCTTCTCGGCGTTCTGCCGCTCGCGCTTGCGGCGCTTCTCGTCGGCCTCGCGCTGCTGCTGGTAGAGCTTCCAGCCCATGTTGTAGACGTCGATCGTGGAGCGGTTGGCGTCCAGGTAGAAGACCTTGTTCACCACGGTCTCGACGAGGTCGACGTCGTGGGAGATGACGATGAAGCCGCCGCGGTAGGTCTTCAGGTAGTCGCGCAGCCAGACGATGGAGTCGGCGTCGAGGTGGTTCGTGGGCTCGTCGAGGAGCAGGGTGTCGGCGTCGGAGAAGAGGATCCGGGCGAGCTCGACGCGGCGGCGCTGACCGCCGGAGAGGGTGTGCAGCGGCTGGCCGAGGACGCGGTCGGGCAGGCCGAGGGCGGCGGCGATGGTGGAGGCCTCGGCCTCGGCCGCGTACCCGCCCTTGGTCAGGAACTCGGTCTCCTGGCGCTCGTACTGCCGCATCGCCTTGTCGCGGGTGGCGCCGGAGCCGGTGGCGATCCGCTCCTCGTTCATCCGCATCTTCTTGAGGAGGGCGTCGAGGCCGCGGGCGGAGAGGATGCGGTCGCGGGCCAGGACGTCGAGGTCGCCGGTGCGCGGGTCCTGCGGGAGGTAGCCGACCTCACCGGAGCGGGCGATGGTGCCGGCGGCGGGCTGGCCCTCGCCCGCGAGGCACTTGGTGAGGGTGGTCTTGCCCGCTCCGTTGCGGCCGACGAGGCCGATGCGGTCGCCCTTGGCGACGCGGAAGGAAGCGGATTCGATGAGGACTCGGGCGCCGGCGCGCAGCTCGATGCCGGAAGCGGTGATCACGGACAGACTCCAGGGCGGTGGGGATACGGCGGAAGGACGGGGTGGAGGGCTTCGACGCCGCTAATGCACGGGGAGAATGGCCATACGGCCAGTCTAACGGGCCCCTGCAACTGGTTTTCGGCCATGCGGGACGCGGACCGCCGCCGTCCGTGCCGCCGCGCCCTCGGCCCGCCCTTCCCACCGACGCTTCGCAAAAGGAGCGCCGGGTACACGGCCATCCGATACTCGGCGCAGGGCGACGGTCTCTGCCCGGCGGACAGCGGAGGGTGGTGGACCGTGCAGTTCGACGACAACGCCGATCTGGACACCTCGGAGGTCAGTGACTCCCGGGGAAGCCGGATCCCGGGCGGCGGGGCGACCATCGGCGGCGGGATCATCGGTTTCGTCGCGCTGGTCCTGGGACTGTTCTTCGGGGTGGGGCCCGACCAGCTGGGGCTCTCCGACGGCGGCGACCAGCCTGCCGCGACCTCGTCCTCGATGGCCCAGGTGGACCAGGTCTGCAAGAAGGGTTCGGACGCCAACACGCGCGAGGACTGCCGCATCGTCGCCGTGGTCAACAGCGTGCAGGACTACTGGCGGGGCGAGTACGCGCGCCGGGGCGGGACCTACAGCACCGCCTCCACCAAGCTCTTCACCCAGCGGGTCGGCACCGCGTGCGGCACGGCGAGCTCCGCGGTCGGGCCGTTCTACTGCCCCGGCGACCGGCAGGTCTACCTGGACCTGGACTTCTTCGACGAACTGCGCACCAAGTTCGGGGCGACCGGCGGCCCCTTCGCCCAGGCCTACGTGGTGGCGCACGAGTACGGCCACCACGTCCAGAACCTCATGGGGACCCTGAGCCGCGCCCAGGACGGGCGGACCGGCGCGAACTCCGACGCGGTGCGGGTCGAGCTCCAGGCCGACTGCTACGCCGGGGTCTGGGCGCGGCACGCGACGACCACCCCCGACGAGAAGACGGGCCGGCCGCTGCTGACCCGGCTCACCGACGAGGACATCCGGGACGGCCTGGACGCGGCGGCGGCCGTGGGCGACGACCGGATCCAGGAGAGGTTCCAGGGCCGGGTGACGCCGGAGAGCTGGACGCACGGCTCGGCGGCGCAGCGGCAGCAGTGGTTCCACGAGGGCTACCGGACGGGTGACATGGCCCGGTGCGACACGTTCCGCTGAGTTGTCGGTGGCGGCTGCCAGACTGAGACCCAGGTCACATCGAGAGGAAGGGGTCGGGATGGCTGGGACGCCCGACATCTGTCCGGCACTGCGGTACGCGGACGCCAAGGCGGCGATCAAGCAGCTCACGGAGGGCTTCGGTTTCACCGAGCACGCCGTGTACGAGGGCGAGGACGGCCGTGTGGTGCACGCCGAGCTCCTCTGCGGGAACGGCATGGTGATGCTGGGCAGCAAGGGCAGCGGCACGCCGTTCGACAAGCTGATGGCGGACAGCGGCCCGACCGCGGTGTACGTGCGTGTGGACGACGTCGACGAGCACCACGCCCGGGCGGTGGCGCAGGGCATCGAGATCGTGCTGCCGCCGACGGACCAGGAGTACGGCTCGCGGGACTACACGGCCCGCGACGCCGAGGGCAACGTGTGGAGCTTCGGCACGTACGCCCCCGGCGCGCCGGCGTAGCCCGCCCCGGGGGTCAGGCTCCGCCGGTGTGGACCTGGAAGGCGGCCCGGCGGACCGCCTTGGCCAGGGCCGGGTCCGGGTGGGCCGCGGCCAGGGCGACCAGGACCTGGACGGTACGGGGGTGGCCGACGGCGCGGACCTCGTCGAGCAGCGCCGGGACGGTGCCCTGCACGGCCGAGTCGAGGTGGCGGACGAGCAGTTCGCTCTCGCCGTGGTCGGCGACGGCCGCCGCGGTGTCGACCCAGAGCCAGGTCGCCTCCTCGCGGGTCAGGACCTCCTGGGCGTCGTCGGGGTCGGCCCCCTCGTACTCGGCGAGCCAGAGCAGCGCGTACGGGCGGAGCGAGGGCTCGGCGACGGTGGCCCGTACCCCGGCCTCGGCCGGCGCGCCGACGACGCGGAGCGCCTCGAAGGCGAGCCCGCGCAGGAGGGCGTCCTCGCCGCGGGCGACGGCGAGGAGTTCGCTCACGGCGCTGGAGAGGGTGCGGGCCGCGAGCCAGGCGCGGTACTCGTCGCGGGCCGGGCCCGGGGTGAGCCGGGCGCAGCCGCGGAGCATGTCCTCGGCGGACTGCTCGATGTTGCCCGCGGGGCTCTGCGCGGCGACGCAGATCTGCTCCAGTTTGACCCAGACCGCCCAGTTGCCGAGCGGGGTGAGGGTGGCCTGGCGCTCGTCGGTGCCCGAGTCCAGGGTGAGGGCGCCGACGGCGGCCAGGCCTTCGAGGGCCCAGTCGAGGAGGGCGGGGAGCCCGTCGCCCGCGGGGGTGTCCGCGGCCTCGGGCGCCGGCCCGGCGGCGGGGACCTCGCAGCGCTCCCCGCGGAGCTCCTCGACGCGCTGGCCGAGCAGGTCGAGGAGGGCGGGGACGAGGACCGGGCCCTGGGAGAGCTGGAGCAGCGAGAGCACCTGCGGGACGGCCTCGACGACCTCGGCGACGGCGCTCGGGGCGACGCCCTCGGGGGCCGGGTGGACCAGGGACCAGGCGTCGAAGAGGGCGACCCAGCCGCGCAGTACGGCGGAGTCGTCGCGGTCCCAGGCGTGCAGCCGCCAGCCGGGGCGTGCGGTGTCGCCGTGCAGTTCGACGAGTCCGGCGAGCCGGGCGCGGTCCCAGCCGGCCCGGATCTGGCCGGGCGTCAGGTCGAGCGCGGCCGCGGCCCGTTCCGGGGCGGGGCCGGCGCCGGGGCCGGCGGGGAATGCCGGGTCGGTGCCGTGCTCGACCGCGGCCAAGCGGGCGATCCGTACGGCGTCGGCGAGGACGTGCCGGGCCTGGCGGGCGAGCTCCGCGCGGGGCGGAGTGCCCTCGGGCGGCCGCGGCGCCGGCCGGGTGCGCCGGTTCGTCACGGCCCGTCGAGCGGTGGCCAGCGCCCGCGGGCGGACGAGTCGGAGTCTGGAGTTGCGCGCCAATGGTTCATCGGGCTTTCGAGACGTCACGGGGGCAGTCTTCCCGCTGACGGCCCGAAAGCCCAATCGGAATCGGACGTCCCGTCGGACCGGGCGCCGTCACGGCCTCGGAAGGGCCGTCAGAACAGCGGGGTGAGGAAGCGGCGCAGGGACTCCTCGTAGCGGAGCGGGTCGGCGTTCCACATCGAGGCGTGCGGGGCGTGCTTCACGGTCTGCAGCCTGACCAGGCCGGGGCGGCGGGCGGCGAGTTCGACCGAGGGCTCCCAGGGGGCGATCGTGTCGTCGGGGCCGTGGAAGAGGAGGACCGGGACGCGCAGGGCGTCCGGCTCCGAGACGGTCTCCAGGAGGTCGTCGTGCGGGCCGGTCCTGCCCTGGGCGGCGCGGACGGCGAGCGGGAGGAGGGCTCCGGGAACGTGCCGGGCCGCCGCCAGGTTGCGGAGGGTGGCCTCCCAGTCGAGGACCGGGGAGTCGAGGACGAGTCCGCTGATCCGGTCGCGCACGCCCGATGCGGCGGCGGCGCGCAGGGCCATCGTCGCGCCGGTCCCCCAGCCGTGCAGGACGACGTTCCGGGCGCCGCGCCGGACGGCGTAGCGGATGGCGGCGTCGACGTCCCGCCACTCGGAGTCGCCGAGGTGGGCGAGACCGTCCGGAGAGGCGGGTGCTCCGTCGTCGCCCCGGTAGGCGGGGACGAGGACGGGGATCTTGCGGCGGTGGAAGAAGGGGACGACGTTCAGCGGGTGCTCGCGGGTGGTGCCGAGGCCGTGCAGGGCGATCACCCAGGTGGTGCGGGGGCCGGGTACGAGCCAGGCGGGCAGGGGGCCGAGTTCGCCGGGGATCTCGACGTCCTCGTGGGCGAGCCCGAGGGCGCTGAGGGGGGTGCCCCGGTGCAGCTGAGGAGTGAGCCGGACGCGGGCGCCGGGTCCGGGGGCTCCGAGTTCGACCCGCTCCAGGCGGCGGACGACGGTGTCGGCGGTGTGCGGGACCCGGTCGAGGACGGGGCCGAGGACGGCGTGCAGGCCGGGGCCGTCCATCCCGTACGTCCCGGGGCGCAGCGAGGCGAGGCTGCGGGTGAGGGTGATCCGTTCGGGCCCCGTGGCGTGCACGGTGAGTCCGGGGTCTCCGGGCAGGGGTCTTCCGGACGAGGCCTTGAGGGCGACGTCGCTGGCGTACCGGCCGGCCGCGATCGCGGCCGCGCCGACACCGATCAGGGTGGTGACGGCCGCTGCCGTCGCTGTAGCCGGGCGCACGCCCACCAGTGTCGGCCAGGGCGGGGCGGCTCTGCCACCGGACGGTCCGGCCGGACCGAGACCGGAGCACAGCTCCGGGGAGTGACGTGGGTCTCCTCGGCGGGGTCGCCCGGTCGGACGGTCCTGTCCAGGGAGCGGACCCGGCGGGCGGGGACGGGGTCGGGGCGGGGCGGCCGGACCCCGGGAGGACGGGGCTCGCGGCGGTCGTCGGGTGACCGCATCGTGGACAGGGGAGGCTCGACGGCCAGAAGCGGAATCTCTTGACACCGGATAGGGACACCACGCCGCCCGCCCCAGTTCATCTTCCGTTCACCCAGGTTGCTTACGTTCGACGAGCCACTGACGTCAAACGATTGCCTGGGTAAATGGAACACATCACGCTGCTGCTCGCCATTGTGGTCGTGACAGCTCTCGTGTTCGATTTCACGAACGGTTTCCACGACACCGCCAACGCGATGGCCACGACCATCTCGACCGGTGCACTCAAGCCCAAGACGGCGGTGGCCATGTCCGCCGTGCTCAACCTCGTCGGCGCGTTCCTGTCCGTGGAGGTCGCCAAGACGATCTCCGGCGGGATCATCAACGAAGAGGGCATTCGTACAGAAGTGATCTTCGCGGCGCTCGTGGGCGCCATCCTGTGGAACCTGCTGACCTGGCTGCTCGGGCTGCCGTCCAGCTCGTCGCACGCCCTCTTCGGCGGCCTCATCGGCGCCGCGGTCATGTCGGCCGGCTGGTCCGCCGTGAACGCGCCGACGATCGTCACCAAGGTCCTCATCCCGGCCGTCGCCGCGCCGATCGTCGCGGGTCTCGCCGCGATGCTCGCCACGAGGCTCACGTACAAGCTGGGCGCGAAGACCGACGAGAAGCACACCGCCAAGGGCTACCGGGTCGGCCAGATCGCCTCCGCCGGTCTCGTCTCCCTCGCCCACGGCACCAACGACGCCCAGAAGACGATGGGCATCATCACCCTCGCCCTGGTCACCGGCGGCGTCCTCGCCCCCGGCTCGAACCCCCCGATGTGGGTCATCGTCTCGGCCGGTCTGGCGATCGCGCTCGGCACCTACCTCGGCGGCTGGCGCATCATCCGCACCATGGGCAAGGGCCTCACCGACCTCCGGCCGCAGCAGGGCTTCGCCGCCCAGACCAGCGCCGCCACGGTCATCCTCGCCTCCTCGCACCTCGGCTTCTCCCTCTCCACCACCCAGTCCTGCTCGGGTGCCGTGATGGGTGCCGGTCTCGGCCGCAAGGGCGGTGTCGTCCGCTGGTCGACCGCGACCCGGATGTTCGTCGCCTGGGGTCTGACGCTGCCCGCCGCCGGCCTGGTCGGCGCCGGTGCCGAGTTCCTCACCCAACAGGGCCCCTGGGGCATCGTGGCCGTCGCGGTCCTGCTCGTCGCCGGCTCGGGCGTCATCTGGACGCTCTCCCGCCGCAAGCCGGTCGACCAGCACAACGTCACGGCCGACGACCTCGACGGCGACGGCGAGCCCGCGGGCGTCGTCACCACCGCCATCGCGGCCGTCACCCCGCCGCCGGCCGGCTCCGTCGCCGCCGTCACGGACGAGGACCTGAAGGCCACCATCCCCGCGCCGGTCCCCACGGACCCGGCCGCTCCCCCGGCCCCCGCCGCCGCGGTCTAAGGAACTGGAACCAAGCATGAAGATCGACTGGGCAGCCCTCGGCTCCGTCTTCGGAGTCAGCCTCGTGGCGACCGTCGCCCTCGTGGGCCTCTTCACCCTCGGTGTCATCGGCCTCTCCAAGCAGGAACAGGCCGCCGCCCAGGGGGGCTCCGCCGCCCTGGCCCGCACCGGCGCCTACGCCTGCTTCGCCCTGTGCCTGACGGCCGTGGCGTACGGCATCTACCTGATCGTCGCCTGACGGTCCCCGGTACCTCGGCCGGGCGGTCCGCACCTTCGGGTGCGGGCCGCCCGGCCGCCGTCTTTCCGGCGCCGTGTCTGTGGTGCTTCGCACAGTGACACGGTGCAGGTCAAGGGTGAGTTGACGGCTGTTCTCGGGCCGTGGTGGACTGCCGAGGCCATTACGGAGGCAGTAGAGGAAGTCCGGTGCGAATCCGGCGCGGTCCCGCCACTGTGACCGGATCCGAAGGGTCCGGGAGTCAGGAACTCTCGCCGCCGGTCACGTCGATCCAGGGCGCGGACCCTGAGTGAGGACACAGCGCCATGCCCGGCCGCAGCCCCAGACTTTCCCGAGCCCCCGGTGTCTTCGCGTACGGCGCGGCCGCGGGCCTCGCCGTCGACCTGCTCGTCGGCGACCCCCGCCGAGGGCACCCCGTCGCCGCCTTCGGCCGCGCGGCCGGCCGGGTCGAACGGGCCCTGTGGCGCGACCACCGCGGCTGGGGCGCCCTGCACACCGCCGTCTGCGCGGGTGGCACCGTCGCGGCGGGCGCCCTCGCCGCGCGTGCGGTACGGGGCAGCCGCGCCGGATCCGTCGCGCTCACCGCCGCCGCCGTCTGGGCCGTCGTCGGCGGTACGACCCTGGGGCGCGAGGCCCGCGCCATCGGCGGAGCGCTCGCCGCGGGGGACCTGGAGGTCGCCCGGGAACGGCTGCCGCACCTGTGCGGACGCGACCCGCACTCCCTCGACGGTCCCGCGATGGCCCGCGCGGTCGTCGAGTCCGTCGCCGAGAACACCTCCGACGCCGTTGTCGGTGCCCTCTTCTGGGGCGCCGTCGCGGGCGTGCCGGGGCTCGTCGGCTTCCGCGCCGTCAACACCCTGGACGCCATGGTCGGCCACAAGTCCCCCCGGTACCGGAGGTACGGCTGGGCCTCGGCCCGCCTCGACGACCTGGCCGGCTGGCCCGGGGCCCGGCTGACCGCCGCCCTCGCGACGGTCGCCGGCGGGAACCCGCGCGGAGCCGTACGGGCCTGGCGGGCGGACGCGTCGAAGCATCCGAGCCCCAACGCGGGGCCGGTGGAGGCCTCCTTCGCGGGCGCCCTCGGCGTACGGCTCGGGGGGACCCTCTCGTACGCCGGGCGGGTCGAGCACCGGCCCGTCCTCAACGGGGAGGGGCGGCCCGTCGAGGTCGCCGACATCGACCGCGCGGTCCGGCTCTCCCGCCGGGTCACGGGACTGACCCTGGCCGCCTGCGTCGGCGGCCGCATGATCGCGAGCGCACTGAAGCGGAGGAACGCATGAGGGGTGGGGGGCTGCTCGTCGCCGGGACCACGTCCGACGCGGGCAAGAGCGTCGTCACGGCCGGCATCTGTCGCTGGCTGGTCCGGCAGGGCGTCAAGGTCGCGCCGTTCAAGGGACAGAACATGTCCCTGAACTCCTTCGTCACCAGGGAGGGCGCCGAGATCGGCCGCGCGCAGGCCATGCAGGCGCAGGCGGCGCGGGTCGAGCCGACCGCCCTGATGAACCCGGTGCTGCTCAAGCCCGGCAGCGACCGCTCCAGCCAGGTGGTGCTGATGGGCAAGCCGGTGGGCGAGATGAGCGCCCGCGGCTATCACGGGGGCCGGCAGCAGACCTTGTTCGAGCCGGTGATGGCGTGTCTGGAGGAACTCCGGGGCACGTACGACGCCGTGATCTGCGAGGGGGCGGGCAGTCCGGCCGAGATCAACCTGCGGCGCACGGACATCGTCAACATGGGCATCGCACGGGCCGCGAAGCTGCCCGTGGTCGTCGTCGGGGACATCGACCGGGGCGGGGTCTTCGCCCAGTTCTTCGGGACGACGGCCCTGCTCTCTCCGGAGGACCAGTCGCTCGTCGCGGGCTATCTCGTGAACAAGTTCCGGGGTGACGTGACACTGCTCGAACCGGGCCTCGACATGCTGCACGGACTGACCGGCCGCCGGACGTTCGGTGTCCTGCCGTACGCGCACGGGCTCGGCATCGACGAGGAGGACGGCCTGCGGGTGTCCCTGCGGGGCAGCGTCCGCGAGTCGGTCGTCGCGCCGCCGCTCGGCGCGGACGTGCTGCGGGTCGCCGTCTGCGCCGTACCGCTGATGTCCAACTTCACCGACGTCGACGCGCTCGCCGCCGAACCGGGCGTGGTCGTCCGCTTCGTCGACCGGCCCGAGGAGCTCGTCGACGCGGACCTCGTCGTCGTCCCGGGCACCCGGGGCACGGTCAGGGCGCTGGCGTGGCTGCGGGAGCGTGGCCTCGCGGACGCCCTCCTCCGGCGCGCGGCCGAGGGCCGGCCCGTACTCGGCATCTGCGGCGGCTTCCAGGCCCTGGGCGAGCGCATCGAGGACGAGGTCGAGTCGAAGGCCGGCGTGGTCGACGGGCTCGGTCTGCTGCCCGTACGGGTGCGGTTCGCGGCCGGGAAGACCCTCGCCCGGCCGGTCGGCGAGGCGCTCGGCGAGCGGGTCGAGGGGTACGAGATCCACCACGGCGTCGCGGACGTACGGGGTGGGGAGCCGTTCCTCGACGGCTGCCGGGTCGGCTCCGTGTGGGGCACCCACTGGCACGGCTCGCTGGAGAGCGACGGCTTCCGCCGGGCGTTCCTGCGGGACGTCGCGGAAGCGGCGGGGCGGCGGTTCGTACCGGCGCCCGACACGTCGTTCGGCGTGCTGCGGGAGGAGCAGCTCGACCGGCTCGGCGACCTGATCGAGGAGCACGCGGACACGGACGCGCTGCTGCGGCTGATCGAGGAGGGGGCTCCGGCGGGGCTGCCGTTCGTCCCGCCGGGTGCGCCGTGAGGACCACAGGACCCGCAGACACACCAAGCGAAGGAGCGATCACCCGATGAGCACCCGGTATCCGTTCACGGCCGTCGTCGGCATGGACGATCTGCGGCTCGCGCTGCTGCTGAACGCCGTCAGCCCGGCCGTGGGCGGAGTGCTCGTGCGGGGCGAGAAGGGCACCGCCAAGTCCACCGCCGTCCGCGCGCTCGCCGAGCTGCTGCCGGAGGTCCCGGTGGTCGCGGGCTGCCGCTTCAGCTGCGACCCGGCCTCGCCCGACCTCGGCTGTCCCGACGGTCCGCACGGCAACGCGCCCGGCACCTCCCGCCCCGCGCGGATGGTCGAACTGCCCGTCGGCGCCTCCGAGGACCGGCTCGTCGGCTCGCTCGACATCGAGAAGGCGCTCGCCGAGGGCGTGAAGGCCTTCGAGCCGGGGCTGCTCGCCGCCGCACACCGGGGGATCCTCTACGTCGACGAAGTCAACCTGCTGAGCGATCACCTGATCGACCATCTGCTCGACGCCGCCGCCATGGGCGCCTCGCACGTCGAGCGTGAGGGCGTCTCCGTCCGCCATGCCGCCCGCTTCCTGCTCGTCGGGACCATGAACCCCGAAGAGGGCGAGCTGCGGCCGCAGTTGCTCGACCGGTTCGGTCTCACCGTGGAGGTCGCCGCCTCGCGGGACCCGCAGCAGCGGGTCGAGGTCGTCCGGCGGCGGCTCGCCTTCGAGGACGACCCGGCCGCCTTCGCCGCGCGCTGGGCCGCCGAGGAGGCCGCGCTGCGCGAACGGATCGTCACCGCACGGGCCTTGCTGCCCCAGGTGGCCCTGGGTGACGCGGTGCTGCTCCAGATCGCCGCGACCTGCGCCGCGTTCGAGGTGGACGGCATGCGCGCCGACATCGTGATGGCCAGGACCGCGACCGCGCTCGCCGCCTGGGCCGGACGGACCGAGGTCACCTCGGAGGACGTGCGGCAGGCCGCGCTCCTGGCCCTCCCCCACCGGCGGCGCCGCTCGCCCTTCGACGCGCCCGGCCTCGACGAGGACAAGCTCGACGAGACCCTGGAGCAGTTCAAGGGGGACGCCCCGGACGAGGATCCGGAGCCCGACGGGCCCGGGGACGGCGGTCCGGGGGGCGGTGGGGGTGTCCCGCCGCAGGGTGAGGGGCCGGACGCTCCGGCGCCCGAGTCCGCCGAGGCGCCGGAGAGCGCGCCCGCGCCCGCCCCGCAGGACTCCGGAGCCGGAGCGGGAGCCGGAGCCGGTGAGCGTGCCGCCGTGCAGGCCGGGGAGCCCTTCCGTACGAAGGTGCTGAGCGTGCCCGGTCTCGGCGAGGGCGCGGCCGGGCGCCGTTCCCGGGCCCGCACCGAGCACGGCCGTACCACCGGATCGACCCGGCCCCGGGGTGCGCTGACCAAGCTGCACCTCGCCGCGACCGTCCAGGCCGCCGCCCCGCACCAGCGGGCGCGCGGCCGGTCCGGGCCCGGCCTTGTGGTCCGCCGGGACGACCTGCGGCAGGCGACCCGGGAGGGACGCGAGGGGAACCTGGTGCTCTTCGCCGTCGACGCCTCCGGCTCCATGGCCGCGCGGCAGCGGATGAGCGCCGTGAAGGGCGCCGTGCTCTCGCTGCTGCTCGACGCCTACCAGCGGCGCGACAAGGTCGGTCTCGTCACCTTCCGGGGGCGGGACGCCGAGGTCGCGCTGCCGCCGACCTCGTCCGTGGACGCGGCCGCCGCCCGGCTGGAGAAGCTTCCGACCGGAGGCCGTACGCCGCTGTCCGCCGGACTGCTCAAGGCCCATGACGTGCTGCGGGTCGAACGGCTGCGGGACCCCTCGCGCCGCCCGCTGCTCGTCGTCGTGACCGACGGGCGGGCGACCGGCGGCGGCGCCGACCCGGTGGCGCTCGCGGCCCGCGCGGCCCGGCTGCACGCCGCCGACGGCACCGCCTCGGTGGTCGTGGACTGCGAGACCGGGCCGGTGCGGCTCGGACTCGCGGGGAACCTGGCCCGCGAACTCGGCGGCACCGCCGTCACCTTGGACGAGCTGCGGGCGGATTCGATCGCCGGTCTCGTCAGGGACGTACAGGCAGCACGACAGACAACGCAGACAGCATGGAGGGCCGCTTAATGCCGCAGGGACAGCCGACCGTCGTGCCCGACGACGGTCTCACCACCCGTCAGCGCCGCAACCGCGCGCTGGTCATGGTCCACACGGGCGTCGGCAAGGGCAAGTCGACCGCCGCGTTCGGCATGGCGCTGCGCGCCTGGAACCAGGGCTGGCCGATCGGGGTGTTCCAGTTCGTCAAGTCAGCCAAGTGGCGGGTCGGCGAGGAGAACGCCCTCAAGGCGCTCGGCGAGACCGGCAAGGGCGGCACCGTCACCTGGAACAAGATGGGCGAGGGCTGGTCCTGGATCCAGCGCGAGGTCGCCGAGGGCGAGCAGTCCCACGAGGAGAAGGCCCGCGAGGGCTGGGAGCAGGTCAAGCGGGACCTCGCCGAGGAGAGGTACAAGTTCTACGTCCTCGACGAGTTCGCCTATCTGCTGCACTGGGGCTGGATCGACGTCAAGGAGGTCGTCGAGGTGCTGCGCGACCGCCCGGGACAGCAGCACGTGGTCATCACCGGCCGCAACGCGCCGCAGGAGCTCGTCGACTTCGCTGATCTCGTCACCGACATGTCCAAGGTCAAGCACCCGATGGACGCCGGTCAGAAGGGCCAGCGGGGCATCGAGTGGTAGCACGTCTCGTCATCGCCGCGCCGTCTTCCGGCGCGGGAAAGACCACGGTCGCGACCGGCCTGATGGCCGCGTTCGCCGGCCGTGGTCTGGCCGTCTCCCCGCACAAGGTCGGGCCCGACTACATCGACCCGGGCTACCACGCGCTCGCGACCGGCCGGCCGGGCCGCAACCTCGACGCGTACATGTGCGGTACGGGGCTGATCGCGCCGCTCTTCCTGCACGGGGCACGCGGCTGCGACCTGGCCGTGGTCGAGGGGGTGATGGGCCTGTACGACGGGGCCGCCGACCAGGGCGAGCTGGCGTCCACCGCGCAGGTGGCGAAGCTGCTCAAGGCGCCGGTGGTCCTGGTCGTCGACGCGTCCTCGCAGTCCCGGTCGGTGGCGGCGCTCGTGCACGGCTTCGCGTCCTGGGACCCGGAGGTGCGGATCGGGGGCGTGATCCTCAACAAGGTCGCGACGGACCGGCACGAGCATCTGCTGCGGGAGGCGCTCGGGGAGTCGGGGGTGCCGGTGCTCGGCGTGCTGCGGCGGGCGCCTGCCGTGGCCACGCCGTCGCGGCACCTCGGGCTCGTGCCGGTCGCCGAGCGGCAGGCCCAGGCCGTGGAGGCGGTGGCGGCGCAGGCGGAGCAGGTTCTGGCCGGGTGCGACATGGAGGCGCTGCTGGCGCTCGCGCGCAGTGCGCCCGAACTGCGCGCGGAGGCGTGGGAGCCGCACGGGCTGGGGGCGGGCGTTCCGCAGGGCACCGGCCGGAGGCCCGTCGTGGCCGTCGCCGGCGGGGCCGCGTTCACCTTCTCGTACGCCGAACACACGGAGCTGCTGCGGGCCGCCGGAGCGGAGGTCGTGACGTTCGACCCGCTCCGGGACGAGGCTCTCCCCGAGGGGACGAGCGGACTCGTCATCGGTGGCGGTTTCCCCGAGATGTACGGCGAGCAGCTGTCGGCCAACGAGCCGCTGCGGAAGGCCGTCGCCGGGCTCGCCGCCTCGGGCGCGCCGGTCGCCGCCGAGTGCGCCGGGCTGCTGTACCTGGCGCGGTCGCTCGACGGCAGGCCCATGTGCGGTGTGCTCGACGCCGACGCGCGGATGTCCGAGCGGCTCACGCTCGGGTACCGGGACGCCGTCGCCGTCAGCGACAGCGTCCTCGCGCCCGCCGGGGCGCGGCTGCGGGGGCACGAGTTCCACCGCACCGTGATCGAGCCGGGCGCCGGGCCGCTGGCTGCCTGGGGGCTGCGGCAGCCGGAGCGGCGCGTCGAGGGCTTCGTGCAGGGCGGGGTGCACGCCAGCTATGTGCACACCCACTGGGCCGGGTCGCCGGAGGTCGCCGCGCGCTTCGTGGAGCACTGCGCGTGAGATCAGCCGCCGGAGACGCCCACCACGAGCCAGATGAAGGCCACGCCCGCCACCGTGCACAGCAGGGTGGAGCGGGCGGGGTGCGTGTGGTGGGCCTCCGGCAGGATCTCGGCGGCGGCGAGGTAGAGCAGGGCGCCGCCGAAGAATCCGAGATAGGCGCCGAGCAGTTCCTCCGGAAGGGTGAACAGGGTGGCGAGCCCGGCGCCGACGAGCGGGGCGACGGCGTCCGCGACGAGCATGGCGACCGCCTTGCGGCGGGCGTTCCCGTAGAGGCTCGTGATCGTGTACGTGTTGAAGCCGTCGGCGAAGTCGTGGGTGATGACGGCGAGCGCGACGGTGGCGCCCATGCCGCCGCTGACCTGGAAGGCGGCGCCGAGCGCGACGCCGTCCATGAGGCTGTGCAGGACCATCGCGGCGGCGGCCGTGAGACCGACCTGCGGGGCCCTTTGGTCGGCGCCGGCCCCGTGCGCGGCCCGGCGGACGGCGAGGAGCCGCTCGACGACGTGGGCGAGCAGGAAGCCGCCGACGAAGAGCAGCAGCGCCTCCGGGACACCGAAGACCTTCACCCCCGCGGCCTCCAGGGCCTCCGGCAGCAGGTCGAGTCCGACGACGCCGAGCATGAGCCCGCCGGCGAGGCCGAGGACGAGGTGGCGGCGGTCGGTGACGCGCCCGGCGACCCAGCCGCCGAAGAGCGTCATGAGGAACGCGCCCAGCGCGACGACTGCAGCCATGGGCCTTTGCTATCGGATGGGACGGCGTCCGCGCACCTCGGCGTCGGGGCCCGGCCGGGGGCGCCGGTGGACGAGGTGCTCGCGCTCGTGGGCGCGGTCCTGCGGGAGGCGGGCCTGACGGGCGCGGACGTCCGGTCGCTCGCCACGCTCGACGCGCGGGCGGCGGAACCGGGGATCACGGAGGCCGCGGCGGCCCTCGGGGTGCCGGTGCGGGGGTTCACGGCCGGGGAGCTGGCCGCCGTGCCCGTACCGCACCCCTCGGCGCTGCCGCTGGCCGCGACGGGCACGGCGTCCGTGGCGGAGGCGGCGGCACTGCTGGCGGCGGGGGGCGGCGGGGCGGACGTGGCGCCGGCGATGGGGGGCCCAGGGGGAGGCGCGATGCCGGCGGCGGAGGGCGCGGGGACGGGAGCGGTATCGGCGGCGGAGGGCGGCGGGGCGGGCGCGGTGCTGCTCGTCCCGAAGCGGAAGTCCCGGAGCGTGACCTGCGCGATCGCCACTTCTGTCCGGTTTCGTCCGAACGAAGTGAGGCCTGTCGCACGGTTGTTGCCCTTGACGCACGGGTACATCGCTGGCGAGCCTGGCTCACCCCCCACCATCCCCACCCCCCACACGACGGCGGCCATGGACATGCACACGCATACCGACGCCCACGACCTGCGCCACCACGGTGACGCCGAGGTCCGGGACGAGAAACTCATCGACCTGGCGGTCAACGTCCGGACGGACACCCCGCCGGACTGGCTGCGGAGACGGATCGCCGACTCGCTGACCGGTCTCGCGGCCTACCCCGACGGCCGGGTCGCGCGGGCGGCGGTCGCCGAGCGGCACGATCTGCCGTCGGACCGGGTGCTGCTCACGGCCGGCGCGGCGGAGGCCTTCGTGCTGCTCGCGCGGGCCCTGCCGGTGCGGCGGCCGGTGGTGGTGCATCCGCAGTTCACCGAGCCGGAGGCGGCCCTGCGGGACGCCGGGCACGAGGTGGGCCGGGTGCTGCTGCGTGAGGAGGACGGTTTCCGGCTGGATCCCGCGGCGGTTCCGGAGGACGCGGATCTGGTGGTGATCGGCAACCCCACGAATCCGACCTCCGTGCTGCATCCGGCCGCCTCGATCGCCGCGCTCGCCCGTCCGGGCCGGACCCTGGTGGTCGACGAGGCGTTCATGGACGCGGTGCCGGGCGAGCGGGAGTCGCTGGCCGGGCGGACCGACCTGCCGGGGCTCGTGGTGCTGCGGAGCCTGACCAAGACCTGGGGGCTCGCCGGGCTCCGGATCGGGTACGTCCTCGCCGAGCCGGAGACGGTCGCGGCCCTGGAACGGACGCAGCCGCTGTGGCCGGTGTCGACGCCGGCGCTGGTGGCGGCGGAGGCGTGCATGTCGCGGGCGGCGCTCGCGGAGGCGGAGCACGCGGCCCACCGGATCGGTGTGGAGCGGGCCCATCTGCTCGCCGGACTCGCGGAGTTCGACGAGGTGCGGACGGTGGCGGGGGCGGAGGGCCCCTTCGTGCTGCTGCGGATCGACGGGGCGGACGTGGTCCGGGAGCGGCTGCGGTCGCTGGGGTTCGCGGCCCGTCGGGGCGACACGTTCCCGGGGCTCGACCGGCACTGGCTGCGGCTCGCGGTCCGGGACCGGGCGACGACGAACCGGTTCCTGCAGGCGCTCGACCAGGCGCTGCTGATCGGCGGCTGAGCCGGCGACCCCGCCGGGTGAACGGAAGAGGGTCGGGGAGGGCGGTGTCGTCACCGCCGCCCTCCCCGACCCCTCGTTTCCCCGCCCGGCGCCCCCCTGCGCTTCCCCCTCGGGCCGTCAGCCGCGGGAGCGGGCGCGCGAGCGGGTCACGACGAGGGCGCCGCCACCCGCGACGAGGAGGGCGAGCGCCCCGCCCGCGATGTACGGGGTGGTGGAGCTGCCACCGGTCTCGGCGAGGTTCTCGGTGGGCGTGGTGCCGCCGTTGTGGGTCTTGATGCCGCCGGCGTCGCTGGGCTTGGCCGAGGGCTGGTGCGTGGGCTGCTCGGTGGGCTTCTCCGTCGGCTTCTCGGTGGGCTTCTCGGTCGGGGCCGTGCCCTTGGGGGTCTCGCAGGTGGCCTCGGCGAGGGTCACCGTCCCGTTGACCTCGGCGACGCCGAGCTTCAGCGGGTTGACCTCCACCTTGAGTTCGAGGGCCGTGGCCGCGGCGGTGCGGGAGGTCGTGGACGTACGGGAGAGGTCCAGGGTGACCTCGCCGACGCCCGGCACGGCGACCTGGGTCCGGCCGGCCGAGGACAGGGTGGTCTTCTTGCCGAAGACGGTGACGTGGCCGAGGACGTTGGACCGGGCCACCGGCTTCTTCCCCACCTCACACAGTGCCTTGGAGGTGACCTTCTCGACCTCGATGAGGGAGAGCAGCGGGATGCCGGGGACGTGGACCCGGGCCTTGACGAGGTTGACGTACCCCTCGGCCTTCTTCTCGTCCACGGTCGCGTCGGCGGTGGCGACGTCGGCCTTGAGGAGGTCGATCGGCTTGCCGCCCTCGGCTCCCCGCACCTTCACCGAGAGCGCGGTCTCCTTCTCGCTCTCCGGCGCCTCGACCTCGTTGAGGGTGGCCCGTACCGGCACGTCCACGGTCTTGCCGAGCAGGGAGACGTCGAGGCCGGCCCGGAGCACGGTGGCGGTGGCGCGCCCTTCGCCACCCGTGGCGTGCGCCGCCGGGGCCGCGAGGAGCACGGGGCCGACGGCCAGGGCGGCGACGGTCGCGGCGGCGGCGGAACGGCGTACGGGCATGCGGAAGGTGTTGCTGTTCAAGATGGTGGAACCCCCACAGGAGACATGGCGTCGCCGGCCGCTCACCACGGGGACGGTGGGTCGGCGCGGCCTCGGCGACTTGAGACACCGGAATCTTTACGCACGGAGAGTGAACCGGCAGTCGCCTGAGGTGAGTTCACTCCAAAGGGGGGTTTCCGTGTTCATTTTCGATTTTTCTCGACACAACCGTTCCCGGTTGTCCCGCGCGTTTCGTACGGGGACGCGCACCCGGGAGAGGTGAGAACGACCCACGACATCCCCAGGTCACGGATCGTCAACCCGGCGCGCATCGATCACCCACCGGCATCCTGTAGATTAATTTAGGCCAGCCTAACCTAATCAGCGCTGGCGGAAACGTGTCCGAGCGGACAGGACGGGATCGGGGTCTCCGTGAGCATCGAGGTCTACCGGGACGCCTGGGGCATCCCCCATCTGCGCGCGGCGGGCCCGGACGAACTCGTCTTCGCCCAGGGCCGGGTCACCGCCCGGGACCGCGCCTGGCAGCTGGAGGTCGAGCGGCACCGGGCCCAGGGCACGAGCGCCGCCTTCCTCGGCACCGCCGAGCTCGGCTGGGACACCTTCGCCCGGCGGGCCCGGCTCGCCGACACCGCCCGCCGCTGCTTCGTACGCCTCGAGGAGACCGACGCGGCGACGGCCGCGTGGGTGCGGGCGTACGTCGACGGGGTCAACGACGGTCTCGCCGAAGGGGCCTCCCGCGCACCCGAGTTCGCGCGGACCGGCCTCGCGCCCGGCCGGTGGGAGCCGTGGACCCCGCTCGCCGTCTGGCTCTCGACCCACATCCTCTTCGCCGGCTTCCCCACCAAGCTGTGGCGGGACGAGGTCGCCCGGCGGCTCGGCGAGGAGTGGACGGAGCTCTTCGCCGCCGACGGGCCCGGCACGGCGGGATCCAACGGCTGGGTCGTGTCGGGCGGACGGACCGCGAGCGGGGCGGCCCTGGTGGCCGGCGACCCGCACCGGTTCATCGAGGCGCCGGGCGTCTACCAGCAGATCCGGCTCGCCTGCCCCGCGTACGACGTGGTGGGCCTCGCCGTGCCCGGTGTCCCCGGCCTCGCCCACTTCGGCCACACCGGGCCGGTGGCCTGGGCGATCACCAACGCGATGGCGGACTACCAGGACCTGTACCGGGAACGGCTGCGCCGGCTCCCGGACGGCACCCTGGAGGCCCTCGGCCCGACCGGCTGGGCCCCGGCGACCACGCACACGGAGACCATCGAGGTCGCGGACGCGGAACCGGTGCTGATCGAGGTGATCGAGACGGCCCGGGGTCCGGTGATCATCGGGACGGACTCCGAGCCCTGGGGCGGCGCCCCGGCGGTGGACACCGAGGCCCGGGGCGGGGATCCCTCGTGGGAGGCGCTCGCCCTGCGGTACCCGCCGCGTGTCACCGGGGAGCTCGGCTTCGGCGTGCTGCCCGCGCTGCTGCGCGCCCGGACCGTCGCCGACGTGGACGCGGCCCTCGACGGCTGGGTCGAGCCGGTGAACGTCGTCCTGGCCGCCGACTCCCGCGGCGGGCTCCTGCACCGGGTCGCCGGCCACGTACCCGTACGGAACCGGGCCAACTCCCTTCGCGTCGTGCCCGCCTGGGACCCCGCGCACGCCTGGGCCGACGCGCCGGCGCCGCTGCCCCGCGCCGAGGTCCACGGCCACGCCGTGATGGCCAACGCGCGGGGCCTGGCCGCGCCCCTGGGTGTCGAGTTCGCCCCGCCGCACCGGGCCGCCCGGATCGACGAACTGCTCGGCGCCTCGGCGGCCTGGACCCCGGAGACGACGGCCGCGATCCACTCGGACACCGACAACCCCTCGGCCGCCCGCCTTCTGGAAGCCGTACGCCGCGCGGCCGGGGACCTCTCCCCCGCAGGGTCCGGCGTCCGGGAGCGGCTGCTCGCCTGGGACCGGCGGATGGACGCGGAGAGCGCCGACGCCGGTCTCTACGCGGCCGTGCGCGGGGCCGTCGTGCGCCGGCTCGCCGGCCACGAGGCGTTCGCGGCGCTGCGCGAACCCGCCCCGTACCCCGACCTCTTCCGGCCCTGGCTCGCCCTCGGACCGCGCGTCGGCCTCTCCCTGGAGACGCTGCTCGTGGCCGGACCCGTGCCGGCCGGGGACGTCGACCGGATCGTGCGCGAGGCGCTCGACGAGGTCGGCGCCGGCGAGCCGCCCGCCGCCTGGGGCGTGACGCACCGGCTCGCGCCCTGGCAGGCGCTGCCCGACCCGGACGACGACCGGTGGCCGGGGCTCGGCGGCGACCACGACTGCGTGCTCTCCACGTCCAGCGTGCCCGGGTGGACCGACCGCAGCGCCCGCGCCTCCGCGGCGCGGTACGTCTGGGACCTCGCCGACCGGGAGCACAGCCGCTGGATCGTGCCGTTCGGCGCGTCCGGCGTCCCCGGCGACCCCCACCACCGCGACCAACTCCCCCTGTGGCTCCGGGGCGAGCTCGCCCCCGTCACCACCGACTGGCAGAAGCTCACGAAGGAGCAGGAATGACCACCGCCGTACACGTCCAGACGGTCGAGGGCTTCGGGACCGTCACGGTCCGGCCCGTCGACCCCGACGGCGACGCCCCGCTCCTCCACCGGTGGGTCAACGAGGAACGCGCGCGCTTCTGGGGCATGGTCGGGACCACCGTCGAGCAGGTCCGGGACATCTACGCACACCTCGACTCGCTGGCCACGCACCACGGCTACCTCGTCAGCCGGGACGGGGAGCCGGTCGCCCTCTTCCAGACGTACGACCCGGCGGCGGACCGGGTGAGCGAGTGCTACGAGGTGCGGCAGGGCGACATCGGCGTGCACTTGTTCGTCGCGCCCGGGCTCGCCCCCGAGCCAGGCTTCACGGGCCGGCTGCTCACCGCGCTCGTCGACTTCTCGCTGACGGACCACACCCGGATCGTGATCGAGCCCGACGCCGGCAACGAGAAGGCGATCGCCCGCATGGTGCGGGCCGGTTTCGAGCTGGGTCCGGAGGTCGTGCTCCCCGAGGTGGACCTGCCGGAGGTCTTCATCCCGGAGAAGCGGGCCCGGCTGGCGTTCCTGACCCGCTGACGGCCGCCGGGCGAACGCGGTCCGGCCGCCGGCGTCAGCCCACCACCCGGCCGTTGACGACGATCCGGCGCGGCGCCGCGAGGACGCGGACGTCCGCGCGCGGGTCCTCGCCGTAGACGACGAGGTCGGCCGGGGCGCCCTCCTCCAGGGAGGGGCGGCCCAGCCAGGCCCTGGCCCCCCAGGCGGTGGCCGCGAGCGCGTCGATCGGCGGGATCCCGGCCTTGGTGAGCTCCTCGACCTCCTCCGCCACGAGCCCGTGCGCGAGGGAGCCGCCCGCGTCGGTGCCGACGAAGACGGGCACGCCCGCGTCGAAGGCGGCGCGCACGGTGTCGTACCGCCGCTCGTGGAGGCGGCGCATGTGCGCCGACCAGCGGGGGAACTTCTCCTGGCCGCCGTCGGCGAGGTGCGGGAAGGTCGCGATGTTGACGAGGGTCGGGACGATGGCGACGCCCCGTTCGGCGAAGAGCGGGATGGTGTCCTCGGTGAGGCCCGTGGCGTGCTCGATGCAGTCGATCCCCGCCTCGACCAGGTCCCTCAGCGAGTCCTCGGCGAAGCAGTGCGCGGTGACCCGGGCGCCGAGCCGGTGCGCCTCCGCGATGGCCGCCTCGACCTCGGCGCGCGGCCAGCAGGCGGTGAGGTCGCCCACCTCGCGGTCGATCCAGTCGCCGACGAGCTTGACCCAGCCGTCGCCGCGGCGGGCCTCCCGGCCGACGTACGCGACGAGGTCGGCCGGCTCGATCTCATGGGCGTAGTTGCGGATGTAGCGGCGGGTGCGGGCGATGTGCCGTCCCGCCCGGATGATCTTCGGGAGGTCCTCGCGCTCGTCGATCCAGCGGGTGTCGGAGGGCGAGCCCGCGTCCCGGATGAGCAGGGTGCCGGCGTCCCGGTCGGTGAGGGCCTGCTTCTCGCTGGTGACCTCGTCGACGGGTCCGTGCCGGTCGAGACCGACGTGGCAGTGGGCGTCGACGAGACCGGGGAGCGCCCATCCCTCGACGGTCACCGCCTCCACGGCGGGCCGCTCGAAGGTGATCCGCCCGTCGACGCACCACAGTTCGTCGCGGACGTCCTCCGGGCCGACGAGCACCCGCCCCTTCACGTGCAGCACCTCGTGATCGCTCATGTCTGCACTCTACGAGGCCCCTGGGTACCCTGACCCAGGCCCTACCCGCCCGTATCCGAACCGAAGAAGGCACCGCCGTGACCGTGACACATCCGCTGCTGGACCTGGCCCCGCTGACCGCCGCGCACTTCGCGTCGATCGAGCGCCGGGTGGCCGCCCTGCTCTCCACGGAGCAGGACGTGGTGATCACCCAGGGCGAGGCGCTGCTGCCCCTGGAGGGGTGCATCCGCAGCGGGGCGCGGGCCGGTTCGACGGCGCTGAACATCGTCACCGGCCCGTACGGTCAGACCTTCGGGAACTGGCTGCGGGACTGCGGGGCGACCGTGGTCGACCTGGAGGTGCCCTTCCACACGGCGGTGACGGCGGAGCAGGTGGAGCGGACGCTCGCCGAGCACCCGGAGACCGACTTCGTGTCGCTCGTGCACGCGGAGGCGGCGACCGGGAACACCAACCCGGTGGCGGAGATCGGCGAGGTCGTGCGGGCGCACGGCGCGCTGTTCTACCTGGACGCGGTGGCGTCGATCGGCGCGGAGCCGGTGCTTCCGGACGCCTGGGGCGTGGACATGTGCATCATCGGCGCGCAGAAGGCGATGGGCGGGCCCGCGGGTGTGTCGGCGGTGTCGGTGAGCGCGCGGGCCTGGGAGCGGTTCGCCGCCAACCCGGCCGCCCCGCGCCGCTCGTACCTCTCCCTCCTGGACTGGAAGGAGCGCTGGATCGACGGTGGCCGGAAGGCGCTCCTGCACGCTCCGGCGCAGCTGGAGATGCTGGCTCTGGAGGCCTGCGTGGAGCGGATCGAGGCGGAGGGTCTGGACGCGCTGATGGCCCGGCACGCTTCGGCGGCGGCCGCGACCCGCGCGGGCGCGCTGGCCCTGGGCGGCGGTCTGGAGCCGTATGTGTACGAGGCGAAGGACGCGGCCCCGGTGGCGACGACGCTGCGCACGCCCGCGGGCGTCGACGCCTCGGAGCTGGTGGCGAGGGCCCTCGCGGCCGATCCGTCGCTGCCGCTGATCGCGGGCGGCGGGGCGCTGGCCAAGGAGATGATCCGGGTCAACCACTACGGGGTGGACGCGACGCCGGGGGCCGTGCAGTCCTCGCTCGCCGCCCTGGGCGCGGCGCTCGGCGAGTCGGGCCGCGCGGTGGACCTGGAGGGCGCGCGCCGGGCGGTCACGGAGGCCTGGTAGCGGTTCGTACGCGGAAGGGGCGGGAGTCCACGACTCCCGCCCCCTTTCCCGTACCCCGGACTACAGCGCCGGGTAGTCGATGTAGCCCTGGGGGCCGCCGGCGTACATCGTGGCGGGGTCCGGGGTGGCGTAGGGGCCGCCGGTGCGCAGGCGGGCGGGCAGGTCGGGGTTGGCGATGAACAGCCTGCCGTACGCGACGAGGTCGGCGGTGCCGTCCTCGACGAGGGCCAGCGACTCGGCGCCGGTCGGGGCGCCGCCGGTGGCGGGGTTGAGGATGAAGGTGCCGGCGAACCGCTTGCGCAGGTCGAGGACGAGCGGGCGGCGCTCGGGACCGGTCTCCAGGACGTGGAGGTAGGCGATGCCGACGGGCTCGATCGCGGTGAGCAGCTCGGTGTAGAGCTCCTCGGTGTCGGTCTCGCTGATGTCGTTGAGGGTGTTGGCCGGGGAGATCCGCAGGCCGGTGCGCTCGGGGCCGATCTCGTCGGCGACGGCCTTCACGACCTCGACGGCGAAGCGGACGCGGTTCGCGACCGGGCCGCCCCACTCGTCGGTGCGGTGGTTGGAGCCGGAGGCGAGGAACTGGTGGATCAGATAGCCGTTGGCGCCGTGGATCTCGACGCCGTCGAAGCCGGCCTCGACGGCGTTCCGGGCGGCGGAGGCGAAACCGGCGACGGCCTCGCGCACCTGGTCGCCGGTGAGCTCGCGCGGGGCGACGAAGTCCTTGGGGCCCTCGTGGGTGTAGACCTGGCCGGCGGCGGCGACGGGCGAGGGGCCGACGGGGTGGAGGTCGCCGTCGAGAATGTCGGGGTGCCCGATCCGGCCGGAGTGCATGAGCTGGGCGAAGATGCGGCCGCCGCGCTCGTGGACGGCGGTGGTGACCTCGCGCCAGGCGGCGATCTGCTCCCGGCTGTGGAGTCCGGGGGTGTTGGGGTAGCCCTGGCCCTCGGGAACCGGCTGGACGCCTTCGGTGATGATCAGTCCGGCGGAGGCGCGCTGGGCGTAGTACTCGGCGACGACCGCCGTGGGGGTGCCGTCCTGGCCGTTGGCCCGGCTGCGGGTCATCGGGGCCATGGCGATGCGGTTGGCGAGGCGGGTTCCGGCGAGGTCGATGGGGTCGAACGCAGTGGTCACGGCTGTCCCTCACAGAAATATGTGGTCGGCCAACTAATCGGGCCGTTGCCACTGTAACCCATTCATTGGCCGACCAAGGTAATCTTGTGGCAAGCCCGTCCCGAGGAGGCCGCATGTCAGGCACCGACCCCGTCTGTACCGCCCCGTCCGCCGGGGCGCGGCCCGCCGCCGCCTGCGGGGGGACGGTCAGCCACACCCTCGCGTGGGTCGCGCGGCTCCACCGGATCGCCATGGGCCGGCGGCTGCGGGACCTCGGGCTCTACCCGGGCCAGGAGCTGATGATGATGCGCCTGTGGGACTGCGGGCCGGTCCGTCAGTCGGAGCTGATCCAGTCGCTCGGCCTCGACCCCTCCACGGTGACGAAGATGCTCCAGCGCATGGAGCAGTGCGGCTACGTCCGCCGCAGCCCGGACCCCGCCGACCGGCGCGCGGTCCTGGTGAAGGCGACGGAGCAGGGCCTGGCCCTGCGCGCCGGGGTCGAGGGCGCCTGGGCGGACCTGGAGGAGCGCACACTGGCCGGGCTCGACCCGGCCGACCGGGCGGAGCTCGCCCGTCTGCTCGGCCTCGTGGGCGAGAACCTGACGGAGGAGGCGGGCGATGAGGACGCCTGCCCGTCGGGGCCGGGCGGGCTCTGCTGACGGCCGTCCCCGACGGGCGCCGGCGCCCGCGGCGGCTCAGCCCGCCAGGACCTCCAGGACGCGGTCCACGTCCGCCGCCGTGTTGTACAGGTGGAACGACGCCCGCAGATTGCCCGCGCGGACCGACAGCAGGACGCCGGCCTCGCGCAGCGCGTCCTCCCGGTCCCCGAGGCCGGGGACGGCGACGACCGTCGAGTCGTCCATGACCGGCGCGTGCCCGAGGGCGAGGAGCCCGGAGCGGAAGCGGGCCGCGAGCCCCTTGTCGTGGGCCTCGATCCGCTCGATGCCGATCTCCTCCAGGAGGGCGAGCGAGCGGGCCGCGCCGTGGTACGAGAGGAAAGCCGCCGGCTCGTCGAAGCGGCGGGCGGAGTGGGCCAGTTCACGGACCGGGCCGTAGCTGTTCACCCACAGCTCCTCGCCCGCGACCCAGCCCGCGTGGATCGCGAGGAGCGAGTCCTGCGCCTCCTCGGTGACGGTGAGGAAGGACGCGCCGCGCGGGCAGAGCAGGTACTTGTAGCCGCCGGCGACCGTGTAGTCCCACTCCCCCGCGTTCAGCGGCAGCCAGCCCGCCGACTGGGTGGCGTCCAGGAGGGTGCGCGCGCCGTGGGCGGCCGCCGCCTCCCGTACCGCCGCGAAGTCCGCCGTGCGCCCGTCCGCCGACTGCACGGCGGAGAAGGCGACGAGCGCGGTCTCGGGCCGGACGGACTCGGCGAGCCGGTCCAGGGGCACGAAGCGGATCTTGAGGTCCCCGCGGACCGTGAAGGGGGTGATGACGGAGGAGAAGTCGCCCTCGGGAAAGAGGACCTCGGCCCCGGCGGGCAGCGACTGGGCGATCATCCCGCAGTGGACCGCGACCGAGCTGCCGACGGCGACGCGCTCGTGGGAGACGCCGGCGATCCGGCCGAAGGCGGCGCGGGCCTCGTCCACGATGTCGAAGCTGCCCGCACCGCCGGCGCGGCCGTCGGCGGTCTCCTCGGCGAGGAGGGTGACGGCCTCGACGGTCCGGCGGGGCAGCAGACCGCAGGCGGAGGTGTTCAGGTAGGTCTTCTTGGGCGCGAACTCGGCGCCCCCGAGCGGCTGGTCAAGGGAATCCATGTCCCCACCCTGGATTCCCCGCGATCACCCGTCAATGGTGATCCGACCGCGGGGAATCCCCAAGCCGCCCTTATCTTCGCAGGTCGCGGGGGGTGTGCGTCCGCTCAGGCGCCCGGAACCTCGCAGGCGCCGTCCGGACCGCAGACCTCCGCGCCGGAGCCGACCGGCTGGAGGGCGCGGCCCTGCCAGGCCTGCTCCAGGGCCTGGGTGAAGACCTCGGCGGGCTGGCCGCCGGAGACGCCGTAGCGGCGGTCGAGGACGAAGAACGGCACGCCGGTGGCGCCGAGTTCGGCTGCCTCGCGCTCGTCCTCCCGTACGGCCCCGGCGTAGGCGGTCTCGTCGGCGAGGACGGCGCGGACCTCGGTCTCGTCGAGGCCGGCCTCCACGCCCAGCGCCACCAGGGTCTCGGCGTCGAAGACGGAGCGCTCCTCGGCGAAGTTGGCCCGGTAGGCGAGGTCCAGGAGCTCGCTCTGGCGGCCGCGCTCCTTGGCGAGGTGCAGCAGCCGGTGGATGTCGAAGGTGTTGCCGTGGTCGCGGCCCTCGGTGCGGTAGTCGAGGCCCTCGGAGTGCGCGTTCGAGGCGACGTGCGCCTCCATGGCGCGGGCCTCGTCGAGGGTGCGGCCGTACTTCTTGGCCAGCATCTCCAGGACGGGGCCGGTGTCGCCCTTGGCGCGGTGCGGGTCGAGCTCGAAGGAGCGGTGCACGACCTCGACGTCGTCGCGGTGGGCGAAGGCCGCGAGCCCCTTCTCGAAGCGGGCCTTGCCGATGTAGCACCAGGGGCAGGCGATGTCGCTCCAGATCTCGACGCGCATGTGACTTCTCTCCGAGGGATTGCCGGTGGGGTGGACGTCGAGGGGAACGCGCCCATCGGCCCGCTTCATTCCGTTTCGGGCCCCGGTGTGAGGCGGAGCACCGGGCGTCAGGCCGTTCCGGCGCTCGTCAGGCGGCTGAAGGTGGACCGGTAGGCGCCGGGGGTGAGGCCGGTGCGGCGCAGGAGGTGCCGGCGGAGGGAGTCCGCGGTGCCGAGGCCGCTCGCGCGGGCCACCTGGTCCATGGCGAGGGAGGTGGTCTCCAGGAGCTCCTTCGCCCGCTCGACGCGCTGGTGGAGCAGCCACTGGAGCGGGCTGACGCCGGTCTCCGCGTGGAAGCGGCGCGAGAGGGTGCGGACGGAGACCCCGGCGTGCCGGGCGAGGTCGGTGAGGCCGAGGGGTTCGTCGAGGTGTTCCATCGCCCACGCGCGCGTGTCGGCGAAGGAGACCCCGCGCTCGGGCGGCAGCGGGGTCTGGGTGAACTGGGTCTGGCCGCCGGGCCGGACGGGCGCGACGAGGGCGAGCCGGGCGACGGTGTTGGCGACGGCGGCGCCGTGGTCGGTGCGGATGACGTGCAGGCAGAGGTCGATGCCCGCCGCGTACCCGGAGGAGGTGAGCACGGGGCCGTCCTGGACGAAGAGGACGTCGTCCTGGAGGTCGACGGCCGGGTGCCGGGCGGCGAGCAGCGGCCGGTACGCCCAGTAGGTCGTCGCCGCCCGGCCGTCGAGCAGTCCGGCTTCGGCGAGCGCGAAGGCGCCGGTGCAGATGGAGGCGATCCGCTTGCCTCCGGCGGCGGACGCGCGCAGGACGTCGAGGATGCGCGGGTCGGGGTCGGTGTACGCGCCGCTGCCCGCCAGGATCACGGTGTCGGCGCCGTCGACGGCGTCGAGCCCGCGCGGGACGACCAGGTCGAGGCCGCCGGTGGTGGTGACGGGTCCGGGGTCGGGGGCGCAGATGACCGTCTCGTACCCCGGTCCGCCGTCGATCTCGACCTTGCCGAACAGCATCTCCGGGATGGCCAGGTTGAACATCGAGACGGGAGGGGCGGCGATCACGGCGACGCGCCGGACGCGGGACTCGACGGTCATGGCCAGAACCTCCGGTCGTATGGCATTCCCGCCACTACTGTACGGGCTCGCAGGTCACGAAGCTGGGGGCATGTCCTCAACAGTGCTCACCACCCAGCCGGTCGTCCGTCGCGACGCCCCCTCCCCCGGGCCCGCGCTCGCAGCGGCCATGCTCGGTTTCGCCCTCATCACCCTCGACACCTCCGTCGTCAACGTCGCCCTGCCCGCGATCGGCGCCGACCTGCGGGCCGGGATGTCCGGCCTGCAGTGGGTGGTCGACTCGTACACGCTGGCCTTCGCCGCGCTGCTGCTCTCCAGCGGGGCGCTGGCCGACCGGGTCGGGGCGAGCCGGGCGTACGGGGCGGGCGTCGTCGTCTTCACGCTCGCCTCGGCCGCCTGCGGTCTGGCCCCGGGCCTCCCGGCGCTCCTGACGGCCCGGACGGTGCAGGGCGCGGCGGCGGCCCTGATGCTGCCGGCCTCACTGGCACTCGTACGGGAGGCGTACGGCGATCCGGTGCGGCGGGCCCGGGCGGTGTCGCTGTGGGCGGCGGGCGGCACGGTCGCGGTGGCCCTCGGTCCGGTCGCGGGCGGGGCGCTGACCACGGCCTGGAGCTGGCGCGGGATCTTCTTCATCAACCTGCCGCTCGGGCTCCTCGCGCTCGCCCTGCTGATCCGGGTGGCCCGCTCGGAGCGCCGGCCGGCGCCGCTGGACCTGCCGGGGCAGCTGACGGCGATGACGGCGCTCGGGGCGCTGACCTTCGCGGCCATCGAGGGCGGCACGGAGGCCCGGTGGGCGCTGGGCGTCGCGGTGGCCTCGTTCGCCGCGTTCCTGCTGATCGAGGCGCGACGGCGGCATCCGATGGTCCCGCTCGGGCTGTTCCGGAACACGACGGTGGCGGTGGCGGCGGCGGCGGGGTCGGCGAACAGCGTGGCCTTCTACGGCATGGTCTTCGTGTTCAGCCTCTTCTTCCAGCAGGTGCTGGGGCTTTCGGCCCTCGGCGCGGGGCTGATGTTCCTGCCGATGACGGGGCTGCTGGCCGGGGTGAACATCCTGTCGGCGAGGGTGGCGGCGCGGTACGGGGCGCGGCTGCCGATCGTGGTGGGCCAGGCGGTCGCGGTGGCCGGCCTCCTCGGCCTGCTCACGGTGGACGCGGACTCCTCGCGGCCGGCGCAGGCCATGCTCCTCGTACCGCTCGCGCTGGGGGCGGGCTTCTCCCTGCCGCCGCTGATCGCGGCGATGATGGAGGCCGTCCCGGCGGAGCGGGCGGGCACGGCGGCGGGGCTCCTGAACGCGATCCGGCAGACGGCGGGCGCCCTCGCGATCGCGGTCTTCGGTTCGCTCGCGGCCCAGGACGTGAGGACGGCCCTGCACACGAGCCTCCTGATCAGCGCCGGCCTGCTGACCGTGACGGCCCTGGCCTCGCTGCGGCTGCCGCGCCGTACACGCCAGGGAACGCCCTAGGCGCCCTTGCGGTACCGGCCCGGCGCCACCCCGTACTCGCGTTTGAAGGCCTTGGCGAAGGCGAACTCCGAGGCGTAGCCGGAGCGTTCGGCGACGGCGCGGAGGGGGAGGTCGTCGGAGCGGAGGAGGCGACCCGCCGTGGTCATGCGCCACCAGGTGAGGTACGCGAGGGGCGGGCGTCCGACGAGGGCGGTGAAGCGGCGGGCGAAGGCGGCGCGCGACAGGCCCCCGAGCGCGCCCAGTTCCTCGACCGTCCACGGCCTGGCGGGGTCGCCGTGGAGGGCGCGCAGCGCGCCCGCGACGGCCGGGTCGCTCAGGGCGGCCGACCAGCCGGTGGAGCGGTCGGCGCGTTCGGAGAGCCACCAGGTGCGCAGCAGGTACAGGAGGAGGGTGTCGAGGAGCGCGGGGACGATGGCGTCGGATCCCGGCTGCGATTCGGCGAGTTCGGCGCCGAGCAGGTCGACGGCGGCGCGCAGCCGGGGGTGGGATCCGACGCGCGCGGGGAGGTGGACGTACGGTGGCAGGTCGGTGAGCAGGGGGTGGGCGCGGGCCCGGCTGAGCTGGTAGGCGCCGCAGAGGAGCAGGGTCTCCTCGGCGCCGACGGGTCCCCGGTCGGGCCGGGTGGGCCAGGAGCCGTCGGGGGCGGGCAGGGCGTCGACGAGCGGGGTGTCGGGCCGGTCGGCGAGGCCGTGCCCGGTGCCGTGCGCGAGGAGGACGACGTCGCCGGGGCCGAGTCGGACGGGGGCGCCGTCGTCCGGGGGGAGGAGCCAGGCGGTGCCCTGGAGGACGACGTGGAATCCGGCGCCCTCGCTGGGAGGGAAGCGGAAGCCCCAGGGGGCGAAGCGGACGGTGCGGGAGGAGTGGGGGCGCCCGGTGCGCATGGCGGCGATGGCATCGCTCAGTACGTCCATGGCCTGAACGGTAGCGCCCGAGACGATCGGGCATGACTGCGAGCCGGGAGGACATGGATCGTCTTGCCCACCGCTCCTAACGTCGAGGTCATGACGACAACAGGCATGACGACCAAGGCAGTTCTCTTCCACGAGCTCGGCGGCCCCGACGTACTGACGGTCGAGGAGGTGCCGCTGCCGGCCCCCGGCCCCGGGGAGGTGCTCGTGCGGGTCGAGGCGATCGGACTCAACCGCGCCGAGGCGCTGTTCCGCGCCGGCACCTACTACTACCCGGCGACGCTGCCGGGTTCACGGCTCGGCTACGAGGCGGCGGGCGTGGTCGAGGCGGTCGGCGCCGGGGTCACCGCGTACGCCCCGGGCGACCCGGTGATGGCGGCGGCCAACTTCGACTTCGGGATCCACGGGGTGTACGCGGAGCGGGTGGTGCTCCCGGAGGAGTACGTGGTGGCCCGGCCCGCGGGGGTGGACGCGGTGACGGCGGCGGCGGTCTGGCTGAGCTACTTCACCGCGTACGGCGGGATGGTGCTGACCGGCGGGCTGGGGCCCGGTGACCACGTGGTGATCACGGGCGCGTCGAGCGGGGTGGGGACGGCCGCGATCCAGACGGCGCTGCGGGTCGGGGCCGTACCGATCGCCACCACCCGCGGCGAGGGGAAGCGGAAGCGGCTCCTCGAACTGGGGGCCGCGCACGTGATCGCCACGGACACCGAGGACCTGGTCGGGGAGGTGCGGCGGATCACCGGCGGGGCGGGCGCCGACCTGGCCTTCGACGCGATCGGCGGGCCCGGCTTCGCGCACCTCGGGGACGCGCTGCGGACGGGTGGCACCGCCGTGCTGTACGGCTGGCTGGACCCTCGGCCGGTCGAGCTGTCGCGGAACTGGCCGCTGACCACGCACGCGTACGCGAACGGGGCCCTCGCCACGACTGCGGAGGGGCGGCGGCGCGCGGCCGGGTTCATCGGCTCGGGGCTGCGGGACGGCTCCCTGGCGCCGGTGATCGCCGAGACCTTCGACGGTCTGGAGCGGCTCGCCGACGCCCATCGGCTGATGGAGTCGAACACGCACCTCGGAAAGATCGTGGTGCGCGTGGAGCACTGACGGTCAACGCCTCGCGGGCCCCGGCCGGTGCCGTCACCGGCGGTCAACGCCTCGCGGGCCGCCGGCCGGTGCCGTCACCGGCGGTCAGCGCGTCGGCAGCCCCGGCCGGTTGCCGTCGCACCGGCGGTCAGCTCCTCGCCAGTCCCGGCCGGTGCCGTCGCACCGGCGGTCAGCGCCTCGGCACGCCCAGCGGGTTGTCGTCGCGGAGTTCCGGCGGGAGGAGGTGGTCGGGGGTCGACTGGTAGGTGACCGGGCGCAGCCAGCGCTCGATCGCGGTCGCGCCGACCGAGGTGGAGGTGGAGGTGGTGGCCGGGTAGGGGCCGCCGTGGTGCTGGGCGGGCGCGACGGCGACGCCGGTGGGCCAGCCGTTGACGAGGACGCGGCCGGCCAGGGGCGTGAGCGCGGCGAGCAGCGGGGCGGCGTCGGGGTCCTCGGCGGCGTCCGCGGCGATGTGCAGGGTGGCGGTGAGGTTGCCGGGGAGCAGGCCGAGGGCGGCGGTCACCTCCTCGCGGGTGGAGTAGCGGGCGACGACGGTGACCGGACCGAAGCACTCCTCCAGGAGGAGGTGGTGGTCACCACCGGCGAGCGCCGCGGCGTCCACGGCGAGGACTCCGGCGCTGACGGTGTGGGGGCCGCCCGCGCCGGGGGTGACCGGGGTGTCCACACCGGCGAGCGCGGCCCGCTCGGCGACCCCGGCGACGAAGGCGTCGCGCATCCGGTGGTCGAGCATGACGGCCGGTTCGGTCTCGCTGACGGCGGCGGTGAGGGCGTCGAGGAAGCGGTCGCCGTCCTCCCCCCGGGGGGCGAGGACGAAGCCGGGCTTGGTGCAGAACTGGCCGGCGCCCAGGGTCATGGAGCCGGCCAGGCCCGCGCCGATCTCCTCGGCGCGCTCCGCGACGGCGGCCTCGGTGACCACGACGGGGTTGAGGGAGCCGAGTTCGCCGTGGAAGGGGATGGGGACGGGCCGGGCGACGGCCGCGTCGAAGAGGGCGCGGCCGCCGCGGATCGAGCCGGTGAAACCGGCCGCCGCGACGAGCGGGTGGCGGACGAGTTCCACGCCCGCGTCGAAGCCGTGGACGAGGACCACGACGTCCTCGGGGAGTCCGGCCTTGGCGGCGGCCCGGCGCAGCAGGGAGGCGCAGAGCTCGGAGGTGGCCGGGTGGTCGGGGTGGGCCTTGACCACGACGGGGCAGCCGGCCGCGAGGGCGCTCGCGGTGTCGCCGCCGGGGACGGAGAAGGCGAGCGGGAAGTTGCTGGCGGCGTAGACGGCGACGACGCCGAGCGGGATCTTCCAGCGGCGCATGTCCGGCCGGGGCGGAGTGGCCGTGGGGTCGGGCGCGTCGATCCGGACGTCGAGGAACCAGCCATCCTCGACGACGTCCGCGAAGGCACGCAACTGGGCGGTGGTGCGGGCGAGTTCGCCGCTGAGGCGGACGGGTCCGAGAGCGGTCTCGGCGTCGGCGGCCTCGACGACGTGCTCGCCCGAGGCGTCGAGGAGATCGGCCGCGGTACGGAGGAAGGCGGCCCGCACCGCACGGTCGGCGAGGGCCTCGCGGGTGGCGTGCGCGGCCCTGACGGCGCGGTCGACCTCCTCGGCTGTGGCCTCCACCGCAACCTGCTCGCGCGACTTCCCCGTCCGGGGGTCCACACTCCACACTGGTTCTGCCGCCACCGCCACGCCCCTGTTCGCTATTCTGAACACAGTTCCCGTAGATGAACGCATCTGGACGGGACTCTATTGACGGCCCGGCCGTCTCCACAAGGGGCCCCGGCCGGCCGGGGTGGCCGGTGGACGGCCGGACAACGGAAAAGGGGCGAGGGCCATGGCGACTGCCGACGCGGGTGGGGCACAGGTGAAGTCCGCGGTGCGGACCGTGGAGCTGCTCGAGTACTTCGCGGGGCGCCCCGGGATGCACTCGCTCGCCGCCGTCCAGGAGGCCGTCGGCTACCCCAAGTCCAGCCTGTACATGCTGCTGCGCACCCTGGTCGAGCTGGGCTGGGTGGAGACGGACGCGACGGGGACACGGTACGGGATCGGGGTGCGGGCGCTGCTCGTCGGCACCTCGTACATCGACGGCGACGAGGTGGTGGCCGCCTCCCGGCCCACCCTCGACCGGCTCTCCGACGACACCACCGAGACCATCCACCTGGCGCGGCTCGACGGCACCAACGTCGTCTACCTGGCGACCCGTCAGTCCCAGCACTACCTGCGGCCGTTCACCCGCGTCGGGCGCCGGCTGCCCGCCCACTCGACCTCGCTGGGCAAGGCGCTGCTCGCCACCCACAGCGACGAGCAGGTGCGCAAGCTGCTCCCGGAGTCGCTCCCGGCGCTCACCGAGCACACGATCACCGACCGGGAGAAGCTCATCGAGGAGCTGCACGTCATCCGCGAGCAGGGCTACTCGGTGGACCGCGAGGAGAACACCCTGGGGCTGCGCTGCTTCGGCGTCGCGATCCCCTACCGGACCCCGGCGCGGGACGCGATCAGCTGCTCGGTGCCGGTGGCGCGGCTCACCCCGGCCCACGAGCAGATGATCAAGGACGCGCTGTTCGACGCGCGGGACCGGCTGACGCTGGCGACCCGCCGCCTCTGACCCCACGGTTCACCCGGTCACGCGCGCTCGGCGAGGGGGACACCGGAATCACGGGTCGACTCGGGTTCGGGTGACGGACGGAGGAGGGCTCCTCCCCCGTGCGGCGGAGGCGGTTCACCGCTGGGCAGGAGGTGGCGGCCGGGGCCCGCGCGGGAGCGTGGAGCCATGACACAGACCGTGCCTTCCCCGGCCGCCCCGGCGGCCGCCGCCGGCCACCGCCCGAGCGCCGCCCGCCGGGCGTTGCGTGCCCTCGCGATCCTCGCCTGCCTCCCGTACATCGCGCTCAAGATCGTCTGGGTGGCGGGCGGTGAGCTCGGCATCCCGGCCGGGAGCGTGCTCCTGGAGCACCGGCAGACGCTGGTGATCGCCAACGCGGTCTCGGTGGTGGCCGACGCCCTGGTCGTCGTCCTCGCCCTGCTGCTCACCCAGGCCTGGGGCCGCAGGTTCCCCGCCTGGCTGCTCGCGCTGCCCATGTGGGCGGCGACCGGACTGCTCGCCCCGATCATGACCGGCTACCCGGCACAGCTCGCGGCCGCCGTCGTCACCGGCGGCGGCGCGGAGACCGCCGCGCCCAGGGAACCCTTCCTGGACGAGTGGGTCTTCGCCGTCGTGTACGGCGGGTTCATCCTCCAGGGCCTCGCCCTCGGTTCCCTCTTCGCCCTGTACGCCCGGGACCGCTGGGGCCGGCTGTGGCGGGGGCGGCTCGGCGAACTGTCCGCCCGTACGTCCGGGCCGGGCACGCGGGCCCTCGCCGCGACCGGCGCGGTGACCGCGCTCGTGCCCGGCACGCTCCACCTGCTCTGGGCGGCGGGCTCGACCACGGGCCTGTCCGCCCGGCGCGTCGCCGAACGCGACTCCGACTTCTACGTCCTGGAGGCAGAGCGGCTCGGCTTCCTCGCCGTCGCCGTCGTCCTCACCCTCTTCCTGGTGCTGCGCAGGCCCGCCCGGTTCCGGGTCCGCACCACGCTCGCCCTGGCCTGGACGGCCTCGGCCGCCGTCGGCTGCTGGGGCGCCTATCTGTCGCTCGTCGCGCTGCTGCCGGAGCCGGATCCGACCAAGCAGACCCCCGGGCTCGTACAACTGTCCTACGCTGGCGACATGATCACCGGGTTCCTCCTCGCCGTGTGCGTGGCGGCTTTTCTGAAGAGAAGCGCGGCCCAGCGGCGCCGGAGCGCCGGGGCGTGAGACCGGTGCGGGCCCTGTTCGGGCAGCGGGCCAGGCTGCGCTGGCTCCATCTGATCCTGGGCGGCGCCCTGTTCATGCCGTTCTGGATGGTCGGCACGCTGGTCGTGGGGCCGCTGGCCGGCGACGGCGGCTTGTTCACCGGCGGCCTCGGGGTGCAGTTCGGGGCGTACGCGGTGGGGCTGCCGCTCGCCGCGGTCGTCGCGCTCTTCCCGCTGACCCGGCCGATGTCGGTGGCGGCGGCGCGGACGCTGTGCGGGGTGCCGGCGAACCGGTTCGCGGACGGCCCGGCGCGCGGCCGGGAGGCCAGGGCCCGGACGGCCGGCTGGTTCACCCTGCACCTGGGCGCGGGGGCGCTGATCAGCGGGGCGACCCTGGCGCTGCCGCCGTTCGCGGCCTCGGTCATGGCGCTGCCGTTCTCGCCGTCCCTCCGGGCGTCCGAACTCGGCCGCCACTGGGGGCTCGACCGGCCCTGGTGGGTCTGGGCCGCGCTCCCCGCCGGCCTCCTGATGCTGCTCGCCCTCACCGCCGTCGCCGCCGCGACCGGGGCCCTGCTCGCCCGGCAGGCCCCCCTGATGCTCGGGCCGAGCCCGGCGGACCGGCTCGCGGCGGCCGAGCGGCGCGCCGCCGAGGCCGAGTCCCGCAACCGGCTCGCCCGCGAACTGCACGACTCGGTCGGTCACGCCCTGAGCGCGGTCACCCTCCAGGCGGGCGCGGCCCGTCGGGTCCTCGACGGCGACCGGGCAGACCTGGAGTTCGTACGGGAGGCGCTCACCGCGATCGAGGAGACCACCCGGCGCACGGTCGGCGAACTGGACCGAGCCCTGGGGCTGCTGCGCCGGGGCGGAGACGTCGAGGAGGGCGTGGGGCCGGGGCTCGACGCCCTGGAGGCCCTGGTGCGGGGCGCGGGGCCGCGGGTGGCGCTGACGGTGGACGGCGCCCTGGGATCCGTACCGGAGGCGCTGTCGCGGGAGGCGTACCGGATCGTCCAGGAAGGGCTGACGAACGCGGCCCGGCACGCGGGCGGCGCGCCCGTCGCCGTACGGCTCGACATCCGTACCGAGGAGTTGGAGATCATCGTGGAGAACCCCCTGCCCGACCGCCCGCCGGTCACCCGGCCCGACGGCGGGCGCGGTCTGCGCGGGATCGCCGAGCGGGCCCGGTTGCTCGGCGGCACCGCCGAGGCGGGCCCGGCGGACGGCGTCTGGCGCCTCGCGGTCGGGATCCCCCGGTGAGCGCCCCCGTCAGGGTCGTCCTCGCCGACGACGAGCGGATGGTCCGGACGGCCCTGCGGGTCATCCTGGACGCGGAGGACGGCCTGGAGGTCGTCGGCGAGGCGGCCACGGGCGCCGAGGCGGTGTCGGTGGTGCGGGCGACGCGGCCGGACGTCGTCCTCATGGACGTGCGGATGCCGGAGATCGACGGGATCCGGGCGACCGAGCAGATCCTCGCCGGGACGGCGGAGCCGCCGCGGATCGTGGTGGTGACGACCTTCGAGAACGACTCGTACGTGTACGACGCGCTGCGCGTGGGCGCGGCCGGCTTCCTGTTGAAGCGGGCGGCGGCGGAGGAGCTGGTGAGCGCGGTCCGCCTGGTCGCGCGGAGCGACTCACTGCTTTACCCGGCGGCGGTACGGGGCCTGGCCGCCGAGCACGCCCGCCGCCGGCCGCCGGTGGCGCCGCCCTGGGTGGCGCGGCTCACCGAACGGGAGGCGGAGGTGCTGCGCCTGGTCGCGACGGGCCTCACGAACGCCGAGATCGCCGGCCGGATGGGCGTGGGCCCCGCCACGGTCAAGACCCATGTGGCGGCGGTCCTGGCGAAGCTGGGCGCCCGTGACCGCACCCAGGCGGTGATCCTGGCGTACGAGTCGGGGTTCGTGGGAGCGGGCTGAGGCGGCGGCTGCCCGGGGCTCAGGACCGCGTGGCGGTCCCGCAGCCGTCGCGGCCCTCGGTGATCGGCTCCGTGCGGTCGTACGGGTCGACGGTCTCGCCGCTCGTGCCCCCACCGGACCCTCCCCCGCCGAACTCCGGCCGGAAATAGCCGGTGACCTCGTCACAACCGCCGTTCGTCATGTCGGTCTTGTACGACAGGAGGCTGAAGGTCCCCTTCTCGGTGACCACCTTCGCCGGGTCGTCCCAGCTCACCATGGTCTCCCGCCGCACGATCACGCGCACGACCTCGTCGCCGCCGCCGGCCGGCGCGACCGGGTACACGTACGTGACGTCGGCCGTCACCTCCAGGGCCCCGCGCCGCCCCTCCCGGTAGGTCATCCGGCCGCGGGTCTTCACCACGTCACCGGCCGGGCGCGCCTGCGCCGGGTCGAAGCGGCTGAAGAGCAGCAGCGGGTCGTGGTCCTTGTCCGGGGCGCGCAGCGAGGTCGTCACGAAGGTCGTCACGTCGCGCTGGTGGGGGTTCATGAGGGCGATCGCCTTCTCCGGGCGCCCTCCGCGCAGCACCGCCGGGTCCAGGCCGGACGCGGCGAGGAAGTCGCGGGTCCGGGCGAGCGCGCGCTCCACCTCCGCCTTGGTCATCCAGCCGGTCGCCTTCGCGGCGGGGACGGTGATGCCGGCCGTGCCGTTCGCCCAGTGGGCCGCCGGGGAGCCGCGGAAGGGCTCGGCGAGGGTGGGCCGGCCGCCGGGCTCGGCGGGAGGCGCCTCCTCCGGCCGCGCCGACTCCTGCGCGAGGGGCTTCCCGTCCGCGTCCCCGCGGCCGGACCAGCCGACGAGGCCCCCCGGATCCACGGCCACGAGGAGCAGCACGAGGGAGGCCGCGAACCCCGCCACGTACCAGCCCTTCCTCCGCCGGGGCCGCGGGGGCCGCCCGATGTGCACGGGCGGGTGCGCGCGCCACGGTGCCGGCTCCGCGGGCCGCGCCGGCGGCCGGCCCGCGGCCTCGCGCTCACGGGCGGACGGCTCCTTCGGGGCGACGCCCGCGCTCTCGCCGGAGGTCCGCAGGAACTCCTCCCACACCTCGTCCGGCACCGACGAACCGTCCCGTTCCCCACTCACGTGCGACCCCTCCCCTTCTCGTACGTCCACGGCCCCTCCCCAGGGCTCCCGCATGATCGCACGGCGGGGCGCCCGGCCCCGACGGCCGGGGCTCCGGGGCTCCGGACATGAAGGTTCGCTGAGAAACGGGACACATCCGGAACGTCCGCCCCCGGTCCGTTCGTCCCCAGAAGTGCGATGAACAAGACGATCAGGCACACGTCGGTCTTCGTCCTGGTCCTGGTGCTCGCCCTCCTCGGGCGGGCCACCTGGGTGCAGGCGTACGAAGGCAAGGCGCTCGCGGACGACTCGAAGAACCGGCGGAAGACCATCGCGCAGTACGCGCGGCCGCTCGGGAACATCGTCGTGGCCGGCTCCCCGGTCACCGGCTCGAAGAGGACGGAGGGATCGGATCTCGCGTACAAGCGCACCTACACGGACGGCGAGCTGTACGCGGCGGTCACCGGCTACAGCTCGCAGGCGTACGGCGCCACCCAGCTGGAGGGCATCTACTCCGATGTCCTCGACGGCACCGACGACCGGCTGAAGAACCCGGTGGACGCCGTCACCCGCAAGCAGCAGGAGCCGGGCACGGTCCTCACCACGATCGACCCCGCCGTGCAGAAGGCCGCCCACCGGGCGCTCGGCGGCAAGAAGGGCGCGGCCGTCGCCGTCGATCCGGCGACCGGCCGGATCCTCGCCATGGTCTCCACCCCGTCCTACGACCCGTCGAAGATCTCCGGGACGAACGACGGCGACGTCTGGAAGGAGCTGACCACCGACGAGGACAAGCCGCTGGTGAACCGCGCGCTCCGGCAGCCGCTCCCGCCCGGTTCCACCTTCAAGCTGGTCGTCGCGGCCGCCGCCCTGGAGGACGGGCTGTACGGCTCCGTGGACACGGCGACGAAGAGCCCCGACCCGTACACCCTGCCCGGCACCCGGACCGTGCTGAGGAACGAGAACGCCTCCGCGCCCTGCGAGAACGCCACGATCCGCACCGCGCTCCAGTACTCCTGCAACAACGTCTTCGCCAAGATGGCCGCCGACCTGGGGCAGGACAAGGTGAGGGCGATGGCGGAGAAGTTCGGCTTCAACGACACCGAACTGGACGTCCCGGTCCGCGCCTACGCGAGCGTGTACCCCTCCGGCATGGACAGGGCGCAGACGGCCCTGACGGGCATCGGCCAGTTCGACGTCACCGCCACGCCGCTCCAGATGGCCATGGTGTCGGCCGCGATCGCCAACGACGGATTGCTCGCCGCCCCGCACATGGTCTCGCGGGTCGTCGACTCCGACGGCGACCCGCTGACCTCGTTCGAGGACGGGGACACCGAGCGGATCGTCTCCTCCTCGACGGCCGAGCAGCTGCGGAGCGCGATGGTGACCGTGGTGGAGAAGGGCACGGGCACCAACGCGGCCGTGGACGGCGCCGAGGTCGGCGGCAAGACCGGCACCGCGCAGCACGGCGAGAACAACAGCAAGACGCCGTACGCCTGGTTCACGTCCTACGCGAAGGACCCCTCGACCGGGAAGCAGGTCGCCGTCGCGGTGATGATCGAGGACTCGGGCGCCGCCCGCTCCGAGGTCAGCGGCAACGGCCTGGCGGCCCCGGTGGCGCGGAAGATGATGGAGGCGGCGCTGAAGTGACGTGAGCCGGGGGCTGATTGGCCGTCGGGTCCCGTCACACGATATGCAGGGGCAGGCCCCACGATTCGCTGACGCGTGCGAATCGTGGGGCGTGCCCCTGCTCTCGTCCCACGGAGGACCGCCGTGCGCCTGCCCCGTTCCCTCTCCGGCTGGACCATGGCGGTCTTCGGCGTGCTCGCCGCGGCCCTGGGGGTGGTGGGCCTGGTCGCCCCGGACGCCCTGCTCACCGTCATGGGCTTCGATCCGGTGCCCGAGGGCGGGCGCGCGGAGGGGGACCACACCCTGGTCTTCCTCACGGCCTCCTCGATGGCCGCGCTCAACATGGGCGTCTACTACGTCCTGGCCGCCCTCGCCGACTGGAAGCCCTTCTTCCGCTGGACGGTCCCCTTCCGGCTGCTCACCTGCGCCGTCTTCACCCTCGCGGTCGTCACCGGCCGCGCCCCGGCCGGCTTCATCGGCGTGGGCCTGTGGGAGGGCCTCGGCGCGGTGGTGACGGGGCTCGCGCTGCGGTACGAAAAGCGGGCGGAGACGCGGACGTAAGCGGCGAGCCAGCGTTTCCACCACCGTGCGTACGAGCCTCCCGGCACGGAATACCACGGGCGTGCCTCGCGGTGCGGGGCGGCCCCTGGGCGGGGAGCATGGAGACAGGCGCGTGGGCGCCGCGGAGGGAGGGCAGTGTGACGGCCGGTTCCTTCCCGGGGACGACAGGGCGGGTCGGTGTGCCCCTGGACGGCAAGGGGCTCCTCGACGTGCTCGGGGTCGCGGCCGTCGTCGTGGACGCCCGCGGGCGGATCGTGCTGTGGAGCCCGCAGGCGGAGACCCTCTTCGGGTTCCGCGCCGGCGAGGCCCTCGGCCAGTACGTGGCCCGGCTGATCGTCGGCGAGGAGCACCGTGAGGAGGCGAAGCGCCTCTTCGGCGAGGTGCTGCACGGCGGCTCGGCCTGGGCGGGCACCTTCCCCGTACGGCTCAAGGACGGCTCCACCCGGCGGGTGGAGTTCCGCAACATGCGGCTCACCGACGACCTCGGCGACCTGTACGCGCTGGGGATCGCCGCCGACGGCGCCACCGTCGAGCGGATCGAGACGGAGCTCGCGCTCTCCGACCGGCTGGTCTCCCAGTCGCCCATCGGCCTCGCGGTCCTCGACAACGACCTGCGCTACGTCCTGGTGAACCCGGCCCTGGAGCGGATCAACGGCATCCCGGCCGCGGAGCACCTGGGCCGGCGGATCTCCGACATGCTCCCGCAGGTCGACGGCGCGGCCCTGGACGCGGCGCTGCGTTCGGTGCTGGCCACGGGGAGGCCCCTCCTGGACCACCCCGTGACGGGCCGGACCCCGGCGGACCCGGAGCACGAGCACAACTGGTCCCTCTCCTTCTACCGGCTCGAGGGCACCGACGGGCGCGTCCAGGGCGTCGCGGCCTCGGTGATCGACGTGACCGAGCGGCACCGGGCGGACGCGGACGCCGACCGGTCCCGGCGGCGGCTGGCGCTCATCGCGGACGCCTCCGCCCGGGTGGGCACCACCCTGGAGGTGGAGCGGACGGCCGACGAGCTGGCCTCGGTGGTGGTGCCGGAGCTCGCGGACATCGCCGCCGTCGACGTCCTCGACTCGGTCCTGGCGCTGCGCAGACCCGGCGCGCCCGACGAGGGGCCCGAACTGTTCCGGGCGCTCGCGGTGAAGGCGGAGGGCGGCACGGAGGCGCTGCCGGCGGCGGACCCGCCCGGGGAGGTCGCGATGTACGGCGCGGACCGGCTCGTCACCCGGTGCGTGCACACCGGCCGGCCGGTCCTGGTGGAGCACGTGGGTCCGGGCGACCTGGCGAGGATCGCCCGGAGCCCGGAGGCCGCGGAGCTGCTCGCCCGGGCCGGGGTCCACTCGTACCTGGCGGTGCCGCTGATCGCGCGCGGCGAGGTGCTGGGCGCCCTCGACCTCAAGCGGGACCGCAACGCGCTGCCCTTCGACGGGGACGACGTCCTGCTCGCGACGGAGCTGGCGGCCCGCGCGGCCGTCAGCATCGACAACGCGCGCTGGTACCAGAGCGTGCGGAACTCGGCGGTGACGCTCCAGCGCAGTCTGCTGCCGGGAGCTCCCCCCGCGCGGACGGGCCTGGAGGTCGCCGCCCGTTACCAGCCTGCGCACGCGTCGAGCGAGGTCGGCGGCGACTGGTACGACGTGATCGCGCTGCCCGACGACAAGACGGCGCTCGTCGTCGGGGACGTGATGGGCAGCGGGATCGACGCGGCGGCCACGATGGGCCGGCTGCGGACCGCGACCTGCGCGTTCGCGGACCTCGACCTGTCCCCCGCCCAGGTCCTGCGGCATCTGGACCGGATCACGGCGGGGCTCGAGCACTACATCGCGACCTGTCTCTTCGCCGTGCACGACCCGGTGCGGCAGCGGTGCAGGATCGCGAACGCGGGCCACCTCCCGCCCGTCCGGGTCCCGGTGGACGGGCCGGCCGAGCTGGTGCGGCTGTCCACGGGGGTGCCGCTGGGCGTCGGCGGCGGCACGTTCCGGACGACCCGGGTGCCGTTCCGGCCCGGGGACCGCCTGGTGCTCTACACGGACGGCCTGATCGAGACCCGCACGGACTCGATCGACGAGCGGCTCGCCCTGCTCGTACACCTCCTCGACGAGGCGCGCGGACCGCTCGAGGAGACCTGTGACCGGCTGCTGCGGGCGTTGCGCCGACCGGGCGCGCCGGACGACGTGGCGCTCCTGATCGCCCGGAGCACGGGATGACGAGGCGGACCCGGCGGCACGGGCGGGACCCGGCGCGAGAAGCGGAGCGGGGCAGGAGGCACGGCACGGGCCTTCGGAGCGTCGCCGGGCAGGTGTTCGCCCTGGAGGCGCTGATCGCGCTCCTGGTGATCGCCGTGGCGGCGTTCGTGACCTTCCACCAGGAGCGGCGGGACACCGAGCGGGACGCCCGGATCCGCTCGCTCGCCGTCGCGGAGGCCTTCGCGCACGCGCCCGGCATCGACACGGCCCTCACCTCGCCCGATCCGACGGCGGAGCTCCAGAGCCGGGCGGAGGCCACCCGGCGGGCGACGGGCGTGGACTTCATCGCGGTGCTGAGCCCCTCGGGCGTGCGGTACACGGACTCGCAGCCGGAGCTGATCGGCCAGAAGGCCACCGGGGACCTGTCGCGGGCGAGCGTGGACGGCGAGTCGTACACGGAGCTGTTCCATGGCGCGCCGAACGACGCCGTGCGGGCCGTGGTCCCGGTGGTGGACGACCGGGGCCGCGTCGTCGGCCTGGTCAGCAGCGGCATCGAGGTGGAGAGCATCGCGCACTCGGTGCAGGATCGGCTGCCGCTGCTCCTCGGTGCGGCATGCGGCGCCCTGGCGGCGGCCGTGGGCGGCGCGGCGCTGGTCAGCCGGCGGCTGCGGCGGCAGACGCACGGTCTCGGGCCGGCGGAGATGACCCGGATGAAGGAGCACCACGAGGCGGTGCTGCACGCGGTCCGGGAAGGTGTCCTGATCATGGGCGCCGACCACCGGCTGCTGCTGGCCAACGACGAGGCGCGCCGGCTGCTCGGCCTGCCGGCGGACGCGGAGCGGCGGCACGTCTCGGAGCTCGGTCTCGATCCCCGTACGGTCGAGCTCCTGGAGTCGGGGCGGGCGGCGACCGACGAGGTCCACCGGGCCGGCGACCGGCTGCTCGCGGTGAGCGTGCGGCCCACCCTCCCGGACGGGGGCGGCGGGGCGGGCAGCGTGATGACGATGCGGGACACCACGGAGCTGGCGGCCGTGACCGGCCGGGCGGCGGTGGCCCGCGGCCGGCTCCAGCTGCTGTACGAGGCGGGGGTGCGGATCGGGACGACGCTGGAGGTCGTCCGGACGGCGGAGGAGCTGGCCGAGGTGGCGGTGCCCGGGTTCGCGGACTTCGCGACGGTGGAGCTGCTGGAACCGGTGCTGCGCGGGGAGGAGCCCCCGGGGGCCGCTGCGACGTCCACGGAGATGCGGCGGACGGCGATGAGCGGGCTGCGGCCCGACCAGCCGCTCCAGCCGGTCGGGGACACCGTCCGTTTCCACGTGCCCAGCACTCCGATGGCGAAGGCCCTGCACGCGGCGCACGCGGTGGTGGAGCCGGAGCTGGCCGCCGCGGAGGGCTGGCGGGAGCAGGATCCGGAAGGGGCGGCGCAGGCCCTGGCGTACGGGATGCACTCGCTGCTCACGGTGCCGCTGCTCGCCCGTGGGGTGGTCCTCGGGATGGCGAACTTCTGGCGCGCGGACACCCCGGAGCCGTTCGGGGAGGAGGACCTGTCGTTCGCGGAGGAGCTGGCGGCGCGGGCGGCGGTCGCGATCGACAACGCGCGCCGGTTCACGCGCGAGCACGCGATGGCGGTGACGCTCCAGCGGAGCCTGCTGCCCCGGGTGCTGCCGGAGCAGAGCGCGGTGGAGGTGGCGTACCGCTATCTGCCGGCGAAGGCCGGGGTGGGCGGCGACTGGTTCGACGTGATCCCGCTGCCGGGGGCGCGGGTGGCGCTCGTGGTGGGGGACGTGGTGGGGCACGGGTTGCACGCGGCGGCGACCATGGGGCGGCTGCGGACGGCGGTGCACAACTTCTCGACCCTGGACGTGCCGCCGGACGAGCTGCTCGGCCACCTCGACGAGCTGACGGGCCGGGTCGAGGACCGGGAGTCGGGGGGCACGGACGGCGAGGGGCGGCGGCGGGACGAGGGCATCACCGGCGCGACGTGTCTGTACGCGATCTACGACCCGGCGTCCGGGCTGTGCACGGTGGCGAGCGCGGGTCATCCCGGTCCTGCTCTGGTGGGGCCCGACGGCGGGGTCGAGTTCCCCGAGCTGTCGCCGGGGCTGCCGCTGGGGCTCGGCCTGGGCGACGTGCCCTTCGAGTCGACCGAGCTGCGGTTGCCGGAGGGCAGCAAGCTGGTCCTGTTCACGGACGGGCTCCTCGAGGACCACGGGCGCGACCTGGACACGGGTCTGGGGCTGCTGCGGTCGACGCTCGCCCAGCCGGGCAGGAGCCCGGAGCAGATCTGCGCGGACGTGCTGGCGACGCTCCTCTCGCCCGCGCCGCGCGACGACATCGCGCTGCTCGTGGCGGAGACCCGGCTGCTCGACCGGAGCCGGATCGCCGAGTGGGAGGTGCCGCGGGATCCCTCGGCGGTGTCGCCGGTACGGAACGCGGCTGCGGCGAAGCTGTCGGAGTGGGGGCTCGACGGGCTCGCGTTCACGGCGGAGCTGATCCTCAGCGAGCTGATCACGAACGCGGTGCGGTACGGGGCCGACCCGGTGCGCGTACGGCTCCTCCACGACCGGACGCTGATCTGCGAGGTCTCGGACGGCAGCAGCACCTCGCCGCACCTGCGGCACGCGGCGACGACGGACGAGGGCGGGCGCGGGCTCTATCTGGTCGCGCAGTACGCGGAGCGCTGGGGGACGCGGTACGCCCGGCGCGGCAAGACGATCTGGGCGGAGCTGCGGGTGGGCGGCGCGGACGGCTCCGAGCCGGTGGCGATGGTCGTGCCGGACCTGGACGCGCTGGAGGACCTGGCGTGGTGAGGCCGGGCGCCGGCCTGTCCGGCGGACAGGCCCTATCCCAGCTTCCGCAGCGCCGTCCGGACGGCGGTCAGGTCCTCGTCCGAGGCGAGACCGGCGTGGTAGAGGCGGAGTTCCGTCGCGCCCGCCCCGCACGCGTACCCGGCGTCCCGCGCCAGGTGCTCGGGGGCGCCGCCCATGCCGGTGACGACGGAGAGGTTGGCGGCGAGGACGGTCCCCGGACGGGCGTGGTCCGCGAAGGCGGCGAGCCTCGGCGGGCGGGCGACGACGCCGTCCGCGAGGTCCAGGACGTGTGCCGGGTCCGTGCCGGCGTCGGCGCCGCAGCGGTACGGGTCGGGGTCGGCGTGCAGCAGGACGCGGAAGCCGGGCGGGGCGGCGGCGCGCACGGCGGCGACGGCGGCCTCCTGGAAGGTACGGGCGGTCCGCGCGCGCCAGGCGAGGGCGGGGGCCTCCAGGGCGCCGAGCCGGCCCGCCGGTCCGCGGCCGGTCCACACGGGCTCCAGGGCGGTGCGTACGGCGGCGGCCAGCTCGTCGGGGTCGGCGCCCTCGTCCCCGTACCCCTCGCGGCAGGAGGAGCAGAAGCAGAGCGACATGAGGAGCTGCTCGCGCTCCCCCAGGGCGATCCCGGCCGTCTTGTCGTGGGCGTGCAGGTGGGCGAGGCCGTACCAGCCGCAGGACTCCAGTTCCGTGCCGGTCGCGCCGGGCCGGACGGCGGCCTCGGCGGCGAGGTCGACGAGGAGGGCGCGGACCTCGGGGCGGGCGACGCAGGGGGCCCACGGGTAGCGGTCGCCGTGGGCGTTGACGACGGAGGTCTCGGGGTGCTCGGCGCCGAGGCGGGAGTTGTGCGCGAGGACGACCCAGCTGTGCACGTCGAGGCCGGCGCCGGCGAGGGCCTCGGCGGCCCGTCCGTAGGCGTCGCCGGGCGCCCACTCCCCCGCCGGGTACGGGCGGAGGGCGCGGCCCGCCCAGCGGCCGGGGTCCGGCGGGTAGAGGACGGCGGCGTGCTCGGCGGTGACGATCCGGTGGGACGGGTGACGGGGGCTCAGCGCCCGGGTGGAGTGGTAGGCGGCGGCGAGGGTGATCTGCGCGAGGCCGAGTTCGGCGAGGAGGCCGGGCGCGGCGGGGTCGCCGTCGACGTCCCAGGGGTAGAGGAAGGCTCCGGCCCTCACGCGCCGGCCTCCTTGAGCAGGGCCCGGCCGCGCTCGACGAGCAGCATGAGGGCGTCGACGTGCTCGGGGGCGGGCTCGCTCAGCGGCGGCCGTACCTCGCCCACGTCCAGACCGCCCCTGCGGACCGCCGCCTTGACGAGCGAGACGGCGTACCCCCGACCCTGGTCGCGGAGTTCGACGAGCGGCCGGTAGAAGCCGTCGACGAGGAGGTCGACGGTGGCGTCGTCGCCGGTGGTGAGGGCGCGGTGGTAGGCGAGGGCGAGGTCGGGGGCGAAGCAGAAGACGGCGGAGGAGTAGAGGGTGACGCCGATGCCCCGGTAGGCGGCGCCGGTGAGTTCGGCGGTCGGCAGGCCGTTGAAGTACAGCAGGTCGAGGCCCTCGGAGCGGACGGCGCTGACGATCCGCTGCATGAGGCCGAGGTCGCCGAGGCCGTCCTTGAGTCCGATGACGCCCTCGGTGCGGGCGAGGGCGACGGCGGTGTCGGGGGTGAGGACCGCGTTGTCCCGCTGGTAGACGATGACGTCGAGCGAGGTGGCGGCGGCGAGTTCGGTGTAGTGGCGGAGCAGGCCGGCCTGGTCGGCGACGACGAGGTAGGGGGGCATGGCGAGGAGCCCGTCGGCGCCGGCCTCCTCGGCGAGGCGCGCGTAGTGGATCGCGAGGGCGGTGCCGTAGCCGGCGCCGGCGACGACGGGGACGCGGCCGGCGGCCTCCTCGACGGCGGCGGCGACGCAGACCCGGAACTCCTCGGGGGTGAGGGCGTGGAACTCGCCGGTGCCGCAGCAGGCGAACACGGCCGCGGCGCCCGCCTCGACACCGGCGCGGACGTGGGCGCGGAAGGCGCCGAGGTCGACGGAGCCGTCGGGTGCGAAGGCGGTGACGGGGAAGAACAGCAGGCCGTCGAGCCGGCCGGCGAGCGGGACAGTGGTCACGGGCGCTCCCAGGGAAGTCCGTCGTGCATAGTTATGACTTTCATCCATATGCATGAACGCTGACCTCACGCACGCTAGAGCAGCGCCGATCGGCCGGTCAAGACGATTGCGCACCTCGGTCAAGGATCTTGACGCTCCGTCGGACGGCTCCCTAGCGTGTCCACGGTTGTGAATGCCGCTCTGGTTGCCACCCATGTGAATGAACGCCACTCGACGGAGGAGACCCGCCCCATGTCCGCACCCCGCACCGTCCTGCTCACCGGCGCCGCCGGGGGCGTCGGCACGCTGATGCGGGAGCTGCTGCCCCCGTACGGCTACGAGCTCCGCCTCCTGGACGTCGCTCCCGTGCCCGGTGCCCCGGACTCGATCGTCGCCGACCTCGCGGACCGCGCGGCGCTGCGCGAGGCGGTCCGGGGCGTCGACGCGATCGTGCACCTGGCGGGCATCTCCCTGGAGGCCGGCTTCGAGCAGATCATGGCCGCCAACATCGCCGGCACCCACCACCTCTACGAGGCCGCCCGTGAGGAGGGCGTCCGCCGCGTGGTCTTCGCCTCCAGCAACCACGCGGTCGGCTTCACGCGCCGCCCGCGCGAGGGCGAACCGCTGATCCCGGTCGACACCCCGCACCGGCCCGACACCTTCTACGGCCTGTCCAAGTGCTTCGGCGAGGACCTGGCCCAGCTCTACTGGGACCTGCACGGGATCGAGACCGTCTCCGTGCGCATCGGCTCCTGCTACCCGGAGCCCACCTCGGTACGGATGCTCTCCATGTGGCTCAGCCCCGCCGACTGCGCCCGCCTCCTGCACGCCGCCCTCACCGCCGAGGACGTGGCCCACACGGTCGTGTACGGCTCGTCCGCCAACACGCGCGCGCGGTGGGACCTCTCCACCGCTCGGGCGCTCGGCTACGCGCCGGAGGACGACTCGGAGACGTACGCGGAGAAGATCGTCGCCGACAAGGGCCTCCCGGCGGAGGGCAGCGCCGACGACCTCTACCTGGGCGGCCACTTCTGCGTGGACCCGCCCCGCTGGCCGCACTGAACAGGGGTACGCAGGACCCGGCCGGACTGATACGGGGGGAGCCGGCCGGGGCCCGGGTCACGGTGCGCCCTGGCGCACCCGACCAGCTCACCGTAGGCCCGGCCGAAGATCATCGCGAGCCGCGGAACGCGGCACCTGTCCGGATTGCGCGACGGGTTGGATCACGGAATCACGAACCGGCGCACGCCCCCCTCCCGGGCCCGCCCGACGCCTCAGCGGCTCGCCCGGAGCGTCCAGGACGGCGACTCGCCGAACTTCTCCCGGTAGCGCGCCGCGAACCGGCCCTGGTGGGCGAAGCCCCAGCGCCAGGCCACCTCGCTCACGCTCACCTCGTCCGGCGCGCCCGCCCGCAGCTCCTCGCGGACCCGGTCGAGCCGGACCTCCCGCACGTACGCCATCGGCGACATCCCCACGTACTCCCGGAAGGACTCCTGGAGGCGCCGCACGCTCACCCGGGCCAGGGCGGCGAGTTCGGTCGTCGTGAACGGGTGCTCGGGGCGTTCCCGCACGGCGTCCATCGCGCGCTTGACGGGGGCCGGGCGACGCGCCTCCCCCGGGTGGGCGAGCGCCTCGCGCCAGGGGTGCTCGGCGGCCAGGAGCAGCCCGTTGAGCAGCGCCTCCTGGAGGGGCCTGGCGACCAGCTCGTGCGTGGCGAGCCCCTCCCCGGCGAGCGCCTCCGCGGCGACCTGGCGGGCGAAGCGCACCCAGCTCAGGCCGGGGCCGCGCGTGATGTCCAGGCGGGGCGCGAGGACGAGCGGGCCGCGTGGTGCCCGGCCCATCAGCTGTTCGAGGCGCTCGCGCAGGGCGGCCGCCCCGACCTTCACGGACAGGGTCCGGCAGTCCCCGCTCCAGCGGTCGAGGACGGTGTCACCCGCCGGGTCGAGGAGCAGCGCCTCGGCGGGTGTCGCGACGACGGGGGAGCCGCCGCCCTGGCGCATCTCCATCGTCCCGCTCAGAGGGGCGTTGAGGTGGTACGCGCCGAGCTCTCCGAAGCTCATCCGCACGTCGGCGCCGCAGGTGAGGTCGCCGATGACCAGCGGCCCGAGCGTCACGGTGTCGAAGCGGGCCGCGAAGGGGCGCCGCTCCCGGTCGACGACGGCCATGCGGTTCGCGTAGTAGCGCGCGTCCAGCTCCTCGCGCGCCTCGTCCACGTCCTCCGTCCGGAACGAGCTTCCGCCCGTCGCCCCCGTGCCGCCCCCGGCCCCCACAGCTCCCATGGACCGAAAGAATATTCATATGACGGATCTGACCGGGAACGGCGGGATGCCCGGCATGCCGCGAGGCAGTGGGCGGCGGGACCCACCCCCGTCACCGGAGTGGCCGAACCGGCCGCTGGTAAGGGAACGGCAAAGGGGGCCGGATCGTTAGCCCTGGCATGACCGCTATGACCCCCGGCTCGAACATTCCTCTCACCGCCACGCGCGTGGCGGTGGACGTCGCCGCGCCCGTGCGGCTCGACGTCTCGGGCCTGCTGCTCGGCGCCGACGGCAAGGTGCGCTCCGACGACGACTTCATCTTCTACAACCAGCCCACCGGGCCCGGTGTCACCTACCGGTCCGGCGGCGGGGCGGCGCCCGACGCGATCCTGGTGGACACCGGCGCCGTCCCGGCCGGCATCGAGAGGATCGTCGTGACCGCCAGCCCGGACGCCGCGGGCCAGACCTTCCAGGGCATCGAGCCCACGGCCACCATCCGCAACGCGGACGACGGCAGCGTGCTCGCCACGTTCACCCCGCCGCGGCTGGCCACGGAGACGGCGCTGGTGGTCGTCGAGATCTATCTGCGGGGCGGAGCGTGGAAGGCCCGCGCGGTGGGCCAGGGGTACGCGAACGGTCTCGCCGGCATCGCGACCGACTTCGGCGTCTCGGTGGACGACGAGCCCGCCGCCGCCCCGGCGCCCGTCACACCGACCCCCGTCACCCCGGCCCCCGTCGCCCCGGCCCCTGCCGCCCCGCCGGTGCCGCCCGCGCCGCCCGCCGCCCCGATGGACCCGCGCATCGCCGCCACGGCCCCGGCCGCTCCCCTGGCCGCCGCTGCCGCCGCCCCCGGCTCCAGCGGCAAGATCAACCTCGACAAGGGCCGGGTCAACCTCCAGAAGAACCAGACGGTGTCCCTGGTCAAGGGCGGCCGCCCGCTGCTCTCCCAGGTCAAGATGGGCCTCGGCTGGGAGCCCGCCTACCGGGGCAAGGACATCGACCTGGACGCCTCCGTCATCGCGTACGGCCCCCAGCGCAACCACCTGGACAGCTGCTACTTCGGCAAGCTGTCCATCCTGAACGGCTCGGTCAAGCACTCCGGCGACAACCTCACCGGCGAGGGCGCGGGCGACGACGAGGTGATCGTCGTCGACCTCGGCCGCCTCCCGGCCGACACCACCGGTCTCGTCTTCACGGTGAACTCCTTCTCCGGCCAGAAGTTCACCGAGGTCGCCAAGGCCTACTGCCGGCTGATCGACGCGGCGACCGGCGAGGAGCTGGTCCGCTTCGACCTGACGACCGCCGAGCCGCAGACCGGCGTGATGATGGCCAAGCTCGTCAAGCAGTTCAGCGGCGAGTGGGAGATGACGGCGATCGGCGAGTTCGTGAAGTCGCGGACCGTCCGGGGCATGGTGAAGCCGGCCGCCCAGGCGCTCTGAGCGACCGGCCCTCCCCGGATCAGAAGAGCGCGCTGTAGGCGTTGAGGGCGGGCTGGCCGCCGAGGTGGGCGTAGAGCACGGTCGAGTCCCGGCCGATCTCTCCCCGGTCCACCAGGTCGATCAGGCCCGCCATCGACTTCCCCTCGTACACGGGGTCGGTGACCATGCCCTCGGTGCGGGCCGCGAGCTTCATCGCGTCGAGGGTGGTCTCGTCCGGGACGCCGTACACCCCGGCGTGGTACCGGTCGTCCAGTTCGACGTCGGCGGCCGTCACCTCGCGCTCGACGCCGATGAGCGCGGCGGTGTTCCGGGCGATCCGGGTGATCTGCTCGTGCGTGGGGGCGGGCTTCGCGGAGGCGTCGATCCCGACGATCCGGCGGGCCGGGCCGCCCTCCTCTGCGAGCGCGGCGAAGCCCGCGACCATGCCGGCCTGGGTGGAGCCGGTCACCGAGCAGACGACGACCGTGTCGAAGAAGACGCCGAGCGCGCGTTCCTGCTCGGCCACCTCGTACGCCCAGTTCGCGAAGCCGAGGCCGCCCAGCCGGTGGTCGGAGGCGCCCGCCGGGATCGCGTACGGCTTCCCGCCGCCCTCCTCCACCTCCCGCAGGGCCTGCTCCCAACTCTCCTTGAAGCCGATGCCGAAACCGGCCCTCACCAGGCGCACGTCGGCGCCCGCGAGGCGGCTGATGAGGATGTTGCCGACCTTGTCGTAGACGGAGTCGGGCCAGTCGACCCAGCTCTCCTGGACGAGGACGCACTTCAGGCCGGCGCGGGCGGCGACGGCGGCGACCTGGCGGGTGTGGTTGGACTGGACCCCGCCGATGGAGACGAGGGTGTCGCAGCCCTGGGCGAGCGCGTCGGCGACCAGGTACTCCAGCTTGCGGGTCTTGTTCCCGCCGTACGCGACACCGGAGTTGCAGTCCTCGCGCTTGGCCCAGAGGGCGGCGCCGCCGAGGTGGTGGCTGAGCCGTTCCAGCGGGTGGACCGGGGAGGGCCCGAAGAGGAGCGGGTAGCGGTCGAAGTCGGTGAGGGGCAAAGCGGCTCCCGGTGGGTGACGGCGGCTGGTCGACGGGCGTGAACGCGCTACGGACGCCCGGCGGGCGCGGAAGGACCGGCGGGCGCGGAAGGACCGGCGGGCGCGGAAGGACCGGCGGGCGCGGGAGGACCGGCGGGCGCGGGGATGCCGGTGACCTCGGCCACCTCGATGGCGTCGTCGGCCAGTTGCTCCAGGGCCGCCCAGATCTCCGTGGTGACCCGCACCGCCTCCTCCGCGTCCCCCGCCGCGCACGCCTCGATGAGCCGGGCGTGCAGTTCGGCCGATCCGCAGCTCCCGGAGTCGCCGAAGAGACGCCGCTCGACGCGGCGGATCAGGGGGGTGTAGCGGGCGATCGTCGCGGCGGCGGCGTGGTTGCCGCTGGCGATGACGAGGACCTGGTGGAGCTCGTCGTCGGCGTTCAGGGCGGCCTCCACGTCGGAGGCGCGGACAGCAGCCGCGAAGCGCTCGTTGGCCTCGCGCATGGTGCGGATGCCCTCGGGGCCGAGCAGCGGCACGCCGGTCCTGGCGGCGAGCTCGTGCATCACCCGCACCACCGAGGCCGCGTCCCGGACGACCCGGCTGACCGGCCGGGTGACCCGGGTGTAGCTCTGCGGCTTGGACTCGACGAGCCCCTCGTCGCCGAGCCGGGCCAGGGCCTCGCGCACGGGTGCGCGCGAGAGCCCGAGCCGTTCGGCGAGATCGGCGTCCTTCAGTGAGGCGCCCGGCGCGAGGTCGCCGCGCACGATGGCCTCGCGCAGCGCCTCGTACGCCCGGTCACGCAGCAGGGTCCGGCCCACGGGCCGCAGTGCGTCCATGGACTGACATGTTAGATGTCAGTCCATGGAGCTGACCAGAGATCAGTTCCGGCCTCAACGGTCGCAGTGGTCTCAGCCGTCTCAGCGGTTCAGCGGCCTCAGCGGCGGGGCTGGCGGCGCCAGGGGCCGGTGATCGCCACCATGATGCCCGGTGTCTGGATGTTGGCGAACAGTGTCTCGCCGTCGGGCGAGAAGACGACACCGGTGAACTCGCTGTCGTTGAGGTCGTTGCGGGCGATCGGGTAGGTGCGGCCCGAGTCGGTCGCGCCGAAGAGGTGCTGGACGCCCTCGCCGTCCTCGGCGATGACGAGACCGCCGTACGGGGAGACGGTGATGTTGTCGGGGCCGTCGAAGGCGCCGTCCTCGTCGGGGGCCGCGTTCACCCCGAGGAGCACCTTGAGGGTGAGGGTGCGGCGCTTCGGGTCGTAGAACCAGACCTGGCCGTCGTGCGCCGCGCCGGGGCTCTCCTCGCGCGCGTAGGAGGAGACGACGTACGCGCCGCCGTCGGCCCACCACATGCCCTCCAGCTTGCGGGCGCGGGTGACCTGGCCGTCCGTGAACTGCTTGCGGACGGGGGTGGTGCGGGCGTCGCGGTCGGGGACGTCGACCCAGTCGACGCCGTAGACGGTGCCGATCCGGGAGGCGCGGGACAGGTCGTCCACGAAACGGCCCGAGGAGTCGACGCACTTGAAGGCCTGGAGCACACCGGCGTCGTCGGCGAGGGTACGGAGCTTCCCGCGGCCGTGCTCGAAGCCCTGCGGCGGCACCCAGCGGAAGAGCAGCCCGTTGGGTCCCGAGGCGTCCTCGGTGAGGTAGGCGTGGCCGCGCTTGGGGTCGATGACGACGGCCTCGTGGGCGTAGCGCCCGAAGGCCTTGACGGGCTTCGGGGCGAGGTTGGCGCGGCGGTCGCGCGGGTCGACCTCGAAGATGTAGCCGTGGTCCTTGGTCATGCCGTTCTTACCGGCGAGGTCCTCGGTCTCCTCACCGGTCAGCCAGGTGCCCCAGGCGGTGCGGCCGCCCGCGCAGTTGGTGGAGGTGCCGGCGATGCCGACCCACTCGGCGACGGTGCCGTCGCGGTGGACCTCGACGACGGTGCAGCCGCCGGCCGCGGCCGGGTCGTAGACGAGCCCCTCCGCGAGCGGGACGGGGTGGGCCCACGAGGCGCGGGGGCCCTTGAGCTCGTGGTTGTTGACCAGGTACGTGGTGCCGCGCGGCCCGGCGAAGGCGGCGGTGCCGTCGTGGTTGGACGGCGTGAACTCGCCGGACTCCAGCCGGGTCACGCCGCTGTGGGTGACGACGCGGTACGAGAACCCCTCGGGCAGGGCGAGCATCCCGTCGGGGTCGGCGACGAGCGGCCCGTACCCGAGCGCGTGGCCGTGGCCGTGCCCGTGGCCCGCCCCGTACGCCTCCGGCTCGTCGGACGCGAGCGCCTCGGGCGCGGTGGCGAGCGCCCCGACGACCCCGGTGAGCACGAGGCCGGCGCCGGCGAGGGCGGACTGCTGGGTGAACTCTCTGCGGTTGAGCGGCATGGTGGTGGGGTCTCCCTGTGGTGGCCGGATCTCGCGGGCCACCCTGCCGCGCCCCCGAGAACACCGCCTGAACACGACGGAAACACCACCGGGCGCCCCACGGCACGACACCGGAGGCCGGCGGCCCCGGTGTCACCGCGCCGGGGCGCCGGCGACCCCCGCGTTCACCGCCCCCGGCTCAGGAGCCCGACCGGGAGCGGGCCTTGAAGGCGGCCTTGCGGGCCTCCTTCGCCGCGGGCTTGTCCCGGTGGAGGCGGCCCATCGCCTCCAGGACCTCTGCCGTCGCCGGGTGCTCCACCCGCCAGGCCGCCTCGAAGAAACCGCTGTGGCGGCCGGTGAGGCCCTCGATCAGCTCCTGGAGTTCCTCCAGGTCGCCGTCCGAGTCGAGCTGCGCCGCGATCGTGTCGATCGCCAGCCAGAAGATCATCGACTCCGGCGGCGCGGGCACGTCCGTCGCGCCGCGCTCGGCGAGCCAGACCCGGGCGAGACCGCCGAGTTCCGCGTCGTCCAGGACCTCCCGCACGGCGGGCTCCGCCTCGGCGCCCACCAGGGACAGCGTCTGCTGGCAGTGGAGGCGGCGCAGCGGGGCGCCCGGGTCGGTGCCCCGGGCGGCGTGCAGCAGCTCGCGGGCCGCGCCGGGCGCGTCCCGGCCGGCCAGCCACGCGGCGGTCTCCTCACGGGCCGCGGCCTCCGGGTAGCCGGCGATCCCGTCGAGGAGCGCGTCGGCGCCCTTGTCCGTCAGGTCGCCGACGGCGGGGGCGTCCACGCCGGCCTCCAGCATCCGGGCCCGGACGCCGTAGAGCCCGAGCGGGGTGAGCCGGACCATGCCGTAGCGGGTGACGTCCTCGTCGTCGACGGGCGGCGCGGGCTCCTCGCCCTCCTCGGCCATCAGGGCCTCGTCGACGGGCTGGTACTCGACGAGCCCGATCGGTTCGAGCAGCCGGAACTGCTCGTCGAGCCGCATCATCGCGTCCGAGACCTGCTCCAGGACGTCGTCGGTGGGCTCGCCCATGTCGTCGGGTACGACCATCGACGCGGCGAGCGCGGGCAGCGGCACGGGGCCCTCACCGGCACCGCCCTCGCTGACGGTCAGGAGGTAGAGGTTGCCGAGGACGCCCTCCAGGAAATCGGCCTCCGTCTCGGGGTCCCAGTCGAGCGCCTCGAAGTCGATCTCGCCGTCCTCGCCGAGGATCGCGTCCAGGTCGTCGAGGACGGGGGCGACGGCGTCGGCGAAGACGGCGTCGAAGCCGTCCAGCCAGAGGCCGAGGACGTCCTGGGGCGAACCGCCCGTGACCAGCGCGAGGTTCTCGCCGGGGCCGGCCCGCCCGGGGACGTCGGCGTCCTCGCGCTCCTCGCCGTCCTCGACGGCGACGAGCCCGGTGTCGACGGCGAGCCGCCAGGCGTCGCCGGCCCAGGTCTCGCCGTCCTCGTCGTCGGCGAGCCCGAGGACCCCGGCGGCCTCGGGGAGTTGCTCGTCGACGAGCTCGCCGCCCGCGTCGACCCGGGTCTCGGGCCCCGCCCAGCGGGCGAGCCGGACCGCCTGGGCGAGGAGGGGGGCGGCCAGGGCGTCCCGCGCCAGCTCCGCGTCCGCACGCAGCCGAACGGGGGGAAGGGTGGGGTGCTCTGACATCTGTGGGATCTCCTCGACGCGTGCGGGGGTGAAGGTGAAGGGGGCTCGGAGAGCGGTCCTCAGGGTAGACGCATCCGGGACCCGGTCAGCCGGTTCACGGATCCGTCAGCCTTCGTACACCCGTCGACCCTTGACAAGTGCGGGGGTCTCGCAAGAGATTGACGCGCGTAGATCCATCTGCCTTTCCTCCAAGCACCCTCGGAGCCTCTGATGTCTTCGTCCATACCGAGATTCGCCGCGGTCTCCGCCGTCGTCGCCTCCGCCCTCGCCGCGGGGCTGCTCGCGGGCTCGTCGAGCGCCGCCGCGGAGAGCGCCGCATCGGAGCTCACCGCCGAGAGCGCCGCCGGCGTCCGCGTCCACGACATCCAGGGCACGACGCGCGTCTCCCCCCTCGTCGGCAAGCAGGTCACCGGCGTCACGGGCATCGTCACCGGCGTCCGCACCTACGGCTCGCGTGGATTCTGGATCCAGGACCCGGAGGCCGACGCGAACCCGGCCACCAGCGAAGGCATCTTCGTCTTCACCAGCTCCGTCCCGACCGTCGCCGTCGGCGACGCGGTCAGCCTGAACGGCACGGTCACCGAGTACGTCCCCGGCGGCCTGGCCTCGGGCAACCAGTCGCTGACCCAGATCTCCAAGCCGGTCGTCACCGTCGTCTCGAAGGGCAACCCGGTCCCGGCCCCGGTGACGATCTCGGCCTGGTCGGTGCCCGAGGAGTACGCCCCCGAGGGAGACCCGGCAGCGGGCGGCTCGATCAACGGCCTCACCCTGGACCCCGAGACGTACGCCCTGGACTACTACGAGTCCCTGGAGGGCACCAACGTCCGGATCGACTCCTCGCGGATCGTCGGCGCCACCGACCCGTACGCGGAGCTCTGGGTGACGGTGAAGCCCTGGGAGAACCGCAACCTGCGCGGCGGCACGGTCTACGGCTCGTACGAGTCCCAGAACACCGGCCGGCTCCAGATCCAGTCGCTGACCCCGCTGGCCCAGCAGCCCTTCCCCAAGGCGAACGTGGGCGACCGGCTGACCGGCACCACCGAGGGCCCGCTCGACTTCAACCAGTTCGGCGGCTACACGCTGACCGCCCGCACCCTCGGCACGGTCGTCGACGAGGGCCTGGAGCGCGAGACCACGGACAGGCAGCACAAGAACGAGCTGGCCGTGGCGACGTACAACGTCGAGAACCTCGACCCGAGCGACCCGCAGGAGAAGTTCGACGCGCTCGCGAAGGCGGTCGTCGAGAACCTCGCCTCCCCCGACATCGTCGCCCTGGAGGAGATCCAGGACAACAACGGCGCCAAGAACGACGGCACGGTCGCCGCGGACGTGACGGTGAAGAAGTTCACGGACGCGATCGTGGCGGCCGGCGGCCCGGCGTACGAGTGGCGCTCGATCGACCCGGAGAACGGCAAGGACGGCGGCGAGCCCGGCGGCAACATCCGTCAGGTCTTCCTCTTCAACCCCGAGCGGGTCTCCTTCACGGACCGCGCGGGCGGCGACGCGACCACCGCCACCGCCGTGACGGGCACCAAGGGCCACGCCGCGCTGACCCTCTCCCCCGGCCGCGTCGACCCGGCGAACGCCGCCTGGGAGAGCAGCCGCAAGCCGCTCGCGGGCGAGTTCGTCTTCCGCGGCCGCACGGTCTTCGTGATCGCCAACCACTTCGGCTCGAAGGGCGGCGACGAGTCCATCGTCTCGCACCACCAGCCGCCGAACCGTTCCTCCGACGCCAAGCGGCTGCTCCAGGCCCAGGCCGTCAACGCCTTCGTGAAGGACATCGTCGCCGTCGAGAAGCAGGCGGACGTCCTCGTCGTCGGCGACATCAACGACTTCGAGTTCTCCGGCACCACGCAGGCGCTGACGGACGGCGGCGCGCTGTACCCGGCCGTGAAGTCGCTGCCGCGCAGCGAGCGCTACTCGTACGTGTACCAGGGCAACAGCCAGGTCCTCGACCAGATCCTGACCAGCCCCGGCGTCCACCACTTCGAGTACGACAGCGTCCACATCAACGCCGAGTTCGCCGACCAGGACAGCGACCACGACCCCCAGGTCCTGCGCTTCCGCCCCTGACGGCCCCCGTCACACGCCCGCGTTCAGACCGAGCGCGGGCGTGTACCGCCGCACCCTGCCGCCCACGAGCCCGGGGTGGTGCCGCACCCGCTTCCACGCCTCGCTCAGCGGGGCCTCGTCGGCCGACCACTCCCCATGGGCCTGCTCACTGTCCCACTCGGCGTAGTTCAGGACCCGGCCGCCGTCGGTGGACAGATGGAACTGGGCGCTGATCCCGCCGGGCACCGGTCGCGCCGCCGCGTCCTCGTCCAGGGCGGCGAACACGGTGTCCACCCACTCCTCCCGGCGCCCCGCGCCGGGCCCGTCGAAGTCGGCTTCGACGATGACGACGACGGGCAGCTCCCCCGTGCTCGACGCGCCGCCGCCGGTGGAGCGGTGGACCGGGCATCGGGGGGGCGACGGCGTTCATGGAATCTCCTGTTCCTCGGATGACTCCACCGTCCCCCCTCAACCAAGGTCGAGGTCAAGGGCCTTCGTCGTGGGAGACTTCGCGTCGTGATCCTTCGCGACCTCGCCCTCCGCCCCGCCACCCGCGCTGAACTGCCCGCCGTCCTCGCCCTGCTCGCCGACGAGGACACGGTCGTGGACCCCGCGTCGGTCGTCGTCACCGAGGCGTACGAGCGGGCCTTCGCGGCCATCGAGGACGATCCGCGCAACGAGGTGCTGGTCCTGGTGGACGGCGGCCTCGTCCTGGGCTGCCTCCAGGCGACGTACATCCCGGGGCTCGGCAGGGGCGGCGCCGAGCGGGCCCTGATCGAGGCGGTCCGGATCAGGGCCGACCGGCGCGGCGGCGGGCTCGGCCGGGAGCTGATGGAGCGGGCCGTGGCGCGCGCGAGGGAGCGCGGCTGCGCGCTCGTCCAGCTGACCAGCGCCAAGCGGCGGACCGAGGCCCACCGCTTCTACGCCTCGCTGGGCTTCGCGCGCAGCCACGACGGCTTCAAGCTGGCGCTCTAGGGGCTTTTTCCGGTCCTGATCCAGCAGCAGGCCCTAGCCGAGCAGATGCCCGCCGCCGTCGACGAGGAGCACCTCGCCGGTGATGTACGAGGCGTGGGCCAGGTCGAAGACCGCTCCGGCGATGTCCTCGGGGCGGCCGATCCGGCGCAGCGGGACGACCCCGGCGACGTGTTCCTTGGCGGCGTCGGCGCCCTCCACCCCGTCGAACCAGGGGGTGTCGACGAGTCCGGGCGCAACCGCGTTGACGCGGATGTCGGGGCCGAGGGTCTTGGCGAGGAGCTTGGTCATGTGGTTGACGGCGGCCTTGGAGACGGCGTACGGGATGGAGCTGCCGCCCGGCCGGACGCCGGCCTGGGAGGAGACGTTCACGATGGCGCCGCGGGTCTTCCGCAGGTGCGGGACGGCGGCGGTGACGGTCTGCCAGACGCCGATGACGTTGACGTCGTAGAGGTGGCGCCACACCTCGGGCGAGGCGGCTTCGAGGTCGTCGTGCGGGATGAACCGGGTGGTGCCCGCGCAGTTGACGAGGAGGTCGAGCCGGCCGTACGCCTCCACGGCGGCCGCGACGAGCCCGGCGGCCTGGGCTTCGTCGGAGACGTCGGCCTGGACGTGGACGGCGTCCGGCAGTGCGGCGGCGAGGGCCCGGCCCGCTTCGGCCGACCGGGCGGAGTTGACGACGACCCGGAAGCCGGCGTCGGCGAGCCGTCGGGCGACGGCCGCTCCGATGCCCGAGGACGAGCCGGTGACGAGGGCGACGCGCCGTTCGTCGGCTGTGCTGTGTGAGCTCATGCTGTGCTGTTCTCCATGTCCCCCTGTCGCGCCCGGCCGATCATGCCAGACGGCCACCGTTCACAGAAACTGAAATCTCGAACCAAGCAGATCTAAGTGGACCTTCACGGTCGCTCGGGCACAGACTTCTCGGATGAACACTGAACGTCCCTTCGGGCGCGCCCTCTGCGCGATGGTCACCCCGTTCACCCCCGCCGGCGGGCTGGACCTCGACGCGGCGGGCGACCTCGCCGTCCGGCTGGTCGGGGAGGGCTGCGACGGGCTGGTCCTCAACGGCACCACGGGCGAGTCCCCGACCACCACCGACGCCGAGAAGGCCGCGCTCGTCCGCGCCGTCCGCGAGGCGGTCGGCCCCGGCCCCTCGGTCCTCACGGGGGTGGGGACCTCCGACACCCGGCACACCGCGGAGCTCGCCCGGCAGGCCGAGGAGGCGGGGGCGGACGGGCTGCTCGTGGTCACCCCGTACTACAGCCGTCCCCCGCAGGCGGCCGTCGAGGCGCACTTCCTGAAGGTCGCGGACGCGACCGGTCTTCCGGTGATGGTCTACGACATCCCCGGCCGCACCGGCACCCGGGTCGAGCCCGCGACGATGCGGCGGCTCGCCCGGCACCCCCGGATCGTGGCGGTGAAGGACTGCGCGTACGACCTGCTCGGCTCGGCGCGGCTGATCGCGGAGACGGGGCTCGCGTACTACTCGGGCTGCGAGGAGCTGAACCTGCCGCTGTACGCGGTGGGCGGCGCCGGCTACGTCAGTACGGTGGCGAACGTGGCGCCGCGTCAGCTGCGCGCGGTCCTCGACGCCTTCGACGCGGGCGACACCGCGGGCGCGGCCCGGCTCCACGCCCGGACCCTGCCGCTGGCCGAGCTGATGATGGCCTCGGGCCTGCCGGGCACGGTGACCGTGAAGGCGCTGCTCGGCGGCCCGGTGCGCGAACCGCTGCAGCCCGCCGGCCGGGAGACGGCCGACGGGCTGCGCGCGGCGCACGAGGCGCTGGTCCGGGTGGACTCCGCGCTCCGCTGACGCGGAGCCTCCGGATCAGTTGTGGCTGTGCAGGATGTCGTTGAGGCCGCCCCAGACCGCGTTGTTCGGGCGGGCCTCGACGGCGCCGGTGACCGAGTTGCGGCGGAAGAGGATGTTCGAGGCGCCGGAGAGCTCGCGGGCCTTCACGATCTGGCCGTCGGGCATGGTGACCCGGGTGCCGGCGGTGACGTACAGACCGGCCTCGACGACGCACTCGTCGCCGAGCGCGATGCCGACGCCCGCCTCGGCGCCGATCAGGCAGCGCTCGCCGATCGAGATGACGACGTTGCCGCCACCGGAGAGGGTGCCCATGGTGGAGGCGCCGCCGCCGATGTCGGAGCCGTTGCCGACGACGACGCCGGCGGAGATGCGGCCCTCGACCATCGAGGTGCCGAGGGTGCCGGCGTTGAAGTTGACGAAGCCCTCGTGCATGACGGTGGTACCGGCGGCGAGGTGGGCGCCGAGGCGGACGCGGTCGGCGTCGGCGATGCGGACCCCGGCGGGCACGACGTAGTCCGTCATGCGCGGGAACTTGTCGATCGAGGTCACCTGGAGGTGCAGGCCCTCGGCGCGGGCGTTGAGCCGGACCTTCTCGATGTCGTCGACGGCGACCGGGCCGAGCGAGGTCCAGGCGACGTTGGCGAGCAGGCCGAAGACGCCGTCGAGGCTCTGGCCGTGCGGCTTGACCAGCCGGTGGCTCAGCAGGTGGAGACGGAGGTAGGCGTCGTGGGCGTCGAGCGGCTTCTCGTGGAGCGAGGCGATGACGGTGCGGACGGCGACCACCTCGACGCCCCGGCGGGCGTCCACGCCGAGGGCCTTGGCGGCGCCTTCGCCGAGGGCGTTGACGGCCTCGTCGGGGGTGAGGCGCTCGGTGCCGGCCGGGCCGGCCGCGTCGGTCAGCTCGGGGGCGGGGAACCAGGTGTCGAGAACGGTGCCGTCGCCGGCGAGGGTGGCGAGGCCGGCGGCGACGGCGCCGGTGGTGCGAGGAGCAGTGGTCATGACGGAAAACCTAACCGGCGGGCCCCCGCCCCGGCCAACCGGTCTCAGGTGTCGGTCGAGTCAGCGGGAGGTTCCGACGAGCCCCCGACGGGCGGCTTCGGTGCTTCGTTCAGGTCCCGGGCGGGGGTCACGCGCGCGTACTCCTCGTCGTAGCCGCCGTCGATGAGCAGGAGCCGGAGGCAGATGCCTTCCAGGACGGCGACCGGGCGCGGGGCGGGGTCCTCGCGCGGCAGCCGCGCGAAGTCCTCGTCGGCCCCGCCACATCGCCGCCCTATACGGTGTCCCGCATGACGTATCCCCCAGGTCCGCCAGGTCCGCCCTACGGCTATGGCTATCCGCCGCCGCCCCCTCCGCCGAAGCCCGGCGTGATACCCCTGGCGCCGCTCGGCTTCGGCACGATCCTGAGCGGCGCCTTCTCCACCTTCGGCCGCTACTGGAAGCAGCTGCTCGGGGTGGCGGGAGCCGTGTACGGCGGCGCGGTCCTGGTCGTCGGCGCGGCGATCGGCATCGCGTACGCGGCCGTCGGAGACCTCGCCGTCTTCGACCTGCCGGCGGGCCAGGACCCCCGGTGGGAGGACATCCGGCCGCTGCTCGTCGCCTTCGGCTCCATCTGGGTGGTCGCCGTGATCGTGTTCCTCTGCGCCAACACCGTGGTGGCGGCCGCCTGCCCGGTGGTGGTCCAGGAGGCGGTCCTCGGCCGGCCGACGACCTTCGGCGCGGTGTGGCGCCGGGCCTGGGCCCGCACGCCCGCCATCTTCGGCACCGTGCTGCTGACCTCGCTGGCGCTGCTGCTCCCGGCGGTGCTCTTCCTGGGGGCCTTCGTCGCCCTGACCGTGGCGCTGCTCGCGGTCCGGACCGGCCCGCTGATCGCGCCGTTCCTGGCGTTCGCCGGCGCGATGGTCACCCTGCCGGTCGCGCTCTGGATCTGGGTGAAGTTCAGCCTGGCCCCGGCGGCGGCCGTGATCGAGGGGCAGGGCGCCCTCGCCTCGATGCGCCGCTCCTCGTCCCTGGTACGGGGCTCCTGGTGGCGGGTGTTCGGCTTCCTGCTCGCCGCCGGTCTGATGGCCTCCGTGGTGAGCATGCTGATCCAGCAGGTCTTCTCCCTGCTGGCCTCGGCCCCGCTTGCGGCGACGGACTTCTCCAGCGACGAGCCCGCCACCCTGATCGCCTCCTTCGCGGTCCTCTTCGCCTTCCTCGCCGTGGTCCAGCTGATCAGCCAGGCAGTGGTGTCCTTCTTCCCGCCCCTGGTGACCGCCCTGCTCTACGTGGACCAGCGCATCCGCAAGGAGAACCTGGCCCCCGAACTCGCCCGGGCGGCCGGACTCCTCTAGGGCGTGGACAGACGAACGCGGAACGGCCGCGCCCCCGAGGGGCGCGGCCGTTCTCACGTACACCTGCGATCAGACGTTGAAGCCGAGGGCGCGCAGCTGCTCGCGGCCGTCGTCCGTGATCTTGTCCGGGCCCCACGGGGGCATCCAGACCCAGTTGATCTTCAGCTCGCGGACGATGCCGTCCGTCGCGGACTTCGCCTGGTCCTCGATCACATCGGTCAGCGGGCAGGCCGCCGACGTCAGGGTCATGTCCAGGGTCGCGATGTTCGAGTCGTCGATGTGGATGCCGTAGATCAGGCCCAGGTTGACGACGTCGATGCCCAGCTCGGGGTCGACGACGTCGTACAGCGCCTCACGGACTTCTTCCTCGGAGGCCGGCTTCATCGTGGCCTCGGCGTTCTCGGTCATGCCGACTTCCTCTCCGCCGCGTCGCCCAGGGCCTGGGCGGTCGCGTCCTTCCACGCCATCCAGCTGAGCAGCGCGCACTTCACACGGGCGGGGTACTTGGAGACCCCGGCGAACGCGACCGCGTCCTCCAGGACCTCCTCCATCGCCTCGTCCGGCTCGATCTGGCCCTTGGACTGCATCAGCTCCAGGAAGGTGCCCTGGATCTTCTGCGCCTCGGCCAGTTCCTTGCCGACGAGCAGCTCGTTGAGGACGGAGGCCGAGGCCTGGCTGATGGAGCAGCCCTGGCCCTCGTACGACACGTCCTCGATGCGCGAGCCGTCGTACTTCACGCGGAGCGTGATCTCGTCGCCGCACGTGGGGTTGACGTGGTGCACCTCGGCGTCGCCGTCCCGAAGACCGCGCCCGTGGGGGTGCTTGTAGTGGTCCAGGATGACGTCCTGGTACATCGAATCCAGCTTCACGAGCCGTCCCCTAGCCGAAGAAGTTCCGTACGTGCTCCAGACCCGCGACCAGGGCGTCGACCTCGCCGGGGGTGGAGTACAGATAGAACGACGCCCGCGTGGTCGCAGGAATTCCGTACCGCAGGCAGACCGGCCGCGCGCAGTGGTGGCCGACCCGGACCGCGATGCCCTCCTCGTCGAGGACCTGGCCCACGTCGTGCGGGTGGATGTCGCCCAGCGTGAAGGAGATCGCCGCGCCGCGGTCCTCGGCCGTGGTGGGGCCGATGATGCGCAGGTCGGGCACCTCCTGGAGGCGCCGGACGGCGTACTCGGTGATCGCGTGCTCGTGGCGCGCGATGTTCTCCATGCCGATCGCCGACAGGTAGTCCACGGCCGCGCCGAGGCCGACGGCCTGGGCGATCGGGGGCGTACCCGCCTCGAACTTGTGCGGGGCCGGAGCGTACGTGGAGGAGTGCATCGAGACGGTCTCGATCATCTCGCCGCCGCCGAGGAAGGGCGGGAGGTCCTCCAGGAGCTCCTGCCGTCCCCACAGCACGCCGATGCCGGTCGGGCCGCACATCTTGTGGCCGGTGAAGGCCACGAAGTCGGCCTGGAGCGCCTGCACGTCCAGGACCATGTGCGGGGCCGCCTGGGAGGCGTCGATGCAGACGAGCGCACCGACCTCCTGGGCGCGGCGGATGATCGTCTCCACCGGGTTGACCGTGCCGAGCAGGTTCGAGACCAGCGTGAACGAGACGATCTTGGTCTTCTCGGTGATGACCTCCTCGATGTTCGAGAGGTCGAGACGGCCGTCGTCGGTGAGGCCGAACCACTTCAGCTTCGCGCCCGTGCGCTGCGAGAGCAGCTGCCACGGCACGATGTTGGAGTGGTGCTCCATCTCCGTGATGGCGATCTCGGTCTCGTGGTCCACGCGGTAGGGCTCGTCGGCCCAGCCCAGCATGTTGGCCACGAGGTTGAGCGACTCGGAGGCGTTCTTGGTGAAGATCACCTCGTCGCGGCTCGGCGCGTTGATGAAGGCCGCGACCTTGTCACGGGCGCCTTCGTACAGCGCCGTCGCCTCCTCGGCGACCGTGTAGACGCCGCGGTGGACGTTGGCGTTGTGACGCTCGTAGTACGTGTTGAGCGCGTCGAGGACCTGCCGCGGCTTCTGCGAGGTCGCCGCGGAGTCGAGGTACACGATCTTCTTGCCGTCGTGGACCGTGCGATCCAGGAGCGGGAAGTCCTTGCGGATCGCCTCGGTGTCGAGGAGGCCGGAGAGCCCCTGATGGGCAGAAGTCACGCGGATGCGCCACCCTTCGTGCTGTAGGCCTCGTAGCCCTCGTTCTCCAGCTTGTCGGCGAGCTCGGCGCCGCCGGACTCGACGATGCGGCCGCCGGAGAACACGTGCACGAAGTCGGGCTTGATGTAGCGGAGGATCCGCGTGTAGTGCGTGATCAGCAGCGTGCCGACCTCGCCGGTCTCACGGACGCGGTTGACGCCGTCGGAGACCTGACGCAGCGCGTCGACGTCCAGGCCGGAGTCGGTCTCGTCGAGGATCGCGATCTTCGGCTTGAGGAGCTCCATCTGGAGGATCTCGTGGCGCTTCTTCTCGCCGCCGGAGAAGCCCTCGTTGACGTTGCGCTCGGCGAAGGCCGGGTCCATCTGGAGCTGCTCCATCGCGGACTTGACCTCCTTCACCCAGGTGCGCAGCTTGGGGGCCTCACCGCGGATCGCGGTGGCGGAGGTGCGCAGGAAGTTGGAGACCGAGACACCGGGGACCTCGACCGGGTACTGCATGGCCAGGAACATGCCGGCGCGGGCGCGCTCGTCGACCGACATCTCCAGGACGTCCTCACCGTCGAGGGTGACGGTGCCGCTGGTGATCGTGTACTTCGGGTGCCCGGCGATCGAGTACGCCAGGGTCGACTTGCCGGAGCCGTTGGGGCCCATGATGGCGTGGGTCTCGCCCTGCTTCACGGTCAGGTCGACGCCCTTGAGGATCTCCTTCGTGCCGTTCTCGGCTTCGACGGAGACGTGCAGGTCGCGGATTTCAAGCGTTGCCATGGGTGACTCAGGACTCCTGGGTGACGGAGACGAGCACATCGTCCCCTTGGATCTGTACGGGGTATACGGGGACGGGGCGCGTCGCCGGAAGGCCGGAGGGCTTGCCGGTGCGCAGGTCGAAGCTGGAGCCGTGCAGCCAGCACTCGATCGCGCAGTCCTCGACCTCGCCCTCCGAGAGGGAGACGTTCGCGTGCGAGCAGATGTCGTTGATCGCGTACACCTCGCCCTCGGTGTGCACGACCGACACCGGCGTGCCGTCGACCTCGACCCGCTTCGGGGTGTCGGTCTCCAGCTCGCTCAGCGCGCAGACTCGGACGAAGGCCATCAGACGGAGGCCTCCAGCTCCGCCTCGATCTTGGCGAGGAGCCGCTCCTGGACGTCCGGCAGACCGATCTGCTGGACGAGCTCCGCGAAGAAGCCGCGGACGACGAGGCGGCGGGCCTCGGTCTCCGGGATGCCGCGGGCCATCAGGTAGAAGAGCTGCTCGTCGTCGAAGCGGCCGGTGGCCGAGGCGTGACCGGCGCCGGCGATCTCGCCGGTCTCGATCTCCAGGTTCGGCACGGAGTCGACCCGGGCGCCGTCCGTGAGGACCAGGTTCCGGTTGAGCTCGTACGTGTCGGTGCCCTCGGCCGCGGCCTGGATGAGCACGTCGCCGATCCAGACGGCGTGCGCGTCCTGGCCCTGCAGCGCGCCCTTGTAGGCCACGTTGGACTTGCAGTGCGGGGTGTTGTGGTCGACCAGGAGGCGGTGCTCCTGGTGCTGGCCCGCGTCGGTGAAGTACAGACCGAAGAGCTCGGCCTCGCCGCCGGGGGCCGCGTACGCCACGCGCGGGTGGAGGCGGACGACGTCGCCACCGAAGGTGACGACGACCGACTTGAAGGAGGCGTCGCGGCCGACCAGCGCGTTGTGCTGGCCGACGTGGACGGCCTTCTCGTCCCAGTCCTGGACGGAGACGACGGTCAGCTTGGCGCCGTCGCCGAGGACGTAGTCCACGTTGGCGGCGAGCACGGCGTCACCGGTGTGGTCGAGGACCACGACGGCCTCGGCGAAGGCGCCGAGCTCGATCACCTGGTGGCCGAAGGCGACGCCGCCCTGGCCGTGCACGGAGATGCGGATCGGCTCGGTGAGCACGGCGTCCTTGGCGACGGTGACGACCGAGGCCTTCTCGAAGGACGAGTACGCCTGGGCGGCGACGCGGTCGACGGGCGTGCCGGCCTTGCCGAGGCGCTCGTCGTCACGGCCGACGGTCTCCACGGTGACGCCCTCGGGGGCCTCGATCTCGACCTTGACGCCGACGGCGGTGCCGAAGGTTCCGTCGTGGAGTCCACGCAGTCGAGCCAGCGGAGTGAACCGCCACTCCTCCTCGCGGCCGTGCGGGACGGGGAAGTCCGCGACGTCGAAGGACGGGGGCGCGCTCATGCGCGTGGCGACGGTGGACTCGGCGGCCACCGCGATCGAGCCGGCGGTGGTGGAGCCCGCCGGGATGTTCTGAGCCTCAGCCATGGCTGTCGTGTTGCTCTCTTCCTGCCTCGTCTTACGGGCCCGCCCCGGGCGGAGGGCCGGTCCGGCCGGGCGCCTTGCGGCGCCGGCCGGGGACCTGCCGTCGTGCGGCGGGCTCGCGGGGCTCAGCGACTGAGCCCGGGTCGTTTGCCTGGTCTGGGGGGCGCTCTAGCCCACCGCGCCTTCCATCTGCAGCTCGATCAGCCGGTTGAGCTCCAGGGCGTACTCCATCGGGAGCTCCTTGGCGATGGGCTCCACGAAGCCGCGGACGATCATCGCCATGGCCTCGAACTCGGTGAGGCCGCGGCTCATCAGGTAGAAGAGCTGGTCCTCGGAGACCTTGGAGACGGTGGCCTCGTGTCCCATGGAGACGTCGTCCTCGCGCACGTCCACGTAGGGGTACGTGTCGGAGCGGGAGATCGTGTCGACGAGCAGCGCGTCGCAGAGGACGTTGGACTTGGAGCCCGGGGCACCCTCGCCGATCTCGATGAGACCGCGGTAGGAGGTGCGGCCGCCGCCTCGCGCCACCGACTTGGAGACGATGTTGGAGGAGGTGTTCGGGGCCATGTGGACCATCTTGGCGCCGGCGTCCTGGTGCTGGCCCTCGCCCGCGAAGGCGATGGACAGGGTCTCGCCCCTGGCGTGCTCGCCCATGAGGTAGACGGCCGGGTACTTCATGGTGACCTTGGAGCCGATGTTGCCGTCGACCCACTCCATGGTGGCGCCCTCGTAGGCGACGGCGCGCTTGGTCACCAGGTTGTAGACGTTGTTCGACCAGTTCTGGATGGTCGTGTAGCGGCAGCGGCCGCCCTTCTTCACGATGATCTCGACGACGGCGCTGTGCAGCGAGTCCGAGGAGTAGATGGGGGCGGTGCAGCCCTCGACGTAGTGGACGTAGGCGTCCTCGTCGACGATGATCAGCGTCCGCTCGAACTGGCCCATGTTCTCCGTGTTGATGCGGAAGTAGGCCTGGAGCGGGATCTCGACGTGCACGCCCTTCGGCACGTAGATGAACGAGCCGCCGGACCAGACGGCCGTGTTCAGGGAGGCGAACTTGTTGTCGCCGACCGGGATGACGGTGCCGAAGTACTCCCTGAAGAGCTCCTCGTGCTCCTTCAGCGCGGTGTCGGTGTCGACGAAGATGACGCCCTGCTCCTCCAGGTCCTCACGGATCTGGTGGTAGACGACCTCGGACTCGTACTGGGCGGCGACACCGGCGACGAGGCGCTGCTTCTCCGCCTCGGGGATGCCGAGCTTGTCGTACGTGTTCTTGATGTCCTCCGGCAGGTCCTCCCAGGACTCGGCCTGCTTCTCGGTGGACCGCACGAAGTACTTGATGTTGTCGAAGTCGATGCCGGAGAGGTCGGAGCCCCAGGTCGGCATGGGCTTCTTGCCGAAGAGGCGCAGACCCTTGAGGCGCAGCTTCAGCATCCACTCGGGCTCGTTCTTCTTCGAGGAGATGTCGCGGACGACGTCCTCGTTCAGACCGCGCTTGGCGGTGGCACCGGCCGCGTCGGAGTCGGCCCAGCCGTACTCGTACCGACCCAGGCCCTCGAGCTCGGGGTGGCTGATCTCGGTGGTCATGCGGGGTTCCTCCCGGCCGTACTTGCGGATGCTGATTCGTTGGTCTGTGGGGCGCTGTGCGGGATGAACGTGGTGCAGACGCCGTCACCATGCGCGATGGTGGCCAGACGCTGGACGTGCGTTCCCAAGAGGCGGGAGAAGAACTCCGTCTCCGCCTCGCACAGCTGGGGGTACTGCTCGGCGACGTGGGCGACCGGGCAGTGGTGCTGGCAGAGCTGCTCGCCGACCGGCGCGTTCCGCGCAGTGGCAGCGTACCCGTCCGCCGTGAGGGCCTTGGCCAGCGCCTCCGTCCGCTGGGCGGGCTCGGCCGACCCGACGGCCTCGCGGTACGCCCCGGCCTGGGCCTCGATCCGGTCGCGGGCGAAGGCGGCGACGGCCGCCTCCCCTCCGGCGTTGCGCTCGATCCAGCGGAGCGCCTCGACGGCGAGGGAGTCGTACGACTGGTCGAAGGCGTCCCGGCCGCAGTCGGTGAGGGCGAAGACCTTCGCGGGGCGGCCGCGGGAACGGGTCCCGTAGACGCGCTGCTCACGGGCTTCGACGACGTTCTCGGCGACCAGCGAGTCCAGGTGGCGGCGGACGGCGGCCTGGGTGAGACGGAGTCGTCCGGCCAGATCCGCGACGGTCGAGGGACCGTGGTCCAGGATCGACCGCGCGACCCGGTTGCGCGTGGAACGCTCTCGGGTCGCGAGTTCCTCCACGGGAGCCGCGCCAACGTTTTTCACAACGCCATTGTTGCGTAATTAATCGGGGAGTGACAAGCGGGGTCCGGAGCGACGACGGTGCGGTACGTCACTCAGGTAAGGCTTACCTGACCTGCGGAAACAATCATTCATAGGATGAATCACGAGGCGTCTGACCAGGGCCGATGGGCCCGCCCCGGCCCTGCGGCCGCACCACCGTCCGGCCCCGCGAGCCCACCAGACGCGCGAAGAAATCCGCGTCGCGGACGGCCGCGCCGCCGGGGTCGTTGTTGAAGAACGCGAACACGTCCGCCCCCTCCGGCCAGGCCGCCACGATCCGGTCCGCCCAGGTCGCGAGCGACTGACGGCCGTAGCGGGGCCAGGGCCGCGCCCGGCCCTCGTGGAAGCGGACGTATCCCCAGTCCGCCGTCCGCCACAGCGGCGTCACCGGCCGCGAGCCCCGGTCCGCCCAGCACAGGGCGGCCCCCCGGTCCCTCAGGACCGCGGCGATCTCCTCCGTCCACCAGGAGTCGTGCCGCGGCTCGACCGCCACCCGCACCCCGGCGGGGAAACACCCGAGCACCGCGTCCAGCAGTCCGGCGTCGGCGCGCAGCGTCGGCGGCAGCTGGAGCAGGACGGGCCCCAGCCGGCTCCCCAGCGCCTCGGCCCGCCCCATCAGCCGCTCCACGGGTTCCTCGGGGTCCTTCAGGCGCTTGATGTGCGTGAGGAAGCGGCTGGCCTTCACCGCCATCACGAAACCGTCGGGCGTCCGCTCCCGCCAGGCCGCGAAGGTCTGGCGCTCGGGCAGCCGATAGAAGGCGTTGTTGTTCTCCACGGCCGCGAACGAGCGCGCGTACTCCTCCAGCCAGAGCCGCTGCGGCAGCCCCGCGGGGTAGAACGCGCCGCGCCAGTCCCGGTACTGCCATCCGGACGTGCCGATGTACACGGGCATACGCTGCTCCTTCCCCGTGCCGCTCGCCTCACCCCCACCGGCCGGACGGCCGGGGCCGGGGCGGGGCGGGGGCCGGAATCCGGGGGCGCGGCCGGGACGCGCCGGGCGGGTCCTTAGACTTCCCGGCATGGAGAACGAGCCCGTCGTCCAGGTCCGCGGCCTGGTCAAGCGGTACGGAGACAAGACCGCCGTCGACGGCCTCGACCTCGACGTCCGCGGGGGCACCGTCACCGCCGTCCTCGGCCCCAACGGAGCCGGCAAGACCACCACCGTCGAGACCTGCGAGGGATACCGCAGGCCCGACGGCGGCAGCGTCCGCGTCCTCGGCCTCGACCCGGTCGCCGACGCCGCCGCCCTGCGCCCCAGGATCGGCGTGATGCTCCAGTCCGGCGGCGTCTACTCCGGCGCCCGCGCCGACGAGATGCTCCGCCACATGGCGAAGCTGCACGCCCACCCGCTGGACGTGGACGCCCTCATCGAGCGGCTCGGCCTCGGCTCCTGCGGACGCACCACCTACCGGCGCCTCTCCGGCGGCCAGCAGCAGCGCCTCGCACTCGCCATGGCCGTCGTCGGCCGCCCCGAGCTCGTCTTTCTCGACGAGCCCACCGCCGGACTCGACCCGCAGGCCCGCCGGGCCACCTGGGAGCTGGTCCGCGAGCTGCGCGCCGACGGCGTGACCGTGGTCCTCACCACCCACTTCATGCAGGAGGCGGAGGAGCTCGCGGACGACGTCGCCATCGTCGACGCCGGCCGGGTCGCCGCCCAGGGCAGCCCCGAGGAGCTGTGCCGCGGCGGCGCCGAGAACACCCTGCGCTTCACCGGCCGCCCCGGCCTCGACTTGGGCTCGCTGCTCAAGGCGCTGCCGGACGGCTCGGCCGCGGAGGAACCGCTCCCCGGCACGTACCGGATCACCGGCACCGTCGACCCGCAGCTGCTCGCCACGGTCACCACCTGGTGCGCCCAGCACGGCGTCATGCCCGGGGGCATCTCCGTCGAACGCCACACCCTCGAAGACGTCTTTCTGGAGCTCACCGGCAAGGAGCTGAGGTCATGAAGTCGGGCACCGCGCGCATCGGCCGGGGCTCCGGGGGTCGCCCCCCGGGCAAGCACAGCCTGGAGCTGACCGGCAAGGAGCTGAGGTCATGAAGTCGGGCACCACGCGCCTCGGCCGGGGGTCCGGGGGGACGTACGCACCGAAGCCGGGGGCCGCTCCCGTCGGGCGGATGATCGCGGCGCAGACCGCCCTGGAGACCAGGATGCTGCTGCGCAACGGCGAGCAGCTGCTCCTGACGGTGATCATCCCGTCGCTGCTCCTGGTGCTGTTCTCCACCGTCGACATCCTCGACACGGGCACCGGCAAGGCCGTCGACTTCCTCGCCCCCGGCGTCCTCGCGCTCGCCGTGATGTCCACCGCCTTCACCGGCCAGGCCATCGCGACCGGTTTCGAGCGGCGGTACGGGGTGCTCAAGCGCCTGGGTGCCTCACCGCTCCCCCGCTGGGCGCTCATGACCGCCAAGACGCTCGCCGTCCTCGTGACCGAGGTCCTCCAGGTCGCGCTCCTGACCGCGATCGCCCTGGCGCTCGGCTGGTCCCCGCACGGCAGCCCGCTGTCCGTCGTGCTGCTCCTGGTCCTCGGCACGGCCGCCTTCTCCGGACTCGGCCTGCTGATGGCCGGCACCCTGAAGGCCGAGGCCACCCTGGCCGCCGCGAACCTGGTCTTCCTGCTGCTCCTGGTGGGCGGCGGGGTCATCGTCCCGCTGGAGAGGTTCGGCGCCGCGGGCGACGTGCTCGCGCTGCTCCCGATCTCCGCGCTCTCGGACGGCCTGCGCGACATCCTCCAGAACGGGGCGCCGCTGCCGTGGGGGGACGCGCTCGTCCTGGCCGTCTGGGCGGTCCTGGGACTGGGGGCGGCGGCGAAGTTCTTCCGCTGGGAGTGACCCCAAGGTTCCGTTCCGCCGCATACGCCCCCCTCGTGAAAGCGCGCACAAGCGGCGTCCTACGATAGGGCCCGTGCTGACCCCCCTCGCCTCCATCGCCCGGCGCTGGACCCCGTCTCCCCGGACGCTCCGGCGCGCAGCGCTCTCCGCCGTCGTGATGAGCGTGCTCATCATCGTCACGGGCGGCGCGGTCCGGCTGACCGGTTCCGGTCTCGGCTGCGACACCTGGCCGAAGTGCACGGACGACAGCCTCATCGTGACGCCCGAGCAGGGTTACCGCGGCGCGATCGAGTTCGGCAACCGGATGCTGACGTACGTCCTGTCGGCCGCCGTCGGCTGGGCGATCATCGCCGCCCGGTCCACCAAGCCGTGGCGGCGCGGGCTCACCCGGCTCGCCTGGGCCCAGTTCTGGATCGTGATGAGCAACGCCGTCATCGGCGGCGTCACGGTGTGGATGGGCCTCAACCCGTGGACCGTGGCCGGCCACTTCCTCGCCGCGAACTCCCTGCTGACGGTCGCCGTCATCACCTGGCACCGCACCGGCGAGGGCGACACCGCCCCCCGGCCGCGGGTCCCCCGCCCGGTCCGGAAGCTGTCCTGGGCGATCACGCTCTTCTCGGGCCTGCTGATCGTGCTCGGTACGACGGTGACCGGCGCCGGCAAGCACGCCGGCGACAGCAGCGACGTCCCGCGCATGCCGTGGGACTGGACGAACGCCGCCCACGTCCACGCGATCGCCGCCTGGGTCGTCTGCGCCCTCGCGCTCGCCATGTGGCTGGTCCTGCGCGTGGTGGACGCCCCCCTCGACACCCGGGCCCGCGCCCGCGACCTGCTGATCGTGCTGGCGCTTCAGGGCGGCGTGGGCTATCTGCAGTACTTCACGGGTGTCCCCGAGCTCCTGGTCGCCGTCCACATGCTCGGCTCCTCGCTGATGTGGATCGCCGTCCTGCGCCTCGCCCTGAGCCTGCGCGAGCGCCCCCTCGCCACGCCCCCGATCCCCGCCCAGGCCGACCCGGAACTCGCGGCCACGGCCTGACGGCCCCCGGCCCCGACGGGTCTACCGGCTCCCCGCGAGCCGGTAGACCCGTTTCGCGTTGCCGGCCGCGAGCATCGTCGCCACCCGCTGCGCGTCCGTACGGGACCAGGCGCCCTCCATGACCCACTCCCCCAGCACCCGGGTGAGCGCCGAGCGGAACGCGCCGGCCGCCACCACGTGGAGTTCGGGCAGCCCCTGGGCTCCGCTGGAGAACAGCAGCTTGCCGAACGGCGCCCGTTCCAGGACCTCGGCGAGGACGGCCGACGCCCGGGCCCCGGTGTGGGCGAGGACGGGGCCGAGGTCGGCGTACACGTGCGGGTGAAAACCGGTGAGTCGGGCCGCCGCCCGGTGGTGCGGATAGGCGTGCAGCACGACGAGGTCGGTGCCGAGGCCCGCGGTGGCGGCGGCGAAGCCGGCCAGGACGGCCGGGTCCCGGTCCCCGGTGTGCAGCTGGAGGGGGCGCCCGGCGGTGACCGCGATCCAGAGCAGATGGCGCAGCAGGACGGGGTCGGTGAGCGGGCCGCCGGCCGGGCGCGCGGCCAGCCAGCGCCCGGCTGCCCGGCGTACCTCTCCCGGACCGGGCGGCTCGGGCGCGGCCGTGAGCCCTTGGCGTACTCCCGCCACGGGGGCGAAGGCCGCGGAGGCGAGGGCCACGGCGCCGGCGGCGGCCCCGTGGACGGCCTCTGCGAGGTTGGCGAGGAAGGACTCGACGGTGCCGGAGGTGTCGGCGACCTGTTCGGCGAGGGGTTCGAGGCGGACGATCTCGTGGGCCTCGGCGGCGGCCGCCGCGCCGAGCTCGGCGGGGCGCGTGAGGTCGCCGGGGAGCCCGGTGTCGACCAGGTAGGTGGAGATCCCGGAGGCGCGCAGCAGCCGGCGTCCGGCCTCGGCGGCGCCGAGTTCCCGGCGGCGGGCGAGGTAGCGGGCGGGCGGGCAGTGCGGTTCGAGGCCGAGGAGCGGCGGGCACCAGCGGCGCACGGCGAAGCCGGTCTGGGTGTCGAAGAAGGTGGTGCCCGCGGCGGGCAGGGCGGCCGCCCCGCCGAGGTGGGCTGCGAGGTGGGCGCCGAGCCGGGCCTCGAAGGTGCCGAGGCCGAGTTCCGTACGGAGCACCCCGTGGCAGTACTGGTCCACCAGGTCCGGCGTGTCGATCATCTCGGGGGGCTCCCTGTGTGGACGTGTCTCCACACGTCCTAACGGGTGAGCCCCGCGCGAGGTTGCCGCCTCAGCTGTTGGAGGGGCCGCCGATCTGGATGCCGGCCATCCGGGTCCACTCGTACGGGCCGGTGGCGACCTTGGCGGCGAACTCGCCGTCGAACTCCTCGTGGAGGGTCAGGCCGGCCTTCTCGGCGGCCTGCCGCGCGATCTCGTACGTCGGCGCGACGAGGTCGCCCCAGCCGCCGTCGGTGCCGACGAGGACGATCCGGGTGCCCGCCTGGCCGATGTGCGCGAGGTGCCCCTCGGAGCCGCCGTGCGCCTTGGAGAAGGCCTGGATCTCCTTGGCGAGCTTGGCCGCCTTGCGCTCTTCCTGCTTCGTTTCTGCCATGACACGGATGCTACCGAGGGGTAGATCGAGTGGCGACGGCCGGGCCGTGTGGGCTGTCCCACGTGACCCGGCCGTCCGCCGTTCCGTATCAGATGAGCGCGCCGCGCCGGAGGCCTAGCGGAGGAACGGGTCCACCGCGACCGCCACGAAGAGCAGCGAGACGTAGGTGATGGACCAGTGGAAGAGGCGCATCTCCTTGAGCTTGGCGCCGGTCACCTCCGCCTTGGCGCGGTTCAGGAGCCCGTGCGCCTCCCAGAGCCACCAGCCGCCGGTGACCAGCGCCACGGCCGTGTAGAACCAGCCGGTGTAGCCGAGCGGGGTGAGCAGCAGGGAGACGGCGACCATGACCCAGCTGTAGAGCACGATCTGCTTGGCGACGACCTTGTTGGAGGCGAGGACCGGCAGCATGGGCACGCCCGCGCGCGCGTAGTCGTCCTTGACCTTCATCGACAGCGGCCAGTAGTGCGGCGGCGTCCAGAAGAAGATGACGAGGAAGAGGATGACCGCGGCCCACGACATCGAGTTCGTCACGGCCGACCAGCCGATGAGGACCGGCAGGCAGCCGGCGATGCCGCCCCAGACGATGTTCTGGGCGGTGCGCCGCTTGAGGATCATCGTGTAGACCACGACGTAGAACAGGAGCGCGCCGAGCGAGAGCGCGGCGGAGAGCCAGTTGACGAGCAGGCCGAACCAGAGCGTGGAGACCACGGCGAGGGTGAGTCCGAAGACGAGGCCCTCGCGCGGGGTGAGTACGCCGGTGACCAGCGGGCGCTGGGAGGTGCGGTCCATCAGGGCGTCGATGTCCCGGTCGATGTACATGTTCAGCGCGTTCGCGCCGCCCGCGGAGAGGTAGCCGCCGAAGCAGGTGGCGAGCACCAGCCAGAGGTTCGGCACTCCCTGTTCGGCGAGGAACATCACCGGAACGGTCGTGATGAGCAGCAGTTCGATGATCCGCGGCTTGGTCAGCGCCACGAATGCCTTGACGCGAGCCCCGAACGGCCGATGGCCCCCCGGGCTGGGAGTCAAGACGACCCCTGCGGGTCGGGACTCGACGGCCGTCACGCACACCCCTGACAGAGAATTTCCCAGCAAGCTCCCCGCGTGAGGACAGGGTGGAGCTTGCGCGTACCACGCCACTGTAGACGTTGCCCAGACGCCGATCTTCGCGGGGGTGGGGTCGTGTTGATGGGGTACGTCCCAAGGGGTGGACACGGTTCGGGGCGGCTCCGGGCGCGGCCCGGGAGGCGAACTCCCACGACCACCGGCACTCTTGCTGTGTCCTTTCATTTCTCCGCTCATTTGAGGGGCATGGACACGAAAAGAGGGCCGTTCCACGGGGGTAGGCTCGACAACGCCGGTACACCCTCAGTCACCGGCTACAGACATGTGGAGAGGAGCCCTGACCCAGGGTGAGCACTAAGCCGACCACCACAGACCTCGAGTGGACCGAGTTGGACCAGCGGGCTGTCGACACCGCCCGCATCCTGGCCGCGGACGCCGTACAGAAGGTCGGCAACGGCCATCCCGGTACGGCGATGAGCCTGGCGCCCGCCGCGTACACCCTCTTCCAGAAGGTGATGCGGCACGACCCGGCGGACCCCGAGTGGGTCGGACGCGACCGGTTCGTCCTCTCCGCCGGCCACTCGTCCCTGACCCTCTACACCCAGCTGTACCTGGGTGGCTTCGGTCTCGAGCTGGACGACCTGAAGGCCTTCCGCACCTGGGGCTCGAAGACCCCGGGGCACCCGGAGTACGGTCACACGGCCGCCGTCGAGACGACCACGGGCCCGCTGGGCCAGGGTGTCGCCAACGCCGTGGGCATGGCGATGGCCGCCCGCTTCGAGCGCGGTCTCTTCGACCCGGAGGCCGCCACCGGCGCCTCCCCGTTCGACCACCGGATCTACGTGATCGCCGGTGACGGCTGCCTGCAGGAGGGCATCTCCGCGGAGGCGTCCTCGCTGGCCGGCCACCAGAAGCTCGGCAACCTGATCCTGCTGTGGGACGACAACCACATCTCGATCGAGGGCGACACCGAGACGGCCGTGTCCGAGGACACGATGAAGCGGTACGAGGCGTACGGCTGGCACGTCCAGCGCGTCGAGCCGCAGGCCAACGGCGACCTGGACCCGGCCGCGCTGTACGCGGCGATCAAGGCCGCCGAGGCCGAGACCGAGCGTCCGTCGTTCATCGCGATGCGCTCGATCATCGCCTGGCCCGCGCCGAACGCGCAGAACACCGAGGCCGCGCACGGCTCGGCGCTCGGCGACGAGGAGATCGCGGCCACCAAGCGTGTCCTCGGCTTCGACCCGGAGCAGACCTTCGAGGTCTCCGACGAGGTCATCGCGCACACCCGCGCGCTCGGCGACCGCGGCCGCGAGGCCCGCGCCGCGTGGGAGAAGCAGCTCTCCGAGTGGCGTACGGCCAACCCGGAGCGGGCGGCCGAGTTCGACCGCGTCCAGGCCAACGAGCTGCCCGCCGGCTGGGCCGAGAAGCTCCCGGTCTTCGAGCCGGGCAAGGGTGTCGCCACCCGTGCCGCCTCGGGCCAGGTCCTCAAGGCGCTCGGCGCGGTCATCCCGGAGCTGTGGGGCGGCTCGGCCGACCTCGCCGGCTCGAACAACACGACGATCGACAAGGACTCGTCGTTCCTGCCCGAGGGCAACCCGCTGCCGGAGGCCGACAAGTACGGCCGCACGATCCACTTCGGCATCCGTGAGCACTCCATGGCCGCGGAGATGAACGGCATCGCGCTGCACGGCAACACGCGCATCTACGGCGGCACCTTCCTGGTGTTCTCCGACTACATGCGCAACGCCGTACGACTGTCCGCGCTGATGCACCTGCCGGTGACGTACGTCTGGACCCACGACTCGATCGGGCTGGGCGAGGACGGCCCGACGCACCAGCCGGTGGAGCACCTGGCCTCGCTGCGCGCGATCCCGGGTCTGAACGTGGTCCGTCCGGCCGACGCCAACGAGACGGCCCTCGCCTGGCGCGAGATCATGCAGCGCCACACGAAGGTCTTCGGCAAGGGCGCCCCGCACGGCCTCGCGCTCACCCGCCAGGGTGTGCCGACGTACGCGCCGAACGAGGACACCGTCAAGGGCGGCTACGTGCTCTTCGAGGCCGAAGGGCCCTCCGGGCAGAACGCGGCGCCCGAGGTCGTGCTGATCGGCACGGGCTCCGAGGTACACCTGGCCGTCGAGGCCCGCGAGCAGCTCCAGGCCGCCGGCGTCCCGACCCGGGTGGTCTCGATGCCGTCCGTGGAGTGGTTCGAGGAGCAGGACCAGGCGTACCGGGACTCCGTCCTGCCGCCGTCGGTCAGGGCCCGGGTCGCGGTCGAGGCCGGGATCGGTCTCACCTGGCACAAGTACGTCGGTGACGCCGGCCGGATCGTCTCGCTGGAGCACTTCGGTGCCTCGGCGGACGCGAAGGTCCTGTTCCGCGAGTTCGGGTTCACCCCGGAGGCGATCGTCGCCGCCGCGCGGGAATCCCTGGCCGCCGCCGCGCGCTGACGCCCATACGTACGACTTAATTGGAGATGCAACTCTCATGACAGACGCTCTCAAGCGCCTCTCCGACGAAGGCGTCGCGATCTGGCTGGACGACCTCTCGCGCCAGCGGATCACGTCCGGCAACCTGGCCGAGCTGATCGACCAGAGCCACGTGGTCGGTGTCACCACCAACCCGTCCATCTTCCAGAAGGCCATCTCGCAGGGCCACGGGTACGACCAGCAGCTGGCCGACCTCGCCGCCCGCAAGGTGACCGTCGACGAGGCCATCCGCATGATCACGACGGCGGACGTCCGTGACGCCGCCGACATCCTGCGGCCGGTCTTCGACGCGACCGACGGCCAGGACGGCCGGGTCTCCATCGAGGTCGACCCCCGTCTCGCCCACGAGACGGCCGCCACCATCGCCGAGGCCAAGCAGCTGGCGTGGCTGGTGGACCGCCCCAACACCCTGATCAAGATCCCGGCCACCAAGGCGGGTCTGCCGGCGATCACCGAGGTCATCGGCCTTGGCATCAGCGTCAACGTCACGCTGATCTTCTCGCTGGAGCGCTACCGCGCGGTCATGGACGCCTACCTGGCGGGTCTGGAGAAGGCCCGCGAGCGCGGCCTCGACCTCTCCAAGATCCACTCGGTGGCCTCCTTCTTCGTCTCCCGCGTGGACACGGAGATCGACAAGCGTCTGGACGGCATCGGCACCGACGAGGCCAAGGCGCTCAAGGGCAAGGCCGCCCTGGCCAACGCCCGTCTGGCCTACGAGGCGTACGAGGAGGTGTTCAGCGGCGAGCGCTGGGCCGCCCTCGACAAGGCGCAGGCCAACAAGCAGCGCCCGCTGTGGGCCTCGACCGGCGTCAAGGACCCCGCGTACAAGGACACGCTGTACGTCGTGGACCTGGTCGCCCCCGGCACGGTGAACACCATGCCGGAGGCCACCCTGGAGGCCACCGCCGACCACGGCGAGGTCTCCGGCGACACCATCCGCGGCACCTACGACCAGGCGCGGACCGAGCTGGCGGCCGTCGAGAAGCTGGGCATCAGCTACGACGACGTCGTCCAGCTCCTGGAGGACGAGGGCGTCGAGAAGTTCGAGGCGTCCTGGAACGACCTGCTCAAGTCCACCGAGGCGGAGCTTCAGCGCCTCGCACCTTCGGAGGCGTAAGCACTTTGAGCGCAGTCCACGGAGCCAACCCGCTCCGTGACGCCGCAGACCGACGGCTCCCGCGCATCGCGGGGCCGTCGGGTCTGGTGATCTTCGGCGTCACGGGCGATTTGTCCCGTAAGAAGCTGATGCCCGCCGTCTACGACCTGGCCAACCGCGGCCTGCTGCCGCCGGGCTTCTCGCTCATCGGCTTCGCCCGCCGCGAGTGGGCGGACGAGGACTTCGCGCAGGAGGTCTACGAAGCCGTCAAGCAGCACGCGCGCACCCCCTTCCGCGAAGAGGTGTGGCAGCAGCTGATCCAGGGCATGCGGTTCGTCCAGGGCGACTTCGACGACGACACGGCCTTCGAGCAGCTCAAGTCGACGATCGAGGAGCTCGACAAGGCACAGGGGACGGGCGGCAACTTCGCCTTCTACCTGTCCGTGCCGCCGAAGTTCTTCCCGCTCGTCGTCCGGCAGCTCAAGAAGCACGGCCTGGCCGACCAGAAGGACGGCTCCTGGCGCCGCGCGGTCATCGAGAAGCCCTTCGGCCACGACCTGGTCTCCGCCAAGGAGCTCAACGAGGTCGTCCACGAGGTCTTCCCGCCCGAGGCGGTCTTCCGCATCGACCACTACCTCGGCAAGGAGACCGTCCAGAACATCCTGGCGCTCCGCTTCGCCAACACCCTCTTCGAGCCGATCTGGAACCGGTCGTACGTCGACCACGTGCAGATCACCATGGCCGAGGACATCGGCATCGGCGGCCGCGCCGGCTACTACGACGGCATCGGCGCCGCCCGTGACGTCATCCAGAACCACCTGCTCCAGCTGCTCGCGCTGACCGCGATGGAGGAGCCCGCCGCGTTCGACCCGGACGCGCTCGCGGCCGAGAAGACCAAGGTCCTCGGCGCTGTGAGGCTGCCGAAGGACCTGGGTGCGAGCACCGTGCGCGCCCAGTACGCGGCCGGCTGGCAGGGCGGCGCGAAGGCCGTCGGCTACCTCCAGGAAGACGGCATCGACCCCCAGTCGAAGACCGACACCTACGCGGCCATCAAGCTGGAGATCGACAACCGCCGCTGGGCGGGCGTCCCCTTCTACCTCCGTACGGGCAAGCGTCTGGGCCGCCGCGTCACCGAGATCGCGGTCGTCTTCCAGCGTGCCCCGCACTCCCCGTTCGACCACACGGCGACCGAGGAGCTCGGGCAGAACGCGATCGTCATCCGCGTCCAGCCCGACGAGGGCATCACCATGCGGTTCGGCTCCAAGGTGCCCGGCACCCAGATGGAGATCCGGGACGTGTCGATGGACTTCGCGTACGGCGAGTCCTTCACGGAGTCCAGCCCCGAGGCGTACGAGCGGCTCATCCTCGACGTCCTGCTCGGCGACTCCAACCTCTTCCCGCGGGTCGAGGAGGTCGAGCTGTCCTGGAAGATCCTCGACCCGATCGAGCAGTTCTGGGACACGCACGGCAAGCCCGCGCAGTACCAGTCCGGGACCTGGGGTCCGGTCGAGGCGGACGAGATGCTCGCACGAGACGGCAGGAGCTGGCGCCGGCCATGAAGACCGACCTGACGGACACCACGTCCTCCAAGATCAACAAGGCGCTGGTGCTCGGGCGGCGGGCGATCGGCACGCCGGCCGTCGGCATGGTGCTCACCCTCGTGATCGTCACCGACGAGGAGAACGCCTACGACGCGCTGAAGGCGGCCAACGAGGCGTCCCGCGAGCACCCCTCGCGGACCCTCGTCGTCATCAAGCGGGTCTCGCGCTCCCCGCGGGACCGCGCCAAGGCGCGGCTCGACGCCGAGGTCCGCCTCGGCGCCGACGCCAGCACCGGCGAGACGGTGGTCCTCCGGCTGTACGGCGACGTCGTCGACCACGCCCAGTCGGTGGTCCTGCCGCTGCTCCTCCCCGACGCCCCCGTCGTCGTCTGGTGGCCGGTGAACGCGCCGTCCGACCCGGCGAACGACCCGCTGGGCGCGCTCGCCCAGCGGCGGGTGACCGACACGTACGCCGCCGAGCAGCCCATCCAGGAGCTGACCGCGCGCGCGGACGCGTACACCCCCGGCGACACGGACCTCTCGTGGACCCGGATCACCCCGTGGCGTTCGATGCTGGCCGCCGCGCTCGACCAGGTCGTGTGCGAGGTCACCTCGGCCGAGGTCGAGGGCGAGGAGTTCAACCCGAGCGTCGAGCTGCTGGCGATGTGGCTGGCGGACCGGCTGAAGGTGCCCGTGCGACGCTCGGCGTCGGCGGGGCCCGGTCTCACCTCCGTACGGATGGAGACCAACGCCGGCCCGATCGTGCTCGACCGGCCCGACGGCTCGCTCGCGACGCTCTCCATCCAGGGACAGCCGAACCGTGCGGTGGCGCTCAAGCGCCGTGACACGGCCGAGCTGATCGCGGAGGAGCTGCGCCGGCTCGACCCGGACGACACCTACGCGACGGCGCTCAGGTTCGGCGTGGAGCGGCTCGACGAGCAGGCGGCGACCCCCACCCCCGAGGCCGTCATAGACGCGGCCGTGGAGACGGAAGCCGCTGCCGGGACGGAGGCGGACGCGGAGACGGCCCCCGCGCCCCCCGCCGCCAAGCCGGCCGCGAAGAAGTCCCCGGCCAAGAAGGCGGCCAAGTGAGCACCCCTCAGCTGGTCGTCCACCGTGACAAGGAGCTGATGGCCGAGGCCGCCGCGGCCCGGCTGATCACCAAGATCGTGGACGCCCAGGCCTCCCGGGGCTCCGCCTCGGTGGTGCTGACCGGCGGCCGCAACGGCAACGGCCTGCTCGCGGCGCTCGGTTCGGCGCCCGCTCGGGACGCGATCGACTGGTCGCGCCTCGACCTGTGGTGGGGCGACGAGCGGTACCTGCCCGAGGGAGACCCCGAGCGGAACGTCACCCAGGCCCGGGAGGCGCTCCTCGACCGGGTGCCGCTCGACCCGGCGCGGGTGCACGCCATGCCGGCCTCGGACGGGCCGTACGGCGACGACGTCGACGCCGCCGCTGCCGCGTACGCGGCGGAGCTGGCCGCCGCCGCGGGCGGCGGGGTGCCGGCCTTCGACGTCCTGATGCTGGGCGTCGGCCCGGACACCCATGTGGCCTCGCTCTTCCCGGAGCTGCCGGCGGTCCGCGAGACCGAGCGGACGGTGGTCGGGGTGCGCGGCGCGCCGAAGCCGCCGCCGGTGCGCGTCACGCTGACGCTCCCGGCGATCCGGGCGGCCAAGGAGGTCTGGCTGCTCGCGGCCGGCGAGGACAAGGCGAAGGCCGCGGCGATCGCCCTGTCGGGCGCGGGCGAGGTGCAGGCCCCGGCGGCCGGTGCCTACGGCCGCTCGCGGACGCTGTGGCTGCTCGACGCGGCCGCCGCGTCGGAGCTGCCGCGGAGCCTGTACCCGTCGGCCTCGGCCTGATCGCACGGTACGGAGGCCCGGTTCACCTCTCGGTGGGCCGGGCCTCCGGCGTCTCCAGGAACGGCGTGAGGAGCCCCGGTACGGCCTCGGCGGCGAAGGCGAGCCCCTGGCTCTCGCCCGTGTCGTACACGTCGTAGGCGCCCGCTCCGGCGGCCGTGGTGGCGGTGAGGGTCAGAAGGCCGGCGCGGCGCTGGAGGTACGACTGCTTGACGGTCCAGCCGATGACGCCGGAGCGCTGGAGCGCGACCGTCGTCCGCCGGAAGGACCCCGAACGTGTCACCAGGTGACCGCCGCTGACGCCGTGTCCGAGGGCGCGGTACGCGTCGAGGGCGAGCAGCACGGCGAGCGGTCCGAGGACGAGGGCGCAGCCGGCCGCCACGTACAGCAGGACAGGGGTGAGGAGCGGGCCGAGGACGACGAGGACCGCGACGGGTCCGAGGACGCCCGCCAGGGCCCGGCGCAGCCGCCGGCCGCGGGCGGCGCGGGGGTGGGCGGCGAGGGGCGCCCCGGTCGGCGGCACGGGCTCGCGCAGGACCAGGGCGGCGACCCGCTCGGCGCGCTCCCGGGGGACGGCGGGCAGCAGGTTCTTCAGGTCGGCGTGCTGGTCATCGGCGTCCTGGGCGAGGCCGGTGGCGACGGCGTCGACGCGGGCGGCCCCGACCAGCCGCACACCGAGCGGCTCGACGAGCTCGATCCCGCGCAGCCGGCGCTCCTCCAGCGTGACCGAACGGGTGGTGAACAGGCCACGACGGACGCGGAGGGTGCCGCCGGGCTCGCGCTCCAGGCGGTAGTTCCACCACATCTCGACCCAGAGTCCGAGGGCGCCGACGGCTCCGGCGGCGGTGGCGAGCAGCACCAGGTCGACGACGACCCAGGTCGGGGAGGTGTCCTGGAAGCGGTCCGCTATCCAGTCGATGACCCGCGCCTGGGCGCCGAACCACTCGCTGACCTGGAGGACGGCTCCGGCCGCGGCGCCGCCGAGGGCGGGGGCGAGGAAGGAGACGGGGGCGTAGCGGATCCAGCGCGGGTCGAGAGTGGCCAGGGCGCCGTCCTGGCCCGGCTCCTCGGGGGCGCCGGCGCGGGTGAGGAGCTCACGGCGGAGCCGCTCGCCCTCGCCCCGGGTGACCAGCTCGAGTTCGAGGGTGGACTCGCCGCCGCCGGTGCTCTCCCCGGTGCCGATGCGGACCTTGACGAGGCCGAGGACGCGCTGGAGGGGGTGGGCGGTGAGGTCGACGCTGCGGATCCGCTCGCGGGCCAGGGAGCGGCGCTTGAGCAGCAGGAGCCCGGTGTGGAGGTCGACCGTCTCGGGTCCGACGCGGTAGCGGGTGCGGCGCAGCCGGACCCAGTCCGCGGCGGTGCCGGCGAGGACGAGCAGCGAGGCACCGGCGAGGACCCAGGCGACGGCCTGCCACAGGGGCCTGCCTCCGGCGAGCCCGGCCACGGCCGGGAGGGCCCCGCCGGCGGCCACCCCGCAGAGGACGGCGGCACCGACCAGCAGGGTGCGCGGGTCGAGCCGCCGCCACTCCTCACTCACGTGGCGTCCCCGGGGGTGGCCCGGGTGAGTGCGGTGAGCCGTTCGGCGAGCTCGGCGGCGAGCTCGTGGTCGAGGCCCTCGATGCGGATCGCCCCCTTGGAGGAGGCGGTGGTGACGGTGACGGTGGCGAGCCGGAACGTCTGCTCCAGCGGTCCCCGTACGGTGTCGACCGTCTGGATCCGGGACATCGGGGCGATCCGCCACTCCTGCCAGAGGGCACCGGTGCGCACGTAGACGGCCTCGTCGGTGACCTCCCAGCGGTGCACCCGGAACCACCAGGCGGGGAAGAACGCGGTGCAGGCGAGGCCCAGGGCCGCCACGGCCCCGGCGGCGAGCAGCAGCCAGGTCCTGGCGGGCCCCAGGAACGCCCCGAGGGCGGCGAGCACCACCACCGGTACGGCGGTGGCCGCCAGGAGGCGGCTGCGCCACCAGGCCACGGCCCGCGCGTCGACGGCGTTCCTGGGCGGCCGCAGCCGTACCGCGTCCTCCCCCGTCATCCGGTCAGCGTCCGCGCAGCGAGCGGTAGGCCGCGACGAGCGCGGCGGTGGAGCTGTCGAGCTGCTCGGCGCCCTCGCCCTCCGTCAGGACCGGCTCGATCCTCTTGGCGAGGACCTTGCCGAGTTCGACGCCCCACTGGTCGAAGGAGTCGATGTTCCAGATCGCGCCCTGGACGAAGACCTTGTGCTCGTAGAGCGCGATCAGCTGGCCCAGGACGGACGGGGTGAGCGCCTCGGCGAGGATCGTGGTGGTCGGGTGGTCGCCCCGGAAGGTCTTGTGCGGGACGAGCTCCTCGGGGACGCCCTCGGCCCGTACCTCCTCGGGCGTCTTGCCGAAGGCGAGCGCCTGGGTCTGGGCGAAGAAGTTCGCCATGAGCAGGTCGTGCTGGGCGACGAGGCCGGGCAGCAGGTCGTCGACGGGCCGGGCGAAGCCGATGAAGTCGGCGGGGATGACCTTGGTGCCCTGGTGGATCAACTGGTAGTAGGCGTGCTGCCCGTTGGTCCCGGGGGTGCCCCAGACGACGGGTCCGGTCTGCCAGTCGACCCGGTCGCCCTCGCGGTCCACCGACTTGCCGTTGGACTCCATGTCGAGCTGCTGGAGGTAGGCGGTGAACTTGGACAGGTAGTGGGAGTACGGCAGGACGGCGTGCGACTGGGCGTCGAAGAAGTTGCCGTACCAGACGCCGAGGAGGCCGAGCAGCAGCGGCGCGTTCTCCTCGGGCGGGGCGGTGCGGAAGTGCTCGTCGACGAGGTGGAAGCCGTCGAGCATCTCGCGGAAGCGCTCCGGGCCGATGGCGATCATCAGGGAGAGGCCGATGGCGGAGTCGTAGGAGTAGCGGCCGCCGACCCAGTCCCAGAACTCGAACATGTTCGCGGTGTCGATGCCGAACTCCTCGACCTTCTCCGCGTTGGTCGAGAGGGCCACGAAGTGCTTGGCCACGGCGTCCTGGCCGGCCCGCAGCCCGGTGAGGAGCCAGTTCCGCGCGGAGGTGGCGTTGGTGATCGTCTCGATGGTGGTGAAGGTCTTCGAGGCGACGATGAAGAGCGTCTCGGCGGGGTCGAGGTCGCGGACGGCCTCGTGGAGGTCGGCACCGTCGACGTTCGAGACGAAACGGAACGTCAGGTCCCGCTGGGTGTAGGAGCGCAGGACGTCGTAGGCCATGGCGGGTCCGAGGTCGGAGCCGCCGATGCCGATGTTCACGATGTTCTTGACGGGCTTGCCGGTGTGGCCGGTCCACTCACCCGCGCGGACCTTGTCGGCGAAGGCGCCCATCGTGTCGAGGACGGCGTGAACGCCGGGGACGACGTTCTCCCCGTCGACCTCGATCACGGCCCCTCGGGGGGCGCGCAGCGCGGTGTGGAGGACCGCCCGGTCCTCGGTGGTGTTGATCTTCTCCCCGCGGAACATGGCGTCGCGGAGCTCGGCAACGCCGGTGGCCGCGGCGAGCTCGCGCAGCAGGGTCAGCGTCTCGTCGGTGACGAGGTGCTTGGAGTAGTCCAGGTAGAGGTCGCCGACGCGCAGGGTGTAGCCGGTACCCCGCTCCGGATCGGCGGCGAACAGGTCACGCAGATGGATCTCGCCCAGCTGCTCACGGTGCTTGCCGAGGGCCGCCCACTCGGGCAGCCGGTTGAGCCTGGTACGGCCCGCCCGTCGCCCACCACCACCCTTCTGCGGAGCGCTTCGCGCACTGCCTTCATTCCTGGTCATCTCGGACATCGCCCATTCCTTCTCGTACTACTTGTCTGCCCCGCTGCACTCCCCAACCTAATTGATCAGGGGCACGACGACGCGGCGGCGAGCGGGAACATGAAAGGGGAACGACGAACGGGCCTTGCCCGCGAACCGAGTTCGCGGGCAAGGCCCGTTCGTCACACCGTCACACCACGCTTCAGATCTCGCCGCGCAGTTTGGCGAGCGCCTCGGCGAGGATCGCCTCGCCGTCCGCGTCGCTGCGCCGCTCACGCACATAGGCGAGATGGGTCTTGTACGGCTCCGTGCGCGGCGGGTCCGGCGGGTTGTCCCGGTCCTGACCTGCCGGGAAGCCGCAGCGCGGGCAGTCCCAGGTCTCCGGGACCGCCGCGTCGCTGGCGAAGCTCGGCTGCGTCTCGTGCCCGTTCGAGCACCAGAAGGAGATGCGGAGGCGCGGCGCCGACTCGCCCCGCTCGGCCTCGCCCATCGGCCCCGCTCCGACCCGGCTTCCCCGAATCGCGTTGCCACTTGCCACGGTCGTAACTCCCTGCGTGATGGTGCCCGAAGATGCCCCAGTCTACGTAAGGCCCAACGCGCGTCCAGTGATTGGAGTTACCCGTCCAACTTCATCAGCAGACCAAGTACCACAATGCAGGCGAACCAGAGCAGACCGACCACGACCGTGATCCGGTCGAGGTTCCGCTCGGCGACCGAGGAGCCGCCGACGGAGGACTGCATGCCGCCACCGAACATGTCGGAGAGGCCGCCGCCCTTCCCCTTGTGCATCAGCACGAGCAGCATCAGCAGCGCGCTGAAGACGATCAGGGCGATCGAGAACCCCATAACCACGGCTGGACCAACTTCCTCGGACTTATACGGACGGGGGCCGGGCACCTGCCCGACCCCCGCAAGGGTACGACGTAACTCCGCTACCGCATACTCACTGGTCGCGGAAGCGCACGATCTTGACGAACTCGTCGGCGTCCAGCGCCGCGCCGCCCACCAGGGCGCCGTCGACGTCCGGCTGCGCCATGATCGCGGCGACGTTGCCGGCCTTGACCGAGCCGCCGTACTGGATGCGGACCTTGTCGGCCAGCTCCTGCGAGTACAGCTCGGCGAGGCGGCCGCGGATCGCCCCGCAGACCTCCTGGGCGTCCTCGGGGGTGGCGACCTCGCCGGTGCCGATGGCCCACACCGGCTCGTACGCGATCACGATCGTCTCGGCCTGCTCGGCCGGGACGTCCTTCAGGCCGCCGTCGAGCTGGGCGAGGGTGTACTCGACCTGCTGTCCGGCCTTGCGGACGTCCAGACCCTCGCCGACGCAGAGGATCGGGGTCACGCCGTGCTTGAAGGCGGCCTTCACCTTGGCGTTGCAGACCTCGTCGTCCTCGGCGTGGTACTGGCGGCGCTCGGAGTGGCCGACGGCGACGTAGGCGCACTTCAGCTTGGACAGCATGAGGCCCGAGATCTCGCCGGTGTAGGCGCCGGAGTCGTGCGCCGAGATGTCCTGGGCGCCATACTTGATCTTGAGCTTGTCGCCGTCGACCAGGGTCTGGACGGACCGCAGGTCGGTGAAGGGGACCAGGACGGCGACCTCGCAGGCGTCGTGGTCCTTGTCGGTCAGGGCGAAGGCGAGCTTCTGGACGTGGGCGATGGCCTCGAGGTGGTTGAGGTTCATCTTCCAGTTGCCCGCCATCAGCGGGGTGCGCGTGGTCATAAGGTGCTTAACCTTCCAGTGCGGCGAGGCCGGGAAGCGTCTTGCCCTCGAGGTACTCGAGGGAGGCGCCGCCGCCGGTCGAAATGTGGCCGAATGCCTTCTCGTCGAAGCCCAGGGTGCGGACGGCCGCGGCGGAGTCGCCACCGCCGACCACCGTGAACGCAGGGGAGTCGACGAGCGCCTGGGCGACGGCCTTGGTGCCCTCGGCGTAGTCGGGGTGCTCGAAGACGCCCATCGGACCGTTCCAGAAGACGGTGGCCGCGTCGGCGAGCTTCGAGGCGTAGAGCTTACGGGTCTCCGGTCCGATGTCCAGGCCCTCCTCGTCCGCCGGGATGGCGTCCGCGGCGACCGTGGTCGGGTTCGCCGGAGCCTTGGTCTTCAGGTCCGGGAACTCGGACGAGACCAGGACGTCGACGGGGAGCACGAACTCCACGCCGCGCTCCTTGGCGCGCTTGAGGTAGTCCTTGACCGCCGGGATCTGGTCCTCCTGGAGCAGCGAGATGCCGACCTCGTGGCCCTGGGCCTTGAGGAAGGTGTACGCCATGCCGCCGCCGATGAGGATGCGGTCGGCCTTCTCCAGGAGGTGGTCGATGACGCCGAGCTTGTCGGAGACCTTGGCGCCGCCGAGGGCGACCACGTACGGCCGCTGGACGTCGTCCGTGAGCTTCCTCAGGACGCCGACCTCGGTGGCGATGAGGTGGCCCGCGGCGTGCGGGAGGCGCGCCGGGAGGTCGAAGACCGAGGCGTGCTTGCGGTGCACGGCGCCGAAGCCGTCGCCGACGTACAGGTCGGCGAGGGCGGCCAGCTGGTCCGCGAAGGCGCCGCGCTCGGCGTCGTCCTTCGAGGTCTCCCCGGCGTTGAAGCGGAGGTTCTCGAGGACGGCCACCCGGCCGTCGGCGAGACCGGCGACCGTGGCGGTGGCCGATTCGCCGACCGTGTCGGTCGCGAAGGCCACCTCGGCGCCGAGGAGTTCGCCGAGGCGCGCGGCGGCCGGGGCGAGCGAGAAGGCCGGGTCGGGCGCGCCCTTGGGGCGGCCCAGGTGCGAGGCGACCACGACGCGGGCGCCGGCGTCGGCGAGCGCCTTGACCGTGGGGACGACGGCGCGGATGCGGCCGTCGTCGGTGATGGTGGTGCCGTCGAGCGGCACGTTGAGGTCGGCGCGGACGAACACGCGCTTGCCTTCGACGCCCTCGTGGAGAAGCTCGTCGATCGTCTTCATCTGTTAACAGACTCCTTGGTACGCGGTGGAGCACACAAACAGGGCTCGCACAGCGCGGCGTTGCGCTGCCCGAGCCCTGCTCACATCGAAAGCCCGCCCTGAAGCTTAGAGCCGGCCGCCGACGAAGACGGTGAGGTCGACGAGACGGTTGGAGTAGCCCCACTCGTTGTCGTACCAGCCGAGGATCTTGACCGTGCTGCCTTCCTGGACCATCGTCAGGGAGGCGTCGAAGGTGCAGGACGCCGGGTCGCCGACGATGTCCGAGGAGACGATCGGGTCCTCGGTGTAGACGAGCACGCCCTTGAGGTCGCCGTCCTCGGCGGCCTTCTTGAACGCGGCGTTGACCTCGTCCTTGGTGACCTCGCGGTCGAGGGTGACGACCAGGTCGGTGGCGGAGCCGGTCGGGACCGGGACGCGCATGGCGAGGCCGTCGAGCTTGCCCTTGAGCTGCGGGAGGACCAGGGCGGTGGCCTTCGCGGCACCCGTCGTGGTCGGGATGATGTTCTCCGCGGCGGCGCGGGCGCGGCGCAGGTCCTTGTGCGGGAAGTCCAGGATGCGCTGGTCGTTGGTGTACGCGTGGACCGTGGTCATCAGGCCCTTGACGATGCCGAAGTTCTCGTCGAGGACCTTCGCCATCGGCGCGACACAGTTGGTGGTGCAGGACGCGTTCGAGATGATGTCGTGCTGCGCCGGGTCGTACTTGTCCTGGTTGACGCCCATCACGATGGTGATGTCCTCGTCGCTGGCCGGAGCCGAGATGAGGACCTTCTTGGCGCCGCCGGCGAGGTGCTTCGCGGCGTCGGCCTTCTTGGTGAAGATGCCGGTCGACTCGATGACGATGTCGACGCCCAGGTCGCCCCAGGGGATGTCGGCCGGGTCGCGCTCGGACAGCACCTTGATGGTGTGACCGTCGACGGTGATGGTGTCGGCGGTGTGGGTCACCTCGGCCTTGAGGCGGCCCAGGATGGTGTCGTACTTCAGCAGGTGGGCCGTGGTCGCGGTGTCGCCCAGGTCGTTGACAGCCACGATCTCGATATCAGCACCCTGCTCAAGGAGCGCGCGGAAGTAGTTCCGGCCGATGCGGCCAAAGCCGTTGATGCCTACGCGGATCGTCACGAACCGATCTCCTCGTTAGGAACGCCGGTGTTCTCGACGCCGGCGAGATTTTTGTTTTTTGGGATGTCCCCGACCGCTTACGACCCTACCTCCCCCGTCGGCCGCGAGTGACATCGCGCGCAGCCGGACGAGCCCGGAAAGTGAGGGAGAACGGCCGACGGCCCGCACCTACCGACGGGTACGGGCCGTCGTGGGACCTTTGTCCCGACTACTCTCCGTCAGCGGCGGAGCGCCCCGAGGGCGCGGCCGAGGAGCCGTGCCCGTTCCGTCGCGCCGGGCACGTGCTCCAGGCCGAAGCCGAGGAGGACGGTGTCGCGGGTGGTGACCGCCGCCTGCGAGTGGAAGAGCGCCGCGGAGCGCGTCCAGTCCGAGGCGTTGCCGGGGCTGCCGGCCGGGGCGCCCGGCGCGGACCAGGCGCCGAGGGAGGTCTCGAAGCCCTCGGCCTCGGTGGTGGTCCCGGTGACGAGCCGGGTGTCGTCGACGAAGGCGCCCGTCCCTCCCGTACCGGGGTCGGAGACGTACGAGATCGCGAGCTCGACCTTCTTGCCGGCCCAGGCGCTCAGGTCGACGGAGGCCTGGCGCCAGCCGTTGGAGGGGCCGGTGAAGGCGTTCCAGGAGCCGGTGGTGCCGGTGGGCGCGCAGCCGTCCTCGCCGACGGTGAGGTAGTGGGCGAGGAAGGGGTGGCCGCGGAGGTAGTAGCCCTCGCCGCAGTCGGCGGGCGGCTCGGCGGAGGTGCCGCCGTTGGCGTCGGGCAGGGTGGTCCAGTCGTCCTGGCCGACGGTGTGGGCCTCGACGACGAGGTTGTCGTAGCCGGGCTCGGTGTCGTAACTGACCTGGAAGTCCAGGCGCGGCTTCGATGCGGCGGCGACGCCGGTGAGGTCGACGGTCCTGGCGAGCCGGGCCCAGGTGTCGTCGGCGTGCTTGACGGCCGCGAAGGACGCTCCCTCGGCGGGCTCGAAGGGGGTGCGGATGCCCGGGTAGTCACCGGCGGAGGCGCTGCTCGCGAACTGCGGGAACTCCTTCGGCTGCAGCGTGTCCGAGGTGACGGTGTACGCGCCGGCGTTGTCCAGCGGGTTGCCGGCGGCGGCGCCGAGCGTCGCTCCGGTGCCCGCGAAGGCGCCGGTACCGGCGAAGGCGGGCGGGTTCTTGAGGCCCGCGCGGTGGTAGGCGCCGAGGTAGTACTGGGCGAAGTCGTTGGTCTCGGCGAGGCCCACCTCGGTGAGGCCGCCGGACTTCTCGCCGGCGTTGATCAGCTTGCCGCCCTCGTTGAGGTAGGCGCGGACGGCCAGCTGGGCGGCGCCGGAGGGGCGCTCGGCTCCGGTGTACCAGACGACCGTACGGAAGTGGGAGAGCACGCCGAGGGCGTCCGGGGCGCCCTGGGTGGCGACGTCCCAGACGGCGGCCCGGCGGCCGTTGCCGGCGAGCGCCCGGACATAGGCGGCGGTGTGCCGGGCGGCGGTGGTCCCGCCCTCGTCGGCGAGGACGAGGACGTCGCCGCGGGGGCGCTCGGCCACCTTGTACGTGAAGGGGGCGGAGGAGGTGGTCCGGCCCTCACGGGTGCGGGCGGTGAACCAGACCTCGACGGAGTCGCCGGGGCGGGCTCTCCGGACCTCGGCGCGGTACTCGTCGTAGTAGAGGTTGTCGTCGCCGCCGAAGGTCTCGCCGCCCTTCCAGGCGTCGAGCTCCTCGCTGTGGGTGCGGCCGCCGTTGATCCGGTACTTCAGGGTCTTGCCGCGCAGCGACTTGCGTGCGGTGACGGCGACCTCCTGCTCCCTGCCGCGGGCGTAGGAGGTGGTGAAGGTCTTCGGCGTGAGGTCGGGGGCGTCGATGCCGACCGGGGAGACGGGCCGGTCCGGGTGGGCGGCGGTCTCGGCGACGGCGAGCGCGAAGGGGATGTTCTTGGCGAACTCGGCCTGGATCAGCTTCTCGTCGTCCGGGAAGGTGAAGACGGAGGCGCAGTCGGCCGGGTTCCACGCGTCGTTCGGGTCGACGCGGGAGGCGGTGGCGCAGGTCGACATCTCCGGGGTGAACATCTGCATCCCGTTGACGTTGGCGGCGTGTCCGTCCGCCTCGCCGTTGGTGATGTACAGCTCGGAGGAGACCTGCGGCCGGTAGCCGGGCACGGCGGACTTCTGCGGGGTGCCGGCGAGGGCCTTGAGGGCCACGTCGTCGGGGGTGTCGGTGGCGACCTGCCAGCCGACGCCGTACAGCAGGAGCTGGGCGGCCGAGTGGTAGTTGACGCCGTACGCGAAGCCGATGCGCTTCTGGAAGGCGTCGAGGGCCCTCGTCTCCGGCTCCGACATGGGGCCCCTGCCGCGGAAGGTCTCGTCGGCGGGGTCGGGGGACGAGCCCTCGTTGTCGTAGCCCCACTTGTAGGCGAAGTTGCGGTTGAGGTCGACGCCGTCGCCGGGGCCGAGCTTCCCGTCGCCGTCGTTGTCGCGGAGGTTCTTGCGCCACTGGCGGTGGGCGGGGTCGGCGTGCGTGTAGTCGTAGCCGTCCGGGTTGGCGGAGAGCACGAACCACAGCTCGGTGGAGTCGACGATCCGGGTGATCCGCTCGTCCTTGCCGTAGCCGTCGAGGTAGTGGTGCATCAGCCGCCGGGTCATCTCGGGGGTGATCCACTCGCGCGCGTGCTGGTTGGACATGTACAGCGTGGCGGGCTTCGAGCCGTCCTTGACGCGCCGGGCGCCCTTGGTCAGCTTGAGGGCCAGGATGTCCTGACCCTTGAGGGTCTTGCCGATGGAGACGACCTTGGTGAGGCCGGGGTTGGCCCGCGCGGTGTCCAGGATCTCCTGCTTGAGGCCGTTCGTGCCGCCGTACGGGCGGAAGACGCCGTCCCCCGCCGCGGCGACCCTCTTCCGGGCCTGGGCGGTGAGGCCGTGCTCGGTGATCTCGACGCCCTGGCCGCGCAGCTGCCCGGCCTGCCGGCCGGTGAGGAAGAGCTCGACCGTCGCGGAGCCCTTGGCCGGGACCTGCTCGGTGAGTTCGTGGGCGTCGGCGCCGGCGTCGAGGAGCAGCGGGACCTGTTCCTTGGTGACCTCGGCGCGCCAGACGGAGAGGGCGTCGCCGCCGTCCCGGTCGTTCGGCTGCGCTCCGGCGACGGGCGCCGCCGCCACTCCGGCGATCAGCAGTGAAGCCGCGGCGAGGACCGATCTCGCTCTGCGTCTCATGAGCCCCCCTTGTTGTTGTCTGTCACGAAGGCGAACAGACGCCAGGCTCTTGGGCGCTCATGGACCTGTCAAGGGTGCCTCGCGGGGGGTACGGAAAAGCTGCCGGTGCCTCAGAAAGGCACCGGCAGCTCGGAGTTCACGATTCCGGTACGAGCGGTCGGTACGAGCGGTCCGCGCGGGGGGTCCGTACGGGGGTCCGTATCGGGGGGTCCGTACAACCTCTCCGTACGAGGTCTCCGTACGAGCTTCGTACGGCGGCGGGTCCGGTCAGCCGACGAGGCTGTCGTCGAGCTCCTCCGTCAGGTTGGACTCGGTCCCGGGGATGCCCAGGTCCTGCGCCCGCTTGTCGGCCATCGCGAGGAGCCGGCGGATCCGGCCGGCCACCGCGTCCTTGGTGAGCGGCGGGTCGGCGAGCGCGCCCAGCTCCTCCAGGGATGCCTGCTTGTGCTCCATGCGGAGCCGGCCGGCCGCGGCGAGGTGCTCGGGCACCTCCTCGCCGAGGATCTCCAGGGCGCGCTGCACGCGGGCCCCGGCGGCGACGGCCGCGCGGGCCGAGCGGCGCAGGTTGGCGTCGTCGAAGTTGGCCAGGCGGTTGGCGGTGGCGCGGACCTCGCGCCGCATCCGCCGCTCCTCCCAGGCGAGCACCGACTCGTGCGCGCCGAGGCGCGTCAGCAGGGCGCCGATCGCGTCACCGTCACGGACGACGACCCGGTCCACGCCCCGCACCTCGCGGGCCTTCGCCGCGATGGAGAGCCGGCGGGCCGCGCCGACCAGGGCGAGGGCGGCCTCCGGACCCGGGCAGGTCACCTCCAGGGAGGACGAGCGACCGGGCTCGGTCAGCGAGCCGTGCGCGAGGAACGCGCCGCGCCAGGCCGCCTCGGCGTCACAGGTCGCGCCGGAGACCACCTGCGGGGGAAGGCCCCGGATGGGGCGGCCGCGGCCGTCCACGAGACCTGTCTGCCGGGCCAGCTGGTCACCGCCCGCCACCACCCGCACCACGAACCGCGAGCCGCGCCGCAGACCGCCGGGGGCCATCACGATCAGCTCCGAGCTGTGCCCGAAGATCTCCAGGATGTCCCGCTTGAGGCGGCGGGCCGCCATCGCGGTGTCCAGCTCCGCCTCGATCACGATGCGGCCGCTCACCAGGTGCAGCCCGCCCGCGAACCGCAGGATCGACGAGACCTCTGCCTTCCTGCAGCAGGTCCGGGTGACGGGAAGCCGGGAGATCTCGTCCTTCACCGCTGCCGTCATCGCCATGGGCCGATCCTTCCATGCATCCGAAAAATACGGTCGTACGCGGCGGCCAACAGCTCCGGGTCATGCTTCGCGGAGCCGTCGGGCCCGGCCACCGGCGCCAGCTCGACCGCGGCACCGAGCCGCTTGGCGGCATCGGCGAGAGACTCACGATCGGGCACGGCGGCCTCGTCGGCCAGCACCACGTCCAGGGCGAGTTTAGGGGCGTGTCGTCCCAAAACCTCCAAATGACGCTGCGGTGAGAAGCCCTCGGTTTCTCCGGGCTGCGGCGCGAGGTTCAGCGAGAGCACCTTCCGGGCCTTCGTCTCGACCAGGGCGTCGAGGAGCTCGGGGACGAGCAGGTGCGGGATCACCGAGGAGAACCAGGAGCCGGGACCGAGCACCACCCAGTCCGCGTCCAGGACCGCCGCGACCGCCTCGGGCACGGCCGGCGGGTCGGGCGGCACGAGGTGCACGGACTGCACCTCGCCCGGGGTGAGCGCCACGGTCGCCTGGCCGCGCACGGTGTCCACGTCGTCCGGCCGCTCCGGGTCGTGGCCCCGGACCAGGGCCTGGAGCTCCAGGGGCACGGCCGACATGGGGAGCACCCGGCCCTGGGCGCCGAGCAGCCGGCCGACCAGGTCGAGGGCCTGGACGGGGTCGCCGAGCTGCTCCCAGAGGGCGACGATCAGCAGGTTGCCGACGGCGTGGCCGTGCATCTCGCCCTTGGACTGGAAGCGGTGCTGGATCACCCGGGCCCAGGTCTGGCCCCAGTCGTCGTCGCCGCAGAGCGCGGCGAGCGCCTTGCGGAGATCGCCCGGGGGCAGCACGCCGAGCTCCTCCCGGAGCCGGCCGCTGGAGCCGCCGTCGTCGGCGACGGTGACGACGGCGGTGAGGTCGCCGGTGATCCGGCGGAGCGCGGCGAGGGAGGCCGACAGGCCCATGCCGCCACCGAGCGCGACCACCTTGGGCTGGGCGCCGCGCCTGCGGAGCGTACGCCGCACCGTGAGGGTGGAGGCACGCCGACGGTACGGCTTCACTCGCGCCCCATGTCCCGGTGGACGACGACGGTCTCGACCCCTTCGGAGGCGAGGCGGGCGGCGAGGCGCTCGGCGGTGGCCACGGAGCGGTGCTTGCCGCCCGTGCAGCCCACGGCGATGGTCACGTACCGCTTGCCCTCGCGGCGGTAGCCCGCGGCGATCAGCTGGAGCAGCTCGGTGTAGCGGTCGAGGAACTCCTTGGCGCCTGGCTGGTTGTAGACGTAGTTCGACACCTCCTCGTTGAGGCCGGTGAAGGGCCGCAGCTCGGGGACCCAGTGCGGGTTCGGCAGGAAGCGCATGTCGACGACGAGGTCGGCGTCGACCGGCAGGCCGTACTTGAAGCCGAAGGACATCACGGTGGCCCGGAGCTCGGGCTCCTCGTCGCCGGCGAACTGGGCGTCCATCTTGGCGCGCAGCTCGTGGACGTTGAGGCTGGAGGTGTCGATCACCAGGTCGGCGTCGCCGCGCAGCTCGCGCAGCAGGTCGCGCTCGGCGGCGATGCCGTCGGTGATGCGGCCGTCGCCCTGGAGCGGGTGGGGCCTGCGGACCGACTCGAAGCGCCGGACCAGGGCCTCGTCGGAGGACTCCAGGAAGACGATCCGGCGGGTGACCTGCTTGGCGTCCAGGTCGGCGAGGGACTCCCTGAGGTTGTCGAAGAACTGCCGGCCGCGGACGTCCACGACGACGGCGATCCGGGCGACGTTGCCCTGGGAGCGGGCGCCGAGCTCCACCATCGTGGGAATCAGCGCGGGCGGCAGGTTGTCCACGACGAACCAGCCGAGGTCCTCCAGACACTTCGCCGCGGTGGACCGGCCCGCTCCGGACATGCCGGAGATGATCACCAGTTCGGGAATGGCCGCCTCGGCGCCGTTGTCGCCGGGGGTCTCCTTCGTGCCCGTACTCACGTCTCCTGCTCCGTCTTCTCGGTCGTGCTCGTCGTGCGTGTGGCGCTCGCTCATGCGGTGGTGCCCCCGTCGTCTTCCATGATCTCTCCTGTGGCCGTGTTCACGGCGGGCGCGGCGGGGGCCGCCTGGGCCAGGGCCACGGCGACCGCCTCCGCGGTCTTCCGGCCGAAGCCGGGGACCTCACAGATCTGCTCGATTGTCGCCTGCCTGAGCCGCTTCACCGAGCCGAAATGCTTGATCAAGGCCTGTTTGCGGGACTCCCCGAGGCCGGGGACGGCGTCGAGCGGGCTGGTCCGGAGGCGTTTGGTCCGCTTGGACCGCTGGTAGCGGATGGCGAAGTCGTGAGCCGTGTCACGCACCCGCTGGAGCAGGTAGAGGCCCTCGCTGGAGCGGGGCAGCACCACCGGGTCGTCGTCGCCGGGCAGCCAGACCTCCTCCAGGCGCTTGGCGAGCCCGCAGACCGCGACGTCGTCGATGCCGAGCTCGTCGAGGGCGCGGCGGGCGGCGGCGACCTGCGGCTGCCCGCCGTCGACGACGACGAGCTGCGGCGGGTACGCGAAACGCTTGGGCCGTCCGTCGTCCTCGGCGGTCTCCGCCGGGACCTCGCCGCCGGCCGGCACGTCGCCGTCGCCGGCCGGGCCCCACTCCCCCGTACGGTCCTTCTCGGCGAGGTAGCGCTTGAAGCGGCGGCTGATCACCTCGTGCATGGACCGGACGTCGTCCTGGCCCTCGAAGCCCTTGATCTGGAAGCGGCGGTACTCGCTCTTGCGGGGCAGGCCGTCCTCGAAGACGACCATCGAGGCGACGACGTCCTCGCCCTGGAGGTGCGAGATGTCGAAGCACTCGATCCGCAGCGGCGCCGAGTCCAGGTCCAGGGCCTCGGCGATCTCCTCCAGGGCCCGGGAGCGGGTGGTCAGGTCGCTGGCGCGCTTGGTCTTGTGCAGCACGAGCGCCTGCTGGGCGTTGCGCGCGACCGTCTCCATCAGGTCCTTCTTGTCGCCGCGCTGCGGGACGCGCAGCGAGACGAGGGAGCCGCGGCGGCCGGAGAGCCAGGCGGAGACGGCCTCGGTGTCCTCGGGCAGCGCGGGGACCAGGACCTCCTTGGGGACCGCGTCGCCGCTCTCCTCGCCGTACAGCTGCTGGAGGGCGTGCTCGACGAGCCCCGCCGTGTCGACGGCCTCGACCTTGTCCGTGACCCAGCCGCGCTGGCCCCGGACGCGTCCGCCGCGCACGTGGAAGATCTGGACGGCGGCCTCCAGCTCGTCCTCGGCGAGGGCGATCAGGTCGGCGTCGGTGGCGTCGGCGAGGACGACCGCGTTCTTCTCCATGGCCCGGCGCAGGGCCCCTATGTCGTCGCGGAGCCGGGCGGCCTTCTCGTACTCCATGTCCTCGGCCGCGATCATCATCTGCTTCTCGAGCCTGCGGATGTACGTGCCGGTGCGGCCGGCCATGAAGTCGCCGAAGTCCTCGGCCAGTTCGCGGTGCTCCTCGGGCGAGACCCGGCCGACGCAGGGCGCCGAGCACTTGCCGATGTAGCCGAGGAGGCAGGGCCGCCCGGCGGAGGCGGCGTTACGGAACACCCCCGCCGAGCACGTCCGCACGGGGAACACCCGCAGCATCAGGTCGACGGTCTCGCGGATCGCCCACGCGTGCGCGTACGGCCCGAAGTAGCGCACGCCCTTCTTCTTGTGGCCGCGCATGACCTGGACGCGCGGGAACTCCTCGTTCATCGTCACCGCGAGGTACGGATAGCTCTTGTCGTCCCGGTACTTGACGTTGAACCGGGGGTCGAACTCCTTGATCCAGGAGTACTCCAGCTGCAGCGCCTCGACCTCGGTGGACACCACGGTCCACTCCACGGAGGCGGCCGTGGTCACCATGGTGGCCGTGCGCGGGTGCAGGCTCGTGAGCGGCTGGAAGTAGTTCGCCAGCCGCTGGCGCAGGGACTTCGCCTTCCCCACGTAGATCACCCGACGGTGCTCGTCGCGGAACTTGTAGACCCCCGGCGAGTCGGGGATCTGACCCGGCTTGGGGCGGTAGCTGGAGGGGTCTGCCATGCTCACCACCCTACTGGCGCCCACGGACACTCCGACCGCGCCAGGCGGCCGCCCCGCGCCGCTGTGGGCACCGCCCTGCGGGACGATCGCCCACACGGGCGGAGCCCCCGCCCCGGCACGGCCGCGGGCCCGTACGGCGGGGCGGGGCCGGCGCTCAGGCCCGTCGAGGTGTGCGCCGACGCCGGCGGATCGTCACGGCGGCCGCCAGCACGACCACCGCACCCGCACCCGCCGCCACGACACCCGGTTCCTCATGGGCCGCCGGCGCCGCCCCGTAACCCCCTGCCGCTCCCCGCCGCGCGTACGACGAGCCGGGCAGCTTGTCGCCGTACGCGGCGGTGACGCGCTGCCGGTACGCCGCGAGGCTCGTCCCGTCGCGGCCGACGGCCCGTACCGCGTCCTCGTCCAGCGGCAGCACCTTCGCGCCCCGCTGGACGTACCACGCGTCGATCTGCGGCTCGCGGAAGACCAGCCCGCCGCCGCCCATCTCCGCGTACCGGATCTCGTCGTCGCCGGTGGCGATGTTCACCACCTGCCAGCCGCCCGGCTGCTTCACCGTCCACAGTGAGGCCTTCTGGCCGTCCGAGGCGACGGCCCGGCTGGCGCGGAACTCGACGCGGGCGACCGGCGCGCCGGGCTTCCCGGCGACGAAGTCCGGGGACAGGAGCCGCACGGGGACGGAGGCGCCCTCGACGCGGGGCGCGGCCGCCGTGCGGGAGAGGGCGCCGTCGCGGGCGAAGAACCGGGACAGGGTGTCCAGGGTCTGCGGCGCGGAGGCGGCCTTTTCGGGGGTCGGCGCGGGCGGGAGGCTCTCGGCGGCGGCCGCCGGGAGCGCCCCGAGGAGGACGAGGGCGGCGGTGGCGAGGAGGCCGGCTCCCGTGGCTCGTGCGTTCATCGTCGTCACGCCCCGATCCGGTAGAGGGAGTGGGTCCAGGAGAAGGAGCCGTTGTTCACGTACCAGGCGTGCGAGGCCCAGTTGTAGCGGTCGCTGGAGGGCCAGGGGTCGCCCCAGTAGACCCAGCTGTTCGCGTCGTCGTAGCCGTAGATCACATGCATGTGGCCGCCGCCGCTCGACCACTGGATCCGTGTCTCGACCGGCCGGTCGGCGTTGATCTCGGTCTGGACGGTGGAGTAGCGCAGCCAGCCGTCGACGTACGAGCCGGGGCTGATGCCCGCCCAGCTCAGTCCGGTCTGGACGTTGCCGAGCGTGGCCTGCCAGTTGGGGCAGTCGTAGCCCTGCTGGCGGTTGAAGGCGGCGTTGCAGAACTGGTTCTGGCTGTAGTTCCGGCCGTACCAGGTGGCGATGGTGTTGCCGCTCGCCGCCCAGCACCAGTTGGTCTTCTGCTGGGCCTGCATCGTGATGTTCAGCCGCTTGGAGCCGAGGACGGAGAGGTCCTCACCGGCCGGGGCGGCGGAGGCGGCGGAGGGCACGGCAGGCGCGACGGCGGCGGGCGCGGCGGCGGCCGGGGTGGTGGGGACGAGGAAGAGGGCGGCTGCGGCGAGTGCCGCGAGGTTCAGCTTTCTTCTGCGCATCGCGTTCCTCCCAGGAGCTGGGGATGAGGGGGGTGGAGGAGCGCGTCCGGACGCTGGTCAGGAGCATCGGCCGTTGTCGTGGCCGGGTCAACACGCTTCAATGCGGGGTGACATCGGACTGTGAACGGTGTGACCCGGGTGTGAACGGACACCCCGGGCCCACCTGCCCGCCCACCCCTCGCGGTGCGACGGTCCCCGCCCCCGTCGTGAACGTTCACCGAGGAGTCCTCGTGAGCCACACCGAGGCCGATCTGGCGCAGCTGCTGCACACCGGCCCCTTCCATCTGGCGCTGCGCACCGCCCTCGCCGTGCGCGGGCTGCCGCTCCAGCGGGTCCAGCACCATCTGGCGCACCGGGGCGTCAAGGTCGGGGTGACGAGCTTGAGCTACTGGCAGCAGGGCGCCCGCCGTCCGCAGCGGCCGGAGTCCCTGAAGGCCGTCCGGGCCCTGGAGGAGGTGCTTCAGCTGCCCGGGAACTCGCTGCTGCGACTCCTGACGGAGGACTCGGCGGCCCGTTCCGAGGTGGAGCGCCCGGCGGCCCGCTCGTACCGCTCACTGCTGGAGGCCTCGGGCTCGATCGAGGAGCTGATCGCGGGCCTGGAGTCCCCGACGGACGGCGGGCTGCACACGGTGGGGCACCACGAGCGGGTACGGATCGGGGCGGGGCGGGAGCTGGTGGGGCGCGAGTCGCAGCATGTGGTGCGGGCGCATCGGGACGGCGTGGACCGCTACCTCGCCATCCACCACGGCGACCCCGGCTGCGATCCGTCCCGGGTGGTGGTGCGGGCGGTGGAGAACTGCCGGACGGGGCGGGTGCGGTGGCATGCCGACACGGGCGTGCTGGTCGCGGAGCTGCTCTTCGACGTGCGGCTGCGGGCCGGGGACACGTACCTGTTCTCGTACGGTTTCGAGGACGGTACGGCGGGTCCGAGCGGGGAGTACGTGCGCGGGTTCAGCTTCGCGGGCGGGCAGTACGCGCTCCAGGTCCGCTTCGACGAGGCGGCGCTTCCGGTGCGGTGCCGGAGGTTCGCGCAGTCCTCGGCGGGGGCGCCGCGCGGCGGCCGTGCGGAGCTGACGCTGAGTGGCCGGCACCGCACGGTGCACGTCGTGGAGCAGGGGGTACGGCCGGGGATCCTGGGGATCGACTGGGACTGGGCGTGACCGCCGGGCTCCGGGCCGCTCAGGCCGTGGGGCCCTCGGGACCGGCGACCAGCTTGCCGTTCTCGACCCGGATCGGGACCTCGGGGAGCGGGACGGTGGCGGGGCCGTGGAGGGCCTTGCCGGTCGTGACGTCGAAGCGGCTGCCGTGGCAGGGGCAGTTCCCCTCGTTCGCCTCGACCTTGTCGAGGACGCAGCCGGCGTGGGTGCACTGGGCGCTGAAGGCCTTGTACCGGCCCTCGGCCGGGCAGCTCACTACGAGCCGCTGCTCCCGGTAGAGCTTGGAACCGCCGACCGGCACCTCGTCCGGGGCGCCGAGCGGGACCGGCGCGGTCGGGGTCGGGGCCTGGGCGTGGCCGAGCTTGGACTCGGTGGAGCAGGCGGCGACTCCCAGCCCCGCGGCTCCGGCGAGGGCCGCGCCTTTGAGTACGGTGCGGCGGCTGGACTGGCCGGACATGAGCGCTCCACGGTGAGATCGGGGACAAGACACCCCAGGGGGGACCGAACCGACGATACCGGCGGGCCCCGGAGGGCCGACCGGCGGGCCTGACGTGGGAGGCGGGGCCCGGGTGGGGCCCCGCCTCGGTGTCACGCCGTGGCTTCACGCCGTGGCCGTCACGCCTTGCGGGCGCGGGCCGTCGCCTTCTTGGCGGTGGCCTTGGTGGCGCTCGCCTTCGTGGCCGCGGCCTTCTTCGTGCCGGTCGCACTCTTGGCGGCCGTCTTCTTGGCGGGGGCCTTCTTCGCCGCCGCCTTCTTCGCTCCGCGGGCCGCCGGGATCGTCCCGACCGCGTCGCTGATCCGGTCGGCGCCGAGGATCTCGCGCAGGAACTTGCCGGTGTGGCTCTCGGGAACCGAGGCGACCTCCTCCGGCGTGCCCTCGGCGACCACCAGACCGCCGCCGCTGCCGCCCTCCGGACCCATGTCGATGACCCAGTCCGCGGTCTTGATGACATCGAGGTTGTGCTCGATGACGATCACCGAGTTGCCCTTGTCGACCAGGTTGGACAGCACCTTGATCAGCTTCGAGATGTCCTCGAAGTGCAGACCGGTGGTCGGCTCGTCGAGCACGTAGACCGTGCGGCCCGTCGAGCGCTTCTGGAGCTCGGAGGCGAGCTTCACGCGCTGCGCCTCGCCGCCGGAGAGCGTCGGCGCGGACTGGCCGAGGCGGACGTAGCCGAGGCCGACCTCGTTGAGCGTGCGCAGGTGCCGGGCGATGGTCGGGACGGCCTCGAAGAAGTCGAGGGCCTCCTCGATCGGCATGTTCAGGACCTCGGCGATGGACTTGCCCTTGTAGTGGACCTCCAGGGTCTCCCGGTTGTACCGGTCGCCGTGGCAAACCTCGCACGGGACGTAGACGTCCGGGAGGAAGTTCATCTCGATCTTGATCGTGCCGTCACCGGAGCAGTTCTCGCAGCGGCCGCCCTTGACGTTGAAGGAGAAGCGGCCGGGCAGGTAACCCCGGACCTTGGCCTCCATCGTCTCGGCGAAGAGCCTGCGGACGTGGTCGAAGACGCCGGTGTACGTCGCCGGGTTCGACCGCGGGGTGCGGCCGATCGGGGACTGGTCGACGTGCACGACCTTGTCGACGAGGTCGTCGCCGTCCACGCGCGTGTGCCGTCCGGGCACCGACTTGGCACCGTTCAGCTCACGCGCCAGGTGGGTGTAGAGGATGTCGTTGACCAGGGTCGACTTGCCGGAGCCGGAGACTCCGGTGACGGCGGTGAGGACGCCCAGCGGGAAGGAGACGTCGATGTCCCGCAGGTTGTTCTCGCGGGCCCCGTGCACGGTGAGGCGGCGTCCGGGGTCCACCGGACGGCGGATGTCCGGGGTGGCGATCGCCCGGCGGCCGGACAGGTACTGCCCGGTCATCGACTCCTCGTTGGCGAGGAGCTCCTTCAGGGAGCCGGAGTGGACGACCTTGCCGCCGTGCTCGCCGGCGCCGGGGCCGATGTCGACGACCCAGTCGGCGACCTTGATGGTGTCCTCGTCGTGCTCGACGACGATGAGCGTGTTGCCCATGTCCCGGAGCCGGACCAGGGTCTCGATGAGCCGGTGGTTGTCGCGCTGGTGGAGGCCGATGGACGGCTCGTCGAGCACGTACAGCACGCCGACCAGGCCGGAGCCGATCTGGGTGGCGAGCCGGATGCGCTGGGCCTCGCCGCCGGAGAGGGTGCCCGCCGCCCGGTTGAGCGAGAGGTAGTCGAGGCCGACGTCGACGAGGAAGCGCAGCCGCTCGTTGACCTCCTTGAGGACCCGCTCGGCGATCTTCTTGTCGCGGGCGTTGAGCGTGAGCCGGGCGAGGAACTCGGCGCAGTCGCTGATGGACATCGCGGAGACCTCGGCGATGGACCGGTCCATGACCGTGACCGCGAGGACGATCGGCTTGAGGCGCGTGCCCTCGCAGGTGGGGCAGGGCACCTCGCGCATGTAGCCCTCGAAGCGCTCGCGGCTGGAGTCGCTCTCGGCCTCGCTGTGGCGCCGCTTGACGAAGGAGACGGCGCCTTCGAAGGCCGGGGTGGTGTACGCCCGCTCGCGCCCGTAGCGGTTGCGGTAGCGGACCTCGACCTGGGTCTTGTGGCCGTGCATGAGCGCCTTCTTGGCGCGCTGCGGCAGCCCGGCGTACGGGATGTCCGTGCGGAAGCCGAGGGCCTGGGAGAGGCCGCCGATGAGCCGGCCGAAGTACTCCTTGGTGTGGCCGTGCGACCAGGGGTGGATGGCGCCCTCGTCGAGGGACTTCTCCTCGTCGGGGACGATCAGCTCCGGGTCGACCTCCATGCGGGTGCCGATGCCGGTGCAGTCGGGGCACGCGCCGAAGGGCGAGTTGAAGGAGAAGGAGCGCGGCTCCAGCTCCTCGAAGGACAGGTCGTCGTACGGGCAGTAGAGGTGCTCCGAGTACATCTTCTCGCGCTCGGGGTCGCCCTCCGGGAGGTCGACGAAGTCGAGCACGACCATGCCGCCGGAGAGTCCGAGCGCGGTCTCGACGGAGTCGGTGAGCCGGCGCTTGGCGCTGTCCTTCACGGTGAGGCGGTCGACGACCACCTCGATCGTGTGCTTCTCCTGCTTCTTCAGCGTCGGCGGCTCGGTGAGCTGCACGGTCACGCCGTCGACGCGCGCGCGGCTGTAGCCCTTGGTCTGGAGGTCGGCGAAGAGGTCGACGAACTCGCCCTTCCGCTCGCGCACGAGCGGGGAGAGCACCTGGAATCGGCTGCCCTCGGGGAGCTCCAGGACCTTGTCGACGATGGCCTGCGGCGACTGCCGGGAGATGGGCCGGCGGCACTCGGGACAGTGCGGTTTGCCGATGCGGGCGAAGAGCAGGCGGAGGTAGTCGTAGACCTCCGTGATGGTGCCGACCGTCGAGCGCGGGTTGCGCGAGGTCGACTTCTGGTCGATGGAGACCGCGGGCGAGAGACCTTCGATGAAGTCGACGTCCGGCTTGTCCATCTGGCCGAGGAACTGCCGGGCGTACGAGGAGAGCGACTCGACGTACCGGCGCTGCCCCTCGGCGAAGATCGTGTCGAACGCGAGGGAGGACTTGCCCGACCCCGAGAGCCCGGTGAAGACGATGAGGGAGTCACGCGGGAGGTCGAGCGAGACGTTCTTGAGGTTGTGCTCGCGAGCGCCACGAACGATGAGACGGTCGGCCACGCCGGTCCGCACCTTTCTTGAGAGAGCGGATGTGCCTGACACACCCAACAACCAAGGATGCCGGATGCTTCCATCGAGCCTATAGCACGTACATTCGATTTCCGGCCGCGTGGAGACCGCTTCACCCGAACGAGTGGCGGAGCCGGGGTGCCGAGCCCCCGTCGATCTGGCCGGACCGGTACGGAACCCCCTAGGGTCGGCGCCATGATCGACCACGAACTCGACCTTGCCTCCGTACGCGAGGCGACCGACCGGCTGATCGCCGACGTCGCCTCATGGGACAACGCCGCGGCGGCCGAGCCGTCACGGCTTCCGGGCTGGACCCGCGGCCATGTCCTCGCCCACCTCGCCCGTAACGCCGACGCTCTGGTGAACGTCCTCCAGGGCCGTCCCATGTACGCCGACGCCGCGACCCGGGACGCCGACATCGAGCGCGGCGCCGGCCGTCCGCTCGAGGCCCACCTCGCCGACCTGCGCGAGTCCGCCGAGCGCTTCCAGGCCGTCGGCGCGGAGCCCGCCGACTGGAGCCGCACGGTGGAGCTCCGCAACGGGGTCACCGACAGCGCCTCCCGGATCCCCTTCCGCCGCTGGGTGGAGGTGGCCCTGCACCACGTCGACCTGGGCGTCGGCTATGAGCTGGAGGACCTGCCCGAGGAGTTCGTCCTGCGGGAGATCGACTTCCTGGCGGACCGGTTCGCCGGCCACGAGGACGTGCCCTCGACCGCCCTCCGTGCCGACGAGGGCCGCAGCTGGACGCCGGACGGCGGGCTGCGGGAGGGCGGGATCTGGACGACCGGCGGTGGCGCCGAGGGAGGCCCCGTGGCCGTCTCCGGCCCCGCGCCGGAGCTCCTCGGCTGGCTCGCCGGCCGCCGCGACGGCTCCGCCCTGAAGGTCGAGGGCGGCTCTCTGCCCGCGCTTCCTCCGCTGTAGCCGCCGCTGTCACTCCCCGGAGCTAGTCTGAGGCCATGACGTACAGCGGAGTGGTGAAGGTCGGCGGTCCGGCGGACGTGCACGAGCTGACGGACCTGATGATCTCGAAGGTCGCGGTCGGCCCGATGGACAACAACGCGTACCTGCTGCGCTGCCGGGCGACCGGCGAGCAGCTGCTGATCGACGCGGCCAACGACGCCGGGACGCTGCTCACGCTGATCGGTGACGACGGCATCGCCGCCGTCGTCACCACCCACCGGCACGGCGACCACTGGCAGGCGCTGGAGGAGGTCGTCGCCGCGACCGGCGCCAGGACCTACGCGGGCGCGTACGACGCGGAGGGCATCCCGGTCCCGACGGACGTCCCCGTCGAGGACGGCGACACCATCCGGGTCGGCCGGGTCGAGCTGACCGCGCGCCGGCTGGTCGGGCACACCCCCGGCTCGATCGCCCTGGTCTACGACGACCCGCACGGCCACCCCCACGTCTTCACCGGCGACTGCCTCTTCCCCGGCGGGGTCGGCAACACCTGGAAGGACCCGGAGGCCTTCGCGAGCCTGATCCACGACGTGGAGACCAAGCTCTTCGCGGCCCTGCCCGACGAGTCCTGGATCTACCCCGGGCACGGCAGGGACACCACGCTCGGTGACGAGCGCCCGCATCTTCCCGAGTGGCGCGAGCGCGGCTGGTGACGCCCGGCGCGCACCCTCCGAGCTGCGCGCCTCCGCACGCCCCCGTAACCGTGGCGGCGGCGGGGTAGTTGGCGCGACATGCGCCACAGTCACCCTCCGTCGCCGGTCCGGCCGCCCTCGATGGGCCGGCTCGCCACCGCCTCGCTCGTCGGCACCGCCATCGAGTTCTTCGACTTCTTCGTCTACGGGACCGCCGCCGCCCTCGTCCTCGGGCCGCTCTTCTTCCCGACCTTCTCGCCCCTGGCCGGGACCCTGGCCGCCTTCGGCACCTTCGCCGCCGGTTTCCTCGCCCGCCCGATCGGCTCGGTGCTCTTCGGGCACATCGGCGACCGGTACGGCCGGCGGCCGGTGCTCTTCGCCTCGCTGCTCCTGACCGGCTGCGCCACGGTCGCGGTCGGCTGCGTCCCCTCGTACGGGACACTCGGCATCGCCGCCCCGGCGCTGCTGCTCACCCTCCGCTTCCTGCAGGGTCTCGGCCTGGGCGGCGAGTGGGGAGGGGCGGTCCTGCTCACCGCCGAACACGCCCCAGAGCGCCGGCGCGCGCTCTGGGCGAGCTTCCCGCAGATCGGCCCGGCGATCGGATTCCTCCTGGCGAACGGGGTGATGCTGGCGCTCACCGCCGGGCTGAGCGACGCGGAGTTCCGCTCCTGGGGCTGGCGGGTGCCGTTCTGGGCGGCGGGGCTGCTCGCGGCCGGCGGTCTGCTGCTGCGCTCCTCGCTGGCGGAGACTCCGCAGTTCGAGGAGCTGTCGGCGTCCGGGCGGCGCGCGGGCGCACCCCTGGCGGAGGTTCTCCGCGACCACTGGCGGCTCGTGCTGCTGACGGCCGGGGCGCTCGCGGTGGGGTACGCCGTCTTCTACACGGTCTCCACCTGGGCGCTGGCCTACGGCACCGAGCGGCTCGGGGTGAGCAGGACGGTGATGCTGAGCTGTGTCATGGCGGCGGTGGCGGTCAAGGGCGCCGTCACCCCGCTCGTGGCCCTCCTCGCCGACCGCTGGGGCCGCCGGCCGCTCTGTCTGGCGGGATGCGCGGCCTCCGCGCTCTGGATGTTCCCGATGGTGGCCCTGCTGCACACCGCGCGGCCGCTGCTGATGTTCCTCGGCTTCCTGGGCTCGCTGCTGGCCTTCGTCACCATGTTCGCGGTGGTCGCCGCGTACCTGCCGGAGCTGTACGAGCCCCGAGTCCGCTGCACCGGCGCCGCCGTCGGCTACAACCTGGCCGGCGTCCTGGGCGGCGCGCTGACCCCGCTCGTGGCCACGACGCTCTCCGAAGGCGGCTCGGGCCCGCCCTGGGGTGTCGCGGCCTACCTCACCCTGGTCGCCCTCCTGAGCCTCGGCTGCTTCGCCCTGCTCCCGGAGACGCTCCCGTCCCGCGCGGGCCGGCCGGCGGCCGAGCCCGCCGCCGCCTGAACGGTTCCGGCGGCGGACGCGGCGACGGCCGACCGGGAGAGATCCGGTCGGCCGTCGCCGTGTGCGGGGGGGGGCGTCAGGCCTCGACGCTGTCCTTCTCGTCCGCGCCGGTCACCTCGGCCGCGTCACGCTCGGCCTGCTTCTTGGAGGCGATCAGGCTGGTGATGGTCGTGATGACCAGGACACCGCCGATGAACGCCAACGAGAACGGGATGGTGATCTCCGGGACGTGCACCCCGGACTCGTGCAGGGCGTGCAGCACGAGCTTCACACCGATGAAGCCGAGGATCACCGACAGGCCGTAGCTGAGGTGGACCAGCTTCTTGAGCAGGCCGCCGATCAGGAAGTACAGCTGCCGCAGACCCATGAGGGCGAAGGCGTTGGCGGTGAAGACGATGTACGGGTCCTGGGTGAGACCGAAGATCGCCGGGATGGAGTCGAGGGCGAAGAGGATGTCGGTCGTGCCGATGGCCAGCATGACGACCATCAGCGGGGTCAGCACCCGCTTGCCGTTGGTGCGGATGAAGAGCTTGGTGCCGTGGTACCGGTCGGCGACGCCGAACTTCTTCTCAACGGTCTTGAGGAGACGGTTCTCCTCGAAGTCGTCCTCCTCGTCGTCGGAGCGCGCCTCCTGGATGAGCTTCCAGGCGGTGTAGATCAGGAACGCGCCGAAGATGTAGAAGACCCAGGAGAAGCTCGCGATGATCGCGGCGCCCGCGGCGATGAAGATCGCGCGGAGGACCAGGGCGATCAGCACGCCCACGAGCAGCACCCGCTGCTGGAGGTGGGAGGGGACCGAGAACTTCGCCATGATCAGCACGAAGACGAAGAGGTTGTCGACGCTGAGCGACTTCTCGGTGATGTAGCCCGCGAAGAACTCGCCGGCCGCCTGGCCGTTGCCGTACACCATCAGGCCGAGGCCGAAGAGCGCGGCGAGCACGATCCAGACGACCGTCCAGATTCCGGCTTCCTTGACCGACACGTCATGGGGCTTGCGCCCGATGAAGAAGTCGGCTCCGATCAGGGCACACAGACCGAGAATGGTCAGTACCCACAGGGTCATTGAAACGTCCACTGCGCCTCCGGCGTCGTACGGCTACTGATCAGCGTCGTCGCTGCCGGAGGTCTCTTCCACCCGGGCGGCGGACGGGCCGCCGGGCCGACGCCCCGGGATCGGATCGATGATCCGTCCGTATTGACGGGTACGCCGCGCTTGGGGAGTACTCCCCTCCGCACCAAGAACTCTACCCGGAAACCCAAGAAAAGGTAAAGAGGAGGGTAAAGAGCTGCCAAGACTCCAGGTCAGAGCTGCTTTCCATGGCGAGCGGACGCCACCCGCGTGAGGACCTGACGGAGGATCGCGCTGCCCGCCGGAAGGAACGGCGGCTCGTACGACCAGGCGTGACCGACCCATGGATCGGCCAGGTGGTCGTCGGGCACGGGGGTGAGGCGCAGCAGCGAGCGCCACAGGGGGTCGAGCAGCGGCCCGTACGCCGCCGCGTCCTCCCGGGCCGCGACCATCAGCAGATGGACCCCGACCGACGGGCCCTCGTCGGCGAGGTACCGCAGCCGGGTGACCGCCCGGTCGTCGAAGCCGTGCGGGAAGTCATGCACGATCAGCAGCTGCCGCGCCGTGTCCAGGCCGGGCGGCAACGCGTCCGCCGCGCCGCCCCGCAGCGCCATCTGGAGCAGGTCGACCCGCTCGGTGAGCTGCTCCAGGACCGCCGACACCCCGGCCGCGCCCCGGGCGGGCGGTGCGGCCGCTCCCGTCTCCACGAGCGGGGCGAGGGCGGCCGCGCCCGCACCCGCCGGGTCGACGACATGGACGGTGAACCCGCCGGCCGGGTGCGCCGCGAGGAGCCGCGCCGCGTGCGCCACCGCGCAGTCCAGGGCGAGCCGCCGCAGCTCGGCCTCGTCGAGGAGCGCGGCCGCCTCGGAGCCGCCGCGGCCGGAGTCGACCCAGAGGCCGCGCTCCAGCGGCAACCGCACGAGCAGGGGGATCCGCAGGTCGGTGCACTCGGGGAGGTGGAGGTCGCCGAGACGGACGGCCATCGGCTCCTCGGCCGGGACGCGGTACGCGTGCCAGACGGGGTTGTCCCAGCGGGCGTAGGCGGCGGGCAGCGCCGGCTCGACGACCTCGGACTCGGCGGCGAGCTGGGCGAGGTCCCGGTCCAGGACCTCCCGGGCGCGCTCCACGAGTTCGTCGTGGCGGGCGCGGGCGGCGGCCCGCGCCGCGTCGTTCGCGCCCCCGGCCCTGGCCCGGTAGTCGGTGAGGGCCTCGTCGAGCTCCCGGTCGAGCCGGGACTCCGCGAAGCCGCATGCGCTGCGGTAGGCGGCGGCGGTACGGGCCAGGTCCTCGAACATGCCCCACACCTGGTTGTAGAGCCGCTCGTCCATGGACCAGCCCGAAGCGTCCCCGGCGACCGGCGCGGGCGGGCCCTGCCGGGGCCCGGGTGCGGGTGCGGGGGCCGACTGGCGCCGGGGGTGGGAGTAGTCGAGGGGCCCGCCGCCGGCGCCGTCACCCGTCACGCGCGGGGGCGGCGGCGAGGCCGGTACCGGGCTCGGGTCCGGGGCGGTCGGCAGCGGTGTCGCCGGTGCCAGGGCCGGGTCCCCGGCACCCGGCACCGGCGCCGGCGCCGGTGCCAGGGCCGGGTCCGGGTCCGGGTCCGGGTCCGTCACGGTCGGCGGCGCCGTGTGGCGTACGCGCTCCGGTTCGGGAACCCGCGGGGCGGGCGCGGGGGCGACCTCCGGGGACACCGTCGCCAGGATCGCGGCGGCGAGCTCCGCCGGGCGCTCCAGGCCCTGGTCGCCGAGCAGGGCGGCCAGTCCGCCCTCGTACCCCTGGCCCATGGCACGGACCTTCCAGGCGCCCTGGCGGCGGTACAGCTCCAGGGCGACGACGGCGGACTCCGCGTCGAGGCCGGTGATGGTGTACGTGGCGATCTCGGTGCCGCCGGGACCGCCGACGGCGACGAACGGAGCGGCGAGGGCCCCGAAGCGCGCGGCTCCGCCGGTCAGCGCGAGGAGGACCGAGACGCGGTGGACGGCGCCGGGGACCGCCTCCAGGTCGACGGCGAGGCGGTGATCGGCGGCGGCCCGCCCGGGCACGTCGACACCGGGGAGGCAGGGCGAGCCGGGGTGGGCGATCCACTCCGCGCCCGCCACCCTGCCCTGCTCGTCGCCGAGGGTGGCGCCGGCGAGGACGGGATGACCGGCCGACACCCGGATCTCCAGTCGGGTCTCGGGCAGGGGGTGGTTCTGCCCACGGACCAGCTCGGCCGTCATCGTGTCTGTCCCCTCGGTGCTTCCGGGTGCGGATCATGCGGACAGCTCCCGGTGGCCTGGTGCCTCCGGGAGCTGCGGGTGTGCCGTGCCGGGCCCTCGCGGGCGCGGCAGGAGGCCTCTACAGGTGCGGCAGGATCGCCGGCATCAGGTCCTGGAAGGTGCGCCCGTTGGCCGGGTTGCCCAGGGCGGTCATCTGCCAGCCGGAGCCGGCCCGGTGCACCTTCGCCATGATCTGCGCGGTGTAGCTGCCGCCGCCGTCGAGGGTGTAGCGCGCGAGCTCCTGCCCGTTCGTCTCGTCGACGATCCGGCAGAAGGCGTTCTGCACCTCCTGGAACGTCTGGCCGGTGAAGGAGTTCACCGTGAAGACGATCTGGTCGATGTGGACCGGCACCCGCTCCAGGTCCACGAGGATCGCCTCGTCGTCGCCGCCCTGGCCCGCGCCGCCCACGAGGTTGTCGCCGGTGTGCTTGACCGAGCCGTCGTCGCTGACCAGGTGACGGAAGAAGACCACGTCGACCGGCTGCTTCTCGGCGAAGAGGACGGCGGAGGCGTCCAGGTCGATCTCCCGGGTGCGCGAGCCGAAGAGACCGCGGCGCGGCGCCGCCTGCCAACCGAGGCCCATCCGCACCTGCGTGAGGCTGCCCCCGCCCTTCTTCTCCAGGCTGATGGCCTGACCCTTGGTCATGTTGACCGACACGCGCTTGCCCCTCTCGTTAGCGTTCCCCGCGCCCGCTGTCCGGTGCGTGCGGTTGTCCAGCACCCTACGCAGCGCCACCGATGCCGCCGAGACGCGGTCCGGTTTTGTGTCGGTCTTGCAACACACCGGACCGTGCGTCCGCCCTCGCCCGTCAGGCGAGTCCCGCCTCCTTCATCTGGCGCAACTCCTTCTTCAGCTCCCCCACTTCGTCGCGGAGCCGGGCCGCCACCTCGAACTGCAGCTCGGCCGCCGCGGCACGCATCCGGTCGGTCATCTCCTCGATGATCGCGGCGAGTTCCGTGGCGGGACGGTCGCCGAGCTCCACCGTGGAACCGGCCTTGCTCTTTCCCTTGCCCTTGACGCCGTGCGCGGCGAGCGAGGGCACGGGGGCCTTCGCGGCCTTGCCCTCCTTCCCCTGCCGGTAGCCGGTGCCGAGCAGTTCCTCGGTGTCGATCTCCTCGCGCGCGATGGTCGCGACGATGTCGTTGATCTTCTTGCGGAGCGGCTGCGGGTCGATGCCGCGCTCCGTGTTGTACGCGATCTGCTTCTCGCGGCGCCGGTTGGTCTCGTCGATGGCCTGCTCCATCGCCGGGGTCATCCGGTCCGCGTACATGTGGACCTGGCCCGACACGTTGCGCGCGGCGCGGCCGATCGTCTGGATGAGGGAGGTCCCGGAGCGCAGGAAGCCCTGCTTGTCGGCGTCGAGGATGGCGACCAGGGACACCTCGGGCAGGTCGAGGCCCTCGCGGAGGAGGTTGATGCCGACGAGGACGTCGTACTCGCCGGAGCGCAGCTCGCGCAGCAGCTCGATGCGGCGCAGCGTGTCGACGTCGCTGTGCAGATAGCGCACCTGGATGCCGAGCTCCAGGAAGTACTCGGTGAGGTCCTCGGCCATCTTCTTGGTGAGGGTGGTGACGAGGACGCGCTCGTCGCGCTCGGTGCGCAGCCGGATCTCGTGGACCAGGTCGTCGATCTGGCCCTCGGTGGGCTTGACGACGACCTCGGGGTCGACGAGGCCGGTGGGGCGGATGATCTGCTCGACGAAGCCGTCGCCGCGCGAGAGCTCGTACGTCCCGGGGGTCGCGGAGAGGTAGACGGTCTGGCCGATCCGCTCCTGGAACTCCTCCCACTTCAATGGGCGGTTGTCGAGGGCGGAGGGGAGCCGGAAGCCGTGGTCGACCAGGGTCCGCTTGCGGGAGGCGTCGCCCTCGTACATGGCGCCGATCTGCGGCACTGTGACGTGCGACTCGTCGATGACGAGCAGGAAGTCCTCGGGGAAGTAGTCGAGGAGGGTGTTGGGCGCGGAGCCGGGCTCACGGCCGTCGAAGTGCATCGAGTAGTTCTCGATGCCGGAGCAGGAGCCGATCTGCCGCATCATCTCGATGTCGTACGTGGTGCGCATGCGCAGCCGCTGGGACTCCAGGTGCTTGCCCTGCTTGTCGAGCTCGGCGAGGCGGCCCTCCAGCTCGCGCTCGATGTCGTTGATCGCCCGCTCCATGCGCTCGGGTCCCGCGACGTAGTGGCTGGCGGGGAAGACGTACAGCTCGCGGTCCTCGCTGATGACCTCGCCGGTGAGCGGGTGGAGGGTGGAGAGGGCCTCGATCTCGTCGCCGAACATCTCGATGCGGACGGCCAGCTCCTCGTAGACCGGGAAGATCTCGATGGTGTCGCCGCGGACCCGGAAGGTGCCGCGGGTGAACGCCAGGTCGTTCCGCGTGTACTGGATGTCGACGAAGCGGCGCAGCAGCTGGTCGCGGTCGATCTCCTCGCCGACCTTGAGCGGGACCATCCGGTCCACGTACTCCTGGGGCGTGCCGAGGCCGTAGATGCAGGAGACGGAGGCGACCACGACGACGTCCCTGCGGGTGAGCAGGGAGTTCGTCGCGGAGTGCCGGAGGCGCTCCACCTCCTCGTTGATGGAGGAGTCCTTCTCGATGTAGGTGTCCGACTGCGGGACGTACGCCTCGGGCTGGTAGTAGTCGTAGTACGAGACGAAGTACTCGACGGCGTTGTTCGGCAGGAGCTCTCGGAACTCGTTGGCCAGCTGGGCGGCCAGCGTCTTGTTCGGCGCCATCACCAGGGTGGGGCGCTGGAGCCTCTCGATCATCCACGCGGTGGTCGCCGACTTGCCGGTGCCGGTGGCACCGAGGAGCACGACGTCCTTTTCGCCCGCGCGGACACGCCGCTCGAGGTCGGCGATGGCGGTCGGCTGGTCGCCGCTGGGCTTGTACTCGCTGACGACCTCGAAAGGCGCCATCGAACGTTCGATCTTGGAAACGGGCCGCATGCAACCACCGTACGACCCGGCACTGACACTCGGGCGGTGATGGGCTCACCGCCCGGTCGCCGGGGGCCCCGTCACCAGTCCTGGGAGCGGTGTCCGCCCCGCGGGACGCTCCTGCGGGCGGCCCGGCCGGCGGTCCGCCCGGCGGCCCGTCCGGTGGCCCGGCCCGGCGGGCGGGCCGACCAGTTGGCGGGCTCGCCGTAGGACGGGACATGGCGCGGGACCGGCAGACCGGGGCGGTGCGGGGCCCGGGCGGCGGGCCGCTGCCAGTCCGGGTCGCCCATCACGAGCAGCGGGTCGAACATGACGACGACGGCGGCCAGGATCAGGAAGACGGCCGGGCCGATCAGCATGGGCAGGAGGAGGGAGGTGGCGGTGGCGCCGGTTCCGGTGCGGGCCGCCGTGCCGTGCAGGTGGACGCTGACGGCGGCCATGGCGGTGTAGTGCATACCACTCACGGCGACGCCCATCACCAGGCTCGCGCCGACACTGGCCAGGAATCCGTGGACGGAGACGGCAGCCCAGAGGGCCGCGGTGGCGGCCACGACGGCGATGACCACGGAGAGCGCGACGGTGGGCGTGTCGTACTCGATCCGGCCCTGGAAGCGCATGCCTGCCATGCCGAGGTAATGCATGGTGGCGACGCCGAGGCCGGTGATGGTGCCGCCGGTGACCAGGGTGAGGGCGGTCGCCCCGCGGTAGCCGACGATGAAGATGCCGATGCCGACCATGACGACGGCGACGCCCAGGCTGGCGTAGGTGAGGGGCCGGTCGTAGTCGATGGGCGCCTGCTGGACGGAGAAGCCCATCATGGCGATGAAGTGCATCGTCCAGATGCCGGTGCCGATCGAGGTGGCGCCGAGGGCGAGCCAGCCCGCCTTGAAGGTGTCGCGGTGGCGGAGCGATCTGGTGGTGCACCGCAGGCCCAGGGCGCCGCCGAGGCAGGCCATGAGAAAGGCGGCCACCGGTGTGACGAGCCCGTAGCTGAATCCGTCGACCGTGCCCTGCATGAGCGTGAGTCCTCCACCCCTGGTGCAACGTCGTCCGAAAACAGTCGGTACCGCTGGGTAGTACTACCGGGGCGAGATTATGGCGCGTGGGGGACCTGGCGACCATGTGCCCGGGAAATTCCCGTTCGTGAGACCGGAGCGAGACCGGGCCGTGATGTCAGTGGCGGGTCGTACCGTGGGCGGCATGGACATCGACACGGGGGCGGAAGCGGGGGCGGCCGGCAGGGAGCGGACCGTCACGGTGGAGTGGACGGTCGTGGAGAGCGCCATCGGGCCGCTCTTCCTCGCCGCGACCGGGCGGGGGCTCGTACGGGTGGAGTTCCACGCCGGCGCGGCACGGCGGGAGCGGATGCTCGACCGGCTCGCAGGTCAGCTCGGCGCGGAGCCGGTGGAGTGCGCCTCGGGGCGGCTCGCGGAGGCGATACGCCGGCTCGACCGGTACTTCGCGGGCGAGCCGGACGACCTCGGCCTGCCGCTGGACTGGAGCCTGACGACCGGCTTCAACCGGCAGGTGCTGCGCGAGCTGGCGACGGGCGTTCCGTACGGCACGGTCGTCGGGTACGGGGAGCTGGCGAGGCGCGTGGGACAGCCGGGCGCGGCGCAGGCGGTGGGGGCGGCGATGGGCGCCAATCCGCTGCCGGTGGTGGTGCCGTGCCACCGGGTGGTGGAGAGCGACGGCGGACTGGGCGGCTTCGGTGGCGGTCTGGAGACGAAGCGGCAGCTGCTGGCCCTGGAGGGCGTGCTCCCGGCGCCGCTCTTCTGACCACCGGTCTCCGGAGCGTTGTTCCCATCAGGTGGGACGGCTGGCACACTCACGTAAGTGACCCAGACGCCCAGTGCCCCTGACGCCACCGCGCCCGGCGAGATATCGGCCCCCGTCGCCCCGGCCGAGCTGCCGGCGCTCCGCCGGCGCGTGCAGGCCGCGCTGATCGCCACGCAGATCCTGGGTGGTCTCGGCATCGCCATCGGCTTCGCCCTCGCCGCCGTCCTGGCGCGGGACGTCAGCGGCACCGAGGCGCTGTCCGGTCTCGCGTCGACGGCGTCGGTGGCCGGTTCCGCGCTGCTCGCGATGCCGCTGGCCACGCTGATGGGCTCGCGGGGGCGCCGGACGGGGCTCGTCCTCGCGTATCTGCTCGGGGCGCTCGGCGCCGGGGTGGTGGTGCTCGGCGCGGTCGTCGGGAGCTTCCCCCTGCTCCTCGCCGGCCTCGTCGGGTTCGGTGCCGGGTCCTCGGCGAATCTGGCGGCCCGCTTCGCCGCCGCCGACCTCGCCGAGCCGGACCGCAGGGCCCGGGCCATCTCCACGGTGGTGTGGGCGACGACGATCGGCGCGGTCCTCGGGCCGAACGTGGCCGCGCCGGCCGGCCGGAGCGTCTCCGGCCTGGGGATCCCGGCCGCCGCGGGCCCGTTCGTCTGGGCGGCCGGTGCCTTCGTGCTCGCGGCCTCCGTGGTGGCCGTGCTGCTGCGCCCGGACCCGCTGCTCACCGCCCGCGCGCTGTCGGCCGCCGGGCCGGGCGAGGCGGCGGAGGGCCGCTCCCTGCGGGCCGGGATGGACGCGGTGCGGAAGTCCCAGCGGGCCCGGCTCGCCCTGGTCACCATCGCCGGTTCGCACACCGCGATGGTGTCGATCATGTCGATGACGCCGGTTGCGCTCACCCATCACGGCGCGGGCATCCAGCTGATCGGGCTGGTGATCAGCGGGCACATCACGGGGATGTACGCCTTCTCGCCGGTGATGGGCTGGCTGTCCGACCGGCTGGGCCGGCTGTCGGTGATCGGGCTCGCGGTCGGGCTGATCGGCACGGCCGCGTTCGTCGCGGGCACGGCGGGTCCGTCCCACGGCCGGACCGCCCTGGGCCTGTTCGTCCTCGGCCTGGGCTGGTCTGCGGGGCTGGTGTCCGGTTCGGCGCTGCTCACGGACTCGGTGCCGCAGGCCGCCCGCGCCGCCGTCCAGGGGCTCTCCGACTTCGTCATGAACACCGCGGCCGGCGTCGGCGGCCTCGCGGCGGGCCTGATCGTCTCGCAGGCGGGCTACGGACCGCTGAACGCGATCGCCGCGTGCCTGCTGCTGCCGATGGCGGCGCTCGCGCTGCGGGGCGCCCTCCGGAAGGCCTGACCCCGGGAGGGCCGTCAGCGCGGCACCGCCGGGGAGGAGGCCCCGCCGGCCAGCCGCCGCGGCGCGCCCGTGCCGTCGGCGGGCACCGACCAGACCGCTCCCCCGTATCCGTACGCGAGGGTCGTCGGGTCCGTCCACAGCGCCTGGTCGTCGATGCCGCGCCGCTCGGCGACGGGGTGCTCGCGTCCGGTCCGCAGGTCGTACACGTACAGCCGCCACGGCTCGCGCGGGCCGTCGGAAACCCGCTTCTTGAAGGCGATCCGGGTGCCGTCCGGGGAGAGCGAGGGGCATTCGACGTTCTCCCGCAGGGCCCGGGCGGACCAGTTCCGCATGTCGCCCTCGACGAGCCGGGTGCGGCCGCCCGTCGAGACGGTGGCGTAGAAACGGTTGTCGTCGGCGGCGAAGCTGACGCCCCAGTAGTTGACGTCGGGGGCGTGGTGCCGGTGGCCGTCGAGGGTGAGCGGGATCTCCTCGATGTTCTTCACCAGGTAGCCGGTGCGCAGGTCGAGGATCGAGGTGCGGGTGGAGAAGGCCGAGCGCGCGTACGAGTCGCCGGTGGCGAACATCGTCCAGGACAGCATGTGTCCCGAGGCGGAGACCCTGGCGCGGCTCGGGATGCCCGGCAGGGCGATGCGGCGGACCTCGCGGAGCCGCCCGTCGAGCACGAGGGCGTACGAGCGGGCGGGCACGCCCGGCCGCCGCCGGAGGCAGAGGGCGGTGGACCCGGCCGCGTGGAAGCGGTCGCAGGAGGGGCCGCCCACCACCCGGCGGCCGGCCGGGTCCACGCGCGCGACGCGCCCGCTGGCGGTGTCCCGGACGTACAGGGCGGCGCCTCCGTCGAGGGTGAAGCCCGGGTCGGCGGTGCCGGTGGCGGCGGTCCGCCCGGAGGCGGCCCTCAGGGTGTAGGCGGTGGCTCCGCCGCCCAGCAGCAGGAGGGCGAGGACGAGGATCCCGGCACGCGCGCGCGTGGAGGCGGTGATGGTCATGTCGTGCTCCCTTCGGGGACGGTCATGTGGGGCTCCCTCCCGCGGATTTCATGTCGTGCTCCCTTCCGGGTTCGGCCCGGCCGGCAGGAGGCGGGCGGCGAGGAGCAGGGCCGCCGCGAGGGCCAGGAGCGCCGCCACGAGGGCCGTCTCCGGTCCGCTCGCCGTCCACACGCCTCCGAAGGCGACGGCGGCCCCGAGCCGGGCGAGGGCCTGCGCGGTCTGGACGACGGCGAGGCCGCCGGCCTGCCGTCCCTCGGTGAGGAACGGTCCGGCGAGGGCCATCAGGACGCCGTCGGTGGCGGCGTAGAAGACCCCGAGCAGCACGAGGACGCCCACGAGGGCCGCCGCGCCGGGGACGGGGGCGAGGAGCAGCCCGTAGGCGAGGAGCAGGGCTCCGTGCCCGTACAGGAACGGCCCGCGACGCCCGCGGCGGTCGGCGAGACGACCGACCGGGACGGCGAGCAGGAGATAGACGCCGGCCGCGCCGAGCGGCAGGAACGGGAACCAGGTGGCGTCGAGGTCGAGGCGCCGCTGGAGCAGCAGGTAGAGGAAGGAGTCGCCGACGGTGGCGGCCCCGAGGAGGGATGCGCAGAGCACGATCCGGCGGTACGCGGGTGAGCGCGGGGCCGTGAGGAGCCGGCCACGCGCGCGTGGCGCCGCCGGGGCTTTCGGCCGGGCGTCCCGGTCGTCTCGCGGCCGGCCGGGGACGAAGAGCAGCCAGAGCAGGACGCCGAAGGCGCCGACGGCGAAGCTGACGGCGAAGACCGCCTCGTAGGCGTCGGCGGTCGCCCACAGCAGGGCGAAGGCGGCGAGGGGTCCGAGGAGGGCGCCGGTGGTGTCCATGGCGCGGTGGGTGCCGAAGGCGCGGCCGAGGTCCCCGGGCGGGCTGTGCAGGGTGATGAGCGCGTCGCGCGGGGCGGTGCGGACGCCTTTGCCGAGCCGGTCGGCGGCGAGGGCGCCGGCGATCCAGCCGGTCGCCCCGCCCGCGAGGAGCAGGCCGAGCCGGGAGCAGGCGGAGAGGGCGTAGCCGAGTCCGCCGATCTGTTTGTGGCGGCCGCCGCGGTCGGCGCCGGCGCCGCCGAGGAGTCGTACGAGCGCGGTGGCGCCGGTGGTGAGGCCGTCGAGGAGCCCGAACTGGAGCGGGGAGAGGCCGAGTCCGAGGACGAGGTACAGCGGCAGGACGGCGGTCACCATCTCCGAGGAGACGTCGGTGACGAGGCTGACCGCGCCGAGGGCGAGGACGGTGCCGGGGACGCGCCGCCGGGCCCCGGTGGGGCGGGGCGGCGCGTCGCGGCGACCGGTGGTCGCGAGGTACATCAGTGGCAGGTGTAGGTCGGGCCGGAGTCCTTGACCTGGTCGTCGGTGCCGACGTACTGCCAGGTGTAGGTGGTGTCGGTGAGGTCCAGTTTCAGGACGCCGTAGGTGCCGCTGATCCGCTTCTGGCTGTTCGGCTGGACCGTCTCGATGTCGTAGGGCTCGGCGCCGCCCATGCCGCCGACGATCTCGACGATGCCGTCGGCGGTGGCCCGGCCGTTGGGGTCCTGCGGGGCGAAGCGCTCGTAGTGGTGGTCGTGTCCGTTGAGGACGAGGTCGGCCCTGGCCCCGTAGAGGATCTGCCAGACGGGCTTGGAGACGGGGTCGTTGCCGTGGCCGCCGGAGGAGTACAGCGGGTGGTGGAAGTAGGCGGCGAGGCAGCCCTTGGTGTTCCGCGCGAGGTCGTCCTTGAGCCACTGGATCTGGGCGGCGTCGTCGAAGGTGTTGGAGTCGAGGGCGACGAAGTGCCAGTTGCCCTGGTCGTAGCTGTAGTAGGGCTTGCCCTGGGGGTAGGCGATCGCACCGAAGTACGACTTGTAGCCGGAGAACGCGCCGGCCGGGTCATAGGACTCGTGGTTGCCGGGCACGGGCCGGGTCTGTGCCTTGAAGGCGCCCCAGGTCTTGTCGTAGTAGTTCCGGAAGTCCGGGAGACGGGCGTCGTCGTACTGGTTGTCACCCATCGTCAGGTAGAAGGACGGCGCGATCCGCTGGGCCAGCGCGGCGGTCTTCGGGTGGGCGCAGGAGCTGCTGGAGGCGGTGCACTGGGCGGCGATGTCGCCGGCCGCGACGACGGTGAAGGAGCCGGTGGGCGGGGGCGTGGTGGGCGTGGTGCCGTAGACCTCGACCGTGTAGAGGGAGTAGCCGTACGTGGTGCCGCGCGCGGTGCCGTGGACGCGCAGGTAGCGGCCGGTCCCGGTGAGCCCGGTCCAGTCGTCGGTGCCGCCGTTGCCCGCGGTCTCGGTGGCGAGCCGGGTCCAGGTGGCGCCGTCGGCGGAGATCTCGACGCGGTAGGCCTTGGCGTAGGCGGCCTCCCAGACGAGCTTGACGCGGGAGACGGTGGCCGAGGGCCCGAGGTCGACCTTGATCCACTGCGGGTCGACGCCCTCGGCGCTGGCCCAGCGGGTGGTGGGGTTTCCGTCGAAGGCCTTCTCCGGGCCGAAGGTGGAGTCCTCGACGGAGGAGGACGTGGCCGGCCTGCCCTGGGAGATCAGGGTGTCGGCGGCGGCTCCGGCCCGGTCCGGGAGGGCGAGCAGGAGTCCGCCGACGAGCAGCAGCACGGCGGCGAGGACGAGGGGCAGTCGGTCGGTGGTGCGGCGAGGTGGGGCGGAGGCGAACAGGCGCATACCTGGGCTCCCTGGCCTGAGGGGTCGGCGAGAGCTGGACACCGGTGCGGCGCACCACGGGCCGGCCGCGGGGACGCGGGCCGGGGCGCCCGTGCCGCGGGGGACGGACACGGGCGACCGGCCGGGTGGCGATTCGGGCGCCACACGGGGGGTGGTGCTCGGCGGCCGGGTCAGAGCTCTCGCTGAGCGCGTCACGCCCCGGGAAGTGGGGCGCCGCGCCAAGCCGCTGCCCGGGAGAGTAGCGGACAGGAAGGTTTCCTACCAGACCCCCTCCCCGTGGTTCACCCCGGCTTCGGGCGGTTCAAAAGCGGTCAGAGACTGATGTGGTACGCCTTGCGCAAGGTCTCGTGCACGGTCCAGGTGGTCCTGTCCCCCTCCCGCAGCACGCAGGCGTCGCCGGGGCCGATCTCCAGGGTGTCCCCGCCCTCGACGGCGACGGTCGCACGCCCGGAGACCACCACGAAGAGCTCGTTGGCCTCGGTGTCGGTGACGACGCCGGGCGTGATCTGCCAGATGCCGTGCAGCTGCTTGCCGTCGGCCGACTCCCACAGCACCTTGCCGGTCACCTCGGGTGTGCCGGAGACGATCTGGCCGGGGTCGAGGGGCTCGGCTTCGAGCTCCGCGTCGGGGATGTGCACGGCGAAGGAGGGCAGGTCGCGAGTCGTCATGGGCGGTGACTGTAGCCGTGCCTCGAAGGTCTGCCGAGGCCGGGACCAGCTGGAAGTACAGCCTCCGTTTCGACTCCCACCAGGCACGATGCCGAGGGTCCGCGGTGGCGACGAAATCCGCAACGCCCTGCGTGGCAGGGCTCCGAGGGCATCGCCGCCGTTCCGGCCCCCTCACCCGTCGGCCGGTCACGGATTCCGCAGGTCTCGCACCGGGTGGGGCAGGCGGTCGCCGGCGAGGTTTGCGGGGCCGGTGAGCGCGCCAAGGAATGGGACATGTCCACACAGGTGTCCGAAGAGGTACGGGAGGCGCTCCACGAGGGCCGGCCCGTCGTCGCGCTGGAATCGACGCTCATCGCCCACGGCCTGCCGCGCCCGCGCAACCTCGCCGTGGCGACGGAGCTGGAGGACGCGGTACGGGCCGGGGGCGCCGTCCCCGCCACGATCGCGGTGGTCGACGGGACGGCCAGGATCGGCCTCGATCCGGCGGCCCTGACCCGGATCGCCGAGGACCCGTCGGTGCGGAAGCTGGGCCACCGCGACCTGGCCCCGGCCCTGGCGGCCGGGGCCACCGGAGCGACGACGGTCTCGGCGACGGCCTGGCTGGCGGACGCGGCAGGCATACGGGTGTTCGCGACGGGCGGCCTCGGCGGCGTGCACCGGGAGTGGAGCGAGACCCAGGACGAGTCCGCCGACCTGCGGCTGCTCGCCCGGGTCGGGCTCACCGTGGTGTGCGCCGGGGTCAAGTCGATCCTCGACGTGCCCGCGACGCTCCAGCGCCTGGAGACCCTGGGAGTGACAGTCGTCGGTTACGGCACGGAACACTTCCCCGGCTTCTACCTCTCCTCCTCGGGCGAGCCGGTCGACTGGACCCTGCGCACCCCGGAGGAGGTGGCGCGGGTGATACGGGCGCAGGACGGTCTCGCCGGCCCCCGGGCCGCGCTCGTCGTGGCCAACCCGGTGCCGGAGTCGGAGCAGTTGGATCCCGCGCTGCACGACCGGGTGCTCGCGCGGGGCCTCGCGGCGGCGAAGGAGAAGGGGATCACCGGGCAGGCGGTGACGCCGTTCCTCCTCGAATACCTGATGGTGCACACGGAAGGCGCCTCCCTGGAGGCCAACCTGGCAGCGGTACGCGGCAATGTGCGGCTCGCGGCGGGCATCGCGGGGGCGTACGCGTCGGCGTCCGGCGCGGACAGCCGGTGACCGCCGGGGACGCGCTGCTCGTCGTCGGGGACGTGGTCACGGACGTCGTCGCCCGGCACCGGACGCCGCTCGCTCCCGCCACGGACACGGCGGCGGAGATCAGGACGCTGCCGGGCGGCGCGGGGGCCAACGCGGCCTGCTGGGCCGCGCGTTCCTGCCGCGGCGAGGTGCGGCTGCTCGGCCGGGTGGGGACGGACGCGGCCGACTGGCACCAGCGGGCGCTGCGGAGGGCGGGCGTGCGCCCCCTGCTCGTCCGGGACGCGGACGCGGCGACGGCCACCGTGATCGCGCTCGTGGACGGTTCGGCGGAGCGCACCTTCCTGACGGACAGCGGCGCCGCACTGCGCCTCTCCCCCGCCGACTGGTCCGCGGACCTGCTCGACGGGGTGGGCCGGCTGCACCTCTCGGGGTACCTGTTCTTCGCCGCGCCGAGCCGTGAGACGGCCTGCCGGGCGCTGCGGGACGCGCGGGACGCGGGGGTCCCGGTGAGCGTGGACCCGGCGTCCGCTGGGTTCCTCGCCGAACTGGGGGCGGACCGGTTCCTCGCGGCGGCGGAGGGCGCCGAGACGCTGCTGCCCAACGCCGACGAGGCCCGCTCGCTCACCGGGGTCGGCGAACCGGGCGCGGCGGCGATGGAGTTGAGTCGGCGGTTCCCGCTGGTCGTGGTCACGCTCGGGGCCGCGGGCGCGCTGGTCGCCGAGGGCGGGGCGGTCACGGGGCGGGTGACGGCGCCGGCCGTGCGGCCGGTGGACTCGACGGGCGCGGGCGACGCGTTCACCGGGGCGTTCCTGGCCGCGCGACTCGGGGGCGCGGACGCGATGCGGGCCGCGGAGGCGGGCTGCCGGGCGGGCGCGGAAGCGGTCGCCACCGTGGGCGGCAGACCCTCGACGGACCCGACGGAGGCCTGAGCGCGGCCCCCGGACGGCGTTGACCTCGGGCGCTACGTCCCGAACCCCGTCCAGGCCGGGTGGCGTGGGTCGTCGGCGCGTACGACGACGTCCGCGGCCTCGGCGGGGCCGACCTCCGTCTCGTACCGGGCGAAGGCGGGCAGGGTCCAGGGCTCCACCGTGCGCCGGGCGAGGGCGGCGGGCGAGAGCCGCAGGTGCACGGTGAGGTCGAAGGGGAACCAGTGGCCGAGCAGGAAGGGCCCGTGCAGCACGAGCACCCCGCGGGGCGGCAGCGTGACGTACGGGCTGCGGGTCGCGCGGTCCGTGACCGGGTCCCACAGGTCGGGCAGGACGCGCCCGGTGCCGCCGGGTTCCAGGGGGCCGAAGACCTCCCGCCACAGGGCCCCGGTGTCGGTCCACCCGCTGTAGTACGCGTCGGGGTCCTGCTTCCCGTACTCGAAGCGGAGGGACGCGGGCCGCAGGAAGCCGCCGGTGCCCACGACATGGACCGCTCGTCCGCGCGTGCGCAACGCCTCCGCGAGGAGTCCGGCGAGCTCGTCCCCGGGCGCGGCGGGCGGCCCGTCGATGCCGACCTTGAGCCAGCCGTCGCCCGCCCCGGCGGGTGACGCGTCGAGGTGGCCGGCGAGCGCCTTCGCCAGCCGGGGCCAGGTGATCGCCTCGTATCGCATCCTGTTCATCCTGCCCGTCGCTCCCCTGACGTGTACCGGCCGACACCCCCGGCTTCACTGCGACCCGGCGGCGCCGCCGTGCGGCATCAGCCCGTCGAAGGAGCGGGCTGGAGCCCATGAGCCGGCGTCAGGACTCCCGTCCGGCTTGACGTTGTCACTGGCGTCAGGGTTTCACCATCGGCTCCATGGACACCACCACACCCACCAGGATCGTCGTCGTCACCGGCGCGGGCAGCGGCATCGGCCGGGCCACCGCGCGCTCCTTCGCCGGACAGGGAGCGACGGTCGTCGCCGTCGGCCGCCGGGAGGGGCCGCTGCGGGAGACCGCCGAGGGGCACCCGGGCATCCACCCGTTCGCCGCGGACGTCACGGCCGAGGGCGCGGCCGAGGAGATCGTCCGCGCCGCCGTGGCGGCCCACGGCCGTCTCGACGTCCTCGTGAACAACGCCGGGGTCGCCGCGGGCGGCCCGCTCGGCACCCTCGACCGTTCCGTGATCACCCCGCTCCTGGAGACGAACCTCGTCGCCCCGGTCCTGCTCACCCAGGCGGCCGTCCCCGCGCTCCGGGAGACCCGGGGCGTCGTCGTGAACGTGACGACGACGATCGGTCAGCGCGGCTGGCCGGGCAACTCCGTCTATCCGGCGACCAAGAGCGCCCTGGAGACCCTGACGCGCTGCTGGGCCGTGGAGCTCGCACCGGCCGGGGTGCGGGTCGTCGCGGTCGCGCCGGGTGCGATCGAGACGCCGATCGCGGACCACATGGGCCTCTCCCCCGAGCAGCGGAAGGCGGTGCGGGCGTGGCAGCTCGCGCACACCCCGCTGGGGCGGGTCGGCAGGCCCGAGGAGGTCGCCTGGGCGATCACCGCGCTCGCCGCCCCGGACGCCGCCTTCCTGACCGGCACCGTTCTGCCCGTCGACGGGGGCGCGCTGGTCGCGTGATACGACTGCGCGGGGAGGTGGCGTCCTTGCGCATCGGTGAACTGGCCCGCCGGACCGGGGTGTCGGCCCGATCGCTGCGGCACTACGAGCAGGCGGGGCTGATCACGTCGGTCCGCGCGGCCAACGGCTACCGGGTGTACGAGGAGGTCGCCGTCGCGCGCGTGTCGAACATCCGGTACCTGCTGGACGCGGGGCTCACGCTGGACGACGTGTCCGCCTTCCGTACGTGCCTGGACGGGGACGTCTCGGCGGCCCCGCCGTCCGCCCGCGCCCTGGAGATCGCCCGCGAGCGGCTCGCCGTGATCGACGCGCGCATCGCGGCGCAGACGGCGGCCCGCGACCGCCTGGCGAAGGCACTGGCCGCACAGGGCTGAACTCAGCCTGACGCGCCCGCCCGTACCGGCCGTTCGAGCGCGGCGCGGCCCGACTCGACCGCCTCGCTCAGCGTCAGCTCACCCGCGGCGAGGGCCCGGCAGGTCGCCGCGTCGGTGCGCAGCCGGACGTCGGGCGCGTCCACCTCTCCGTCCCCGTAGGCGACGCTTCCGTCGGCCCCGGTCCGTACATGGAACGCGCCCTCGTCGAGGGTCACCTGGACCACCCCCGCGCCGAGCTCCGCGAGCGCCCCGAGGAGCGGGATCGCGTACCAGTGGGCGCGGACGGCGTCGGTGGGCCGCGGCTCCCCGAGGTCGGGCACGCCCCAGGCGGCGAGGGCGCGCAGGACGGGCAGCAGCTCGCGTCCGCGCCGGGTGAGCTCGTACACGTACGCCGAGACGGGCGGCGGCAGGCGGCGCCGGGTGACGAGCTCGGCGCCCTCCATGTCCTTGAGGCGGCCGGCGAGCATGTCGGTGCTGACGCCGGGCAGGTCGGCGTGGAGGTCGGTGTAGCGGCGCGGACCGGCGAGGAGTTCACGGACGACGAGCAGGGTCCAGCGGTCGCCGACCAGGTCGAGGGCGCGCGCGGCGGCGCAGTGCTGGTCGTAGCTGCGGCGGCGTGGCTGACGTGGCATGCGACGCAGTCTAGACATGTTGTTGGACTTTCCAAGCTCGAACTTGGTAAAACCAAGCAACACTGATTCCGGGGACGGGGAGGTCGGACATGGAGTTCCGGCAGTCGAGCAAGCTGAGCGAGGTCTGCTACGAGATCCGGGGCCCGGTGATCGAGCAGGCCAACGCGCTGGAGGAGGCGGGCCACAGCGTCCTGCGCCTCAACACCGGCAATCCCGCGCTCTTCGGCTTCGAGGCGCCCGAGGAGATCGTCCAGGACATGATCCGGATGCTCCCCAAGGCCCACGGCTACACCGACTCGCGCGGCATCCTCTCCGCCCGGCGCGCGGTCGCCCAGCGCTGCCAGTCCATGGGCCTGCCGGACGTGGACGTCGACGACGTCTTCCTCGGCAACGGCGTGTCCGAGCTGATCTCGATGGCCGTCCAGGCCCTCCTGGAGGACGGCGACGAGGTCCTCGTACCCGCCCCGGACTACCCGCTGTGGACGGCCGTGATCACCCTCGCGGGCGGCAAGCCGGTGCACTACCTGTGCGACGAGTCCGCCGACTGGTACCCGGACCTCGACGACATGGCGTCGAAGATCACCGACCGCACCAAGGCCATCGTCGTCATCAACCCGAACAACCCCACCGGCGCCGTCTACCCGAAGGAGGTTCTGGAGGGCATCTTCGAACTCGCCCGCCGCCACGGCCTGATGGTCTTCGCCGACGAGATCTACGACCAGATCGTCTACGACGAGGCCGTCCACCACCCGGCCGCCTCCCTCGCCCCCGACCTCGTCGTCCTCACCTTCGGCGGACTCTCCAAGACCTACCGCGTCGCGGGCTTCCGCTCCGGCTGGCTCGTCGTCACCGGCCCGAAGCAGCACGCCAGGAACTATCTGGAGGGCCTCACCATGCTGGCCTCCATGCGGCTCTGCCCCAACGCCCCCGCCCAGTACGCCATCCAGGCCGCGCTCGGTGGCCGGCAGTCGATCCACGAGCTCACCGCCCCGGGAGGCAGGCTGCGCGAACAGCGCGACCGGGCCTGGGAGAAGCTCAACGAGATCCCGGGCGTCTCCTGCGTGAAGCCGAAGGGCGCCCTCTACGCCTTCCCGCGCCTCGACCCCGCCGTGCACAGGATCCACGACGACGAGAAGTTCGTCCTCGACCTGCTCCTGCGGGAGAAGATCCAGGTCGTGCAGGGCACCGGCTTCAACTGGCCGCGCCCGGACCACTTCCGCATCCTGACCCTGCCGTACGCCGACGACCTCGACGCCGCGATCAGCCGCATCGGCCGCTTCCTGAGCGGCTACCGGCAGTGACGCCCGGCCCCCTCTGCTGTCATGATCTACGGATCTGAAGGCCGAGGAGAACGGGAGGGCGGCCGGTCATGGATGCGGCGCTGATAGCCGTGGCGGGAACCCTGTTGGGCGTCGTCTTCACCCACTGGTTCCAGGGGCGGGCCACCGAGCGCACCGCGGCGCTCGCCCGGACCGAGCAGCTGCGGCAGGAACGGATCGCGACCTACAGCGCCTTCGCGGGCGCGGTCGTCGACTACCGGCACAGCCAGAACGACCGCTGGTTCCGGGCGCTCCGGCAGCCCGGATCCGAGGAGGCGGAGGAGTCCCGCCACGCCTCCTACCGGCAGCGCACCGCCGCCCGGCAGGCCCTCTTCCGCGTCCAGCTGGTCTGCGACGACCCGGAGGTCCGACGGCTGGCCGAGGCGGCCTTCGTGGACTCCCACTGCATGCACGAGGCGGTCGACGAGGCGGACCGCGCCCGCCGCTCGCAGCAGGCGAAGGAAGCGCTCGCCGTGTTCATCGCCGCCGCCGCGCCCGGCGTCCGCTGAACGGGGACCGGCCGTGGACCTCGTCGCGCCCGTCGTCGTCGAACCGCTCAAGCGCCGCCGCTGCTCGGAATGCCACCGCGGGCCGCTGCGACGGATGATCGTCGAGTTCAACGCGCCGGTCTGTCTGGACTGCGCCGATCTCGGCCATCTGGTCTTCCTGCCCCGGGGCGACACGGCGCTCACCCGCCGCGCCCGGGAGGCCAGCACGCTCTGGGCCGTGGTCGTACGGCACAACCGGCGCCGTACCCGGTACGAGCGACAGGGCCTGCTCGTCGAGGAGCCCGCCCTCGCCCAGGCGGAACGAGCCTGCCTGGCGGACGCGGACGCGCGGGCCGCGCGGCGGGCCCGGGACGCGGTGCGGCGCGCGGCCCTCGACGCCGAGATCACCGCCGTCCTCCGGGCTGAGATCCTGCGGCTCTTCCCGGCCTGCCCGGCGGACCGGGCCACGGAGATCGCCGTTCACGCCTCGGCGAAGGGCAGCGGACGGGTGGGGCGCACGGCGGCGGGCCGCTCGCTCGACCGCGGCGCGGTCACCGCCGCGGTACGAGCCTCCGTACGGCATGTCGACACGCCGTACGACTCCCTGCTCATGCGCGGGGTCCCCCGGCACCAGGCCCGGACGAGGGTCGCGCCCGCCATCGAGGCGGTGCTCCGGACCTGGCGACAGGGCGAGGGGGCCGCGAGCGGCCGGGAACACGGCTGACGGCTCGGGCGTCAGCCCGCGTCGGCCGGCCGCGAGAGGCCGCCGGGGCTCAGACCTGGTCGCCGGCCCGGCGCGCACGGCGGTAGAGCAGGGCACCGCCGAGGAGCAGCGCGGCGCCCGCGGGAGCGGCGTAGCCCACGCCCTCGGAACCCGTGGCGGCCAGCGAGGGCGTCTTCGTCCCGCCCTGCGGCGCGGGGGCCGGGGCTGCGGGGGTCTCGGTCTCGGCCTGCGGCACCGGCACGTTCCGCACGGGGGTCTGCGGGCGCGGGGTCGGCGTCTCGATCGGCTGCTCGGGCTTGGCCGGGCCGTTCACCGCGGTGTTGCCGATGGCCGGGTTGCCGATGCCGACGACGTTGACCGAGTTCCCGCTGACGTTCACGGGAAGGTCGATGGGCAGCTGGATGCCGTTCCCGGAGAGCACGCCCGAGGATCCGGCGGCGTGGCCCTCGGCGGTGGCCCCACCACCGTGGGACTTGCCGCCCCCGTGGGAACCGCCGCCGTGCGAGCCCCCGGCCTGCTCGCCGCCGCGCGGGGTGCCGGGCTTGTCCTTGTGGGAGTGGTCGCCGTGGGAGTGGTCGCCGCCCTTCTCGTCGCCGTAGCCCCCGGTCTCCCGCTCGGCGGAGCCGTTGGCACAGCTGTTGCCCGCGGCCGGGTTGAGCAGCCCGACGACGTTGACCGTGTTCCCGCAGACGTTGACCGGCACGTGCACCGGCACCTGAATCGTGTTGCCGGAACCGACTCCCGACGAACCGGCCGCGGCGCCCTGCGCGCCGGCGTCGGCATGCGCGGCGCCCGCCGAGAGGGCGAGCGCTCCACCCGTGACCAACAGTGTGGCCAGACCACTTCGGCGAATCTGCCTCATGGCTTCCTGCCTTCCGGAGGTGTACACGGGCAAGTGCCCGTACCGGAATCAACGCGGGAAACGTGTGTGCCGGATCCGGCCGTTGACGGGTTTCACTCCATCGAGTGGGGGTCCGTTCGAGTGTCGGGTCACCTCCCGGCGGTTCCCGTGGGCCCCGTGAGCTCCTTTCGACTCCCCGGACTCCCGTCACACGCCTGTCCGCGCCCCGTCAACGCCCGCCACGCCCTTCAACGCCCTTCAACGGCCCAGTAGATCGGTGAGGGCGCCGACCGGATCCGGGTCGGGGGCGCCGCGCGGCCACCAGTCCTCGCGGCCGGCGTCCGACTCGTACCCGTACCAGAGGCCGTCCCGGCCGAGCCTGAGCTGGAGGGACTCGCTGGAGAGCCGGTTGCGCCAGGGGCGGAACGCCGGGAAGTCGGCGGCGAGCAGCGCGGGTCTGGCCCGGTCGAACGGACCGGCCGGCGGATCCCACGGCTCTTCCAGGACGGCGAGGCCCGCCGCGCCGCCCTGGCGCCAGGCGGCGACGGCGCGGGCGAGGTCCGTGGGGGTGCGGTCGAGGGCGTCCGCCAGGTCGCGGTAGAGCGCGCGCGAGGAGGCGGTGAGTCCGGAACCGGGGTGCGCGGCGGCCAGCCGGACCGCGTCCTGCCAGGGGGTGAGCGCGGCGACCGGGTCGTGGCCGGTGGCGAGGAAGGCGTGGGCGCGGGCGGCGGCCTCGGTCGCGAGCAGATCGAGGGCGAGCGGATCGGGGGCGTCCGGGTCCGGCGGGAAGACGGCAGGGCGTCCCGGTCGGTCCGGGACCGGCAGCTCGGGCGGCAGCGGCGGGAGCCCGGCCCCGCCGGCCGCGGCGAGCGCGATACCGGCGGGCACTGTCGGCATCGGCGGGGCGGCTGCGGCCGTCTCCACCGCGCTCCGGGCGGCGTTGCGCCGGGTGAGTGCGGCGAGGAGCTCCTGTTCCCCGCGGCCGCGCATCAGGAAGAGGACGAACGGGTCCTCGTCGAGGAGACGGGCGGCCTGGTAGCAGAGGGCGGCGGCGTGCTTGCAGGGGTAACCGTCGTCCGGGCAGGAGCAGTCGGGGACGAGGTCGCCGGGCGCGGGCAGCAGTCCGGTGACCGCCTCCAGGGCGTGCGGTACGTCCTTGTCGAGGAGGGCGGCGATGTGGTCGGGGCGCGCGGCCGCCTCGTCGAGGAACCGCTCCCAGCCGTCGTCGCCGAGGGTCCGCATCCTGATCTCGGTGCGGTACGGGCGGGGCCGGGTGCCGTGGACGTAGGCGACGACCCGGCCGGGCGTGACCGTGATGGCGTCGACGTGTCCGCGCCCCGCGTACGCCTTGCCGCGCGCGAGACGGGCCGGGTCGAGGGCGGCGTCCTCCAGGGCCGCGACCCAGGCGTTCCCCCACCAGGTGGCGGCGAACCGGCCGTCGGGAGCCGAGCGCGGCGCGACCTGCGGGAAGCTACGGCGGCGGTCGTCGTGGCGGGGTGCGGCACCCCGTGCGCCCCGCGCACCCCCGGCGTGGTTCACGAGGGCCTCCTCAGGGACACCAGGTCGGCGAGTTCCCGGTCGGTGAGTTCGGTGAGGGCGGCCTCCCCGGAACCGAGGACGGCGTCGGCGAGGGCCCGCTTGGCGCGGAGCATCTCGGCGATTCTGTCCTCGACGGTGCCCTCGGCGACGAGCCGGTGGACCTGCACCGGCTGAGTCTGTCCGATGCGGTAGGCGCGGTCGGTGGCCTGCTCCTCGACGGCCGGGTTCCACCAGCGGTCGTAGTGGACGACGTGGCCGGCCCGGGTGAGGTTGAGGCCGGTGCCCGCGGCCTTCAGGGAGAGGAGGAAGACGGGGACCTCGCCGGCCTGGAAGCGGTCCACCATCCGCTCGCGCTCGGCCACGGGGGTGCCGCCGTGCAGGAGTTGGGCCGGGATGCCGCGCGCGGCCAGGTGGTCGGCGAGGAGCCGCGCCATCGACACGTACTGGGTGAAGACGAGCACGGACCCGTCCTCCGCGAGGATCGTGTCGAGGAGCTCGTCGAGCAGGGTGAGCTTTCCGGAGCGGCCGGCGAGCCGTGCGGTGCCGCTGCCGTGCGGGGCCTGTTCCTTCAGGTACTGGGCGGGGTGGTTGCAGATCTGCTTGAGGGAGGTCAGCAGGCTCATGACGAGGCCCCTGCGGGCCATGCCCTCGGCGCCCTCGATCCGGGCCATGGTCTCGCGGACGACCGCCTCGTAGAGCGAGGCCTGTTCCCGGGTGAGGGCGACGGGATGGTCGGACTCCGTCTTGGGCGGGAGTTCGGGGACGATGCCGGGGTCGGACTTGCGGCGACGCAGCAGGAAGGGCCGCACCAGCCGGGCGAGCCGCTCGACGGCCTCCTCGTGCTCGATCTCCTCGTGGTTCTCCACGGCCCGCGCGTGGCGGGAGCGGAAGGTCTTGAGCGGGCCGAGGAGACCGGGGGTGGTCCAGTCGAGGAGGGCCCAGAGCTCGGAGAGGTTGTTCTCCACGGGGGTGCCGGTGAGGGCGACCCTGGCGGGTGCGGGGATCTCGCGCAGCGCCTTGGCGGTCGCGGAGAACGGGTTCTTGACGTGCTGTGCCTCGTCGGCGACGACCATCCCCCATTCCCGCTCGGCAAGACGGGCGGCGCTGGTGCGCAGGGTGCCGTAGGTGGTGAGGACGAAGCCGCCCTCGGTGCCGCCGAGATCCCGGTCGGTGCCGTGGAAGCGCCGGACGGGGACGTCGGGGGCGAACCTCCGCACCTCCCGCTGCCAGTTGCCGAGGAGGGAGGCCGGGCAGACGACGAGGGTGGGGGCGCGGCGGGCGCGACGCAGATGGAGGGCGATGAGCGTGACCGTCTTGCCGAGTCCCATGTCGTCGGCGAGGCAGCCGCCGAGGCCGAGCGAGGTCATGAGGTCGAGCCAGGCGAGTCCGCGGAGCTGGTAGTCACGGAGGGTGGCGGTGAGGCCGGGCGGGGCCTGCACGGCCTCGGGGCCGGCCAGGAGCCGGTCGCGGAGCGCGGCGAGGGCGCCGACGGGGACGGCGGGGACCGACTCGCCGTCCACCTCGGCGGTGCCGGTGAGCGCGGCAGCGAGGGCGTCGACAGGTTCGAGCAGGCCGAGTTCCCGCTTGCGCGCCTTGCGGACCAGGGCGGGGTCGACGACCACCCACTGGTCACGGAGGCGCACGATCGGCCGGTGCGCCTCGGCCAGGAGGTCCATCTCTCCCTCGGTGAGCGGATCGCCGTCCAGGGCCAGCTGCCAGTTGAACCGCAGGAGCTCCTCGCTGTCGAAGAAGGAGGTGCCGTCGGTGGCGGAGCCGGGCGCCGCGTGGGCGGGGCGGACGACGGCGGAGGCGCTGAGCGATCGGGCGAGCTCGCGCGGCCAGTGGAGGGCGACGCCCGCGTCGGCCAGCCGGGCGGCGGCCGGGCCGAGCAGTTCGTACAGCTCGTCCTCGGTGACGGCGAGGACGTCGGGCACCTCCCGCTCCAGGAGCCGGGAGAGCGGGGACCAGACGCGGGCGGCCCGGCGCAGGGCGAGGACGGCGTCGATCCGGGCGCGGGGCCCGAAGTGCTCACCGTCGCCCGCCCACAGGTCCGCGGCGTCGATGACGAGGGTGGGGTCGGCGAGGCTGTGGATCTGGAGGAGCGCGGCGGCGGCGTGACGCTCCCCGCCGGCGCCTTCACCCGCGGCTGCGTTCTCCGTGGCCGCCGTCGTCTCCGTGGTGTCGAAGAGTTCGTACGGAGACAGGTCGAGGCGGAGCGAGACCCGTACCCCCGCGTCCATCCCGGCCGCCGCCTCGGCGGCCCAGGCACGCGCGCGGGGCAGGTGCTGCGGGGCACGCGCCGCGAACGGCGCCCCGACCGCGTGGGCGGCCGCCGGGGTACGCGGCAGGGTGTCGGCGACCGCGTCGAGAAAGGCCCGCACGAGGGCCTCGGGCTCGGGCAGCCGCAGCGGACCGCGGCCCGGCGCCGGCACGGCGTACCCCTCGGGCGGCAGGGCGGCGGCGACGGCCCGCAGATGCGCGATGTCCTCGGCGTCCAGGGGTCCGGCCCGCCAGGCGTCCAGGTCGTCGGCGGTCAGCCCCGGGAGGAGCCGCCCGCGCGCGGTCAGGTGCAGTGCGTGCAGGGCGGCGGCGCCCCAGGCGGCGGTGGCGGGGTGCGCGGCCGGGTGGTGCCGGGCGGCGACCAGGTGCGGCAGGGCGGCCTCGACGGGCAGCGTCACGGCGGGCACCGAGCGGCCCCGGGCGCCGCTGCCGTGCCGGCGCGCCACGGTCAGCTCGACCCGCTCCGCGCCGCTCGCCCCCGGGTCCGGCAGCGCGCCGCCGTCGGGGGCCCAGAAGGCGATCCGGCCGTCGCGGGGAAGGGCGGCCGGCAGGAAGACGGCGGCGCTGGTCATCCAGGTGTGTCCCACGGCTCCGCTCTCCTCCCGCTGTCCGTCGTTTCCCGACTGGACCTCCGACCTTACGGGTGGGGTCTGACAACGACCGTCGGACGGTTCCCCCGGGCGGCCCAACAACGGATGACACCCGTCCCCGCGGGCGGCAGGGTGGCCTGAAACGACACGACAGAAGAGGATCCGCCATGTCCGTTCGCCGGCGTCTCACGACCGCCACCGGGGCCGTGCTGCTCACTCTCGCCGTCGCCGGCTGCTCGGGCCTCGGCCGCAGCGCCGTGGGCACCCTCACGTACGAGACGGAGCGCGAGGTGGTGGTGAACGTGACGAGCCCCTCGGTGAAGGGCTGCCACCGTCTCGCGCCCTCGGGTGTCACCAAGATCGAGAACAACACCCTGGTCGACATCGTGATGTACCCGACCCGCGACTGCCGGGGGAAGGTCTCCACCTACGTGCCCAGCAACACCGGGGACAAGATCCCCCCGGACACCCTGCCCTGGCGCAGCTACAGCGTCGTCCACTAGACAGCCGTCCACGGGACAGGACAGCCCGAACTAGGCGTTCCGTTTCCCTCGCCCCGGGTCCATGCTGGAAGTGGCCTCGGAGCTCCAAGGGGAGATGCCACCGTGATGCGTACCGGGAACGAGCCGGCGACCGCGCGAAGCCCTCTGCGCCTGCGGTTCTGGCTGAGCGTGTGGGGCCTGCTCTGGGCGGCCTTCGGCACGACCGTGTTCTCCCTGCTCGGACGCCCCGGCTGGGCGGCGGCCTGCGGGGTGCTGTTCCTGGTGGTCACGGTCGACCTGACCATGGTGCTCCGCCATATCCGTCAGGGCCCGCACTGGCAGCCGGGCCGGAGCATCCCGCCGTACGAACCCGACCGCGGCGGCAGGGGACGCTGACGTTCCGCGCGAGCTCAGCCCCGGGTGTCGAAACCCGCCGCCTGGAGGTACTCCGGCTTCGGGTCGAGCGCGGCGGCGAGGCGGAAGTGCCGCATCGCCTGGGCGGTCTGCCCGGAGCGCTCGAGGGTGCGGGCCAGCGCGAAGTGGGCGAAGGCGTTGTCCGGCTCGCGCTCCAGGACCAGTTCGAACTCCAGTTGCGCCGGACGGAGCTGTGCGGCGGCGAAGAAAGCGCGGGCGCGCAGCAGGCGCGCGGCGGTGTTCTCGGGGTGGGCGGCGATCACCGAGTCCAGCAGCTTCACGGCCCCGCGAGGGTCCCGCGCGGCCAGCAGGTGCTCGGCGGCGCGGAAGTCGATGACGTGCGTTTCCGGGTTCCTGTCGGCCACGATGGACATCCTTCCCCTCGATCCGGTGGTTGAACACCGGACCCGGCGGCGGCATTCCATTGCTAGGCCGTGGCCCTGCGCTCCAGCTCGTCCCAGACCTTCCGCACCTGGGGTTCGAGTGCGGAGAGCGGTCCGTCGTTGTCGATCACGAGGTCGGCGACGGCCAGCCGCTGCGCACGGGTCGCCTGGGCCGCCATCCGCGCCTCGGCCTCGGACGCGGCCATGCCGCGGAGCCGTACCAGCCGGTCGAGCTGGGTCTCCCGGGACGCGTCCACGACCACGACCAGGTCGTACAGTGGCGCGAGCCCGTTCTCGGTGAGCAGGGGTACGTCGTGGACGACGACGTCACCGGCGCCCGCGCGGCTCTCCAGCTCCGCCGACCGGGCCCCGACCAGCGGGTGGACGATGGCGTTGAGCGCGGCCAGGCGGTCGGCGTCGGCGAACACGATGCCGCCGAGCTTGGGCCGGTCGAGCGTCCCCTCCTCGGTGAGGACCTCCTCCCCGAAGGCCGCCACGACGGCCGCGAGCCCCGGAGTCCCGGGCTCGACGACCTCGCGCGCGATGCGGTCCGCGTCGATCAGCACGGCCCCGTACGAGACGAGCAGCCGCGACACTTCGCTCTTGCCGGCGCCGATCCCGCCGGTCAGGCCCACCTTCAGCATGAGCGGCAGCTTAGGGCCTGGCCCGGCGGGGCTAGCCGTCGCCCTCCCTCTCCGCGAGGAAGCGTTCGAACTCGCGGCCCAGCTCGTCGGCCGACGGCAGCTCGACCGGCTCGGCGACCAGGCTGCCGCGCGTCTCGGCGCCGGCGGCCGCGTCGTACTGGTGCTCAAGGCCCTGCACGAGCGCGACCAGCTCCTCGTCGCCCTCACCGATCTGACGGTCGATCTCGGTCTGGGTGCGGCGGGCCTCGGTCCGCAGCGAGTGGGCGACGCCCGGGAGGACGAGGCCGGTGGCGGCGGTGACGGCCTCCAGGGCGGTCAGGGCCGCGTCGGGGTACGGCGACCGGGCCACGTAGTGCGGGACGTGGGCGGCGACGCCGAGGGTGTCGTGGCCGGCCTCGGTGAGCCGGTACTCGACGAGGGCCTCGGCGCTGCCGGGCACCTGCGCCTCGTCGAAGGGGCTGCGGTGGCCGGGCATGAGGTCGGTTCGGCTGCCGTGCGGGGTGAGGCCGACCGGGCGGGTGTGCGGCACGCCCATGGGGATGCCGTGGAAGTTGACGGAGAGGCGCACCCCGAGGCGCTCGACGATCTGCCGGACGGCGACGGCGAACCGCTCCCACTCCACGTCCGGCTCCGGGCCGGAGAGGAGGAGGAAGGGCGCGCCCGTGGCGTCCTGCACGAGGCGGACCTCGATCGACGGGGTCTCGTACGCGGTCCAGCGGTCGCGCCGGAAGGTCAGCAGCGGGCGGCGGGCCCGGTAGTCCACGAGCCGGTCGTGGTCGAAGCGGGCCACCAGCTGGTGCGGCAGGGTGTCGAGCAGCCGGTCGACGATCTGCTCACCGGTCTCGCCCGCGTCGATGTAGCCGTCGAAGTGGTACAGCATGACCAGCCCGGCCGACTCCTGCGCCAGGGCCAGGTCGACGACGGCCACGCCCTTCGGGTCCCATTCGTACAACTCCTGCGGATCAAGCACGATTACCGCTCCTCCTCGTGTCCTCTCTGGCAACGTCGGGGGCGGCACGGCCATTCCCAGGTCGCGCGATCTTCCGCCGGAGGAGCCGGGTGCTCAGGCGGAAACGACCGAGGCCCGCTCCCCCGAAGGGGAACGGGCCTCGGTTCGCTAGCGGCTAGCGCTCAGCGGAGAGCCTGTTCAGCTCTGGCCGCCGGCGAGCTTCTCGCGGAGGGCGGCGAGCGCCTCGTCCGACGCCAGGGCGCCGGAGTTGTCGTCCGACTCCGAGGAGTACGAACCACCCGAGATGCCCGCACCGGCGTTGCCACCGGCGGCCGGGGCGGCAGCGCCCTCGGCAGCGGCGGCCTCGTCGGCCTCGCGGGACTTGATGACCTGAGCCTGGTGCTGCTCGAAGCGAGCCTGCGCCTCGGCGTACTGGGTCTCCCAGGCCTCGCGCTGGGTCTCGAAGCCCTCGAGCCAGTCGTTGGTCTCGGGGTCGAAGCCCTCGGGGTAGATGTAGTTGCCCTGGTCGTCGTAGGACGCGGCCATGCCGTACAGGGTCGGGTCGAACTCGACCGAGGCCGGGTCGGCACCGAAGGACTCGTTGGCCTGCTTCAGCGAGAGGCTGATGCGACGACGCTCGAGGTCGATGTCGATGACCTTGACGAAGATCTCGTCGTTGACCTGGACGACCTGCTCCGGGATCTCCACGTGGCGCTCGGCCAGCTCGGAGATGTGGACCAGACCCTCGATGCCCTCGTCCACGCGGACGAACGCACCGAACGGAACCAGCTTGGTGACCTTACCCGGGACGACCTGACCGATCTGGTGGGTCCGGGCGAACTGCTGCCACGGGTCCTCCTGCGTCGCCTTCAGCGACAGGGAGACACGCTCGCGGTCCATGTCCACGTCGAGAACCTCGACGGTGACCTCCTGGCCGACCTCGACAACCTCGGACGGGTGGTCGATGTGCTTCCAGGACAGCTCGGAGACGTGCACGAGACCGTCGACGCCACCCAGGTCCACGAAGGCACCGAAGTTGACGATCGAGGACACGACGCCGGAGCGGACCTGACCCTTCTGGAGGGTCGTGAGGAACGTCTGGCGAACCTCGGACTGGGTCTGCTCCAGCCAGGCGCGGCGGGACAGGACCACGTTGTTGCGGTTCTTGTCCAGCTCGATGATCTTCGCCTCGAGCTCCTTGCCCACGTAGGGCTGGAGGTCGCGGACACGACGCATCTCGACGAGAGAGGCCGGCAGGAAGCCACGGAGGCCGATGTCGAGGATGAGACCACCCTTGACGACCTCGATGACGGTACCGGTGACGATGCCGTCCTCTTCCTTGATCTTCTCGATGGTGCCCCAGGCGCGCTCGTACTGGGCACGCTTCTTCGAGAGGATCAGGCGGCCTTCCTTGTCCTCCTTCTGGAGAACCAGGGCCTCGATCTCGTCGCCGACCTTGACGACCTCGTTCGGGTCGACGTCGTGCTTGATCGAGAGCTCGCGGCTCGGGATCACACCTTCGGTCTTGTAACCGATGTCGAGCAGGACCTCGTCCCGGTCGACCTTCACGATGACGCCGTCGACGATGTCGCCGTCGTTGAAGTACTTGATCGTCTCGTCGATCGCGGCGAGGAAGGCTTCCTCGTTACCGATGTCGTTGACCGCAACCTGCGGGGTGGTGGCGGTGGTCTCGGTGCTGCTCGTCATGTGGGAAAGGGCTCCGGTTACGGACAGAAAGTCGTAGGTACTGCTACGCCGTGAGCCCGTATCGCACCAAGAAGCCGGACAGCCAATGAAGCGCCCTTCCGCGAACGGCAGGGAACCTCGAAAACCGAGGGGACATACAACAGGTACGAGCGCGGCCTGCTCCGTCTGAGGCGCGCAGGCCCGCAGCGCAACCTTTAGCATACGGGGGCGGCCGGACAGGGTCAATGCGCGAAGCGCGCACCCGGGGCAGATCTGCTCAATTCCGGCAGGACTCATGCCCCTTGGCCGGGACGGCGGGGTCCGGCGCACGGCGGCACTGAGCGCAAACTACATCGGCGGGCGAGATGAACCAAGAGTACGGACACGAAGACGGGGTCGACGGGGAGGCCGACGAGGCCGAGGCGACCCGGCGTGACGCGGGCGAAGCGGAGAGCAGCCGGGCGAGCCGCGGCTGGTGGGACCGGAACGCCGACGAGTACCAGAGCGACCACGGCTCCTTCCTGGGTGACGACCGGTTCGTATGGGGTCCCGAAGGGCTCGACGAGGCCGAGGCCGGGCTCCTCGGGCCGGCCGCCTCGCTGAAGGGCCTCGACGTCCTGGAGATCGGCGCGGGCGCCGCGCAGTGCTCGCGGTGGCTGGCGGCGCAGGGGGCGCGGCCGGTGGCCCTGGACCTCTCGCACCGGCAGCTCCAGCACGCGCTGCGGATCGGCGGGGAGGTGCCGCTCGTGGAGGCGGACGCGGGGGCACTGCCCTTCCGGGACGGCTCCTTCGACCTGGCGTGCTCGGCGTACGGCGCGGTGCCGTTCGTCGCCGACCCCGTGCGGGTCTTCCGCGAGGTGCGCCGGGTGCTGCGGCCGGGCGGCCGCTGGGTGTTCTCGGTGACGCACCCGATCCGCTGGGCCTTCCCGGACGAGCCGGGGCCGGAGGGCCTCTCGGTCGCCGCCTCCTACTTCGACCGGACGCCGTACGTCGAGCAGGACGAGCAGGGGCGGGCCGTGTACGTGGAGCACCACCGGACCCTGGGGGACCGGGTGCGGGACGTGGTGGCCGGCGGTTTCCGGCTCGTGGACCTGGTCGAGCCGGAGTGGCCGTCCTGGAACAGCCAGGAGTGGGGCGGCTGGTCCCCGCTGCGCGGGAATCTGATCCCCGGCACGGCGATCTTCGTCTGCGAGCGCGCGGAGTAGTCGTCGTACTAATAGGTGGGCCCTGTGGACAACGGGGCCCGTCTTTTTTGCCTCGCGTACGAGACTGAGGGCGTGATCCGAAACGACGCACTCGACCGTCTTCCCGTCCGTCATGCCGTCCCCGAGCTGCTGAGCGCGCTCGACCGGCGCGGTACGGCCGTGTTGTCCGCGCCTCCCGGCACGGGCAAGACGACCTTGGTGCCGCTCGCGCTCGCGGGCCTCATAGGGGACGGACCGCGGCGGCGGGTCCTGGTGGCCGAGCCGCGGCGGATGGCCGTGCGGGCGGCGGCCCGGCGGATGGCCTGGCTGCTCGGCGAGGAGGTCGGCGGCGCGGTCGGCTTCTCGGTGCGCGGCGAGCGGCGCGGTGGTCCCTCGACCCGGGTCGAGGTGGTGACCACGGGCATCCTGCTCCAGCGTCTCCAGCGTGATCCGGAGCTGGCGGGCGTGGACGTGGTGCTGCTCGACGAGTGTCACGAGCGGCATCTGGACGCCGACACGGCCATGGCGTTCCTGGTGGACGTGCGGGCGACGCTGCGCCCGGAGCTGAAGCTGATCGCGGCCTCGGCGACGGGCGACGCCGAGGCATGGGCGCGGCTGCTCACGGTTCTCGACGGCGGGGGACCCGCGCCGGTGGTGCGGAGCAAGGGCGAGGGCCACGGGTATGCGGTGCGGTTCACCGCGCCGCCGGCCGGGATCAGGGCGGCGCACGGCACCTGGGTGGATCCGGCCCTGCTGCGTCATGTGGCCTCGACGGTCCGGCTGGCTCTGGAGCGGCACGCGGGCGACGTCCTCTGTTTCCTGCCGGGTACGGGGGAGATCGCGCGGACGGCGGGACTGCTCGACGGGGTCGACGCGGAGGTGCTCCAGTTGCACGGGCGGGCTCCCGCCTCGGTGCAGGACGCGGTGCTGCGGGGTGCGGGGCCGGGTGGCCGGAGGCGGGTGGTGCTCTCGACGTCGGTGGCGGAGTCGAGCCTGACGGTTCCGGGGGTGCGGATCGTCGTGGACTCGGGGCTCGCGCGGGAGCCCCGCATGGACCACGCCCGGGGTCTCGGTTCCCTGGCGACGGTGCCGGTGTCGACCGCGGCGGCGACCCAACGGGCGGGCCGCTCCGGTCGTGAGGGGCCCGGCGTGGTCTACCGCTGCTGGGCCGAGGCGGAGGACGGCAGCCGGGCGCGGTTCCCGTCGCCCGAGATCAGGATCGCCGACCTGGCGGACTTCGCCCTGCGGGCCGCCTGCTGGGGTGACCCGTCTGCGGAGGGGCTCGCGCTGCTGGACGCGCCGCCGGCCGGGGCGATGGCGGCGGCCCGCGCGGTGCTCGGATCGATCGGGGCCGTGGACGGGGACGGCCGGGCCACGGAGCGGGGGGTACGGATGTCCCGGCTCGGGTTGCACCCCCGGCTCGGGCGCGCGCTGCTGGACGGTGCGCCCGAGGTCGGGGTCCGGCGGGCGGCGGAGGTGGTGGCGCTGCTCAGCGAGGAACCGCCGCGCGACTACGGGGACGACCTGGTGGCGGCCTGGCGCGCGGCCCGTCAGGGCTCCGACGGGTACGGCGCGCGGTGGAGGACGGAGGCGCGCCGCCTGGAGCGGTCGGCCGGCGAGGCGATGGGCGATGGCGGCGTCTCCGTGGCGAGGCAGCGCGGGAGCGGGGGCGGGGGCGCTACCGGGGCGGCGGTCGGTGACGACGCCGTGGCCGGTCTGGTGACGGCGCTGGCGTTCCCGGAGCGGGTGGCCAGGGCCCGGGAGCAGGGCGGCTGTCTGATGGTGTCGGGGAGCGGGGCGCGGCTGGCTGAGGGCTCCCGGCTGCGGTCCAGTCCGTGGCTCGCCGTGGCGGTGGCGGACCGCACCGCGCGGGACGCCACGGCGCGGGTGCGGCTCGCGGCCGTGGTGGACGAGGCCATGGCGTGCCGGGCGGCCGGGCATCTGCGGAGCACCGGCGAGGAGGTCCGCTGGGAGGACGGGGACGTGGTGGCGCGGTCGGTGGACCGGCTGGGCGCGGTGGAGTTGACGGTCCGGCCCCTGGGCGCCCGGGCCGAGCCCGCTCTCGTGCGGGAGGCGCTGCTCGACGGGCTGCGGCGCGAGGGCCTCGGGTTGCTGCGGTGGCGTCGGGAGGCCGGGGAGTTGCGTGACCGCCTCGCCTTTCTCCACCGGGAGCTGGGGGAGCCCTGGCCGGACGTGTCGGACGGGGCGCTGGTCGAACGGGCCGGGGAGTGGCTGGAGCCGGAGCTGTCCCGGGCCTCGCGCCGGGCCGATCTGGGGCGGATCGACGCCGGGGAGGCGCTGCGGCGGCTGCTGCCGTGGGCGTCGGGCGAGGCGGTCCGGCTGGACGAGCTGGCGCCGGAGCGGATCGAGGTGCCGAGCGGTTCGCGGATACGGGTCGAGTACGGGGGTGAGCGGCCGGTGCTCGCGGTGAAGCTCCAGGAGATGTTCGGTCTGGCCGAGACTCCCCGGGTGGCGGGGGTGCCGGTGCTCGTCCACCTGCTCTCCCCCGCCGGCCGGCCGGCGGCTGTCACGGCCGACCTGGCGTCGTTCTGGCGGGAGGGTTACCGCGCGGTGCGGGCGGAGCTGCGGGGGCGCTACCCGAAGCACCCGTGGCCGGAGGATCCGTCCGTGGCGGTGCCGACCCGGCACACCAGCGCGCGGCTCAGAGGGGAGCGCTGAGCGGGACCGGGGCGGTGGGCGGCTCGGGTTCGGGGCGGCGCGAGCGGGCCTCCAGCCAGAGGGCGAGGGCGAGGAGGGCCAGGGCCAGGGCGGTGAGGGTCCACGGAATGTAGGAGACGAGCATGAGCACCATGAGGCGGTTGGAGGAGACCATGTCGCCGACGCTTTCGAGATAGTCCTCGCGCATCTTCACGTGCCCCGCGAAGACGGTGAGGGTGTCCTGCCCCATGAGCGCCTTGGCGTTGCGGAGTTCCTCCTTGTGGATCTCCTCGCCGTTGACGGGGGCTCCGGTGACCGGCTCGATCCAGAACATGCGCTTGGTCGTGTACCAGCGGGTGAGGCCGGAGTCGGCGAGGAGCTGCGGGGTGATGCCCTTGACCGGCATGGTCTTGGGCATGGGGACCTTGGTCCAGGGGATGGTCTGCTCGAAGTAGTAGACCTCCATGCCGCGGAAGGTGCGGGTGCCCTTGTAGTGGATGGGGGCGGCGGTGCGGGTCTGGGCGTCGAAGTACTGGTAGTCGCGCTTCTCGGTCAAGAAGGGGAACTTGAACTCGATGCCCTCGCGCCGGACCGGGTCGCCGTCGACCGATTCGCCGGTGGCGTGGACGGGTTCCTGGGTGTGGGCGTCGAAGACGTACCGCTCCGGGACCTTGGAGACCATCTTGCCGTCGGGCCCCGTCACGTAGGCGAGGGCGTCCCATACGACGACGTCGCGCCCGGCGTCGCGTTCGATGCGCCGCGACTCCTCCACGTTGCCCTTGAGGGTCTGGATGATCGTGATCTTGTCGACCTGTTCGGCCCGGAGGGTGGAGTAGTTGAGGAGGGTCGCGGGCCGCGCCTCCAGGACGGTGTCCTGGTATTGGTTCGCCGGGATCTTCGCCAGCCGGGGAAAGGCGTACCAGCGCAGGGTCGGGGCCATCGCGGCGCAGAACACGGCGAGGGCGAGCAGGACGAGGCCCGCTCGGCGGCGCACGGTCGTCCCCCTACTTCTCGGGACCGGGGTCGGCGGTCAGAAGGGGCTTGGGGGAGGTGGGGCCGTCGGGCGGCAGATCGACCACGGAGAGGAGCAGGACGAAGAGGAGGACTGGGGCGAGTCCGATGGCGACGGCGACGAGGGCGCGCATGGTCGGCCTCCCGGGATGCGATCTGATAGGTCGTCAGGGCGGGGGCACCGTAGCAACGCGGCCGCGAGATGAGAACACGTCGCACCCGGGGAACGCGAAGCGCCGTCTCCCCGCCCGGTGCGGACGGGGAGACGGCGCGGAGGAACGCGGCCGGGCGGAACGCGGCGCGGAGGCGCGGGCCGTCAGGCCGAGGGGGAGGCGCTGGGCGAGGGGGTGGTCTCGGTCGAGCCGCTGCCGGAGGGCGTCGGGTCGGGAGTCGGGTCCGGGTCCGTCGGCGTGGGCGCGGTGACCGTGAGGTCGATGAAGGCGGTGCCGCCGCCGGGGGCGGTCAGCCGGAGGTAGAAGGTGCCCGCCTTGCCGCCCGCGAGGAGGGCGCCGGACTCGAAGGTGAGCAGTCCGTTCGTACCGGTCTCGAGGGTGACGGTGCGGACCGTCGTGCCGTCCGCGCGCTTGAAGGACGGGCCCTCGGTGCTCTCCTTGGGGTCCGTCTTCGAGGTGACGATCACCGCGGTGACGGTGACGCCGGGGGCGAGGGCGCCCTTGTCGGTGGCCTTCACCTGGAGCTGCTGGGTGAAGGAGGCGCCGGTCGTGGCCGAAAGGGGGTCGCCTGCGACCCGGGTGAGGGTGTCCGCCTGGCGCTCCGTGACCGTCCCGGCGAAGTCGGCCGCGTCCAGGGTCCGGCGCTCGACGGTGGCCCGCACGGTGAAGGATCCCGTCTTCTCGCCGGCCCGGAGGGCGGGCGAGGCGGCGAGGCCGGTAGAACCGGTGGTGACGGTGGCGGTGGTCCCGCCGCCGGCGAAGCGGGTTCCGGTGGTTCCGGTGATCTCGAAGCGGATGCTCACGCCGGCGACCGGCTTGCCGGTGGCGTCGAGCGCCGCGACACGGGGCGCTCCCGTGAAGGCGCTGCCGGTGGTCGCGGTCAGCTTCTGGTTGGCCACGATCGCGAGCCGGGCGACCCTGACGGCCGGCGGCACGGTGGGCGGCTTCACCGGCGGGGCCGGGGGCTTGCTGGGAACGGTCGGCGGCTTGACCGTGCCGGGGCGGGTCTCCGACGGCTTCGGCGTCTTGGTGCCCGGGGTCGGCGTCGGCGAGGGGGTCGTGGGGACGGTCGGCAGCGGTGTCGTGGGGTGGGGGCGGTCGCCCCCGGTGCCGTGGTCGCTGCGGTCGACCGGCAGCACGCCCGCGCCGTCCGGGACCTGGTGGGTGCCGCGCTCGTAGAAGGCGACCCAGGACAGGACCGTGTTCAGGTACTCCCGCGAGTGGTTGTAGCTGAGGATCGCCTGGTCGAGGTCGGCCTTGAGGCCGAGGTTGCGGTCGTCGGCACAGAGGTAGAGACCGGCGGCCTGCGCCGCGTCGTAGACGTTGTTCGGGTCCTTCTTCCCGTCGCTGTTGGCGTCCTGGCCCCAGGTGGCCCAGGTGGACGGGATGAACTGCATCGGGCCGACGGCCCGGTCGTGGATCTTGTCGCCGTCGTAGGCGCCGCCGTCGGTGTCGGTGATCTTGGCGAAGCCGACGCCGTTGAGGGCGGGGCCGAGGATCGGCGGCGACGCCGTGCCGTTGGCGTCGACCTTGCCGCCGCGCGCCTGGCCGGACTCGACCTTGCCGATGCCGGCGAGGAGCTGCCACGGCAGGTTGCAGCCGGGGTCGGTCGAACGTATCGACAGCTCGGCCCGCTTGTAGGCGGAGTAGACGGACGCGGGTATGCCGGCCTCGGCCGGGCCTGCTATGACCGGCAGATCGGTGCTCGCGCCGGGCTTGTTCGGCGTCGTCAGGGGCGGCAGATCCGTGTAGTACGGGTCATCGCCCGTCGCGGAGTCGTCTGCCGACGGCGGCGCCGTGTCACCGGCTCCGATGGCGTGGTCTCCGCCGGCGTTGTCCGCTGCCGGCGGGGTCATCTCCGGCGCCTGCGAGGCGGCGAGCGCGGCGACCGCCGCGGCCATCACCACACCACTGGTGGCCCCCTTGCGCAGCCGGTGGCCGATGTGCGCTGCCATGTCCGTCGTCCCCTCCCCATCGACGCGGTCCCACGCTCCCCGCGTGAGACCCCAGGCGACCCTATGCCAACTCCGGACCGCCGAACACCGGCCCCTGACCGTGTTTCACGGTTTCGTCACCTCATGGCCGCCTGCCGACCGGAGGAGTCCGGGAACCGACCGGAGCGTGCCGGCCCTCTTGCACTCCGGCCGACCACGCACACCGCTCGACCGCGCGGTCCGCACGACCGCGCGGACCGGCCGCCGTCGTCACCGGAACCCTGGGGGAACTCCCGTTGCCGTTCACGCTGAGCCATGCCGCCGCCGTGCTCCCCGCGCTGCGCCGGGACGGGACCGCGCGCGGACCGCTCGTCGCGTCCGCGCTCGTCGCCGGGTCCTTCTCGCCCGACATGACCTACTTCGCCGCGACCGCTTTCCCCGGGGCGATGGTCCTCGGGGACGTCACCCACTCCCCCATCGGGATCGTCACGGCCGACGTGCTCATCACCGGCGCGCTCGTGGCCCTGTGGCTGACCGTGCGCGAGCCGCTCGTCGCCCTGCTGCCCGCCCGGTGGCGCGGCCGGGTGTACGGGCTCGTCCGGGGCCATCCCTGGCGGGAGCGCCGGCCTGCCGCGCTCGCCGGGTGGTTCTGCCTCTCGGCGATCCTCGGCGCCACGACGCATGTGGTGTGGGACTCCTTCACCCACCTCGACCGCTGGGGCACCCGCGCGATCCCCTTCCTCGGCGAGCTCGTCGCCGGGTTCCCGGTCTATCTCTACGCGCAGTACGGGGGTTCGGCGCTGGCCCTCGGCCTCCTCGGCTGGTACTCGGTGCGGGCGCTGCGTTCCTCCGTCCCGGGAGTGGAACTGCCGTCCCGGGTCCCGGTGCCGGGCAGGCGCGGCCGGCTCCTCGCCGCGGGGCTCATCGGCGGCTGCGTCCTCGCGGGTGTCGCCCACCGGGTGCTGCGCTGGGCCGCGTACTGGGGCTGGGACAGGATCGAGACGCCCCTCGACGTCATCCCGACGGCCTGCTTCGGTGCCGGCGCGGGTCTCGCCGTCGGGCTCGTGCTGTACGGGACGGGGGCGCGGCTCCACGCGTCGTGGCAGCGTCGGACGGCCCCGGCCACGGCCCTCCTCCAGAGCCTTCCGGATTCGGATCCTCGGCCGGAGCGCTCCCGTCAGGGATCTCGGTGATCTTCTCCGGCGGGGTGCAGCCGCGGGCCGCGGCACCGCCGGAGAGCCTGCGGTGCACGACGACGGCGACGCTCTCCAGGGTGCGGACGCCGTACCGCATGGTGGGGTTGTCGTGGCTCAGGAGCGCGATCCTGTAGTCGACGGCGGGGCTCGCCGTGCCGGTGACCCTACCCTTGCCCTTGGGTGTGCCATTGCCCGTGCCCTTGCCGGTGCCCGCGCCCGGGGTTGCCGTGCCGGGTGCGGTCGTGCCCGGCGGGGCCGTCGCCGGGCGCACGATGCCCACGCTGTGGACGCGCCAGGCGTGGGTCTTGCGGGGCAGCCAGCCGTTCTTGAGGTGGACCTTGACCGTGCGCGGTGCGCCCGCCGAGACGCCCCAGGCCTGCTGGCGAACGACCTGACCCATCAGGGACAGGGCCTCGGTGCGGCGTGAGACCGCGGCGAGGAGGGCGAGTTGGTCGCGGGCGGTGGTGCGGGTGAGGCCCCAGTACTTGTCGTGGCCGAGGACGGTGTCCCGGGCCCCGGCCTCCCGCAGCACCCTGTTCAGCCGGGCGCGGGACAGACCCGCCCACAGCTCGGTGGCGGCGGTGTTGTCGGAGCGGGTGATCATCTCCTTCAGCCGCCGCGCCTCCAGCCGGGTCGGTGCGCGCCCGAGCTCCTCCGCGCGCCCGAGGACCGCCTGCAGGATCAGGACCTTCGCGATGCTCGCGGAGTCGTACGCGAGGGTGTCGGCCAGCCGGCAGCGCAGTCCGCGCGCGGGGTCGTGGACCGCGACGGAGACCGTGCCCTCGCGGCCCTTGAGCGCCCTCGCGATGTCCTGGGACAGCCGGGCGGCGAGGGTCGGCTCGCGGGACGAGGTGCAGAGCGCGGGTGCCCGGTGCGCCTCGGCGGGCCGGGCCCAGGCGGGGCCCGTCACACCGAGGAGGGCGCCGATGAGGGCCAAGGCTCGGAGGCGGGAGCGGCGGCGCGTGATCATGTCCCCCAGTTTCGGGAGCCGCGCGCCCGGGGCGCCCCCCGAGTGGTCCACCTGGCGCACACGCGCCCGCACCCGCCGGGGGCCGGCGCCCACCCCCGTACGGGCGCACGTTCCGCCAGGGCGGGACGTGCGCCCACGACGGGGGCCGTCAGTGCGCGGCCGAGTCCCAGTTCTGACCGACGCCCACCGAGACGTCCAGGGGGGCGCGGAGGGCGACGGCGCCCGACATCTGCTCGCGGACGAGGGCCTCGACCCGCTCCCGCTCGCCGGGGGCGATTTCGAGCACGATTTCGTCGTGGACCTGGAGCAGCATCCTGGAGGAGAGGCCGGCCTCGGTCAGCGCCCGGTCGACGTTCAGCATGGCGACCTTGACGATGTCGGCGGCCGTACCCTGGATGGGGGCGTTGAGCGCCATCCGCTCGGCGGACTCGCGGCGCTGCCGGTTGTCGCTGTTGAGGTCGGGGAGGTAGCGGCGGCGGCCCAGCATCGTCTCGGTGTACCCGGTGGCGCGGGCCTCGTCGACGACACGGCGCAGGTAGTCCCGGACCCCGCCGAAGCGCTCGAAGTAGGTGTCCATCAGGCCCCGCGCCTCGCCCGGGTCGATGTTCAGCTGCTGCGAGAGACCGAACGCCGACAGGCCGTAGGCCAGGCCGTACGACATGGCCTTGATCTTGCGGCGCATCTCGGCGTCGACGGCGGACCGCTCGACGCCGAAGACCTGGGAGGCGACGGTGGTGTGCAGGTCCTCGCCGGAGGTGAAGGCCTCGATGAGGCCCTCGTCCTCGGAGAGGTGGGCCATGACGCGCAGCTCGATCTGGCTGTAGTCGGCGGTCATGAGGGCCTCGAAGCCCTCGCCGACGACGAAGCCGTGCCGGATGGCCCGGCCCTCGTCCGTCCGCACCGGCACGTTCTGCAGGTTCGGGTCGGTGGAGGACAGACGCCCGGTGGCCGCGACCGTCTGGCTGAACGTGGTGTGGATGCGGCCGTCCGCCGCGACGGTCTTGATCAGGCCCTCGACCGTGGAGCGCAGGCGCGCCTGCTCGCGGTGGCGGAGCATGATCACGGGCAGTTCGTGCTCGGTCTGGGCGGCGAGCCAGGCGAGCGCGTCGGCGTCCGTCGTGTAACCGGTCTTGGTCTTCTTCGTCTTCGGCAGGTTCAGCTCGCCGAAGAAGACCTCCTGGAGCTGCTTGGGCGAGCCGAGGTTGAACTCGTGGCCGACGGAGGCGTGGGCCTCCTTCACGGCCTGCTGGACCGCGCCGGCGAACTGCTGCTCCATCGCCTCCAGGTGGTCGCGGTCGGCGGCGATGCCGTGCCGCTCCAGGCGGGCGAGGAGGGCGGAGGTGGGGAGCTCGACCTCGTGGAGGAGTTCGCGGGCGCCGACCTCGGCGAGCCGCTCGTCGAAGGCCGCGCCGAGGTCGAGGACGGCCCGTGCCTGGCTCATGAGGGCCTCGGCCTCGGCGCTGTCGTCGGCGCCGAAGGCGAGCTGGCCGTCTGCGGCGGCCGCGGGGGCGAGCTCGCGGCCCAGGTACTCGACGGTGAGGGCGTCGAGGGCGAAGGAGCGCCGGCCGGGCTTGACCAGGTAGGCGGCGAGGGCGGTGTCCATGGTGACGCCCGCGATGCTCCAGCCGTGCTCGGGGAAGACCCGCAGGGCGCCCTTGGCGTTGTGCATGATCTTCGGGCGGTCGGGGTCGGAGATCCACGCGGCCCAGGCCTGCTCGTCGGCCGCGTCGAGTTCGCTGGGGTCGAACCAGGCGGCGGCCCCTCCGGCGGCGGCGAGGGCGATCTCGCTCACGTTCCCCGTGCCCAGCGCCCAGCTGTCGACGGTGGCGATGCCGAGGGGCTCGGTGCCGTGCTCGGCGAGCCAGGGCGCGAGCTCGCCGGCGCCGAGGACGCTGGTGTCGAGCTCGACGCCGGCGGCGGGCGCGGGCGCGGCCTCCTCGGCGGCGCCGGGGTCGACGGCGAGGAGCCGCTCGCGCAGCGAGGGGTTGCGGATCTCCAGGGTGTCGAGGACGAGGGCGACGGCCGTGCGGTCGTACGGCTCGCGGGCGAGGTCCGCGACGGTCTTCGGCAGCTCGACGTCCCGGACCATCTCGGTGAGGCGGCGGTTGAGCCTGACCGACTCCAGGTGGTCGCGGAAGTTCTGGCCGGCCTTGCCCTTGACCTCCTCCGCGCGCTCGACGAGCTCGGCGAAGGAGCCGAACTGGTTGATCCACTTGGCGGCGGTCTTCTCGCCGACGCCGGGGATGCCCGGCAGGTTGTCGGACGGGTCGCCGCGCAGGGCGGCGAAGTCGGGGTACTGCGAGGGGCTCAGGCCGTACTTCTCCTGGACCTTCTCCGGGGTGAAACGGGTGAGCTCGGAGACGCCCTTGGTCGGGTAGAGCACGGTGGTGTGGTCGGTGACCAGCTGGAAGGAGTCACGGTCGCCGGTGACGATGAGGACCTCGAAGCCCTCGGCCTCGGCCTGGGTGGCGAGGGTGGCGATGACGTCGTCGGCCTCGAAGCCGTCGACGGCGAAGCGCGGCGCGTGCATCGCGTCGAGGAGCTCGCCGATCAGCTCGACCTGCCCCTTGAACTCGTCGGGGGTCTTCGAGCGGTTCGCCTTGTACTCGGGGAACTCCTCGGACCGCCAGGTCTTGCGGGACACGTCGAACGCGACCGCGAAGTGGGTGGGGGCCTCGTCGCGGAGCGTGTTCGCCAGCATCGAGGCGAACCCGTAGATCGCGTTCGTCGGCTGCCCGGTCGCGGTGGTGAAGTTCTCCGCGGGCAGCGCGAAGAACGCCCGGTACGCGAGCGAGTGCCCGTCCATGAGGAGCAGGCGGGGGCGGGTGTCTGCGGTGTTCTTCGATGCTGTCTCGGCCACACGACGATCCTGCCACGGCCCACTGACAATCCCGTCCACAGCGGTCGGGGTCCCGGGCTGTCGGTGCCCCGTGACAGGATCGGAGACGTACGCCACAGGATTACCGCTCAAGGGAGAGCGCGATGGTCAGCAAGCCCCCGGCCGGTGACCCGGTCCAGGACGCACCGCAGGTCACGCCGCCGCAGCACGCCGCCGCCGGCCTGCCCGCCATCGGGCACACGCTGCGGATCGCGCAGGAGCAGATGGGGCTGAGCCGCACCGCGCGGACCCTGCTCAAGGTCAATCAGAAGGACGGCTTCGACTGTCCCGGCTGCGCCTGGCCGGAGGGCGACAAGCGGCACGTGGCGGAGTTCTGCGAGAACGGCGCGAAGGCGGTCGCCGAGGAGGCGACGCTGCGCCGGGTGACCCCCGAGTTCTTCGCCGCGCACCCGGTGGCCGACCTGGCCACCCGCAGCGGCTACTGGCTGGGCCAGCAGGGCCGGATCACGCAGCCGATGCTCCTCCCGGAGGGCGGCGACCGGTACGAGCCGGTGACCTGGGAGCGGGCCTTCGCGATCATCGCGGAGGAGCTGCGGGCCCTGGCCTCCCCGGACGAGGCGCTCTTCTACACCTCGGGGCGGACGAGCAACGAGGCGGCGTTCCTGCTCCAGCTCTTCGCGCGCGAGTTCGGCACGAACAACCTGCCGGACTGCTCCAACATGTGCCACGAGTCCTCGGGCTCGGCACTGACGGAGACGATCGGCATCGGCAAGGGCAGCGTGTCCCTGGAGGACCTGCACCGGGCGGACCTGATCATCGTGGCCGGGCAGAACCCCGGGACGAACCATCCGCGGATGCTCTCCGCGCTGGAGAAGGCGAAGGCGTCGGGCGCGTGGATCATCTCGGTGAACCCGCTGCCGGAGGCGGGCCTGGAGCGCTTCAAGAACCCGCAGACCCCGCAGGGCATGCTCAGGGGCACGGCGCTCACGGACCTCTTCCTGCAGATCCGGATCGGCGGCGACCAGGCCCTCTTCCGGCTGCTCAACAAGCTGGTCCTGGAGACGCCCGGGGCGGTCGACGAGGACTTCGTACGCGAACACACCCACGGGTACGAGGAGTTCGCCGCGGCGGCCAAGGAGGCCGACTGGGACGAGACGCTCGCCGCGACCGGGCTCGGCCGGGCCGAGATCGAGCGGGCCCTGGAGATGGTGCTCGCATCGGAGCGGACGATCGTCTGCTGGGCGATGGGCCTCACCCAGCACAAGCACTCCGTGCCGACCATCCGCGAGGTGGTCAACCTCCTGCTGCTCCGCGGGAACATCGGCCGGCCGGGCGCCGGGGTGTGCCCGGTGCGCGGCCATTCGAACGTGCAGGGCGACCGGACGATGGGCATCTTCGAGCGGCCCGCGCCCGCCTTCCTCGACGCCCTGGACAAGGAGTTCGGGATCGTCTCGCCCCGCCACCACGGCTTCGACGTGGTGCGCTCGATCCAGGCGTTGCGCGACGGCGAGGCGAAGGTGTTCTTCGCGATGGGCGGCAACTTCGTGGGGGCGACGCCCGACACGGAGGTGACGGAGGCGGCGATGCGGAACGCGCGCCTGACCGTGCACGTCTCGACGAAGCTGAACCGCTCGCACGCGGTGACGGGCACGCGCGCGCTGATCCTGCCGACGCTCGGCCGCACCGACAGGGACATACAGAAGAGCGGCCGGCAGTTCGTGACGGTCGAGGACTCGATGAGCCTGGTGCACGCCTCCCGGGGGAACCTGCCGCCGGCGAGCCCGCACCTGCTGTCCGAGCCGGCCATCGTGGCGCGGATGGCCCGCGCCGTCCTCGGCGAGGGCTCCGCGACGCCCTGGGAGGAGTTCGAGGCGGACTACGCCCGGATCCGGGACCGCATCGCGCGCGTGGTGCCCGGTTTCCAGGACTTCAACGCCCGCCTCGCGGCGAACCCGGGCGGCTTCGCGCTGCCGCACGCCCCGCGTGACGAGCGCCGCTTCCCCACGAAGACCGGCAAGGCCAACTTCACGGCCGCGCCCGTCGAGTACCCCAGGGTGCCGGAGGGCCGGCTGCTGCTGCAGACGCTGCGCTCGCACGACCAGTACAACACCACGATCTACGGCCTGGACGACCGCTACCGGGGGATCAAGGGCGGCCGCCGGGTGGTGCTGGTGCACCCCGAGGACGCGGCGGTGCTCGGCCTCGCGGACGGGGCGTACACGGATCTGGTGAGCGAGTGGACGGACGGCACGGAGCGCCGGGCGCCCGGCTTCCGGGTCGTGCACTACCCGACGTCCCGCGGGTGCGCGGCGGCGTACTACCCCGAGACGAACGTGCTGGTTCCGCTGGAGTCGACGGCCGACATCAGCAACACCCCCGCCAGCAAGTCCGTGATCGTGCGTCTGGAACAATCGCAGTCCGCCTAAGCGTTTGCTCAGGCGTTCGGACGTGACAAGCAGCCGTACGAAGACGAACGGAGCCGGGCCCATGGGTGAGCAGCAGCACGTGAAGTTCCCGCAGGAGGTCATCGAGGAGTACGCGGCGCTGGGCGTCGACCTCCCGGCGCTCTTCTCCGCCGGGCACCTCGGGAACCGGATGGGCGTGCAGATCCTGGAGGCCTCGGCCGAGCGGGTCGTCGGCACCATGCCGGTCGAGGGCAACACCCAGCCGTACGGGCTGCTGCACGGCGGCGCGTCGGCGGTGCTGGCCGAGACGCTCGGGTCCGTCGGCTCGATGCTCCACGGCGGCGTCTCGAAGATCGCGGTCGGCGTCGACCTCAACTGCACCCACCACCGCGGGGCGCGCAGCGGTCTGGTGACCGGTGTGGCGACGCCGGTGCACCGCGGACGGACCACCGCCACGTACGAGATCGTGATCAGTGACGAGCAGGGCAAGCGGGTGTGCTCGGCGCGGCTGACCTGCCTGCTCCGCGAGATCGACCCGAAGGACGCGGACAACCTGCCGACGGCGGGCCGGGCGGACGGCGCCTGAGCCGGAAGGCACGGCAGGACACCGAGGACGGCGCGGGCGGCGGCGACGCCGTCCCGGGACGGCACGGACGGCGCGGTGCGGGACGGATGAGCGTCCCGCACCGCGCCGTCCCCGTGCGAGGCCACTCCCGCCACCCCCACGTCGGCCTCAACTCCCTTTCACCCGGACCCTCTTGCCCCACACGGCCCCAGCCGCTTCACTGGCGAACCTCCCCCACAGGAGAACACCCGATCCACTCACCCACCGAGGGGTTCTTCGTGACAGCCGTTCGCACCACCTCCGCGTTGACCGCCGTCACCGCCGCCGCCTGCGCCGCCGTTCTCGCCACCGCGATCCCGGCCACGGCGATCAACTCGTACAACGCGACACCCGCGCCCGAGCGCACCGAGGTCGGCGCGCTCGTCGCCACCTGGGACGACGACGACAACCCGGCGACCGCCGACCGCGTCGACTGGGTCTGCTCCGGCACCATGATCGACGCGGACACCTTCCTCACCGCCGCCCACTGCACGACGGACTGGCCGGCGAACGTCCGCTTCTACGTCTCGCTCGACCAGGACGTCCAGGCCGGCCTGGACCGGGCGGCCGCCGAGCATCCGGGCGACCCGGCGGCGATCGCCCGGAGCGTGGCCGTCGAGGGCGCCGCCCACAGCCACCCCGCCTACCCCGGCCCGGCCTCCGACACCCATGACATCTCGGTGATCGAGCTGCCCGCCGCCGCCGTGAAGGCCCGCTGGTCCTTCACCCCGGCCGCCCTCCCCCGCGCGGGCGCCCTCGACGCCCTCGGCCCGCAGGGGCTGAACGACGTCCCCTTCCTGGTCGCCGGTTACGGAACCGAGGAGGCGCGGCGCGGTCCGGGCGGCCACACCCACCCGGGCGGCGGCGTCCGCATGAAGGCGCCGGTCTCCTTCGACGCGCTCAACAGCGCCTGGATCCGGCTCGCCATGACCGCGCCCCAGGGGAACGGCGGCGCGTGCTACGGCGACTCGGGCGGCCCCAACTTCGCGACGCTGCAAGGGAAGCGGACCCTGGTGGCCACCACGATCACGGGCGACACCCCGTGCTACGCGACCAACGTGACGTACCGGCTCGACACCCCCGGCGCGCGTGACTTCCTGAAGCCGTACGTCCCACTCCCGTAACGCCCGCCGTCCCACTCCCGTGACCCCTGCCGTCACACTGAGTGACTGACGCACGCGACGGAATGGCTCCCCGGGACGGAGCCATTCCGTCCGCTCAGCTTTCTGCCACTGTCCGATATCCGGAGAGCCGACCGAGCGCTTCGACAGGACCAAGATTCACTCAAGCCCCTTAGCGGAACTGCACGTTCTCACCATGTGAACACCTCATTACAGACCCCTTTGCCCCGGTTTCCCCCCTCGATGCGCACACTCTTTCCCCGTCGGCATAACAAGACAGTCACATCCTTCCCTCGCCGCTCCCCGACCCTCCCCACCTGCGCTTAGAGTCACCGCCAGTCACCGCGCCGCCGGGCGCGTCCTACTGCACGGCCCTGTACCAACCCAGTACGGCCCGGCGTTCCAAAACGGCACCCCTCGCTCCGCTGCTTCACGGCACCGCCTCATTCCGAGGGGGCCGCGCCAGGGAAAGGACCCTTCGTGCGAAACCGTTCGTTGCTCATACTCACCACCGCGGTCACCGCGGGAGCGCTCACGCTCACCGCCTGTGGATCGCGTGACGACAAGGGCGGCGCCGAGAACGGCGACAACGGCAACGTCACCGTGACCATCGGTCTCGACGCCCCGCTCACGGGTGAGCTGTCCGCCCTCGGCCTCGGCATCAAGAACTCGGCCGACCTCGCGGTCAAGACGGCCAACGAGAAGGCCTACGTCAAGGGCGTGACCTTCAAGCTGGAGACCCTGGACGACCAGGCGCAGCCCTCCGCCGGTCAGCAGAACGCCACCAAGTTCGTCGCCGACAAGGCCGTCCTCGGCGTCGTCGGCCCGCTGAACTCCTCGGTCTCCGAGTCGATGCAGAAGGTCTTCGACGACGCCAAGCTGGTGCAGGTCTCCCCGGCCAACACCAACCCGTCCCTGAGCCAGGGCGCCAACTGGGCCTCCGGTGACAAGAAGCGCGGCTACAAGGCGTACTTCCGCACCGCGACCACGGACGCCATCCAGGGCCCGTTCGCCGCGCAGTACGTCTTCAAGGAGGCCAAGAAGACCAAGGCCTTCATCATCGACGACAAGAAGACCTACGGCGCCGGCCTCGCGGGCACCTTCAAGGGCGAGTTCGAGAAGCTCGGCGGCAAGGTCCTCGGCACCGAGCACATCAACCCCGACACCAAGGACTTCTCCGCGGTCGCGACCAAGGTGAAGAGCTCCGGCGCCGACGTCGTCTACTACGGTGGCGAGTACCCGGCCGCCGGCCCGCTGGCCAAGCAGATCAAGGAGGCCGGCGCGAAGGTCACCGTCGTCGGCGGTGACGCGATCTTCAGCCCCGAGTACGTGAAGCTCGCGGGCGCCCCGGCGGCCGAGGGCGACATCGCCACCTCCGTCGGTTCGCCGATCGAGACCCTCGCTTCCGCCAAGGACTTCCTGGCCAACTACAAGGCCAAGGGCTACAAGGAGGCCTACGAGGCCTACGGCGGCTACGCCTACGACTCGACCTGGGCGATCATCGAGGCCGTCAAGAAGGCCACCGAGGGCAACGGCGGGAAGCTCCCGGAGCGCGCCAAGGTCGTCGAGGCCATGCAGGGCGTCTCCTTCGAGGGTGTGACCGGCAAGGTCTCCTTCGACGAGTTCGGTGACACCACCAACAAGCAGCTGACCGTCTACAAGGTCACGGGCGGCGCCTTCAAGCCGGTCAAGTCCGGCACCTTCGGCGGCTGATCCTCAGCACCCCGTTCCGAACCACTCAGCACCACTTTCACCGCGCGGGGGGCCGCACAAGGCGCCCCGCGCGGTGTCACATCCGTCGAAAGTCTCGGAGGACAATGCGGTGAACGAACTGCCGCAGCAGCTGGTCAACGGCCTGCTACTGGGATCCATGTACGGGCTCGTCGCCGTCGGCTACACGATGGTCTACGGCATCGTCCAGCTCATCAACTTCGCCCATGGCGAGATCTTCATGACCGGCGGCTTCGGGGCGCTCACGGTCTGGCTCATCCTGCCCGGCGGCACCAGCATGTGGGTCGCGCTGCCCGTCATGATCATCGGTGCCGTGATCGTCGCGACCACGATAGCCGTGGGGGCGGAACGGTTCGCCTACCGCCCGCTCCGCGGCGGCCCCCGCCTCGCCCCCCTCATCACGGCCATCGGTCTCTCGCTCGCCCTGCAGTACGCGGTCTGGGTGTGGTACCCGGAGGCGAAGTCCGCCCGGACCTTCCCGCAGATCCCCGGCGGCCCGATCGAGCTCGGCCCGGTGACCATCCAGACCGGCGACGTCTTCCTCCTGATCGCCGCCCCGATCTGCATGGCCTTCCTCGCCTTCTTCGTCATGCGGACCCGCGTCGGCCGCGGCATGCAGGCCACGGCGCAGGACCCGGACACCGCCAAGCTCATGGGCGTCAACACCGACCGGATCATCATGATCGCGTTCGCCCTCGGCGCCGCGTTCGCCGCGGTCGGCGCCGTCGCCTACGGCCTCAAGTACGGCGTCGTCGACTACAAGATGGGCTTCCTCCTCGGACTCAAGGCCTTCACGGCCGCCGTCCTCGGCGGCATCGGCAACATCTACGGAGCCATGATCGGCGGAGTCGTCCTCGGCATCGCCGAGACGATGGCGACGGCGTACATCAGCCACATCCCCGGTATGGATCAGCTCGGCGGCCAGTCCTGGGCCGACGTCTGGGCCTTCGTACTCCTCATCGTCGTACTCCTCGCCCGGCCACAAGGCCTCCTCGGCGAGCGCGTCGCGGACAGGGCGTGAGCACCATGACCACCATCTCCGAGAACACGACGGCGCCGGCGGCACCCGAGGCCGCCACGACCGGTCTCATCGGCTTCGTACCGGCCGGGATCGCCCGCGCCCTCACCCTGGGCGGCAGCGTCCTCACCGCCGCCAGCTGCTTCCTCGCCTGGACCTGGACGCCCCGATTCCCGGGCGACCTCACGGTCACCGGCTACCCGGGCGGCCTCCAGCTTCAGGTCCTGGTCCTGGGCCTGCTCACCATCCTCTTCGCCCTCTCGTCGTACGGAGTCAAGGGCACCCGCTGGCTGACCCCGGCCGGCGGTGACGCCGCCCTCAAGCTCGCCGCGCTCGCCACCTTCGGTACCGCCTGGTTCACCGTCGGCGCCATCAGCGTGGAGCTCGGCGGCCCGGTCAACCTGGAGCCCGGCGGCGCGGTCGTCGCGGTCTCCACCCTGCTCGCCCTCATCGGCGCCCTCGCCCTCCCCTACGAGCGGCCGAACAAGCTGCCCGTGGACCCCGAGGACACCGGCTGGGACCAGTTCAAGCACCGCGCCGGCAACGGCTGGACCGACTTCAAGGCCGCCTTCGCCACCACCGGCACCCCGCGCCGGCTGCCCTCGATGCACTCCTCCCTCGAGATCCTGATCATCGCGGGAGTCCTCGCCGTGGCGCTCGGCGTCTTCACCTACGGCGTCGGCACGGAGTACGACGAGCTGTTCCTCGGCTTCCTGATCACGGCCGGCCTCGGCTTCGCCGCGGTCAACAAGTCAGGGCTCATGGCGCAGGCCACGCAACTCACCGGCAAGCACCAGAACCTGTCCATCGCGGGCGCGTTCACCGCGGCGGCGCTCTTCCCCTTCACCCAGACCGACGACCAGTACGCGACACTCGGCGTCTACATCCTGATCTTCGCCACAGTCGCCCTGGGTCTGAACATCGTCGTCGGCCTCGCGGGTCTCCTCGACCTCGGATACGTCGCCTTCCTCGGCGTCGGCGCCTACGCGGCCGCCCTCGTCTCCGGCGCCCCCACCTCCCCCTTCGGCGTGCACTTCCCCTTCTGGGCCGCCATCCTGGTCGGTGCCGGAGCCTCCCTGGTCTTCGGTGTCCTCATCGGTGCCCCGACCCTGCGCCTGCGCGGCGACTACCTCGCCATCGTCACGCTCGGCTTCGGTGAGATCTTCCGCATCACCGTGATGAACACCGACGGCACCTCCGGTCCCGACATCACCAACGGCTCCAACGGCATCGCGTCCATCCCGAACCTCGACATGTTCGGGTTCGACTTCGGCGCCGAGCACGCGATCGCCGGCTTCACCATCGGCCGCTTCGCGAACTACTTCTTCCTGATGCTGCTGATCATGGCCGTCGTCGTGCTCGTCTTCCGGCGCAGCGGCAACTCCCGCATCGGCCGCGCCTGGGTCGCCATCCGCGAGGACGAGACCGCCGCGCTCGCCATGGGCATCAACGGCTTCCGGGTCAAGCTCATCGCCTTCGCGCTCGGCGCCTCCCTCGCCGGCCTCGCCGGCACCGTGCAGGCCCACGTCACCTACACGGTGACCCCGGAGCAGTACCTCTTCGCCGGTCCCATCCCGCCCAACTCCGCCTTCCTGCTCGCGGCCGTCGTCCTCGGCGGCATGGGCACCATGAGCGGCCCCCTGGTCGGCGCGTCCCTGCTCTTCCTCATCCCGAACAAACTCCAGTTCATGGGCGAGTACCAGCTCTTCGCCTTCGGCGTCGCGCTGATCCTGCTCATGCGCTTCCGCCCGGAGGGCATCATCGCCAACCGGCGCAACCAGCTGGAGTTCCACGAGAAGGACGAGACGCCCGCCCCGCTCGCCAAGGCAGGTGCCTGAACCATGACGACCACCACCAACAAGGCCGAGGCCACCACCGAGCCGGCCGCCCGCGAGACCGTGCTCGACGCGCGCGGGGTCACCATGCGGTTCGGCGGTCTCACCGCCGTGCGCGACGTGAACCTCACCGTGAACAGCGGCGAGATCGTCGGCCTCATCGGCCCCAACGGCGCCGGCAAGACCACCTTCTTCAACTGCCTCACCGGCCTCTACGTCCCCACCGAGGGCGAAGTCCGGTACAAGGGCACGGTCCTGCCGCCCACGTCCTTCAAGGTCACCGACGCGGGCATCGCCCGGACCTTCCAGAACATCCGCCTCTTCCACAACATGACCGTCCTGGAGAACGTCCTCGTCGGACGCCACACCCGGATGAAGCAGGGCCTCTGGTCCGCACTGCTCCGCCTGCCCGGCTTCAAGAAGACCGAGGCCGAGGCGGCGGAGAAGGCCATGGAACTCCTGGAGTTCATCGGCCTCAAGGACAAGGCCCAGCACCTCGCCAAGAACCTCCCGTACGGAGAGCAGCGCAAGCTGGAGATCGCCCGCGCACTCGCGAGCGACCCCGGCCTGATCCTGCTCGACGAGCCCACCGCCGGCATGAACCCGCAGGAGACGCGGGCGGCGGAGGAACTCATCTTCAAGATCCGGGACATGGGCATCGCCGTGCTCGTCATCGAGCACGACATGCGGTTCATCTTCAACCTCTGCGACCGGGTCGCCGTGCTCGTCCAGGGCCAGAAGCTGATCGAGGGCGACAGCGCGACCGTCCAGGGCGACGAGCGGGTCATCGCCGCCTACCTGGGCGAGCCCGTCGAGGCGGACACGGCCAAGGCTCCGGCCGCGGCCGCGACCGCGACCGAGGAAGCCGAAGAGGCCACCTCGGACGAGGCACCGGCCGACGAGGCACCGGCCGACGAGGCACCGGCCGACGGCGAGACCGCCGAAGAGACCGACGAGGAGCCCTCGGAGGACACCCCGCACGACCCTGCTTCGGGCAAGGAGAACGACGCATGACCGCACTGCTCGAAGTCGAGGACCTGCGCGTCGCCTACGGAAAGATCGAGGCCGTCAAGGGCATCTCCTTCTCCGTCGACGCCGGTGAGGTCGTCACCCTCATCGGCACCAACGGCGCCGGAAAGACCACCACCCTGCGAACCCTCTCCGGGCTCCTCAAGCCGGTCGGCGGCCAGATCAAGTTCGAGGGCAAGTCCCTCCGCAAGATCCCCGCCCACAAGATCGTCTCGCTGGGCCTCGCCCACTCCCCCGAAGGCCGGCACATCTTCCCCCGGATGACGATCGAGGAGAACCTCCTCCTCGGCGCCTTCCTCCGGAAGGACACCGCCGGCATCGCCAAGGACGTCCAGCGCGCCTACGACCTCTTCCCGATCCTGGGCGAGCGTCGCAAGCAGGCCGCGGGCACGCTCTCCGGCGGCGAGCAGCAGATGCTCGCGATGGGCAGGGCGCTGATGTCCCAGCCGAAGCTGCTCATGCTCGACGAACCCTCGATGGGTCTCTCGCCGATCATGATGCAGAAGATCATGGCGACCATCGCCGAGCTGAAGGCCCAGGGCACGACGATCCTGCTCGTCGAGCAGAACGCCCAGGCCGCGCTCGCCCTGGCGGACCACGGTCACGTCATGGAGATCGGCAAGATCGTGCTCTCGGGCACGGGAGAGAACCTGCTCCACGACGAGTCCGTCCGCAAGGCGTACCTCGGCGAGGACTGAGCACCACGAACGGAAGGCCCGCCCCACAAGGTCGTGGGGCGGGCCTTCTCCTGTACGGAGGACGGCGCGGGCTACTGCCCCTTGGCCGCCTTCTTCTCCTCGGCGTCCTCGATGACGGCCTCGGCGACCTGCTGCATCGACATGCGGCGGTCCATCGAGGTCTTCTGGATCCAGCGGAAGGCGGCGGGCTCCGTCAGGCCGTACTGGGTCTGCAGGATCGACTTGGCGCGGTCGACGAGCTTGCGGGTCTCCAGGCGCTGGGAGAGGTCGGCGACCTCCTTCTCCAGGGCGCGGAGCTCGGCGAAGCGGGAGACGGCCATCTCGATGGCCGGCACGACGTCGCTCTTGCTGAACGGCTTCACGAGGTACGCCATGGCGCCGGCGTCCCGGGCCCGCTCGACCAGCTCGCGCTGCGAGAAGGCGGTGAGCATCAGGACCGGGGCGATGGACTCGCCGGCGATCTTCTCGGCGGCCGAGATGCCGTCCAGGACGGGCATCTTCACGTCCAGGATGACGAGGTCGGGCCGGTGCTCACGGGCGAGCTCGACGGCGGTGGCACCGTCCCCGGCCTCGCCGACGACCGTGTAGCCCTCTTCCTCCAGCATCTCTTTGAGGTCGAGGCGGATGAGCGCCTCGTCCTCGGCGATGACGACACGGGTCGTCAGCGGCGGGACGTGCGACGTGTCGGCGGCGTCGTCGGCGGGCTGGGGCGACTCGGGGGCGGTCACGGGGGCTCCTCGTTCAAGGCCTCTTCCAGGCGGATGCAGCTCCCCAAGAGCCTACCTAGCTGCGGTATGGTGGACGCGCAGAGGGTCGGGGGAAACCTTTGATTCTGCGGGCCCCGGTAGCCCAATTGGCAGCAGGCAGTGGATTCAAAACCCACACAGTGTCGGTTCGAGTCCGACCCGGGGCACTTTTCCTTCGATTCGAAGGTCACCGATCAAGGAATGATCGTCACGCACACGCGTGAACCCTGCCGATTCGCAGATAGCCACTGAGGCGAATCAGTCACGCTCGACTGCGTGTACGACATGGGAACGCGTCAGCAGGCACTAAACCTGCTGCGAAGCGGCGCGAGAAACTCGGCCGTCGCCAAGATACTGGGCTCATCGACGCGTGCGCGGGGGCCATGCAGGCCGTCCTGCCCGGCAATCGTGCGTCGAAGGTACAGAAGCGCGGGTGCGTGGACGTCAAGATCACCTCCATGCACCTCGGATGTCTCTTCCCCCAACACGGGCCGGGCAGGAAGCACGAGCGCTCCATCGTCCTCATGGCCTGGCAGCAGGCGATCGTCACGGCTCACGCCTGGGAGTTCATTCGGGGGCTCATCCACTCAGACGGCAGCCGGATCACCAATTGGACCGAGAAGATGATCGGCGGGGAGCGGAAGCGCTACGAATACCCCCGCTACTTCTTCACCAACTCGTCCGCCGACATCATCGGTCTCTTCACCGACGCCCTCGACCGAGTGGGCGTCGAATGGAAGGCCGCTAACCAGGCGCGCACCGCGCAGAACATCTCCGTCGCCCGCAAAGCCTCCGTCGCGCTCATGGACCTTCACGTCGGGCCCAAGCACTGACTACGTCAGGGACTCACCGATGTGGTGGACCCGGACCAGGTTCGTCGAGCCCGCGACGCCCGGTGGGGAGCCGGCCGTGATGACCACGACGTCGCCCGGCCGACAACGGCCGATGCGCAGCAGTTCCTCGTCGACCTGGGCCACCATCGCGTCCGTGGAGTCGACGTGCGGGCCGAGGAAGGTTTCGACGCCCCAGGTGAGGTTGAGCTGGGAGCGGGTGGCCGGGTCGGGGGTGAAGGCCAGGAGGGGGATCGGGGAGCGGTAGCGGGAGAGGCGCTTGACCGTGTCGCCGGACTGGGTGAAGGCCACGAGGAACTTGGCGCCGAGGAAGTCGCCCATCTCGGCGGCCGCGCGGGCCACGGCGCCGCCCTGGGTGCGGGGCTTGTTGCGGTCGGTCAGTGGGGGGAGGCCCTTGGCGAGGACGTCTTCCTCGGCGGCCTCGACGATCCGGCTCATGGTGCGGACCGTCTCGATCGGGTGGCGGCCGACGCTGGTCTCGCCGGAGAGCATGACGGCGTCGGTGCCGTCGATGACGGCGTTGGCCACGTCGCTGGCCTCGGCGCGTGTGGGGCGGGAGTTGTCGATCATCGAGTCGAGCATCTGGGTGGCGACGATGACCGGTTTGGCGTTGCGCTTGGCAAGTTTCACGGCGCGTTTCTGGACGATCGGTACCTGTTCCAGGGGCATCTCGACGCCCAGGTCGCCGCGGGCGACCATGATGCCGTCGAAGGCGGCGACGATCTCGTCGATGTTCTCGACGGCCTGCGGTTTCTCGATCTTGGCGATGACGGGGAGTCGGCGGCCTTCCTCGTCCATGATCCGGTGTACGTCGTCGATGTCCCGGGCGCTGCGGACGAAGGAGAGGGCGATGACGTCGGCGCCGATGCGCAGTGCCCAGCGCAGGTCTTCGATGTCCTTCTCGGAGAGGGCGGGGACGGAGACGGCGACGCCGGGGAGGTTGAGGCCCTTGTGGTCGGAGACCATGCCGCCTTCGATCACGCGGGTGTGGACGCGGGGGCCGTCGACGGAGGTGACTTCGAGGGTGACGCGGCCGTCGTCGACGAGGATGCGTTCGCCTGCGGTGACGTCGTCGGCGAGGCCGGGGTAGGTGGTTCCGCAGTGGTGGCGGTCGCCTTCCACCGTTTCGACGGTGATGGTGAAGTCGTCGCCGCGTTCAAGGAGTACGGGTCCTTCGTGGAAGCGGCCGAGGCGGATCTTCGGGCCTTGAAGGTCGGCGAGGACGCCGACGTTGTGGCCGGTCTCGTCGGCGGCCTCGCGGACGTGCTGGTAGCGCTTCTCGTGGTCGGCGTAACTGCCGTGGCTGAGGTTGAGGCGGGCCACGTCCATGCCGGCTTCGATCAATGCCTTGATCTGGTCGTATGTTTCGGTGGCGGGCCCAAGGGTGCAAACGATTTTCGCTCGGCGCATGGGTCGAGCCTAGGGCTTACCCATCAGTAGGTAGTTGGCGTGGCATGACGAGCCAACAACCTTTCCGTGAAAGGTTGTTGACAAGTCTTGAATCTGTGCGCGGGGGTGCTCCGATGAGCGATTTCCGCGCCCGTGGGGTGCTCGTCTCAGAGCGCGGGGGGTCGCATGGTGAACCGCGCGACGACTTCGGCCGTGACCGTCTGCCGCTGGGGTTCGAGGTCGAGGGGCGGCGCTTCGCCGGCCGCCTCGGCCGCGTAGCCGACGGGCTCCCCGCCGAAGGCGGACCGTCTGGGCATGGGGGGCTGGACGAGTCCCGCGTCCGACAGTTCGAGGAGTGAGGCGAGCGAGGTGCCGAGCGCCTCCGCGTAGGCGCGGGCCCGCTGCACCGCTTCCTCGACGGCGAGCCGGCGTGCCTCGGCGTATGCCGGGGAGGTCGGCCGCAGGTCCCACCACGGGCCGTCGACGCTCGTCATGTCCAGGTCGGCGAGCCGGGTCACCAGCTCTCCGAGCGCGGTGAAGTCGGCCAGTTCGGCCGTGACCCGCACCCGGCCGCGGTAGGCGTGGACCCGCTCTCCCCGCCCTCGTCTGCCGAGCTCGGGGGAGATGGAGAAGCCGCCCGTCTCCAGCTTTTCGACCGCGTCTCCGAGTTCCTTCACCAGGCCGAGGACGCGCGCGTTGCGCCGGGTGAGGTCCGTGAGTGTCTCGGCGCGGTCGGTGCCCCGTGCGGAGACGGTGAGCCAGATCCGGGCGAGTTCCGGCTCGACCTCCAGGCGTCCCTCGCCCCGCACCGTCACCTGGGGCGCGTCCGGGGTCGCGTGTTCCTGTGTCACGTCGTGGCTCCTCCGTGCTCGACAACGGCCGTCCACCGAACACTTTCCCACTCCGTAACCCGATAGGTCTGTTGCCGGGGTGGCGTCTGAGCCAGAATCTACGCGCGTTGTGCGCCATGGTCGGCGCGGGCGTCACAGAACCAAAGGGGAGAAACACATGCCGCTGAACCGCAGGACGTTCCTGGAGCGCTCGGCCGCCGCCGGGGCCGGAGTGGCCGTCGCCGGAGCCGTCGCCGTTCCCGCCGAGGCCGACGGCGGCCCCGGCCGGCCGCGTCCGCAGAAGCGGTACTCCTTCACCGTGATGGGCACCACCGACCTGCACGGGAACGTCTTCAACTGGGACTACTTCACGGACAAGGAGTTCGACGACAAGGCGCACAACGACGTCGGCCTCGCCAAGATCTCCACCCTGGTCGACGAGGTCCGCGCGGCGAAGGGCCGTCGCAACACCCTGCTCATCGACGCCGGCGACACCATCCAGGGCACCCAGCTGTCGTACTACTACGCCAAGGTCGACCCGATCACCGCCCAGCACGGGCCGGTCCACCCGATGGCCCAGGCCATGAACGCCATCGGCTACGACGCCGCCGCGCTCGGCAACCACGAGTTCAACTACGGCATCCCGGTGCTGCGGAAGTTCGAGGAGCAGTGCGACTTCCCGCTGCTCGGCGCCAACGCGCTCGACGCCAGGACGTTGCGCCCGGCGTTCGCCCCGTACAGCATGCACTGCCTGCGCACCCCGCACGGCAAGGACGTCAAGGTCGCGGTGCTCGGCCTGACGAACCCGGGCATCGCCATCTGGGACAAGGCGAACGTCACGGGCAAGATGGTCTTCCCCGGTCTTGAGGAGCAGGCCGCGAAGTGGGTGCCGAAGCTGCGCTCGATGGGCGCGGACGTCGTGGTCGTCTCGGCGCACTCCGGCTCCTCGGGCACCTCGTCGTACGGTGACCAGCTTCCGTACATCGAGAACGCGGCCGCGCTCGTCGCCGAGCAGGTCCCGGGCATCGACGCGATTCTCGTGGGCCACGCGCACACCGAGATCCCCGAGTACAGGGTCACGAACAAGGAGACGGGCAAGGACGTCGTCCTGTCCGAGCCGCTGAAGTGGGGCCAGCGCCTGACCCTGTTCGACTTCGACCTGGTGTGGGAGAAGGGCCGCTGGGTCGTCGAGAAGGTCGGCGCGCAGGTCCTCAACTCCAACACGGTCGCCGAGGACCCGGAGATCACCGGGCTGCTCGCGGACGAGCACAAGAAGGTCGTCGCGTACGTCAACCAGGTCATCGGCACGTCCACGGCGGCCATGACCACGGCGGACGCGCCGTGGAAGGACGAGCCGATCATCGACCTGATCAACGTCGTTCAGGCCGAGACGGTGAAGGCGGCCCTGGCGGGTGGCGCGTACGCCGGGTTGCCGGTGATCTCGCAGGCCTCCTGCTTCTCGCGGACGGCCCGGATCCCGGCCGGTGAGATCAGCATCAAGGACGCGGCCGGTCTCTACCCCTTCGAGAACACCCTGGAGGCGCGTCTGCTGACGGGTGCCCAGCTGAAGGACTACCTGGAGTACTCGGCGAAGTACTACGTGCGGACTCCGGCGGGCGCGCCCGTCGACACGGCGAAGCTGACGAACGCGGACGGCACGCCGGACTACAACTACGACGCCGTGTCGGGTCTGACGTACGAGATCGACATCGCGAAGCCGGTCGGATCGCGGATCGTGAACCTCGCCTTCGAGGGCAGGCCGCTCGACCCGGCGGCGAAGTTCGTTCTCGCGGTGAACAACTACCGGGCGAGCGGTGGCGGCGCGTTCCCGCACGTCGCGGGCGCTCAGCAGTTGTGGGCGAACTCGGACGAGATCCGCAACACCATCATCCAGTGGGTGAAGGCGAAGGGGACGGTCGACCCGGGCCTGTTCGCGTCGGTGGACTGGAAGCTGACCCGGGACGGTGTGCCCGTCTTCTAGCTTCTACTGCTGCACGAGAGGCGTCAGCTTCCGGTCCTGGGACGGGATGGCCGGCGCCTCTCGCGTCTCCAGGCCGAAGCTGGTGAAGGCGGTGCGGCGCGGGAGGGGGTACGGCTCCTTGCCGGTGACGGAGTTGAGGATGGTGGCGCTGCGCCAGGCCGCGAGGCCCAGGTCGGGGGCGCCGACGCCGTGGGTGTGGCGCTCGGCGTTCTGGACGTACACCGAGCCGGTGACGGAGGGGTCGAGGACCAGGCGGTACCGCTCGTCGATGCGGGGCCGGCCGGTGGAGTCGTGGCGCAGGTACGGGTCGAGTCCGGCGAGCATCCGGTCCACCGGGCGTTCCCGGTAGCCGGTCGCCAGGATGACGGCGTCGGTGGTGAGCCGGGAGCGGGTGGACTGCTGGATGTGTTCGAGGTGCAGTTCGACCTGGGTGGTGGCGAGGCGGCCGGCGGTGCGGACCCGGACGCCGGGGGTGAGGACGGCGTCGGGCCAGCCGCCGTGCAGGGTGCGGCGGTAGAGCTCGTCGTGGATGGCGGCGATGGTGTCGGTGTCGATGCCTTTGTGCAGTTGCCACTGGCGGGGCAGGAGTTCGCCGCGTACGGGCTCGGGCAGGGCGTGGAAGTAGCGGGTGTAGTCGGGGGTGAAGTGCTCCAGGCCGAGTTTGGAGTACTCCATGGGGGCGAAGGCCTCGGTGCGGGCCAGCCAGTGGATCTTCTCGGCTCCGGCGGGGCGGGCGCGGAGCAGGTCGAGGAAGATCTCGGCGCCGGACTGGCCGGAGCCGATGACGGTGACGTGTCCGGCGTGCAGGAGTGTCTCGCGGTGGGTCAGATAGTCGGCGGAGTGGATCACGGGGACGCCGGGGGCGTCGGTGAGTGGCCGGAGCGGTTCGGGGACGTACGGTTCGGTGCCGACGCCGAGGACGACGTTCCGGGTGTAGGCGCGGCCGAGGGCTTCGGCCTCTCCCTCGGGGTCGACCTGGGTGAAGTCGACCTCGAACAGCTGCCGTTCGGGGTTCCAGCGGACGGAGTCGACCTGGTGGCCGAAGTGGAGGCCGGGGAGGCGCTCGCTGACCCAGCGGCAGTAGGCGTCGTACTCGGCGCGCTGGATGTGGAACTTTTCGGCGAAGTAGAAGGGGAAGAGGCGCTCGCGGTTCTTCAGGTAGTTGAGGAAGGTCCAGGGGCTGGCGGGGTCGGCGAGGGTCACCAGGTCTGCCAGGAAGGGGACCTGGAGGGTGGCGCCGTCGAGGAGGAGGCCGGGGTGCCAGTGGAAGGCCGGCTGCTGTTCGTAGAAGGTGGCGGCGAGTCCGCCGGGGAGACCGTCGGCGAGGGCGGCGAGCGAGAGGTTGAAGGGGCCGATGCCGACGCCCACCAGGTCGTGGGGTCGGTCGGGGTCCTGCTGGGTGCTGCCGGTCATCGGTGCGTGTCGCCTTCCACGAGGGTGAGGATCCGGGCCAGGTCGCCGGGGGTGGCGTGGGGGTTGAGGAGGGTGGCCTTGAGCCAGAGGCGGCCGTCGGCCGAGGCTCGGCCGAGGACGGCGCTGCCGTCGACGAGGAGGGTGCGGCGGATCGCCGCGACGGTGTGGTCGGTGGTGGCGGCCGGCCGGAAGAGGACGGTGGTGAGGGTGGGCCTGGCGCGCAGTTCGAGGCCGGGGTCCTTCTCCACCAGGTCGGCGAACTCCTGGGCGAGGTCCATGCAGCCGTCGACGAGTGCGCCGAGGCCGGTGCGGCCGAGCGCGCGGAGGGTGACGGCGGTCTTGAGGACGTCGGGGCGGCGGGTGGTGCGCAGGGAGCGGCCGAGGAGGTCGGGGAGGCCGGCTTCGGTGTCGTCGTCGGCGTTGAGGTAGTCGGCGGTGTGGCCGAGGGCGGTGAGGTCGGCGGTGTCGCGTACGGCGAGGAGTCCGGCGGCGGCCGGCTGCCAGCCGAGTTTGTGCAGGTCGACGGTGACGGTACGGGCCCGGTCGAGGCCGTCGAGGAGTCGGCGGTGGGTGGGGCTGAAGAGGAGGGGACCGCCGTACGCGGCGTCGACGTGGAGCTCGGCGCCGTGGGTGGCGCAGACGTCGGCGAGGGCGGGGAGCGGGTCGATGAGGCCCTCGTCGGTGGTGCCCGCGGTGGCGGCGACGAGGACGGGTCCTTCGGTGCGCGCCAGGACCGCGGCGAGGGCGGCGGGGTCCAGGGTGCCGCTGGGGGTGGGGACGGTGAGGGGCTGGGGCAGGCCGAGGAGCCAGGCGGCGCGGCGGAAGGAGTGGTGGGCGTTGGCCCCGACGACGGTCCGGAGGGTGCCGTGCCGTTCGCGGGCGAGGAGGAGGGCGAGCTGGTTGGACTCGGTGCCGCCGGTGGTGACGAGCGCGTCGGGGGCGGTCGCGTGGGGGAAGACCTCGGCGGCGAGGGCGGCCGTGACCTGGGCTTCCAGGGCGGAGGCCGCGGGTGCCTGGTCCCAGGAGTCCATGGACGGGTTCAGCGCGGAGGCGGCCAGGTCGGCGGCGGCGGCGAGTGCGAGGGGCGGGGTGTGGAGGTGGGCGGCGCAGAGGGGGTGGGCGGGGTCGGCGGCGCCGGCGGCGAGGGCGTGGACGATCGTCGCGAGGGCTTCGTGGGGGCCGGTGCCCTGGTGCGGGAGGGTGGTGCCGAGGGTGTTCCGCAGCCTGCGGGCCACGGCCTTCGGGCCCCCGGCCGGGAGGGGTCCGCCTCGTTCCCGCGTACCGGTGCGCAGGGCGTCGAGGGTGGTGTCGAGGAGGGGGCGGAGGGCGTCGGGGCCGGGGGTGCCTCCGGCGAGGGGTGGGGGTGCGGCACGCATGGACGACAGGGTGGCGGGTGGTGGTGGGGGCTGTCCGGGGAGTCGGGGGTTGTGACCCGAACGGGGGACGTGGGCCGCCTGCCGTGCCGTCTCGGGCGGCCCCGCCGGCGCTCGCCGGGGCGGGGATCGTCCGGACGGCCGTCAGGGGCGGCCGTGCCAGTCGAGGCACACCACCATGGCGTCGTCGTCGGCGTCGATGGGGCCGCGATGGCCGGAGAGTTCCTGCAGTACGGCGCGGGGGACCTGTGACGGCGGGAGGAGACGGGTGTTGGCCATGGCGCGGATCAGGGCGCGCTCGCTGTAGCGCTCTCCCGCGGGGGAGGCCACGTTGTAGACGCCGTCGCTCACGAAGAGCAGTCGGTCTCCGGGTTCCACCCGGAAGCGCTGCGCGGTGTAGATGGTGTCCTCGAACATGCCCAGGGGAAGCTGCGCTTCGAGTGCGATGGGTTCTGCCTTGCCCTGCCTGAGACGCCACATCCGGGGAGAGCCGGCGTCGATGATCTCCGTTTCCCCGGTGTCCAGGTCGAACCGCAGGTGGAGTACGGAGAGGTGGACCGCGCCGTGATAGTGGCCGTAGACCGCCTGGTCGGCCAGGCATACCTGGTCCGTGAGTGACAGGCCGGCGCGGCGGGCGTTGCGGAGGGCGTTGATGGCGAGGTTGGTGAGCAGGGCGGCCTCGATGCCTTCGCCCATGCCGTTGGTCACGGTGAGGGTGAGGTGGTCGGCGGAGGTCGACCAGTCGAAGTTGTCGCCGTAGATGGCGTAAGCCGGTTCGAGCTGGGCGCCGAGTTCGTATTCGGGGCGGGAGCAGGAACGGCCGGGCAGGAGTTGCCACTGCATCTCGGCGGCGAGGGTGAGGCGGTCCGCGCGGCGGGCTTGGAGGTAGAGGTCGGTGTCCCGTTCGGCGACGACGATCGCGTAGGCCAGTACTTCCGCGACGTCCTGCAGTTCGCGGGCGGTGTCCGGGTCGTAGGAGTCCGCGGGGAGCCGGACGCTGAGGATGCCGATGCGGTCGCCTCGGACGCTGACGGGGAGGTGCGCGGTGACGCGGTCGGTGCCGCTGTCGGCCTGGACGTGGGGTTCCTGGGCGCCGAAGGCTCTGCCGGGCGCGCTGGTGTGGACGGGGATCGGTTCGGCGGTGTAGGGGAGGCCGCTGACGGGTTGCAGTATGGTCATCGCGTAGTCGGCCATGAGCAGGTCGACGGATTCGGCGGCGTAGTGGGTGGTGAGGGCGTCCCGCACCGCTTCGAGGAGGGCGTGAGGCGCGGCTCTGCGGAGGGCGCGTTCCACCGCCGTGAATCTGTCCACCGTTCGATTACCACCTGTTCGGAATTTGCGGGAAAAGGAGCGGATGGTCTCTCATGCCTCAGCGACTGACAGGACCATTGCGAAGTGTCACAGTTGGGGGCATGCATTCCCAACCTTCGCCGGGCCACGATCGGGATGCTGCCGCGCAGGCGACGCGCGAGGTCATCGAGCTGTTGGAAGTGCTCTGGAGCCAGGGCCGGGACATGACGCCGACGGCCCCGGTGTCGCCGTCGCAGCTTCGGGTGCTGTACGCGTTGGACCGGCATCACGGGATCAATCTGCGCACGTTGGGAGAGGCGCTCAGCTCGACGCCGTCGTCGGTGAGCCGGATGTGTGACCGCCTGCACGCCCTGGGGTTCATCAACCGGTCCCTCAGTTCCGCCAGTCGCCGCGAGCTCGAGCTGCGCTTGTCGAGCCGGGGCGAAAGCTACCTGCGGGACCTTCGGGCGCGTCGTGAGCAGGTGCTTCTCGAGGTCATCACCGGTATGACGGTTGAGGAGCGGGCCGCTCTCACGAAGGGGATGGCCGGTTTCAGCCGGGTCGTCGGGGACGCCAGTCCGCCGAGCGAGGAGCCGCGGGGCGAAGCTGTGGAATCGGCCTGATCGGCTGTTCGGCCGGGCGCGTCGACCGGATCACGGTATTCCTGCCTTCCAGCCGTCCGGGCCTGTCTGCGGGTGTGTCCTGCGGAGAGTGTGGACCGTCCATTGGGCAGCACTTGTCCGATGGCAAGTATTGCCGTGCGGCAAGGTTACTGGACCTCCGTGCCGTTCGGCTCCCGCTCGGGGTCGGACGGTCGCCGCGCGCCGCCCACACCCTCGCGGCGGGCACGCCCCGGGTCCCCAGCCGGCCGCGAGGCGGGGGGTGACCCGGGCTCCTTGACATCCGTTAAGGGGAAGGGGGCGTCTCGGTCCGCGCAGTGCCGCCACACCCCCCGGCACCTGGCAGCCTTTCCCCTCGCACCGCCACTCCGCTAACATTTGTCACGCAACAACAATTGCGGAGGCGGATAGCGATGACCACCCCAGAGCATGAGGCCCGGCTCCGAGTAGGTGAGGCTCTGCGTGCGCGGAGCGAGGACGTGGCCGACCGATGGGTTCAACTGCAGTTGGAACGAGCGGTCCTGGGAACCGGCATCACCGAGGGCGAGCTGCGTGAGGAGGCCGACCTGCTCGTCGAGGCGCTGCGTTCCGCGCTCGAGAGCGACCAGCCGGCGGAGCGCGTCGTCAGCGCGCATCCCGGGCTGCGGCAGGCGGTCACCGACCTCTCCCTGCGTCGTGCGCGGGGCGGAGCGGACCCGACGTCCACCGCGCTGGCCGTCCTGTCCCTGAAAGAGGCGCTGCTCGAAGCGGTGCAGCAGGAGACCCGCGAGGGCACCGTCCTGTTCCAGGCCGCGCTGTTGATCAACAGGCTTCTCGACGCGGCGGGGGCCTTGTCCTTCTCGACGTATGTGGAGGGCCGCGAGGAGATCATCCGGCGTCAGAGCAGACAGCTCCTGGAGACCTCCACTCCGGTGGTCCGCCTCTGGGACCGGGTGCTGGCCGTCCCCCTGATCGGAACGCTCGACACGGCGCGGACCCAGGTCGTCATGGAGAACCTGCTGGAAGCGATCCAGCGGGACGAGGCGCAGGTGGCGATCATCGACATCACCGGTGTGCCGACCGTGGACACCGCTGTCGCGCACCATCTGATGCAGACGGTCAACGCCGTCCGGCTCATGGGCGCGGACTGCGTGATCAGCGGCATCCGGCCACCGATCGCGCAGATCATCGCCCAGCTCGGCATCGACCTCTCCGCCATCCTGACCCGCGCGACGCTCGCCGACGCCCTCGCCGCGGCCATCCCCATGATCAACCGGCCGACGCCCCGGCCCCCCTACGCGGCCGCCCTGTGACCGGCGCCCCCAACGGAGGTGTGCCGATCCTTCGACTGGGCGACGTCCTGGTCACCGGCCTGCTCGACGAGCTCGACGACAAGAGCGCCGTCGCCTTCACCGAAGAACTCACCGAACGCATCGTCGCCGACCGCGCGCGAGGCGTCCTCATCGACGTCTCACGCCTCCAGCTCGTCGACTCGTTCGTGGCGCGCACCCTGATGGAACTGGCCACGACGGCCCGGCTCCTGGGCGCGCGCGTCGTGGTGGCCGGCATGCGCCCGGCCGTGGCCATCACGCTGGTAGAACTCGGTCTGCGTCTTTCCGGTGTGGAAACCACCCTGAACGCGGAGCAAGGCATGATCGCACTCGGATGGCGACAAGCCCCGTATCCCCCAAAGGGGGCACTCGATGTCGCTCTACGGTGAGTCCCCTCCGGCACGCCTCGTCTCCCCCCGCGCGTCCACCGCCCGCGACGGCGACGGCGGGAGAGTGACGCGCGAGATCCGCGCCGAGGAGGACCTGCTCGCCGCCCGCCACGCCGTACGCGAGGCCACCGTGCGCGCCGGCTTCGGGCTGGTGGACCAGACACGTATCGTGACGGCCGCCAGTGAGATCGCGCGCAACGCGTACGTCCACGGCGGCGGCGGCACTCTCACCATCGAGACGGTCCACCAGGCGGGGCGGCAGGGGCTGAAGTTCTCCGTCGCGGACCAGGGGCCCGGCATCGCGGACCTCGAGACCGCGTTCCTCGACGGTTTCACCACGGGCGCCGGCCTGGGCCACGGGCTGGGCGGGGCCCGCCGCCTCATGGACGAGTTCCACGTCCACACCGTCCCGGGCCAGGGCACGACCGTGACCGCGCTGCGCTGGAACACCCGGCCGTGAACGACAGCAGCCGTCCAGGGACGCTCCACGTCCGCATCGACCACCACAGCGCCGTCCAGACGGCTTCCGACCAGGCCCGCGCCCTCGCCCGGCACCTCCGGATGCCCGGGGCGCAACCCGATCAGGCGGCCGTCCTCGCCAGCGAACTCGCCAGCAACATCAGCAAGCACGCGCACAACGGGGCGGTCTTCCTGCAGCCGGCCCCGCTGGGAACCGGCCTGGACGTCATCGCGGTGGACCACGGCCCCGGCATCGGCGACATCGGCCTCAGCCTCACCGACGGCTACAGCACCACCAAGACGCTGGGAGCCGGTCTGGGAGCGGTACGCCGCATCGCCAGCGACTTCGGCATCCGATCGGACCCCCGGCACGGCACCCTCGCGCACGCCCGCCTCAGACTTCCCGGGAGCACGGAACCGGCCCTCGGCATCGGCGCCCTGTGCCTGCCCGCCGACGGCCAGTCCCTCTGCGGCGACGGCTACACGATCGCCCGCCACGGTGACGCGTGGACCGCGCTGGTGGTCGACGGACTGGGGCACGGGCCGGACGCGGCAGCGGCCACCCAGCGCGCCCTGCGCACCTTCCACTCCTGCCCCGACGCGCCGCTCCCCGACATCGTCAGCGCCCTCCACAAGGCGCTGAGGCACACCAGAGGCGCCGCCGCCGCGGCCCTCAGGACCGGATCCGGACTCGCCGAGTACTGCTGCGTCGGCAACATCCGCGCCGCGGTCCTCTCGCCCCGGGGAGTCCACCAGCAGCTCACCGGCCAGGCCGGCATCGTCGGCTACCACCATCCCCCGCCCAGGAGCCGGTCCTTCGAGCTCTCCCCCGACGCCACCGTGGCCCTGTACACCGACGGCATCGACCACCGGTGGACGCACGCGCCCTCCCCCGCCCACCTGAGCCTGCCCCCCACCCTGCTCGCGGCCTCACTGGCCCACACCCGGCGCCGAAGCCGGGACGACGCCACGGTCCTGGTCTTCGGCGCCTCCCCGGGAGTCACATGACCAGCGGCACCTTCCACACCCTGGCCGCTCTGCGGCGCACCGTACGAAGCGTCGCGCTCGCGCACCGGTTGCCCGCGGTCGACAGGGCCCGCCTGGTGCTCGCCCTGAGCGAAGCGGCCGCCCCCTCGCTGAGCGCCGGACGGCTCGTCACCCTGACCGCCGCCCACGAGCCGGCGGACGTCGGCGGCAGCGGCCGGCTGACCGTCGCCCTTCGCCTGCCCCGACTGGATCCGGTCGCCTCGGTGGCGGCGACCCGGCTTCCGCTGCCGCCCGAGATCACCACCGACAACCGCATGCTCTGGCGCGTGCCCACCCCTCGCGTCCCCGCGTCCCCGCGTGGCCCGCTCCCCGTGCCCGGCGACCTCGTCCTCGCCGAGGAGGAACTGCGCGCCGCGCTCGCCACGACCGACAGCCTCGCCGCGGAGCACCGCAAACTCAAGCACGAGCTGGCCGAGACCAACAGCGGCGTCCTGGCCCTCTACGTACAGCTCGAAGAGCGGGACGAGGAACTGCGCCGAGCCCACGGCCGCACCCTGCGCGCCCTGGAGGACGCCCTGCGGCCCCGCCCCCTCCACGTCGACGGCCTCGAGATGGCCGTGCACTACGCCCCCGCCGGTGACGACGACCCCACCGGAGGAGACCTCTACGACTGGTTCGCGCTCCCCGACGGAACCATCCACATCACCATCGTCGACGCCCTCGGCCACGGGGTCGCCAGCACCCGCACCGCGCTGACCGTCACGCACGCGGTGCGCACCCTCGCTCTCGAAGGGCACCCCGTCGGCAGCATCGTCGCGCGCACCGACCACATCCTCGCGCCCCTGGACCACAGCGTCATGGCGACGCTTCTCCTGACGCGGGTGAACCCCTCGACCGGCGAGGTCGTCCTCGCGAACGGAAGCCACCCACCGGCGCTCCTCGTGCGCGCCGACGGCACCGCCGGCTACCTCGAAGCCCGCGGCCGCGGCATCGGCTACCCCCTGCCCGGCAGCGAAGGCGTCGTCGGGGCGACGCTTCGTCCCGAAGACCTGCTCGTCCTCTACACCGACGGCCTGACGGAGAGCCGCAGGGACAGCTACGAGGGTGAGAAGCGCCTGGTCCAGTCCGCTCGCCGTCACCGAGGGCGGCCCACGGATCAGATTCCCGCCGCCATCGCCCGCGACATGCTCACCGGCGTCCTCCACCAGGACGACACCCTCGCCATCGCCGTCCGCCTGCCCCGCCCCCGCGACCCCGAGTCGTGAGAGACGGGCAGGGTCGCGGGGGGCGGCGCCGGTAGCCGTCAGGCGCTCCGGACCGCCAGGGCCCTGCGGAGGTCGTCCAGTTGGTCGACGAGTTTGCGGTGCAGGGCCGGGATCATCTCGTCGTCCGTGAGGTGGGACTCGCCCAGGGCGAGCGACTCCGCGTCGATCGCGTACACCGGGAAGGCGTAGCGGCCGGCGGCCTCGGCCATCGCGGGGCCCCGGCGGTCGCCGAGCGCGACGGCCGCCTCGTAGAAGCGCGGCACGTACTCCCGTACCAGATCGGCCTGTTCGGGTTGCCAGAAGCCCTGGGCGGTGGCGGTGAAGAGGTAGTTGGAGAGGTCGTCGGAGTCGAAGAGGGCCGACCACGCCTCGGCCTTCGCGTCGAGGGTCGGGAGGGCGGCCCGGCAGCGGGCCGCGCCCTCCTGGCCGGTGGCGCTCGGGTCCCGTTCCAGCTCGGCGGCGATCACGGTCTCGTCGGTGGCGCCGAGGACGGCGAGGCGGGCGAGGATCCGCCAGCGCAGCTCGGGGTCGAGCTCCGGACCGCCGTGGACGGTGCCCTCCTCGAGCCAGGAGGCGATCTTGTCGGGCGTGGTGGCGCTGTCGATGCAGGCGCGGACGGCGGTGAGGCGCAGTCCGGGTGCCTCTCCGTCCTCGGTGCGGCGCAGCAGGGCGCGGGCGATCTCGCCGAGGACGGCGAGGGCGGCCGGGCGCTCCTCCTCGGTGATGTACCGGTCGGCGACCTGGGTGCGGGCGAAGCCGAGGACTCCCTGGACCAGGGCGAGTTCGGTCTCCTCGGTCAGGTGCGCGCGGGCGATCTCCAGGTAGTCGGCGGGGGTGAGGTCTCCGTCGCGGACCATGTCGCGCAGGGCGTTCCAGATGACGGCGCGGGTGAGCGGGTCGGGGATGCGGGAGAGGCCGCGCAGGAGGGATTCCTCGGAGACCTCGTCGAAGCGGAGCTTGGCGTAGGTGAGGTCGCCTTCGTTGAGGACGACGAGGGCGGGGTGCGGGCCGCTCAGTTCGGCGGGCGTCTTCTGCGGGACGTCGAGGTCGCGGCGCTCGCGGAGGGTGAGTTCGCCGTCGGGGTGCCGGTCGTAGATGCCTGCCTGGATGCGGTGGGGGCGGCTGCCGTCGCGGTCGACGTGGAGCCGCCACCGGGTGCCCTCGCCTTCGAGGCGGGGCGTCAGGGTGTCGACGCCGGTGGTGCGGAGCCACTGTTCGGCCCAGGCGTGGACGTCGCGGTCGGTGGCGGCGGCGAGGTTGTCGATGAAGTCGGCGAGGGTGGCGTTGCCGAACTTGTGGCGCTTGAAGTGGATGTTGATGCCGGCGAGGAAGTCCTTCTCGCCGAGCCAGGCGACGAGCTGGCGCAGGGCGGAGGCGCCCTTGGCGTAGGAGATGCCGTCGAAGTTGAGGAGGGCGGAGGCGGTGTCGGGGACGGCTTCCGGGTCGGGGGCGACGGGGTGGGTGGAGGGGCGCTGGTCCGCCTCGTACCCCCAGGCCTTGCGGGTGACGCCGAAGTCGATCCAGGTGTCGGGGAAGAGGTCGGAGCACGCCTCGTTGACGGTCTGGAAGCCCATGTACTCGGCGAAGGACTCGTTCAGCCAGATGTCGTCCCACCAGCGCAGGGTGACGAGGTCGCCGAACCACATGTGGGCCATCTCGTGGGCGATGACCATGGCGCGGGTCTGTCGCTCGGTGACGGTGACGGCGGAGCGGAAGACGAACTCGTCGCGGAAGGTGACGAGCCCGGGGTTCTCCATGGCGCCGGCGTTGAACTCGGGGACGAAGGCCTGGTCGTACGAGTCGAAGGGGTAGGGCTCGTCGAACTTCTCGTGGTAGCGGTCGTAGCAGGCCTTGGTGACGGCGAGGATCTCGTCGGCGTCGGCGTCGAGGTGGGCGGCGAGGGAGCGCCGGCAGTGGATGCCGAAGGGCAGGCCGGCGTGCTCGGTGCGGATGGTGTGCCAGGGGCCGGCGGCGACGCAGACGAAGTAGGTGGAGAGCAGGGGGGTGGGGGCGGCCTGCCAGCGGCCGTCGGGCTGCTGCTCGGTGATGCCGTTGGAGAGGACGGTCCAGCCCTCGGGGGCCTTGACGCCCAGTTCGAAGACGGCCTTCAGGTCGGGCTGGTCGAAGGCGGCGAAGACGCGCTGGACGTCCTCCATGAACAGCTGGGTGTAGACGTACGACTCGCCGTCCGTGGGGTCCGTGAAGCGGTGCATGCCCTCGCCGGTGCGGGAGTACCGCATGGTGGTGGCGACGCGCAGGGTGTGCTCGCCCTCGGTGAGGCGGAGCGGGAGCCGGTTGCCGTCGAGGGTGGTGACGTCGAGCGGCTTGTCGTCGAGGACGGCGGAGTGGAGCGTCTCGGGCTTGAGCTCGACGAAGGTGTCCCCCGCGGCGCGGGCCGTGAAGCGGATGAGGCTCTGTGACTCGAAGGTCTCGTCGCCGGTGGTGAGGTCGAGGTCCACGCGGTAGTGGTGGACGTCGAGGAGCTGGGCACGGGTCTGCGCTTCGTCGCGCGTCAGTACGGACATGGGCCCTATGCTGCCCGATCGCTCCGTTCCGGGGCAGGGGGTGTACGGACCTGTCGGTGGAGGGACCTCAGGCCAGGCCGGAGCCGTTCAGGTGGGCGAAGGCGGCGGTGATGCGGGGCCGGTCGTAGCCGGCGGGTCCCGCGGCGCCGCTGGAGATCAGGGTGTGGAGCAGGATCCGGGCTTTCGCGGGGTCGAGCGGGCCGGCGGGGATCAGTCCGTGGTGCAGCAGGTCGTGCTCGGAGCCGGGGCTGCGGTAGGTGTCCGTGAGGGTCGCGCCGCCGCCGGTGCGGGAGGCGAGGACGACCGGGATGCGGCGGGCGAGTGCGGCGAGGGGTTCGACGAGCGGGGCGGGGGCGTGCCCGCCGCCGAAGGCGGCGACCACGAGGCCCTGGAAGCGGTCGTCGACGGCGTCGAGGAGTTCGCCGCGGTCGCCGAGGGAGAGGGTCACGAGGGCGACGCGTACGGAGGGGTCGAGCTTGAGCGGGCAGAGCGCGGCGGGGACGGCGGGGCGGAGCAGGATCCTCGGTTCGCCCTCGACGACGGTGCCGATCGGTCCCGCGCCGGGTGAGGCGAAGGTGGCGACCGAGGTGGTGTGGGTCTTGCGGGTGTGGCGGGCGGCGTGGATCTCGTCGGCGAGGACGACGAGGACGCCGAGGTTCCGGCAGGCGGGGTCGGTGGCGACGGCGAGCGCGGCGGCGAGGTTGGCGGGGCCGTCGGCGCCGGGCAGGTCGGGGCGGCGCATGGCGCCGGTGACGGCGATCGGCTGCTCGGTGGTGCAGAGCAGGTCGAGGAGGAAGGCGGTCTCCTCCAGGGTGTCGGTGCCCTGGACGACGACCACGCCGGATCCGCCGGCGACGGCCGCCCGCACCTCGTCGGCGAGGGCCGCGAGGTCCTCGAAGGAGAGGGTGGAGCTGGGGACGCGGCGGAAGTCCCGCAGGACGACGTCCTCGGGGGCGCCGAGCCCGGCGAGGACCTCCTGGCCGGTCATACGGGCGGCGTCACCGCCTCGCGCGGAGATGGTCCCTCCGAGGGTGAAGACCGTGACGCGGCCCATCAGCGTGCTCCGTCCGCGATCGTCTCGTGGTGCCGGATGACCTCGGCGATGATGAAGTTGAGGAGCTTCTCCGCGAAGGCCGGGTCCAGTTTCGCGCTCTCGGCGAGTTCACGCAGCCGGGCGATCTGGCGGGCCTCGCGGGCGGGGTCGGCGGGCGGGAGCTGGTGCTCGGCCTTGAGGACGCCGACCTGCTGGGTGCACTTGAAGCGCTCGGCGAGCATGTGCACGACCGCGGCGTCGATGTTGTCGATGCTTTCGCGCAGCCGGGTCAGCTCGGCGGTGACGGTCGGGTCGATGTCGCTGGTGTCGCTCATGATCTGCGAGCTTAGACGGATCTGGGGAGGATCGTCGGCGGGTGTTCGGGATCCGGAACGCGGTTGCTCCAGCCGCCGTGCACGGACCGCCCCTGCTGCTCGCGGAAGCGGATGGGCGCGGTGCCGACCCGGCGGGTGAAGAGCCGGGAGAAGTAGGCCGGGTCGTCGTAGCCGACGCGGCGGGCGACGGCGGCGACGGGCAGCTCGGTGGCGGCGAGGAGCTCCTTGGCGCGGCCGAGGCGGACGGTGAGCAGGTAGTCCTTGGGGCTGCACCCGGCGGCGCGGCGGACGGCGGTGCGCAACTCGGCGGGGGTCATGCCGTGCCGGGCGGCGTGTTCGGCGACGGAGAGCGGCTGGAAGGCGTCGCGGGCGAGGGCGGCGAGGACGGGGTCGCCCTCGGCGTTGGTGTCGGCGCGGGCCCGGCGGAGGGCGACGAGCAGCTCGTGGACGGCGGCTCCGGTCTCGACCTCCAGGAGGGGGTTGCCGGGGCGGGCGGCGCGGGCGATCCGGCTGATGGCGGCGCGGGCGGGGGCGGCGTCGGAGAGGGGGACTACGGGCCGGTCGGGCTCGATGTAGCCGAGCTCGGTGTAGGTGGCGGTGGCGGGCCCGGAGAAGTCGACGAAGGCCTCGTCCCAGCCGGTGCCGGGGTCGGCGGCGTAGTGGTGGGGGACGCCGGGGGTGAGCCACAGCAGCGCGGGGGCGGTGACGGTGGCGCGGCGGCCGTCGGCGCCGCGGTACCAGCCGCCGCCGGCGGAGACGACGACGGCGACGTGGTGGTCGAGGGTGCGCGGGCCGACGGTGGGCAGGGTGCCGTGCTGGAGTCCGACGCCGAGGCAGACGAGGCCGAGGCGGTGGTGGACGGGGCCGGGCGTGAAGTAGCGCATCCAGGTGTGGTACATCGCCGGCCCCTCCGTTACGTCCAAACTGCGACGATCTTTGTCCATGGACCGCCCCGCCGCCAGAGGGCGAGGGTGAGGCCATGAGCACGTTCGCTGTGGGTGACGAGGACTTTCTGCTCGACGGGCGGCCGGTGCGCCTCCTGTCGGGGGCGCTGCACTACTTCCGGGTGCACGAGGGGCACTGGGAGCACCGGCTCGGGATGCTGCGGGCGATGGGGCTCAACTGTGTCGAGACGTACGTCCCGTGGAACCTGCACGAGCCGGAGCCCGGCCGGTACGCGGACGTGGAGGCGCTCGGGCGGTTCCTGGACGCGGTGGAGCGGGCCGGGTTGCGGGCGATCGTGCGCCCGGGTCCGTACATCTGCGCCGAGTGGGAGAACGGCGGGCTTCCGCACTGGTTGACCGGTCCCCTGGGGCGGCGGGTGCGGAGCCTCGACCCGGGGTTCCTGGCGCCGGTGGAGGCCTGGTTCCGGCGGCTTCTGCCGCAGGTGGTGGAGCGGCAGGTCGACCGGGGCGGTCCGGTGCTCCTGGTGCAGGTGGAGAACGAGTACGGGAGTTACGGGAGCGACCTGGCGTATCTGGAGTGGCTGGCCGAGCTGCTGCGGGGGTGCGGGGTGAGCGTGCCGCTGTTCACCTCGGACGGGCCCGAGGACCACATGCTGACGGGCGGCTCGGTGCCGGGGGTGCTCGCGACGGCGAACTTCGGCTCGGGGGCCCGGGAGGGTTTCGCGACGCTGCGCCGGCACCGGCCGTCGGGTCCGCTGATGTGCATGGAGTTCTGGTGCGGCTGGTTCGACCACTGGGGCACGGAGCACTCCGTACGGGACGCGGCGGACGCGGCGGGTGCGCTGCGGGAGATCCTGGAGTGCGGGGCCTCGGTCAATGTGTACATGGCGCACGGCGGGACGAACTTCGGGGGCTGGGCCGGCGCGAACCGGGAGGGTGCGCTGCACGACGGTCCGCTGCGGGCGACGGTGACCTCGTACGACTACGACGCGCCGGTGGACGAGGCGGGGCGGCCGACGGAGAAGTACCGGGCCTTCCGCGCGGTGCTGGCGGAGTACGCGGAGGGGCCGCTGCCGGAGGTGCCGGAGCCGCCGGCCCGGCTGGGGGCGCCGGTCTCGGGGGCGTTCGACGGCTGGGCGCCGCTGGACGGGGTCCTGGAGGTGCTCGGCGGCGAGGAGACGGTGACGCCGGTGCCGCCCGCCTTCGAGGAGCTGGGGGTGGACCGGGGTCTGGTGCGCTACCGGGTGGCGGTGCCGGGTCCCCGGCAGCCGTACCCGCTGGGGGTGACGGGGCTGCGGGACCGGGCGGTGGTGTACGTCGACGGGCGGCCGGCGGGGGTGCTGGACGGGGAGGACGCCGTCCTTCCCGATCCGGTGGCGGGTCCCGCGCTCGTGGACCTGTGGGTGGAGTCGCTGGGGCGGGTCAACTACGGGCCGCGGCTCGCGGAGCCGAAGGGAATCACCGGAGGCGTACGGCACGAGCGGCAGTATCTACACGGCGTACGGGCCAGGGGGCTGCGGCTCGACGCCTTCGGGGCGGAGGCGGTCGCCCAGGTGCCCTTCGGCCCGGTCACGGAAGCTCCGGGCCTGTACCGGGGGGTCCTTGCCGTGGCCGGGGCCGGGGACGCCCGGCTGCGGCTGCCGGGCGCGACCCGGGGCTTCGTGTGGGTGAACGGATTCTGCCTGGGCCGCTACTGGTCGGCCGGCCCGCAGGACGCGCTGTTCGTGCCGGGCCCGGTGCTGCGGGAGGGCCCGAACGAGGTGTGGGTCCTGGAGCTGGAGGGCGGGGGGCCGTCCTCGGTGGAGCTGGAGCCGGTGCGGACGTGAAGGTGCCCCGGAGCCGAGGCCGCTCCGGGGCACCCGTTCACCGGGCCGCTACAGCGTGGCGGCGGCGGACTTGATGGCGGCGGCGAAGGTCGAGACCTCCGTGTAGACACCGGGGTAGCCGGCGCGCGCGCAGCCCTCGCCCCAGCTCACGATGCCGACCTGGACCCAGGCTCCGGCGTTGTCCTTGCGGAACATGGGGCCGCCGGAGTCGCCCTGGCAGGTGTCGACCCCGCCCTGGCTGTAGCCGGCGCAGATCTCCTCGGCCGGGACGAGGTCGCTGCCGTAGGCGGACTGGCACGAGGCGTCGGAGACGAAGGGGACGTTCGCCTTGAGCAGGTAGCGCTGCTGCGACCCGCCCTCGCGGGCGGCGCCCCAGCCGGCGACGGTGAAGGTGCCGCTGTTGTACGCGGTGGTCTCGGCGATCTGCAGGTTGGGCAGCGAGGTGATGGGGCTGGCGAGCTTGATCAGCGCCCAGTCCTTGCCCTGGCCGTTGTAGCCGGGGGCCTGGAGGACCTTGGTGGACCTGACCTTGATGGCGCTGCTCGACTGGAGGTCGACGACTCCGGCGGTGGCGGTGATGCTGGTGTTGTTGCCGGAGCCGCTGACGCAGTGGGCGGCGGTGAGGACGACCTGAGGGGTGATCAGGGAGCCGCCGCATCCCATGGAGAGCCTGACCATCCAGGGGAACTCGCCCTGGGCGGCGCGGGTGCCGCCGACGACGGGGGCCGGGGCGGCGGAGGCGGTGGTGGGCTGGAGGCTGACGGCCGCCAGGACGACGGCGCCGGCCGCGGCCAGCTTCTGGAGGGCACGGACCATGCGGTTCTGCTTCACGTGTCTTCCTTCTCTCGTGGGGGGTCGGCCTCGACGGAGGGCGCCACGTGGTGGCATGACCTCGTCAAGACACGTCCGGATTATGGACAGCGCTCAACTGCCGCCACAAGGAAGCCTTTTCGGCCAGTTCCGGTGAGGGGACCGTACAGTGGACGGGAGAGGGGATCCGGCATGCCGAACCGTCATGAGGCCGACCGTGTCATCCACGGCTTCCCGCACCGCGCCGCCGTGCGGGCTTCGCTCACCGCCCTCTACCGCCGCCTCTCCCCCGACGGCGTGCAGCGCTACCCGGCCTCCGCGACGGCCGCGGACGTGGCCCTCGGCGACGACGAGGACCTCCACCTCGGCGCGCAGCGGGTGGCCCGCGCCCTCGTCCGGCACCTGCGGCTGCCCGACGCGCGCGTCGTGGTGAGCTTCCGTCCCATGGAGTACGCGGCGGCCGTCGAGCTCACGGCGGGTCCCGAGTACTTCGTGGAGCTCAACGACCGCTTCCGGACCCGCCGCCGGGACATCGGCGCGGCCCTCGCCCACGAGATCACCCACGTCCTGCTGCACCGGCTCGGCCTCGGCTTCCCCACCACCGCCGAGAACGAGGTCCTCACCGACGTGACCACCGCCTACCTGGGCGCCGGCTGGCTGCTCCTCGACGCCTACCGGCGGGACGGAGTCGAGAGCCAGAAGCTCGGCTATCTGACCCCGGAGGAGTTCGGCTATGTCCTCGCCAAACGGGCCGAGGTCTTCGGCGAGGACCCCTCGCCGTGGTTCACCAGCGCGGTGGCGTACGAGGCGTGGGTACGGGGCCGGGCGGAGGCCGCGCGGGAGCGGACCGCGCCGCCGCTGGCCGGCGCGGGCTGGGCCGAGCGCCGCCGGTACGCCCTGCAGCGGCGCAGGGGCCGGGCCTCCGATGACGCCCCGTACGCCTTCGAGGGCGGCGCCCCGGCCACCGGCGTCACCTTCCCCTGCCCGGTCTGCCTCCAGCGCCTGCGGGTCCCGGCGGGCCGGGCACTGCGGGCCAGGTGCGGGGTGTGCGGGACCGTCCTGGAGTGCGCGGCCTGACGCGCCGACGCACGAATCGATTTGCGCCATGAGCCGACGGCGGGTCAGGGTCGGGTCATGAGCACGCTGTTCGACGCCATCCGGGACGGGGACGAGGACGGGGCCGTGCGGGTCCTGCGGGCCGGGGCGGACCCCGAGGACCGGGAGGACGGGGAGACCGCGCTGTACCGGGCGGCCGTCGGCGACGAGGCCGGGATCGTGCGGGTGCTGCTCGCCGCCGGGGCCGACCCGGGCCGGGGCAGCGGCGAGGACGGCGGCGACCTGCCGCTGTGCGGGGCGGCCTGCGGCGGCCACACCGAGGTGGTGCGGGCACTGCTCGCGGCGGGCGCGGCGGCCGACCAGGAGGAGGCGTACGGCTTCACCGCCCTCGCCTGGGCCCTCCGCCTCGGCCACGCCGACACGGCCCGGGTCCTCCTGGAGCACGGCGCCGACCCGGACCGGCCGGGACCCGACGGAGTCCGCCCGCTCGTGGCCGCCGCCCGGCGCGGCTCCACCGGCTGCGTCCGGGCCCTCCTCGACCACGGGGCGCAGGGCCTGGAGGCGGCGCTGCGGGAGGCCCGCCGGTGGATCGGCGCCGACATCGCGGCCGAGCTGCGGCGCGGGCTCGTCGCCGGGAACGAGGGCGGCCAGACGTATGAGGCGGCCGTCCGGCGGATCCGGGAGGACGGCGGGATCACCGTCGTCGTCGAGCTGCTGCGGGAGGACGGGGCGCCCGGCCGCGGCGACGACCGGCAGACCGGTCACGCGGCGATCGCCACGCTCCTGGAGGCGGCGCTCGGCCTGCGCACCCCGCACGAGGAGCTCGCGGCGCGGGCGCTGCGCTGCGGCGACCCGGAGCTGGACGACTGGACGACGGCGGTGGCCGAACTGGCGCGCCGGGCCGACGAGGAGACCTTCGTGGCGGCGGCGGGATGGTGCGCCTACCGCGATCCGCTGCGCCGGGCGCTCGGCGCCCGGGTGCTCGGGGCGCTGCCCGGATTCGGGCCGGGCGCGGTTCCGGTCCTGCGGCGCCTGGCGGCGGAGGCCGTGCCCCCGGCGCGCGAACCGCTCCTCTCGGCGGTCCTCGCGCTCGGGGAGTGCGCGGACGCGGCCGCCGTGCCCGAACTGCTCGCGGCGGCCGGGCATCCCGACGCGGCGGTGCGCCGGGCCGTCGCCGCGGCCCTCGCCGGGATCGTGCCGGCCGGGCACGTGGAGGCGCTGGGGGTGCTGCTCACGCTGAGCCGGGACGGCGACGCCCGTGTCCGGGACTGGGCGACGCTGGCGCTCGCCGAGCTGCCCGACGACACACCCCTCGTACGGGAGGGGCTCGCCGAGCGGCTCGGCGACGCCGACCCGGAGACCGCGGCGGAGGCGGCGCGGGGTCTCGCGATCCGTCAGGACCCGCGGGCCGTGGACGCGCTGGCGTCGATCCTCGCGGACGGCGAGGCGGACGGCGCGCCGCGCGAGACGGCGCTGGCCGCCCTGGAGCACGTCCACGATCCGCGGGTCAGGACCCGGCTGGAGTGGACGACCCCGCGCCGGGGCTGACCGGTGGTGGTCAGCAGGTGTGGTCGACGAGGTCGAACGTGGCGTAGTGGTCGGCGGTGTAGTAGTCCTCGTCCGCCGCGCTTCCGGTGACGATCCGGCGGGCGCCGCGGGTGGAGACGCCCGGGGTCTTGACCGTGTACTCGTGGTAGTAGCCGGAGGTGTGCGCCGGCAGGACGCCCTCGCGGTTCTGGAAGACGGAGCCGTCCTGGCTGTACGGGAAGGGGCCGCCCGCGTCGATCAGCCGCAGGGTGTCGTACGCCTGGCTGGGCAGGTCCGAGTAGCAGATGTCCCCGACGGACGCGGTCGCCGCGGCCGAGGACACGGCGGCGGGGGGCGCGGGGGCCGGTGCGGCGGTGGCGGGGGCGCCGAGGAGGAGGGAGGACAGGAGGGCGGTGGCGACACCGCCGGCGAGGGTGAATCGAGGGGGGATTCGCATGGCTGTGATGATGACGCGCGTAGAGCCGTCGCCGGAACCCCAACCCCCTTGCATTCCCCGGACGTTCACCACCCCTCACCGGCTGTTCGCCCACCTGCGCACGGCGGCCACATGTGTGTGCGCCCGGCGTGTCACCGCGCCCCGGTGACCGCGGTACGGGGGAGCCGCAGGCTCAGCGGGGCCGCGCCCGCGTAGGCCGTGAGAACCCAGGGCATCCGGAACCCGGAGCTGTTCGTGCCGCTCCAGGAGGTGCGGGCCGAGTACCTGGACAGTGCCCTGGACCAGGTCCGCACCTCGTACGGGAGCGTCTTTCGCTACATGTCGGTCGGCCTCTGCCTGGACCCGCGCGAGCCGGCGGCGCTCCGCGAGCGGCTCGCGGCCGGCGCCTGACGCCCGCCCCGGCCCGCCCCGGCCGCCGCACCGCGCCCGGAGCCCGCGCCCGAGCCGCGCCCCGCGCCGGCCGCACCGCGCCCGGAGCCGCCCGTGGCGCCGGAACCCCGGCCCGTCGGCGCCCCGGAGGCCGAACCCCGGCCGGTGGTGCCCGAACCGGACGCCCGCCCGGTGGACGGGCCGGAACCGCGGCCCGAGGCCGCCGTGCCCGTACCCGTACCGCCGGTCGAACCGCCGGAGGCCGGGCGGCGACGACGGCGGCCGCCGGTCGCCCCGCCGCCACCGGCTGCCGCCGCCTTGCGCGGCGGGGTCGGCTGCGGGGTCTCGATCACGACGGGGACGCCGGAGGGCACCCGGGCGCCGGTGAGCTCGGCGAGCTCCTCGTCGCTGGACTTGATCTGCGCCGTACGGGGGCTGATGCCCGCGTTCGTCATCAGCCGGCCCATGTCCCGCTTCTGCTCGGGCAGGACCAGGGTGAAGACGCTGCCGGACTCGCCGGCGCGGGCGGTGCGGCCGCCCCGGTGCAGATAGTCCTTGTGGTCGATCGGCGGATCGACGTTGACGACCATGTCGAGGTCGTCGACGTGGATGCCGCGGGCCGCCACGTTCGTCGCGACGAGCGCGGTGACCTGGCCGGTCTTGAACTGGTCCAGGGTCCTGTTCCGCTGCGGCTGCGAGCGGCCGCCGTGCAGCCCGGAGGCCCGGACGCCGTTGGCGAGGAGCCGCTTGACCAGCCGGTCCACGGACCGCTTGGTGTCCATGAAGAGGATCGTCCGGCCGTCCCGGGCCGCGATCCGCAGCGTGACGGCCTTCTTGTCGGTCTCGTCGGCCACGTACAGGAGGTGGTGCTCCATCGTGGTCACCGCGCCGGCCGAGGGGTCGACGGAGTGCACGACCGGGTCGTCGAGGAACATCTTGACCAGCCGGTCGATGTTCCGGTCGAGCGTCGCGGAGAACAGCAGCCGCTGCCCGCCCGGCTCGACCTGCTTCAGCAGCTTCGTGACCTGCGGCAGGAAGCCCATGTCGGCCATCTGGTCGGCCTCGTCGAGGACGGTGACGGCGACCTGGTCGAGGCGGCAGTCACCCCGCTCGATCAGGTCGTGGAGGCGGCCGGGCGTGGCGATGAGGACCTCGGCGCCGCGCCGCAGGGACGAGGACTGCCGGGAGATCGACATGCCGCCGACGACCGTGGTGATCCGCAGCCGCAGCGCGGAGGCGTACGGCGTGAGGGCGTCGGTCACCTGCTGCGCGAGCTCGCGGGTCGGCACCAGGACCATCGCGAGGGGCGCGGTGGGCTCGGCGCGGCGGCCGGCGGTGCGGGCGAGGAGCGCGAGCCCGAAGGCGAGGGTCTTGCCGGAGCCGGTACGCCCCCGGCCGAGGACGTCGCGCCCGGCGATCGAGTTCGGCAGGGTCGCGGCCTGGATCGGGAAGGGCTCGGTGACGCCCTGCTCGGTGAGCGTCCGCAGCAGCGCGGCCGGCATGTCCAGGTCCTCGAAGGAGGCCACGGGCGGCAGCGCGGGCGTCACCGTCTCCGGCGGAGTGAACTCCTGCGGCGTCGGGGGCGCGGCGGGACGACGGCCGCCGCGGGGGCCCTTCGGCTGGGACGTGGAGTTCGCCTGGGCGGTGCGGGCGCCGCGCTTGTGGGGGCGTTCGGAGCGGGTCATTCGTGCCTTTCTGGCCGGTGCGCGGCACAGCCGGGGCCCGCACCTGCGCGATGCGGGCCCCGGCTGTACCGCCCGGAACACGAGATACGGGCCCCGGCTGTGTCTTCCGGAGCACGCGACACGGGCCCCGGCTGTTTCTTCCGGAACACGTGACACGGCTCCGGCTGTCTCTTCCGGGACACGATACGGATCCCGGATGTCTCTACTGGAACAATAATGGGCCTCAGGACCTTCCCGCCCCGGCCCCCCGGTCCCCGGACGTCCCGGGACCGCGTACGGCGATTCCGTCCAGGACCATGGACAGGTACTGGCGGGCGATCTCCTCCGGGCTGTGCTGCCCGCCCGGCCGGTACCAGGAGGCGGCGACCCAGACGGTGTCCCGGACGAAGCGGTAGGTGAGGCGGACGTCGAGGTCGGCGCGGAAGACCCCCGCCGCGACGCCCCGCTCCAGGGTACCGAGCCAGGCCTTCTCGAACTTGCGCTGCGACTCGCCGAGGTAGCCGAAGCGCGGCTGGGCGGCGAGGTGGAGGGACTCCTTCTGGTAGATGGCGACGGCGGCGCGGTGCCGGTCGATCTCCCGGAAGGACTCGGTGACGAGGGCCTCGATGGTCTCGCGCGGGCCGAGCCCGGCGTCGAGGACGGCGTCGTACCCGTCCCACAGCTCGTTCAGGAACGTGGAGAGGATCTCGTCGAGCATCGACTCCTTGGAGTCGAAGTGGTAGTAGAGGCTGCCGGCGAGCATCCCGGCGGCGTCCGCGATCTTGCGGACGGTGGTGGCGTTGTACCCCTGGGCGGCGAACACCTCGGCCGCCGTGTCGAGGAGTTCACGGCGCCGCTCGGGCCCCCCGCTCACCTGGTTCTTTCTTCTTGCTTGCGTGTTCGGCACGTGCCCATTCTGGTCCCCCGCGCGCCGGTCCACCCAGGAGTCAGGCGTCCTGGCGGGGCGGGCTGTCGTCGTTGCCGCGCCGGATCGTCCGTGTCGGGCGTCCCGGCGCCCAGCTCCGGAAGACGATCTCCTCGCCGTCCACCCAGGTCCGTACGACCTCGGTCGGCTCCACCCGGAAGAGGTGGAAGGGCTGCGGCTCGCCCGCCTCGGCCGCGTACCGGTCCAGCGTCTCCGGGTCGGTGACCTCGACCGCCCGCCCGGAGATACGCACGTCCCCGCCGCCCATGTCGGTGCCGGAGCCGGGGTTCGCGAGCAGGGCGAACCGAGGGTCGCGGCGCAGGTCGAGCGCCTTGCGGGAGTTCGGCATCATGCCGAGCCACAGCTCCCCGCCGCGGAAGTCCGCCTCGATGCCGCTGAGGCGCGGCGAGCCGTCCTTGCGCACGGTGGCGAGGGCGTGGTGGGTGTACTGCCCGAAGCGCTCCCTCACGGTCGCGGCGAGCTCGGGTTCGGCGGCCTCGAAGGCCGACCAGGTCGTTCCGGTGTCTCCCATGACTCAAGGAAACACCGGATACCCGACAACCACTGTCCGGATTGCTCCGGGCTTCGAGGGGGTTCAGGCGGTCGCCGCGCGCTCCGCCTTGCTGCGCTCCACGCAGAACTCGTTGCCCTCCGGGTCGGCCAGGGTGGCCCAGCCGGTGCCGTCGGGGTTGCGGCGGTCGTCGAGCAGCCTGGCGCCGATGCCGAGCAGCCGCTCGACCTCCTCGTCGCGGGTGCGGTCCTGCGGCTGGAGGTCGAGGTGGACGCGGTTCTTCCCCGCCTTCTCCTCGGGGACCTGGATGAAGAGGAGGTCCGCCCCGGCCGACTCGACGAGCGCCTCCTCGTCGCCGGGCTGATCGTCGTCGGAAACCTTGGCGTCGAGTGCCTTCGCCCAGAAGCTCGCGAGGGCGTACGCGTCGGCGCAGTCGATGGTCACGTGTCGTACGAGAGAGGCCATGGCCTCATGGTCGCCGAGGGCGGGGACGAGGGCCACCGGTTTTCCCTGCCCGGTCCGCGGTGGCGAGTCACCCGGCACGGCGGCTCGTGGCGCGGACGTACGCGAGCAGGGCGTGGGCCGGGTCGTCTTCCACGAGCACCAGCGCCCCCAGGTCGTCCGGTCGGGGACATTCAGGGGGCGCTGCGCTCAGTTCCGCACGTCGTTGTGCGGGACGTTCTCGGGGCCGGTCAGACCGTCAGGGAACGGTCCGTCGGGCGGATCGGGGCCGGCAGGGAGCTGGCGCCGGTCAGGTAGCGGTCCACGCCACGGGCGGCGGAGCGGCCCTCGGCGATGGCCCAGACGATGAGCGACTGGCCGCGGCCGGCGTCTCCGGCGACGAACACGCCGTCGACGTTGGTGGCGAAGTCCGCGTCACGGGCGATGTTACCGCGCTCGTCCAGGTCCAGGCCGAACTGCGCGACCAGGCCGTTCTGCACGTCGGTGCCGGTGAAGCCCATCGCCAGCGTGACCAGCTGGGCGGGAATCTTCCGCTCCGTGCCCGGCTTCTGGGTCAGCTTGCCGTCGACGAACTCGACCTCGATGAGGTGGAGGAACTGGACGTTGCCGTCCTCGTCGCCCTCGAAGTGGGTGGTGGAGACGGAGTAGACCCGCTCGCCGCCCTCCTCGTGCGCCGAGGTGACCTTGTAGAGCATGGGGAAGGTCGGCCAGGGCTGGCCCGCGTTCCGCTCCTCGCCCGGCTTCGGCATGATCTCCAGCTGCGTGACGGAGGCCGCGCCCTGGCGGTGTGCCGTACCGACGCAGTCCGCGCCGGTGTCGCCGCCGCCGATGACGACGACGTGCTTGCCCTCGGCGGTGATCGGCGGGGCCACGAAGTCGCCCTCGACGACCTTGTTGGCGAGCGGCAGGTACTCCATCGCCTGGTGGATGCCGTTCAGCTCGCGGCCGGGGACGGGCAGGTCGCGGGCGGTGGTGGCTCCGGCGGCGATGACGACCGCGTCGTACCGGTTGCGCAGCGCCGTGGCCGGCATGTCGCGGCCGATCTCGACGCCCGTGCGGAACTTGGTGCCCTCCGCGCGCATCTGCTCGATGCGGCGGTTGATGTGCCGCTTCTCCATCTTGAACTCGGGGATGCCGTACCGGAGGAGACCGCCGATGCGGTCGGCCCGCTCGTACACGGCGACCGTGTGGCCGGCCCGGGTCAGCTGCTGGGCGGCGGCGAGACCGGCCGGGCCGGAGCCGATGACGGCGACGGTCTTGCCGGAGAGGCGCTCGGGCGCCTGCGGCTTGACGTCGCCTCCGTCCCAGGCCTTGTCGATGATGGAGACTTCGACGTTCTTGATGGTGACGGCCGGCTGGTTGATGCCGAGCACGCACGCGGACTCGCACGGGGCCGGGCACAGGCGGCCGGTGAACTCCGGGAAGTTGTTGGTGGCGTGCAGGCGCTCCTGCGCCGCCGACCAGTCCTCGCGGTAGGCGTAGTCGTTCCACTCGGGGATCAGGTTCCCCAGCGGACAGCCGTTGTGGCAGAACGGGATGCCGCAGTCCATGCAGCGGCCGGCCTGCTTGCTGATGATCGGCAGCAGGGAGCCGGGGACGTAGACCTCGTTCCAGTCCCGGACGCGCTCGGCCACGGGGCGGGTCTGGGCGACCTCGCGTCCGGTGGTCAGGAAGCCCTTGGGGTCAGCCATGGGTCGCCGCCTCCATCATCTTCTCGGTGGTCTCGGCCTCGGAGAGACCGGCGAGCTCAGCGGCGTCCTTGGCGGCGAGCACTGCCTTGTACGTGGTGGGGATGATCTTGCTGAACCGGGCCGCGGCGGCGTCCCAGTCGGCGAGGAGCTTCTCGGCGACCGTCGAGCCGGTCTCCTCCTGGTGGCGGCGCACGACGTCGTGCAGCCATGCCTTGTCGGTGTCGGACAGGGCCTCGATCGCCTCCAGGTTCCCGGAGTTGACGTTGTCCCGGTCGAGGTCGACGACGTAGGCGACACCGCCGGACATGCCGGCCGCGAAGTTGCGGCCGGTCTCGCCGAGGACGACCGCCGTGCCACCGGTCATGTACTCGCAGCCGTGGTCGCCCACGCCCTCCGAGACGACGAGGGCGCCGGAGTTGCGGACGCAGAAGCGCTCGCCGGTGCGGCCGCGGAGGAACAGCTCGCCGCCGGTCGCGCCGTAGCCGATGGTGTTGCCCGCGATGGTGGAGTACTCGGCCAGGTGGTCGGCGCCCCGGTCGGGACGGACGATCACGCGGCCGCCGGAGAGGCCCTTGCCGACGTAGTCGTTGGCGTCGCCCTCCAGGCGGAGGGTGACACCGGCCGGCAGGAAGGCGCCGAAGGACTGGCCGGCGGAGCCGGTGAAGGTGATGTCGATGGTGTCGGCCGGGAGGCCGGCGCCGCCGAACTTCTTCGTCACCTGGTGGCCGAGCATGGTGCCGACCGTGCGGTTGATGTTGCGGATCGCGACCTGGGCGCGGACCGGCTGGGCCTCCTCGGCGGAGGCGGCGTTCAGGGCCTCGGCGGCGAGCTCGATCAGCTCGTTGTCGAGGGCCTTCTCCAGGCCGTGGTCCTGCTCGATCAGGGCGTGACGCACCGCGCCCTCGGGCAGCTCCGGCACGTAGAAGAGCGGCTCCAGGTCGAGGCCCTGCGCCTTCCAGTGCGTGACCGCGCGGCTGGTGTCAAGCAGCTCGGCGTGGCCGACGGCCTCTTCGAGGGTGCGGAAGCCCAGCTCGGCGAGGAGCTCACGGACCTCCTCGGCGATGAACTCGAAGAAGTTGACGACGAACTCGGCCTTGCCGGAGAAGCGGTCGCGCAGGACCGGGTTCTGGGTGGCGATGCCGACCGGGCAGGTGTCGAGGTGGCAGACGCGCATCATGACGCAGCCGGAGACGACGAGCGGCGCGGTCGCGAAACCGAACTCCTCGGCGCCGAGCAGCGCGGCGATGACCACGTCGCGGCCGGTCTTCAGCTGGCCGTCGGTCTGGACGACGATCCGGTCGCGCAGGCCGTTGAGCAGCAGCGTCTGCTGGGTCTCGGCGAGGCCGAGCTCCCAGGGGCCGCCCGCGTGCTTCAGGGAGGTCAGCGGCGAGGCGCCCGTACCTCCGTCGTGGCCGGAGATGAGGACGACGTCCGCGTGGGCCTTGGAGACACCGGCGGCGACCGTGCCGACGCCGACCTCGGAGACCAGCTTCACGTGGATGCGGGCGACCGGGTTGGCGTTCTTGAGGTCGTGGATCAGCTGAGCCAGGTCCTCGATGGAGTAGATGTCGTGGTGCGGCGGCGGCGAGATGAGGCCGACGCCGGGCGTCGAGTGACGCGTCTTGGCGACCCACGGGTAGACCTTGTGGCCGGGCAGCTGGCCGCCCTCGCCGGGCTTGGCGCCCTGGGCCATCTTGATCTGGATGTCGTCGGCGTTGACCAGGTACTCGCTGGTGACGCCGAAGCGGCCGGAGGCGACCTGCTTGATCGCGGAGCGGCGCGCCGGGTCGTACAGGCGGTCCGGGTCCTCGCCGCCCTCACCGGTGTTGGACTTGGCGCCCAGCTGGTTCATGGCGACGGCGAGCGTCTCGTGCGCCTCGCGGGAGATGGAGCCGTACGACATGGCGCCGGTGGAGAAGCGCTTGACGATCTCGGAGACCGGCTCGACCTCGTCGATGGAGATCGGGCTACGGCCTTCGGTGGCGAAGCCGAAGAGGCCGCGGAGCGTCATGAGGCGCTCCGACTGCTCGTTCACCCGCTCCGTGTACTTCTTGAAGATGTCGTACCGCTTGGTGCGCGTGGCGTGCTGGAGGCGGAAGACGGTCTCCGGGTCGAACAGGTGCGGCTCACCCTCGCGGCGCCACTGGTACTCGCCGCCGATGTCCAGGGCGCGGTGCGCCGAGGCGACGCCGGAGACGGGGTACGCCTTGGCGTGGCGGGCGGCGACCTCCTTGGCGATGACGTCGAGACCGGCGCCGCCGATCTTGGTGGCCGTGCCGTTGAAGTACGTGGCGACGAAGGTCTCGTCGAGGCCGACGGCCTCGAAGACCTGGGCGCCGCGGTAGGAGGCGACGGTGGAGATGCCCATCTTGGACATGACCTTGAGGACGCCCTTGCCGAGGGCGTAGATCAGGTTCCGGATGGCCTGCTCGGGCTCCAGGCCCTCGATGAAGGTGCCGGCGCGGACGAGGTCCTCGACGGTCTCCATGGCGAGGTACGGGTTGACCGCGGCGGCGCCGTAGCCGATGAGGAGGGCGACGTGGTGGACCTCGCGGACGTCACCGGCCTCGACGAGCAGACCCACCTTGGTGCGCTGCTTGGTGCGGATGAGGTGGTGGTGGACGGCCGCGGTGAGCAGCAGCGAGGGGATCGGCGCGTGCTCGGCGTCGGAGTGCCGGTCGGAGAGCACGATCAGGCGGGCGCCGCCCTCGATGGCGGTGTCGGCCTCGGCGCAGATCTCGTCGATGCGGGCGGCGAGGGCGTCGCCGCCGCCGGAGACCCGGTAGAGGCCGGAGAGGGTCGCGGCCTTCATGCCGGGCATGTCGCCGTCGGCGTTGATGTGGATGAGCTTGGCCAGCTCGTCGTTGTCGATCACCGGGAAGGGCAGGGTGACGCTGCGACACGACACGGGGGTCGGTTCGAGCAGGTTGCCCTGGGGGCCCAGCGAGGAGCGCAGGGAGGTCACGAGCTCTTCGCGGATGGCGTCCAGCGGCGGGTTCGTGACCTGCGCGAAGAGCTGGGTGAAGTAGTCGAAGAGCAGCCGGGGGCGGGCGGACAGGGCCGCGATCGGCGAGTCCGTGCCCATGGAGCCGAGCGGTTCGCCGCCGGTGCGGGCCATCGGCGCGAGGATGACGCGGAGCTCTTCCTCGGTGTAGCCGAAGGTCTGCTGGCGGCGGGTGACCGAGGCGTGGGTGTGCACGATGTGCTCGCGCTCGGGGAGGTCGGAGAGCTCGATCTCGCCGGTCTCCAGCCACTCCGCGTAGGGGTGCTCGGCGGCGAGGGCGGCCTTGATCTCGTCGTCCTCGACGATGCGGTGCTCGGCGGTGTCGACGAGGAACATCTTGCCGGGCTGGAGCCGGCCCTTGCGGACGACCTTGGCGGGGTCGATGTCGAGGACGCCGACCTCGGAGGAGAGGACGACGAGGCCCTCGTCGGTGACCCAGTAACGGCCGGGGCGCAGACCGTTGCGGTCGAGGACCGCGCCGACCTGGACGCCGTCGGTGAAGGTGACGCACGCCGGGCCGTCCCAGGGCTCCATCATCGTGGCGTGGTACTGGTAGAAGGCGCGGCGGGCCGGGTCCATGGTCTCGTGGTTCTCCCACGCCTCCGGGACCATCATCAGGACCGCGTGCGGCAGGGAGCGGCCGCCGAGGTGGAGGAGCTCCAGGACCTCGTCGAAGGAGGCCGAGTCGGAGGCGTCCGGGGTGCAGATCGGGAAGACCCGCTCCAGGGAGCCCTCGCCGAAGACGCCGGATTCGAGCTGCGCCTCGCGGGCGGTCATCCAGTTCCGGTTGCCCTTGACGGTGTTGATCTCACCGTTGTGGGCGACGAAGCGGTACGGGTGGGCCAGCGGCCAGCTCGGGAAGGTGTTGGTGGAGAAACGGGAGTGGACCAGGGCCACGGCGGTGGCGCAGCGGCGGTCCGACAGGTCCGGGAAGAAGGGCTCCAGCTGGCCGGTGGTCAGCATGCCCTTGTAGACGATGGTGCGGGCGGAGAGCGACGGGAAGTACGTCGCGGCCTCGCGCTCGGCGCGCTTGCGGAGCAGGAAGGCCTTGCGGTCGAGCGCGATGCCCGTGTTCTCGCCGTCGGCGACGAACAGCTGGCGGAAGACCGGCATGGTGGCGCGGGCGGAGACGCCGAGCAGCTCGGGGGCGACGGGGACCTCGCGCCAGCCGAGGACGTTCAGGCCCTCTTCGGCGGCGATCGTCTCGATCTTCGAGACGGTCTCGTCCGTGCCGTCCTCGGGGAGGAAGGCGATGCCGACGGCGTACGCGCCGGCCTCGGGGAGCTCGAATCCGGCGACCTCGCGCAGGAAGGCGTCCGGGACCTGGAGCAGGATGCCGGCGCCGTCACCGGAGTCGGGCTCGGAGCCGGTGGCGCCGCGGTGCTCGAGGTTGCGCAGTACGGTCAGCGCCTGCTCGACCAGCGCGTGGCTGGCTACACCGGTGAGGGTGGCCACGAACCCGACACCACAGGCGTCGTGTTCGTTACGGGGGTCGTACATCCCCTGCGGAGCGGGGCGACCGTCCATGGGCGACCAGGCGTCGGAACGCATCGGCTCTCCCGTCGTCGTCGTGGCATATGCAGCAGCCGAGGGACGACGTTGGCCCTGGCGAAATTTCGTGCAGGTTACATGATGGCTGGCTTCTCGCGAAGTGGATAGCTCATTCCAGCATGCGGACACCGCCGATACGGAGCGGTGGTGTGGGTTCACGTGCCCGGTTCACCTGAGAGGTGCACCGGTGGATGCGGCGACAGGGACTGTCCCGCGGGGGACGGATCGGGGGTCCGGAGGACTTCGGGGGTCTCCGGCGACCGTCACTGAGGAGGGTGGGCGTCGTTGCCCGATGACGCTCAGGCCTCTTTCCCGTTGGTCACGGGCTCGAAACCGCCGGGTAACCGGCTACATATGTGGCGTCGTGCATAGTGTCTCACCGCTGCGGCGGATCGGACCAGGGATATACGTCACAGCCGATCCGCGCCCTATGCCCTGGATTGCGACGCTCGAGGATGCCGGAAAAGACCGAGAGGCCCCCTTGGGAGCCTCTCGGTCTGTTGCGGAGGTACGGAATCCGTACCGGACCACCGGGCTACAAGGCGGCCCCGAAGAGCATGCCGAGCCCGTACGTGACGGCGGCGGCGGCCCCGCCCAGGACGAGCTGGCGCAGACCGCTGAAGAGCCAGCCGCGGGCGGTCACCCGGGCGACCAGGGCGCCGCAGGCGAAGAGCCCGACGAGCGCGAGCAGCACGGCCGGCCAGAGCGCGGTCGCCCCGAGCAGGTAGGGCAGGACCGGCAGGAGCGCGCCCAGCGCGAAGGAGGCGAAGGAGGAGACGGCGGCGACCATCGGCGACGGCAGGTCGTCCGGGTCGATGCCGAGCTCCTCGCGGGCGTGGATCTCCAGGGCCTGCTCGGGGTCCTTCGACAGCTGCATCGCGACCTGGCGGGCGAGCGTGGGCTCCACACCGCGGGAGACGTAGAGCGCGGCGAGCTCCTCCATCTCGTCGACCGGGTGCTTGCGCAACTGACGGCGCTCGACGTCCAGTTCCGCCTGGACGAGCTCGCGCTGCGAGGCGACGGAGGTGTACTCGCCGGCCGCCATGGAGAAGGCGCCGGCCGCGAGGCCCGCGAGGCCGGTGATGACGACGGTCTGCGTGGAGACGGCGCCGCCTGCGACACCGGTCATCAGGGCGAGGTTGGAGACGAGTCCGTCCATCGCGCCGAACACCGCCGGGCGCAGCCAACCGCCGTTCACGTCACGGTGCGTGTGGTTGTCGCGGTGAGCCTCGTGCAGTGGCGCCTGAGCTTCGATGATGGACATGGTTCTCCCCTCGTTCCGGCGGGCCGGGTTGCACCCGCCGCCCCCAATTACCCTCGAAACTACGCTCTATGTAAGGGTCGTGCCAGCAAGGCAGGCCGTACTTACTAAGGCCCGCCTCACTGAGGGCACCGCAACCTGGCCGGGTGTCAGCCGGGTGACAGAGACGTTTCTGCGGCGAGTTCGCCGCCTGGGGTGGCACAGATCCAGGCATCGGGGCGCCGCCGTCGGCGCCCCCACCCGGGAAGGGGCGCGAGATGGTGACCAGAACGGCCTGCGACACGCGTGAACGGGCGAGAGGAGCGCTCCTCGGCCTCGCCGTCGGCGACGCGCTGGGCGCGCCCGCCGAGAACATGCGGCCCTCCGAGATCCGCCGCCGCTGGGGCCGCATCGAGGGCTTTGTGACCGACAGCCCGGCGGGCACCGACGACACGGAGTACGCGATCTTCTCGGCGCTGCTCCTCGCCCGGCACGGCTCCGCCCTCACCGTCCAGCACGTCGAGCGGGCCTGGCACCACTGGATCGCCGACCTCGACGAAGGTCCCTTCCGGGGAGCGGGCTTCTCGGAGCGCGGCACCCTGGAGAACCTCCGCCGGGGCCTCGCCGCCCCCATCTCCGCCCAGCACCGCCACGCCTGGAGCGACGGCCTCGCCATGCGCGCGGCGCCGTTCGGGGTCTTCGCGGCCGGGCGCCCGGCGGAGGCGGCCCGGCTCGTCGCGATCGACGGCAGCGTCAGCCACGACGGCGAGGGCATCTACGGCGGCCAGGCCGTGGCGGCGGGCGTGGCCGCGGCGATGGCCGGAGCGAACGTCACCTCCGTGATCGCGGCGGCCCTCTCGGTCGTCCCGATGGACTCGTGGACGGCCCGCTCGCTGCGCCGCGCGGTCGTCGCGGCCCAGCGCGTGCAGTCCGACCCGCTCACCCGCGAACGGCAGGTCCGCTCGGCGGTCGTCATCGGCGGCTACCCGTGGACCGACCTGGCCCCGGAGGCGGTGGGCCTCGCCTTCGGCGCGTTCGCGGCGGCCCGGGGCGACTTCCGTACGGCCGTCCTGACCGCCGTCAACATGGGCCGCGACGCCGACACGACGGCGGCGGTGACGGGCGCGCTGGCCGGCGCGGCGGGCGGCATGGGCGCGATCCCGGCCGACTGGGCCTCGGCCATCCACCCGGTGACCGGCAGCTGTCTCCCCTCGATGCGCGGCTACCACGTCCTGGACGTAGCGGACCTGCTGACCCCGGAGGAGGCCGCATGAGCGCGGACGCGACGACGACGGGGACGGAGACGGTGGCGGGCACGGGGGGCGCTGTGGGGCCTGTGGGGCCTGTGGGGCCTGTGGGGCCTGTGGGTGGTGTACCCGTCGTGGGCGGTGGGGGTGGGGCGGGGCCTGTGGGTGGTGTACCCGTCGTGGGCGGTGGGGGCGGTGAGGGCACGGTGGGCGCTGTCGCCACTGTGGGCGCTGTGGGCGCTGTGGGCGCTGTGGGCGCCGTGGGCGCCGTGGGCGCCGTGGGCGCCGTGGGCGCCGTGGGCGCCGTGGGCGCCGTGGGCGATCGTCCCGCAGGGCGGGACGGGTGGGCACAGCCCACGGTGCCGGGTGCCGGCTTCCTCCTCGGCGCCCCCGAGGACCCCGCGGCACCCCCGGTGCCGGGAGCCGGCCTCCTCCTCGGCGCCCCCGAGGACCCCGCGGAACCCCCGGTGCCGGGTGCCGGCTTCCTCCTCGGCGCCCCCGAGGACCCCGCGGCACCCCCGGCGCCGGGAGCCGGCCCCCTGCCGGGCGCCCCGCAGGGCAGGGCCCAGCACGCCCGCCGGCAGGAGGCCCCGCCCGCGCTCGCCAGGGCGACCCGTGACAAGACCGAGGGCCTCCTCCTCGGGATCGCCGCGGGCGACGCCGCCGGCTGGCCCGCCGCCCGGCACCGCGCCGCCCGCATGCCCGAATGGACCCGCCGCCTCACCCGCGAACTCGACACCTTCGCCGAGCAGAACGCGACCACCACCCTCCCCGTCCCCATCGCCCTCAACCAGCCCCCCGAGCCCCTCCGCCTCGGCCCCTCCGACGACGCCGAGTGGGCGGTCTTCACCGCCGAGGCGGTGCTCGCCGCCACCGGCCCGGTGTTCGCCACGCTGCCCCCGGAGCGCCGCGTCCGCGCCGCCGTGGATCTGGCGTGGAACGCCCTGGCGAGCCAGGTCGCCGCCGCCGCCGACCGCGCCCCCGAGGTCGAGTCGGCCGTCCTCCCCCTCCGCGCCCGGATCTCGGTCCGCGCGGGCCTCGGCAACCTCGCCACCGGTCTGCGCCCGCCCGCCACGGGCCACGACAACCCGCACTACTTCGACGACGCGGCCTGTGTCCGCGCCGCCGTCCTCGCCCTGGTCCACCCGGGCGATCCCCGCGCCGCCGCCGAACTCGCCGCGTTCGACGCGCGGTACACCCAGGACGGCGACGGCGTCCACGGCGCCCGCGCGACGGCGGCGGCCGTCGCCGCGGCCCTCGGCGGGGCGACGGTCGACGAGGCCGTCGAGGCGGCGCTCGCCGAACTCCCGCCCGCCACCGAGATCGGCCGCAACGCCCGGCACGCCGTGAAGCTGGCCCGGGCCGCCGACTCGGCCTTCGCGCTCGTCCCGCTCCTGGAGCACCAGATCGTGGACCACGTCTACAGCTACGGCATCGCCGCAGCCGAGACCGTCCCGGTCGCCCTGGCCCTGGCCACCGCCGCACGGGGCGAGATGACGGCCGCGGTACCGGCCGCCGCCTGCCTCTCCCGGGTCGCCGACTCGGCCCCGGCGCTCGCGGGAGCGCTCACCGGCGCACTGGGTGGAGGCCGTTCGGTCCCGGCGAGCTGGCGCGAGGCGTGCAGGACGCTCGCGGGCTGCGCGCTGCCCCGGCTCGCGGGGACGGACCTGGTGGAACTCGCCGGGCTGCTCGAAGCCACGGAACCAGCCGCCCCAGGTGGACAATTCCGGCATGACACCCACCATGGTTGCGCCCACACTGGATGACCGGATCACCGGCAGTCTCCTCGGGGCCGCCGTCGGCGACGCGCTCGGGGGCCCCGTCGAGGGTTACACCCCCGAGCAGATCCTGGAACGCCACGGCGGCCGCGTCACCGGGATCGTCGGCCCCTGGAACGGCGGTGACTGGCGCACCGCCCGGCCCATCGCGCCGTACCACAAGGGCGACGGGCACGTCACCGACGACACCTTGATGACCCACGCGCTGATCCGCGTGTACGAGAAGGTCCGCGGCCACCTCGACGCGTACGCGGTCGCGGACCACCTCGTCCCCGAACTCATGGGCTCCCCCGTCTGGATCCCGGAGCTGGAGGCCGAGGCGCTCCCCCTCCAGCGGGTCTTCCTCGCCGAGAAGTGGATCGTGACCCGGCTCCACTACGGCCATGTGGACCCCCGCGAGGCCGGTAGCGGGAATGTCGTCAACTGCGGGGCGGCGATGTACATGGCGCCCGTCGGCCTGGTCAACGCCGCCCACCCGGCGGCCGCCTACGCCGAGGCGATCGACCTGACCGGCGCGCACCAGTCCTCGTACGGCCGGGAGGCGGCGGGCGTCTTCGCGGCGGCCGTCGCGGCGGCCTGCGCGCCGGGGGCCACACCGGCGTCCGTGGTCGACACGGCCCTCTCCCTGGCGAAGGACGGCACGCGCGCGGCGATCGAGGCGGTCACCGAAGTCGCCGCCGGCCACACGGACTTCGAATCCGCCCTCGCCCCCCTCCGCAGGGCGGTGGCCCCCTTCGACACGGTCGGCCCCGACTACCGGGCCCCCTCCCTCGACGCCCGCCGCCCCTCCCGCCTGCACGCGATCGAGGAGCTCCCGATCGCCCTCGGCATGCTGCTCGTCGGCGAGGGCGACTTCCGGCGTACGGTCCTGGGCGCGGTCAACTACGGCCGCGACTGCGACTCGACCGCCACGATGGCGGGCGCGATCGTGGGCGCGCTGCACGGCGAGCCCGCCGTCCCCGCCGAGTGGGCGAAGCGGGTGGCGGAGGCGAGCCGCCTGGACCTGCACGCCCCGGCGAGGGCCCTGGCGGCGGTGGCCCGCGAGATCTTCGCCCACGACACGGAAGCACGCCGAGCGCACGAATCGGCCTTCGCGACGCTGACGAGCGCGGACCGGTGACCCTCCGCCTGACCTGGGTCCAGCCGGAGGACCTGGTGGGCCACGAACTCCGCCAGACGGCGGAGGACGGCCGCGACGCCGGCGCCCTGGCGGCCCGCTGGGAGCAGGCGGGCGGCCCACCCGCGCCCGAATCGGCCGGTGCCTCCGGGACACCCCGCCCGGACCTCCGCCCCCTCGCGGAAGAACTCCTGGACGCCCTGGCCGCCCTCCCGGCTCCCCTCTCGCTCCACGAACCCACCCCGCTCCCGGAGATCCAGGCGCTGACCACCCGTCCTCCGGGCCCTGACGGGACCGGGGGCCCGGACACCGGCCTCCGGGACCGGCTGCACGCCGCCTGGCTCGGGCGGGCCGTCGGCTGTCTCCTCGGCAAACCCGTCGAGAAACTCCCCCTTCCCGCCCTCCGCGACCTCGCCCGCGCCGCCGGCAACTGGCCCCTCACCACCTGGTTCACCGCCCGTGGCGTCCCGCCGGAGCTGCTCGCCGCACACCCCTGGAACCGCCGCTCCGCCCCCACCTCCCTCGCCGAGAACATCGACGGCATGCCCGAGGACGACGACCTCAACTACCCCCTCCTCGACCTCCTGCTCCTCCAGCGGTACGGCCGCGACTTCACCACCGCCGACGTCGCCCGCCTCTGGCTCGACGAGCTCCCCGCCGGCCGCACCTTCACGGCCGAGCGCGTCGCCTACCGCAATCTCCTGGACGGCGTGGAACCCCCGCTGACCGCCGTCCGCCGCAACCCGTTCCGCGAGTGGATCGGCGCCCAGATCCGGGCCGACGTCCACGGCTGGACCCATCCGGGCGACCCGGTCGCCGCCGCCGCGCAGGCGCACCGGGACGCGGTGCTCACGCACACCGCCAACGGCGTCTACGGCGCCATGTTCGTCGCCGCCACCCTCGCCACCGCCGCGACCGGCGCCGCCGACGTCCACCAGGCACTCGCCGCCGGCCTCGGCGTGATCCCGCCACGCTCGCGCCTCGCCGGGGCGGTCCGCCTCGGCATCGACACGGCCCGCTCCCACCCGGACGACTTCGACACCGTCGTCGACCGGCTGCACGCCGGACTCGGCGGGTACCACTGGGTGCATGCCGTCCCCAACGCCGCCCTCCTCGCCGCCGCACTCACCCACGCCGACGGCGACTTCTCCCGCTCCGTGTGCGCGGCGGTCTCGGGCGGCTGGGACACCGACTCGAACGGCGCCACCGCCGGTTCGGTCGCCGGCCTGCTCGCCGGCCATCCGGACCGGCTGCCCGAGCGCTGGACCTCCCCTCTCAAGAACCGTCTCTCGACCTCGGTGGCGTCCTTCGACGGCATCGGCTTCGACACCCTGGCCGACCTGACACACCTGGAGGCAGTACGCCCATGACCAGCATCGTCGTACTCGGCAGCACGAACATGGACCTCGTCACCTACGTGCCACGGGCCCCCGCCCTCGGTGAGACGGTCACCGGCCGCTCCTTCCGTACGATCCCCGGCGGCAAGGGCGCCAACCAGGCCGTCGCCGCCGCCCGCGCGGGCGCCGAGGTGGCGATGATCGGCGCGGTCGGCGCGGACGACTTCGGGGCACGGCTCCGCGCCACCCTCGAGCACTGCGCGGTGGACACCGATCTCCTGCGCACCGCCGAGGGCTCCTCGGGCACCGCCCATGTCGTCGTCGACGACGAGGGCGGCAACGCGATCGTGGTCGTCCCCGGTGCCAACGCCACCGTCACCTCCCTCACCCACGGCGACGAGGCCCTGATCGGCACCGCCGACGCCCTGCTCCTCCAGCTCGAACTCCCCCTCTCCGTCGTCGTCGAGGGCGCCGTCACCGCCCGCCGGCTCGGCGTCCGCACCGTCCTCACCCCGGCTCCCACGCAGCCGCTTCCCCCCGAACTCCTCGCCGCCACCGACCTGTTGGTGCCCAACGAGCACGAGGCCGCCGCGCTCACCGGGCTCACCGACCCGCGCGAGGCCGCCCAGGCCCTGCTGCGGGACGTCCCGGAGGTGGTCGTCACGCTGGGCGCGGCGGGCAGCCTGTACGCGGTGCGCGGCGCCGAGCCGATCGCCGTGCCCGCGCCCCGGGTCAGGGCCGTGGACACCACGGGGGCGGGCGACACCTTCGTCGGCGCCCTCGCGGTCGCCCTCGCCGAGGGCCGACCCGCCCCGGAGGCCCTCGCCTGGGCGCAGACGGCCGCCGCGCTCTCCGTCCAGCGCGAGGGCGCGTCGACCTCGATGCCGTACCGCGTCGAGATCGAGGCCGCGTACCGCTCCCCCGACGTCCTGGAGGCCGACTCCGTATGACCGTCCACGCACCCACCGGCACCGACACCGGCACCGGCACCGCCGTCCGAGCGCCCCTGCACGGGCTGCGCGTCCTGGATCTCGCGACCCTCTTCGCCGGCCCGCTCGCGGCCACGATGCTGGGCGACTTCGGCGCCGACGTCGTCAAGGTCGAGCATCCCCGCAAGCCGGATCCGTCACGGGGCCACGGTCCCGCCAAGGACGGCATCGGCCTGTGGTGGAAGGTCCTCGGCAGGAACAAGCGGACGATCACCCTCGATCTCTCCTCGCCGGGCGGCCGCGACACCCTCCTCGCGCTGGCTGCCGACGCGGACGTCGTCGTGGAGAACTTCCGCCCCGGCACCCTGGAACGCTGGGGGCTTGGCTGGGAGGAGCTGTCCACCGTCAACCCGCGTCTGGTCCTCGCCCGGGTCACCGGCTTCGGCCAGTTCGGCCCGTACGCCCACCGTCCCGGCTTCGGCACCCTCGCCGAGGCGATGAGCGGCTTCGCCGCCATCACCGGCGAGCCCGACGGCCCCCCGACCCTGCCGCCCTTCGGCCTCGCCGACTCGATCGCCGCCCTCGCCACGGCGTACGCGGTGATGACCGCGCTCACCGCCAGGACGACGACCGGCCGCGGCCAGGTCGTCGACATGGCCATCATCGAACCGATGCTCTCCGTCATCGGACCCCACTCCCTCTGGTACGACCAGCTCGGTTACGTCCAGCCCCGGACCGGCAACCGCTCCCGCAACAATGCCCCGCGCAACACCTACCGGACCGCCGACGGCTCCTGGGTCGCCGTCTCCACCTCCGCCCAGTCGATCGCCGAGCGGGTGCTGCGGCTCGTCGGCCGCCCGGAGCTGATCGACGAGCCGTGGTTCGCCGACGGCACCGGCCGCGCCGAGCACGCGGACGTCCTCGACGAGGCGGTCGGCTCCTGGATGGCCCGCCACACCCGCGACGAGGCGATGGCGGCCTTCGAGAAGGCGGAGGCGGCCATCGCCCCCGTCTACGACATCCGGGACGTCGTCGCCGACCCCCAGTACCAGGCGCTCCGCACCGTGACCGAGGTGCAGGACCCCGAACTCGGCCCGATCAAGATGCAGAACGTCCTCTTCCGCCTCTCCGAGACCCCTGGAGGCATCCGCTGGTCCGGCCGCCCGCACGGCGCCGACACCACCGCCGTCCTCTCCGAACTCGGCCTCACCCCCGCCGAGATCGACGCCCTCCGCGAGCAAGGAGCGGTATGAGCCCCCTCCGCACGAGCCCGACCGAGACCGCCGGCGCGTCCCCGGGGCGCGCCCCGGCGCGCCCGCGCACCCCGCTCACCTGGCTGTACGCACCCGGCGACCGCCCCGAGGTCGTCCGCAAGGCCCTGTCCTCGGGCGCCGACGTCGTGATCGTCGATCTGGAGGACGCGGTCGCCCCGCACCGCAAGGCGTACGCCCTCGACGCCACGGCCGATCTCCTCGCGGACGTCCACCCCGTCCCGGTCCACGTCCGCGTCCACACCCCACGCGACATCCCCACCCTGGCCCCCCTCCCCGGCCTCTGCGGTCTCCGTGTACCCAAGGTGACACACGCCACTGACATCCACCGGCTCGCGGAGCTCGCCCCGGGCCTGCCTCTCTATCCGCTCCTGGAGAACGCCCTCGCCGTGGAGCGCGCCTACGTCCTCGCCACCGCCCACCCCGCCGTGCGCGGCATCGCCCTGGGCGAGGCCGACCTCCGCGCCGACCTGGGGGTACGGGAGGACAGCGCCCTCGACTGGTCGCGCGGGCGCGTGGTGGTGGCGGCCCGTGCGGCCGCGCTCCCCCCGCCGGCCCAGTCCGTGCACCCGGACATCGGCGACCTGGAGGCCCTGGCCGCCGGCTGCGCCCGGGGCAGGGCCATGGGCTTCCTCGGCCGGGCGGCCATCCACCCCCGCCAGCTCCCGGTCATCGAGCGTGCCTACCTCCCCACCCCGGAGGAGGTCGACGCGGCCCGTGAGGTCGTCGAGGCGGCCGCGACCGCGCAGGGCGCCCTCGCCCTCCCGGACGGCCGCTTCGTCGACGCGGCGGTGGTGGAGGGCGCCCACCGGGTCCTCTCCCTCGCGGCCCGCACGGGGTGACACAGAGAAAGGGCCGCCGGGACCTCACGGTCCCGGCGGCCCTCGACGTACGGCCTGGTCAGCTCTTGGCGGCCGAGCCGGCCCCCTTCTCCGACGTCGTCGGCTCCTCCGGCTCCTCGGACCCGGCGGCGTCCGCCTCCGGGGCGGCGTCCTTCGGCTCCGCGTCCGCCGCCTCGCCCTCCGCGGCACCGTCCACGTCGTCGGCCTTCTTGAGCTCGACGGTCTTCTTCGGCTCCACGACCTCCTCGCGGCCCGGCCGCATCCGCGCCGAGAGGACCATGTAGACCACCGCGAGCACGAAGACGACGATCGCCGTCCACACGTTCAGCCGCAGGCCGAGCACGTGGTGCGCCTCGTCGACGCGCAGGTACTCGGTCCAGACGCGGCCCGCGCAGTAGGCGGCGACGTAGAGGGCGAAGGCGCGGCCGTGGCCGAGCTTGAAGCGGCGGTCGGCCCAGATGACGAGGAAACCGACGGCGACGCACCAGAGCGACTCGTACAGGAAGGTCGGGTGGTAGAGCCCGGCCTCGCGGTTCACGCCCTCGCTGATCTTCAGGGCCCAGGGCAGGTCGGTCGGCTTGCCGTAGAGCTCCTGGTTGAACCAGTTGCCCCAGCGGCCGATGGCCTGGGCGAAGGCGATGCCGGGGGCGATGGCGTCGGCGTACGCCGGCAGCGGGATGCCCCGGCGGCGGCAGCCGATCCAGGCGCCCACCGCGCCGAGCGCGATGGCGCCCCAGATACCGAGGCCGCCTTCCCAGATCTTGAAGGCGTCGACCCAGTTCTCACCCTCGCTGAAGTACAGCTGGTAGTCGGTGATCACGTGGTAGAGGCGTCCGCCCACGAGGCCGAAGGGCACCGCCCAGACGGCGATGTCGGCCACGGTGCCGGCGGTGCCGCCCCGGGCGATCCAGCGCTTGTTGCCGAGCCAGACGGCGACGAAGACACCGATGATGATGCAGAAGGCATAGCCGCGCAGCGGGATCGGTCCGAGGTGGATCACGCCGGTCGACGGGCTGGGAATGTAGGCAAGGTCCATGACAGGACCGACGCTACCCTGCCGGGCGGGCAGGACGGCAGCCCGCCCGGCAACTTCTGGGTAACCAATCCGCCGGCGAGGGCGTGTTTCGAAAGCAGCGTCGTCCGCCCGGAGGGCGCGGACGGGACTTTCGAAGCACGCCTAGCCCGCCGACGGGGAGGCGGTGCCCGCCTTCTTGCCCTTGTTGGCCTCGGCGACCCACTTCTTCAGGTTCGCCGGGGAGATCTGCTCGTTCCCCTTGGTCGGGAAGATCGATTCTCCGTTGAGGAGGACGGACGGGGTCCCACGGAAGCTGCCGTTCCGGAAGGCCTCGTCCGCCTTCTTCACCCAGCCGTCGTGCGTGCCGTCGTTCACACAGCTGCGGAAGGCGGGCGTGTCGAGCCCCGGCACCTTCGCCGACAGCTCGATCAGCTTGTCGTTCTTGCCGAAGGCGTCGTCCGTCTCCGGCGGCTGGTTGGTGTACAGCGTGTCGTGGTACGCGGTGAACTTCCCCGCGTCCTGGGCGCACGCGGCCGCGTTCGCCGCGCGCAGCGAGCCGCTGCCGCCCATGTTCCGGTCGATGAGGGTGGCCAGGTGGTACTCGGTCTTGAGCGCGCCGGAGGCCTCGAGCTCGTGGATGGTGTCCCGCATGACGGTCTCGAACTGGGCGCACGCGGGGCAGCGGAAGTCCTCCCAGACGGCGAGCGTCGACGGGGCGTCCGCCATGCCCGTGGGGATGGCGGGCTTGCCGTCCTCGTCGGTCGCCGCGCTCGGCGCGACCACCGGTCCCGCCTTGTCGGATCCGCCGTCCTTGTCACCGCCGGCGGCGATCACGCCGACGATCGCGGCCAGGCCGAGGACACCGACCACCGCCGCCGACACGATCAGGACGCGCCGCTGCTTCTCGCGGGCCTTGTCGCGCTCGCGCTGCTGCTGAAGGCGCTCCCGCGCGCTCCGGTTACCGTCACCGCTGTTCTTCTCGCTCACGCCCCAGGCAACGAACCGGGGAGGCACATCCGCGCCTCCCCGGTCCCAGATCCACTCGGATGGGTTACGAAACGCGGCGGACGCCCTCGGCCAGTTCGGCCGCCAGTTCCCTTACGGCGGTGAGCCCGGCCGCCTCGTCGCCGTCGGCGTCGAGGATCCGCTGCACGAAGGCGGAGCCGACGATGACGCCGTCGGCGAAGCCGGCGACCTCCTTCGCCTGCGCGGCGTTGGAGACGCCCAGCCCGACGCAGACGGGGAGTCCCTGGCGGGAACGGTCGGCGGCACGGGTGCGGCGGACCAGGTCGGCGGCCTGCTCACCGACCGACTCGCGGGTGCCGGTGACGCCCATGAGCGAGGCGGCGTAGACGAAGCCGGATCCGGCGGCCGTGATGGTGGCGAGGCGCTCGTCCTTGCTGCTGGGCGCGACGACGAAGACGGTCGCGAGACCGTGCTTGTCGGCGTGCTCGCGCCAGAGGGCGGACTCCTGGACCGGCAGGTCCGGCAGGATGCAGCCCGCGCCGCCGGCCTCGGCGAGCTCCTCGGTGAAGCGCTCGACGCCGTACCGGTCGATCGGGTTCCAGTACGTCATGACGAGGACGGGCTTGCCGGTGGCCTCGTGGGCCTCGCGCACGGTCCGCATGACGTCGGCGATCTTCACGCCGCCGCGCAGCGCGATGTCGTCGGCGGTCTGGATGACCGGTCCGTCGAGGACCGGGTCGCTGTGCGGGAGCCCGACCTCGACCACGTCGGCGCCGCCGTCGAAGACGGCCTTGATGGCGGCGATGCCGCCGTCGACGCTCGGGAAGCCGGCCGGCAGGTACGCGATGAGCGCGGCCCGGTCATCGGCCTTGGCGCCGGCGAGGGTGTCGCTGAGCAGCTGGATGTTCCCGGTCACTTGGCGTCCCCCTGGATCTCGGCGGTGCCGGCCTGGTTCGCGGCCACCTCGGCGTCGGTGTCGTACAGCCCGAAATAGCGAGCGGCGGTATCCATGTCCTTGTCGCCGCGACCGGAGAGGTTCACGACGAGAAGGGCGTCCTTGCCGAGCTCCTTGCCGACCTCCAGGGCCCCGGCGAGGGCGTGCGCCGACTCGATGGCCGGGATGATGCCCTCGGTACGGGAGAGCAGCCGCAGCGCCTGCATGGCGGCGTCGTCGGTGACCGCCCGGTACTCGCCGCGGCCGCTGTCCTTGAGGTAGGCGTGCTCGGGGCCGATGCCGGGGTAGTCCAGGCCGGCGGAGATCGAGTACGGCTCGGTGATCTGGCCCTCCTCGTCCTGGAGGACGTAGCTCCGGGAGCCGTGGAGGATGCCGGGCTCGCCGGCGGTGAGGGTGGCCGCGTGCTCGCCGGTCTCGACGCCGTGGCCGGCCGGCTCGCAGCCGATGAGGCGCACGTCCGCGTCCGGGATGAAGGCGTGGAAGAGCCCGATGGCGTTGGAGCCGCCGCCGACGCAGGCGATGGCCGCGTCGGGCAGCCGGCCGGCGCGCTCCAGGATCTGGCGGCGGGCCTCGACGCCGATGACCCGGTGGAAGTCGCGGACCATGGCGGGGAAGGGGTGGGGGCCCGCGACGGTGCCGAACAGGTAGTGCGTCCGGTCCACGTTGGCGACCCAGTCGCGGAAGGCCTCGTTGATGGCGTCCTTGAGGGTGCGGCTGCCGGACTTCACGGCGACGACCTCGGCGCCGAGCATCCGCATCCGGGCCACGTTGAGGGCCTGGCGCCGGGTGTCGATCTCGCCCATGTAGATGGTGCAGTCGAGGCCGAAGAGGGCGCAGGCGGTGGCCGTGGCCACGCCGTGCTGACCGGCGCCGGTCTCGGCGATGACCCGCGTCTTGCCCATGCGCTTGGTCAGGAGGGCCTGCCCGAGCACGTTGTTGATCTTGTGCGAGCCGGTGTGGTTGAGGTCCTCGCGCTTGAGGAAGATCCGGGCGCCTCCGGCGTGCTCGGCGAACCGCGGGACCTCGGTGAGGGCGCTCGGCCTGCCGGTGTAGTCGACCATCAGGTCGTTGAGCTCACGGGCGAACTCGGGGTCGGACTTGGCCTTGTCGTACTCGACGGCGACCTCGTCGACGGCGGCGACGAGGGCCTCCGGGATGAACTTGCCGCCGTAGGCGCCGAAGTAGCCCTCGGGGCTGGGGACCTGGCCTTCCAGGTCCGGAATGAAGAACTCGCTGGACATGCGGATGCTCCTCGCGGGGCGGGGTGCCCCGGGATACGTGGGGTCGATGGTCACGGTATGCGCGCAACCGGCTCACGTACGGCAACGTCGCCCCCGCCCGTGTGGGCGATCGTTCCGCGGGGCGGAACCGGTGGGCACGCGGGACGGCGCGGTCGGCGGCGCCTCCGCCCGCTGTGCCCGGCACCCACGGGGCCCGGCACCGATGGGTGCGGGTTCAGACGCGGGGGGCCCAGGCCCGGCAGGGGGCGCCGTTCGTTGTGCCCAGCCGTTCCGTCTTGGCGGAACGCATGCCCACAACGGCGGGCGTGGACCCGACGGCGTTGCTCTACGTGAAGGTGCGCGCGAGGCGCCGGCGCCATCGCATGCCGTTGACCTGGCCCGGCTCGGAACCGATGACGTACCGCACCCGGCGGCCGTGGACACGGCGGGCGGGCGCGCGGCAGCCACGCGGCCGGCAGCCGCGGGCCAGCGGGGCGTGGGCGGGGACGGACGCGGCGGTACGCAGCCGGCGGCGCCGCCCGGCGGAGGCCGCCGACGGCATGCCGACCGGGCCCGGGGCGGTGCCCCGGGGGGTCGGCGTGTCGTGGCGGGGGGTCATGGCTCGGTCAGCTCCGGCCGTGACGGAGGGCGGGGTGGGCGCCGGCGGCGACGAGGTCGGCGACGGCGGCCTTCGGGTCGCGGCCGGTGACGAGGGACTCGCCGACGAGGACCGCGTCGGCGCCCGCGTTGGCGTAGGCGATCAGGTCGTGCGGGCCTCGGACGCCGGACTCGGCGACCTTGACGATGTGCGCGGGGATCTCGGGTGCGACGCGCTCGAAGGTGGTGCGGTCGACCTTGAGGGTCTTGAGGTTGCGCGCGTTGACGCCGATGATGCGGGCGCCCGCGTCGACGGCGCGCTCGACCTCGTCCTCGTCGTGGACCTCGACCAGCGGGGTCAGCCCGATGGACTCGGCACGCTCGATGAGGGAGACCAGCGCCTCCTGCTCCAGGGCGGCGACGATGAGGAGCGCGAGATCCGCTCCGTACGCCCGCGCCTCCCAGAGCTGGTACGCGGTGACGATGAAATCCTTGCGCAGGACCGGGATGTCGACCTTGGCGCGGACGGCCTCCAGGTCGGCGAGCGAGCCGCCGAAGCGGCGCTGCTCGGTGAGGACGGAGATGACGGCGGCGCCGCCCGCCTCGTAGTCCGCGGCCAGTCCGGCCGGGTCGGCGATCGCGGCGAGCGCGCCCTTGGACGGGCTGGAGCGCTTGACCTCGCAGATCACCTTGACGCCGTCCCCGCGCAGTGCGGCGACGCCGTCCTTGGCCTGCGGCGCCTTGGCGGCGCGCTCCTTGAGCTCGTCGAGGGTGACCCGCGCCTGCCGCTCTGCGAGGTCGGCGCGCACGCCTTCGATGATCTCGTCGAGCACACTCACGCGAGGGGCCCCCTTCCGGGACGGTGACGGTGATGATGAACCAGGTTCAGCCACTTCGATCCTATCCGCAGGAGGGCCCGGGATTCGCATCGGCCGGAGTGGCGTCCCATCTGCTGGGACTCCCGGCGCGGCCCTCGCGGGACCGCGAGGGGCCCTGGGAACGGCTCTCAGGGGGCGAGGGCCGAGCCGAAGGGAAGGTTCCGGACCAGGGTGAAGAGGGCGAGGACGGCCCCGATCCCCCACCACCAGACGGGGGAGACCGCGAGGCGCATGGGCACTCCGCGGACGGCGCGAATCAGCCAGACGGCCATGACGACGGCGAAGATTCCGTAGCCGACGACGGCGAGGGCGTTGGCGCCGAGGGCGGCCGGGAGGTCGCCGTGGGCGAAGGCGTGGGCACTGCGGAGTCCGCCGCAGCCGGGGCAGTAGACACCGGTGAAGCGGAGGAGCGGGCAGACGGGGTAGTGGCCGGGTTCGTTGGGGTCGACGGTGCCGACGTACGCGAACGCGGCGAGGACCCCGGCGAGGGTCGCGACCGGCGCGAGAACCCGCCGCCCCGACGACCTCCCCGGAGGCGCCGCGGCCGCCACGAGCCCCTCGGGCCAGCCGCCGTCGCCCTGGCAGGGCGGGACGACAGGCCCCTGGCCCGACGGAGCGACAGGACCCTGCGTCGGCGGGACGGCAGGCGCCCGGCCCGGTCCGCCGAGCTGCCCGTCCGGCGCGTCGGCCCGGGCCGGCGGTGTCCCTGGCGAGGCCGCCGTCTCGTCCCGTACCCGGGCTCCCGGGTCGGTCGTCGAGAGGTTCGGTGCGGTGGGTTCACCCGGCTGGGTGGGGGAATCGTCGGTCACGGCTCCGGCCGTCGGCTGCGCGTCCACGCGGTGATTCTCGCCCCTGACGCGCGAGGGCGCAGCACGGCATGGCCGGACTGCGCCCTCGGATGCGTCGTGTCGCGTCAGACGCGGGCCCGGGCGGTCTCGGTCGCGGCCTCGCGCGCGGCGGTGACCTCCGCCGACTCCTTCGGCATGCCGAGGCCTGCCACCTTCATCGCGCCGCCGACGATGCCGCCGAGGACGATGACGCCCACGCCGGCCCAGAAACCGGTCAGGTTGGCGGCCACCATGAAGACGCCGGCGATGCAGAAGCCGATGAAGGAGATGATGACACCGGTCCAGGCGGCCGGGGTGTGTCCGTGGGCGCTGCCCGCCATGAGTTGCTCCTCGTTGCAGTTGCTCGATGGTGAGGTCTCGCGTGCGCGGACACTCGGCGCTCATTGTCCCGCACGCGGGCGCGCGAGGGTGAATCGGGGGTGCCGGGACGATCACGCGTCGCGGTCGGCTCCCCGGCTCACGTCCCCCGGGTCGGGTCCTCGCCGCGGTCCAGGGCCTTCCACAGGTCCTCGGGCCGGTCCGGGTCGGTTGTGGGGGCCTTGCGGGCGGCCCGCGGGGCGCCGGAACGCTCGTAGCGGCCGCCCATCGCCGGCCAGTTCTTGCCGAAGCGGAGGGCGAGGAGGCCGGCGAGCAGGATGAGGACGGCGCCCGCGGCGGTCACGTACGGCCAGACGGTGTGGGTGAGGCCGGCGACGGCGGCGGCGGTGTCGCCGCTGATGCGGGCGGCCTCGGCGTCGAGCGCGGCGCTGTCGGAGGCGCCGAGGAGCGCGGCTGTCGCGGCGCCCGCGCCGCTGAGCGCGAGGAGCGCGGCGACGAGGGCGCGCCCGGTGCGGCGGACGGCGAAGACGGCGAAGAGTGCGGCGAGACCGACGATCGCGAGGGCGGTCGGGACACCGGTGACGGTGCCGCCGTCGGCCTCGACGGGGACGCTGCCGCCGCCGACGGACGCGGTGCCCTCCGCCCAGATCTGGCCCGCGGAGAGCAGGACGAGGGTGGCGCCGAGGGCGCCGAGGAGGAGGGCCGCGGCCAGGCTGCGGCGGCCGCCGGTGGGGACGGCCGCGCGGGCGGCCCGGGGCTGGGGTACGGGTACGGCACTCACGTACCCCACTATCCCCTACGTGCTCAGGAGCCGTTCATCCGGTTGGCGGTGTGGACGGCGCGGAGGACGGCCGCGGCCTTGTTGCGGCACTCGTTGTCCTCGGCGACCGGGTCGGAGTCGGCGACCACACCCGCTCCGGCCTGCACGTACGCCGTTCCGTCCCGGAGCAGGGCGGTGCGGATGGCGATGGCGGTGTCGGCGTCCCCGGCGAAATCGAGATAACCGACACATCCGCCGTAGAGACCGCGCCGGGAGGGCTCGAGCTCTTCGATGATCTGCATGGCGCGGGGCTTGGGCGCGCCGGAGAGCGTCCCGGCGGGGAAGCAGGCGGTGAGGACGTCGAAGGCGGTGCGGCCCTCGGCGACCTCGCCGGTGACGGTGGAGACGATGTGCATGACGTGCGAGTAGCGCTCGATCGACATGAAGTCGACGACCTCCACGGAACCGGGTGTGCACACCCGGCCGAGGTCGTTGCGGCCGAGGTCGACGAGCATGAGGTGCTCGGCGCGCTCCTTGGGGTCTGCGAGCAGTTCCTCGGCGAGGTCGTGGTCCTCCTGCGGGGTGGCGCCGCGGTGCCGGGTGCCGGCGATGGGGTGGAGCATCGCCCGCCCGTCCTCGACCTTGACGAGGGCCTCGGGCGAGGAGCCGACGACGTCGAAGCCGTTCTCGAAGCGGAAGAGGTACATGTACGGGGACGGGTTGGTGGCCCGCAGGACCCGGTACACGTCGAGCGCGGAGGCGGCGCAGGGGGTCTCGAAGCGCTGCGAGGGCACGACCTGGAAGGCCTCGCCGGCCCGGATGCGCTCCTTGATGTCCTCGACGGCGTCCTGGTAGGCCGGGCCGCCCCAGAGCGCGGAGAACTCGGGCAGGGCGGAGTCCGGGAGGGCGGTGGGGGCGGTGGCGACCGGGCGGGCCAGGTCGGCCTCCATGGCGTCGAGGCGCGCGACGGCGTTTGCGTACGCCTCGTCGATGCCGGTCTCCAGGTCGTTGTGGTTGATCGCGTTGGCGATCAGCAGGACCGAGCCGTCCCAGTGGTCGAGGACCGCGAGGTCGCTGGTGAGGAGCATGGTGAGCTCGGGGAGCTCCAGGTCGTCGCGGCCGTGCTCGCCGATCTTCTCCAGGCGGCGGACGATGTCGTAGCCGAGGTAGCCGACCATGCCGCCGGTGAAGGGGGGCATCCCGGACGCGAGGTCGCGCGGGGTGTGGAGGGTCTCGACGGTGGCGCGCAGGGCGGCGAGCGGGTCGCCGTCGGCGGGGACGCCGACGGGCGGGGTGCCCAGCCAGTGGGCCTGGCCGTCCTCGACCGTCAGGGTCGCGTCGCTGCGGACTCCGATGAAGGAGTAGCGGGACCAGCTGCGGCCGTTCTCCGCGGATTCGAGGAGGAAGGTGCCGGGGCGTTCGGCGGCGAGCTTGCGGTAGAGCCCGACCGGGGTGTCGCCGTCCGCGAGGAGCCTGCGGCTGACGGGGATGACGCGGCGGTCGGCCGCCAGCTTGCGGAAGGTCTCGAGATCCATGGCACCGGACCTTACTGGGAGACGGGGAGCACGTCGGCGTCGAAGCAGGTGCGGGCGCCGGTGTGACAGGCGGCTCCGACCTGGTCGACCTTGACGAGGAGGGTGTCGGCGTCGCAGTCGAGGGCGACGGACTTGACGTGCTGGACGTGTCCGGAGGTGTCGCCCTTGACCCAGTACTCGCCGCGGCTGCGGGACCAGTAGGTGCAGCGGCCGGTGGTGAGGGTGCGGTGGAGGGCCTCGTCGTCCATCCAGCCGAGCATCAGCACCTCGCCGGTGTCGTACTGCTGGGCGATGGCGGGGACGAGCCCGTCGGCGCTGCGCTTGAGGCGGGCGGCGATGGCCGGGTCGAGGTCGCTGGGGGTCCGGGGCGTGCTGCTCATGGCGCCATTGTGCCGCGATCCGGGGCGGTGTCCGGCGGGGCGTCCACTGGGCGGACCGGACGGCCCGGTCGTACGCTGGCAGGCATGTCGACCCATGCGAAACGTGAACGGCTTCTGCTCGCCGATCTGTTGGAGGCGGCGGGTCCCGACGCGCCGACGCTCTGCGACGGCTGGCGGACGAGAGACCTCGCCGCCCATGTGGTGGTGCGGGAGCGGCGCCCGGACGCGGCGGCGGGCTCCCTCGTACCGCTGCTGAAGGATCGCCTCGACCGGGTGCAGGCGGAGTTCGCCGACAAGCCGTACGACGAGCTGATCGGGCTCATCCGTACGGGTCCGCCGCGGTTCTCGCCGTTCACCATCAAGCAGGTGGACGAGGGGGCGAACGTCGTCGAGTTCTACGTGCACGCGGAGGACGTCCGGCGGGCGCAGCCCGACTGGTCGGCGCGCGAGCTGGACCCGGTCTTCGCCGACGTCCTGTGGTCCAGGCTGGAGCGGACGGCCCGGCTGGTCGGCCGCAAGGCCCCGGTGGGCCTGGTGCTGCGCCGTCCGAACGGGCAGACGGCGGTCGCCCACCGCGGCACCCCGGTGGTGACGGCCTCCGGGGAGCCGGGTGAGCTGATGATGTACCTGTACGGCCGCCAGGACGCGGCGAAGGTGGCGCTGGAGGGCGAGCCGGAGGCGATCGAGCGGCTGCGGGAGACGAAGCAGCTGGGGATCTGAGCGTCAGCGGGGCAGTTCGGCGCGGCGGACGGCGGTGACGGCGAGGCTGTAGAGGCCGGCGAGGGCGCAGACCGCCGCGCTCACGGCGTACACGGGCACGAGGCCCCACAGCTGGATCGCCGCGCCCGTGAGCGGGAAGCTGAGCGGGGCGAGGCCGAGCGAGCAGAGGCCGGCGACGGCGGTGACGCGGCCGAGGTAGGCGGGGTCGCACTCGGTCTGCAGGAGGGCGTTGCAGAGCGCCCCGGAGAGTCCGGCGAGCAGGCCGACGGAGAGGGCGACGGCGACCGCGAGGGGCAGGTGCGGGGCGACGGCGAGGGCGGCGATGGAGACGGCGCCCAGCGTCATGGTCCAGCCGCTGACGGCTCCCGCGCGCGGGACGCCTCCCCTGACGGTCAGGAGCAGGGAGGCGGCGCCCGCGCCGGTACCGAAGCCGGCGAGGATCCAGCCGATGCCGGAGGCGCCCCAGCCGCGCTGGTCGGCGAGGACGGCGAGGCCGACGTTGAAGGGCCCTGCGAAGCCGAGGTCGCTGAGGAGGACGACGATCATCAGGGGGCCCAGGACGCGGTGTCCGCGCAGGTAACGCAGTCCGTCGGCGAGGTCGCGCAGGGCGGTGCCGCCGCGGGCCTCGGCCGCGGCGGGCAGCGGCTTGAGGCGGAGCGCGCACAGCAGGGGTACCGAGAGGGCGAAGAGCAGTCCGGCGACGCCGAAGGCCGTGGCGGGGCCGCCGAGGGCGACGGCGAGGCCGCCGAGCGGGCCGCCGAGGACGGCGCCGAGGCGGTAGGAGAGACCGCGCATGCCCTGGACCCTGGCGAGTTGGTCGTGTGCGGCGATCCGGGGCGGCAGGGCGCCGACGGCGGGCAGGAAGAGGGCGTCCACGACGCCGAAGACGAGGGCGACGGCGGTGAGCGCCCAGAGGCCGGGCGTGGCGAGGAGGAGGGTCGCGGCCAGGCCGAGGACGACCAGGGCGCGGACGGTGTCGGAGGCGATGACGACGCGGCGGGGGCCGAGGCGGTCCGCGACGACTCCGCCGGCGAGCAGGAGGAGCGCGCGGGGCACGGCGGAGACGGCCAGGACGATTCCGGCCCGGGCGGGGCTGCCGCTGCTGACGGCGGTCCAGGAGAGGGTGAGGTGGTAGACGCCGGCGCCGAGCGTGGAGGCGGTGTGGGCGCCGAGCCAGCGCAGGACCTGGGGGTCGCGGTGGGCGGGGCGGGCGGCGGCGGGGGCGAGGACGGCGGTCACGGGCGGTAGGGGAAGCCGTGGAGGTGGACGGCGACGTTCTCGCGGCCCTCGGTGTCGCCGGCGGCCTCGGCGGCGCGGGCCCGCTGGTCGTACTTCATGACGAGCGCGTCGAGCTCGTCGCCGAGGGCGGCGAGTTCGGCGGCGGTGAGGCGGGGCAGCCATTCGGAGCTGATGGCGGCCGAGCGCCACTCGTCGGACCAGGTGAGGCGCTCGTCCAGGAAGCGGCGGTGGAGTTCGGTGCGCTGTTCGTTGATGGTCCGGCCGACGGCGTCGCTGGCGGCGGCCGTCTCCGGGTTCCCGCGGACGTCCTCGTCGCGGATGCTCAGGCCGTACGAGCTGGGCTGCCACCAGCGCTCGCGCCCGTCGGTGGACTGCGTCTCGGCCTCCTCGATGAGGCCGTGGTCGGCGAGTTTGCGCAGGTGGTAGCTGACGAGCGAGACGGCCTCGTCGACCTGCTCGGCGAGCTGGGAGGCGGTGGCGGTACGGGCGACGAAGAGGGCCCGGTAGAGGCGCATGCGCAGGGGGTGCGCGATGGCCTTGAGGGTGCCGAGGTCGTCGATGCGACGGTTCTCCTGCGAGGTCATGTCCACGACCGTAGATACGAAAGAAAGCTTGCGCAATATAATTTGCACAAATAATCCTGCGCATTCGGGAAAGAGGAAGGGCCCCCGAGGGGGCCCTTCCCGGAAGCGGAACGTCCGCTCAGCGGACCGGGTGGCCCGCGTCCCGCAGTGCGTCCTTGACCTGCGAGATCCGCAGGTCGCCGAAGTGGAAGACGGAGGCCGCGAGCACCGCGTCCGCGCCGGCCGCCACGGCCGGCGGGAAGTCGGCGAGCTTGCCGGCGCCGCCGGAGGCGATCACCGGAACCGTCACGTGCTTGCGCACGGCCGCGATCATCTCGGTGTCGTAGCCGTCCTTCGTGCCGTCGGCGTCCATCGAGTTGAGCAGGATCTCCCCCGCGCCCAGTTCGGCGGCCCGGTGCGCCCACTCGACCGCGTCGATGCCGGTGCCCTTGCGGCCGCCGTGCGTCGTCACCTCGAAGGAGCCGGTCGCGGTGCGGCGCGCGTCCACGGACAGGACGAGCACCTGGCGGCCGAAGCGCTCCGCGATCTCCTGGATCAGCTCGGGGCGCGCGATGGCCGCGGTGTTGACGCCCACCTTGTCGGCGCCGGCCCGCAGCAGCTTGTCGACGTCCTCGGCCGAGCGGACGCCGCCGCCGACCGTGAGCGGGATGAAGACCTGCTCGGCGGTGCGGCGCACCACGTCGTAGGTGGTCTCCCGGTTGCCTGAGGAGGCGGTGATGTCGAGGAAGGTCAGCTCGTCGGCGCCCTCGGCGTCGTACAGCTTGGCCATCTCGACGGGGTCGCCGGCGTCCCTCAGGTTCTGGAAGTTGACGCCCTTGACGACCCGGCCGTTGTCGACGTCCAGGCAGGGGATCACCCGTACGGCGAGACTCATTCCACGCTCCCTCGGTACGCCTCGACCTCGACCTCGACGACCAGGCTCGGGTCGACGAAGCCGGAGACGATGATCATCGACGCGGCCGGGCGGATCTCGTCGAACAGCTCCTTGTGGGCGCGGCCGACCTCGTCCACGTCCCGGGCGTGCGTGAGGTACATCCGGGTGCGGACGACGTGCTCGGCGCCCAGGCCCAGCTGCTTCAGCGCCTCGAAGGCCACGTTGAAGGAGTTGATCGCCTGCTCGTACGGGCCGCCTCCGGCGATCTGGCCGCCGACCACCGACGTGCAGCCGGAGACGAGGACCGTGCCGTTCGGGAGCTCGACCGCGCGGGAGTAGCCGAACTGCTCCTCCCAGGGAGCGCCGGTGACGACCTTGCGGACCTCCCCGCGGGTCTCGGAGGTCACGACGCCACCGCCGCGAGCGCCTCTTCGAGGGTGAAGGCCTCGGCGTACAGCGCCTTGCCCACGATCGCGCCCTCGACGCCCAGCGGGACCAGGCCGGACAGGGCCCGCAGGTCGTCCAGGGAGGACACGCCGCCGGAGGCGACGACGGGCTTGTCGGTGGCCGCGCAGACGTTCTTCAGGAGCTCCAGGTTGGGGCCCTGGAGGGTGCCGTCCTTGGCGATGTCGGTGACCACGTACCGGGCGCAGCCCTCGGAGTCGAGGCGGGCCAGCGTCTCGTACAGGTCGCCGCCGTCGCGGGTCCAGCCGCGGCCGCGCAGGGTCGTGCCGCGCACGTCGAGGCCGACGGCGATCCTGTCGCCGTACTCGGCGATGACCTTGGCGACCCACTCGGGGGTCTCCAGGGCGGCGGTGCCGAGGTTGACGCGGGTGCAGCCGGTGGCGAGGGCGGCGGCGAGCGTGGCGTCGTCGCGGATGCCGCCGGAGAGCTCCACCTTGATGTCCATGGCCTCGGTGACCTGGCGGACCAGCTCGCGGTTGTCGCCGGTGCCGAAGGCGGCGTCGAGGTCGACGAGGTGCAGCCACTCGGCGCCGGAGCGCTGCCAGGCGAGGGCGGCCTCGAGCGGGGAGCCGTAGGAGGTCTCGCTGCCGGACTCGCCGTGGACGAGCCGGACGGCCTGGCCGTCGCGGACGTCGACGGCGGGGAGGAGTTCGAGAGTGCTCACAGGGTTCCGATCCAGTTGGTGAGGAGCTGGGCTCCGGCGTCGCCGGACTTCTCGGGGTGGAACTGGGTGGCCCACAGGGCGCCGTTCTCGACGGCGGCGACGAAGGGCTCGCCGTGGGTGGCCCAGGTGACCTTGGGGGCGCGGATGTTGGGGTTGCCGACCTCCAGGGTCCACTCGCGGACCGCGTAGGAGTGCACGAAGTAGTACCGGGCGTCGGCGTCGAGTCCCGCGAACAGCTGGGTGTCGGCGGGCGCGTCGACCGTGTTCCAGCCCATGTGGGGGACGACGGGGGCCTTCAGCGGCTCGACCGTCCCGGGCCACTCGTCGAGGCCCTCGGTCTCCACGCCGTGCTCGATGCCCTGGGCGAAGAGGATCTGCATGCCGACGCAGATGCCCATGACCGGGCGGCCGCCGGAGAGCCGTCGGCCGATGATCCAGTCGCCGCGGGCCTCCTTGAGCCCCTGCATGCAGGCGGAGAAGGCGCCGACGCCGGGGACGAGGAGCCCGTCGGCGTTCATGGCGGTGTCGTAGTCGCGGGTGATCTCGACGTCGGCGCCGACCCGGGCGAGGGCGCGCTCGGCGGAGCGCACGTTCCCGAAGCCGTAGTCGAAGACGACGACCTTCTTCGGAGTAGCCGTGCTCATGACCACACGTCCAGACGCAGCACACCGGCGGAGAGACACATCGCGGCGCCGATGGAGAGGAGCACGATGAGGCCCTTGGGCATCTGCTGCTTGACGAAGGAGTAGATACCGCCGAGCAGGAAGAGCCCGACGAGGATCAGGATGGTGGAGAGGCCGTTCACGACTAGAGCGCGCCCTTCGTGGAGGGGAGGATGCCGGCGGCGCGCGGGTCGCGCTCGGAGGCGTAGCGCAGCGCGCGGGCGAGGGCCTTGAACTGGCACTCCACGATGTGGTGGGCGTTGCGGCCGTACGGCACGTGGACGTGCAGCGCGATCTGGGCCTGGGCGACGAAGGACTCCAGGATGTGCCGGGTCATCGTCGTGTCGTAGGAGCCGATCATCGGCGCCATGTTCTCGGGCTCGGTGTGCACGAGGTACGGGCGGCCGGAGAGGTCGACGGTGACCTGGGCGAGCGACTCGTCCAGCGGGACGGTGCAGTTGCCGAAGCGGTAGATGCCGACCTTGTCGCCGAGGGCCTGCTTGAAGGCGGCGCCGAGGGCGAGGGCGGTGTCCTCGATGGTGTGGTGCGAGTCGATGTGCAGGTCGCCGTCGGTCTTGACCGTCAGGTCGAAGAGCCCGTGGCGGCCGAGCTGGTCGAGCATGTGGTCGTAGAAGCCGACCCCGGTCGACACGTCGACCTTTCCGGTGCCGTCGAGGTCGATCTCGACGACGACGGAGGTCTCCTTGGTGGTGCGCTCAACGCGGCCTACGCGGCTCATCGCTCCTGCTCCTTCATCAATTCACGGACCGCGTCGAGGAACGCGTCGTTCTCTTCGGGGGTTCCGGCGGTGACCCGCAGCCATCCCGGTACGCCGTTGTCCCGGACCAGGACGCCCCGGTCGAGGATCTTCCGCCAGGCCGCGTGCGCGTCGGGGAACGTCCCGAACTGCACGAAGTTGGCGTCGGAGTCGGTGACGTCGTAGCCGATGGCGCGCAGCTCGGTGACGAGCCGGTCGCGCTCGGCCTTGAGCTGCTCGACGTACCCGAGGAGGGTGTCGGTGTGCTCCAGGGCGGCGAGGGCGGTGGCCTGGGTGACGGCCGAGAGGTGGTACGGCAGGCGGACCAGCTGCACGGCGTCGACCACGGCCGGGTGGGCGGCGAGGTAGCCGAGGCGGAGCCCGGCGGCTCCGAAGGCCTTGGACATCGTCCGGGAGATCACCAGGTTGGGGCGGCCCTCGACGAGGGGCAGCAGCGACTCCCGGTGGCTGAACTCCACGTACGCCTCGTCCACGACCACCATCGAGGGCTTGGCCGCCTGGGCCGCCTCGTACAGGGCGAGGACGGTGCCGGCCTCGACCGCGGTGCCTGTGGGGTTGTTGGGCGAGGTGATGAAGACGACGTCCGGCGCGTGCTCGGCGATGGCCCGGACGGCCGCCTCCACGTCGATGGTGAAGTCCTCGTTGCGCGGGCCGGAGATCCAGCCGGTGCCGGTGCCGCGGGCGATCAGGGCGTGCATCGAGTACGAGGGCTCGAAGCCGATCGCGGTACGGCCGGGGCCGCCGAAGGTCTGGAGGAGCTGCTGGAGTACCTCGTTGGAGCCGTTGGCCGCCCACACGTTCTCGACGCCGACGCGGTGCCCGGCGGTCCGGGTGAGGTAGGCGGCGAGCTCGGTGCGGAGTTCGACCGCGTCGCGGTCGGGGTAGCGGTTGAGGCCGCGGGCGGCCTCGGCGACCCGCTCCGCGATCCGGGCCACCAGGGGCTCGGGCAGCGGGTAGGGGTTCTCGTTGGTGTTCAGCTGGACGGGGACGTCGAGCTGGGGGGCGCCGTAGGGGGACTTGCCGCGCAGCTCGTCGCGGACGGGCAGGTCGTCGATACCGGTCACTGCTGCGGGACCTTCCATCCGAACCGCGCCTTGATCGCCGCGCCGTGGGCGGGCAGGTCCTCGGACTCGGCGAGGGTGACGACGTGGTGGGCGACGTCGGCGAGCGCGTCGCGCGTGTAGTCCACGATGTGCACGCCGCGCAGGAAGGACTGCACGGAGAGGCCGGAGGAGTGGCAGGCGCAGCCGCCGGTGGGCAGGACGTGGTTGGAGCCGGCGCAGTAGTCGCCGAGCGAGACCGGTGCCCAGGGGCCGACGAAGATCGCGCCCGCGTTGCGGACCCGGTCGGCGACGGCGGCGGCGTCGGCGGTCTGGATCTCCAGGTGCTCCGCGCCGTAGGCGTCGACGACCTTGAGGCCGTCGGCGAGGTCGCGGACGAGGACGATCGCGGACTGGCGGCCGGCCAGGGCCGGGACGATCCGGTCGTCGACGTGCTTGGAGGCGGCGACCTGCGTCTTGAGCTCGGCCTCGGTGGCCTCGGCCAGCTCCTCGGAGTCGGTGACGAGGACGGAGGCGGCCATAGGGTCGTGCTCGGCCTGGCTGATGAGGTCGGCGGCGACGTGCACGGGGTCGGCGGTGGAGTCCGCGAGGATCGCGATCTCCGTGGGGCCGGCCTCGGCGTCGATGCCGATGCGGCCCTTGAGGAGGCGCTTGGCGGCGGCCACGTAGATGTTGCCGGGGCCGGTCACCAGGTTGACGGGGGCGCAGCCGGGCTCACCGGCGGAATCGGTGGTTCCGTACGCGAACATGGCGATGGCCTGGGCGCCGCCCACGGCGTACACCTCGTCGACGCCGAGCAGGGCGCAGGCGGCGAGGATCGTCGGGTGCGGCAGGCCGCCGAACTCCTTCTGCGGGGGCGAGGCGACGGCCAGGCCCTCGACGCCGGCCTCCTGGGCCGGGACGACGTTCATCACGACGGAGGACGGGTAGACGGAGCGGCCGCCCGGCACGTACAGGCCGACGCGCTCGACCGGGATCCACTTCTCCGTGACCGTGCCGCCGGGGACGACCTGGGTGGTGTGCGTGGTGCGGCGCTGCTCGCGGTGGACGAGCCGGGCGCGCCGGATGGACTCCTCCAGGGCGGCGCGGACGGCCGGGTCGAGCTCGTCGAGGGCGCGGGCGATCGCCTCGGCGGGTACGCGCAGGCCCGGGACGCGGACGCCGTCGAATTTCTCCCCGTAGTCGATCACCGCGGCCGCGCCATGATGCCGGACGTCCTCGCAGATCGGCCGCACCTTCTCCAGGGCGGCTTCCACGTCGAACTCGGCACGGGGCAGCAGGTCGCGCAGTGCGGAGCCCTCGGGGAGGGCCTCGCCGCGCAGATCGATTCGAGAGATCACGGGTCAATTCTCGCAGACGGCCCACAGCGCCGGTCGCCCGTATCACTGGCTGATACACGCCACGGTGGCGTCTCCTCGCCACTCCTGACCGTTAGCGTTCAGCCCGTCACAGTGCGGGAAGAACGACTGTACGAATCCACGACTCCCGGACAGCGGAGTGGTGGGAGCGCATCGGGGAGAGCGAGGGGGCGGCAGTGACCGAGCCGCACGAGGACGGGATGCCGGACGGTCTCACGGACCCGGAGCGGGCCGTGTGGCAGGCGTTCCGGATCGGCAGGACCTGCGATCTCACGGAGGGGATCGCGGAGCGGGACGACCCTTTCGGGGCGTGGGAGTGGGGGGAGGAGCGGAGCGTTCGCGCCGACGTGGTGGCGCTGCTGCTGCTCGCCGGGCCGCCGGCCCGGTCCGGGCGGGTGGCCGCGCTGAAGCTGCGCGGGGTCAGGATCACCGGCGTGCTGAACCTGGCGGGCGGGACGATAGGGCCGTACGTGGAGCTGCACGGCTGCCGGTTCGACGGCGAGGTGGTGCTGCCCGAGGCACGGTTCGGCACGCTGCGGATGGTCGAGTGCGCGCTGCCGCGCCTGGAGGCGGCCCGGCTGCACACGGAGGGGGACCTGCATCTGCCGCGCTGCCGGGTGCGGCGGGGCATCCGGCTGACGGACGCGCAGATCGGCACGGACCTGCTGATCAACCAGATCCAGGTGTGGCCGGACCGGCGGGGGCGGGCGATCACGGCGGACGGGATGGTGGTCGCCCAGGACCTCCAGGCCGAGCTGATCGAGGCCTACGGGGAGCTGAGCCTGCGCGGGGCGAACGTCGGGGTCTCGCTGAGCCTGCGGGGCAGTGTGCTGCGCGGGGCGCTGGGCCGCCTCGCGCTGAACGCCCCGCAGCTGACGGTGGAGCGCTCGCTCTATCTGAACGCGGCCTGGGTGTACGAGGAGACGGGACCGTACGGCACCGCGGGCAACTCGACGACCACCCCGCCGTACGGCGTGACCCCCGCCCAGGAGGCCCGGCGCAAACCGGTGGAGTTCCACGGCGGGGTGCGGCTCGACGACGGCCGGTTCGGTGACGCGGTGGACCTGCACCACGCCCGCTTCCTGCTGGACGGCGCGCGCCGGGAGGAGGTGTCGCTGCGCCGCATAGTGACCCCGGAGCTGCGGTTCAACGGCGAGCGCCCGGAGGAGGGGCGGGTGGTGCTCAACGGCGCCAAGGTCGTCACCCTGATCGACCTGTCGACCAGCTGGCCGGGGCCCGGCGGCCTCGCGATGGGCGGCTTCGCCTACGAGAACCTCGTGCCGTACGGGCATTTCCCGCTGGCGCGGCGACTGGAGTGGGTGGCGGCGGCGACCCCGGAGTACGCCCCCGAGCCGTACGAGCGGCTCGCGGCGGTCCTGCGGAGCAGCGGCGAGGACGCGGACGCCCGCGAGGTGCTGCTCGCCAAGCAGCGGCGCAGACGGGAGACGCTGCCGATCGCGGGGAAGCTCTGGGGCTACCTCCAGGACTGGACCGTGGCGTACGGCTACCGGCCGGGCCGGGCGGCGCTGTGGATGGCGGTGCTGTGGGCGGCGGGCACGGTGGCCTTCTCCCACTACCGCCCGATACCGCTGAAGGCGGAGGAGTCGCCCCAGTGGAACGGCCCGCTGTACGCCCTCGACCTGCTGCTGCCCGTGATCAACCTCGGGCAGGACGGCTACTGGCGGCTGGAGGGCATCTGGCAGTGGGTGGCGGCGGCCCTGATCCTCGTCGGCTGGATCCTCGCGACGACGGTGGCGGCGGGTGCGACGCGGCTGCTGAGACGGGGGTGACGGCGGGGGGCCGCCGCCGGGGAAGACGCGGGGGGCCGGGGCCCTCTACCGCCGGGGAAGACGGGTGACGCCGGGGGGCCGCCGCCGGGGAAGACGCGGGGGGCCGGGGCCCTCTACCGCCGGGGAAGACGGGTGACGCCGGGGGCCCGGCCGCCGGGGAGGACGCGGGCGAGTCGGGGGGCCTCCTGCCGTCGGGAAGGGGTGAGGGAGGTGTCACCGCAGGGTGAGGGTGCTGTCGTGACCCGGTGACGCGGCTGCGGTGACGGGCCTGACCGGGAGACAATGCACAGCACCATGTCCTTGCTCCGCGCCCTGGTCGGCACCCTCCGCTCGACCCGGCACGCACCGCGGCTCGCCGCGGGTCTCGTGCCGGACGACGACGTGCTGCTCGACGCCCCGGACGAGCGGCTCGCCCCCGCCCTGGTCGCCGCCGCCCTCGGTGATCCGGAGCCCGCGGCGAAGCTGCTCGCCACCACCCGGGACACCGGCGACTGGGAGGACCGCGACCGGTACGTCACCCGGCTCGCCACCTTCGCGTACAGCAGGGGCGGCTGGCTCACCGACTGGCTCTCCGTCACGCCCCGCGATCCCGACGCCCTGCTCGTCGCGGCGCAGCTCGCCGTCCGCAGGGCCTGGGAGTCCCCGGCGCGGGCCGAGCGGCTGCGCGAGCTCGCCCCGCTGATCCAGGAGCTCGCCGGGGAGGCCCCGCACGACCCGGTGCCGTGGCGGCTGGCCCTGGACCACGCGCGGGGGGCGCACGCCGGGCACGGGGTCTTCGAGTCGCTGTGGGAGCAGGCCGTGCGCCGCTCCCCGCACCACTACGGCTGCCATGTCGCCGCGCTGAAGTACCTCTCCGCGCAGTGGTACGGCTCACACCGCGCCGCCTTCGACTTCGCCGAGCAGGCCGCCGACGACGCCGCCCCGGACTCGCTCGTCGGGGCGCTGCCGGTCCGCGCGGCGTACGACGGGCTGCGGGTGCCGCCGGGGCCCGACGGGTCCGTGCCCGCCGCCCGGGTCGACCGGGCGGTGGTCCGCGCCCTGGCCCTGTCGGCGGCCTTCCCGGTGGGCGACCCGTGGCCGGCCGAGATCCGCAACCTGCTCGCGTACGTGCTGGTCGAGCGGGGGCGCTGGGAGGAGGCGTGGGAGGAGTTCGGGCGGATCGGCCCGTACGCGACCTCGTTCCCCTGGGGGGCGGCGCGGGGTGTACCGGAGGAGCCTCCCCCGAGCTCTCGGCAGCGTTCGAGCAAGGGGGACCCCCTTCTCGGTTTCCTGGCCGCGCGCGACCGGGTGCGGGGTGAACTGGCCCGCCGGGACCCGCTGCGGGGCACCGGTCGTGGACGGGCCGGACGGGGCGGGCCCGGCGGCCATTAGGCTTGACCGCTGTGACCACCGCTCGCCTGCCTCTCTTCCCGCTCAACGCGGTGCTGTTCCCCGGCCTCGTGCTGCCGCTGAACGTGTTCGAGGAGCGTTATCGCGCCATGATGCGTGCGCTGCTCACGATCGACGACTCGGAGCCGCGCCGCTTCGCCGTCGTCGCCATCCGCGACGGCCGCGAGGTCGCGCCGACGGCTCCCGGCATGCCGGACCAGACGGCGCTGCCGGAGAAGGGCCCGGCGGCGGGCTTCGGCTCCGATCCCATCCAGGCCTTCCACCGGGTCGGCTGCGTCGCCGACGCGGCGTCGATCCGGGAGCGCGCCGACGGCAGCTTCGAGGTGATGGCCACCGGGACGACCCGGGTGAAGCTGCTGTCGGTCGACGCGAGCGGGCCGTTCCTGACGGCCGAGGTGGAGGAGATCCCCGAGGAGCAGGGCGAGGAGGCGGGCTCGCTCGCCGAGGGGGTGCTGCGGGCCTTCCGGAACTACCAGAAGCGCCTCGCGGGGGCCCGGGAGCGTTCGCTGACGACGAGTGAGCTGCCGGACGAGCCCTCCGTGGTGTCGTACCTGGTCGCGGCGGCGGCGGTGCTCGACACCCCGTCGAAGCAGCGGCTGCTCCAGGCACCGGACACGGCGACCCGGCTGCGCGAGGAGCTGACGCTGCTGCGCGCGGAGACCGCCGTGCTGCGGCATCTGCCGTCGCTGCCGGTGGTGGACCTGACGCAGACCCCCACGTATCCGAACTGAGCCGGCCCCTGCCGTACGGACCGAGCCGACCGAGCCGAGGAAGAGCGCGTGGCGAAGAAACAGAAGAAGAACGGCGGGGGCACGCGGGCGACGGTGGCCCTGACCGAGGCCGGCACGCCCTTCACCCTGCACGCGTACGAGCACGACCCGGCCTCCCCCTCGTACGGCGAGGAGGCGGCGGAGGCCCTCGGCGTCTCCCCCGACCGGGTCTTCAAGACGCTGGTCGCGGACGTCGACGGCGAACTGACGGTCGCGGTGGTCCCGGTGGCGGGCCAGCTGGACCTGAAGGCCCTGGCCTCGGCCGTCGGAGGGAAGCGCGCCGCGATGGCCGACCCGGCGGCGGCGGAGCGCACGACGGGCTACGTGCGGGGCGGCATCTCCCCGCTGGGCCAGCGCAAGCGGCTCCGTACCGTCCTCGACTCCTCGGCCTCGGAGCACTCGACCGTCTGCGTCTCGGCGGGCCGCCGCGGCCTGGAGGTGGAGCTCTCCCCCGCCGACCTGGCCGCCCTCACCTCGGCGGTCGTGGCGCCCATCGGCCGCGCCTGACATGACCCCGGCGGTCGTGGTCCCCGTCGACCGCGCCTGACATGACCCCGGCCGTCGTGGCCCCAGCCGGCCGCGCCTGACTTCCGGCGCGGCCGCGGGAAGACCTCGTCAGCTCGGGCCGGGCCCCTGGGTGTACGCCTTCGGCTGGTCCCAGGGCTCCGGCTCCGGGTCGCGGGGCCCGAAGGCTGCGGTCAGCCCCAGGTGGACGATCATCGCGGCGAGCGGCCAGGCCAGCATCGCGGCGGCCGCCAGGTTCAGTTCGAGCGGCGCCTCGAAGGTGACGTTCGGGCCGACCGCCTTCGCGTGGGCGACCACGTCGTCGGTGGGGCCGAAGTGCGTCCCGATCCACCAGGCGAGCAGCGAGCCCGCGCCGCCGCCGAGCGCAAGGCCCAGCACGAGCGGGACCCCGCCCTCGCGGCGCAGCAGGAAGACGACGAGGGCGGCGACCGCGCCGAAGGCCAGCGCGAGGAGGACAAACGTTCCGTCGGCGCCGATCGCCTGCTCCCCCTCCGAGTTCCGGAGGTAGACGCCCTTGCCGTCCGAGATGAGCAGGACGCGCGGGGCCAGGTTCAGCCAGAGCACCCCGAGCAGCGCCCCCGCGACCGCGGAGAGGACGGTCGCCACCACGCCCTGAACGACCTCGGCCGCCGTGATCGGGTCGCCGGCCGGACCGGGCATCGGCGGGGGCGGCGGGGGCCGGTGGGGGTCGTTCGGCGGCTGGTGAGGCGGAGTCAGAGGTGCGGTCACCCCGCCATCGTGCCAGGTGTCCCTGTGGCCCGCCTCAGCGGACGGCGGCCCGCCGGTAGGCCCAGGTGGCGACGGCGAGCGAGAGGAGGCCGACCGCCCCGCACACGGCGAGGTCGACGGCGACCGCCGCCCAGTCGGGGTGCGGGGTGAAGGTGCGGGCGAGGGCCTCCACGCCGTACGTCGAGGGCAGCAGGTCCCGCGCCCAGCCGATCGGTCCCGGCAGCCGCTCGGCCGGGAGGACCCCGAGGAGCAGGGCCGCCGACATGCCGAGCTGGCCGAGGAGGGTGGCCAGTTCCTGGCGGGGCGCGAGGAGGCCGAGGGCCGCGCCGAGCCCGGCGAGCGCCGCCCCGGCGAGCGGTACGACGGCGGCGAGGATCCACAGGTGGCCGAGGGGCAGGCCGAAGAGCACGGAGCCGGCGACGGCGGTGACGGCGGTCCCGGGCACGGTGAAGGAGGCGTACGCCCCGGCCGCCCCGAGCACGACGGCGGCGGGCGGCACGGGCAGGGTGGCGTAGTGGTCGAGGCCGCCGCCGGCCCGCAGCTGGCCGAAGTACTGGGCGAGCAGGTTGAGGGCGACGAAGGCGACGACGAGGACGGTGGAGCCGGCGACGACGGCGCGCGCCTCGGAACCGCCGTCGACGACCCCGCGCATCAGGACCATGATCCCGATCGACTGGAAGGTGGCCACGAAGAGCAGCGGGATGCGGGCGACGCGGGCGCGCGAGAGCTGCGCGCGGTAGACGGCGCCCAGGGCGGGCAGCAGCCGGGCGCGCGGAGCGAGGGGCGCGGCGCCGTCCTCGTCGCCGCGGGACCGGGCGGGGAGCGCGCCGGTCGGCAGGGCCCCGGCGGGCAGGGTGCTCACTGCGTACAGCTCCTGACGGTCACGGGCGGTTCGTGGCGCGTCACGCCTTCACCAGCCCCTCGGTCGCGCCGCCCAGCGCGAGGTACACGTCCTCCAGGCTGGGCGTGGCCAGGGTGAAGTCGTCGAGCGCGCCGAACGCGGCGCCGCCGGTGACGGTGGCGACGGCGGCGCGGGCGGCGTCCGGGGCGAGCCGGAGGTGCCAGCGGCGTCCGGTCTCCTGGGCGTGGTCGCGCAGGGCGGCGACCTCGGGCAGGTGGAGGGGCGGCGCGTCGCGCCACACCAGCTCGACGCGGACCTCGCCGGCCACCCGCTCCTTGAGTCCGGCGGGGGTGTCGCAGGCGATGACCCGGCCGCGGTCGAGGACGGCGACCCGGTCGAGGACGGTCTCGGCCTCGATGACGTTGTGGGTGACGAGGAGCACGGTGGTGCCGTGTTCGGCGCGCCGCCGGTCGACGGCGGCCCAGACGGCGCGCCGGGCGACGGGGTCCATGCCGGTGGTGGGTTCGTCGAGGACCAGGACGGGCCGGTGGCCGACGAGGGCGGCGGCGAAGCAGGCGAGCCGCCGCTGTCCGCCGGAGAGCTTCTTGAGGGGGCGGCCGGCGAGCCCGCCGAGCCCGAGTTCACCGAGGACGGCGTCGCGCTCGGCGCGGGCGTCGTGGGCGGTCAGGCCCCGCAACCGGCCGGTGGTCTCGGCGGCGAGGGAGACGGTCAGCTCGTCGAGGGCGGTGGACTCCTGGCCGAGGTAGGCGAGGAGCCGGGCCGCCCGCTCGGGGTGGCGCACGAGGTCGTGGCCGAGGAGCTCGACGGTGCCGGAGTCGGGGCGCATGAGGCCGGTGAGCTGGCGGACCAGGGTGGACTTGCCGGCGCCGTTGGGGCCGAGCAGGCCGAAGATCTCACCGCCGCGCACGTCGAGGCTGATCCCGTCCGTGGCTCGCACCTCGGGGGTCGCGGGCGCGCCGCGCCTGCCGCGCGTGGCGGGGTACGTCTTGACCAGATCCCGCACCACGCACACCGTACTCACGGGGGAAGAGACTACGGGGTCGCCGGGCCCGCTCCGGGCGCGGGGGCGTGTTCGGCGGCGGCCCGGACGTCGATCTCGCGCCAGAAACCGGCCCGGATCGCGTACCGGTCGTGCTCGTCGATCTGGTCGTCCTTGTGGGCGAGAAGTCCGAAACGCGCGGCGTAGCGGAGGAGTTCGCCGTCGATGCGGTGCGGGATGCGCGGGTAGAGGGTGGAGAGTTTCTGGACGTGGCTCTGCTCCGGGAGCCGCTCCATCCAGCGACGGGCGAACACCTGTCCGACCTCGAACGGGTCGCCGCCGACGGTCGTGATGTCCTCCTCGCGGTCGGCCCAGCGCTGCTCCGCGCTGGTGAGGGTGGCGAGGGTGGGCAGGGTGGCGGTCTCGGCCGGCTCGCCGAGCGAGGGGGCGGGGCGCTCGATCCAGCCCCGGTCGGAGGACCAGCGGAGCGCGCTCGCGCCCTGCGGGGCCGGGGCGGCCGGCGCTCCGGGGGCTCCGGGTGCGCGGAGTCCCGCCAGGTCCTTCGGGGTGGGGACGCCCTTGCCCGCCGTCGGGGAGGGAACGCCCGTGCCGTGGGCGTGCTCGTCGCCGCGGACGTGGCCGTTGGCGCGGGCGGGCTCGTGGCCGCCGTCGCCGGTCGCGTCGGCGGGGCCCGGCCCCCCGTTCCGTACGGCCGCGGCGGCGGCCTCGGCGGCCCGTTCGGCGGAGGCGGCGAGGGCGGACTCCGGCAGCGGCGCGGAGAGGATGGCGGCGATCTCCGGGCGCGGGGCGGGCTGCGGCGCGCAGATCCCGCTGAGGTCCTTGGCGCGGACGGCGCGGGTGATCCAGGCCCGGTCGAGGACCCGCCGCTCGTCGGCCTCGGCGACGAGGTCCTCCGACTGGTTGTAGTCGCCGTCGGCGGCCTGGACGGCCCAGAGGTGGACGGCGACGCCGTGCTCCTTCGCCGACATGAGGCCGGGCAGCAGGTCGCCGTCGCCGGTGACGAGCACGATGTCGGAGCAGGCCCTGTTCCTGGCGAGCTCGGTCAGCTCGGTGTGCATGGCCGCGTCGACGCCCTTCTGCGCCCAGCGCCCGTCGCTCCTGGTCAGAGCGCCGAGCCGGACGGTCACCCGGGGCATCACGCGCAGCCTGCGGTGCTCGGGCTGGGGCACCCGGTCGGGCGCGCCGTCGAACCAGTAGATCCGCAGGAGGGGCAGCGCGGTCTCGGCCTCGGCACGCTGCCGCAGCTGCTGGATCAGCCCGGCGTGGTCGACGGTGATCCTGGAGCGGGCCGGTTCCCCGGCGAGGAGACTGGCGGCGGCGCCCAGCAGGTAGCCGGCGTCCACCAGGACGACGCAGCGGTCCACGTGTTCCACCCTCTTTCGGGAGCCTCGGGGTCGGCCTCGGGATCATCGGGATCGGCGGGATCGGTCGGGATCGGAAGCTGCTCCCGGGTTTCCTTCGAGTCTGCCCGAACGCCGGGGGCTTGACGGCCGGAACTGGATCATCGGCGTGGCGGATACCAGGTCCGCCGGGTTCCTACGCTCCGTAATGATCCAACATGCGGCGGTTCGTACCGTGTGTGAGTCTGACAGCGGCCCTGGCCCCTAGGTCCCTTTGAGGAGGCATTCCCATGGCCAAGAACCGCAACCAGAACCGCAGTGAGAAGCAGTCGCCGGCCGAGCGCGGCGCCCAGCAGGCGCAGCAGTCGGCGATGGAGTCCCAGGCCGAGCAGCGGGCGAGCCAGGTCACGCCGGGTGACATGGCCCGCAAGGGCCGTCAGAAGCGCTTCGGCCACAACTGACGACCTCCCCGCCCACGGCAAAGGGGCGCGCCCGTGACGACGGGCGCGCCCCTTGCGCGTTTCGGGGGGAGGGCTATCCGGCGAGGCAGGACGGGCCGAGCAGTACCTTCAGGTCGCCGAAGAGCGCCGGGTCGGGCTGGACCCGGTGCCGGTCGAGCCGGAGGACGGTCGTCTTCCGGGGGCCCTGGAGCTTGATCCGCACCTCGGTGTTGCCCTTGTGGTGCTTGAGGATCTCGCCGAGCCTGCTGACCATCGGCGGGGTCACCTTCACCGTCGGGATGGTGAGGATCACGGGCGCGTTGGTCCCGGCGTTCGACAAGTCGGGGACCATCAGCTCCATCGCGACGAGGCGGGGCACGTCCTCGCGCTTGTCGAGCCGGCCCTTGACGAAGACGACCGTGTCCTCGACCAGCTGGGTGGAGACCAGCTGGTAGGTGGCCGGGAAGAACATGCACTCGATGGAGCCGGCCAGGTCCTCGACGGTGGCGATGGCCCAGGCGTTGCCCTGCTTGGTCATCTTGCGCTGGAGGCCGGAGATGATGCCGCCGATGGTGACGACCGCGCCGTCGCCGTGCTCGCCGCCGGTGAGCTGGGAGATCGCCGCGTCCGTCTTGTCGGACAGGACGTGCTCGATGCCGAAGAGGGGGTGGTCGGAGACGTAGAGGCCGAGCATCTCGCGCTCCTGGGCCAGCAGGTACGACTTCTCCCACTCGACGTCGGAGAACTCGACGTCCAGGCCGAAGCCGGGCTCGTCGCTCGCCTCGTCACCCATCCCGCCGAACAGGTCGAACTGTCCCTCGGCCTCCTTGCGCTTGACCGCCACCACGTTGTCGATCATGGGTTCGTGGTGGGCGACGAGGCCCTTGCGGGTGTGGCCCATCTCGTCGAAGGCGCCGGCCTTGATCAGCGACTCGACGGTCCGCTTGTTGCAGACGACGGCCTCGACCTTGTCCAGGAAGTCGGGGAAGGAGGAGTACTTCCCCTTGGCCTTGCGCGTCCTGATGATCGACTCGACGACGTTGGTGCCGACGTTCCGGATGGCGGAGAGGCCGAAGAGGATCACGTCGTCGCCCTGTGCGGCGAAGTTCGACTCGGACTCGTTCACGTTGGGCGGCAGGACCTTGATGCCCATGCGGCGGCACTCGTTGAGGTAGACCGCGGACTTGTCCTTGTCGTCCTTGACCGAGGTCAGCAGTCCCGCCATGTACTCGGCGGGGTGGTTGGCCTTGAGGTACGCGGTCCAGTAGGAGACCAGGCCGTACGCGGCGGAGTGCGCCTTGTTGAAGGCGTAGCCGGCGAAGGGGACCAGGACGTCCCAGAGGGCCTGGATGGCCTCGTCGCTGTAGCCGTTCTTCTTGGCTCCGGCCTGGAAGATGGTGAAGTTCTTCGCCAGCTCGTCGGGCTTCTTCTTGCCCATCACGCGGCGGAGGATATCGGCCTCGCCGAGCGAGTAGCCGGCGATGATCTGGGCGGCCTTCTGCACCTGCTCCTGGTACACGATGAGGCCGTAGGTGACCGCGAGCACCTCTTCGAGCGGCTTCTCCAGCTCGGGGTGGATCGGGGTGATCTCCTGCTGGCCGTTCTTGCGCAGGGCGTAGTTCGTGTGCGAGTTCATGCCCATCGGGCCCGGCCTGTACAGGGCGGACACGGCGGAGATGTCTTCGAAGTTGTCGGGCTTCATCAGCCGCAGCAGCGAGCGCATCGGCCCGCCGTCGAACTGGAAGACGCCGAGGGTGTCGCCGCGCTGGAGCAGTTCGAAGGTCTTCGGGTCGTCGAGCGGGAGGGCGAGCAGGTCGAGGTCGATGCCCTTGTTGGCCTTCACCATCTTGACGGCGTCGTCCATGATGGTCAGGTTCCGCAGGCCCAGGAAGTCCATCTTCAGCAGGCCGAGCGACTCGCACTGCGGGTAGTCCCACTGCGTGATGGTGACGCCGTCCGTGTGCCGCACCCAGATCGGGGCGTGGTCGACGATCGGCTCGCTGGACATGATCACGCCGGCGGCGTGGACGCCCATCTGGCGGACCAGGCCCTCGACGCCCCGGGCGGTGTCGATGACCTTCTTGACGTCCGGCTCGTTCTCGTACATCGCGCGGATCTCGCCGGCCTCGCTGTAGCGCGGGTGCGAGGGGTCGGTGATGCCGTTGAGGTCGATGCCCTTGCCGAGGACGTCGGCGGGCATGGCCTTGGTGAGCCGGTCCCCCATGGCGTACGGGTAGCCGAGGACGCGCGCGGAGTCCTTGATGGCGTTCTTGGCCTTGATCTTTCCGTACGTGCCGATCATGGCGACCTTGTCGGAGCCGTACTTCTCCGTCACGTACCGGATGACCTCGACGCGCCGGCGCTCGTCGAAGTCGATGTCGACATCGGGCATGGAGATGCGCTCGGGGTTGAGGAAGCGCTCGAAGATCAGGCCGTGCGGGATCGGGTCGAGGTCGGTGATGCCCATGGCGTACGCGACGATCGAGCCGGCCGCGGAGCCGCGGCCGGGGCCGACGGCGATGCCCTGCTTCTTCGCCCACATGATGAAGTCGGCGACGACGAGGAAGTAGCCGGGGAAGCCCATCGAGATGATGGTGTCCATCTCGTACTCGACCTGCTTCATGCGGTCCTCGGGGATCCCGTCCGGGAACCGGCGGTGCATGCCGCGCATGGTCTCCTCGCGAAACCAGGTGACCTCGGTGTAGCCCTCCGGGATGTCGAACTTCGGCATGAGGTTCTTGGCCTCGAACATGCCGGTGGTGTCGACCTGCTCGGCGACCAGCAGGGTGTTGCGGCAGCCCTCCTGCCAGGCGTCCGAGGAGTCGATGGCGTACATCTCCTCCGTGGACTTCAGGTAGTAGCCGGTGCCGTCGAACTTGAAGCGGTCGGGGTCCGAGAGGTTCTTGCCGGTCTGGATGCAGAGCAGGGCGTCGTGCGCGCCGGCCTCGTGCGCGTACGTGTAGTGCGAGTCGTTGGTGACCAGCGGCGGGATGCCGAGCTTCTTGCCGATCTCCAGGAGCCCGTCGCGGACTCGGTGCTCGATCTCGATGCCGTGGTCCATCAGTTCCAGGAAGTAGCGGTCCTTGCCGAAGATGTCCTGGTACTCGGAGGCGGCCTTCAGGGCCTCGTCGAACTGGCCGAGGCGGAGGCGGGTCTGCAGCTCGCCGGAGGGGCAGCCGGTGGAGGCGATCAGACCCTCGGACCACTGGGAGATGGTCTCCTTGTCCATCCGGGGCCACTTCTGCAGCCAGCCCTCGGCGTACGCGTCGGAGGAGAGCTTGAAGAGGTTGTGGAGCCCGGTGGCGTTGGCCGCCCAGATCGTCTTGTGGGTGTAACCGCCGGAACCGGAGACGTCGTCCCGCTTCTGGTGCGGCTGGCCCCACAGGACCTTCCGCTTGTTGCGCCGGGACTCCGGGGCGACGTACGCCTCGATGCCGATGATCGGCGTGACCCCGGCCTTCTTCGCCGAGTGGAAGAAGTCGTACGCCCCGTGCAGGTTGCCGTGGTCGGACATGGCGATATGGGTCATGCCCATCTCGTTGCACGCGTTGAACATGTCCTTCAGCCGCGCGGCACCGTCCAGCAGCGAGTACTGGGTGTGGACGTGGAGGTGCGTGAAGGGCGGCTTGGTCACGGCGGGAGGTCTCCGTAGCGGTCACAGGGGTGGCTGGGGGGACCGTGGAAGTCTACGTCTCCGGAGTGACAGCCGACGGGCACTCGGGGCTAGGGTCACGCGTTGGGAGACAGGGAACGCCTGTCCCAATTGTCATGAACGGTCCCGCAGCACACCCCGCACCAGGAGGCACCTCGAATGTCGGTCCCGCAGCCCACCGCAGCCGAGCGCGGTGAGCACATCCTCGCCGTCTTCGACACCGCCTTCGGCGAGCTCCTCGCCGCCGACCCCGCGGCCTTCCGCGTCAAGTTCCGGAAGATGGCCGGCTCCGCCTTCGCCTTCTACCGGGGCACGGCGTCCCTGTTCTACGCGGACCTGGAGAGCGAGGCGCAGGGCGGTCCGTACCTGGACGAGCAGACCGGCCGGGTCTGGATCCACGGCGATCTCCACGCCGAGAACTTCGGCACATACATGGACGCCAACGGACGCCTCGTCTTCAACGTCAACGACTTCGACGAGGCCTACGTCGGCCCCTTCACCTGGGACCTGAAGCGGCTCGCCGCCTCGCTCGCCCTGATCGGCTACGCCAAGGCGCTCAGTGACGAGCAGATCACCGAGCTCGTCCGGATCTACGCGGGCGCGTACCGGGAGCGGATCCACGCCCTCGCGACCGGCGCCAAGGGCGACGAGGTGCCCTCCTTCACCCTGGAGACCGCCGACGGCGCGCTGCTCGGCACCCTGCGCGAGGCCCGCGCCCTGACCCGCTTCGGGCTGCTCGACTCGATGACCGAGATCCGCGAGTTCGAGCGGCGCTTCTCGGCGGGCGGCGGCGCGATCGAGCTCGACGCGGCCACCCGGTACAAGGTCCTCGCGGCCTTCGACGGTTACCTGGAGACCCTGCCGGAGTCCTCCCTCGCCCGCCCCGACTCGTACCGGGTGAAGGACGTCGTCGGGCGGCGCGGGATCGGCATCGGGTCGGCCGGCCTCCCCTCGTACAACATCCTCCTGGAGGGCAACAGCGACGCCCTGGAGAACGACGTCGTGATCTATCTGAAGCAGGCGCAGACCCCCGCGGTCTCGCGGCACGTCACGGACGCGGCGGTGCGGGGCTACTTCCAGCACGAGGGCCACCGCACGGTGATCTCGCAGCGGGCGCTCCAGGCGCACGCCGACCCGTGGCTCGGCTGGACGGAGCTGGACGGGGCGGGCCAGCTGGTCGCCGAGGTGTCGCCGTACGCGGTGGACCTGGACTGGTCGGACATCGACGACCCGCGGGACATCGCGGCCACCGTCGCCGACCTGGGCCGGGCCACGGCCACGATGCACGCGGCGGCGGACGACTCCAGCGGCCACTCCCTGGTCCCGTTCTCGACGGAGCGGGCCATCGACGCGGCGATCGCCGCCGACGAGGAGGGCTTCGCCGGGCTCCTGGTCGACTTCGCCCATGGTTACGGGGCGCGGGCGCGGGCGGACCACCAGATCTTCGTGGACCTCTTCCGCAACGGCCGGATCCCGGGGCTGTAGAGGGGCCGCAGAGGCTGGAGCGACCGTTCACAGGTTTCCTTTAGGGACGCCTTACGGACGGGCCTGGCACACTTCACGACGATGGACATGGCAGGGGCGCAGCTGAGGGTGCTGCGGGCGGCGTTCTTCACGGCACTGGTCGTGACGCTGTCCGTGGCCTCGCACGTGCTGCTCTCCCGCGTGCCGCTGCCGCTGGGGACGGTCGTCCCGGTCGCGGCCGGCGTCTTCGCCGTGGCGTACGCGCTGGCCGGCCGCGAGCGCGGCCTCGGCCCGATCGCCGGGCTCCTCGTCCCGCTGGAGCTGGCCGCCGACACCCTCTTCACCAGCGGTCAGGCGGTCTGTTACGGACCCGCAGGCGGCCCGGTGGCCGGTTCGCTGCGTTCGGTGGGCGTGGAGGTGTTCTGCGGCGGCGCCGTCGGCACGCCGCTCTCCGGGGTGGTGACCCCGGACGGCGGGAGCGCGGCCGCCCTGCTCGACACCCCCGACCCGGCGCTGCCCTGGCTGCTGCTCCTGGCCCACGTGGGCGTGGGGCTCTCGGCGGCCTGCTGGCTGCGCGGTGGCGAGCGGGCGCTCGCCCGGCTGCTGCGGGCGGTGGAGGCCTTCGCGTTCCGGCCGCTGCTGCTCGTGGCGGCCTTCTTCCGGGCCGCCGGTCCGGCGCCGCGGCGGGCCGGGCGGCCCGCCGGGCGGCCCCGGTCCTCCCGTGTCCGGCTTCTCGTGCACTCCGTCGGGCGGCGGGGGCCGCCGCGTCCGGTGCTCGCTCTCGTCTGAGCGGGCCCCGCGCCTCCCCCGCCTTTCTCACCCTTCACGGAGATCACGATCATGAGTGCACGCAACAGCCACGCCAGCAAGGCGGCCGCCCGCGAGCGGCTGCGCGAGGAGCGCGAGCGCCAGGCGAAGAAGGACCGGGCGCGCCGGCGGCTCGTCGTCGGCGTCTCCGCCGTGGCCGTCCTGGCCGCCGCCGGCGGCATCGGCTACGCGGTCGTCCAGTCCAACAAGCCCTCCCACTGGGAGGCGGTGGCCGACGCCAAGACGGTGACGGCCCCGAAGAACACCACGGGCGCGAACGGCACGACCGTCGTCATCGGCAAGGACTCGGCGAAGAAGACCCTGGAGCTGTACGAGGACTCGCGCTGCCCGGTCTGCGCGACCTTCGAGCAGAGCGTGGGCTCCACGGTCGAGAAGGACGTCCAGGCCGGCAAGTACAAGATCAGGTATGTCGGCGCGACCTTCATCGACAACGGCATTCCGGGCGAGGGCTCGAAGAACGCCCTCTCGGCGCTGGGCGCCGCGCTGAACGTGAGCCCCGAGGCCTTCCTGAAGTACAAGGCCGCCCTCTACTCCACGAAGTTCCACCCGGAGGAGAAGCAGGACGAGTTCGCCAAGGACTCCTACCTCCTGGAGGTCGCGGACTCGGTCCCCGCCCTCAAGGGGAACGCCGAGTTCAGGAAGAACGTCGAGGACGGCACCTTCGACGCCTGGGCGATGAAGATGTCGAAGGCGTTCGACGCCAGCGGCGTGCAGGGGACCCCGACCCTGAAGATGGACGGCAAGCCGGTCACGGTCGCGGGCACGGACAAGCCGCCGATGACGGTGGCCGAGTTCGAGACGGCGATCGCCTCGGCGCTCAAGGCCTGACATCCCATCCGAACGTCTCGGCCCCGGACCTTCCCCCGGTCCGGGGCCGAGGCGTATCCGCGGCAGGGAGACCCGGGCCGAGGCGTCCCGGGAGCGTCGAGTCGGCGAACTTCCGGAATTCGCCTGCCCCTCGGGCGTACCCGTCAGTAATCTGACTGCCCGTGACCAGTCGTTTCATATCCCCCGCCCCCTCGCGGCGCGCCGTCGTCAAGGCCGCAGCCGTCACCGCCGTCGCGACGCCCGCCCTGCTCGGCGCGGCCGCTCCGGCCCTCGCGGACACCGGGGCGCCCGCCTTCCTCCACGGCGTCGCCTCCGGCGACCCGCTGCCCGACGGCGTCCTGCTCTGGACGCGCGTCACCCCCGTCCCCGAGGCCGTGCCCGGATCCGGCCTCGGCCCCGACGTCCAGGTCGGCTGGGAGCTGGCCGAGGACCGCTCCTTCGCCCGGGTCGTCGCCTCCGGCACCACCACGGCGAGCGCGGCCTCCGACCACACGGTGAAGGCCGACGTCCGGGGCCTGCGCCCGGCCACCGCCTACTGGTTCCGCTTCTCGGTGGGCGACGTCGTCTCCCCCGCCGCCCGCACCCGCACCGCGCCGGCCGCCGACGCCGCCGCGCCCGGTGTCCGCTTCGGCGTGGTCTCCTGCGCGAACTGGGAGTCGGGCCACTTCTCCGCCTACCGCCATCTCGCCTCCCGCGCCGACCTGGACGCGGTGCTCCACCTCGGGGACTACCTGTACGAGTACGCCACCGGCGCCTACCCGGAGGCGAAGTACGTCGTCCGGCAGCACGAGCCGCGCCACGAGATCGTCTCGCTGGCCGACTACCGCACCCGGCACGGGAAGTACAAGACGGACGCCGACCTCCAGGCGCTGCACGCGGCGCACCCGGTGATCGCCATCTGGGACGACCACGAGTTCGCCAACGACGCCTGGACCGGCGGGGCCGAAAACCACACCCCCGGCGCCGAGGGCGAGTGGGCGGCCCGGGTGGCCGCCGCGAAGCAGGCGTACTTCGAGTGGATGCCGGTCCGCGCCTCCACGGAGGGCACGGTCTTCCGGCGGTTGCGCTTCGGCAAGCTGGCCGATCTGCACCTGCTCGACCTGCGGTCGTTCCGGTCCGCGCCGGCGAAGACGGGCAGCGGCACGGTGGACGACCCGGAGCGGAGCATCACCGGGCGCGCGCAGCTGGACTGGCTCAAGGCCGGCCTCGCCGGTTCGGACGCGACCTGGCAGCTGGTCGGCACCTCGGTGATGATCTCGCCGGTCGCCTTCGGCGCCCTGCCCGCCCACCTCCTGGAGCCGCTCGCCGAGTTGATGGGCCTGCCGAAGGAGGGGCTCGCGATCAACGTCGACCAGTGGGACGGCTACACCGACGACCGCAGGGAGCTGCTCGCCCACCTGACTTCGCGGGCGATCCGGAACACGGTCTTCCTGACCGGCGACATCCACATGGCCTGGGCCAACGACGTGCCGGCGAAGGCCGCGACGTATCCGCTCTCGGCCTCGGCGGCGACCGAGTTCGTGGTCACCTCGGTGACCTCGGACAACCTGGACGACCTGCTGCACGTCGCTCCGGGGACGGTGTCGGTGGTGGCGGCCGGCGCGGTGAAGGCCGCCAACCGCCATGTCAAGTGGGTGGACATGGACCACCACGGCTACGGCGTGCTCGACGTGACCGCCGCGCGCTCTCAGATGGACTACTACACGGTCTCCGACAAGACGGATCCGGCCGCGACGACGGCCTGGGCGCGCTCGTACCGGACGCTCAGCGGAACGCAGCGTGTCGAGCGGGTGTACCAGCCGGTGCTCTGAGGGAGCCCTTAGGGGCGATTTTCAGCCATGATCTCTTCTGTTAACGGGAGATCACATCGCTACGGCGGGTGGCCGGTTCTGGAGATCGAATCCGGACACACCACCCGCCTCCGGCACTCCGTTCGTTACGTCCGCGTCTCAAACCCTGGAAGTGGCGCAAGTTTTTCTTCCCGATGACCCGAATTGCCCCACGAATGATTGGGCTTGATCAATCCTCAACGACTCCTGACATGGACGCGTAATGTCCGGGCGGTGGCGAGGAAGTCCCTCTCCCCAACCCCCCGCAAGGAGTCACCCGTGCGTGCTCTTGTCCGCATATCGCCGCGTATGACACGTCGTCTGATGGGCACCGCCGTCCTGGCCGGAACCCTGGCCGTCGCTCCCCTCTCCGCCCCCGTCGCCGTCCCGGCCGGCGCCACCCTCGCCTCCGCCGAGGAGTGCGCGGACGGTACGACGGCGCTCTCCGGCGCCCGCAAGGCGCGCGGCGCCGACACCCATGCCGCCGAGCCCAACGACGTCACGGCCGCCAAGGCCAAGGCGATGGACGACGACCTGAAGAAGAAGCTGGCCTCGGCCCGTGCGGAAGGCCGCCTCAGCGCCTCCGCCGGCGCGGCCGCCGTGGTGAACGTCCCGGTGTACTTCCACGTCATCCACTCCGGCACGACGGGCAAGCTCTCCGCCACCGCGATCAGCAACCAGCTGAACGTCCTGAACGCGGCCTACGCGGGCCAGGGCACCGGCAACGTGAACACCAACTTCCAGTTCACGCTGGCCGCGACCGACTACACGGACAACGCCTCCTGGTACAACCTGTCCTCCGGCTCCACCGCCGAGAAGCAGATGAAGCAGACCCTCCGCAAGGGCGGCGCCGGCGCGCTGAACATCTACACCGCGAACCTGGGCGGCGGCCTCCTCGGCTGGGCGACCTTCCCGTCCTCGTACAACTCCAGCCCGTCCATGGACGGCGTGGTCATCCTCGACGCCTCGCTCCCGGGCGGCTCGGCCGCCAACTACAACGAGGGCGACACGGCCACCCACGAGGTCGGCCACTGGATGGGCCTGTACCACACCTTCCAGGGCGGCTGCACGGGCAACGGCGACTACGTCGCCGACACCCCGGCCGAGAAGAGCCCGGCGTACGAGTGCCCGACCGGCCGTGACTCCTGCACCTCGAAGGCCGGTGTGGACCCGATCCACAACTTCATGGACTACACGTACGACTCCTGCATGTACCAGTTCACCTCGGGCCAGGTGACCCGGATGAACGACGCCTGGACCGCGTACCGCGCCTGACGGCCCGTCCGCGAGACACGAGTGCGGCCCCCGGGGAACTCCCCGGGGGCCGCACCCCTTTTCCGTACCGTCCTACAGGCTGTCGAGGAAGGAGAGCGCCACCGACCAGGTCCGCTCCGCCGCCTCCTCGTCCCAGTCGGGCAGCTCCGGGTCCGTGTACACGTGCCCCGCGCCCCGGTAGCGGTAGACCTCCACGTCCGCCCCGGCCTTGCGCATCTGGAGGTACCAGGAGGACAGCCAGTCGTCCGTCTCGAAGGGGTCGGGCTCGGCCACGTGCAGCTGGACCGGCAGCTCGTCCACCGAGGCCGACTCCGCGATGTCCGAGGTGCCGTGGAACAGCAGCAGCCCGCGCGCCTTCTCGTCCCCCAGCGCCAGGGTCTGTGCGATCGAGGCCCCGAGCGAGAGGCCCATGTAGACCAGGCCCCGCTCGGAGTAGGGGGCGGCGGCCAGGACCGCCCGCTTCAGCAGCTCGTCCTTGCCGATCTCGTCCCGGAGCGCCACGCCCTCCTCCACGGTCCCGACCGTCCGGCCGTCGTAGAGGTCCGGGGTCCAGACCTGGTGCCCGGCGGCCCGGAGCCGCTCCGCGGCCGCCTCGACGGAAGGAGTCAGCCCGTAGGCCGAGTGGAAGAGCATGATGTCCATGTGTCCCATCCTGCCATCCGGCGCCGACCCGCCCGGCAGTCAGCGCATGCTGCGCACGTCCAGGTGGCGCAGCACCCGGTCCACCACCTCGGGGTCGGCGCCGGGTTCGCTGCGGGCCGCGAGGATCTCGTGCCGGGCGGCCGACATCAGCTCCCGCTGGATCCGCTGCACCGCCTTGAACCGCTTCGTCCGCTCCACGAAGGCGGCCCGCCGCTCGTCGTCCACCATGTCGGGGCTGATCCGCACCCCGATGTCGTACGCCCCGCGCAGCAGCCGCTCCTGGACCTCCTCCGGCAGTTCCTCGACCTCCTCGATCTCCTTCAGCCTTCGCTTGGCCGCCTTCGCGGCCCGGATCGCGAGCTCCCGCTCCAGGGCGCGCTCGGCGTCCGCGTCGGCCCTCACTCCGAGCCGCTTCACCAGCCAGGGCAGCGTGAGGCCCTGGAAGACGAGGGTGGTGATGATCACGCAGAAGGCGATGAAGACGATCTCGTCCCGGCCGGGGAAGGGCGCGCCGTCGTCGGTGCGCAGCGGGATGGCGAGCGCGAGCGCGACCGAGGCCACCCCGCGCATCCCCGCCCACCACATGACGACGGTCTCCCGCCAGCTCACCGGGATCTCCTCGTCGACGTCCCGGAGCGTGTGCAGCCTCTTCGCCAGCCAGGTGGCGGGGAGCAGCCAGAGAAGCCGGACGCCGACGACCACGACGACCACGACGGCGCCCCAGCCGAGCATCTCCCCGCCGCGTCCCTCGGCGACCCCGAAGACGTGGATGAGCTCCAGGCCGATGAGGCCGAAGGCGACGCCGGTGACGAGGGTGTCGACGATCTGCCAGAAGGTCTGCCCGGCGAGCCGGCCCATGACGTCGTCGGCGTCGGCCGCGTGCTCGGCCAGGAAGAGCGCGGTGACCAGGACGGCGAGGACACCTGAGCCGTGCAGCTCCTCCGCGAGGACGTAGCTCACGAAGGGGACGAGGAGGGTGAGGCCGGTCTGCAGGGTGGCGTCGCCGAGGAGTCCGATGAGCTTGTTGGAGAGCCAGCCGAGCGCCAGGCCGATGACGACGGCGACCACCGCGGACAGCACGAACTGGCCGAGCGCCTCGGGCCAGGAAAAGGAGCCGCTGACGACGGCGGCGATCGCCACGTGGTAGAGCACGATGGCGGTGACGTCGTTGAAGAGCCCCTCGCCCTCGAGGATCGACACCAGTCGGCGGGGCAGCCCGAGGGAGCCGGCCACGGCGGTCGCCGCGACCGGGTCCGGAGGCGCGACGAGGGCGCCGAGCGCCACCGCGGCGGCCAGCGGAAGGCCGGGCACCAGCGAGTGCGCGACGGCGCCGACCGCGGCGGTGGTGACGAAGACCAGGGCGACCGCGAGCAGGAAGATGGGCCGTCTGTTGGCCGCGAACTGCCGCCAGGAGGTCCGCTGCACGGAGGCGTACAGGAGCGGCGGCAGGACCAGCGGGAGGATGAACTCCGGCGGGACCTCGACGTTCGGTACGAAGGGCAGGAAGGCCAGCACGATCCCGACGAGGGTCATCAGGACCGGCGCGGGCAGTCCGAGCCGCTCACCGAGCGGCACGGTGAGCAGGGCGCCGAGGAGGAGCAGGAAGAGCAGGGCCAATTGATCCACGGCCCCACCCTGTCACGTACGCCCTTTTTGGAGGCAATCGCCCCCGGCTGGACGCCTTACAGCGTGCGCCGCATGGCCCGGTGCGGCATGCCCGCGTCGGGGAACTCGGGGCCGTACGCCACGTAACCGAGCCGCTCGTAGAAGCCCAGGGCGTGGGTCTGCGCGTGCAGGTCGACGGCGCTCAGACCGCGATCCCGCGCCGCGTCCTCGATGCCCCGGACCAGCGCCGCGCCGACGCCGAGACCGCGCGCCGCCTGGGCGACGGCGAGCCGGCCGAGCGAGCCCACCGAGGCGTCGCCGCCGGTCTTGCCGGCCGCGTCCGCCCCGTACAGCAGGCGGCCGGTACCCAACGGCAGTCCGTCCTCGCGCACCGCGAGCACGTGCACCGCGGTCGCGTCGTACGTGTCGTACTCGAGCTCCTGCGGAACGCCCTGCTCCTCGACGAAGACCTCGCGGCGCACCGCGAAGCAGGCCTCCCGGTCGCCCTCGCCGGCCGCCTCGCGGACGGTGTACGCGACGGTCACTGGCTCTCCGCCGCGATCCGGTCGAGGGCCTTCTGCAGGTCCTCGGGGTAGGTGCTGGCGAACTCGACCCAGGACCCGTCGCCCGGGTGCTCGAAGCCGAGGCGGACGGCGTGCAGCCACTGCCGGGTCAGGCCGAGGCGCTTGGCGAGCGTCGGGTCGGCGCCGTAGGTCAGGTCGCCGACGCAGGGGTGGCGGTGGGCGGACATGTGCACCCGGATCTGGTGGGTGCGGCCCGTCTCCAGCTTGATGTCGAGCAGCGAGGCCGACCGGTACGCCTCGATGAGGTCGTAGTGCGTGACGGAGGGCTTGCCCTCGGCGGTGACCGCCCACTTGTAGTCGTGGTTCGGGTGCCGGCCGATCGGCGCGTCGATGGTGCCGCTCATCGGGTCCGGGTGGCCCTGGACGAGGGCGTGGTAGCGCTTGTCGACCGTGCGCTCCTTGAACTGGCGCTTGAGCGAGGTGTACGCGTACTCCGACTTGGCGACCACCATCAGACCGGAGGTGCCGACGTCGAGGCGGTGCACGATGCCCTGGCGCTCGGCGGCGCCGGAGGTGGAGATGCGGTACCCGGCCGCGGCGAGGCCGCCGATGACCGTGGTGCCGGTCCAGCCGGGGCTGGGGTGCGCGGCGACGCCGATCGGCTTCATGATCACGACGATGTCGTCGTCGTCGTGGACGATCTCCATGCCCTCGACGGGCTCGGCGACGATCTGGACGGGAGCGGGCGCGCCCGGCATCTCGACCTCGAGCCATGCGCCGCCGCTCACCCGCTCGGACTTGCCGACGACGGAGCCGTCGACGTGGACCTTCCCTGCGGCGGCCAGCTCGGCCGCCTTCGTGCGGGAGAACCCGAACATGCGGGCGATGGCGGCGTCGACGCGCTCGCCCTCCAGGCCATCGGGAACGGGCAGCGTGCGGATCTCGGGACTCGTACTCACCCGTCGAGTATGCCTTGTCAGTCCTTGTGGACGGTGCCGTCGGGGTCCAGGCCCCGGAACGACAGGATGACGATCAGAATGCCGCCGCAGACGATCGCCGAGTCGGCGAGGTTGAAGACGGCGAAGTGCGCGGGGGCGATGAAGTCCACGACCGCGCCCTCGAAGACGCCCGGCGAGCGGAAGATCCGGTCCGTGAGGTTGCCGAGGGCGCCGCCGAGCAGCAGCCCGAGCGCGATCGCCCAGGGCAGGCTGTAGAGCTTCCGCGCCAGCCGGATGATCACGAGGATCACGGCGGCGGCGATGCAGGTGAAGATGATCGTGAAGGCCTCGCCCATGCCGAAGGCGGCGCCCGGGTTCCGGATGGCGTCGAGCCGCAGCAGGTCGCCGATCAGCTCGATCGGCTCGTGGCCCTCCAGCTCGGCGACCACCAGCATCTTGCTGCCGAGGTCGAGGAGGTAGGCGAGGACGGCCACGAGGAAGAGGGCGACGATCCTGCGCCTGCCCCTGGGCCGCTCCTCGGGAGCGGCCGTACCGTCGGGGGCGGCCGTCTCGTCGGCCCCTGCTGAATCCGGCGTACCGATGATGCGCTCCGCCTCTGCCACGTGAGTGAGTCCCTCGACCTCGATGCCTGACCGTGCACCGAGGGTACGGCACAGGCGTACGAGACCGGCAGCCCAGAACGTCAGCCGCGCCGCTCCTGCCGCTGCTTGTCCTCGACGCAGAGCGTGGCCCGCGGGAACGCCTGCATCCGCGCCTTGCCGATCGGCTTGCCGCACACCTCGCACAGGCCGTACGTGCCCGCGTCGAGCCGCTCCAGGGCGTGCTCGGTCTGCTCCAGCATCTCCCGGGCGTTCGCGGCGAGGGCCAGCTCGTGCTCGCGCGTGATGTTCTTGGTGCCGGTGTCGGCCTGGTCGTCCCCGGCGCCGTCGCCGGAGTCCCGCATGAGGCCGGTCAGCTCCTCCTGGGAGTGGACGAGCTCGCTGCGGAGCCGCACCACCTCCGATTCGAGGCCGCTGCGGGCCTCGGCCACCTCTTCCGGCGTCCAGGGGTCCTCGCCGGGACGTACGGCGAGCTCACCGGCACGCGCCGGGGGCACCGCCGTCCCGTCCTCGACGGTCGTGACGCCACCCGCGGTCTTCTTCGCTGCCACCGTCCTGGCTCCTGTCTGCTTCTTCACGGCGGGCGCCTTTCTGGCGGCCGTCTTCCTCGCCACGGGCTTCTTGCCGGGCGTCTTCGGGGCGGAGGCGTCCGCGGCGACCGCGTCCTCCGGGGCCGGTGTCCGGGCCGGGGCCTTCCTGGCCGGCGTCTTCCTCGCGACCGCCTTCCCGGCCGGCGCCGTCCCGTCGACCGGAACCGGCTTCCCGCCGACCGCCGACTTCTTGCCGGCCACGTCCTTGGCGACCTCGCCCGTACCGGTGGAACCGGCGGCCGAGGTCTTCTTCGCGGCGGTCTTCTTCGCCACCATGTCGCGGCCCCTTCACATTTTGTGATCTTGCTCGCGATTCGTGCTGGGACGATAAATCGGCCCGAGGCCCGCGGCAACGGGGCACGCCGCCGTTCCCACCCGCCCCCGCTCCCCGCGGGGCGGGCCTGCCTCCGTTGTGCCCAGCTACCCGCCCGGTTATCCGTCCCGCCCCTCCCCCACATGGCCCCACGCGAAGTCCGGCACACCCCGTATGGCCATTCGGGTCACGGGAAAACCTGTCTGCCGCCTCCCTCCGCGCCCCGTACACTGGCCACAGCGAAAGGCTTGGATGGGGACGAGTAGCGTCGCAAGCAGCCATGAGCGACCCGGGGACGGTGAGAGCCCGGGGGCGAGCCCGATGTGAAGCATCACCCCGGAGCCGCCGGAAGAAAGCCGCACGACAGCGCGGTGACTAGACCCGGCGTCGCGACCCCAATGAGGGGGCTCGGGGCGGTCACGCCCGGGGCCAAGGAGGGTGGTACCGCGGGAGCAGTGCTCTCGTCCCTCCGACGGAAGAGAAACGTCCGTCCGGAGGAGAGACCGCCGCATGACACCGCCGCAGTACCGCCAGGTGCCCGCCCAGGTCGACCTGCCCGCGCTGGAGCACGCCGTGCTCGATTTCTGGCGCGAGAGCAAGGTCTTCGCGAAGACCCTGGAGCAGTCCGAGGGACGCCCCGAGTGGGTGTTCTACGAGGGCCCGCCCACCGCCAACGGCATGCCCGGCGCCCACCACATCGAGGCCCGCGTCTTCAAGGACGTGTTCCCCCGCTTCCGGACCATGCGCGGCTACCACGTGGCCCGCAAGGCCGGCTGGGACTGCCACGGCCTGCCGGTCGAGCTCGCCGTCGAGAAGGAGCTCGGCTTCTCCGGCAAGAAGGACATCGAGGAGTACGGCATCGCGGAGTTCAACGCGAAGTGCCGCGCATCGGTGACCCGCCACACCGACGCCTTCGCCGAGCTCACGACCCGGATGGGCTACTGGGTCGACCTCGACGACGCGTACCGGACCATGGACCCCTCGTACATCGAGTCGGTCTGGTGGTCGCTCAAGCAGATCTTCGACAAGGACCTCCTGGTCCAGGACCACCGCGTCGCCCCCTGGTGCCCCCGCTGCGGCACCGGCCTCTCCGACCACGAGCTGGCGCAGGGGTACGAGACGGTCGTCGACCCCTCCGTGTACGTGCGCTTCCCGCTCACCTCCGGCCCGCTCGCCGGCAAGGCGGCGCTCCTGGTCTGGACGACGACCCCGTGGACCCTGGTGTCCAACACGGCGGTCGCCGCCCATCCCGAGGTGACGTACGTGGTCGCCACGGACGGCGACGAGCGGGTCGTCGTCGCCCAGCCGCTGGTCGAGAAGGCACTCGGCGAGGGCTGGGTCACGACGGGCGAGTCCTTCACGGGCGTGGAGATGGAGCGCTGGACGTACCAGCGCCCCTTCGAGCTGGTCGAGTTCCCGGAGCCGGCGCACTACGTCGTGAACGCCGAGTACGTCACGACCGAGGACGGTACGGGTCTGGTCCACCAGTCCCCCGCCTTCGGCGAGGACGACCTCAAGGTCTGCAAGGCGTACGGCCTGCCGGTCGTGAACCCGGTCCGCCCCGACGGCACCTTCGAGGAGGGCGTGCCGCTGGTCGGCGGCGTCTTCTTCAAGAAGGCCGACGAGGCGCTCACCGCCGACCTGGACGCGCGCGGGCTCCTCTTCAAGCACATCGCGTACGAGCACAGCTACCCGCACTGCTGGCGCTGCCACACGGCCCTGCTCTACTACGCGCAGCCGTCCTGGTACATCCGTACGACCGCGGTCAAGGACCGCATGCTCCAGGAGAACGAGAAGACCAACTGGTTCCCGGAGTCGGTCAAGCACGGCCGCTTCGGCGACTGGCTGACGAACAACGTCGACTGGGCGCTCTCCCGGAACCGCTACTGGGGCACCCCGCTGCCCATCTGGCGCTGTGAGGACGACCACCTGACCTGCGTGGGCTCGCGCGCCGAGCTCACGGAGCTGACGGGCACGGACCAGTCGGAACTCGACCCCCACCGCCCGTACATCGACGCGGTCACCTTCCCGTGCCCCAGCTGCTCGAAGACCGCGACGCGCGTGCCGGAGGTCATCGACGCCTGGTACGACTCGGGCTCGATGCCGTTCGCTCAGTACGGCTATCCGTACAAGAACAAGGAACTCTTCGAGTCCCGCTACCCGGCACAGTTCATCTCCGAAGCCATCGACCAGACGCGCGGCTGGTTCTACACGCTGATGGCGGTGGGCACCCTCGTCTTCGACAAGTCGTCCTACGAGAACGTGGTCTGCCTGGGCCACATCCTCGCCGAGGACGGCCGGAAGATGTCCAAGCACCTGGGCAACATCCTCCAGCCGATCCCGCTGATGGACCAGCACGGCGCCGACGCGGTCCGCTGGTTCATGGCGGCCGGCGGCTCCCCGTGGGCGGCGCGCCGCGTGGGCCACGGCACGATCCAGGAGGTCGTGCGCAAGACCCTCCTGACGTACTGGAACACGGTCGCCTTCCAGGCGCTGTACGCCCGCACGGCCGGCTGGGCGCCGAGCGCCGCGGACCCGGCGCCGGCCGACCGCACGGTCCTCGACCGCTGGCTGCTGTCGGAGCTGAACACGCTGGTCGCCGAGACGACCGAGGCGATGGAGTCGTACGACACCCAGCGCACCGGCAAGCTGATCTCGGCCTTCGTCGACGACCTCTCCAACTGGTACGTGCGCCGCTCGCGCCGCCGCTTCTGGCAGGGCGACGCCTCCGCGCTCCGCACCCTGCACGACGTCATCGAGACGGTCACGCGCCTGATGGCGCCGCTGACCCCGTTCATCACCGAGCGGGTCTGGCAGGACCTGGTGGTGCCGGTGTCGCCGGACGCCCCGGAGTCGGTGCACCTCGCCACGTGGCCGGAGGCGGACGCCGCCCTGATCGACGGCGCTCTCTCCGAGCAGATGCTCCTGGTCCGCCGCCTGGTCGAACTCGGCCGCGCCACCCGCGCCGAGTCCGGCGTCAAGACCCGTCAGCCGCTGTCCCGCGCGCTGGTCGCGGCGCACGGCTTCACGGCGCTGTCGCCCGAACTCCAGGCGCAGATCACGGAGGAGCTGAACGTCTCCTCGCTGGCGTCCCTGTCGGAGGTCGGCGGTTCGCTCGTCGACACGACGGCCAAGGCGAACTTCCGTGCGCTCGGCAAGCGTTTCGGCAAGGGCGTCCAGGACGTGGCGAAGGCGGTGGCCGCGGCCGACGCGGCGGCCCTCTCGCTGGCCCTCCGCTCGGGCGAGGCCACGCTCTCGGTGAACGGCGAGGACATCACCGTCACCCCCGAGGAGATCATCATCACGGAGACCCCGCGGGAGGGCTGGTCCGTCGCCTCCGACGCCGGCGCGACGGTGGCGCTCGACCTGGAGATCACCCCGGAGCTCCGCCGCGCGGGCCTCGCCCGTGACGCGATCCGCCTGATCCAGGAAGCCCGCAAGAACAGCGGCCTGGACGTGGCGGACCGGATCGCCCTGCGGTGGACGTCCACGTCCCCGGAGACGGTGGAGGCGCTGACGGCCCACGCGGAGCTGATCGCGGACGAGGTCCTGGCGACGGACTACGCGCGGGGCGAGGCGGACGCCTCGTACGGCGCGCCCTTCGAGGACGAGCCCCTGTCCCTCACGTTCCGCCTCCGCAAGGCATAACCCTCCCGAAGGGCCCGGCCCCCCAAGGGCGCCGGGCCCTTCGCCGTCCCCCGCCGCGGGCCTGCGCGCGTCACGGGCCTGTGCCGCCGCCGCGGGCCTGCGCCCCGCCGACGCGGACAATCGTTCCGCAGGCGCGGTGGCCCGCTCACGCGCCCCGTCACGGGCGGGCACTTCGCCCGGGGCGGTACGCCCGCCCACCCTCGTTGTGGGCAGGCGTTCCGCCCTGCGGGACGCCTGCCCACACGGGCGGTGGGCACCGCCCCACGCAGGGCGCGGGCCCCTCATGGGCGGGGCGCGGGCCCGCGTCGGCGCGGGTACGGCGAAGGGCCGGCTCCCCCCCGGGGGGGGAACCGGCCCTTGCAGCCTGCCGACGGCTACGCGCTCAGCACGCGTACACCCGCCGCCTCAGTTGTCGTCCTCGTCGATGAGGAAGCCGCGCATCGGCGCCGGCGCCTGCTGCATCGGCTGAGGCGCCTGCGGCCGGACCGGAGCCATCGGCTGGGTCATCGCCGGGGACATCTGCTGCTGGCCACCGCCGTAGGAGGGCGCGCCACCCATGGACGGCGCACCGCCCATCCCGCCGTTGCCGCCGTAGGACGGCGCGCTCGCGCCCGCCGAGGCCATCGACGGGGCCGGCGGCAGCGAGGCCGTGGCCGGGGTGCGCGGCGGAGCCAGCGAGTCGTCCGCCTGGGTCTCCAGCTGACGCAGCTGCGACTCCAGGTAGGACTTCAGCCGCGTGCGGTACTCGCGCTCGAAGCCGCGCAGGTCCTCGACCTTGCGCTCCAGCGTGGCGCGGGCGGACTCCAGGGAGCCCATCGCGACGCGGTGCTTCTCCTGCGCGTCCCGCTCAAGAGCGTCCGCCTTGGCGCGGGCGTCCCGCTCCAGGCCCTCGGCGCGCGAGCGCGCCTCGCCGACGATCTTGTTGGCCTCGGAGCGCGCCTCGGCGATCGCCTGGTCGGCGGTCTGCTGGGCGAGCGAGAGGACACGCGCGGCGCTGTCGCCACCGGGACCTTGCTGCTGCATCTGCGGCTGCATCTGCTGCTGCTGCATCTGCTGCTGCTGCGGGTGACCCATGGGGCCGCCCTGCATCGGGCCGGGACCCATCGGTCCGCCCTGCATCGGGCCGGGGCCCATGGGACCGCCCTGCATGGGGCCGGCGGGAAGCTGCGGGGCACCGGACGGCAGCTGCGGCGGCCCCATCTGCGGCTGCTGCTGCTGGACCGGCGGTCCGGATATGGCGGCGGGCACCGGCGCGCCGGGACCGACGGGACGATCCTGCTGCTCCGGGGGCTTGCGCATCCCCTGCTGCTGCTGGTTCTGCGCGGCGGCGCGCGTCGCGGCGGCCAGCTTGGCGCGCAGGTCCTCGTTCTCGCGGAGCAGGCGGGTCAGTTCGGCTTCGACCTCGTCGAGGAAGGCATCGACCTCGTCCTCGTCATAGCCTTCTCGAAGGCGGACGGTCGTGAACTGCTTGTTCCGCACGTCCTCGGGGGTCAGCGGCATCTCTTCTTCACCTCTACGTAGTCGTCGGCAGTCGGCAAGACCGTATCGTCCACTTGTCCCTCCACCATCACCTCGCGAAGCTGCTCACGATGGAGATCAGGATGTAGACGATGATCATCAGAACGAAGAAGGACAGGTCGAGTGCCACGCCCCCGAGACGCAGCGGCGGGATGAGTCGCCGCAGAAGCTTGAGCGGTGGATCGGTGACAGTGTAGGTGGCCTCGAGAACGACCACCATCGCCTTACCGGGTTGCCATGAACGGGCGAACTGGAAGACGTAGTCCATGACAAGCCGGACGATCAGGAGGACGAGGAAGCACATCAGCACGATGTAGACCACCTGTAGTGCGACGCCCATCCCGCGTTTCCCTCTCCCCTGGCTTTCGTGCTCTCGCTTGTCCGGCCGCTTCGCGACCGGTCCGTCCGGTTCTCGTGTTCTCAGCTCTGGTTGAAGAATCCGCCCTCTGCGATCCGGGCCTTGTCCTCCGCCGTGACATCGACGTTAGCAGGCGACAACAGGAACACCTTCTGCGTCACGCGCTCAATGCTGCCATGGAGCCCGAAGACGAGTCCGGCGGCAAAGTCGACAAGTCGCTTCGCGTCCGTGTCGTCCATCTCCGTGAGGTTCATGATCACCGGGGTGCCCTCACGGAAGTGTTCCCCGATGGTACGGGCCTCGTTGTAGGTCCGCGGGTGCAACGTGGTGATGCGGTACGGCTCCCGCTCGGACACGACCTTGGGCATGATCACCGGTGCGTTCTTCTCCAGGCTCGGACGTTCGGGTGTGATGGATGCCACGGGGGCAATTCGGGCCGGACGTCCGCTTTCGGCGAGTACCGGGACAGAATGGGCGAGCGGCTCCCGCGGAGCCGGGGGCTGCACCACTCGTACCGGCTCCTCGCGCTCCACCTGACGCGGGGGGGTGTGGCGCCGGTCGCGCTCGGGCTCCGGCTCCAGCTCGGGTTCGAAGTCGTCGTCGGGGTCGAAGCCCCGGCCGTCGTACCCATCGTCCTCCACGAGGCCGAGGTAGACCGCCATCTTGCGCATCGCGCCGGCCATTCTCTGAGTCCTCCGCTCTGTGGTGGATCGGCCTTGTCACCAAGTGCCGGCGATCCACGGGACACCCCGCCGTTCTGCGGAATGACCATATTTTCTGCTGTGGTCCGACTTGCTTGGCGACGTTACCCGAGCTTCGGGCGGACGCCGAGTACCGCCGTACCGACGCGTACGTGTGTCGCCCCGGCAGCGACGGCCTCCTCGAGGTCCGCACTCATCCCTGCTGACACCATGTTCGCAGCCGGACGGGTCGCGCGCAGGGCAGTCGACAAATCCATCAGCCGGTCGAAGGCCGCGCGTTGCCGTCCGGCGTACTCCCCGGCGAGCGGGGCGACGGTCATCAGACCGTCGAGCCGCAGACCGGGGGCGGCGTCGACGGCGGCCGCCAACTCCTCGATCCCGTCCGGCGCGACGCCCCCGCGGTCGCCCCGCTCGCCGGACCCGGCGTCGAGCGCGACCTGGAGGAGACAGCCGAGTTCGCGGCCCTCCTTGTCGGCGGCCGCGGACAGGGCGGAAACGAGCTTCAGGCGGTCGACGGACTGCACCACATCGGCATAACCCACCACGGATCGGACCTTGTTGGTCTGCAACTGACCCACGAAGTGCCAGGTCAGATCAAGGTCGCCGCAGGCGGCCGCCTTGGGGGCGGCGTCCTGGTCCCGGTTCTCGGCGACGTGCCGCACCCCCAGCTCGTGCAGGAGTCTGACATCGCTCGCGGGGTAGGTCTTGGTGACCACGATCAGCGTCACCTCCTCCCGCTCGCGTCCGGCGGCGGCGCACGCGGCGGCGATGCGCTCCTCCACCTGGGCCAGGTTCGCGGCGAGTTCCGACTTGCGGTCCGTCATGTCTCTTCTCACAACCAGACATATCCCGCGAGTCGCCCCGTGGTGCGATCGCGGCGGTACGAGTAGTGGTCGCGGGATTCCAGGGTGCAGACCCCGGCGTCCGCGATGTCCCGGACCCCGAGCCGCTCCAGCTGCGCGCGCACTCCGGCGGCGACGTCGACGGCGGGGGTGCCCCAGGAGGTCTCGGCGTACGCGGCCGGTTCGGCGGCCGCGACCTCGGCGCGCATCGTCTCCGGCACCTCGTAGCAGCGCCCGCAGACGGCGGGGCCGGTGCGGGCGACGATCCGGGCGGGGTCGGCGCCCAGCTTCACCATCGCCCCGACCGCGGCGGGGACGACTCCGGCGATCATGCCGGGCCGTCCCGCGTGGGCGGCGGAGGCGACCCCGGCGACGGGGTCGGCCAGCAGGACCGGGACGCAGTCGGCGGTGAGGACCGCGAGGGCGAGTCCGGGCCGGGCGGTGACGATCGCGTCGACGGACGGGATGTCCGCGTCCCCCCACGGCCCGTCGACCTCGGCGACCTCGGCCCCGTGCACCTGGTTCATCCAGACCACCCGCGCCGGGTCGAGCCCGAGCGCTCCGGCGGCGGCGGCCCGGTTGGCCCGTACGGCGCCGGGGTCGTCCCCCACCGCTCCCCCGAGGTTGAGCTCCTCGTACGGAACGGCGCTCACCCCGCCCCACCGGTCGGTGAAGGCGAAGTGGGCGCCGTTCGCGTCGAAGCGCTGCCCTATCACTTCAGGAAGTCCGGGACGTCCAGCTCCTCGGCCTGGCTGTCCGCGTACGGACGGGCCGGCGGGACGACCGGCGGGGCCGGCGTCAGCGGGGTCTCGTTGACGGCCGGGGCGGGCTCGGCCGGGGCCGGCGCCGGCTCCTCGCGGGGGGCGACGGTGCCGAGGCCGCCCAGCGGGCGGGAGGTCTCGGTGACGCGGGGCGCCGGGGTCGGCTCCTCGCGCTTGGCCGAGACCGAGCCGATGATGTTGTCCCGGCGGGCCGGCGGCTGGCCGCCGTCGAAGCCGGCCGCGATGACGGTGACCCGGACCTCGTCGCCGAGGGCGTCGTCGATGACGGCGCCGAAGATGATGTTGGCCTCGGGGTGGGCCGCCTCGCTGACCAGCTGCGCGGCCTCGTTGATCTCGAAGAGACCGAGGTCGCTGCCGCCGGAGATGGAGAGCAGCACGCCCCGGGCGCCGTCGATGGAGGCCTCCAGGAGCGGCGAGGAGATCGCCATCTCGGCCGCCGCGACCGCGCGGTCGTCGCCGCGGGCGGAGCCGATGCCCATGAGCGCCGAACCGGCCTCCGACATGACCGACTTGACGTCGGCGAAGTCGAGGTTGATCAGACCCGGGGTGGTGATGAGGTCGGTGATGCCCTGGACACCGCTCAGCAGGACCTGGTCGGCCGACTTGAAGGCGTCGAGGACCGAGACCTGACGGTCCGAGATGGACAGCAGGCGGTCGTTCGGGATGACGATGAGGGTGTCGACCTCTTCGCGGAGCTCGGCGATGCCGTCCTCCGCCTGGTTGGCGCGCCGGCGGCCCTCGAAGGTGAACGGCCGGGTGACCACACCGATCGTCAGGGCGCCGAGCGAGCGCGCGATGTTGGCGACGACGGGTGCGCCGCCGGTGCCGGTGCCGCCGCCTTCGCCGGCGGTGACGAAGACCATGTCGGCCCCCTTGAGGACCTCCTCGATCTCCTCACGGTGGTCCTCTGCCGCCTTGCGACCGACGGCCGGGTTCGCCCCGGCCCCGAGGCCGCGGGTGAGTTCACGGCCGACGTCGAGCTTGACGTCGGCGTCGCTCATCAACAGCGCTTGCGCGTCGGTGTTGATCGCGATGAACTCGACGCCCTTGAGACCGACCTCGATCATTCGGTTGATGGCATTGACACCACCGCCGCCGACACCGATGACCTTGATGACTGCGAGGTAGTTCTGCGGTGCTGCCACGTCGAAGGCCTCTCGCCTCGAGTTACGTGTCGTCGCCGCGCGGTTGGTCGCGCGGCTCCGACGGATGCCGATTGGGACGGTCCGAAACGCCGACCCAAACCCTAACGTTCAAGTTTAGGGTTACCAGTGTCTCTGTTCGCTGGACTCTTCCGAACAGGACACTAAGTCGACAAGTGGCGCACGTTCAACGAACACGCCGAACCTCCCGTTTTTCTTTTCACCCTATGTGATCACCCGTAGCGCTGGCCAACCAGGGTCCTGGCCAGCGGAGATGTCCGTCAACTCCCGGACGAGGAGGGGGCCGTGGGGGCACTTACATCGAAGTGCCCCGCTTTGGGAGTGGCCTTCATGAGGGCGGTCAGCACCCGGGCCTTGACCGTGCCGTGCTCGCCGCTGCCCCAGAAGACCGTGCGGCCCCTGGTCAGCTCCAGAGTGACGGAGTCGTACGAGGCGATGCGCACGACACGAGTGTCCCGGGCGATTTCCGCCGGGAGTTCACCCCGGACGCGGACCGCCTCCTGGAGCAACCGGTCCGCGCCGAAGCGGCGGAGGCTGGGCGAGGAGGCGCTGTCGAGGACGAGCAGGGGGACGCCTCGGGGCGCGGTGTCGACGGTGGCGAACCGCACCCCCGTCGCGTCCACTTCGGTGAACTTTCCGCCCTTTTCCACAAGGAGAACGGGCTTCCGTTCCGTCACTTTCAGCCCGATTCCGTGCGGCCATGACCGCACGACGTCGATCGACTCGATCCGCGGCAGCCTCTGCCGGAGCCGGGCCTCGATCGCCTCGGTGTCGACGGTGACGAGCGGGGCGCCCATCGGGACGGCGGCGACCGCCTCGACCTCGGCCGGCGTCAGGACGGCGGTGCCGGAAGTCTTCACACGTTCCACACGGAACCAGGTCGACCCGTAGAGCGCCCAGACCCCGCCCGCCACGAGCGCGACGAGGCCGAGCGCCACGAGGAGCACCCGGGGGGCGGGCACCCGGAACCGAGGGTTCCGGGTGCCGGGGCCGGACGGCCGCTCCGACGACCCCTTCGACTTCCTGGTACCGCTCTTCTCTGCGGTCGTCGGTCCGGCTGCCACCCGCGCCTCCTGCTTTCAGTCCCCCGCTACGCCTGCCGGCGGGCGGCGATCGCCTCGTACACCATGCCGACGAGCAGGTCGTCGGCGTCCCGGCGGCCGAACTCGGCGGCGGCCCGGGACATCTCGTACAGCCGGTGCGGATCGGCCAGTACGGGCAGGACGTTGCCCTGCACCCACTGCGGCGTCAGCTCCGCGTCGTCGACGAGCAGTCCGCCACCGGCCTTGACCACCGGCTGGGCGTTGAGCCGCTGTTCGCCGTTGCCGATGGGCAGCGGGACGTACGCGGCGGGCAGCCCGACGGCGGAGAGCTCGGCGACGGTCATCGCGCCCGCGCGGCAGAGCATCATGTCGGCCGCGGCGTACGCGAGATCCATCCGGTCCACGTACGGTACCGGCACGTAGGGCGGCATACCGGGCATGTTGTCGACACGCGGCATCTCGTTCTTCGGGCCGACCGCGTGCAGGATCTGGATGCCCGAGCGCTGGAGCACCGGGGCGATCTGCTGGATCACCTCGTTGAGCCGGCGGGCGCCCTGGGAGCCGCCGGAGACGAGCAGCGTCGGCAGGTTCGGGTCGAGGCCGAAGGCGGCGCGCGCCTCGGGCCGCACCCGCGCCCGGTCCAGGGTCGCGATGGTGTGCCGCAGCGGGATGCCGATGTAACGGGCGTTGCGGAGCTTGCTGTCCGGCGTGGCGACGGCGACCCCGGCCGCGTACCTCGAGCCGATCTTGTTGGCCAGGCCGGGCCGGGCGTTGGCCTCGTGGACCACGATCGGCACCCCGAGCCGCTTGGCGGCCAGGTAGCCGGGCAGGGCCACGTAGCCGCCGAAGCCGACCACGCAGTCGGCCTTGGTGCGCTCCAGGACCTGCTCGGCCGCCTTGATCGTGCCGCGCAGCCGTCCGGGGACGGTGATCAGCTCGGGGGTGGGCTTGCGGGGCAGCGGTACGGCGGGGATGAGCGCCAACTCGTAGCCCCGCTCGGGCACGAGCCGGGTCTCCAGACCCTTCTCCGTGCCGAGCGCCGTGATCCCCACACTCGGGTCCTGCCTGCGCAGGGCGTCCGCGAGGGCCAGCGCGGGCTCGATGTGGCCGGCGGTCCCCCCGCCGGCGAGTACGACATGCACCGAAATTCACCGCTCTCCGGACGGGCGCTTCTTGACGCGCCGTCGCATCGACTTCCATCTCTTCCCGACCCGCTTGCCCCAGCCGGGGCGGCGCATGGCCAGGGCCGCTTTCGCGGCGGGTTCCTGTCGCGCGAAGGCGATGAGGAGCCCGACGGCGAACATGGTCGGCAGCAGAGCCGACCCTCCGTAGGAGAACAGCGGGAGCGGGACACCGGCGATCGGCAGCAGGCCGAGCACCGCACCGATGTTGATCACGGCCTGAGCCGTGATCCAGGTGGTCACACCTCCCGCGGCGAACCTCACGAAGGGGTCCTCCGTGCCTCCGGCCACGCGGATACCCGCATAGCCTAGAGCCGCGAACAGGGCGAGTACCGACAGCGTCCCCGCGAGACCCAGTTCCTCACCGGTGACCGCGAAGATGAAGTCGGTGTGCGCCTCGGGCAGTTGGCCCCATTTCTCGACGCTCGCACCGAGTCCGGAACCGAACCATCCGCCCGAGGCGAGAGCATAGATTCCGTGCGCGGCCTGGAGGCAGGGGGCTCCCTCGCCGCCGGGGTCGGTCGCGCCGATGCAGTCGAAGCGCTTCATCCGGTTCGAGCTCGTCTTGATGAGGAGCACACCGATCGCGCCGGCCACCGTGAGCACGCCGACGAAGAGCCGGGTGGGCGCTCCGGCCGTCCACAGCAGGCCGAAGAGGATGGCCGCGAGGATGATCGAGGTGCCCATGTCGCCGCCGAGCATGATGAGCCCGAGCAGCATGAACGCGCCGGGCACCAGCGGCACCAGCATGTGCTTCCACTGGGTCAGGAGCCGCATGTCCTGTTTGCGGGCGAGCAGGTCGGCCCCCCACAGGATCAGTCCCAGTTTCCCGAACTCGCTGGGCTGGAGCTGGAAGGGGCCGCCGAGCGAGATCCAGTTCTGGTTGCCGTTGACCGCGTGCCCTATCCCGGGGATCTGCACGAGGACCATCAGGAAGACCGCGCCGACCAGGATCGGGTAGGCGAGTGCGCGGTGCAGCTTGACCGGCATCCGGGAGGCGACCAGGAGCAGCCCGGTGCCGATGAGCGCGGCCAGGAACTGCTTCCGGAAGAAGTAGGAGGGCACCAGGTCGTAGCGGAGCGCCGTGATCATCGAGGCGGAGTAGACCATCACGAGGCCGAGCGTGGTGATGAGCAGCCCGGCGCCGATGATGACGTAGTACGCCGTGAGGGGCCGGTCCCAGGCCTTGCGGAGCCGCTCGTACGCCCCCCGTACGCCTCCGCCGCGCGCCCGCCGCGGGGCCGCGGGGGCCCGCCCTCCGCCGCGTACGGCGGAAGGCCGGCGTGTCCCGGCGATCTTGCTCGGCATGGTCGCTGTCCCCTCCAGTCGTGCCCGGTCCGGCCGGACCCTCCCGCTGGTCGGGTCAGGCGTCCCCGGTGACGGCGAGGGCGCGGACGGCGTCCGCGAAGGCCTCGCCCCGCTTGTTGTAGTTGGTGAACATGTCCATCGAGGCGCAGGCCGGGGCGAGCAGGACCGTGTCCCCGGGGCGGGCGAGCCGGGCCGCCTCGCGGACCGCCTCGGACATCGCCCCAGTGTCGGTCCGGTCGAGGTCCACCACCGGGACCTCCGGGGCGTGTCGCGTCAGGGCTTCCCGGATCAGGGCGCGGTCGGCCCCGATCAGGACGACACCGCGCAAGCGCTTCGCCGACCGCTGGACGAGCTCGTCGAAGGCCGCGCCCTTGGCGAGGCCGCCGGCGATCCAGACGATCGGGTCGTAGGCGGCCAACGAGGCTTCCGCGGCGTGGGTGTTGGTGGCCTTGGAGTCGTCGACGTAGGTGACTCCCTGGACCTCCTCGACCAGTTCGATGCGGTGCGGGTCGGGCCGGAAGGCCTTCAGGCCGTCCCGTACGGCCTTCGCCTCGACGCCGAAGGCCCGCGCGAGGGCGGCCGCGGCGAGGGCGTTGGCGATGTTGTGCGGGGCCGGCGGCTGGACGTCGGCGACCTCGGCCAGTTCCTGGGCGTTCTTCTGCCGGTTCTCGACGAAGGCCCGGTCGACGAGGATGCCCTCGACGACGCCGAGCTGGGAGGGGCCGGGGGTGCCGAGGGTGAAGCCGATGGCGCGGCAGCCCTCCTCGACGTCGGCCTCGCGCACCAGGTCCTCGGTGACCTGGTCGGCGACGTTGTAGACGCAGGCGACCTGGTTGCCCTCGTAGATCCGGCCCTTGTCGGCGGCGTACGCCTCCATGGAGCCGTGCCAGTCGAGGTGGTCGGGCGCCAGGTTGAGCACGGCGGCCGAGTGGGCGCGGACGGAGGGCGCCCAGTGCAGCTGGTAGCTGGAGAGCTCGACGGCGAGCACGTCGTACGTCTCCTCGCCGAGGACGGCGTCGAGGAGCGAGACGCCGATGTTCCCGACGGCGGCGGTCCGCAGTCCCGCCGCCTCCAGGATGGAGGCGAGCATCCGCACGGTCGTGGTCTTGCCGTTGGTGCCGGTGACGGCGAGCCAGGGCGCCGCCCCGGGGCCGCGGAGGCGCCAGGCCAGCTCGACGTCGCCCCAGACCTCCACGCCCGCCTCGGCGGCGGCCGCGAAGAGGGGCTTGTCGGGCCGCCAGCCGGGGGTGGTGACGATCAGCTCGGTACCGGCCGGCAGCGTCGCCCCGTCGCCGAGGCGGACGGTGACGCCCTCCGCCTCCAGCTCCGCGGCCTGCGCCCGGGAGCGCTCGTCGTCGCCGTCGTTGACGACGGTCACGAGCGCGCCGCGGGCGTGCAGGACGCGGGCGGCCGGGATGCCGGAGACCCCGAGCCCCGCGACGGTGACCTTCTTGCCGTTCCAGTCGAGCTGTTCTGTCACTTTTCCGATGCCCATCCCGCGTAGAAGAGGCCCAGGCCCACGATCACGCACATGCCCTGGATGATCCAGAACCGGACGACGACCAGGACCTCGGACCACCCCTTGAGTTCGAAGTGGTGCTGGAGGGGGGCCATCCGGAAGACGCGCTTGCCGGTCATCTTGAACGAGCCGACCTGGATGACCACGGACATCGTGATCAGCACGAACAGGCCGCCGAGCAGGGCCAGCAGGAGCTCCGTACGGGAGCAGATGGCGAGACCGGCGAGGGCGCCGCCGAGGGCGAGCGAGCCGGTGTCGCCCATGAAGATCTTGGCGGGCGAGGTGTTCCACCAGAGGAAGCCGAAGCAGGCGCCCATCAGCGCGGAGGCGACCACCGCGAGGTCGAGCGGGTCGCGGACCTCGAAGCAGGCGTTGGGGTTGGTCAGCGTCGCCGCGTTGGCGCAGGACTCCTGGAACTGCCAGAGCCCGATGAAGGTGTACGCGCCGAAGACCATCACCGAGGCGCCGGTGGCCAGGCCGTCCAGACCGTCCGTCAGGTTCACGCCGTTGGACATGGCCAGGATCATGAAGAGCGCCCAGACCACGAAGAGCACCGGCCCGATGGCCCAGCCGAAGTCCGCGATGAAGGAGAGCTTCGTGGAGGCGGGGGTGAGCCCGCGCAGGTCCGCGAACTGCAGCGAGAGCACCGCGAACGCGATGCCGACGATCAGCTGGCCGGCCATCTTCGCCTTCGCCCGCAGACCGAGCGACCGCTGCTTGACGATCTTGATGTAGTCGTCGAGGAAGCCGACCAGGCCCATGCCGGCCATGAGGAAGAGCACCAGGACGCCCGAGTACGTCGGGTCCTCACCGGTGATGACCTTGGCCAGCGCGTACGCGATGAGCGTGGCCAGGATGAAGGAGATGCCGCCCATGGTGGGCGTGCCCTTCTTCCCGGCGTGACCGCGCGGGCCGTCGTCCCGGATGAACTGCCCGTACCCCTTGCGGGCAAGGAGCTTGATCAGCAGCGGCGTGCCGATCAGGGTCAGGAAGAGCCCGATGGCCCCCGCGAAGAGGATCTGCCTCATCGGCCGGTGACCTCGCCCTCGGTGTCGAGGAGCGCCAGCGCGACCTGTTCGAGACCGACCGACCTGGAAGCCTTCACAAGGACGACGTCCCCCGGGCGCAGCTCACTGCGCAACAGGTCGACAGCCGCCTGCGCGTCGGACACGTGCACCGACTCCTCACCCCACGAACCCTCGTTATATGCGCCCAGTTGCAGCCAGGACGCTTCCCTGTCCCCGACCGCCACGAGCTTGCTGACGTTAAGCCGGACGGCGAGCCGTCCGACCGCGTCGTGCTCGACGAGCGATTCGTCACCGAGCTCGGCCATCTTGCCGAGCACCGCCCACGTACGAGCCCCTCGGGCCTGTGCGGCCCTGCCCATGGCCGCGAGCGCGCGCAGGGCGGCTCGCATGGACTCGGGGTTCGCGTTGTAGGCGTCGTTGACGATCGTCACGCCGTCCGGACGCTCGGTGACCTCCATGCGCCAGCGCGACAGGGTGCCGGCCTCGGAGAGCGCGGTGGCGATCTCTTCGACAGGCATGCCCAGCTCGTGCGCGACGGCGGCCGCTGCGAGCGCGTTCGACACGTGGTGCTCACCGTACAGGCGCAAGGTCACGTCACTGCACCCGGTGGGTGTGTGAAGCCGGAAAGAAGGCTGTCCGGTCTCTGTGAGGTGGACGTTCTCGGCCCGTACGGCCGCTTCGTCCGCTTCGCCGAACAGGGTCACGCGGGCCTTGGTGCGGCTCGCCATGGCGCGGACGAGCGGATCGTCGGCGTTGAGGACCGCGATCCCGCCCTCCTCGGCGGAGGGCAGGGCCTCGACGAGCTCGCCCTTCGCCTGGGCGATCTGCTCCCGGCCGCCGAACTCGCCGATGTGGGCGCTGCCCACGTTGAGGACGAGTCCGATGCGGGGCGGGGTGAGGCCCGTGAGGTAGCGGATGTGTCCGATGCCGCGGGCGCCCATCTCCAGGACCAGGTGCCGGGTCTCGTCGCTCGCGCGGAGCGCCGTGAGCGGCAGGCCGATCTCATTGTTGAGCGAGCCGGGCGTCCACACGGTGGGCGCGTGCCGTTCGAGGACCTGGGCGATCAGGTCCTTCGTGGAGGTCTTGCCGGCCGAGCCGGTGAGGGCGACGACATCGGTGCCGAGCCGTTCGACGACCGCGCGGGCGAGGGCACCCAGCGCGGCCTGAACGTCGTCGACGACGATGGCGGGGACGCCGACGGGGCGGGCGGCGAGTACGGCCACCGCTCCCGCCGCGACGGCGCGTTCGGCGTACTCGTGGCCGTCGACGCGCTCTCCCGCGAAGGCCGCGAAGAGGCTGCCTGCCCGCACCTCGCGGGAGTCGATGACGACGGGCCCGGTGATCCGGGCGGCCGGATCCGGTATGTCGTGCGCCTGCCCGCCGACGATTTCGGCGATCTCGGCGAGGGAGAGGGCGATCACTGCTTCATCCCTGACTGTTCTCGTGACGGTGTGCGTCCTGCTGGTTCTGCTGGCTGAGAATCGCCTCGCGCAGGACCTGACGGTCGTCGAAGGGGCGTACGACCCCGGCGATCTCCTGGCCCTGCTCGTGGCCCTTGCCGGCGACAAGGACGGTGTCGCCGGGCCGCGCGCGGGCGACCGCGGCGGCGATGGCGGCGGCCCGGTCGGGTTCGACCAGGACGTCGCCGCGCTCCCCCGCCGGCACCTCGGCGGCGCCGGCGAGCATGGCGCTGAGGATCACCAGGGGGTCCTCGGAGCGGGGGTTGTCGGAGGTGAGGACGGCGGTGTCGGCGAGCCGGGCGGCGGCGGCGCCCATCGGGCCGCGCTTGGTGGTGTCCCGGTCGCCTCCGCAGCCGATGACCACGTGCAGCCGGCCCTCGGTGACCTCGCGCAGGGAGCGCAGGACCGATTCGACGGCGTCCGTCTTGTGCGCGTAGTCGACGACCGCGAGGTACGGCTGGCCGGCGTCGACCCGCTCAAGGCGGCCCGGGACGCCGGGGACGGCGGCGACGCCCTCGGCCGCGGCCTTCGGGTCCAGGCCGGCGGCGGCGAGGGTGGCGATCGCGGCGAGGGTGTTGGCGACGTTGAACGGGCCGGGCAGCGGGGCGGTGGCGGGAATCCGCTCGCCCGCGGGGCCGACGGCTGTGAACGTCGAGTCGTGGGAGCCGAGGACGAGGTCCTCGGCGCGCCAGTCGGCCTCGGCGCGGCCCTCGGCGGAGAAGGTGACGATCGGGACGGTCGCCTCCGTGACGAGCCTGCGGCCGTACGCGTCGTCGAGGTTGACCACGCCCAGGCGGCTGCGCCGGGGCGTGAACAGCCCGGCCTTGGCCTGGAAGTAGTCCTCCATGTCGGAGTGGAACTCCATGTGCTCCGGGCTGAGGTTGTTGAAGACGGCGACGTCGAAGACGCAGCCGTCGACCCGGCCGAGCACGAGGGCGTGGCTGGAGACCTCCATGGCGACGGCCTCGACGCCCCGCTCGCGCATGACGGCGAAGAGCGCCTGGAGGTCGGTGGCCTCGGGGGTGGTCCGCTCGGACTTGATGCGTTCGTCGCCGATCCGCATCTCGACGGTGCCGACGAGACCGGTCTTCCGGCCGGAGCCGCGCAGGCCCCCCTCCACCAGGTACGCGGTGGTGGTCTTGCCGGAGGTGCCGGTGATGCCGATCTGGAGGAGGTCCTCGCCGGGGCGCCCGTAGATCTCGGCCGCGAGTTCGCCCATCCGGCCGCGCGGGTTCTCCACGACGAGGACGGGGAGGCCGGTCACGGCGGCGCGTTCGGCGCCCGCCGGGTCCGTGAGGATCGCGGCGGCGCCGAGTCCGGCGGCCTGGGCGACGAAGTCGGCGCCGTGGGTGCGGGCACCGGGCAGGGCCGCGTACAGGTCCCCGGGGCGCACGGCCCGCGAGTCGTGCGTGATGCCCGAGATCTCGGCGGCCTGGGGGGGCTCGGCCCCGAGCTGCGCGGCCAGGTCGCCCAGGGGTGTCGGGCGGGCCTGCTCCGGCCGGGGTGGGGCGTTTCGGTACTGATCAGCGTGTGGCACGGCGGTGAGCGTACCGGGCGCACCCTGTGCGGGGCCAAAAGAGCCCGGGGCCTCGCCGGAGTTCGATTTCCGGTTCCCGGAATGGGGGGTGATCGTTGTCACTGGTGCTCCCGGAGTGTCACGGGGTGGGTTCGAAGGTGACCGGCAGTCGGGCGGGTTCGCTGCCCGTGGGGGCGACGTGGAGGGTCTTCAGGGCGAACTCCATGACCTTCTTGTAGATGGGTCCGCAGATCTGGCCGCCGAAGTACAGGCCCTTGGTGGGGTTCTGGATGGCGCAGTAGACGGTGATCCGAGGGTCGTCGGCGGGGGCGAAGCCGGCGAAGGAGGCGGTGTACCCCTTGTAGCGGCCGAGTTCGGGGTCGACGCGGTTGGCGGTGCCGGTCTTGCCCGCGACGCGGTAGCCGGGGATGGCGGCCTTGGTGCCGGTGCCCTCCCGGTCCTTGACGACGGACTCCAGCATCTGCGCGAGGGTCTTGGCGGTCTTCTCGCTGATCACCCGGGACTCCTTGGGCGCGGGGGCCGCGGCGAAGCGCCCGTCGGGCCCCTTGGTGCCGCGCACGAGGGTCGGTTCGATCCGTACGCCTCCGTTGGCGATGGTCGAGTACACGGAGGCGGCCTGCATGGCGCTGACCGAGAGGCCCTGGCCGAAGGGGATCGTGTACTGCTGCGAGGTGGACCAGTCCTGTGGCTTGGCGAGGATGCCGGGGGTCTCGCCCGGGAAGTCCAGGCCGGTGGGGCTGCCGATGCCGAACTTGCGCAGGTAGGAGTGGAGGACCCGGTTGGACTCGGCCTGGGTGTCGCCGAGCCGGCCGGTGGCGAGGATGGTGCCGATGTTGCTGGACTTGGCGAGGACGCCGTTGAGGGTCAGGTACCAGGTGATGTGGTCGATGTCGTCCTTGAAGAGCCGGTCGCCTCGGTGGAGCCGGTTGGGGACGGTGACGTGGGTGTCGGGGGCCGCCTTGCCCTCCTCGAGGACGGCGGCCATGGACATGACCTTGCTGGTGGAGCCGGGCTCGTAGGCGTCCTGCAGGGCGGCGTTGCCCATGGCGGCGGCGTTGGCGGCGGAGAGGTCGTTGGGGTCAAAACCGGGCGCGTTGGCCATGGCGAGGACCTCGCCGGTCCTGGTGTCCTGCACGATCACGTAGCCGCGGTCGGCCTTCGACTTGCGGACCTGCTCGGTGATGGCCTGCTGGGCGGCCCACTGGATGTCCCGGTCGATGGTCAGCTCGATGTCGGAGCCGGGGACGGCGGGGGTGCCCTGGGAGCCCGCGGTGGGCACCTGGCGGCCGCCGGACTGGGTGAAGCGGACCTTGCCGTCCTGGCCGGCGAGCTCCGGGTCGAGCATGGACTCCAGGCCGCCGGCGCCCTTGCCCTCGGCGTTGACGTATCCCAGTATCCCGGCGGCCAGTTGGCCGTTCGGGTACACGCGCTTGGTGCTGGGCTCGCTGAGGATGCCACCGAGGAGGTTGACCCCGTTGCCGCCGACGGCCTGCGCCTTCTGCCCGTAGACCTTCTTGAGGTCCTTGATCTGGTTCCAGACCTGCGGGGTCTGCTTGCGGGCCAGCAGGGTGTAGCGGGACTTGGGGGTGCGGAGCTTCTTCGCCAGCTCGGCGGGTTCCTTGCCGAGGATGGGGGCGAGGAGCGCGGCCGCCTGCTCGGGGGCGTCGGCGATCTTGGACTCCTCGGGGGTGAAGAGCTTGGGGTCGGCGGTGATGTCGTACGCGTCGACGCTGGCGGCGAGCGCGATGCCGTTGCGGTCGGTGATCTCGCCCCGCTCGGCGGAGAGCGTGTACTCCTGGAAGCGGTACTTGTCGGCCTTGGCGGCGTACGCGTCGGCGTCGACGGCCTGGACCTGGAGCAGCCGGACCACGAAGACCAGCATGACGAGGGTCAGGCCGAGGGAGACCAGACGCAGCCGGGGCCGGGGGCTGCCGAGCCTGATGGTGCGCGGCCGGCGGGCCGGGGGCCGGGGCGCGGTCCGCTTCGCCGCCGGGCGCGGGGCGGGCCGGGACGGGCGGGCACCGGGCGTGCGGGCACCGGCGGAGGCGGGCCGGGGGCGTGCGGGCCGGGCGGGGCCGGGAACACGGCGGCGCGGGGGCTCCTTTGAGGGCACTGCTCGGTCACCTGCCGGTTTGTGTGGGGGCCTGGACCTCTGGCACCGGCGCCGTCTGTGCGGGGCCGGCGCCGGAGGGGCCCGGACTGGTGGGGTCCTGGACCTCTGGCGCCGGCACTGTCTGTGCGGGGCCGGCGCCGGAGAGGCCCGGACTGGTGGGGGCTGAGGTGGTGGGGACGGTGCCGGTGATCGGGGCACCGGGTGTGCTTGTGGTTGCGGCGTTGCCGGAGGTACCGGTGGTGGTGCTGGTCCGGGTGGCGGGCGCGCTCCCCGACGGGGTCGCGGTCGGCGTCGGCTTCGGGGGCGGTTGGGGGGCGACCGCCACCGAGGGTTCGCCGAGGACCTTGCCGTCCGGGCCGAGGAAGGCGGGGCTGCCGCCGGGGACCATGCCGAGTTCACGGGCCCGCCGCTCCAGCGCGTCGGGGGCCGCGTAGTCGTCGACGTCCCGCTGGAGGGCCTGCTCCTCGTCGGTGAGTTCGGTGGTCTTGTCCTTGAGCTCGTTCAGCTTGAAGGAGCCCTGGTTGAGGGCGGAGTTCAGCAGGAGCAGGGTGATGAGCCCGCCGCCGAGCAGCACGAAGACGAGCAGGACGAAGGGGGTGCGGGCGGCCGAGCTCGGCCCCGACGGCATCAGCCGTCCGAGCCGCGCGGCCCGCCCTTTGAGGGGCCCCTTCGCCGTGCTCACAGGACGTCTTCCCGGATGCGCTCGACACCCCGGAGCCGGGCGGGGGCGGCGCGCCGGTTCTCGGCGACCTCCTCCTCGGTGGGCAGCTCGGCGCCCCGGGTGAGCAGCTTCAGCCGGGGCTGGTACTTCTCGGGGACGACGGGGAGGCCGGGCGGGGCGGTGGTCGCCGCTCCGGCCGCGAAGACGCCCTTGACGATCCGGTCTTCCAGGGACTGGTACGAGAGGACGACGACCCGGCCGCCGACGGCGAGGGCCTTCACGGCCGCCGGGATGGCCTTCTCGACGCTGTCGAGCTCGTGGTTGACCTCGATGCGCAGGGCCTGGAAGGTGCGCTTGGCCGGGTTGCCGCCGGTGCGCTTGGCGGCCTGGGGCAGGGCGTCGCGGATGAGTTCGACGAGCCGGGCGCTGTTGCTGAACGGCTCCTTCTCGCGCTCGCGCACGATCGCGGAGACGATCCGCTTGGCCTGCTTCTCCTCGCCGTACGCGCGCAGGATCCGGACCAGCTCGCCCGGCGGGTAGGTGTTGAGGACCTCGGCCGCGCTGATGCCGGTCGTCTGGTCCATGCGCATGTCGAGCGGGGCGTCCTGGGCGTAGGCGAAGCCGCGGTCGGCCTCGTCCAGCTGCATGGAGGAGACGCCCAGGTCGAAGAGGACGCCGTCCACCCGCGGGATGCCGAGCCGGTCGAGGACCTCGGGCAGCTCGTCGTACACCGCGTGGACGAGGGTGGCCCGGTCCCCGTAGGGGGCGAGCCGCTCGCCGGAGAGCCGCAGGGCCTCCTTGTCGCGGTCGAGGGCGACGAGCCGCGCCTCGGGGAACCGCTTGAGGAGGGCCTCGCTGTGGCCGCCGAGACCCAGGGTGCAGTCGACGACGACCGCTCCGGGGCGCTCCAGCGCGGGGGCCAACATGTCCAGGCACCGCTGGAGCATCACCGGGACGTGTCGGTCGTTGCTCAATGCGCCCTCTCAGGTCCGGCGCGGAGGCACGTACCGCGGGCGGAGGCCGAGCCGGAGGTACCGCCGCACACACGGGGGGAGAAACCGCGGGAAATCGCTCGTTGTCTCCGTGAACTCCGCGTCACTTTAGTCCACGGGACCCGCCGGTCAATCAACCGACTGGCGCGCCGCGTGGCCCCGGAGAGCACCACCTGTGCTTTAGCTCACAGCCAGGCTCATTGATGTTCTTTGTCCCTCCTCACGGCGGGCCGGGACGGGACGTGACCATTACCGTCGGAACCATGCCGACCTCCGCTCGCCCCTCCGCCGACGCCATACGCACCGGCCCGACGGTCACCGACCGTTTGGTCGAGGCCAACGCGCGCTACGCGTCCGCCTTCACCGACCCGGGGATGGACGCCCGGCCCGTGCTGCGCGTCGCCGTCGTCGCCTGCATGGACGCCCGTCTCGACCTGCACGCGGCCCTCGGCCTCGAACTCGGCGACTGCCACACCATCCGCAACGCCGGCGGCGTGGTCACCGACGACGTGATCCGGTCGCTCACCATCAGCCAGCGGGCCCTCGGCACCCGCAGCGTGATGCTGGTGCACCACACGAACTGCGGCCTGGAGTCGCTCACCGAGGACTTCCGGCACGAGCTGGAGGACGAGGTCGGCCAGCGCCCGGCCTGGGCGGTCGAGGCCTTCCGCGATGTCGACCAGGACGTCCGGCAGTCGATGCAGCGGGTGCGGACCTCCCCCTTCCTGCTGCACACGGACGACGTCCGGGGCTTCGTCTTCGACGTGACGACGGGGCTGCTGCGCGAGATCGACCCGGCGTAACCCCCCAAACCCCGGCATCTCGCTCGCTCTTGTCCGCGGGCGAGTGACAGGGCGCGCCAACGCCAACAACAATGCTCGGACGACAGTTCCGAAAGGCCGAGGAGGGCCGGGGTGACGACCTATGACGATCGAGCGAGCCTCGCTGATCTGACCACCACTGTGGAGCGCGTCCGCAGATCGGTGGAGAGTGTGATCGAGGGCAAGCCCGAGGTCGTACGGCTTTCGCTGACCGTGCTGCTCGCCGAGGGGCACCTCCTCATCGAGGATGTACCCGGCGTCGGCAAGACCATGCTGGCCAAGACGCTGGCCCGGTCCATCGACTGCTCGGTGCGCCGCATCCAGTTCACGCCCGACCTGCTGCCCTCGGACGTCACCGGCGTGTCGATCTTCGACCAGCAGCGGCGTGACTTCGAGTTCAAGCCGGGCGCGATCTTCGCCCAGATCGTGATCGGCGACGAGATCAACCGCGCCTCGCCGAAGACCCAGTCCGCGCTCCTGGAGTCCATGGAGGAGCGCCAGGTCACGGTCGACGGCCAGACGTACGAGCTGCCCAGCCCGTTCATGGTCGTCGCCACCCAGAACCCGGTCGAGATGGAGGGCACCTACCCGCTGCCCGAGGCCCAGCGCGACCGCTTCATGGCCCGGGTCTCCATCGGCTACCCGAGCGCCGAGGCCGAGCTCCAGATGCTCGACGTGCACGGCTCGGTCTCACCGCTGGACGACCTCCAGCCGGTCGCCCACGCCCACGACATCCTCAAGCTGATCGACGCGGTGCGCGGGGTCCACGTCGCCGACGCCGTCCGCCGGTACGCGGTCGACATCGTCGCCGCCACCCGCACCCACGCCGACCTGCGCCTCGGTGCCTCCCCCCGGGCCACGCTCCACCTGCTGCGGGCCGCCAAGGCCTCCGCGGCGCTCAGCGGCCGCGAGTACGTGCTGCCCGACGACCTCCAGGCCCTCGCCGCTCCCGTCCTCGCCCACCGGCTGCTGCCGACGGCGCAGGCCCAGCTGAACCGCCGCACCGCCGAGCAGGTCGTCCAGGACATCCTGCAGCGCACCCCCGTCCCGGCCGCGGCCCCGCACGCCGGCCCGCTCTACGGCCAGCAGCAGCCCGGCGCCCGGCGGCTGTGATGAGTGGCGCCGCCGTGCCGGACGGTCAGCGGGGCGACGAGGACGACCGGGGCGGGCTGCGGGCCGCCTTCGCCGGTCTCACCACCCGCGGCCGTTCCTTCCTCGCCGCGGGGGTGGCCGCCGCCGTCTGCGCGTACGTCCTCGGCCAGGCCGATCTGCTGCGCGTCGGGCTGCTGCTCGCCGCCCTCCCGCTGATCTGCGTCCTCGTGCTGCACCGGACCCGCTATCGGGTCGCCGCCTCCCGCCGGCTCACCCCCCAGCGGGTGGAGACCGGCACCGAGGCCCGGGTCCAGCTGCGGATGGAGAACGTCTCCAAGCTCCCCACCGGCCTCCTGATGCTCCAGGACCACGTGCCGTACATGCTGGGACCCCGCCCCCGCTTCGTCCTCGACCGGGTCGAGGCGGGCGGGCGGCGCGAGGTGTCCTACCGGGTCCGCTCCGACCTGCGCGGCCGCTTCCCGCTGGGCCCGCTCCAGTTGCGGCTCAACGACCCCTTCGGGATGTGCGAGCTGACCCGCTCCTTCAGCGCGTACGACACCCTGACCGTCGTGCCGCGCACGGAGGCCCTCCCGCCCGTGAAGCTCTTCGGCGAGGCCTCGGGGTACGGAGACGGGCAGTCGCGCTCCCTCGCGCTCGCCGGCGACGACGACGTCATCCCCCGCACCTACCGGCACGGCGACGACCTGCGCCGGGTCCACTGGCGCTCCACCGCCCGCTACGGCGAGCTGATGGTCCGCCGCGAGGAGCTGCCCCAGCGGGCGCGCTGCACCGTCCTCCTCGACACCCGCCGGATCGCCTTCCAGGGCGCGGGCCCCGACTCGGCCTTCGAATGGGCGGTGTCCGGCACCGCCTCCGCGCTCGTCCACATGCTGGAGCGCGGCTACGCGGTCCGGCTGCTCACGGACACCGGCAGCGCGATCCCCGGCGAGGGCTCCGAGGGCTTCGCCGGCTCGGCGCACGACTCGGCCGAGGCGGCCGGCCTGATGATGGACACCCTCGCGGTCGTCGACCACTCCGAGGGGGCCGGTCTCTCCCGCGCCTCGGACGTGCTGCGCGGCGGCGGCGACGGGCTGCTCATCGCCTTCCTCGGCGACCTCGACGAGGAGCAGGCGGCCCTCACCGCCCGGATGCGCGGCCGGGCCGGCGCGGCCGTCGCCTTCGTCCTGGACTCCGGCACCTGGCTCACCGGCGGCGCGGTCGCCGGAGCGGTCGAGGACCGGGTGCGGCAGCTGCGGGAGGCGGGCTGGACTGCGCTCGCCGTACCGCCCGGCGCCCCGCTCGCCGACCTGTGGCAGCAGGCGGCCGGTCTCCGTACGGAGACCGCCACCGCCGACACCTACGGAGGATGGTCATGAGCGGCCGCACCCGGCTGACGCTCGCTTCCTGGGGCGCCACCCTGATGGCCGCCGGGGCACTGCTCCCCCTGGTGAAGCCCGCGACCTGGATCTTCACGGCGGCCTTCGTCCTCGCCCTGGTGAGCGGGGTGGGCACGCTGGCCCGGCGGGTGCCGCTGGCCCGGACGCTGACCCTCCTCGCCCAGACCGTCACCGCGCTCCTCGCGCTGACCCTGTTCTTCGCCCGGGAGCAGGCCCTCCTCTGGATCGTCCCGGGCCCCGAGGCCCTCGCGCACGCCGCCGAGCTGTTCCAGGCGGGCGCCGAGGACGTCGGCCGGTACGCGATCCCCGCGCCCGACACCGAGGGCATCCGGCTCATGCTGGTCGGCGGGGTCGTCGCGATCGGGCTCCTGGTGGACGCCCTCGCCGTCACTTTCCGCAAGGCGGCCCCGGCCGGCCTGCCGCTGCTCGCCCTGTACTCGGTGGCCGCCGGGCTGTCCGGCGGCGGCGCGGGCCGGCTCTGGTTCCTCCTCGCGGCCTCCGGCTATCTGCTGCTGCTCCTCGCCGAGGGCCGCGACCGGCTCTCCCAGTGGGGGCGGGTCTTCGGCGGCGCCCAGCGCTCCGGCCGTCCCGGCTCCACCGTCGCCGGCGGCGGCCCCGCCTTCGCCCCGGCCCGCACCGGCCGCCGGATCGGCGCCGTCGCCATGGGCGTCGCGCTGCTGGTGCCGTTCGCGCTGCCCGGTTTCTCCGGCGGCCTCTTCGGCGGCAACGGCGAGGGCGACGGGGACGGCGGCAAGGGCGGCACGATCTCCGCCGTGAACCCGCTGGTCTCCCTCCAGGACAACCTGCGCCAGCCGGAGGACCGGGAGGTGCTGCGGTACCGGACCAACGCCCGCGACACCAGCGGCCTGTACCTGCGGCTCGTCGCCCTCGACCAGTTCGACGGCACCTCGTGGAAGTCCTCGGTCCGCCCGATCGAGGACGTCCCCAAGCAGCTGCCCTGGCCGAACGGCCTCTCGCAGGGCGTCCGGGCCACCGAGGTGACCAGCAACTTCGTCGCCTCGGAGGCGTACGAGCAGAAGTGGCTGCCCATGCCGTACCCGGCCGCCCGGGTCGACATCGACGGACGCTGGCGGTACGAGCCGGCCGGCCGCATGCTCGTCGGCGACGCCAAGCAGACCACCAAGGGCGCCCGCTACCAGGTCGCCAGCCTGGACGTGCAGCCGACGGCCGGTCAGTTGGCCGGCGCCGGGCCCGTTCCGGAGAAGCTGCGCCGCGAGTACACCAAGGTGCCCACGACGCTCCCGGCGGACGTGCGGGAGACGGCCCTGACGGTCACCAAGGGCGCGCGGAACGACTACGAGCGGGCGGTGAGGCTCCAGGACTGGTTCGCCCAGGACGGCGGCTTCCGCTACGACGTCGACGTGGTGTCCGGCACCGGGGTGCAGGCGGTCTCCCGCTTCCTGAAGGACAAGAGGGGCTTCTGCGTCCACTTCTCCTTCTCCATGGCGGCGATGGCGCGCTCGCTCGGCATCCCGGCCCGTGTGGCCGTCGGCTTCATGCCGGGCACGACCCAGACCGACGGATCGGTCTCCGTCGGCATCCGGGACGCGCACGCCTGGCCCGAGCTGTACTTCGAGGGTGTCGGCTGGACCCGGTTCGAGCCGACCCCCTCGCGGGGCTCCACCCCCTCGTACACCCGGCAGAACACGCCCTCGGGCACGGCCACCGGGCCCGCCCAGCCGCAGCAGAGCGCCTCGGCGCAGCCCTCCGCCGCGCCGAGCGCCTCGGCGGGCTGCACCCCGCAGGAGCGGAAGCTCGGCGACTGCGGTCCGGACGCGGCGGTCGCCGGAGCGTCCTCGGACGGCTCGGGTCCGGACCTTCTGACGGTGCTGCTGCTGGTCGTCGGGGCCCTGCTCGTCCTCGCCCTCCCCTTCCTGCCCCTGCTCTGGCGGACCCGGGTACGGGCCCGGCGGCTCGGCGCGGAGACCCTGGCGGTCTGGGAGGAGATCAACGACACGGCCTGGGACTACGGGGTCGAGCCGGACGAGTCCCTGACGCCGAGGAGGGCGGCGGCGCGGATCGTCCGCCTGGGCGAGCTGCGGGGCGAGTCCGCCGACGCGGTGCACCGGGTGGCGCGGGCGGTGGAGGAGGTGCTGTACGCGCCCCGGCCGCGGGCGGTCGCGGGTCTGGCCTCCGAGGCCGCGCGGGTCCGTGCGGGGTTCCACGCGGGCGCCGGCCGCCGCGCCCGCCTCCGCGCCCTCCTGGCCCCCCGCTCGGCGACCCGCCTCCGCTGGTCCTGGTCGTCCCGCTGGACGTCGACGACGGAGCGCTGGTCGGAGCGGCGGGCGACCGTGACGACCCGAGCGACGACACTCCTCCGCCGACAGACCAACTGACGGCCCCGCCGCCTGTTGCGTGCCCGCCGCGGGACGATGCCCACCCCGTTGCGGGCCCGCAGCCGAGGCGGCCCACCCCGCAGTTGCGGGCTGCTCCCCGCCGGTGTGGGCCGGTGGGGAGCGGCCCCACACCGGCGCGGCGCGAGCTCATCGGGGCGGGCGCGAGACCCACACCGAGCGGGGCCGGGCCCCCACGGGGCGGGGCCCGGCTCGGAAAGGGCGGCTCGGGCCCTCACGCCCGGGGCCAGGCTCCGCACGGACAGCCGCGGCCTCGCACGGGCGTGCGGGTGCGGGCCGCAGGGGCGGGGCGCCGCACGGGAGCCGCGCCGGGCCCCGCAGGGTGAACGTGCCGAGCCCCGCAGGGCGCATGGGCCTGCGGGGCTCGGGAGGTTGTGGGGGCGGGGCTACCGCGCGGGGGCCGTCAGTGGCCGCCGCCCTGCTGCTCGTCGCGGCGGCGCTGCCACCGCTCCTCGATCCGGTTCATCATGGAGCGTCGCTGCCGGGTCTGACGGCCGGCGGCCGCCATCCCACCCCTGGCCTGCTGCTCGCCCGGCTTCGGCGCCTTGCGCCATCCGGTGACCGCCAGGACCGCGCAGCCCAGCATGACGAGGAATCCCACCACGCTGATCCAGATCTGCTGTGCGACCATTCCGGCCATGAGGAGCGCGATACCCACCAGGAAGCCGGCGACTGCCTGGTAAACCCGTCGCCGGGTGTACGTACGCAGTCCGCTTCCCTCGAGCGCTGTCGCGAACTTGGGATCTTCGGCGTACAGCGCTCGCTCCATCTGCTCGAGCATTCGCTGCTCGTGCTCCGAGAGCGGCACGGAGTCCTCCTAGTCGTCGGTCGCGGGGGCGACCGGTTTGCGGCCCTTTCAGGATAGGCAGGGAATCGCCCCCGTGAAACCCGCCCTCAATGCCGAATAGCCAATCCGGGCCGCCATGCGGATCGGTTGCTGAGGCGTTGATTCCCCAGCCCCTCGTCCGTCATGCCGGATGGTGTCCCTCGATCATACGGGGCGGAGCCCCTCATCGGGCGGGCTGTGGCGTACTCCATGGAGCACCTCGGTCCGCACCGCCGAACGGGTGGCCTCCGGCTCAGGCCCGCTTCTCGCCGAGAACGTGCAGCTGGGTGGCGATCGCGTGGAAGGAGGGCAGCTCCGCGGCGGCCGCCTCCAGCTTGAGCAGGGCCTCGGCGGCCCCGGGCTCGGTGTCGACGAGGGCCCCGGGGACCAGGTCGGCGAAGACCCGGACGCCGTGCACCGCCCCGACCTCGAGTCCGGCCTCGTCGGCCAGCTCGGTGAGCTGCCCGGCGGTGAAGCGCCGGGGTACGGGGTCGCCCGCGCCCCAGCGGCCGGCCGGGTCGTCGAGCGCCTGCCGGGCCTCGGTGAAGTGACCGGCCAGCGCGCGGGCCAGGACGGCGCCGCCGACCCCGGCCGCGAGCAGGCTGAGGCTGCCGCCGGGGCGGAGCGCGACGACCGCGTTCCGCACGCCCTCGGCGGGGTCGTCGACGTACTCCAGGACGCCGTGGCAGAGCACGGCGTCGTACGCGTCGCGCTCGACGACGTCGAAGAGCCCCCGGATGTCGCCCTGGACGCCGGTGACGAGGTCGGCGACGCCGGCCTCGGCGGCCCGGCGCTCCAGCGCGAAGAGCGCGTTGGGGCTGGGGTCGACGACGGTGACCCGGTGGCCGAGGCGCGCCACCGGCACCGCGAAGTTCCCGGAGCCGCCGCCCGTGTCGAGGACGTCGAGGCTGTCCTTCCCGGTGGCCTCGACCCGGCGGTCCAGGGCGTCTTTGAGGACGTCCCAGACGACGGCGGTACGCAGGGAGGCGCGCGACGGGCGCGACGACGCCTCTCGACCGAAGACAGGGGAAGGGTCCGGCACGGCTGTTGACTCCTCGGTGACGGGTACGGACGCTCCCCACCCTATGGCCTCGCCCCCGCCTTCCGGATCATCCTCCCGACTCGTCGGCCCCCGGCTGGCGCGGCAGCACCGGCGGGAGGGCGAGGAGCCGCTCGACCAGGCGGAGGAAGTGCGCGGCGTCCCTGAGCAGGTCGTCGGCCTCGCGCCGGGTGGCGGCGCCGCTGATGCCGGCCTCGGCGCGGGCTCTGCGCGGGGCGCCGGCGGCGAAGAGGGCGCTCCACTCGGTCAGCTCGGGCGCCAGCTCGGCGAGGAGTTCCCAGGCGCTCCGTATCCGCTGCCGGCGGCGGGGGCCGGTCTCGGGCCTGCCCCGGGCGGCGAGCACGGCGGCCGCGGCGCGCAGGGCGGCGAGGTGGGCGGTGGCGTACCGCTCGTGGGGACGGTCGAGCACGGCGGCCTCGGCGAGCCCGGCGCGGGACCTGGCGAGGAGGTCGAGGGCGGCGGGCGGAGCGGCGGAGCGGCGCGGGACCGGGTGGATGTCGGACCCGGGCCCCGTCTCGCCGTGGGCCGGGCGGTGGCGGGACGCGGCTGCTGCGGAAGGGCCGACCATGACGAGCCTCCTGTCATCGCGTGACGGCGCTATGGCCGTATGTGTTCATCGTGCCCTGCCCCACTGACAGCGGCCCTGACCTGGGGTTTTGCCAGAAATCCCACCCCGGGGTAACTTTTGAACTGACTGGTCAGTTCAAAAAGGGGAAGTGGGGGTGAGTCCGTGAGCACGGAAACCGAGGAACAGCCGCACGGCGCCGCCGTCGTCGTGGACGGCTTCGGACTGAAGGGACCGCGGGGCTGGGCCTTCCGGGAGGTCTCCTTCCGGGCCGAGCCCGGCGCGCTGGTGGCGATCGAGGGCCCTTCCGGCTCGGGACGCACCTGTCTGCTGCTCGCGCTCACCGGCCGGATGAAGGCCACGGAGGGGCGCGCCGAGGTCGGCGGCCTCCCGCTGCCCCGCAAGATGGCGGCCGTGCGCCGGATCAGCGCGCTCGGCCAGGTCCCGGGCGTCAGCGAGCTCGACCCGGCCTTCACCGTCGCCGAGCACCTGCGCGAGCGGGCCCTGCTCCAGCGCCGCTACGACGGATCCGTACGGGCGCTCCTGCGCCGTCCCGCCGAGCGGGCGGCCGCCTCCAGGGCCCGGATCGATGAGGCCGTGCGGGCCGCGGGCCTCGACCTCGACGCCCTGCCGAAGGGCGAGCGGACCTCCGTACGCGACCTGGAACGTCTTGAGGCCCTGCGGCTCTCGCTCGCCCTCGCCCTGATGGGCCGCCCCAGGCTGCTGGCCGTGGACGACACGGACCTGAAGCTCTCGGACGCCGATCGCGCCGAGGCCTGGGCGCTGCTGCGCTCCCTGGCCGCCTCCGGGACGACGGTCCTCGCCGTCTGCAGCCAGGCCCCCGAGGACGCCCTGCGGATCACGACGCTCTCCGGCGAGAGCACCGCGGACGACCCCGAGGGCACGACCGCCGAGGAGACCGGCACCGTCGAGGAGGCAGGCGCCGCCGAAAAGGCAGGCGCCGCCCAGGACGCCGCGCCCGGCGACAGCACCGCCGACACGGCCGACACCACCGAAGACGACACCACCGACACCACCGACGCCACGACCGAGGAGGGGGCGGCCGATGCGCTCGCCGAAACTGGCCGCGCTTGAGCTGAAGCGTTTCGGCAGGGGAAAGCTGCCGCGCGCCGCGCTCGTCGCGATCCTGCTGCTGCCCCTGCTGTACGGCGCCCTGTACCTGTACTCGTTCTGGGACCCGTACGGCAGGCTCGACAAGATCCCCGTCGCCCTCGTCAACGAGGACCGGGGCGCCACCGCCGGCGGCAAGGAGATCCACGCCGGTGACGACATCACCGAGGGGCTCCTGGAGAGCAAGACCTTCGAGTGGCACCAGGTGAGCGACGCCGAGGCACGCGCGGGCGTGGAGGACGGGACGTACTACCTGTCCCTGACCATGCCCGGGGACTTCAGCACCCGTGTCGCCTCCAGCTCCGGCGACTCCCCCGAGACCGGCGCGCTCCGGGTGCGGACGAACGACGCCAACAACTACATCGTCGGCCAGATCTCCCGGACCGTCTTCTCCGAGGTGCGCACCGCGGCCTCCACGAAGTCCTCGCGCGGCTTCCTCGACAAGATCTTCATCTCCTTCTCCGACATCCACGACGCCACCGCGAAGGCCGCAAAGGGCGCGGCCGACCTCAAGCAGGGCGTGGACAAGGCGAAGAAGGGCTCCAAGAGCCTGTCGGACGGCCTCACGGACGCCAAGGCCGGCAGCGGTGACCTGGCCAGCGGCCTGAAGAAGCTCGACAAGGGCGCCAAGGACCTGGAGAACGGCTCCCGCAAGGTCGCGAACGGCACGCAGACCCTGGCCGACAAGGTGAACGGCACCGCGGACAAGGTCCGGCCGTACCTCGCGAACAACGGGAAGTCGATCCGCGACACCGCCCGCCTCGTCTCCGACTCGGCCACGGCCGCGCGCCACAACCTGGACGACCTGGTCAGGCGCGCGCCCCTGGTCCGCACCGCCGCGCACAAGGCCGACGACGGCCTGGCCCAGCTGCACCGCGAGCTCTGCGTGGAGGCCCCCGCGACCGTTCCCCCGCTCGACCCCAGGGTCTGCGAGAAGCTCCGGAAGGCCTCGGTCACCGCCGACGACGTGGCCACGATCGCCGACGACGTCCACGAGCTCACCAAGGACAACAGCGACGACCTGAAGACCCTGGACGCACGCCTGGCCAAGCTCAAGAAGGAGGCCGACGAGCTGGCCGCCCGCGCCCCGCACCTCGACGAGGACGTCGAGGGCGCCATCCGGAAGATCAACGAACTCAACACGGGCGCGCAGAAGGTCGCGAAGGGCGCGGACCAGCTGCACACCGGCATCACCGAGGCGAAGACCGGTTCGGTCAGCCTCGACACCGGTGTCGGCAAGCTCAAGAAGGGCGCGGGCGCCCTGGACGGCGGTCTGTTCAAGCTGGCCGACGGCTCGGGCACCCTCGCCACCGGTCTGAAGGACGGGGTCGACCAGATCCCCGACTACGACCGGCAGGACCGCGACCGGCGTACGGAGGTCATGGCCGACCCGGTCAAGCTGGCCTCCCAGTCGCTGCACAAGGCCCCCAACTACGGCACCGGTTTCGCCCCGTACTTCATCCCGCTCTCCCTCTGGGTCGGCGCGATGGTCGCGTACATGCTCATCCAGCCGCTGAACCGGCGCGCCCTCGCGGCGGGCGCCTCCGCCTGGCGGATCGCGCTGGCGGGCTGGCTGCCGGTCGCGGCGATCGGTGTCCTCCAGGTCGCGGCCCTGATGTCCGTCCTGCACTGGGGCCTCGGCCTCCAGATGACGCGGGCCGCCGGCACGGTCGGCTTCCTCGCCCTGGTCACCTGCTGCTTCGCCGCGATCATCCAGTGGCTCAACGCCCGCTTCGGCGCGGCGGGCCGGATCCTGGTGCTCGCGCTCCTGATGCTCCAGCTGACCTCGGCGGGCGGCACCTATCCCGTCCAGACCAGCCCGGCCTTCTTCAACGCCGTCCACCCGTTCCTGCCGATGAGCTACGTGGTCGAGGCGCTGCGCCGGCTGATCACGGGCGGCGGGATCGGACCGGTCTGGCAGGCCTGCGCGGTCCTGGCGGCCTTCACCGTCGGCGCCCTGGCCCTGACCGCGCTCTCGGCGCGGAAGAAGCAGGTGTGGACGCTCGACCGGCTCCACCCCGAACTGTCGCTCTGAACCTGTGAGAATCGACGCCATGGACAGCAGCAGCACCCGACGTCAGGCCACCCGCACCAAGCTCTACGAGGCGGCCGTCACCCTCATCGCGGAGCAGGGTTTCTCCGCGACGACGGTGGACGAGATCGCCGAGCGGGCCGGCGTCGCCAAGGGCACGGTCTACTACAACTTCAAGAGCAAGACCGAGCTCTTCGAGGAGCTGCTGCGTCACGGCGTCTCGCTGCTCACCGCCTCCCTGCGCTCGGCGGCCGAGGAGACCGCCGAGCGCGGCGGCAGCCGGATAGACGCGCTGGACGCGATGATCCGGGCGGGCCTCGTCTTCATCGACCGCTACCCGGCCTTCACCCAGCTGTACGTGGCCGAGCTCTGGCGCACCAACCGGGCCTGGAACTCCACCCTCCTGGTCGTGCGTCAGGAGGCCGTCGCGGTGGTCGAGGACGTGTTGCGCGAGGGGGTGGCGGCCGGCGAGCTGAGCGAGGAGATCGACGTCCAGCTGACGGCGGCCGCGCTGGTCGGGATGGTGCTCGTGGCGGCGCTCGACTGGCAGGCCTTCCAGAGCGAGCGTTCGCTGGACGACGTGCACGCGGCGCTCTCCCGCCTGCTGCACGGGCGTGTCGGCGGCCGCTGACACGCGCGCGTAGGGCACGAAAACGCCGATGCCGTGAAGCTCGCGCGCGTAGGGCACGAAAACGCCGGTGCGGTGAAGCTCGATCCCCCCGAGCCTCGCCGCACCGGCCGTTTCCCTTTCGCACCCCCGTGCCGGCAGGTGCGCGGCCCCGTTCCGCAGCCCCGTGCCGGCGGTACCGGAGCCGCGCCCCTTCCGTGGACTCCACTCTCTCCTCCGGCCGGTCCCCGGCCCATCCGCGCGCCTACTCATCTCGGCCTCTAGGTACGGGTACTCAGTCCTGGTTACGATCACGGGCGTGTCCGTACTCCCCCTGGTCTTCACCAGCGGCTGGGCGAGCGGGATCAACGCGTACGCGGTGGTCCTGCTGTTCGGCGTCTTCGGCGCGACCGGGCTGACCGACGAGGTGCCCGAGTCCCTGCAGCGCACCGATGTCCTCGTCGCGGCGGCCGTGCTGTTCCTGTGCGAGGCGGTGGCGGACAAGATTCCGTACGTCGACTCGATATGGGACTCCGTCCACACCGTGATCCGGCCGGTCGCGGGCGCCGTCGTCGGCGCCCTGCTCGCCGGGCAGAACGGTTCGCTGCCCGAGCTGGCGGCCGGCGCGGTCGGCGGCTCGACCGCCTTGCTCAGTCACTTCGTCAAGGCCGGGACGAGGATGGCGGTCAACACCTCGCCGGAGCCGTTCTCGAACGTCGCGCTGAGCCTGGCGGAGGACCTCGGCGTGGCCGCGCTCGTCACCTTCGCGCTCTTCCATCCGCTGGCGGCGGCGGTCATCGCGGCCGTCCTGCTCGTGGGGGGCCTGGCGATACTGGTCTTCCTCGCGCAGCGGATCCGCCGCTTCTGGCGCCGCAGGTCCCAGCGGCGGGAGGAGAAGCGGCTCGTGGCCCTGGGAGCGCGCCCTCGGGCCCCGGGACCGCCGGACGGCCGGTCCGACCACTTCTGACCCCGGCCGACCGGGCTTCGGCCGGTGTCGGACGCGCCGGATAGGCTCGCCCGCATGGCACGGATTGTGGTGATCGGCGCGGGACTGGGCGCCATGGCGGCGGCGGCCCGACTGGCCGTGGCCGGCCACCGGGTGACGGTGTACGAGCGGGGGGCGACGTACGGCGGCGCGGTCGGCCGGTTCACGCGCGAGGGCTTCGCCTTCGACACGGGACCGGGGCTGCTGCATCTGCCCGCGGTCTACCGGGACCTGTTCGTGAAGACCGGCAAGGAGCCGCTCGAGGAGTGCGTCTCGCTGACGCAGGTCGATCCGGCGGCCCGTCATGTCTTCGCCGACGGCACCCGTGTCGACCTGCCGAACGCCTCCCGGGCCGGCACGGTCGCCGCCCTGGACGCGGCGCTCGGCGCCGGTGCGGGCGAGCGCTGGGGGGAGTTCCTGACCCGGGCCCGTGAGGCATGGGACCGGACGCGGCGCCCGCTCCTGGAGGAGCCGCAGCCGGCCGACCCAGCGCCGCTGGCCCGTGAGCCGTACCCGGCCCTAAGGGCGGGCCTGCTGCGGCGCCCGACGACGACGCTCGCCCAGGTCGGGGCCCGGGAACTGCGGGACCCGCGGCTCGCGGCGCTCCTCGACGCGTACGCGTGGTCGTACGGTTTCGATCCGGTGACCGCCCCGGCCTCGGCCGCCGTCCTGCCGTACATGGAGCAGACCTTCGGCAGCTGGTACGTGGGCGGGGGGCTGCGGGCGCTCGCCGACGCGGTGTACGAGCGGTGCCGGAAGCGGCGCGTGGAGTTCGTGTTCGACACGCCGGTCGAGGCCGTCGTGGAGAAGGACGGCCGGGCGGCCGGTGTCCGGCTGGCCGACGGCGAGGCCGTCGAGGCCGACCACGTGGTGTCCGGGGCCCCGGTGCCGGCGCTCCACCACGGCCAGGAGGTGCCTCGCCACCAGGTGACCGGGACGGGCCGGGTGACGGTCTGTCTGGCCCTGCGCGGCCCCCGGGAGGCGGACGCGGTCCACCGGACCGTCGTGCACGCGGAGGGCGGGCGGCCCACCGTGACCGTGCTGCGGCCGGACGACCCGGCGCTGCGCCCGGACGGGGAGCACGAGTCGGTGACGGTCACGGCGACCGTCCCCACCACCCCGGAGCCGGACGGGGAGGCCCTCGCGGACCTGATGGTCGAGGCGGCCGGGCGGGCGGTCCCCGGGCTCGCGGAGCGGCTGCTGTGGCGGCACGTCCGCACCCCGGAGGACGTCCGGCGGGACACGGGCGCCGCCGAGGTGCCGGGGCCGGCGCTCGCCGGGGCGCGGGGTCTGCTCCTGCCAGCCGCCAACCGCTCCCCGCTGCCGGGCCTGTACTTCGCGGGCGGCTGGTCGCACCCGGGCGGCGGACTCGCCCACGCGGGCATGTCCGGCGCGCTGGTCGCCGGACTCATCGTGGAGGGCGCGGACTTCCGCGGCTCCCAGTAAGGCCGCGGAGCTCCGGGCGCTCAGTAGCGGTACTGCTGCTGGTCGTCCGGGTGCGGCTCGTAGCCGTACGGGGCATGCGGCGGCTGCGGGTCGGGCTCGGTGTCGCGCTGCTGCGGGACCCAGACGCCGCCGGGCGGGGTGTCGTAGGTGTACGAGGGGGCGTACGGGTCGCCGTAGTACGGGGCGTACTGCCCGCCGTCGGGGCTCGGGCCGATGTACGGGTCGGAGTACGCGGCGTACTGCTGCTGCCCCGCGGCGGCGCCGTAGTCGTAGGCCGGCTGCTGCGCGAAGCCGGGCTGCTCGTACGGGGGCTGCTGCTCGTACGAGGGCTGCTCGTAGGCCGGCTGCTGCTCGTACCCGGGCGCGTAGGGGTCGTACCCCGTGCCGTGGCCGGTGCCGGAGCCCCGGCCGCCGGCGTCGTAGATCCCGTACTGGCCGGTGTCCTCCGGCATCGGCTGCGGCTCGTAGACCGCCGTCGTCTCGGCGGCCGTCTCGGGCAGGGGGACGTGACCGTCCTCCGCTCCGTATGCGGGGTCCACGGAGTCGTAGGAGAGCTCGGTGACCTCAAGGGTGGGTCCGGCCGCGGCCGGGGCGGCGGCCTTGCGGCGGCGGCTCGCGCCCGGGCTGCCGCCGATCGCCCAGCCGGTGGAGAAGCCGCGGCGGAAGGAGAGCGTCACATAGGTCTGGCCGACGGCGAAGGCCACGGCCCCGGCGACGATGACGAGGACCGAGGGCAGCAGGACGCCCAGGACCACGCAGAGGAAGCCGCCGAAGGCGAGCAGGCGCCAGCGCAGCCGCGCCTTGTACTGGAGGAGCACCTCCCCCAGCAGCCACAGTGCGACCACGCCGAACGCGATGTAGAGGACCGTCCACCCCATGCCCCGCCGCCCCTCTCCACGGTCACCGCCGCGGGTCGGGGCGGGTACGACCGGTCACGACTGCTGGTGCAGTCCGAGATTCTCGTAGATCTCGAGCGTCGCGGTGGAGCTGTTGAGCGTGATGAAGTGCAGTCCGGGGACACCCTCGGAAAGCAGACGCGCGCAGAACTCCGTCGCGAACTCGATACCGATGGAGCGTACAGCGGCGGGATCGTCCTTGACGGCGAGGATGCGCTCTTTCACGTCCGCGGGGAAGGTGGCGTTGCTCAGCTGGGGCAGCCGGTCGAGGGTCTTCACGTTCACGACGGGCATGACCTCGGGGATGATCGGGGTCTCGCAGCCCGCCTTCACGACGCTGTCGCGGAGCCGCAGGTAGTTCTCGGGGTCGAAGAACATCTGGGTGATCGCGTAGTCGGCACCCGCGCGGCACTTGTCCACGAAGTGCCGGATGTCCGTGTCCCAGTCGGTGGAGCGGGGGTGCATCTCCGGGAAGGCGGCGACGCCGACGCAGAAGTCTCCCGACTCCTTGATCAGCCGGACGAGGTCGGCGGCGTACTTGACGCCCTCCGGGTGCTCGATCCACTCGCCCAGCGGGTCGCCCGCCGGGTCGCCGCGCAGGGCCAGCATGTTCCGGATGCCGGCGTCGGCGTACTGGCCGAGGACGTTGCGCAGCTCCGCGACCGAGTGGTCGACCGCCGTGAGGTGCGCGACGGGGGTGAGGGTGGTGTCGGAGGCGATCTTCTGGGTGGCCTTGACGGTGCCGCCGCGGGTGGAGCCGCCGGCGCCGTAGGTCACGGAGACGAAGCTGGGACCGACCGCCTCGACCCTGCGCATGGCGTTCCAGAGGCCCTGCTCGCCCTTCTCGGTCCGGGGCGCGTAGAACTCGAAGGAGTACGACGTGTCACCGGCAGCGAGGATCTCGCGGACCGTGCGTGCACGGTCCGATCGGACGGAAGCGGTACCAAGGGCCATACGGGCAGGTTAGACGCGGGGTGGCGAGCCGCGTGAACGCCGTCCGAGTGTTGGACACATTTTCGGACACGTGTCGGACGGCCCGGAAAGGCGTCCTCCAACCCGCCCGGCCCCGGGGACGGGACCTTCGGTGGGCCCTCGTCTTCAGGCTTCGGCGCGCTCGCGGACGCGCTTGGCGAGGGCGGCGGTCGCGGCGGCCGGGTCGGCGGCCTCGGTGATGGCGCGGACGACGACGATCCGGCGGGCGCCCGCGTCCAGGACCTCGTCGAGGTTGGTCTCGTCGATGCCGCCGATGGCGAACCAGGGCCGCTCCTGGGCCAGGCCCGCCGCGTACCGCACGAGGCCGAGACCCGGCGCGTACCGTCCGGGCTTGGTGGGGGTGGGCCAGCAGGGGCCGGTGCAGAAGTAGTCCACGCCCGGCTCGGCGGCCGCCGCGGCGACCTCGGTCTCGGCGTGGCAGGAACGGCCGACCAGCACCTCCTCGCCGAGGATCGCGCGGGCGGCGGGCACGGGCAGGTCGCCCTGGCCGAGGTGGAGCACGTCGGAGCCGATGGCGTGGGCGACGTCGGCCCGGTCGTTCACCGCGAGGAGCTTGCCGTGCCGGCGGGCGGCCTCGGCGAAGACGGCGAGGTGCTCCAGCTCCTCACCGGCCTCCATGCCCTTGTCGCGGAGCTGCACGATGTCGACGCCGGAGGAGAGCACGGCGTCGAGGAAGGCCGGCAGGTCACCCTGGCGCTTCCGGGCGTCGGTGCACAGGTAGAGCCGGGCGTCGGCGAGCCGCTCACGAGGCGTGGGCATGGGTGGGTTCCCCCCGTTCGTGCGCCGGCGCCGCGGCGCCCGGCCCGTGAGGGGGCGGGTGCCGCGACACCCGCGGGTGGTGTCTTCGGTGCGTGCGTCAGCGCGCGGGCGTCAGATGGCGAGCGCCTGGGCGCGGCGCTTCACCTCCGTGCCGCGGTTCTCGTTGAGCGCCTGCGCGGGCGTGCCCGGCAGGCTCTCGTCCGGAGTGAAGAGCCACTCCAGCATCTCCTCGTCGGTGAAGCCGTCGTCCCGCAGCACGGTCAGGAGGCCGACGAGGCCCTTGACGATCCTGTCGCCCTGGATGAAGGCGGCGGGGATCTGCAGGGCGTTGTTGGGTCCGCGGCGCACGGCGATGAGCTGGCCCTCGTTGATCAGCTGTCGCACGCGCGTCACCTGGACATCGAGCATCTCCGCGATGTCGGGCACGTAGAGCCAGGCGGGGACGAGCGCATCGATCTTTGCGTCAATCTTGGTCACGGGACAAGCCTGCCATCCCGGACTGACAGCCGGTAGTCGGGCCCTACCGGACCGCCGCCTTCAGGGGGACGGACGGGTCCGCGGCGCGCTCCGGGTCGACGGGCACGGCGGCCTCGATGAGCTTGCGGCCCTGGGCCAGGTCGCGCGGGCGGCCGACCGCGAGGAGGGCCACGGGCACCCCGTCGCGCAGCCAGAGCACCGACCAGGCCTCGTCGGCCGGGTCGCCGCGCCAGAGCAGCTCGTCGGCGGCCGCGTGGTGTCCCGCGTACTGGACGAAGCGGCCGAACTGCTCGGACCAGAAGTACGGCACCGGGTCGTAGGGTGCGTCGCCGGCGCCGGTGATCGCCGCGGCGACCGCGCGGGGGCCCTGGAGCGCGTTGTCCCAGTGGTGGACCAGCAGGCGCTCCCCGTAACGGGCGGAGGGGAAGGAGGCGCAGTCGCCGACCGCGTACACGTCGGGCAGGGAGGTGCGCAGCCGGTCGTCCGCGGTGACGGCGCCGCTGGGGTCGAGGGCGACGCCGGAGCCGGTGAGCCAGCCCGTGGCGGGGCGGGCGCCGATGCCGACGACGACGGCGTCCGCGGGCAGTTGGCGGCCGTCGTCGAGGACGACACGGCCGGGTTCGCCGGGCTCGACGGTGTCCACGCGCGCGTGGGTGAGGAGTTCGGCGCCGTTCGCCCCGTACCACTCGGCCATGGGGGCGGTGACCTCGGCGGGCAGCGATCCGGCGAGGGGACGGTCGGCGGCCTCGACGACGGTGACGGCGCAGCCCGCCTCGCGCGCGGCGGTGGCGAACTCGGCGCCGATCCAGCCGGCGCCGACGACCACGACGGAGTGCCGGCGCTCCAGGACGGGCCCGAGGCGCACGGCGTCGTCGAGGGTGCGCAGCAGGTGGACCCCGGGAACGCCCTCGGCGCCGGGCAGGGTGACGGGGTGGGCTCCGGTGGCGACGACCAGGATGTCGTACGCGACGGGCCCGGCCTCGGTGTCGATCTCGTGGTCGGCGGCGCGCAGCCCGGTGACGTCCAGGCCGAGACGGAGCTCGATGCCGAGCTCTTCGAAGTCGATCTCGAAGGCGGAGTCCTCGGCCTTGCCGAGGAGGACGGCCTTGGAGAGCGGGGGCCGGTCGTAGGGCTGGTGGGGTTCGGCCCCGATGAGGGTCACGGGGCCGGTGAAGCCCTGCTCGCGCAGGGCGACGGCGGTCTGGACGCCCGCCATTCCGGCGCCGACGATCACGACGTGCTGCTGGGCCTGCTTCTGCTCGCTCACCCGACCACCTTACGCATCTGACGGGACGTCAGTAAGGCGGGGTGAGGGAGGGGTCTGCGGCCCCCCGGCGGCGCGGGCTAGTCTGGCGGGCGTAAAGCACTCGCGGGAGCCCGGACGCACCGGGCTGAGAGGGAGGCTGGCCGGCCTCCGACCGTACGAACCTGATCCGGGTCATGCCGGCGAAGGGAGGGGCTGGACGCCCATGCGTTCTTCCGAGGTCCATGTGTCCGACGTCCGTGGGGCCGGTCTCCACGCGTCCGATGTCCGTCTGTCCGACGTCCTCGTGGTCGGAGGCGGCATCATCGGCCTGGTCACGGCCTGGCGGGCCGCGCAGCGCGGACTGCGCACCGCCGTCGTCGACCCGGACCCGGGCGGCGGGGCCGCGCGGGTCGCGGCCGGCATGCTCGCCGCCGTCACCGAACTCCACTACGGCGAGGAGACCCTGCTCGGGCTCAACCTCGCATCCGCCGCACGCTATCCCGCGTTCGTCACCGAACTGGAAGAGGCCTGCGGCCACGACGTGGGCTACCGCGCCTGCGGCACCCTCGCCGTCGCCCTCGACGCCGACGACCGGGCTCATCTGCGCGAGCTGCACGCCCTGCAGACCCGCTGCGGGCTCGTCTCGGAGTGGCTCAGCGGCCGCGAGTGCCGCCGCCTCGAACCGATGCTGGCGCCCGGCGTCAGGGGCGGGCTGCGGGTCGACGGCGACCACCAGGTCGACCCGCGCCGGCTGGCCGCCGCGCTCCTGCGCGCCTGCGAACGGGCCGGGGTCGTCTTCCACCGCGCGCTCGCCGAACGGCTCACGGTGGTGCGGGACCGGGCGCGCGGCGCCGTGCTCGCCGGGGGCGCGGAGCTGACGGCCGACCAGGTCGTGCTCGCCGCGGGCAGCCTCAGCGGGCGGCTCGCGGGCGTGCCGGAGGAGGTGCTGCCTCCGGTCCGGCCCGTCAAGGGCCAGGTCCTCCGGCTGCGGGTGCCGCCCGCGTACGCCCCCTTCCTCTCCCGCACCGTCCGGGCCGTCGTCCGCGGCAGCCACGTCTACCTCGTGCCCCGCGAGAACGGCGAGCTCGTCGTCGGCGCCACGAGCGAGGAGCTGGGCTGGGACACCACGGTGACGGCGGGCGGCGTGTACGAGCTGCTGCGCGACGCGCACGAGCTCGTCCCCGGGATCACCGAACTGCCGCTCACCGAGACCCTGGCCGGTCTGCGCCCGGCCTCCCCCGACAACGCCCCCCTCCTCGGGCCGAGCGCCCTGCCCGGCCTGCACCTGGCCACCGGTCACTACCGCAACGGGGTGCTGCTCACCCCCGTCACGGGCGACGTCATGGCCGAGGCGCTCGCCACGGGCGTCCTCCCCGACGAGGCGCGCCCCTTCACCCCCCGCCGTTTCTCCCCTGTACGTCAGGAGCAGCCCGCATGAACGTGTCCGTGAACGGAGAGACCCGCGAGCTCTCCGGCCCCCTCTCCCTCGACGCCCTGGTGGCGACCCTGACCGCGGCCCGCTCCGGGGTCGCGGCGGCGCTCAACGAGACGGTCGTGCCGCGTGGCGAGTGGGCCACGACGCTGCTCGGCGAGGGCGACCGGGTGGAGGTCCTCACCGCGGTGCAGGGAGGCTGAGCGCGATGTCCGACGACGTGTTCACCCTCGGCGGTACGGAGTTCTCGTCCCGGCTCATCATGGGCACCGGCGGCGCCCCCAGCCTGGACGTCCTGGAACGCTCCCTCGCCGCCAGCGGTACGGAGCTGACGACGGTCGCCATGCGGCGCCTGGACCCGACCGTCCAGGGCTCGGTCCTCTCCGTCCTGGAGCGCCTCGGCATCCGGGTCCTGCCGAACACGGCGGGCTGCTACACCGCGGGCGAGGCCGTCCTCACGGCCCGGCTGGCCCGGGAGGCGCTCGGCACCGACTGGATCAAGCTGGAGGTGGTCGCGGACGAGCGGACCCTCCTGCCGGACGGCGAGGAGCTCCTCGCCGCGGCCGAGACCCTGGTCGACGACGGCTTCGTGGTCCTCCCCTACACCAACGACGACCCGGTCCTCGCCCGGAAGCTGGAGGACGTGGGCTGCGCGGCGATCATGCCGCTCGGCTCCCCCATCGGCTCCGGCCTCGGGATCCGCAACCCGCACAACTTCCAGCTGATCGTGGAACGGGCGGGAGTGCCGGTGATCCTCGACGCGGGCGCGGGAACGGCCTCGGACGCTGCCCTCGCGATGGAGCTGGGGTGCGCGGCGGTGATGCTGGCGTCGGCGGTGACGCGCGCGCAGGAGCCGGTGCTGATGGCCTCGGCGATGCGGCACGCGGTCGCGGCGGGCCGCCTGGCCCACCGCGCGGGCCGCATCCCCCGCCGCCACTTCGCGGAAGCCTCGTCCCCGCCGGAGGGCCGCCCCCACCTGGACCCGGAACGCCCAGCCTTCTGACGCCCACCCGTGGCGGACGCCGGCCCCGCCGGGGCGGTGGCCCCTCGGTGGGCGCCGGTCCCGCCGGGGCGGTAGCCCCTCGGTGGGCGCCGGTCCGCCGGGGCGGTAGCCCCTCGGTGGGCGCCGGTCCGCCGGGGCGGTGCTCACCCTGTTGCGGGGCTGGGGCGCCGCCCACCCGCCCGGACGGCGCTCACCCAGTTGTGGGCAGTCGCTTCACCCGGGGCGGCGCCTCCGCCCACGCCGTTGTGGGCAGTCGTTCCGCAGGGCGGAACGGGTGGGCACGACGGACGGCGCCCCTTTGCCGGGCCTAGGCTCCCGCGCCCTGACCCGCACCGCGAGTGCGGCGCCGCTGGGTGCGGGTCCAAGCGCGGAAGGCGGAGGCGCCGCGGAGGGCGCCGTCCCGTGTGCCCACCCGTCCCGCCCTGCGGGACGCCTGCCCACACGGGTGGGTGGGCCCCCACGGACGCGAGGCGCTCGTCACAGGTGCGCTGCAGTCGCGGCCGGCCGCGCGGGCCCCCCACCCCCGGCTCGTAGACTCGTCGCCGTGGACACGACCCTTCAGGACCCCCTCGTCGGGCGGCTGCTCGACGGCCGCTACCGCGTCGACGGGCGCATCGCCGTCGGCGGGATGGCCACGGTCTACCGGGCCGTCGACACCCGCCTCGACCGCGTCCTCGCGCTCAAGGTGATGCACCCCGCGCTCGCCGCCGACGCCGTCTTCGTCGAGCGGTTCATCCGCGAGGCGAAGTCCGTCGCCCGGCTCGCGCACCCCAACGTCGTCGGCGTCTTCGACCAGGGCGCCGAGGGCGCGTACGTCTACCTGGCGATGGAGTACGTCGCCGGCTGCACCCTCCGCGACGTCCTGCGCGAGCGGGGCGCCCTCACGCCCCGTGCCGCGCTCGACATCCTGGAGCCGGTGCTCGCCGCGCTCGGCGCCGCGCACCGGGCCGGGTTCGTGCACCGGGACATGAAGCCGGAGAACGTCCTGATAGGGGATGACGGCCGGGTGAAGGTCGCCGACTTCGGTCTCGTACGGGCCGTGGGCTCGGCGACCGCCACCACCGGCTCGGTCCTCGGCACCGTCTCGTACCTCGCGCCGGAGCAGATCGAACACGGCACCGCCGACACCCGCGCCGACGTGTACGCCTGCGGGGTCGTCCTGTACGAGATGCTGACCGGCGCCAAGCCGCACTCCGGCGACACCCCGGCCCAGGTGCTCTACCAGCACCTGAACACCGACGTCCCCGCCCCGTCCGCCGGCGTCCCCGGGCTCGCCCCGGAGCTGGACGGCCTGGTCGCGGCCGCCACGGGCCGGAACCCCGACGCCCGCCCGGACGACGCCGTCGCCCTGCTCGCCCTCGTCCGGAAGGCCCGCGCCGGACTCGGCGACGAACAGCTGGACGCGGCTCCCCCGCTGGCGCGGTCCGAGCCCCGGAACACCGCGGAGGACCGGACGAGCGTGATCGCCCGCCCCGTACCCGCGGCGGCCGAGCACACCAACCGGCTGCCCGCCCCGGAGGCACCGCCCGCCGCCCGCAGGCGGCGCCCGCGCGGCCCGCTCCTCGTCGTCGCCGCCGTCCTGCTCGCCCTCGGTCTCGGCGCCGGCGTCTGGTACATCAACTCCGGCCAGTTCACCCGCGTCCCCGCCGTCCTCGGCCAGTCGGAGGGCGCCGCGACGAAACGTCTCGCCGACGCCGGTCTCGACGTAGGCGCCACGAAGCGCGCCTTCAGCGACGTGTACGAGCGCGGCACGGTCATGGCCGTCGACCCCGCCCCCGGCGAGCGCGTCCGGGGCAACGCCACGGTCACCCTCACGCTTTCCCGTGGCCCGGAGATCGTGAAGGTGCCCAACGTCCGGAACAAGCCCCTCGCGGAGGCCAGGCGCGCCCTGAAGAAGGAGGGCCTGGCCCCCGGGGTGGTCACTCACGAGTTCAGCGACTCCGTCGCACAGGGCTCCGTGATCAGCACCGACCCCGAGCCCGGCACCGAGCGCGGCCCCGACTCGGCCGTCGCCCTGGTCGTCAGCAAGGGCGCTCCGATCGACGTGCCCGACGTCAGCGGCGAGACCGTCGCCGACGCCACGGCCCTCCTCCAGGACGAGGGGCTCACCGTCGAGGTCGCCCCGGAGCGGATCAACTCCCTGGAGGACGCCGGCACCGTCGCCGCCCAGTCCCTCGCCGGGGGCAGCCGCGCCGCGGAGGGCGACGTCATCACGCTCACCGTCTCGAAGGGCCCGAAGCTCGTCGAGGTCCCGGACGTGACCGAGGAGTCGACCGCGGACGCGCGTGCGACCCTGGAGGACGCGGGCTTCGAGGTGGAGGTCAAGAAGTCCTTCCCCTATCTCGGCGACACGGTCGCGAGCCAGTCCGTCGAGGGCGGCGAGACCGCGCCCGAGGGCTCCACCATCACCCTCACGATCAAGGGACTCTAGAGACTCATGCGCAACCCCGTCGGCGGCCATGTCCCCGTGGCCGGTGGCCTCGCCACGACCGGCCTCGGCTACGCCCGCGAACTCGGCGCCGAGACCGTGCAGGTCTTCGTCGCCAATCCGCGCGGCTGGGCGACCCCCGTCGGCAACCCGGCCCAGGACGAACGGTTCCGTGCCGAGTGCGAGGCCGGGTCGATCTCGGCCTGGGTGCACGCCCCGTACCTGATCAACTTCGGCTCCCACACCGAGGCCACCGTGGAGAAGTCGGTGGAGTCCCTGCGGCACTCCCTGCGCCGGGGCCGGGAGATCGGCGCGAAGGGCGTGGTGGTGCACACCGGCTCGGCGACCGGCGGCCGGCCGCGCGAGGTGGCCCTCGCCCAGGTGCGGGAGCGGTTGCTGCCGCTCCTCGACGAGCTGACGCACGCGGACGATCCGTACCTGCTCCTGGAGTCGACGGCGGGCCAGGGGTCCTCCCTGTGCTCGCGGACCTGGGACTTCGGCCCGTACTTCGACGCGCTCGACCGTCACCCCAAGCTGGGCGTCTGCCTCGACACCTGCCACATCTTCGCGGCCGGGCACGACCTGACGGGCCCGCACGGGGCGGCACAGACGCTGGACCTGCTGGTGGAGACGGTCGGCGAGGGGCGGCTGAAACTGATCCACGCCAACGACTCGAAGGACGTCGTCGGCGCGCACAAGGACCGGCACGCGAACATCGGCGCCGGTCACATAGGGGAGGAGGCCTTCCGTGACCTCCTGCGCCATCCGGCCACCGAGAACGTACCGCTGGTCATCGAGACGCCCGGCGGCAAGGAGGGGCACGTCGCCGACATCGAGCTCCTGAAGAAGCTCCGCGAGCGCCGACGGTGATCATTTCCTCTTGAGGAATACCCTAGGGGGGTATGCGGTTCCCGTCATCGACGGCTGAAACCGCTACTCGAGGCTGGGGCACCCATGGAGCACGAAGCGCATACACACCACGAGGGCCATGAGGACCACGAGGGTCACGCCGGGCACCGGAGCCACCAGAGCCACGAGACCCACCCGGGTCACGGCGCCCACGAGGGCCACACCGCACACTCGGATCACTCAGGTCACGAAGCTGGCCACGCAGGGCACCACCACACCCCCGGCGCGGTCTCCTGGGGCATGGCCGCCCAGGCCACTCTGCACTGCCTCACCGGCTGCGCCATCGGCGAGGTCCTCGGCATGATCATCGGCACCGCGCTCGGCTGGGGCAACCTGCCGACGATGGTCCTCGCGATCATCCTGGCCTTCTTCTTCGGCTACGCACTGACCCTGCGCGGCATCCTCTCCGCCGGCGTCGACTTCAGGACGGCCTTCAAGGTCGCCCTCGCCGCCGACACCCTCTCCATCACCGTCATGGAACTCGTCGACAACGGCGTCATCGCCCTCTGGCCCGGCGCCATGGACGCGCACCTCGACGATCCGCTCTTCTGGATCGTGCTCGCGATCTCGCTCGGCGTCGCCTTCGTGCTGACCACTCCGGTCAACAAGTGGATGATCGGCCGTGGCAAGGGCCACGCGGTGGTCCACCAGTACCACCACTGAACAGGCGGTCCGGAGCGGCTACAGCTCCGGGCCGTCTCCCGGTTCCTCCTGGTACGAGTAGCGCTGCTCCGTCCACGGGTCACCGAGGTTGTGGTAGCCGCGCTCCTCCCAGAAGCCCCGGCGGTCGGCCGCCATGTACTCCACGCCCCGGACCCATTTGGGCCCCTTCCAGGCGTACAGGTGCGGGACGACGAGCCGCAGCGGGAAGCCGTGCTCGGCGGTGAGCAGCTCCCCGTCCTTGTGGGTGGCGAAGATCGTACCGTCCGCGGCGAAGTCGGCGAGGCGCATGTTGGCGCTGTAGCCGTACTCGGCCCAGACCATCACATGCGTCACATGGGGCGCGGGCGGAGCGAGCTCCAGGACCGTGCGGGCGGGAACCCCGCCCCATTCGGCCCCGAGCATGCTGAACTTCGTGACGCAGTGCAGATCGGCCACGACCGTGGAGAACGGGAGGGCCGAGAACTCCTCGTGGTTCCAGCACCGCTTGTCGCCGTCGGCCGTCGCCCCGAAGACGCGGAACTCCCAGCGGTCCGGCTTGAACTTGGGGACGGGCCCGTAATGGGTGACCGGCCAGCCGCGCTGGAGCCGCTGCCCCGGCGGAAGGTTGGGCGAACGATCCGGCTGACCCGCTTCCCGGTGTACTCCGCTCTCCGGCTGACCCATGTCATCCATGGTGACAGACGGCGAGGGGTGGTCATGACCAGGCGACCACCCGGGCGACCCGATTCGGGCAAGTCCGACTAAGCCTGCACTTACTGGACGCCCCCCATTCGGGGTGCGAGGATGCGGCCATCCCGCCTAGTGACGGCGTAGACACGTAGCGTGGAAGGATCCTGAAGCGATGCAGGGCGACCCCGAGGTCCTCGAGTTCCTCAACGAGCAGCTGACCGGCGAGCTGACGGCCATCAACCAGTACTGGCTGCACTACCGCATCCAGGACAACAAGGGGTGGACGAAGCTCGCCAAGTACACCCGCGAAGAGTCCATCGACGAGATGAAGCACGCGGACAAGCTGACCGAGCGCATCCTGATGCTCGACGGCCTGCCCAATTACCAGCGGCTCTTCCACGTGCGGGTCGGCCAGACGATCACCGAGATGTTCCAGGCGGACCGCCAGGTCGAGGTGGAGGCGATCGACCGGCTCAGGCGTGGGATCGAGGTCATGCGCGCCAAGGGGGACATCACGTCCGCCAACCTCTTCGAGGAGATCCTCGCGGACGAGGAGCACCACATCGACTACCTGGACACGCAGCTGGAGCTGATCGAGTCCCTGGGCGAGGCGCTGTACGTCTCGACGCTCATCGAGCAGCCCAGCTAGCCGCCTAGGCGGCTTCCCGGAGCTCCGCGACCGTCTCCGTCGTCAGGGCGGGCATGCCCTGGTCCAGGAGCTCGCGTCGCGGGCAGTTGCCACGCCCCAGAATGGCCTGAATGCGACGGACGCAGGAACCGCAGTCCGTGCCGGCCTTGCAGGCGGAGGCTATCTGGCGAGGCGTGCACGCGCCCGCGTCCGCATGCTCCTTGACCTGCTTCTCCGTGACACCGAAGCATGAGCAGACGTACACGCGGTTCACCTCCCACCGGGACTCCATAAGGCTAACCTAACCTTACCCGGCACCCCGGAGCCCCGACAGCCCCGGATACGACGATGGGGCACGGATCACAGCGATCCGTGCCCCGTCGTCGTAGGAAGCCACCTACTGATCGCGGTACATCTCCGCCACCAGGAAGGCCAGGTCGAGCGACTGGCTGCGGTTGAGTCGCGGGTCGCAGGCCGTCTCGTAGCGCTGGTGCAGGTCGTCGACGAAGATCTCGTCGCCGCCGCCCACGCACTCGGTGACGTCGTCACCGGTGAGCTCGACGTGGATGCCGCCCGGGTGGGTGCCGAGCTCCTTGTGGACCTCGAAGAAGCCCTTGACCTCGTCGAGCACGTCGTCGAAGCGGCGGGTCTTGTGGCCGGAGGCGGCCTCGAAGGTGTTGCCGTGCATCGGGTCGGTGACCCAGGCGACGACCGCGCCGGAGGCGGTGACCTTCTCGACCAGCTCGGGGAGCTTGTCGCGGACCTTGTCGGCGCCCATGCGGACGATGAAGGTCAGCCGGCCCGGCTCGCGCTCGGGGTCGAGACGGTCGATGTAGGTGAGCGCCTCGTCCACCGAGGTGGTCGGGCCCAGCTTGATGCCGATCGGGTTCGCGATCCGCGAGGCGAACTCGATGTGGGCGTGGTCGAGCTGGCGGGTGCGCTCACCGATCCAGACCATGTGGCCGGAGGTGTCGTACAGCTTGCCGGTGCGCGAGTCCGTACGGGTCAGGGCGCCCTCGTAGTCGAGCAGCAGCGCCTCGTGGGAGGCGTAGAACTCGACGGCCTTGAACTCGGCCGGGTCGGTGCCGCAGGCCTTCATGAAGTTCAGGGCGTTGTCGATCTCGCGGGCGAGCGCCTCGTAGCGCTGGCCCGAGGGGGACGACTTCACGAAGTCCTGGTTCCAGGCGTGCACCTGGCGCAGGTCGGCGTAGCCACCGGTGGTGAAGGCGCGGACCAGGTTGAGCGTGGAGGCGGAGGCGTTGTACATCCGCTTCAGCCGCTCGGGGTCCGGGATACGGGCCTTCTCGTTGAAGTCGAAGCCGTTGACCGAGTCGCCGCGGTAGGTCGGCAGGGTCACGCCGTCCCGGGTCTCGGTCCCCTTGGAGCGGGGCTTCGAGTACTGGCCGGCGATCCGGCCGACCTTCACGACGGGCACGGAGGCCGCGTAGGTGAGGACGGCGCTCATCTGGAGCAGCGTCTTGAGCTTGGCCCTGATGTGATCGGCGGACACGCCGTCGAAGGCCTCGGCGCAGTCGCCGCCCTGGAGCAGGAACGCCTCGCCACGGGCGACGGCTCCCATCCGGGCGCGCAGCTGGTCGCACTCGCCGGCGAAGACGAGCGGAGGATACGACTCGAGGTCCGCGATCACATCGCGCAGAGCCTCGGCATCGGGGTACTCGGGCTGCTGCGCCGCGGGCAGGTCTCGCCAGGTCGCCTTGGCGACGGCGTGGGAATCAGCGTTCACGGTCACCTGCACAACATTACGGGTTCTTCGTCCGGTCCTGTCCCACTGCCCAGTGGCTGAGACGCGCGCCCGAAGTGCCCGCCGCCGATCTTCCCCGCCGAGTGGTGTTACCCTCTGGCCCGTTTAACAAGAGCAAAGTCGAGTTGGTAGGGGTGGGCGTGACCCAGAGGCACCGCAGGGATCGCAAGAAGAAGAGACTCTTGTACGGAGCGGCGGCAGCGGTCGTCGCCACCGCCACCATCGGCACCCTCGCGGTCGCCTCCCCGAGCCTCCTCGGGGCGGCGGGCGACGGCGGGCCCGGGGATGACGCTTCCCTCCAGACGCAGTTCGCAAACGCGGCGCGCGAGTTCGATGTGCCGCAGAGCGTGCTGATGGCGGTGTCGTACCAGCAGACCCGGTGGGAGTCGCACGACGGCGAGCCGAGCACGACCGGCGCGTACAACGTCATGGGTCTGACGAAGGTCGACCCGGAGGACGTCAACCAGAAGGTCACCGACGAGCAGATCGAGCACTTCAACGGCTCCGGCCGGCCGGAGATCGAGAAGACCTTCGACCGCGAGAAGGTCCGGAGCATCCTGCAGAAGGCGGCCGTCGACACCGACGATCCCCGGCTCCACACCCTGGACAAGGCCGCCGAGCTGATCGACAGCTCCGCCGAGAGCGTCCAGAACGACACCGCCGCGTCCATCCGCGCCGGCGCCGCCCTTCTGGCCGAGTACCAGAAGCAGGCGGGGGCCGAGCCGTCGGAGGACCCGGGCGACTGGTACCCGGCGGTGGCGCGCTACAGCCAGTCCCCCGAGAAGAAGGGCGCCGACCTCTTCGCGAAGCGCGTCTTCGACTCGATCAGGACCGGTGAGCGGGCGCTCACCCTCGACGGCGAGCAGGTCGCCCTGCCGGCCGACCCCACGGTCGAGCCGGTCAAGCCGGCGAACGTGCCGCTGGCCGCGACCTTCGCGAGCACCACGGCCACGCCGACCGTCGATTGCCCCTCGGGTCTGAACTGCAACTTCGTGCCGGTCCGCACGGACCCCGCGAACCCCAACAAGCGCAACTACACCCTCGGTGACCGCCCCAACCAGGGCGTGGGCATCCGCCAGATCGTCATCCACGACACCGAGGGCGGATACGACGGTTCCCTCGACGCTCTGACCAACCCGAACGTCCCGGGCAGCGCGCACTACCTGATCCGCGCCTCGGACGGCCTGGTCACCCAGATGCTCGAGAACAAGAACCTGGCGTGGCACGCGGGCAACTGGACGCACAACATGCACGCCATCGGCGTCGAGCACGAGGGCTTCGCCATCAAGGAGGGAAGCTGGTACACCGAGCCGCAGTACCGCTCCTCCGCGGCGCTGGTGAAGTACCTGGCGACCAAGTACGGCGTGCCCATCGACCGTGAGCACATCATCGGCCACGACGAGGTGGCGCTCCAGACGGACGGCGACGTCGCCAGCCTCCACTGGGACGCGGGTCCGTACTGGGACTGGAACTACTACATGTCCCTCCTCGGCGCCCCGCAGGGCGACAAGGGCGCCGGCGGCCTCCTCCAGGCCGGTCAGGTGGTCCGGGTGGTCCCGCCGTTCACCACGGCGAACCAGCCGCAGCTGAGCACCGGCGGCACGGCCGTCCCGGCACGCCCGTCGAACTTCGGCTACCTCTACACGTCGCCTTCGACCAGCGCGACGACGCTGAAGGACCCGTACTACACCTCGCTCTGGTCCGAGGGGTCGAACTACGGCAACAAGGTCCGCGCCGGCGGCCTGTACGTCGTCGCCGAGGCCCGCACCGACTGGACGGCGATCTGGTACGCGGGCGAGAAGGCCTGGTTCTACAACCCGGGCGGTCAGTACACCGCGCCGGTGACCGGCGCCACGACGGTGAAGCTGAAGTCGGGCCTCGCCTCGACCAAGGTCTTCGGCCGTTCCTTCCCGGAGACCGCCGCCTACACCGCGGCCGGACTGTCCGCGCCGGGCGACGAGAACGACCCGCTGTCGAAGTTCACCTTCGCCTCCGGCCAGGCCTATGTGAAGGCCGGTCCGGCGGTGAACGGCGACGACTGGTTCGGGTCCGCCCAGAAGAACGTCGTCGGCTCCACGCTCTTCGTGCCCATCCGCTTCCACCACAAGATCGTCTGGGTGAAGCAGAGCGACATCGTGGAGGCGTCGGGCGCCGCCCCGGTCACCGCGACCAACCGCTACAACCTGCTCGCCCGTGACGGCTCCGGCGTCCTCTGGCAGTACCAGGGCACCGGTTCCGGCACCGCTCCCTTCCTGGCCAAGTACCGGGTCGGGCCCGGGTGGCAGGTCTACAACGCCATCACGCCGATGACCGCCCTGCGGGCCGACGGGACCGGGGACATGGTCGCCCGGGACAAGGACGGCGTGCTCTGGTACTACCAGGGCAGCGGCAACCCGAGCACGCCGTTCAAGGCCCGCCTCCGGGTCGGAGCCGGCTGGAACGTCTACAACAAGCTCCTCGGCGCGCGGGACATGAACGCCGATGGCAGGCCGGACCTGATCGCCCGCGACGCCTCGGGCGTCCTCTGGCTGTACACGAACACGGGCGCCTCCCCGAACCCCTTCGCGACCCGGGTCAAGGTCGGCGGCGGCTGGAACGTCTACAACGAGCTCATCAGCACCGGCGACATGACCGGTGACGGCAAGCCGGACCTGATCGCGCGCGACACGGCCGGCGTGCTGTGGCTGTACAAGAACACGGGCGGCTCCCCGAACCCGTACGCCACCCGTGCCAAGGTCGGCGGCGGCTGGGGCGTCTACAACGTCATGGTCGGACCGAGCGACCTGGACAAGGACGGGCAGCCGGACCTGATCGCCCGGGACGGCTCCGGCGTGCTCTGGTTCTACAAGAACACGAACGGCTACCCGAACCCGTACGCCCCCCGGGTGCAGGTCGGCGGCGGCTGGCAGGGCTACAACCTGATCGTCTGATCCGCATGCTCCGGCCTCGGGGCCCGGCTCGCGCCGTCCATGGTGCGGACCGGGCCCCGTTGCCGTGTCCGGCTGGGTTACAGTGCTCGCATGTTGTACGCGTCGCAGATCCAGAACTGGTGGTGGACCGCTCATCCGGCGGCCCACTGATCTCGCGTACACCGACTGACACGCGAAGGCCGCCCGAGGGGCGGCCTTTCTCGTACCCGGGGCCGTTCCTCCTCTCCGTACCCCCGGAAGGAACGACACGCCCCATGGACCTCTCCCGTCTCCTCGACGAGTCCTGCCCTCCCTTCGCCCTGCTGCGCCGGCGCACCCCCGGCCGCGACCACGACACCGTCGAGGTGCTGATCGGCCGGGTCCACGAGGCCGAGCGCCTCGCGGAGCTGCCCGTGGGGCCGCGGCCGGCGCTCGCGCTCGTGCCGTTCCGCCAGATCCGGGAGCGCGGATTCGACGTGCGGGACGACGGCACCCCGCTCTCCGTGCTCGTCGCCGACGAGTCGTACGAACTGCCGCTCGCCCGGGCCCTGGCGCAGCTGCCCGCCCATGACGTGCGGGTGGAGGGCGGCGGGTTCGACATTTCCGACGAGGCGTACGCGCAGACCGTGCGGCGGGTCATCGACGAGGAGATCGGCTCCGGCGAGGGCGCGAACTTCGTGATCCGGCGCACCTACACCGGTGAGATCCCGGGCTTCGGGCGCGCCGACGCGCTCGCCCTGTTCCGGCGGCTGCTGGCGGGCGAGCGGGGCGCGTACTGGACGTTCGTCGTGCACACCGGGGACCGGACGCTCGTCGGGGCGAGCCCCGAGGTGCACGTCCGGATGTCGGGCGGGACGGTCGTGATGAACCCGATCAGCGGCACGTACCGCTACCCGGCCGGTGCCGCGCCGACCGCCGAGGACCTGCTCGCCTTCCTCGCCGACCGGAAGGAGACCGAGGAGCTCTCCATGGTGGTGGACGAGGAGCTGAAGATGATGTGCACGGTCGGCGACATGGGCGGGGTGGTGGTCGGGCCGCGGCTGAAGGAGATGGCCCATCTCGCGCACACGGAGTACGAGTTGCGCGGCCGGTCCTCGCTGGACGTGCGGGAGGTGCTGCGGGAGACGATGTTCGCGGCGACCGTGACCGGGTCGCCCGTGCAGAACGCCTGCCGGGTGATCGAGCGTCACGAGAGCGGCGGGCGCGGCTACTACGCGGGCGCGCTGGCCCTGCTCGGCACGGACGAGAGCGGGGCGCAGACCCTGGACTCCCCCATTCTGATCCGTACCGCCGACATCTCCGCCGACGGCCGGCTGCGGGTGCCGGTGGGCGCGACGCTCGTGCGGCACTCGGACCCCGCGGGCGAGGTCGCCGAGACGCACGCGAAGGCGGCGGGCGTGCTGACGGCTCTGGGGGTACGGGAGGGCCGGGCGCGCGACGAGGGCCCGGCCGCGCCCCGGCTCGGCGACGACCCCCGGGTGCGGGCTGCGCTCGACGCGCGCCGCGCGGACCTCGCGCCGTTCTGGCTGAAGATGCAGGTCCGGTCGGCGGAGCTGGCCGGGCACGCGCTCGTGGTCGACGCCGAGGACACCTTCACGGCGATGCTGGCGCACGTGCTGCGCTCCTCGGGCCTCGAGGTGTCGGTGCTCCGCTACGACGAGCCGGGGCTGCGGGAGCTGGCGCTCGCCCACGAGGGTCCGGTCGTCCTGGGGCCCGGCCCGGGGAACCCCTCGGACGCCGCCGACCCGAAGATGCGCTTCCTGCGCGGCCTGACGGCGGAGCTCGTACGGGGGCACCGTCACGGTCTCCTGGGCGTCTGCCTCGGACACGAGCTGATCGCGGCCGAACTGGGCCTGGACATCGTCCGCAAGCGGACCCCGTTCCAGGGGGCCCAGCTGCGGATCGACCTCTTCGGGCAGGAGCGGACGGTCGGCTTCTACAACAGCTTCACCGCCCGCTGCGACGACCGGACGGCGACGGAGCTCGCGCTGCACCGCATCGAGGTGAGCCGGGACGCGGAGACCGGTGAGGTGCACGCCCTGCGCGGGCCGGGCTTCGCCGGGGTGCAGTTCCACCCGGAGTCGGTGCTCACGCTGGACGGGGCGGCGCTCACCGCCTCCCTGCTCGCGGGCGTCCTCGTGTAGGAGTCCTCGGGATGTTCTCGCCACGCCCCGGGGCGCGGCGAGAAGACCCGGGCGACGGTGGGACCGAGGCGCTCAGGCGTCGTCGAGGCCGCGCTCGATGGCGTACCGGACGAGCTCCACCCGGTTGTGCAGCTGGAGCTTGCCCAGGGTGTTCTGGACGTGGTTCTGCACCGTGCGGTGCGAGATGACCAGGCGCTCGGCGATCTGCTTGTAGCTGAGGCCCTTCGCGACGAGCCGGAGGACCTCCGTCTCGCGCTCGGTCAGCTGCGGGGCCTTCGGCTCGCCGGCGCCGGCCGCCGGGGCCGGCTCGGAGGCGAGCCTGCGGTACTCGCCGAGAACCAGTCCGGCCAGCCCCGGCGTGAAGACGGGGTCGCCGACGGCCGTCCGGCGGACCGCGTCGATCAGCTCCTCCGTACTGGCCGACTTGAGGAGGTAGCCGGTGGCGCCGGACTTGACCGCCTCCAGGACGTCCGCGTGCTCGCCGCTCGCCGAGAGGACGAGGACCCGCAGCTCGGGCCTGCCGCCGACGAGCTCCTTGCAGACCTGGACGCCCGGCTTGACCGGCAGGTTCAGGTCCAGGACGAGGACGTCGGGACCGGCCGCGAGGGCGCGGCGCACGGCCTGCTCCCCGTCGCCGGCGGTGGCGACCACGTCGAAGCCCTCCTCGGCCAGGTCGCGGGCCACCGCGTCCCGCCACATCGGATGGTCGTCGACGACCATCACCTTGATCCGCTGCTCGCTCACTTCTCCCCTGCCTTCCCCCGTGGAACCTTCAACTCGACTTCCGTGCCCTGGCCGGGGACCGAGATCAGCTCGGCCGTGCCGCCCAGATCCCGCAGTCTCCCCCGGATGGACAGGGCGACGCCCATCCGGCCCTCGCCCTCCGCCTCGGCGAGGCGGCCCTCCGGGATGCCGGGGCCGTCGTCCCGGACGGTGACGATCACCTCGTCCGGCCAGTCCTCGACCAGGATCCACGCGTGCGCGTCCTCCCCGGCGTGCACCCGGACGTTGTCCAGGGCGGCGCCGACCGCGGCGGCCAGCTCGCGCGCGGCGGGCGGCGGCAGCAGGACCGGGGCGCCCGGCTCGGAGAGGGTGACCCGGGTCCCGGCGCGCGGGGCGAGCAGGACCCGGAGGTCGGTGGGCGAGTCGCCCGCGCCGTAAGGCGGTTCGTCGTCCACCTCGACGACCCGGACGACGGCGCCCTCGGACTCGTCCTCGGAGACCAGGCTCGGCCGGGTGAGGCCGCCCGCGACGAGGGTGCGCAGGGCCACCTCCTGCTCCCCCGCCATCCGGCCGAGTTCGGCCGCCTCGCCGCCGAGCGCCGTGCCGCGCCGCTGCACCATCGCGAGGACCTGGAGGACGCTGTCGTGGATGTCGCGGGCGAGCCGCTCCCGTTCCCGGGTCGCGGCCTCGATCTCCAGGGCGCGGGCGAGGGTGCGCTCGGAGGCGCGGGCGACCTCGACGACGTAGCCGATGGCGATGGAGGCGACCCAGACGAGGAGCACGTTGTGGAAGGTGTCCCGGCTGGGGTGGCCGCGCTCGACGATGTTGGCGACGGCGACGAGGGAGGAGGCGACGCCGGCCCAGCGCCAGCCGCCCTTGATGGCGTACGCGAGGACGGAGCCGGCGGTCCATATCGACGGCAGGGTGGGGCCGTCGGACGACTGGGCCTGGGCGTCGGCGAGCGGGGTGAGGAGGATGCCGACGAGAGCGACGGTGAGGTCGGCGGCGAGGAAGCGCCTGGTGCAGCCGGCGGCGTTCGCCACCTTGGGGAGGGTGGCGAGGGTCCAGCAGCACAGCACCGCGAGGTAGCCGACGGCGATCCACGGCCGCTCGAACCCCTCGCGGCCGAACGCGAACAGCAGGACCGCGTAGACCATCGTCAGGACGCGGTAGCCGGTCAGCGCCCGCCACAGCGGCTGCTCGACCGACATGCGCACGACACGCTCGCGCTTGGCCATCTCCCCCACCCCCGAGTCCCCGCGGGGGCTTACGCGCCGGACTCTTCCCGAGCGGCGATCTCGGCCTTGACGGCCTCCTTGGCCGCCTTCTCCGCCTCCGCGATCTGCCGCTTGGCGGCGGTGGCGTAGATGTCGACGTACTCCTGGCCGGACAGCTTCATGATCTCGTACATGACCTCGTCGGTCACCGAGCGGAGGATGAAGCGGTCCCCCTCCATGCCCTGGTAGCGGGTGAAGTCCAGCGGCTTGCCGATCCGGATCCCCGGGCGCATCAGCTTGGGGAGGACCTTGCCGGGCGGCTGGATCTTCTCGGTGTCGATCATGGCGACCGGGATCACGGGCGCGCCGGTGGCCAGGGCGACGCGCGCCAGACCGCCGGGCTTGCCCCGGTACAGCCGGCCGTCGGGCGAGCGGGTGCCCTCGGGGTAGATCCCGAAGAGACCGCCGCCCTCGATGACCTCGATACCGGCCTTGATGGCCGCCTCGCCCGCGCCGCGGGCACCCGAACGGTCCACCGGGAGCTGGCCGACTCCCTTGAAGAACGCGGCGGTGAGCTTGCCCTTCACGCCCGGGGTGGTGAAGTACTCGGCCTTGGCGATGAAGGTGACCTTGCGGTCCAGGACGGCGGGCAGGAAGAAGGAGTCCGAGAAGGACAGGTGGTTGCTCGCGAGGATCGCGGGCCCTTCGGCGGGGATGTTCTCCAGACCCTCCACCCACGGCCGGAAGGCGAGCTTCAGGGACCCCCCGAGGGAGAACTTCATTGCGCCGTAGATCAACTCGCCAAGCCTTCCGTGTGCCGTCGCCATGACTTTATCCCGTACCGGCGCACGGCCCCCGCTACGGCCCTGGTCGGTGTCGGTCCGGTCGCGTACCGTGAAGGTCCTTCCCCGTATTCCGTCGCTCCGGCGCGCACACCCGCGGACGCCGGAGTCGCAACCGAACAGGAGACCCCGGTGCCGGTCCTTCCCGGAGCCGAGCCGTACCGCCATGAAGGCGGAGAGGTCGGCGTCCTTCTCTGTCACGGATTCACCGGTTCCCCGCAGTCGATGCGCCCGTGGGCCGAGTACCTGGCCGAGCGCGGCCTGTCGGTGTCGGTGCCGCTGCTGCCGGGCCACGGCACCCGCTGGCAGGACATGCAGCTCACCACCTGGCACGACTGGTACGCGGAGGTGGACCGCGCCCTGGGCGAGCTCCGGGAGCGGTGCCGGACCGTCTTCGTCTTCGGCCTCTCCATGGGCGGGGCCCTCACGCTGCGTCTCGCCGCACGCCACGGCGACGCGGTCCGGGGCATCGTCCTCGTCAACCCGGCCAACAAGGTGCACGGCCTGGCTGCGCACGCGCTGCCCGTCGTCCGGCACCTGGTCCCCTCCACGAAGGGCATCGCCAGCGACATCGCCAAGGAGGGCGTGACCGAGCTCGGCTACGACCGGGTGCCGCTGCACGCCGCGCACACCATGCGCCGGTTCTTCCGGATCGTGGACGCGGAGCTCCCGCAGGTCACCCAGCCGGTGGTACTGCTCCACAGCCCCCAGGACCATGTCGTGCCGCCCGCCGACTCGGCCCGGATCCTCTCCCGGATCTCCTCGACGGACGTCCGGGAGGTCCTGCTGGAACAGAGCTACCACGTGGCGACGTTGGACCATGACGCGGAGCGGATCTTCGACGAGAGCCTGGCCTTCATCGAGCGTCTGGCCCCGGATCTGGTCGACGGGAAGGGGAGCAGGAGCGGTGGCTGAGCAGCAGGACGGCGGAGAGCGGGAGCCGCAGCCCATCGACGAGGAGGCGGCCTGGGCCGCGATCGTCGCCGGTTACGGCGAGGAGCCCGCGGATCCTCCGGGGGCGAGGCCGTTCCGTACCGTCGAGAACCTGTCGCTGCCGGAACCCGAGGACGAGGACCCGGCGGACGGTGGCGGCGCCGCCGGGGAGGTCCGGCCCGTGAAGGGCGCGGCCTGGAAGCCCCGGCCGAAGCCCGCGGAGACCGCGCCGGGGGCCGGGGAAGGCGCCGAGGCGGACGAGGAGCCGGAGGCGGGGCCGGAGCGGCCCGCACTCGGCAGCTCGATCGTGTTCGCGCCCGGGGTGCGGGCCGGTGGCCCCCGGGACTACTCGCCGGCCGAACCGGACGACGCGGTGGACGGCTCCGACGAGGGTTTCGTCCCGCCGGAACCGCCCCCGCTGCCCGAGGCGGACGCGACGACCAAGTTCGCCTGGCTCGCGGTCGTCGGCGGCCCGGTCCTGATGCTGGTCGCCGTCCTCCTCCAGTGGGACATGACCTGGTGGCTGACGACGCTCTGCGTGGGCGGCTTCCTGGGCGGCTTCGCGACCCTGGTGGGCCGTATGAAGCACGACGACGATGACGACGGCTTCGACGACCCGGGGCGCGGGGCGGTCGTGTAGGAGGTTCTACCCGGCGGGTACCCGGACCGCCGCCAGCACCGGCAGGTGATCGGTGGCGGCCCGCAGGTCCGCCGGGTCGAGGTCCGTCGGGACGCCGCAGCCGAGGAACTCGACGCCCGCGGTCGCCAGGATCGCGTCGATGCGCTGGTGCGGGTCGGCGGGGGTCGAGGTGTGTTCGCCGCCCCAGGGGCTGACCGCCCAGCCGTCCTGGAGCTCCTTCGTGAGGCGGGTGAAGGCAGGGCCGTCGGGGCGTTCGTTCAGGTCGCCGGCGACGAGGGCGTACGGGGTGCCGAGCGCGGCGACCTGGTCGAGGACCATCCCGGCCTGGGCGTACCGCTCCTCCTTCCGCAGGCTGAGGTGGCAGCTGACCAGGCCGACCCGGGCTCCGCCGAAGCGGACGACGGCGGTCGCGAGCCCGCGCCGGTGCAGACCGGGTGTGAGTGGCAGCAGGACGTCCTCGGTGCGCTCCACGGTGGCCCGCAGGGAGCAGAGCAGGAGCGGTCCGGCCGCGGTGGCGCCGCCGGACAGCATGACGAGCTCGCTCTTGGCGGCGAGCCGGGCGGCGTGTTTGCGCCAGCGGAAGAAGCGGGGGGCCTCCTGGACGAAGACGAGGTCGGGGGCGCAGGCGCGGATCACCCTGGCGAGGGCGTCCTCGTCGTCGCGCATCGAGCGGACGTTGTAGCTCAGGACCCGGAGGACGGCCGAACCGTCGCTCTCGGTGCGGGAGTTGGGCAGCTCACTGATCGCCATGACGGTCAACATACGACGACCGCCCGCCGGGTCCTGGAGGACGCGGCGGGCGGTCGTCGTATGCCGGTACGGAAGTCAGCCCTGGCGGGCGAGGTCCGCGGCGCCGACCAGGCCGGCCTTGCCGCCGAGCTGGGCCGCGAGGACCTGCGCGTGCGGGCGCCACTGGCCGCCGATCAGCCAGCGCCGGAAGGACTTGCGGATCGGGTCGAGGACGAGGTCGCCCTCGTCCGAGACGCCGCCGCCGACGATGAACGCCGACGGGTCGAAGAGCGAGGCCAGGTCGGCGAGACCGGCACCCGCCCAGCGGGCCAGCTCGCGGAAGGAGTCGATGGCCACCGGGTCGCCCGCGCGGGCGGCCTCGCTGACGTGCTTGCCCTCGATGCCGTCCGGGGTGCCGTCGCCGAGACCGAGGAGGATCTGCGCGCGCTCCGGGGTGGCGTTGGCGCGCTGCCGGGCGTACCGGACGAGGGCGCGCCCGGAGGCGTACTGCTCCCAGCAGCCCTGGCTTCCGCAGCCGCACAGCAGGCCGTCCGGGACGACCCGGATGTGGCCGAACTCGGCGGCCACGCCGAAGCGTCCGCGCCGCAGCTTGTTGCCGATGATGATGCCGCCGCCGAGGCCGGTGCCGAGGGTGATGCAGATGACGTCCTCGTGGCCCTGGCCGGCGCCGAAGCGGTACTCGCCCCAGGCCGCCGCGTTGGCGTCGTTCTCCACTACCACGGGCAGGCCGACCCGCTGCTCGACCTTGTCCTTGAGCGGCTCGTGCCGCCAGTCGATGTTCGGCGCGAAGAGGACGGTGGCACGCTTGTCGTCGACGTAGCCGGCGGCTCCGATGCCGACGGCCTCGATCTGGTACCCCTTGCCGGCCTCGGAGACCGCGGCGCAGATGGCGTCGACGATGCCTTCGGGGGTCGGCGGGGTGGGCACGGTGTGCGTGTCGAGGATGTTGCCCTCCTCGTCGACCACGCCGGCCGCGATCTTCGTGCCGCCGATGTCGACGCCGATGGTGAGTCCCATGTGTCCCTCAGTTTTCGGTCGAGCCCCGCTAAGGCCCACCGTACCCGAGGGGAAAGGGCCCACCGGTCAGTCGAGGTCGATGTGCTGGCCGGTTCCGGGCCCCTCGTCGTCCTTGCGGTCGCCCTGGTGATCGTCCTCGTGGGACGCGTCCGGGTCCGCGTCCCAGCGCGGGTCGTCGGCGTCGGGGACGGCGCCGCCGCGGGTCCAGCGGCTCTCGTGGCCCTCGACGGCGGAGCGGTAGGCGGCGAGCAGTTCGCTGCCGGCGGCGGCGAGGTGGTCGAAGACCTGCGGGTTGCGCTCGATGACGGGCTCGACGACGGCCTTCGCCTGGTTGACGAGGTGCTGCACGGTCTGCGCGGCCTGGCCGCCGAGGAGCGGGTTCCCGAGGCCGCCGGAGACCTTGTCGGCCACGGCCTCGAAGAGCTTGCGGAACTCCTCCGCGGGCGAGCCGGGCTCGGCCTCGCGCTGCGCGCGGCGGCGGGCCTTCTCCGCCTCCAGGTCCTCGGCACAGGCCTTGGCCCAGGCGTCCGAATCGCTCATGGCGTACTCCTCAATGGCTGCTACTTCGACGGTACACGCCGGTTCAGGGGGTACGGGGCCAGAGTCCCGGGTCGGGGGTGAAGCGGACCCGGAGGTCCCCGTCGACGAGCCCCGCGCCGGTGACGGTGCAGCGCCGCAGGGCGCCGGGCAGGGGGACGCCGCTGCGGAACGGGCCGACGGTCAGGAGCAGTTCGTCACCGCGCCGGACGAGCGAGAGCTCCTCCTTGACGGCGCCCGGCAGCGGGATGTGCCAGACGAGGACACCGTCCTCCTCGCGCCGGTCCTCGACGGCCCACTCCGGTACGGGGGTGGGCACCGCGTCGGGCCGGACGGCCGCGAGGAGGGCCAGGTCCTCGGCCCCGCGCGGGGCGCGGCCGAGGTGCGGGAGCTCGTACAGCTCGTACGGCTCCTCGCCGGCGGTACGGAGCTCCGCGAGGTGCCGGTGCTGTTCGGCGGTGAGTCCGGCGAGCCAGGGGTCCTCGGAGGCCGCGGGCAGGATCCGGTTGGCGACGACGGCGTCGAGCGCGAGGCGCTGGACGGCGAGGCCGAGCCGGGCGGTGCGCAGGGCGCGGGCGGCGCCGGGGCCGGGTTCGAGGACGAGGCGGACGGTGGTGGCGGGGGCCTCGACGACGCCCTGGACGGCGGCGAGCTCGGCCTCCCAGCGGGCGGTGGTCTCGTACAGCCACTGCGCGGGCATGGGGACGCCGGCGAGCTGGGCGAGCATCGGACGCAGGGCGCGGGCGGCCTGGCGTTCGGGGGGCAGGAGGCGGCGCAGGTAGCGGCGGAGCTGGCCGGGGAGGGCGAGGAGGGCGAGGGCCTCGGGAAGCGGGGGCAGGTCGACGACGGCGACGTCGTGCTCGCCCTCGGAGGCGTCGCGCAGGGCCCGCAGCAGGGCGAACTGCCGGCTCCCGGGGAGTTCGGTGAGCTCGGCGTCCTCGAAGGGGGCGGCGCCGAGGAGGTCGAGGGCGGCGGAGGAACGGGCCTGGAGGGCGAGGAACTCCCGGCGGAAGTCGGCGCCGGGCCGGGGGCGCAGCACCCGAACGCCCGGGAGCGGGCCGGCGTCACCCTCCTCGGAGACGAGCAGGACCCGACGGCCGGCCCGCGCCCGCGCCTCGGCGAGGGCGGTGGCGGCGGCGAGGGTGGAGCGCCCGGCGCCGCCGGGGCCGGTGACAAGAATGATCCGCATGCGGGGGAACGTTACCGGCCGCGATCGCGGCCACTGGCCGCGCGGCCGCACGGGGCCCCCGGAGCGCTACGCGCCCGATTCCACCCGCTGCTTGAGGCCCGCCAGGGCTCGGTCGATGATGACCTTCTCGGCCTTGCGCTTGATCATGCCGAGCATGGGGATCTTGACGTCGACGGTCAGCTGGTACGTGACCTCCGTGCGGTCGCCGGCCCCGACCGGCTTCAGGAGGTAGGAGCCGTCGAGGGAGCGGAGCATCTGGGAGCGGACCAGGGTCCAGCTGACCTCGTTGTTCCCGGTCCAGGTGTACGCGAGGGTGTGGTCGTCCCTGATCGCGCCCGCGTCGAGCAGCAGCCGCACCTTCTCCGCGCGGCCGGCGGCGTCGGCCTCCAGGACCTCGGCCTCCTTCACCTCGCCCGTCCACTCGGGGTAGCGGGCGAAGTCGGCGATCACGCCCATGACGTCGGCCGGCGCCGCCTCGATGGTGATGCTCGAGCTGGTGTGTTCGGCCATCGGGTGGCTCCTCCACTGTGCGGTCCGGCGGAAGTCAAGGGCACAGGCGTGCCGACGGAAGGCTATCGCGCCGTGACTCCGGGCCCGTCACCACTCCAGGGCGAAGGGTCTGCCGGTCGACGCGAAATGGCCGACGTTCACGCACTCGGTGGTGGCGATCCGCATCCGCCGGGCGAGCGGCTGGTGGACGTGGCCGAAAAAGGCGTACCGGGGGCGGACGCGGTGGATGGCGTCGAGCAGGGCCCGGCTGCCGCGCTCGAAGCGGCGGGCCACCGTGTCGTAGGTCAGCTCCGGCACGTCGGGCGGGATGTGGGAGCACAGGACGTCGACGTCGCCGAGGGCCTCGACCTTCGCCGCGTACTCCTCGTCCGAGATCTCGTAGGGCGTGCGCATGGGGGTGCGCAGGCCGCCGCCGACGAAGCCGAAGACGAGGCCGCCGAGCTCGATCCGGTCGCCGTCGAGGACGGTGGTGCCGGGGCGGGCGTACTCGGGCCAGAGCCGGGGGAGGTCCACGTTCCCGTAGGTGGCGTACGTGGGGGCGGGGAAGGCGGCGAAGAGTTCGGCGTACTGGCGGCGCACGGCGGCCTCGACGGCGGTCTCGCGATCGACGTCGAGTTCGGCCCAGAGGCGTCGGCCCAGGTCGCGGGCCTCGTCGAAGCGGCGGGCGGTGCGGAGCTCGACGATCCGGTCGGCGTTCTCGGCGCCGAAGAGGTCGGGGAAGATGCCCCGGCTGTGGTCGGCGTAGTCGAGGAAGAGGACGAGGTCGCCGAGGCATATCAGGGCGTCGGCGCCCTCTCCCGCCTTGGCGAGGTCGCCGGCGTTGCCGTGCACGTCACTGACCACATGGACTCGCATGAGCCCACCTTAGGGGGTGTCACCTGCGGTTACTTGGGAGTCGTGAAAGCTGTGGATTACTGTGCGCAGAGCACCGTCACGCATGTGTGACGCACGGAACATCTGGCCGGGACCCCCTATCGGGAACCACGTACTGGTGGGTAACGTCCGAGCGGTCCAGTCGTGCTCATCCCCACTGAGCACCTGCCCGATCATGGACTTCACCGGTGCATCACACAGAGCCGTGGCGCCGGCGCCCGATGAGGAGCAGCAGTCTTGCGCGAGTTCAGCCTTCCGGCCCTGTACGAGGTCCCCACGGACGGCAACCTGACGGATCTCATCCGCCGCAACGCCTCCCAGCACCCAGATGTCGCCGTGATGGGGCGCAAGGTCGACGGCGTCTGGACGGACGTCACGGCCACGCAGTTCCTCGCCGAGGTCCGCGGGGCCGCCAAGGGGCTGATCGCCGCCGGCGTGGAGCCGGGCGACCGGGTCGCGCTGCTCTCGCGGACGCGCTACGAGTGGGTGCTCCTCGACTTCGCGATCTGGAGCGCGGGCGCGGTGACCGTGCCGGTCTACGAGACGAGCTCGCCGGAGCAGATCCAGTGGATCCTCGGCGACTCGGGCGCGACCCTGGTGCTCGCCGAGAGCGCGGCGCACCAGGCGTCGGTGGAGGCCGTACGGGACCACCTCCCGGAGCTCAAGGGCGTCTGGCAGATCGAGGACGACGCGGTCGCCCGGCTCACCGCCGCCGGCGCCGACGTGTCCGACGAGCTGCTCGACGCGCGCATGTCGGCGGCGCACGCCGACGACCCGGCGACGATCGTCTACACCTCGGGCACGACGGGCCGCCCCAAGGGCTGTGTCCTCACCCACCGGGCCTTCTTCGCCGAGTGCGGCAACGTGGTGGAGCGGCTCAAGCCCCTCTTCCGTACGGGCGAGTGCTCGGTGCTGCTGTTCCTGCCGGCCGCGCACGTCTTCGGGCGGCTGGTCGAGGTCGCCTCCGTGATGGCGCCGATCCGGCTGGGCTGCGTCCCGGACATCAAGAACCTCACGGACGAGCTGGCCTCGTTCCGGCCGACGCTGATCCTGGGCGTGCCGCGCGTCTTCGAGAAGGTCTACAACTCGGCGCGGGCGAAGGCGCAGGCCGACGGCAAGGGCAAGATCTTCGACAAGGCCGCGCACACGGCCATCGCGTACAGCCGGGCCCTCGGCACCCCGCAGGGGCCGTCCTTCGGGCTGAAGCTGAAGCACAAGGTCTTCGACAAGCTGGTCTTCAGCAAGCTGCGGGCGGTGCTGGGCGGCCGGGGCGAGTACGCGATCTCGGGCGGCGCGCCGCTGGGCGAGCGGCTCGGTCACTTCTTCCGGGGCATCGGCTTCACGGTCCTGGAGGGCTACGGCCTGACGGAGTCGTGCGCGGCGACCGCGTTCAACCCGTGGGACCGGCAGAAGATCGGCACGGTCGGCCAGCCGCTGCCGGGCTCGGTGGTGCGGATCGCCGACGACGGCGAGGTGCTGCTGCACGGCGAGCACATCTTCACGGAGTACTGGAACAACCCGGCGGCGACGGCCGAGGCGCTGGCGGACGGCTGGTTCCACACGGGCGACATCGGCACGCTCGACGAGGACGGCTACCTCGCGATCACCGGCCGCAAGAAGGAGATCCTGGTGACGGCGGGCGGCAAGAACGTCGCGCCGGCGGTCATCGAGGACCGGATCCGGGCGCACGCGCTGGTCGCGGAGTGCATGGTGGTCGGCGACGGGCGGCCCTTCGTGGGCGCGCTGGTCACGATCGACGAGGAGTTCCTCGGCCGCTGGGCGAGCGAGCACGGCAAGCCGGCCGGTTCGACGGCGGCTTCCCTCCGGGACGACGCGGAGCTCCTCGCTGAGGTCCAGCGGGCGATCGACGACGGCAACGCGGCGGTGTCCAAGGCGGAGTCGGTGCGCAAGTTCCGTATCCTCCCGGCCCAGTTCACGGAGGAGGCGGGCCACATCACCCCGTCGCTGAAGCTGAAGCGGAACGTGGTGGCGAAGGACTTCGCCCACGAGATCGAGGCGATCTACGCGGCGTGAGCCGTGAGCGGTGTACGAAGGGGCCCGAGGCGAGTGGATCGCCTCGGGCCCCTTCGTACGCCGTCCTTCAGAGCAGCTCGCGCAGCCGCTCCGCCAGCAGGTCCCAGCGCCACTTCTGCTCCACCCAGGCCCGGCCGCGCTCGCCCATGCGGGCGCGGAGCTCGGGGTCGAGGAGGAGGGTGGTGACGCGGTCGGCGGTCTCCTCGGCGGACTCGCCGCGGACGACCCAGCCGGTCTCGCCGTCGAGGACGGCGTCGGGGGCGCCGCCGGAGTCGCCGGCGACGACGGGGAGACCGGTGGCGGAGGCCTCCAGGTAGACGATGCCGAGGCCCTCGACGTCGAGGCCGCCGCGCCGGGTGCGGCAGGGCATGGCGAAGACGTCGCCGGCCCCGTAGTGGGCGGGCAGCTCCGACCAGGGGACGGCGCCGGTGAAGCGTACGGATCCGGCCACGCCGGTCTCGGCGGCGAGGCGGCGCAGGTCCTTCTCGTACGGTCCGCCGCCGACGATCAGGAGGACGGCGTCCGGGACCCGGCGGAGGATCGCGGGCATCGCCCGGATCAGGGTGTCCTGGCCCTTGCGGGGGACGAGGCGGGAGACGCAGACGACGACGGGACGGTCGCTCAGCCCGAGCCGGGCGCGGACCTCGGCGCCGCCCGAGCCGGGGTGGAAGGTCTTCTCGTCGACGCCGGGCGGGAGCTGGACCATGCGGTCGGCGGCGGCCGGGGTGAGGGCGGTCGCGATCCGGGAGCGCGTGTACTCGCCGAGGTAGGTGATCGTGTCCGTGCCCTCGCCGATGCGGCGCAGGAGCTGCCGGGCGGCGGGGAGCTGGGCCCAGCCCGCCTCGTGCCCGTGGGTGGTGGCGACGAGCCGCTTCGCGCCGGCCCGGCGCAGCGCGGGGGCCATCAGACCGAGGGGCGCGGCGGCGCCGAACCACACGGACTCGCAGCCGTGCTCGCGCAGGAGCGCGGTGGCGCGGGCGGTGACCCGGGGAGTGGGCAGCAGCATGGTGGTGCGATCCCGTACGACCGTGAAAGGCTGTTCGGCGTCGAACGCGGCCGTGGCCTCGATCCCTTCACGGCCGCGCTTCCACGTGGAGGCGTAGACCACGATCCGGTCGGGGTCCAGGCGGAGCGCCATGTTGTGCAGGAAGGCCTGGATTCCGCCGGGACGCGGCGGGAAGTCGTTGGTTACGATCAGGGTCTTGTGCATCGTGGCCGACAGTACGCGATCGCCTCCACCGCCCGGCAACACGACCGCCCCCGCTACCGCGGGCCGACAGGACAAGGACGCGACAGTGACGACGGGTGCGGTGGGGAACGGGTCACGCACGAGCCTGCGGCTTCCGCTCGGCCTCTGGGGTCTCAGCCGGGTCCTGCTGCTGCTCTGCGTCTTCAAGGTCGTCGTCGTCCCCGGGCCGGACATCACCTTCGACGTCTCGGACATCTACCAGGGCTGGTACGAGGTCCTGCGGACGGGCACGTACCCGCTGGACGACGTCACCTGGCAGTACCCGCCGGCCGCCGCCTTCGCGATCCTCGCCCCCGGCCTGTTGCCCTTCCTCGGTTACGCCTCCGCCTTCTTCGTCCTCGCCTTCCTCTGTGACGCGCTGGTCTTCGGGCTGCTCCTGCACACGGGCCGCCGCGCCGGCCGCTCGCTCCGGGGTGCCTGGTTCTGGCTCGCGGGCGTCCCGCTGCTCGGCCCGACGGCGTACGCCCGGTACGACGTGATGGTCACCGCCGTCGCGGTGGCGGGGCTGCTCGCGGCGGGCCGCAGTCCGCGCGTGCTCGGCGCCCTGGCCGGTTTCGGCGCGGTCCTGAAGGTGTGGCCGGTGCTGCTGCTCGCGGGCACCCCGAAGGGGCGGGCGACCTTCCGCTCCTGGCCGGCGGCGGTGGGCGCGGCGGCCGCGGTCCTGGTGTTCTGCGGGGTGTGGATGCCGGGGGCGCTGGCCTTCCTCACCTTCCAGCGTGACCGGGGCACGGAGGTCGAGTCGCTGGGCTCGATGGTCTTCCACGTCGTCCGGCACGTCGGCTGGGAGGGCGAGGCGCGGATGAACTACGGCTCGATCGAGTTCCTCGGCCCGTACGTGTCGACGGTCTCGACGGCCGCGATGGTGCTCACGGTCGCCGCCTTCGGCTGGCTGCTCGTGTGGCGGGTCAGGGCACGGCACTTCGTCTCGTCGACGGTCGCGGACGCGGCCTTCGTGGCGGTGCTGCTGTTCACGACGACGAGCCGGGTGCTCTCCCCGCAGTACATGCTGTGGCTGGTCGGCCTGGCCGCGGTGTGTCTCGCCTACCGGTCGAGCCGGATGCGGAAGCCCGCGCACCTGGTGCTCTGGGCGACGGCGGTGACGCAGTTCGAGTTCCCGGTGTGGTTCTCGCACGTGACGCGGAGCGATCCGCTGGGCGTTGCGGTGCTGTTCACGCGGAACGGTCTGCTGATCGCCGCCACGGTCATCGCCTGCCGGATCCTGTGGCGCCACACGGTGACGGAGCCGCGTCTCGCCGCGACCGCGAGGATCCCCGCGCAGGCGGCTCAGCCGGAGCGCGAGAAGGCCCTGTCCGGCTCGGCCTGAACCTCCCGGGGTGCGGCGAGCGTCCGGCGGTGCAGCAGGCCGAGCGCCGCGCACTGGGCTCCCATGGCGAGCGCCATGGCCAGGCAGATCCCGCCGAGGCCGGCGCCTGAGAGGGCGTACGCGAGCGGGAGCTGGACCAGGACGCCGGCGACGGTGATCCGGGCGAGGTGCGGGCTCGCCCCGGAGCCCTCGAAGACCCCGGCGAGCGCGATGTACCCCGCCATGAGCAGCAGGTAGGGGCCGAGGCAGCGCAGGAAGAGCGCACCCGCCTCCGTCACGGCGGGTTCGGCGCCGAAGGCCCGCATGACGGGTCCGGCGCCGAGGAGCAGCAGCCCGGCGGCGCTCGCGCCGAGGGCGCCCCCCAGGAGGAGTGCCTGCCGGCCGACGGCCCGGCGCTCGTCCAGGCCGGCGCCGAGGAGGTGGGCGCTGTGGATGGCGGCGGCCTGCCGGACGGCGTAGAAGGACATGGTCGCCACGTACATGGCCCTGGTGGCGATGCCGTAGGCGGCGGTCTCGGTGACGCCGAGCCGGGCGACGACGGAGACGAGCGCGAGGGCTCCGGCCATCCGGACGGCGAAGTCGACGGACATGGGCAGTCCGGTGGCGGCGGTGCGGCGCAGCGCGGTGGCCGTGGGAAAGGCGGCCCTGGCCGCCCGCGCGGCCTTGAGGAGCGGGTCGCGGCGCAGGGCGAGGAGGCCCGCGGCGAGGGCGACGCTCCGGCCGGTGACGGTGGCGAGGGCGGCGCCCGGCACCCCGTACGCGTGGATGAGCAGCGGGTCGAGGACGAGGATCAGCCCGTTGGCGAGGAAGGCGAGCCGCATGGGGGTGCGGGTGTCGCCGGCGCCCTTGAGGATTCCGTCGAGGACGTTCGTGGCGAAGAAGACGGCCGTGCCGGGGAGCGAGATGGCGAAGTAGGCGGTGGTCAGGGCGTGGGCGGGATGGCCGGAGCCGCCGAGCAGAAGGGCGGCGAGCGGTTCGCGCAGCAGGTAGCCGCCGAGGGCGACGGGGGGCACGAGGAGGGCGCAGAGGGCGGTGCCGCCCCGGACTGCGGCGCGGACGGCGCCGGGGTCGTCGGCGCCGCGGGCGCGGGCGACGAGGACGGTGGTGCCGGAGCCTGCCATGAGGACGACGCCGAGGAGGAGGTTCTCGACGTTCGACGCGAGGGCGACGGCGGCGACGGCGTCCCCGCCGAGGCGAGCGACCCAGACCATGTTGATGATGCCGGCGGCGACTCCGGCGAGGAGTTCGAAGTAGACCGGGCGGGCGAGCCGGACGAGCGTGCGGCGGTGCGAGGACATGCGCGAGAACTCCCTCTTTCCGATGTACCTCGAAGAGAGGCACCGCGAAAAGAGGTAGCATGGCGGGCGGCTCCCCGACAAGCGCGAAGAAGAGGTCCCCGGTGCTGGAACTGTCGATCCTGGGCTTCCTGTACGAGAAGCCGCTGCACGGCTACGAGCTGAAGGAACGCATCCAGGGCCTGAGCGGCCACGTCCGCCCGGTCAGCGACGGCGCCCTCTACCCGGCCATCACCCGCCTGGAGAAGAACGGCCTGGTCGACATCCGTACGGAGCCGGGCGCGAGCGCCGCCCCGCGCCGCACCCTCTCGCTCACGCCCGAGGGCCGCCAGGAGCTCCTCGCCCGGCTGCGCACCCCCAAGGACGCCGAGATCACCGACGGCCAGCGCTTCTTCACCCTGCTCGCCTTTCTGGGGCACCTTCCCGACCGCGCGGACCAGGTCGCCGTGCTCCGCCGCCGCCAGGAGTTCCTCGACACCCCGGCCAGCTTCTTCTACGAGGGCGGAACCCCGGTCAGCGCCGAGCGGGAGCCCGACCTCTTCCGCCAGGGGATGCTGCGGATCGCCCGCGCGACGGGCACCGCGGAGAAGGCCTGGCTGGCGGAGACCATCGAGCGGCTGGAGAGCCGGGACACCCCCTAGGGGTGTCTCGTCGATCATGCCGGGCTCGCGGCACGACACCCCCTAGCCGAGCCGCTCCCCCAGGTACGCGCGCCAGTCGGCGGTGAAATCCTCCGGGGTGGTGTCCAGGACCTCGCGGAGCGCCTTCTCCACCGCGCCGTCCCGGCCCGGGTGGGCGCCCACCGCCCGGTAGAAGGCGGTCAGCCTCTCCTCGCCCCAGCGGTCCGCGATCAGCGCGCAGGCGAGCCATCCGCCCTCGTAGGCGCGGGCCAGGGCGTCCGCGTCGCCGCCGAAGGCGAAGGCCTCGTCGTCGGGGAGCTCCGCCGGGAGCTCGCCGGCCCCGACCGCGCGGCGCAGCTCGGGGGCGGCCTGGGCGGCGGTGCGACCGGTCCCCCGGTAGGCGACCCAGTCGGCGAAGCCCTCGGAGAGCCAGACCGGCGTGGCCCCGGTGGTCTGGACGCGGGTCGCGACATGGGTGGTCTCGTGGGTGAGGACCAGCTGCCGCCCGAACGCGCCGAGCACCGGGTACGCGTCCGGGTTCACGATGACCCGGTCCGCGGGCGCCGTCGGACCACCGCCCGCCCGGCCGGTCGTGACGGCCGCGATGCCCCGGTAGGAGGCGGCCGGCCCGCCGAGGAGCCGGCCCATCGCCTCGATCGACGCCGGGACGAGGACCACGACCCGGGCCGCCCAGCTCCCCTGCCAGGCGTCCCCGACGGCGGGCACCGCCCGGTCCGCCGCCGCCGCGATCTCCCGCAGCCGCTCCCCGGTCTGCCCCACCCCCAGGACGAGACTGCGCCGACCGGTCACCGTCGTGACCTCGCCCTGCTGCCACAGCTGCTGCGGGGCGCCCTCGGCAGCGCGGTCACCGGTCACGTACCAGCGGCCGTCCCGCTCGGCGAGGTCGAGGACCCGCTCGGTGGTGGCGGCCCCGGAGTCGTAGCCCTCGATGCGGTAGCCGAGCTCGGCCCGGGCGGTGACCCGGCCCTCGCCGGTCCGGTCGACGTCGGTGACCCGGTAGCTCCAGCCGCCCAGCGGGATCTTCGCGAGCCGGTCGAACTCGGTGCGCGCGGCCGGCGCGAGCGCGGGGTCGAGGGCCGCGAGATAGCCGGCCTCGTCCCGGTCGAGCAGCGCCCGCGCGTGCCCGTCGAGCAGGCTCTGTATCTCTCCCGTCGCCGGCCCGGCCGGCGCGGGCGCCGCGCATCCGCCGAGGGCGAGCACCGCGGCCAGCAGCCCCGCCGCCGCGCCGCGCACCGCTCCACTCCGCCGGCCCGCCACGCCCCCGATCGTACGCAGACGGGGAAGGGGGCGGCCTCAGACCCGGGTCACCGTCACGTGGGACATCATGTTCACCGGGTCGTAGCGCACCCGCGCGCCCGGGTAGGGGGCGTGGATGACCTGGCCGTTCCCGGCGTAGATCGCCACATGGCTGGCGTCGCCGCGGTACGTGACGAGGTCGCCCGGCTGCGCCTGCGAGAGCGGCACCTGCCGGCCCGCGTACCGCTGCGCCGAGGAGGTGCGCGGCAGGCTGATCCCGGCCTGCCGGTACGACCAGACCATCAGGCCCGAGCAGTCGAAGGCCGAGGGGCCGGTCGCCCCCCACACATACGGCTTGCCGATCGCGCTGCGGGCGGCGATCACCGCGGCGGCGGCCCGCGAGGGGCCGAGACCGGCGAGCGGCGGCAGCTCCTCCGCGGGCCTCCCGGCCGGCTCGCCGGCGCGCTCACCGGTGCGGGAGGCGCGGGCGTAGTCGGCGCGCTGCTCGACGGTGAGGGAGGCGAGCACCCGGCGGGCCTCGGCGAGCTTCCGCTCGACCGTGCGCTTGTGGCGGGCGACCTCGGCCCGGCTGAGCTCCAGTTCGGCGAGCGCCGCGCGGGCCTCGCTCCGCTTCTGGCCGAGCCGGCGCTGCTCGCGCCGGAGCTCGCCGAGCGCGGCGCCCTGGCGGGCGGTGACCCGGTCGAGGGCGGAGGCGCGGTCCAGGTAGCTGTCCGGGTCGGAGGAGAGCAGCAGGGCGAGGGCGGGGTCGATGCCGCCGGAGCGGTACTGGGCCCCGGCGACCGAACCGAGCGCGCCACGCATGCGGTTGATGCGCTCCTGGCCTCGGGCGAGGCCGTCCTGCGCCTGGGAGACCGTCCGGCGCAGGGCGTCCGCCTTCTCGTCCGCCCGGTTGTAGCCCTCGGTGGCCTTCTCGGCCTCCTCGAAGAGACGGTCCACCGTGGCGCGGGTGGCCGCGGGGGTGGCCCCGGGGTCGGCGCTCGCGGGGACGGCCCCGAGGGACGCGGCCGCGGTGGCCGCGGCGGCGGCGGTGAGGACGGTGACCCGGGCGGGTCGGCGGTGGGACGCCACGAATCGCGCTCCGTTCGGCTCGACGCAGACTGGCGCGGCAGACAGTAGCCGCTGATCAGTCCTCGTCCAACGAAGGCGATGGGCACACAAAGTGACGCCCCGCCGGAGAACACAGGTCACCGGCGGGGCGTCAGGTCAGTGCGCGTCGCGGCGAACCACCCGATTGGGCGGTGTGCCGCAGCGGTTCGCGGTCTCAGCCGACGCGGACGCCGAACATGAACGAGCCCAGGGTGTTCATGGACTCGTAGCGGACGTAGGCACCCGTGTAGGGGGCGTGCAGAACCGTGTTGTTGCCCGCGTACAGGCCCACGTGCGACAGGCCGTTGAAGAAGACCAGGTCGCCCGGCTTGAGCTGGCTGCGGCCGATCTTCACGCCGTCGTTCTGCTGGGTGTAGGTGGTGCGGGTGAGGTTGACGCCGGCCTGGGCGTAGGCCCACATGGTCAGACCCGAGCAGTCGTACGCGTTGGGGCCTTCCATGCCCGAGGAGTACGGCTTGCCGATCTGGGTGGCCGCGGCGGCGAGGGCGGCGGCGCCGCGCTGCGAGGCCGGGACCTCGTTGCCCAGGTTCACGCGCTCGCCGGCGGCGCGGCTGGCGCGCTGCTCCTTCTGCTGCAGCCTGGCGCGCTCCTCGGCGGTGAGGGTGTTGAGGAGCTGACGGGCCTCGGCCAGCTTGCCCTGGTACTTCTTCTTCTTCTCACCGAGGGTCTTGCGGACGTCCTCGAGGTCGGCCAGCTTCGTGGTGGCCTCGGCCCGCTCCTGGGCGAGCGTGCGCTGCTTGGCCTGGATCGAGGTGAGCACGTCGGCCTGCTGGGCGCTCAGCTGGTCGATCGCGGACGCCTTGTCGAGGTAGGTGTCCGGGTCGGCGGAGAGGAAGAGCTGGAGCGCCGGGTCGATGCCGCCCGAGCGGTACTGGGCGCTGGCGACCGAACCGATCTGGTCGCGCAGGGTGTTGAGCTCCTGCTGACCGCGGGCCACCTTGTCCTGAAGGTTGCTGATCTCCTTCTGCAGCTTGCCGCGCCGCTCCTCGGCGAGGTTGTACTGCTCCGTGGCCTCCTCGGCCTCGTGGTTCAGCTGGTCGACCTTCGACTTGACCTCGTCGATCTTGGGCTTGGCGGGGGCCGCCTGCGCGCCGGACTGGGCGGAGAGCGCTACGGCGGCGGCCGCTGCCGCGGTGAGCACGGTCACGCGGGTCCGGCTCGGCTGCTTGGGTCGACGGTGGGACGCCACGAAGGCGAGCTCCTTCTTCCTCGAGCCGCCCAACCGGTCAGCGGCAGGCGGTTCCTCCGCCGTCACCCCGGATGGGTGATCAACCGCGCGAAGGTTCGAAGCCCGACCCTAGTGACCAAGTTGTGATCAGTTCAAATCCCGCTGGCAAAAATCTCGCTCACGCACCACTTTATTTACATACATCGCACGGCCAGTGATGGCCACTTGACGGTGCGCCATCCAGAATTCGGGCATATCGCCCAGGAGTTGCGATGCGTCACGAGAGGCGCGAAAGCCGCTTCAGCAACAAGGCGGACGCCACCGGCCGCGCTCCCGCCTTCGCGACGCCGTCGGCCACCTCACGGTCGGTGGAGACCACCACGACCGGCCGCCCCGGCGGCTCCGCCCGTACCAGCTGCCGGATCAACTCGTCCGCCGTGACACCGGGCTTGGAGAACAGCACCCGCACCCCGCGCGGCGGCGCGAGCAGCACCGGGGCCGCCAGTTCCGCCCCGTCGAAGACACAGGTCACCTCGGCGCCCGAGCGGGCCGCCAGGGCCGAGAGACTGCCGAGCAGCCGCAGCCGCTGCTTCTCCAGCGGCATCGTCGGATAGCCGGTCTTGGTGACGTTGTAGCCGTCGACGACCAGATGCGCCTGGGGCAGCGCGAGCAGCTGGTCGAGCAGCGCCGGGTCCGTCTCGGAGAGCGCCCGCGCGGCGATGTCCTTCGGGGACATCCGCCCCGGCTCCACCGCGTCCACGGTGTCCGCCGGGTGTACCGAGACGGGCGGCAGCGCGAGTTCGCGGCGCAGCCCCTGGGCCGCGTCGAGAACGGTGTCGAGCAGCAGCCGCAGCCGCATGTCCTCCACCGAGCGGCCCTCGCGGGCGGTCCTGCGGCTCGCCTCCAGGGCCGCCTCGACCTCGCCGAGCCGGGCCCGGAGCCGCCGCGTCTCGCTCTCGGCGGCCGACACCCGGGCCGCCGACTCGGCCCGCACGGCCTCGATCTCGCCCTGGGCCTTGCGCAGCGCCGCCTCGCCGCGCTTGACGTCGCTCTGGGCGCTGCGCAGCTTGCGCTGAAGCGATTCCGCTTCCTTGCGGGCGGCGTCCAGATCGTGCCGGAGCTGCTCCGTCTCGCCCCGGGAGCGGTCCCGGGCGGCGGCGAGTTCCTCACGCAGCTGCTCCAGCTCGCGCCGGGCGGCCTCGTCGGCCCGCTCGGCGTCGGCGCGCAGCGCCTCCTCGCCGGCGGCGGCGACGAGCTTGACCCAGCCGGGCGGGCGCAGCACATAGGCGGCCGCCGCGACGTCGACGGGATCGGCGGCCGCGGGCGGGGTGCCGGTCTCCACGGCTCCGGCCAGCTCCGGCTGGCCCTGCTTGAACCGCTCACCGATCCGCTGCCGGAAGAGCGGGTCGCCCTCCAGCGCCGCCGCCATCGCGTTGCCGGCGAACTTGGCCCGCCGGCTCGCGGTGAAGCGGGCGTACTGCCGCAGGGGCGCGGGCAGCTCCGCGACGGTGAGGCCGCCGAAGGCGTCCGCGACCAGCGCGACGACCCGCCGCCGTACACCTTCCGGCAATGGGTGGTCGAGCGTCTCGGCAGCGTCACCTGCCGCGCCGGCCGGCTCACCACCGTGCGCGGGCTGCTCCACGATCCGTCACCCCTATGTCGTCCGCGCCGTCCCTCAGGAGGCGGCGCCCGGCCTGTCCACCAGTTCGATCTGGTCCACCGCGTTGCACCAGCGGCAGCGGACCGACTCGATCGTCTCACTGACCACCTGCCGCTCCTCGACCGTCGGGTCTCCCGCGAGGTCCAGATGGACGTACTCCACGACCTTGGAGGAGCGGGTCACGTCGAAGCGGGTCAGATTGCCGCAGAGCGTGCAGCGCCAGCGGGTCTCGCCGGTCGGCAGGGGAACCGTCGTCATCGGTGCCGTCCTTCTTCCTGTTGCGGGGTGCCAGGTGCGGATCCGCGGTGCGCCGTCGAACTGCGGTCGGTGGTGCCCGTAACCCTACGGCCTCGCAGGGAGGGCGGGGCACGGCGAGGCACTCTGTCCACTTCGGCCCCGGTACGCCATGATCTGTCCATGATCGACTGGCGAGGCGCGGTCCTCGGTGCCTGGCGGGGCACCCGCAACGGCCCCACGGTGACGTACGGGCTGATCGCCGCCTGCTGCCTCCTCTTCGTCATCAGTCCGGTCTCCGGCCTCAACCCGGTGTACGGCACGGGCGACGAGCTCCTGGCCGCCCAGGGCGCCTGCTTCCGCCGCTGGGGGGTGATCCCCGCCGAGCTCATGCGCGGCGATCCGCGCGCCCTGCTCACCCCGCTGACCGCGCTCTTCGTCCACGGCAGCTGGCTCCATCTGCTGGGAAACATGCTCTTCCTGTACGTCTTCGGGGCGATGGCCGAGGAGCGCATGGGGGCCGTCGAGTACTGCCTCTTCTACCTGGGGACCGGCTACGTCGCCCTGCTCGGGTACGCGGTGGCGCACGCGGAGAGCGAGCAGACCCTGGTCGGGGCGTCCGGGGCGATCTCGGCGGTGCTCGGGGCCTTCCTCTTCCTCTTCCCGCGCTCCCGGGTCACCAGCCTCTTCCCCTTCCTGTTCTTCCTGCCGCTGCGCTTCCCCGCCTGGATCGTGCTGATCTTCTGGTTCACGCTGCAGTGGGTCGCCGCGAGGGCGGCGGGCGCGGGGCCGGGTGTCGCCTATCTGGCCCATGTCGTGGGCTTCTCCGTCGGCTTCCTCTACGCCTGGGGGCGCTTCCGCGGTGGGGATAGAGTGAAAGCCCCAGCCGCGGCGACCGAGGGAGAAAGCCAGCCGTGATCACCGCGATCGTGCTCATCAAGACCAGCGTGGACCGCATCCCCGAGATCGCCGAGTCGATCGCCGCGCTCGACAGCGTCAGCGAGGTCTTCTCGGTCACCGGTACGTACGACCTGATCGCCATGGTCCGGGTGCCGCGCCACGACGACCTGGCGGACGTGATCCCCGGCCGTATCAGCAAGATCCCGGGCGTCGAGGCCACGGACACGCACGTCGCCTTCCGGACGTACTCCCAGCACGACCTGGAGGCGGCCTTCGCCATCGGCCTGGAGTCCTGACCCCCCGCGCGCGGCACGACCGAAGGGGGCCTCCCGACCGGGAGGCCCCCTTCACCCGTACGAGTGACTGATCAGCCGCGGTCCGGGACGCAGCGGCCGTCCTCGGTGCGGTACTTCCACTGGGCGCCGTCCCGGACGAGCTCCTTCACGGCGCCGACGAACCGCTCCACGTGCTCGTCCGGCGTACCGGCGCCGAAGCTCACCCGGATGGCGTTGAGGGACCGCTCCCCCGGCTGCGCCTCGGGGGCGCCGCACTCGCCCGGGTCCTGCGGGTCGCTGCCGAGCAGGGTGCGGACCAGCGGGTGGGCGCAGAAGAGGCCGTCGCGGACGCCGATGCCGTACTCGGCGGAGAGCGCCGCGGCGAAGTGGGAGCTGTTCCAGCCGTCCACCACGAAGGAGATGACGCCCACGCGGGGCGCGTCGTCGCCGAAGAGCGAGAGCACGCGCACCTCGGGCACCTCGGCCAGGCCCTCGCGGACCGTGGCGATCAGGTGCTGCTCGCGGGCGACGAGGGAGTCGAAGCCGGCCTCGGTCAGCGCCTTGCAGGCGGAGGCGATGGAGTAGACGCCGATGACGTTCGGCGAACCGGCCTCGTGCCGGGCCGCGGTGGTGTGCCACTCCACGTCCACACCACCGTCGGCCCGGCGGGCCACCTTGCGGGAGGCGCCGCCGCCCGCGAGGTAGGGCTCGGCGCCCTGGAGCCAGTCGGCACGGCCGGCGAGGACGCCGGAGCCGAAGGGCGCGTACAGCTTGTGCCCGGAGAAGGCGACCCAGTCCACGCCCAACTCCCGCACGGAGACCGGGTGGTGGGGGGCGAGCTGGGCGGCGTCGAGCACGATCCGGGCACCGTGCGCGTGCGCTGCGGCGGCCAGCTCCTTCACCGGCCAGAGCTCACCGGTGACGTTGGAGGCGCCGGTGACGCAGACGAGGGCCGGGCCGTAGGGGTCGCGGTCGGCGAGGGCGCGCTCCAGGGTCTCGACGGCCTGCTCCGGGGTGCGGGGCGCGTTCAGGTAGGTGACCCGGGCGTCCTTCCACGGCAGCAGGGAGGCGTGGTGCTCGGTCTCGAAGACGAAGACCTGGCAGTCGGCGGGGACGGCGGCGGCGAGCAGGTTGAGCGAGTCGGTGGTGGAGCGGGTGAAGACGACCTGGTCGCCGGGGCGGCAGTCGAGGAACTCGGCGACGGTGGCGCGGCTGTTCTCGAAGAGGTCGGTGGAGAGCTGGGAGAGGTAGCCGGCGCCGCGGTGGACGCTGCCGTAGTAGGGGGCGTACGCGGCGACGTCGTCCCAGACCCGCTGGAGGGCGGGGGCGCTGGCCGCGTAGTCGAGCGCCGCGTAGGTCACCTCGCCGCCGGTGACGAGCGGGACCGTCACGTCCCGGCCGAGGACCGGCAGCGGGGCGTCGCAGCAGGGGTCGGCGGACTCGGCGGAGAGGGTCGCGACGGTGGTCTCGGCGGGGGCGGTCTCGGCGGGGGCGGCGGCGTTCGGGTATGCGGACATGGCGGTATCTCCCGGCGGGCGGTGCGGAATGGCTTCGGTGATCCCGTACGCGGCCGGATACGGCGGGGTACGGGTGATGCCTCGGAGGACATGGGGGTACGCGGAAGGGACCCTGTTCCGAGGGTGAAGAAGGGGCGGACTCGCCCTATCGCATTCGCTGGCTCACGGAAAACGCTCCTCGACTGACCAGGACCCCTGGTGCTCGAGGGATCCGCGCTTGCCGCAGACCTCGCTGCCTACGGCCTGGTCATCACCCGGGGCACCCCGCCACGGAAGGAGGGTTGCCGGACAGCAAGCCGGGGCCAAAACGCTGTCACTCGTGACCTGTAGAGCATCCTGCCACATGATCGCCGAAGCGCAAGACCCCGGTCCGCATGGTGGACCGGGGCCGTACGACGGACGGGTTACGCGTTGCTCGCGGCGATCCACCGCTCCAGGGACCTGAGGGCAGCGCCGGAGTCGATCGACTCGGCCGCCTTCGCGATGCCCGCGCTCAGCTGCTCCGCGAGGGTGCCCGTGCCGGGTTCCAGCGCGGTGAGCGCCGCCGCCGCGTTGAGCAGCACCGCGTCCCGTACCGGACCGGTCTCCCCCGCGAGCAGCCGGCGGGCCACGTCGGCGTTGTACGAGGCGTCGGCGCCGCGCAGGGCTTCCAGCGGGACGAGGTCGATGCCGACGTCGCGCGGGTCGAAGCGCTCCTCGGTGACGCCGCCGTCCCGGACCACCCAGATCCGCGAGGTGGACGTGGTCGTCAGCTCGTCCAGGCCGTCGTCGCCGCGGAAGACCAGCGCGGAGTTGCCGCGCTCGGCGAGGACCCCGGCGACGATCGGCGCCATGCGCGGGTCGGCGACCCCGACGGCCTGGGCCCGCACCTGTGCCGGGTTGGTCAGCGGGCCGAGGACGTTGAAGGTCGTCCGGATGCCCAGCTGGCCGCGAGCCGCGGCGACGTGCCGCAGCGAGGGGTGGAACTTCACCGCGAAGCAGATGGTGATGCCGGCTTCCTCGGCGACCTCGACGACCCGCGCCGGGGTCAGGTTCAGATTGATGCCGAGCTTCTCCAGGACGTCGGAGGAGCCGGAGGCGGAGGAGGCGGCGCGGTTGCCGTGCTTGACGACCTTCGCGCCCGTACCGGCGACCACGATCGACGCCATCGTGGAGATGTTCACCGTCTTGGCGCCGTCACCGCCGGTGCCGACGATGTCGACGGCCGGGCCGGGCACCTCGATCACGTTGGCGTGCGCGTACATGGTGCGCACGAGGCCGGTGATCTCCTGCACGGTCTCGCCCTTGGCCCGCAGCGCCACCATGAAGCCGGCGATCTGCGCGTCGGTGGCCTCGCCGCTCATGATCAGGTCCATCGCCCAGGCCGTGTCGTCGGCGGAGAGGTCCTTGCCGTCGAGCAGACCGTTCAGCAGGACGGGCCACGAGCGGCCCGCCGTGGTAGGTCCTCCAGCGGGGGTCGCAGCGCTCATGGCAGCTCCTGGTGATCACGTGACGGATACGGTCTCACCCTATCGACCTCCGGGGACGGCAAAGAGCCCCGTCCATCGAATGGACGGGGCTCTCGCCGTGGCGACCTACACGGTCAGGTCAGGAGGTGAGGGTGATCAGTGGTGGCCGTGGCCGCTCTGGATCTCCTTGTACTCCTCGACCGTGGGCTTGGCGATCTGGCTGTCGGCGCCGTAGTAGCCCTTGTTGAGCTTGACCCGGAGCTTCTCCATGCGGCCGATCTTCCGCTCCACGCCGTTCTCGTCGACGGCCGGCGGAAGCGCCGCGGCCTCGTACTGCTCGTGCGCCGTGAGGCGGTGCAGCTCGCCCTGGCTGAGCGGCTCGTGGACCTCGACGAACTCACCGTGCGGCAGGCGCTTGATGATGCCGGACTCGCGGCCGTGCAGCACCTTGTCCTTGTCGCGGCGCTGGAGGCCGAGGCAGATCCGCTTGGTGGCGACGAAGGCGATGACCGGGCCGACGAAGAAGAAGATCCGCACGAACCAGGTGATCGAGTTCAGCGACAGGTGGAAGTGGGTCGCCCAGAGGTCGTTTCCACCACCCACCAGCATGATCATGTACGCGGTGATCCAGGCGACACCGAAGGCGGTGCGCGTCGGAGCGTTGCGCGGGCGCTGCGCGATGTGGTGCTCGCGCTTGTCGCCGGTGATCCAGGACTCGATGAACGGGTAGACCGCGATGGCCGCGAGGACCGCCGGGAAGATCGCCAGCGGGATCATCACGCCGAGGACCAGCGTGTGGCCCCACAGGTTGATCTCCCAGCCCGGCATGACACGGATCAGACCCTCGGCGAAGCCCATGTACCAGTCGGGCTGGGCGCCGGTGGACACCTGGTCCGGGCGGTACGGGCCCATGGCCCAGATCGGGTTGATCGAGGCGATCGCCGCGATGACCGCGATGACACCGAAGACCAGGAAGAAGAAGCCTCCGGCCTTCGCCATGTACACGGGCAGCAGCGGCATGCCGACGACGTTGTTGTTCGTGCGGCCGGGGCCGGCGAACTGGGTGTGCTTGTGGACGAACACCAGGATGAGGTGGGCGACCACGAGACCCAGCATGATGCCGGGGAGCAGCAGCACGTGCGCCGAGTAGAACCGGGCGACGAAGTCGCCGCCGGGGAACTCGCCGCCGAACAGGAACATCGACAGGTACGTGCCGAGGACCGGCACGGACAGGATCGCGCCCTGCATGAAGCGGACACCGGTGCCGGAGAGCAGGTCGTCCGGGAGCGAGTAACCGGTGAAGCCGGTGAACATGCCCAGGAAGAACAGCAGGAAGCCGAACAGCCAGTTGATCTCACGCGGCTTGCGGAACGCGCCGGTGAAGAACACGCGCATCATGTGCACGAACATGCCGGCGAGGAAGATCAGCGCCGCCCAGTGGTGGATCTGCCGGATGAGCAGACCACCGCGCACCTCGAACGAGATGTGCATGGTCGAGTTGAACGCCTCGGACATCAGCTGTCCCTGGAGCGGGACGTACGGTCCGACGTACTCCACCTCGTTCATCGACGGGTGGAAGAACATCGTCAGATAGACGCCCGTCAGGATGATGATGAGGAAGCTGTAGAGGCAGACCTCGCCCAGCATGAAGGACCAGTGGTCCGGGAAGATCTTCCGCATGTTGGCCTTGGCCAGCGAGTAGATCCCCAGGCGACCGTCGGCCCAGTCGGCGACCCGCTCACCGGCGGGCGCCTTCTTCTGCGTGTTGGTCACGGTGCTCATCCGCGCTCCCAGAATGCCGGGCCGACGGGCTCGTCGAAGTCGCCGAGCGCCTCCAGGTAGCCCTTGTCGTTCACGCCGATCCGCAGCTGCGGGAGGGCGTGGCCGGCCGGGCCGAAGATGACGCGGGCGCCGTCGGACAGATCGAAGGTGGACTGGTGGCACGGGCAGAGCACGTGGTGCGTCTGCTGCTCGTACAGGGAGATCGGACAACCGACGTGGGTGCAGATCTTCGAGAACGCGACGATGCCCTCGTGCGACCACTCGAGCTCGCGCTTGTCCTTGATGTCCTCCGGCTGGATCCGGACGATCATCAGGGCGGCCTTGGCGATCTGGGTCTGGAAGTGCTCGTCGTGCTCCGAGAGGCCCTCGGGCATCGCGAAGGTCAGCGAGCCGACCGCGACGTCCTCGGGACGCAGCGGCTCGTGCGTGTTCATGTTGATGAGCTGGAGCCCCTTGGCCCACATGGTGGTCCGGAGCTTCTTCTCGGGCAGCGGGCCCATGTCACGCAGCAGGACGATGCCGGAGAGCGGTACGAGCGACAGCGCGCCGAACATCGTGTTGCGGATGAGCTTGCGGCGGCCCATGCCCGACTCCGCGGCACCGGCCGCGAAGTCCGCCATGACCTTCGCCTTGACCTCGGGCGACGCCGCCATCGGGTGACGCTCGTCGGCGACCTCGACGTCGGACATCAGGGTGCGGGCCCAGTGGACCGCGCCCGCGCCGATGAAGAAGAGGGCGGCACCGAGGGTCAGACCCAGGGCGAAGTTGAGCGCGGACACCCGGCCGAAGGGCCAGATGTACACGATCTCGTCGACCGGGAAGATCACGTACGAGGCGATGAAGGCGACGGTCGCCAGCATCGACAGCGTGAACATGAAGGCGACCGCGCGCTCGGACCGACGGGCGGCCCGCTCGTCGATGTCCTGGATGCGGGGCTTGTGGGGCGGGAGGCCCGGGTCGGCGAACGGGTCGTCGGCGACCTTCACCGCGCCGTGCGCGGTGTCCTGCCCTGCCGGCAGGGTCTCTTCTGGAATCTCTTGGCTACTCATGACTTCTTGGCCTTAGCGGTGTGGGCCGCGACCCAGATGGCAACTGCGATCAGCGCACCCAGACCGAAGACCCAGGCGAACAGGCCCTCGCTGACGGGGCCGAGGCCACCGAGCTTGAAACCGCCCGGATTGTCGGCCTTGTCGCTGTTGACGGCCTGGACGTACGCGATGATGTCCTTCTTCTCCTTCTCCGGCATGGTCGTGTCCGGGAAGGAGGGCATGTTCTGCGGGCCGGTCTGCATGGCCTCGTAGAGGTGCTTCGGGCTCACGCCTTCGAGGCTCGGGGCGTACTTGCCGTAGGTCAGCGCGCCGCCCTCACCGGTGAAGTTGTGGCACTGGGCACAGTTGGTGCGGAACAGCTCGCCACCCTTGGCGACGTCGGCACCGTCGGGGCTGTACTGGCCCTCGGTCGGCGTGATCGCGCCGGCACCGAGAGAGGCCACGTAGGCCGCGAGCTGATCGATCTCAGCCTGCGAGTAGATGACCTTCTTCTTCGGGACCTGGGCGCCCGGCTGCTGGGCCGGCATGCGGCCCGTGCCGACCTGGAAGTCGACCGCGGCCGAACCGACGCCCACGAGGGACGGGCCGTCAGTGGTGCCCTGACCGCCGGTTCCGTGGCAGCTGGCGCAGCCGACGGAGTAGAGCTTCTTGCCCTCCTCGATGGCGAGGGACTGGGCGGTTTCATCGGCCTTCGCCGTGCCCGCGGGCGCGAACGCGGCGTACAGCCCCCCCGTGGCCGCCAGCGCGAGAAGTAGGACGACGACCGCCGCCAGCGGATGGCGTCGTCGTGCGGAGAGCTTTTTCACGGATTACCCCGGTGTCAGGATCTTCTGCGTCGATGCTTGCTGGATGTCTCGGTCCGCCGTGGAGGCGGCGCCGATTACTTGATCATGTAGATCGTGGCGAAGAGGCCGATCCAGACGACATCGACGAAGTGCCAGTAGTAGGACACGACGATGGCGGCGGTTGCCTGCTCGTGGGTGAACCTCTTGGCGGCGTACGTCCGGCCGAGGACCAGCAGGAAGGCGATGAGACCGCCTGTCACGTGCAGGCCGTGGAAGCCGGTGGTCAGGTAGAACACCGAGCCGTACGGGTCCGAGGACAGCGAGAGGCCGTCCTCCTTGACCAGCTGGGTGTACTCGAAGACCTGGCCGCCGATGAAGATCGCACCCATCACGAACGTGATGATGAACCACGTCCGGAGCTTCTTCACATCGCCCCGCTCCGCGGCGAAGACGCCGAGCTGGCAGGTGAGTGAGGAGAGCACCAGGATCGTGGTGTTGGTCGCCGAGAACGGGAAGTTCAGGGCCGAGGCCTTTTCTGCCCAGAACTCGGCACCCGTCACCGATCGCAGGGTGAAGTACATCGCGAAGAGGGCCGCGAAGAACATCAGCTCGGAGCTCAACCAGATGATGGTTCCGACGCTGGTGAGGTTCGGTCGATTGACCGACGGGTGCGCGTGCCCTGTTTCTACTGTCGTTACTGTCGCCACGACCGACATTATGTCGGTCGCTTATCCCGCCCTCACTCCGGGGGGTGCCGTTCGGAGTGTCAGGGGGGTGTGTCCAGCCCGAACGGCCCAGTGCCGGGGCCTCTGAGCGCCGTTCGAACAGGTGCCGGACGGGTGTTGACGGGGTGTGGACCGGAGTAGCATCCGGCGCATCGATCGACGACCTTCCCACGGACTTCCCCACGGAGGAACGATGCAGTCGAGTGCCACGGTCCTGGTCTACAGCGACGACGCGAACACCCGCGCGCAGGTGCGGCTCGCGGCGGGGCGCAGGCCCGCGACCGACGTTCCCCCGGTCGAGTTCGTGGAGTGCGCGACGCTGCCCGCGGTCCTGAAGCGCTTGGACGAGGGCGGGATCGACGTGTGCGTGCTCGACGGCGAGGCGGTGCCCGCCGGCGGCATGGGTGTCTGCCGGCAGATCAAGGACGAGGTCTTCCGCTGCCCGCCGGTGCTGCTGCTGATCGGGCGCCCGCAGGACGCCTGGCTGGCCACCTGGAGCCGCGCGGACGCCGCGGTCACCCTCCCGGTGGAACCGGTGGAGTTCGCGGCGTCCCTGGCGGCCCTGCTGCGCTCGCGCCTCTCGATCGACGCCTGAGCCGGTCAGGGCGCGCGCCCTGGTCAGATCGAGGGCCTCAGACGGGCCTTCTCGGTGGGGGCCACCGGGTTTCCGGCGGTCTCCACCAGCGCGCTGCCCGTACGCCACTTGTCCCACGGCATGTTCCAGTCGCCGAAGCCGTTGCCGAAGGTGTCCATCGTGTCGCCCGAGCTGTTGACGACACGGACGACGTCTCCGGGGCGGACGGTCTCGTAGAACCAGGCCGCGTTCCCCGTCGACATGCCGACACAGCCGTGGCTGACGTTCTCGACGCCCTGCGAGCCCACGGACCAGGGCGCCGCGTGCACGTACTCGCCGCTCCAGGTGACGCGGGTGGCGTAGTACACGGGCAGGTCGTACGAGTCGGAGCTGCCCTCCGCGATGCCGATGCTGGTGCCCCGCATCCGGACGTAGTACTCCTTGCCGAGCACGACCTTGATGCCGTTGCGGGTGGAGAAGCCGGGCTTGCCGGTGGTCACCGGAATGGTGTTGATCACTTCTCCGTTGCGCTTCACCGTCATGTAGTGCGACCCGGCGTCCGCGACGGCCTCGATCCGGTCGCCGATGGTGAGCTTCAGCGGCTTGGACGCGCCGCCGTAGAGCTTGTCGCCGACCTTGAGGCCGTCCAGGTGGCCGGTGACCGTGACGAGCGCCCCGGCGGGCCAGTACTCCTTCGGACGGAAGTGCAGTTTCTTGTCGTCCACCCAGTACCAGGCGCCCTCGACGGCGGGTGTCGAGCGGACCTTGAGGGCCCGTTCCACGACGGCGCGGGCCTTGCGGTCCTTGACGGGGAGGCTGAGCTCCGCCGTGATGGGCTGTCCGACGCCGTACGTGCCCGCCTCCGGCCCGAAGGTGGCGGTGAGGGCCCGTTTGGCCGGAGCCGTCTCGAAAGTGAACGTACGGGCGCCTGGAGCGCCGTCCTCGTCCTCGGTGGCCACCCGGACCGTGTAGCGGGCGCCGGCGGCCAGGGAGGCCGTGGAGCGCCAGCGTCGGCCGTCCGCGGTGAGTTCGCCAGCGAGGTGGTGCCCCGAGGCATCGGTGGCGGTGACGTCGGTGATCCGGCCGTCCTCGTCCTTGGAGGTGATCTCCAGCGGCTTCTCGGGGTCCGCCTTGGCGCCGTCGGCGGGGGCGCTGACCGCGAGCTGGTCCGCCGCGTCGTAGGCCCTCTCCGACAGCGGGTGGCCCTCGGAGCCCGAGCACGCGGTGGCGCCCGCGGTGACGGTGACGACCAGAAGAGTGCAGCTCAGAACAGTCCGAATGCGCGGCGTGTCGTTCATGGACTTCACGCTAAGGACAATCCTCGCGCCCAGCGCGCCGAGTGCTGCAAAAGAGGGGCCCGGGCACTTCGGTGACGAAGTGTCCGGGCCCCTCGGTGTGCTCCGGTGCGGAGCGGGGTACCTCTACTGGTTCTGGTTCTCGCCGCGGTAGAACTCGAAGACCCAGCCGAACAGGCCGACGAGGATCAGCGGGGCGGAGAAGTACAGGATCCACCAGCCCATCGCGACGCCGAGGAAGGCGAGCGCGCCACCGACGGCCAGCGAGAGCGGCTGCCAGCTGTGGGGGGCGAAGAAGCCCACCTCACCGGCCTCGTCCGCGACGTCGGCCTCCTTGTCGTCCTGCGCCATCGCGTCGACACGCTTGGCCGTGAAGGCCAGGTAGTAGCCGATCATGATGGACAGACCGAAGGCCAGGAAGAGCGCCGTCGTACCGACCGGCTCCTTGGACCAGACGCCGTACAGGATCGCCATGGCAAGGATGAAGACGCTCAGCCAGATGAACATCTTGCCCTGGATCTTCACTTGCCGGCCTCCTTGCTGCCCGTGAGGGCCGCGGCCTCGTGCGGCTTGTTCTCGAGCTGGTCGAGAGCGGCGATCTCAGGGTGGTGCAGGTCGAACGCCGGGGATTCCGAACGGATCCGCGGCAGGGTGAGGAAGTTGTGCCGCGGCGGCGGGCAGGACGTCGCCCACTCGAGCGAACGGCCGTAGCCCCACGGGTCGTCGACCTCGATCTTCTTGCCGTACTTGGCGGTCTTCCAGACGTTGTAGAGGAACGGCAGGATCGACAGACCGAGCAGGAACGAGGAGATCGTCGAGATCGTGTTCAGGGCGGTGAAGCCGTCGGCTTCGAGGTAGTCCGCGTAACGACGCGGCATGCCCTCGGCACCGAGCCAGTGCTGCACCAGGAACGTGCCGTGGAAGCCGATGAACAGCGTCCAGAACGTGATCTTGCCGAGGCGCTCGTCGAGCATCTTGCCGGTGAACTTCGGCCACCAGAAGTGGAAGCCGGAGAACATCGCGAAGACCACGGTGCCGAAGACGACGTAGTGGAAGTGCGCCACCACGAAGTACGAGTCGGAGATGTGGAAGTCCATCGGGGGCGAGGCCAGGATGACGCCGGTCAGACCACCGAAGGTGAAGGTGATCAGGAAGCCGACGGCCCAGAGCATCGGGGTCTCGAAGGACAGCGAGCCCTTCCACATCGTTCCGATCCAGTTGAAGAACTTCACGCCGGTCGGTACGGCGATGAGGAACGTCATGAAGGAGAAGAACGGGAGGAGCACGCCACCGGTGACGTACATGTGGTGCGCCCACACGGTCACGGACAGACCGGCGATCGCGATGGTCGCGGCCACCAGACCGATGTAGCCGAACATCGGCTTACGGCTGAAGACCGGGATGACCTCGGAGATGATGCCGAAGAAGGGCAAGGCGATGATGTACACCTCTGGGTGTCCGAAGAACCAGAAGAGGTGCTGCCAGAGCAGTGCTCCGCCGTTGGCCGCGTCGAAGACGTGGGCACCGAACTTGCGGTCCGCCTCCAGGGCGAACAGCGCGGCCGCCAGGACCGGGAAGGCGAGCAGGACCAGGACACCGGTCAGCAGCACGTTCCAGGTGAAGATCGGCATGCGGAACATCGTCATGCCCGGGGCGCGCATGCAGATGATCGTGGTGATGAAGTTGACCGAACCGAGGATCGTGCCGAAGCCGGAGAAGGCCAGACCCATGATCCACATGTCGGCGCCGACACCCGGCGAGCGGACGGCGTCCGACAGCGGGGAGTAGGCGAACCAGCCGAAGTCGGCCGCACCCTGCGGGGTGAGGAAGCCGGCCACCGCGATGATCGAGCCGAAGAGGTACAGCCAGTACGCGAACATGTTCAGCCGCGGGAACGCCACGTCGGGCGCGCCGATCTGCAGCGGCATGATCCAGTTCGCGAATCCGGCGAACAGCGGCGTCGCGAACATCAGCAGCATGATCGTGCCGTGCATCGTGAACGCCTGGTTGAACTGCTCGTTCGACATGATCTGCGTACCCGGACGGGCCAGCTCGGCGCGCATGAAGAGCGCCATGAGACCGCCGATGCAGAAGAACGCGAACGACGTGACCAGGTACATCGTCCCGATCGTCTTGTGGTCAGTGGTGGTCAGCCACTTGATGACCACGTTGCCGGGCTGCTTGCGCCGTACGGGCAGCTCGTTCTCGTAAGAGTCCTCAGCTGCGGCGGCACCCTGGGTTTCGTTGGGGATGCTCACAGTTGCTTCTTCTCCGCGTTCCTGGCCGGGTCCGTCTGCTCGATGCCAGACGGGATGTAGCCGGTCTGGCCCTTCTCGGCCAGCTCCTTCAGGTGCTGCTGGTAGCGCTCCGGAGAGACCACCTTGACGTTGAAGAGCATCCGGGAGTGGTCGACGCCGCAGAGCTCGGCGCACTTGCCACGGAACGTGCCCTCACGGGTCGGAGTGACCTCGAAGGCGTTCGGGTGACCCGGGATGACGTCCTGCTTCATGAGGAAGGGGAGCACCCAGAAGGAGTGGATGACGTCACGGGAGGTCAGGACGAACCGGACCTTCTCACCCTTGGGCAGCCACAGGGTCGGGCCCGGGTTGCCGGTCTGCGGGTTCCGGGTGCCCGGGATGCCGTAGTCGTAGACACCGCCGGCGTTGTCCGGCAGCTGGACCTTGTACCGGTCCGGAAGCGTCGCGAGGTTCTTGTCCTTCTTCGCGTCGCCCGTCACCCCGGGCACGTTCTCGATGTAGTTGAAGCCCCAGCTCCACTGGTAGCCGACCACGTTGATGGTGTGGGCGGGCTTCGGAGTGAGCTCGAGGAGCTTGGACTCGTCACGCGCGGTGAAGTAGAAGAGCACCGAGACGATGATGAGCGGGGTGACCGTGTACAGCGCCTCGATGGGCATGTTGTAACGGGTCTGCGGAGGTACCTCGACCTTGGTCCGGCTGCGCCGGTGGAAGATGGTGGCCCAGAGGATCAGGCCCCACACCAAAATACCCGTGGCCAGCGCGGCGGCCCAGGAGCCCTGCCACAGGGAGAGGACCCGAGGCGCCTCTTCCGTGACGGGGGTGGGCATGCCAAGGCGAGGGAAGTCTTCCCAGTTGTACGAGCAGCCCGTGGCTGTCGCCAGGATCAGGCCCGCAGTCAGCACCTGCGGCAGCTTCCGCCGCATCGGGCGCCGCGACGAGCGGTCGGAGCCGTTGGGACTCACGTAGCGCCTTCCCGAGAGTCTCGGCCCGCAGTGGTCGGCCACGGCCGTCCGTCTCGCTGGTCGGTCGCCGCCCCGGCCGCGGGCAGGGGTTTGGATGTTTATGCGGACCAAACCCTACTGGACGCTATTTGGGGTCGCGCGGGGAGGGTGCCCAACGCGCCGTCCGAGTCCCCGAAGGGGTGGACTCCGGGGTTCCGCAGGGGGGTACGGCACGCCCGTTCGGCCGTCTGACGGCCTGCCGGGACCCGCTTCTGACGAGGGCTCATCGCGGGCGTGCGGAGAACGTCCCCGGCCCAGGCTCTACCGTGGGCGGATGCCGTACTTCGACGCCGCGTCCGCCGCTCCGCTGCACCCCGTCGCCCGTCAGGCGCTGCTCGCCTCCCTGGACGAGGGCTGGGCCGACCCGGCCCGGCTGTACCGGGAGGGGCGGCGGGCCCGGCTGCTGCTCGACGCCGCCCGGGAGGCCGCCGCGGAGGCCGTGGGGTGCCGCCCGGACGAGCTGGTGTTCACTCCTTCGGGGACACGCGCGGTTCACGCCGGAATCTACGGAGCGCTCGCGGGGCGTCGGCGTGTCGGGAACGGGCTGGTGGTCTCCGCGGTCGAACACTCCTCCGTCCTGCACGCGGGCGAGGCGCACGCGGCGGCCGGCGGCACGGTGGCCGAGGTGCCGGTGGACCGCTCGGGGGCGGTGGACGCGGACGCCTTCGCGGCGGCCCTCGCCTCCGACACGGCCCTGGCGTGCCTCCAGTCGGCCAACCACGAGGTGGGCACGGTGCAGCCGGTGGCCGAGGTGGCGGAGGCGTGCCGGGATGCCGGGGTGCCGCTCCTGGTGGACGCGGCCCAGTCCCTCGCCTGGGGGCCGGTGGACGGCGGCTGGTCGCTGCTCGCGGCGAGCGCGCACAAGTGGGGAGGTTCGGCGGGGGTCGGGCTGCTCGCCGTACGGAAGGGGGTCCGGTTCGCGCCGCAAGGCCCCGCCGACGAGCGGGAGTCGGGCCGGGCGCCGGGCTTCGAGAACCTGCCGGCGATCGTGGCGGCGGCGGCCTCGCTGCGGGCGGTCCGCGCGGAGGCGGCCGCCGAAGGGGCCCGGCTGCGGGCCCTGGTGGACCGGATCCGGGCGCGGGTGCCGGAGCTGGTGCCGGACGTGGAGGTGGTGGGCGACCCGGTGCGCCGGCTCCCCCACCTCGTCACCTTCTCCTGCCTGTACGTCGACGGCGAGACGCTGCTGGCGGAGCTGGACCGGGAGGGTTTCTCCGTTTCGTCCGGTTCGTCGTGTACGAGTTCGACGCTGACGCCCAGCCATGTGCTGCGGGCGATGGGGGTCCTGAGCGAGGGGAACGTCCGGGTGTCCCTGCCCACGGGCACCTCGGAGGAGGACGTGGACCGCTTCCTCGCCCTGCTGCCGGGGGTGGTGGCGGGGGTACGTGAGCGGCTCGGGGCCCCCGGAGCCGTACCGTCCGCCCCGGCGCCCTCGGGCTCCCTCGTCGTGGACTCCCTGGGCAAGCGCTGCCCGATCCCGGTCATCGAACTGGCGAAGGTCTTCGACTCCGTCCCGGTGGGCGGCACGGTGACGGTCCTGTCGGACGACGAGGCGGCGCGCCTGGACATCCCGGCGTGGTGCGAGATGCGGGGGCAGGAGTACGTGGGGGCGGAGCGGTCGGCGGGAGGCGGCACGGCGTACGTGGTGCGCCGGGTGTCGTAGGCCACACCCCGTATCCCGCCCGCCGTGCGGGGCGACGCCCCCGCCCCTGGTAGCGCCCGCGCCCCCTCGTGTGGGGCCGCGTCGCGCGCGGGTGAGGCCCGTGCCTGTGCTGGGCGGCGCCCACCCGCCCGTGTGGGCAATCGTCCCGCAGGGCGGGACGGGTGGGCACACGGGACGGCGCCCAGGGCGGCGCCTCCGCCTTCCACGCCCGGACCCGCACCCCCGGTGCGCCGCCGCTGCGGTGCGGGGCAGGGGGCGCGGGAGCCTGGGCCCGGCAAGGGGCATCGTTCCGTTGTGCCCACCCGTTCCGCCCCTGCGGAACGCCTGCCCACAACGGGGGTGGGCACCGTCCCGGGCGGGCGGGCAGCGCCCCAGCGGGACGACCGCCCACGACGGCGGGGCGCAGGCCCACGACGGAGGCCCCGCGGGGAGGGGCTCAGCGGAGGTGGGACTGGACCTCCGTGGCGGCCTCGTCGCCGTACGCCTTCGTGAAGCGCTCCATGAAGTTCGCCCGCCGCAGCGTGTACTCCTGCGTCCCCAGCGTCTCGATCACCAGCGTCGCCAGCATGCACCCGACCTGTGCGGCCCGCTCCAGCCCGACGCCCCAGGACAGGCCCGTGAGGAACCCCGCGCGGAAGGCGTCGCCGACGCCGGTCGGGTCGACCTTGGCCGTCTCCTCGGGGCAGCCGACCTCGATGGGCGTGTCGCCGACCCGCTCGATGCGGACGCCGCGCGAGCCGAGCGTCGTGACGCGGTGGCCGACGCGGGAGAGGATCTCCGCCTCGGTCCAGCCGGTCTTGGACTCGATGAGGCCCTTCTCGTACTCGTTCGAGAAGAGGTAGGTCGCGCCGTCGAGGAGCGTACGGATCTCCTCGCCGTCCATGCGCGCGATCTGCTGCGAGAAGTCGGCGGCGAAGGGGATGGACCGGCTCCGGCACTCCTCCGTGTGGCGGAGCATCGCCTCGGGGTCGTCGGCGCCGATGAGGACCAGGTCGAGGCCGCCCACACGGTCGGCGACGGCCTTGAGCTCGATCAGCCGGGCCTCGCTCATCGCACCCGTGTAGAACGAGCCGATCTGGTTGTGGTCCTTGTCCGTGGTGCAGACGAAGCGGGCGGTGTGCAGGACCTCCGAGATGCGCACCGAGTCGGTGTCGACGCCGTGCCGGTCGAGCCAGGCGCGGTACTCGTCGAAGTCGAAGCCGGCCGCGCCGACCAGGACGGGACGGCTGCCGAGCTGTCCCATGCCGAAGCAGATGTTGGCGGCCACGCCTCCCCGGCGCACGTCGAGGTTGTCGACGAGGAAGGAGAGGGACACCGTGTGGAGCTGGTCGGCCACCAGCTGGTCGGCGAACCGGCCGGGGAAGGTCATGAGGTGGTCGGTGGCGATGGAGCCGGTGACTGCGATACGCACGGCGGGGTGCTCCTGCGGAATGCGGTGGGGGCGCGCGAGGCGCTCGAACGAAGGGTGGTGGTGGGAGACGGGCGGGCGACAGTTCACGCTACCGGGTGGGGGGTGTCCTGCCGACCAGTGGAAACTACCCCAGAGTAGGTCTTTTCCCCGGAGCCGTGCGGTGCATACGGTGCGCCCATGACCACGTATCCCGCTCCTCGCGAGCGACACGAGTCCGAGTTGAGCCTCGCCCAGCTGCGCGGGGACGGCGCCCGGATGGCCCCTCACTGGGTGACTCCGGCCGGCCCGGACCCCCTGCCGGTCTCCCCCGCGTCGATCCACGGGGTCGTCGTCCCGGCGGCCTCGGCCCGGCTGATCGACGCCACGGCCGAGTACGGCGGCTGACGGACGGAACCGTCCGCGCGTCCGCTCCGTCCCATCGGCGTCCGGTCGAGACGAGGGAGCGTTGACGGTGAGCGGTACGGAGAACGTACGGAAGCGACGGAACGTCCTGGCGGCCGCGGTGGCGGCGGGTGTGGTGCTCGCCGGAGGCGGTGGCGTGTATCTGGCCGCCACGGCGTCCGGTGACGCCACGCCCGCGACGGTGGCCGGCAAGGCCGCCGACGCGGCCGGGACGCCTCCGCCCCTGCGCCTGGAAGACGGCAGCGGCGGTACGGGAGGCGGCAACGGGATCGCGCCCGGTGAACCGGACCCGGGCGGGACGGTCTACAAAGCCAAGGGCCCACTCCCCCAAGGGCCCTCCTCGGCCGCGGTCCACCGGCCCGAGGGCCTGGTCACCTCGACGGAGGTGACCAGGCTGGCCGAAGCGCTCGGGATCGAGGGCAGGCCCGCGCTGGTCGGCGAGGTCTGGACGATCGGGCCCGAGAAGGACGGCCGCGGGCCGCGCCTGGACGTGGCCCGGAAGGCGCCCGGGAACTGGACGTACTCCTGGTACGACGGCGGCCCGGTCGGAGACAGCTGCCTCAAGGGGTCGGCGTGCCCGCCGCCGGGCGAGGCGAAGCCCCCGACGGGGGGCCGTACGCCGCTGAGCGAGGCCGCGGCGAAGGCGGCGGCCGCCCCCGTCCTGAAGGCGCTCGGCCAGGACGACGCCAAGGTGACCGCCACCCAGGTGATGGACGGTTCGGTGCGGGTGGTCAACGCCGATCCGGTGGTGGGCGGGCTGCCGACCTACGGCTGGTCCACGGGGCTGCACATCGGTCCGGACGGCCGGGCGGTCGGCGGGAGCGGGATGCTCAAGAACACGGTGAAGGGCGACACGTACCCGGTGGTCGGGGCGGAGAAGGCGCTCGCGGAGCTGAACGAGGGCGCGAAGGGCACGGGCCCGGTCGGCATCGGCGGCTGCGCGACCGACCCGCCGGCCAAAGCGGGAGTCGACGGGAACGGCAAGGACGAGCCGGCGGCGCCCTGCCGGTCCACCGCGGACGCGGCTGCGTCGGCCGAGGTCCCGGTGACGGGCGCGGTGTTCGGCCTGGCCGCCCAGGACGTGGCCGGTGAGCGGCTGCTCGTACCCGCCTGGCTGTTCACGGCGGACCCGGTGGACGCGGCTCCGTACACGGTGGTCGAGACGGCGGTGGCCCCCGAGTACCTGGCTCCCCCGGCGAAGCCCTCGCCTCCGGACGCGGGCACGGCGCCGGCGCGCCAGATCGAGTCGTACCGGTCGGCCGAGGACGGCCGGAAGCTGACGGTCACCTTCTGGGGCGGGGCGTGCAGCACGTACACCGCCAAGGCCGTGGAGACCCCGGAGAAGGTGACCGTGCGGATCGACGAGAAGTCCGACCCGGGCCGGGCCTGCATCATGATCGCCAAGGAGATCACGCTCCCGGTGACCCTGGAGGCCCCGCTGGGCGACCGGCCCGTGGTGGACGCGGCGAGCGGTCAGGACGTGCCGCGCCGCTGAGGCGGGGACGGTACGCGTGAGGGCGGCGGCCCCGGAACAGTCCCGGAGCCGCCGCCCTCACCTACGTACAGACTTAGCTGAACGAGTCGCCGCAGGCGCAGGAGCCCGTGGCGTTGGGGTTGTCGATGGTGAAGCCCTGCTTCTCGATCGTGTCGACGAAGTCGATCGACGCGCCGCCCAGGTACGGGGCGCTCATGCGGTCGGTGACGACCTTGACGCCGTCGAAGTCCTTCACGACGTCGCCGTCGAGCGAGCGCTCGTCGAAGAACAGCTGGTAACGCAGGCCGGAGCAGCCACCGGGCTGAACGGCGACGCGCAGAGCCAGGTCCTCGCGGCCTTCCTGGTCGAGGAGGGCCTTGACCTTGGCCGCGGCGGCGTCGGACAGGAGGATGCCGTCGCTGACAGTGGTCTTCTCGTCCGATACGGACATCTGCTTCTCTCCCGGTGTGTACGGAGACTGCTTGCCGACGGTTGCAACCGACGGTGCCCCGGATTCATTCCGGGCCGAGTGGGGTCTTCCCTCTTTCATGCTCGCACACCCTGTCCAGGAGCGCGGACGGCGAATTCGTCACATCGACACTATGGACATCGTCAACGTGACGTGAAGCGGTTATGATAGATAGCGTCATTTCGACGAAAAGGTTCTCCGAAGAAAGGGTGCGTGTCGTGACCACCGCCCAGCCCCTCGACGTCCAGCCGACGCCACTCGCCCTGCTGCTGCTCGGTCGCGAGGCCGACCCGAAGAGCGAGCGCGGCGTGGAGTGTCCTGGCGATCTGCCGTCGCCCTCCGACCCGGACCTCGTGGAGCGTGCCCGCGCCGCGAAGGAGAAGCTCGGGGACAAGGTCTTCGTGCTCGGCCACCACTACCAGCGCGACGAGGTGATCCAGTTCGCCGACGTGACCGGTGACTCCTTCAAGCTCGCGCGCGACGCCGCCGCCAAGCCGGAGGCCGAGTACATCGTCTTCTGCGGTGTGCACTTCATGGCGGAGTCCGCCGACATCCTCACCGGCGACGACCAGAAGGTCGTCCTGCCCGACCTCGCGGCCGGCTGCTCGATGGCCGACATGGCCACCGCCGAGCAGGTCGCCGAGTGCTGGGACGTGCTGACCGAGGCCGGCATCGCCGAGCAGGTCGTGCCCGTCTCGTACATGAACTCCTCGGCCGACATCAAGGCCTTCACCGGCAAGCACGGGGGCACGATCTGCACCTCGTCCAACGCCGAGCGGGCCCTGAACTGGGCCTTCGAGCAGGGTGAGAAGGTGCTGTTCCTGCCGGACCAGCACCTGGGCCGGAACACGGCCGTCCGCGACATGGGCATGTCCCTGGACGACTGCGTGCTCTACAACCCGCACAAGCCCAACGGCGGTCTCACCGTCGAGGAGCTGCGCGCCGCCAAGATGATCCTCTGGCGGGGCCACTGCTCCGTGCACGGCCGCTTCTCGCTCGACTCGGTGAACGACGTGCGCGAGCGCATCCCGGGCGTGAACGTGCTCGTCCACCCCGAGTGCCGGCACGAGGTCGTCGCCGCCGCGGACTACGCGGGCTCGACGGAGTACATCATCAACACCCTGGAGGCGGCCCCGGCCGGTTCCAAGTGGGCCATCGGCACGGAGCTGAACCTCGTCCGGCGGCTGGCGAACCGATTCGCCGACCAGGGCAAGGAGATCGTCTTCCTCGACAAGACGGTCTGCTTCTGCTCGACGATGAACCGCATCGACCTCCCCCACCTCGTGTGGACCCTGGAGTCCCTGGCCGAGGGCAACCTCGTCAACCAGATCCAGGTCGACAAGGAGACCGAGAGCTTCGCCAAGCTCGCCCTGGAGCGGATGCTGGCGCTGCCGTAACGGTTCTCCCGTTCGTACGCCGGAAGGGGCGCCCCATGAGCTCATGGGGCGCCCCTTCCGCATGCCGTACGGATCAGACCGTGGTCGGCTCCTTGGCCTGCGACGGGACCTCCGCCCGGCCGCCGGCCTTCGCCGCCTTCTTCGCCGCCTTCTTCCGCGCGCGGCGCTCCTTGCGGAGCTCCACCATCGCGTACAGCGTCGGGACGAGGAGCAGGGTCAGCAGCGTCGAGGTGATCAGACCGCCGATCACCACCACGGCCAGCGGCTGGGCGATGAAGCCGCCCTCGCCGGTGATGCCGAGGGCCATCGGCAGCAGCGCGAAGATCGTCGCCAGGGCGGTCATCAGGATGGGGCGGAGCCGGTGCCGGCCGCCCTCGACCACCGCTTCGACCACGCCCAGGCCCTGTGCCCGGTACTGGTTGATCAGGTCGATCAGGACGATCGCGTTGGTGACGACGATGCCGATGAGCATCAGCATGCCGATCATCGCCGGGACGCCCATCGCCGTGCCGGTGATCACGAGCAGACCGATCGCGCCGGTCGCCGCGAACGGGATCGAGACCAGCAGGATCAGCGGCTGGATCAGCGACCGGAAGGTCGCCACCAGGAGCATGAAGACGATCGCGACGGCCGCGAGCATCGCCAGGAACAGGTTGAGGAAGGCGTCGGACTGGTCCGCCGTGACGCCGCCGACCGTGGCGGTGGCGCCCTCCGGCAGGTCGAGGCCCTTGAGCTTCGACTGGAGGGCGGCGCCCACCGCACCGGTGTTGTCACCGACGGGCTTCGCCGTGATCGTCGCGGCGCGCGCGCCGTCGATCCGGGTCATCGAGACCGGCCCCGGGACCAGCTCGACGGTGGCGATGTCGCCCAGCTTCACCGGGCCGAGCGGCAGCGCCCTGAGCTCCGCCAGGGTGGTGGCCGGGTGGGCCGAGGTGATCAGGACGTCCCGCTCGCTGTCGTCGAGGATCGCCTTGGCGGCCGGGGTGCCCCGGACGGCCTGGGCGACGACCGCGCCGAGCGAGGTGGTGTCGAAGCCGGCGTCGGCGGCCTTGGCCTTCGCCTTCACGGAGATCCGCGGGACGGACTGCGAGAGGTCGCTCTGGACGTCGGTGACGTCCTTGAGCCCGGCGACGGCGGTCCGGACCTGCTCGGAGGCCTTCTCGAGGACCTCGGCGTCGGCGGCCTTGACGACCACGCTCAGGTCCTGGGAGCCGAAGCCGTCGCCCGCGGCGATGGTGGTGTCGCCGACCCCGTCGAGTGCGCCGAGGCCCTTCTCGATGGCGTCGCGGGTCTTCTCGTACGAGGCGGAGTCGTCCAGGCTCACCTTGTACGAGGCCTGGTGGGAGCCGGTGCCGCCGCCGAAGGCGGCCATGAAGCCGGAGGAGCCGACGGTGACCTGGTAGTCCTTGACGCCCTCGGTCTCCGCGAGGACTTTCTCGATCTTCTTCGCGGCCTTGTCGGAGGCGTCCAGGCTGGTGCCGGGCGCCAGCTCCTGCTGGATGCTGAGGACCTCCTGGTCGCCCGGGTCGAAGAAGTTCGTCTTCAGGAGCCCGCCCATGCCGACGGTGCCGGCCAGGACGACGAGGGCGATGCCGAGGCTGGTGAACCGGCGCCGGGTCGCGAACCGGAGGACCGGTACGTACAGACGCTGCAGACGGCTCTTCTCCTCCTTCTCCTCCGCGAGGCGGCGGGCCTCGTCCGGGTCCTGCGAGGTGCCCTTGGGGGCGCGCAGGAACCAGTACGACAGGACGGGGACCACGGTCAGGGAGACCAGCAGCGAGGCGAGCAGGGCCGCCGTCACCGTCAGCGAGAAGGAGCCGAACATCTCGCCGACGATGCCGCCGACCAGACCGATCGGCAGGAACACGGCGACGGTCGTGAGCGTCGAGGAGGTGACGGCGCCCGCCACCTCGCGGACCGCGGTGAGGATCGCGGTCTGGCGCTCCTCGCCGTAGCCCAGGTGCCGCTTGATGTTCTCCAGGACCACGATCGAGTCGTCGACGACCCGGCCGATGGCGATGGTGAGCGCGCCGAGCGTCAGCATGTTGAGCGAGAGGTCACGGGTCCACAGCACGATGAGGGCGAGGACGACCGAGAGCGGGATGGAGACCGCGGTCACCAGGGTCGAGCGGAGCGACGCGAGGAAGACCAGGATCACCAGGACGGCCATGACGAGGCCGAGCGCGCCCTCCGTGGTCAGGCCCGAGACGGCCTTGGCGACGGCCGGGCCCTGGTCGGAGACCACGGTCAGCTCGGCGCCGGCGCCGAGGTCGCGGCGCAGCTCGGGCAGCTTCTCCTCGACGGCGTCGGAGATCGCGACGGCGCTGCCGTCCTTGTCCATGGTGGCGAAGACGGCGAGGCTGGGCTTGCCGTTCGTACGGGTGAGGGAGGTGCGCGGCGACTCCTCCTGCCTCACGGTGGCGACATCGCCGAGGCGGACCGCCTTGCCCTTGCCGGGGACGGCCGCCGGGATGCGCAGGTCCTCGATCTGCCGCAGGGAGGTGTAGCCGCCACCGACCTGGATCGTGCGGTTCTTGCCGGCCTCCGAGAAGGCGCCGGCCGGCATCGTGGCGCCACCGGAGCGCAGGGCCTCGGCGAGCTTCATGGTGCTGAGGCCGGCCGCGGCGAGCTTGCGCTGGTCCGGGGTGACGGAGACCTGGAGGTCCTGGACGCCGCTGACGGAGACCTGGCCGACGCCCGCGATGTCCTCGAGGGCGGGCACGACGGTCCGCTGCAGCTGGTCGGCCAGCGCCTGCGGGTCCTTGTCCGACGCGGCGGCGAGGACGACGGTCGGCATGTCGTCCGTCGAACCGGCGATCACCTGCGGGTCGACCGTGTCGGGCAGTTGGGCGCGGGCGCGGTTCACGGCCTGCTGGACGTCCGCGACGAGCTGCTTCGTCGACTCGTCGCCGTAGTCGAACGAGGCCATGACGACTGCCATGCCCTCGGAGGCCGTGGAGGTGACCGACTTGAGGCCGTCGACGGCCTTGAGGTTGTCCTCCAGCGGCTCGACGACCTGCTTCTCGACCACATCGGGAGAGGCGCCCTGGTACGGGGCGAGGACCGAGACCATGGGGAGCTCGATCGAGGGCAGCAGCTGCTGCTTCAGCTGCGGGATCGCGATCGCCCCGAACACGATCGCGATGATGGACATCAGCCCGATCAGGGCCCGTTGCGCGAGGCTGAATCTGGACAGCCAGGACATGGGGTCTCTCTTCTGTGGCGTACTCGTCGACAGGCGGGAGCAGCCGAGTCCCCGGCCGGGACCCGCTGGGTCCGCCGGAGGTGCCCCCGTCCATACGATCCGCCATCCGGGGCCGGAAGTCCTCGGCCCCCGGGTCCAGATCCTTATCCCGCGCATACCGCGTCTGGAGTACGCGCTCACTCCACCCGGGGGCGTACGAGACCGGACTCGTACGCCGTGACCACCAGCTGGGCCCGGTCGCGGGCGCCGAGCTTGGCCATGGTCCGGTTGACGTGCGTCTTCACGGTGAGCGGGCTGACGTCGAGCCGTTCGGCGATCTCGTCGTTGGACAGGCCGCCCGCGACGAGGACGAGCACCTCGCGTTCCCGGGCGGTGAGCGCGGTGAGCCGCTCGGTGCGGGCGCCGCCTGCCGAGCCCGCCGGGTCCGCGCCGGGGCCCTGGGCGAGGAAGGTGGCGATCAGCCCTTTGGTGGCGGCCGGGGAGAGCAGCGCCTCCCCGGCGTGGGCGATCCGGATCGCGCCGAGGAGCTCCTCCGGTTCGGCCCCCTTGCCGAGGAAACCGGAGGCGCCGGCGCGCAGCGACTGCACGACGTACTCGTCGACCTCGAAGGTCGTCAGCATGACGATCCGTACGTCGGCGAGTTCGGGATCGGCCGTGATCATCCGGGTGGCGGCGAGACCGTCGGTGCCCGGCATGCGGATGTCCATGAGGACGACGTCGGGCCGCGTGGAGCGGGCGAGCGCGACCGCGCCCTCGCCGTCCGGCGCCTCCCCGACGACCTCCATGTCGGGTTCGGAGTCCACCAGGACCTTGAAGGCACTGCGGAGCAGGGCCTGGTCGTCGGCGAGCAGTACCCGGATCGTCATGTGGTGCCCTCCCCGTCCCTCCCCGTGCGGGACGTCACCGGCAGTATCGCCTGTACGCGGAAGCCGCCACCGTAGCGGGGGGCGGCGGTGAGGGTTCCGCCGAGCGCGCCGACCCGCTCGCGCATGCCGAGCAGTCCGTGGCCGCCGGACGCGTCGGGCGGGGGGATCTGCGGGGTGCCGTCGTCGAGGACGGTGATCTCGACCGTACGGCCCACCCGGACGACGCTCACCTCGGCCTTCGCGTCCGGTCCCGCGTGCTTGCGGACGTTGGTCAGCGCCTCCTGCACGATCCGGTACGCGGCGAGGTCGACGGTCGCGGGAAGCGTCAGGCCCTCGTCGGGGCGGGCCAGGGCGACGGGGAGCCCGGCCTTGCGGAAGCTGTCGAGCAGCCCGTCCAGGACGGCGAGGCCCGGGGCCGGCTCGGTGGGGGCCTCGGGGTCGCCCGACTGGCGCAGCAGGCCGACGGTGGCGCGCAGCTCGTCCAGGGCGGAGCGGCTGGCCTCGCGGACGTGCGCGAGGGCCTCCTTGGCCTGGTCGGGGCGCTTGTCCATGACGTGGGCGGCGACCCCGGCCTGCACGTTCACGAGGGCGATGTGGTGGGCGACGACGTCGTGGAGGTCGCGGGCGATCCGCAGCCGCTCCTCGGCGACCCGCCGCCCGGCCTCCTCCTCCCGGGTCCGCTCGGCGCGCTCGGCCCGCTCCCGGATGGCGTCGACGAAGGCCCGGCGGCTGCGGACGGCGTCCCCGGCGGCCGCCGCCATCCCGGTCCAGGCGAAGACGCCCAGGTTCTCCTGCGCGTACCAGGGGGTCGGCCCGAAGGCCATGGCCGCGGCGGTGAGCACCGCCATCGTGGCGAGGCCGACGCGCCAGGTGGTGGGGCGGTCGGTGCGGGAGGCGACCGTGTAGAGCGCGACGACGGCGGCCATCGCGATCGGGGCGGGGCGGTCGTCGTCGATCAGTTCGACGAGGCTGATCGTCACGGTGAACGCGAGCACGGCGAAGGGGTGGCGGCGGCGCGGCACGAGGGCGACGGCCCCCGCGATCATGATCAACACGCTCCACACGTCGGGCACGTGGTCCCCGAAGGTCGGCCCGTCGGGGCTGCCGTGCGGGTCGGTGAACGACCCGGCGACCATGCAGACGAGCGCGCCGGCGGCGATCGTCGCGTCGAAGGCGAGGGGGTGGGCGCGGAACCAGTGGCGCAGGCGGGAGTAGGGGGTGCCGGGGGCGGGGCCGGTGGGGGTGCCGGGGGCGGCGCCGGTGGGGGTCACGAGGGACAACGGTACGTGCCGTCGCGGGGGGCGCGGCAGGGCCCGGTGGTCCTCGGGCCGGTGGGGGGTGCGCCCTCGGCCGGGCCCGGTCGTGGGGCTGCGTCCGGTGGCGGGGTGGGCCTTCGCCGGGCCGGGTTGTGCGGCTCCGCCCGGTGCTGGCGTGCGCCCTCGATCGCCGGACCGGGGTGTGGGCAGGCGTTCCGCACGGGGATGGGGGTCCCCTGCTCGAGCGAAGCCGAGAGCTCGGGGGAGGGTGGGCACAACCCACAGCGGCGCGCCGCACGCCGGGTGCGGGTCCAGGTCCGGAAGCCTGGGCCCGGCAAGGGGCGCCGTCCCGTGTGCCCACCCGTCCCGCGCTGCGGGACGCCTGCCCACACGGGGGTGGACGGGGCACCTCGCGGGCACGTGCCGCACGCGCGGGGGCCGGGGGCGACGCCCTGGCAGGCGCAGCCCGGCACGGGCGCGGGCGGGCCACCGGTCTGCGGGCGCGGGCCGACACGGGGCGCCGGCCCAGGCCCAGCGGTCCACGGGCGGTGGCCCTGGCGGGTGCGGGCGCGGCCGCCACGGCGGGTGCGGGCCGCGCGGGCGGCGGGGGTCAGCCGGGGATGAGGCCGTCGTCGGAGAGCATGGCGCGGACCTCGTCAAGGCTCGCCCCCGACGCCGGCAGGATCAGCTCCGAGGGTTCGAGCGTGGCGTCCGCCAGCGGCTCGCCCAGGCGCCTGACGGCGTCGAGGAGGGCGCCGAGCGTGCGCCGGAACCCGTCCTCGTCCCCCGACTCCAGCTCCGCGAGCAGCTCGTCGTCCAGCCTGTTCAGCTCGACGAAGTGGCTGTCGGCCAGCTTCCACTGGCCCTCCCCCATGATCCGTACGATCATGACGCGTCCTGTCTGTCGCCTACTTCTCGAAGCGCGGGTGGGACTGCTGAGCGCGGTCCTGCGGCGCCGCCGCGCCACCGCCCTCGATGGCCTGCTGCTGCGCCGAGGGGCCGCCGGCCAGTTCGGCCTTCATCCGCTGGAGCTCCAGCTCGACGTCCGTGCCGCCGGAGAGCCGGTCCAGCTCCGCCTGGATGTCGTCCTTCGCGAGCCCGGACTGGTCGTCCAGGGCGCCCGAGGCGAGCAGCTCGTCGATCGCGCCGGCGCGCGCCTGGAGCTGGGCGGTCTTGTCCTCGGCCCGCTGGATCGCCAGGCCGACGTCGCTCATCTCCTCCGAGATGCCGGAGAAGGACTCGGCGATCCGGGTCTGTGCCTGGGCCGCCGTGTACGTGGCCTTGATGGTCTCCTTCTTGGTGCGGAAGGCGTCCACCTTGGCCTGGAGCCGCTGGGCGGCGAGGGTGAGCTTCTCCTCCTCGCCCTGCAGCGTCTGGTGCTGCACCTCCAGGTCACTGACCTGCTGCTGGAGCGCGGCCCGCCGGGACAGCGCCTCGCGCGCCAGGTCCTCGCGGCCGAGCGCCAGCGCCTTGCGGCCCTGGTCCTCCAGCTTGGCGGACTGGCCCTGCAGCTGGTTCAGCTGGAGTTCGAGCCGCTTGCGGGAGGTGGCGACGTCGGCGACGCCGCGCCGCACCTTCTGCAGCAGCTCCAGCTGCTTCTGGTAGGAGTAATCGAGCGTCTCGCGCGGATCCTCGGCCCGGTCAAGGGCCTTGTTCGCCTTCGCGCGGAAGATCATCCCCATACGCTTCATGACACCGCTCATGGGCTTCGCGCGCCCCCTTCTGACGGACTTCGGCTCCAGCTCTTCAACAGGATCCACAGTACGGGCCCTGTCTCCATTACCGCACTGTTCGGAGCGGGATGCGCTCCTCCCCAAGGACGACTGCGTGCGGTGTTCCCTCCCGCGCAGGGAGTAGATGGATCTCGGGGAAACCGCGGCCGTCCTGCGTACGTACGCCTCAAGACGCAGTCCGTTAGCGGATCGTTCCCGCCCGGCATCGGGTTCATGCCCACCACCCCGTACCCTTGGGTTTTGTGTTCCGTAGCCGTTCGAAGGACGAGAAGGCCCCCACCGACAAGGTGACGGCGGACCTCTCCACCAAGCAGCCCCGCGACCCCCAGGCCCCCAAGGGCCGCCCGACTCCGAAGCGGAGCGAGGCGCAGACCCAGCGCCGGCGCGCCGTGACGGTGCCGACCGACCGCAAGGAGGCCGCCAAGCGCCAGCGCGAGGCACGCCGCTCGGACCTGGCCCGGCAGCGCGAGGCGCTGGCCAACGGCGACGAGCGTTATCTGCCCGTCCGCGACAAGGGTCCGGTCCGCCGCTTCGTGCGTGACTTCGTCGACTCGCGGTTCGCGATCGCCGAGTTCTTCCTGCCGATGGCCGTGGTGATCCTCGTGCTGTCGCTGTTCGGCAACGCCAACCGGGGGCTGCAGAACATCTCCCTGCTGCTCTGGCTGGGCGTGATCATCCTGATCGTCCTCGACTCGATCGGTATCTGGATCCGCCTGCGGAAGCAGCTGAACGAGCGATTCCCGAACGAGCCGAAGCGCGGTGCCATCGCCTACGGCCTGATGCGCACCCTGCAGATGCGCCGACTGCGTCTGCCGAAGCCGCAGGTCAAGCGCGGGGAGCGGCCCTGAGCGCCGACAGCTCGGAGCTCGAAGGGCGCGCGTTCGACGAGGCCGTATCGGAGTCGGGCGGACCCGTGCTGCCCGTCGTCGCCCACTGGCCCTCCGCTCACGGGGGGCTACGCGACACCATCCGGCAGGAGATCGTCGCCCGTCAGCTCGACGAGCAGATAACCAGCCGCTACCCGGTCGGACAGCGGCTGCGGATCCTCGACGCGGGCATGGGACAGGGCACCCAGGCCCTGCGCCTCGCCCGCGCCGGACACACCGTGACCGGCCTGGAGGCCGATCCTGAGCTCCTCAAGGCGGCCCGTGAGTCGCTGGCGACGGAACCGGCCGGGATCCGCGAGCGGGTCCGGCTGGTCGAGGGCGACGGGCGCGAGACCGGCGTCCATTTCCTGCCCGGCAGCTTCGACGTGGTCCTGTGCCACGGCGTGCTCATGTACGCGGACGAGCCCGACGCGCTGCTCGCGGGCCTCGCCCGGATGCTGGCCCCCGGCGGCCTGCTGTCCCTGGTGGTACGGAACGCGGAAGCCCTGTCCATGCGGCCGGGGCTCGCCGGGGACTGGTCGGGGGCGCTCGCGGCCTTCGACTCGGACGTCTACACGGACGACAACGGTGTGAAGGTGCGGGCCGACCGGCTGGACGCGCTCACCTCGACGCTCGCGGGCATCGCGGCGCCGTTGCACGCCTGGTACGGGGTGCGGGTCTTCACGGACGACGTCCCCGCCGACGCGGGCCTGCCGGCCGCCGAGGAACTGGACCGGCTGCTCGCCGCCGAGGACCGGGCGGGTCGCACGGAGCCGTACCGGCGGATCGCGGCGCTGCTGCACCTCTGCGGGGTACGGGGCTAGCCGGGCTTCTCCGGTACGGGGCCCGGCACCCCTGATCGGGTGCGCTCGCCGGGCCCCGGACGAGGCGGAATCGGATACTCCGGGCATGGACGTCTCCCCTGCCCGTGCCCGTCGTCTCCTTCTCTCCCTCACCACCGGGGCCTGCGGCATCGCCCTTGCCGGCGCCTGCTCCTCCCCCTCCGACGGGGACGCGTCCGCCCCGGAGCGCTCCACGCAGGCGGCGGCGCTCGCGCCGCACGAGCTCCAGGACGACTACCGGGCCGTCATCAAGAACGTCCTGCCGTCGGTCGTGCAGATCGACGCGGCCGACAGCCTCGGCTCCGGGGTCGTCTACGACGGCAAGGGGCACATCGTCACCAACGCGCACGTGGTCGGCCGGGAGAGGACCTTCACGGTCACGGCGGCCACCGGCGGGCAGCCCGTGACGGCGCGGCTCGTCTCCTCGTACCCCGAGCAGGACCTCGCGGTGCTCAAACTGGACAGTGTGCCGCAAGGGCTGAAGGCGGCGAAGTTCGGCGACTCCGCCGCCGTCGACATGGGGCAGATCGTGCTCGCGATGGGATCCCCGCTGGGCCTGTCCGGCAGCGTGACCCAGGGCATCGTCTCGGCGACCGGGCGGACGGTCAGCGAGGGGCGGACCGGGGGCGGCACGGGCGCGACCATCGCGAACATGGTCCAGACGTCGGCGGCGATCAACCCCGGGAACAGCGGGGGCGCGCTCGTGAACCTCGACAGCGAGGTCATCGGCATCCCGACGCTCGCGGCGACCGACCCCGAGCTGGGCGGGGGCTCGGCGCCCGGCATCGGTTTCGCCATCCCCGCGTCGATGGTGCGGACGGTGGCGGACCAGATCGTCAAGAACGGCAAGGTGACGGATTCCGGGCGGGCGGCCCTGAACATCACCGGCCGTACGGTCCTGAACGACGACTACGAGCCGGCGGGGGTGGCGGTGGTCGAGGCGCCGGCGGACGGGGCGGCCGGGAAGGCGGGCCTGAGGCCGGGTGACGTGATCACGCGGCTCGGTGACGCGGAGATCACGACGATCACGTCACTCTCGGAGGCGCTGGCGGCGTTGAAGCCGGGGGCGGGGGTGACGGTGGTGTATGTCCGGGGGACGGAGACACGCAGGACGAAGGTCACCCTGGGCGAGCTGTAGCCCGCGCGTGGCCCGCGCCCTCGCCCGTGCGGGGCCGCACCCGCGTGGGACCCGCGCCCCGCCCGCGTGGGACCCGCGCCCCGCCCGCGTGGGGTCCGCGCCACGCCCGCGTGGGGTCCGCGCCCGCCGCCCTTGGGGACCCGCCCCCCGCCTGGGCCCGCGCCCCGCGCCCGTGCTGGGCGGTGCCCCCCCCCGTGTGGGCAGGCGTCCCGCAGGGCGGGACGGGTGGGCACACGGGACGGCGCCCACGGCGGCGCCTCCGCCTTCCGCGCCTTGACCCGCACCACGAGGCGGGCGCGGTCCCGGTGCGGGTCAGGGCGCGGGAGCCCAGGCCCGGCAAGGGGCGCCGTCCGTTGTGCCCACCCTCCCCCAAGCTCTCGGCTCCGCTCGAGCAGGGGGGACCCCCATCGCCCTGCGGAACGACTGCCCACAACGGCGGGGGCGGGGGCACCGCCCCGGGCGAAACGGCCACCGCAACGGGGTAGGCGCGCGGGTGGGCGCCGCCCCAGCGGGACGACCGCCCACGACGGCGCGGCGAAGGGCGGGCGCCGCCCCGGCGGAGCGGGCGCCCACAACGGGGGCACCGCCCCGGCGGAGCGGGCGCCCACTACGGGCGGGCACCGGCCCGGTGGGACAGGCGCCCACAGCGGGGGCACCGCCCGGCGGGGCAGGCGTCCGCTGCAAGGCGCCGCCCCGGCCGGGCCCGCGACCGCCTCAGCCCTCCGCGTTCAACGGCATCGGGCCGTAGATCTTCGTGCCGTCCTCCGAGAGGGTCACCTGGTCCGCGCCTCCGGTCAGGAGGTCACGCCAGTGTTCGCCGATCCAGCTCTCCGCGTCGCCCTGGGTGGTGAACTCCTCGGGGGTCACCACCGGCTCGACCTCCGTGCCGTCGGACTTCTCGAACCGCCACGTCCATGCCATGTCAGCCTCCGGATGATCGGTTTCCTGCCCCCGCAGCGTAGCCGGGCGCGCACGCCTCGCGGGGGCGCGGGAGGATCTGAGGGTGGAACTGACTCTGCTCGGCACCGGTGCCCCCCTCGGGCTCCCCCGCCCCGACTGCCCCTGCGCCGTGTGCGCGCAATCCCGCGGGACCCGCGCGCGGGCCGCGACCGCGCTGCTCGTGGACGGGGCGCTGCTGCTCGATCTGACCCCGGGGGCCGCGCTCGCGGCGGCCCGGTCGGGACATTCCCTGGTGGGGGTGCGGCAGGTGCTGCTGACGCATCCGCACGACGGGCCCGCCGTCGAGGTGCCCGCCGGGCTGCCGACGGCGGGGCGGGTGCCGGACGGACGGGAGTTGACGCTGATCAGCGGGCACCGGGTGCGGGCGGTGTCGATGGACTCCCCCGGGACCGGGTACGAGGTGACCTCGGCCGAGGGTGAGCGGCTGCTCTACCTGCCGCCGGGGGGCTCGCCCGCGGGGATCGCGGATGATCACCGCGCGCCGTACGACATGGTGGTCGGGGACGTCACCGGGCGGCCCGACGGGCTGGCCCGGCTGCGGGCGGCCGGGGCCGTCGGCCCGGCGACCGAGGTGATCGCGGTGCACCTGGACCACGACGTGCCGACGGGCCCCGAGCTGGACCGGCGGCTCGCGGCGGCGGGGGCGCGGGCGGTGCCGGACGGGACGACGCTGTACATCGGCGACTACCACGAGGTGCCGGAGGTTCCCCGGCGGACCCTGGTGACGGGCGGGGCCCGGTCGGGGAAGTCGGTGGAGGCCGAGCGGCGCCTGGAGACCTTCCCCGAGGTGCTGTACGTGGCGACGGGCGGGACCAGGGAGGGGGACCCGGAGTGGGCCGAGCGGGTCGGGCTGCACCGGGAGCGGCGGCCGGGTGCGTGGCGTACGGCGGAGACCTGCGAGCTCGTACCGCTGCTCGCGGAGGAGGGCCCGGCCCTGCTCGTCGACTGTCTGTCGCTGTGGCTGACGGACGCCATGGACCGGGTGGGCGCCTGGGACGACGAGCGGTGGCGGGCCGGCGGGCAGGCGGCGCTGCGGGAGCGGACGGCGGAGCTGGTGGCGGCGGTGCGGGCGACGAGCCGTACGGTCGTGGCGGTGACGAACGAGGCCGGCTCGGGGGTGGTGCCTGCGACGGCGGCGGGGCGCCGGTTCCGGGACGAGCTGGGCCGGCTGAACGCGGCCTTCGGGGACGAGTGCGAGGAGGTCGTCCTCGTGGTCGCGGGGCAGGCTCTGGTGCTGCGCGGGTAGGGTTCCGATCGCTGAATGGACCTCGCGACTTGTCACTAGGCGGAACCCGTGAACCTGGACGACTTCTCCGATCTGATCGAGCGCCCCGACGGCGGGATACGGCGTGACGCCGAGGAGCGCCGGGAGCGGCTGACCGTGCCGCCGGGGGCGCTGGGCCGGCTGGACGAGCTGGGCGAGTGGCTGTCCGCGGCGCAGGCCTCGGTCAAGGTGCGGGCGATCGAGCAGCCGAAGGTCGTGCTGTTCGCGGGCGACCACGGGGTGGCCTCGCTCGATGTGTCGGGGCGCGCGGCGGGCACGGCGTACGAGCTGGTGCGCGCGGTGCTGGACGGGGTGAGTCCGGTGGCGGTGCTCGCCCGCTCGATGGACGTGCCGGTACGGGTCGTGGACGCCGGCCTGGACTGTGATCCGGAGCTGCTGCCCGCCGACGTGGTGCGCCACCGGGTGCGGCGCGGCAGCGGCCGGATCGACGTGGCGGACGCGCTGACGGTCGAGGAGACCGAGGCGGCGGTCCGGCTGGGCATCGCGATCGCCGACGAGGAGGCGGACTCGGGCACCGATCTGGTGGTCCTCGGGGATCTGAGCGTCGGCGGGACGACTCCGGCGTCCACGCTGGTCGCGGCACTGTGCGGGACGGACGCCTCGGTGGTGACGGGCCGGGGCGGTGCCGGGATCGACGATCTGGCGTGGATGCGCAAGTGCGCGGCGATCCGCGACGCGCTGCGGCGGGCCCGGCCGGTCCTGGGCGACCAGCTGGAGCTGCTCGCGGCGGTCGGCGGGGCGGACCTGGCGGCGATGACCGGTTTCCTGCTCCAGGCCTCGGTGCGCCGGATGCCGGTGATCCTGGACGGTGTGGTGGGCGCGGCGTGCGCGCTGGTGGCGCAGCGGGCGGCGTTCCGGGCGCCGGACTGGTGGCTCGCGGGTCAGGTGAGCGGGGAGCCGGCGCAGGCGAAGGCGCTGGACCGGATGGCGCTCAACCCGCTGCTCGATCACGGCGTCCATGTGGGTGAGGGAACCGGGGCACTGCTCGCACTCCCCCTCGTCCAGGCCGCGGCGGCCTTCGCCGCCGAGCTGCCCGAGCGTCCGGATCCGACCACTCCGGACGCCGCCGGCGCTGCCGAGGCCTGAGCACGGGCGGGACGGAACGACCGACTCCGGGGCGGCCACGCGCGACGCGCGCGTGACCGCCTCCGGCGTCTCCGTACGGCAAGAACCGCCCCATATGATCGCTTTTCATGGGAGAAGTCCGCTTGTCTGCCGAAGCAGCACCCCGGGGCACCACCGCCCGTTCGCGGCGCGGCGCCGCGTTCGCCGTCTGGTACCTGCGTGTCGTCACGTTCATCAATTTCCTGAGCGCCGTCTGGGTCTCGTTCGGGCAGGACCTGCGCCGCCACAACGAGGACGACTACTTCACCCCGTACATGCTCACCGCGGGCTTCGCCTCGGGGGTCTTCACGCTCTTCCTGGCGATCACGATGCGGCGCCGCAAGCGGGCCGCGTGGATCCTCAACCTGGTGCTCAGCGGTCTGTTCCTGCTGCTGTTCGCCCTCGTGATGTTCTTCCCGGAGATCCGGCAGCACGCCCAGAACTGGATCTCCCTGGTCCTCACCGCCGGCTTCGTGCTCGCGCTGCTGGTCGGCCGCAAGGAGTTCTACGCGAAGGGCGACCGCTCCAACCCGAAGCTGGCGGCGGGGGTGGCGGTCGGCGGACTGCTCGTCACCTCGCTGCTCGCCGCCGTCCTGGTGACCGTCACCAACGAGTCCACCGGCCGGTCCACCTTTCTGGACCGCTGGAAGTACGGCCTGATGCGGCTGGTCACGCTGGCCTCCGACGACTCCGGCTTCACCGGCATCCGCACTCCCGGCTGGGTGGACGTCACCATCAACGTGATGTCCACGCTGCTGCTCTTCGCGGTGCTCTTCGCCGCCTTCCGCTCCCGGCGGGCCGTCGACCCGCTGACCGAGGAGGACGAGGAGCGGCTGCGGCTCCTGCTCGACAAGCAGGGGGAGCGCGACTCGCTCGGCTACTTCGCGCTGCGCCGCGAGAAGAGCGTCGTGTGGTCGCCGAGCGAGAAGGCGGCCATCGCCTACCGGGTGGTCGGCGGGGTCTCGCTCGCCTCGGGCGACCCGATCGGCGACCCCGAGGCCTGGCCCGGCGCGATCGAGCCCTGGCTCGCCGAGGCCCGCGAGCACGGCTGGATCCCGGCGGTGATGGGCGCGAGCGAGGAGGCCGGGGTCATCTACGGCCGGCACGGTCTGGACGCCCTGGAGCTGGGTGACGAGGCCATCGTGGAGACCGACGAGTTCACCCTGGACGGCCGGGCCATGCGGACGGTCCGGCAGGCCTTCAACCGGGTGAAGCGGGCGGGGTACGAGGTCCGGATCCGGCGCCACGAGGACATCCCCGCCGACGAGATGGCCGAGCTGCTCCGCAAGGCGGACGACTGGCGGGACGGGGCCACCGAGCGCGGTTTCTCGATGGCGCTCGGCCGGCTGGGCGACCCGCGCGACGGCCGCTGCGTGATGCTGGAGTGCACCGACGGGCAGGGCGAGCTGCGGGCCCTGCTGTCCTTCGTCCCCTGGGGGCCGAAGGGGCTCTCGCTGGATCTGATGCGCCGTGACCGGGACTCCGAGAACGGCCTGATGGAGTTCATGGTCATCGAACTCCTCCAGCGCGCCGAGGAGATCGGGATCACCCAGGTCTCGCTCAACTTCGCGATGTTCCGCTCCGTCTTCGAACGTGGCTCGAAGCTCGGGGCGGGGCCCGTGCTGCGCATGTGGCGTTCGCTGCTCAGCTTCTTCTCCCGCTGGTGGCAGATCGAGTCGCTGTACCGCGCCAACGCCAAGTACCGACCGATCTGGGAGCCCCGATTCATGCTCTTCGAGAAGAGCGCCGACCTGCTGCGCATCGGCCTCGCCGCCGGCCGCGCCGAGGGCTTCCTGGAAGCCCCGGGGCTGCCGAAGTGGCTGCACCGCCGGCATCTGGAGAGCGGCCGTTGAGACGCTCCGTCAGGGGGTTCGCCCGCCGTGAGTGGGGGCCGCTGTTCACCACCGTGCGGACGGCGCTCGTCACCAGGAGGTGGCGGGCGGTCCCGATGACGCTGGCCGCCGTCTGCCTCACCGCCCTGTTCCAGGTCGTGCAGAACCAGGACTGGGGCTATCAGCCGGTCCAGGACATCGGTTCGGTACGGGCCGTGGACCCCCTGTGGCTCGCGCTGCCCCGGACCCCGCTCTCGCTGTTCGTCCCCGCGCTCGACCTGCCCGTGTGGGGCGCCCTCGCGCAGGTCCTGCTGGTGTTCGGGATCGCCGAGATCTGCCTCGGGCGGTGGCGGACGCTCGGTGTCGCGTACCTCGCCACCCTGGCCGGCACGCTCTACGCGCGCGTGGGCATCGCCCTCGGCCCGGACAGCCCCTTCGGGCTGCCCGCCTCCGACGCGCAGGTCGTCGACACGGGCCCGTCGGCCGCGGTGGTCGGCCTCGCCGTGTACGTCTGCTGGCGCTACCGGGCGTACTGGACGGGAGCGCTCGTGGTCGTCGCGATGGTCGTCGAGGTGATGATCAAGGCGAACCTGGCGGGCAAGGAGCACCTCGCGGCGATCGCCGCCGTGCTCGTCCTGATCGCGGTCCAGGCCTGGCGCGGCCGGGGTCAGGAGGGCGTCGAGCCCCGCCCGGGGACGCGCTCCTGGAAACCGCCGATCAGGTCCTGAACGCGGCGCCGCACCTTGGTCCAGCGCCGGTCGTGGCGGTACGTACGGATCCGGGAGCGGGCCCTGGCCCGGTGGCGGCGGCGGTAGAAGCGCCGGGACCACCAGGAGCCGGGGCGGGCCAGCCGGACGGCGCCGACGATCGCCACGAACGGGACCAGGACGCCGATCACGGCCATCCGGAACTTCCCCTTCACCAGGGTCACCAGGATGAGGAGGAAGTTCAGCGCCAGGGTGAGGAGGAAGGTGACCCGGTCCTGGCGTTCGCCGGGCGTCATGTCGTTCACGCCGAGTGGTGAGAAGCCGCTGAGTGCGAGGCCCACGAGGGCGGCGGTGAGCACGACGACCTCGACGCTCTTGCGGCCGTCCTCCGACCAGTACACGTCGTCGAGATGGAGGATGAGCGCGAACTCGTCCAGGACGAGCCCGGCGCCGATTCCGAAGACGACGGCGAAGACGGCCCCGCCGATGCCGTGCCGGTCGCTGCCCACCGCGCCGAACCCGCCGATGACGGTGAGGACCACGCCCGGCACGACGTGATGGATGTGCAGGCCTCCTCCGGAGGAGACGTTCCGGAAGGGGCCCTTCCCCGCCCGGATGAGCCGGGTGACGGTACGGGTGACCAGGAACGTCAGGACGAAGGAGGTCAGCGCGAGCAGCATCGGGAGCTTGCCCGGCTCGACGATGTTCCGGGAGAACCAGTGACCCATGCCACCCCCCTTCCGGAATGCACGGTATGCGCGGTACGCGCAATCTACCGTCCGGAGGCGGCGATTACCCTGCCCGGATGGACGGCCTGCGTTTCGCCTTCGGCACCCTCACCGTGTTCCCCGCCCGCATCACCCGCTGGGACCGGGACGCGGCGCGCGCCGGCATGCTCTGCGCCCCGCTCGCGGGTCTCGTCGTCGGGCTCTGCTCCGCCGCGGCCGGCGGTCTGCTCCTGCTGCTCGGCGCGGGCCCGCTCCTCGCCGCCGTCGTCGCCACCGCCGTCCCCGCCCTGCTCACCCGGGGCCTCCACCTCGACGGACTCGCGGACACCGCCGACGGGCTCGGCAGCGCCAAGCCGGCCGAGGACGCGCTGCGGATCATGAAGCAGTCGGACATCGGCCCGTTCGGCGTCATCTCCCTGGTCCTCGTCCTGTTCGCCCAGGTCGCCGCGGTGTCCGAGCTGTACGGGGAGGGCTGGGCGCGCGGCACCGCCGGCGCGGCCCTCGCCGCCACCGTGGCCCGGCTCGCCCTCACCCACGCCTCCCGCCAGGGCGTCCCGGCGGCCCGGCCCGAGGGCCTCGGCGCGATCGTCGCGGCGACGGTCCCGACCCGCTCCGCGACCCTCACGACCGCCCTGGTCCTGGTCCTCTGCGCCGCGACGGGCCTCCTCCTCTCCCCGTACGACGCCGTCCGCGACGTCCTGGCGGCGGGCGCGGGCCTCGGGGCGGCGGCGCTGCTGCTCCGACGGTGCGTACGGCGCTTCGGCGGGGTGACGGGCGACGTCTTCGGCGCGGTGGAGGAGACGGCGGCGACGGTGACGCTGGTCGCGCTGACCCTGGGGTGACCGTTCCGGCCTCGGCGACTCCTAACAGGGCCGGCGCCAGGCGTCCAGCTCGTACCGCTTCCGCATGGAACTGAGGCCCAGCTTCCCGGTCTGCGGGCAGAAGCGGTCCGTCGTCAGCTCGTACTCGACGTGGAAGACGGCCTTGCCCGCCGCGACGAACGGGGTGAGGCTTCCGCACTCGTCGTACTGCGCGCACTGCTCGTTGACCGCGAAGTCGAAGTCCGGGAGCAGCTTCGGGATCTGGTCCAGGTCGTTCTTGAGGCCGACGGCGAGGCCCCGCTCGTGGGCCATCGCGGCGATGAGACGGTTGTAGCGGAGCTGGTCCGCGGCGGTGAGGGGGAAGCCGGTGCGGTTCTCGTAGCCGTCCATGTTGTCGGGTTCGACGGCGTCGAAGCCCTTGTCCCGGCACATGTCGAGGCGCTCCGCCATCAGGGGGCCGAGGAGGTCGGTGCGGCGGATGTCGAGCCAGCGCTCGCCCTCCCAGCCGTTGCCCCTGCCGAGCAGGGCCTTCGGGAACCGTCCGGCGTCGGGCCGGAAGTCCTCCCAGGCGCCGGTGGACAGGTAGCAGATGACCTTGCGGCCCCGGCGGTGGAGGTCGGCGACCGTCGCGACCGGGTGGTCGAAGCCGTCGATGTCGTACACCGGGACGTCGACGGCCGGGTCGAGCCTGCCGCTGAGCTGCCACTGCCAGGCGAGGCCCGGCGCCGGGCGCCAGCGGTCCTGCCTGGGCTTCGGATCCGGCTCGGGCGCCGCCGTACAGGCCGTGGCGAGGAGCAGCAGCCCCACGAGGAGCGGGAGCGGTCGTCTCATCGGGCGGGCTCCAGGGGGTGTGGAAGGGTGCCCCAGGGGTGGGTGCCGGTGCCGGGGACCGCGCAGTGCACGGGGGTGGCCGGGCGGAAGTCGGCGGGGGCCGCGTAGACGAGGTGGCAGTAGTGGGCGGCGACCGGCAGGTCGAGGGTCCGGTACGTGTCCCAGGGGCCCTCGAAGGTGACGAGGAGGTCGGCCTGGGCCTCGTAGCCCGGGTCCGGGTGGGCGCCGTGGTTGAAGACGAGCGTCCCGGCCCCGGCGGCCCGGGCGGCGACCGCGACGCGGCGGTAGTGGGCGAGGGCGGCGGGCGCGGTCGCCACCTGGTCCAGGAAGGCGCCGTCGGCGGCGTACCAGTCGCGGTGGCGTATCAGTTCGGCGACGACCTCGGCCTGCGGGCGGCGCCCGTAGGCGGTGTCCACATAGCCGAGGACCCGTGCCCCGGCTGCCCGCAGGCGCCCGGCGGCCTCGGCGAACGCCGGGTCGGGCGCCTCGCCGGCGCCGCTCGCCGGGTTGAGCACGACGCCGTACAGGGACGGCGCCGCGTCGACGAGGGCCGACCAGGCCTCGGGGCGTTCGGCGGGGTGCTCGTAGTACGGCACCAGGAGGGAGATGTTCGTCATGGCATCCCTAGGGCCGGTGGGCGGTCGGTCGTACCAGTAGGGCACAGGTCAGGGCGGCGAGCACCGCCGCCGCTCCCCCGGCGGCCACCGGGGCCGCCGCCGGTTCCACGGTCTGCGCCGCCGCCGCGAGGAGGCAGACGGTGGCGGCGCTGAGCACCGCGCCGAAGGCCTGGAGCAGCAGCCCGAGCCAGAGCACGGTTCCGATCAGGAGCAGGGTGACCAGGCGCGGGAGCGTCGGCCAGGGCGCCCCGGGCCAGAGCAGGGTCGTCGTGAGGGTGAGGGCGAGGAGGACGCCGAGGTAGCCGCCGAGGCAGAGCACGAGGGTGCCGGTGACGGCCCGGCGGAACCCGCGGGCGGTGGTGAGGGTCCGCAGCCGGGTCAGGCTCTCGCCCCGGAAGCGGTGCAGGAGCCACTCGGCGGGCCCCATGGAGAGGGTGAGCGCGACGACCGCCCCCGCCCCGCTCACCAGCGTGTCGCCCACGCCCGCGTGGAGGACGAGCAGTCCGCTGCCGAGGCCGAAGAGTCCGTACGGGAGGGAGGCGGCGCGCGGAGGGCCGCCGCGGCCTCCGGCGCCCCGCAGCAGGTCCGGCCGGAGCACGGACGCGGCGAAGGCGACGGACGCGGCGAGGGAGGCGAGGAGCAGCCCGGCGCGCAGCGCGTCCGGCAGGTCCCAGCGGAAGGCCGGGACCGCGCCGGCGAGCGGCAGCAGGGCACAGAACAGGGCCCGTTCGCGGCCGAGGACGAGGAGCACGGTCGCGGCGGCGAGGTAGAGCGACTGCCCGGCGGCGAAGACGGCGGCCGGGATCTCGCCCGGCCCGGCGCTCGCGAGGGCGACGGCCGTCCCGGCGAGGGCGCCGGCCGGGGCGCCGGTGAGCAGGGCGCGGGCGGCGGCGGGCCGGTCGCCGAGCCCGAGCCAGGTGTACGCGCGGTGGGCGAGGGCCTGGTTCCACACCCAGCCGGTGACGGCCCCGGCGAGGAGGGGGACGGTTCCGGCGGGGAGACCGAACCGGCCGTGTTCCCCGGCGAGCAGCGGCGCGGCCAGCACGTACGCCAGGCCGGGGAAGGCGAAGACGAGTCCGCGCAGGAGACAGCCCGCGAGCTCGCTGTGCCAGGCGGGGGCGGGCGGCGCGGACGGTTCGGGGTGGCGCCGCTCCACGCGCGCGTAGAGGTCCTCGGCGAGGGAGAAGGAGTCGTCGCGGCCGTAGACGAGCCGGATGTGCTCGTCGGTCATGCCGTCGGACTCGAGGATCGCGGCGATCTCGTCCGGGTGCACGGCGGCGGCGGCGAACCCGTCGAGCCGCTCGGCGAGTTCGTCGAGCGGATCGGCGGCGAGCTCGTCTCCGGCGGGGGCCGGGGGTGTGGCGTGCAGCGCGTGGTCCTCCCGCCGTGGACGCGGGATCCCGGGGAGCGGGGTCCGCGTCGTCGGGGGTTTGAGCCAGAGGGAGCCGCTCATGCCGGGGTGCCTCCGGGGACGAGGGCCGGGGAGGTGCGGCGCGGGGAGGGAATGCTGAGGCGCAGGGGTTCCTGGGGCAGCGGGGCCGGGCGCGGTTCGCGGGCGCCCGCCAGTTCGCGGTAGATCTGCCGGAAGCCGTCCACCGAGCGGTGCAGGGTGAACTCGTCGATGACCCGCTGCCGGGCGCGGCGGCCGAGTTCGGCGCGGCGGGCGCCGTCCTGGAGGAGGCTGGAGACGGCGGCGGCCATGACGGCCGGTTCGCGGGGCGGGACGACGATCCCGGTGTCGCCGACCGCTTCCCGTACGCCTCCGACGTCGGTGGAGACGGTGGCGCGGCCGCAGGACATGGCCTCGATGAGGGAGAAGGGGAAGCCCTCGCTGATGGAGGAGAGCATGACGACGCTGCCGGCGGCGTAGGCGGAGGGGACGTCGCTGACCCGGCCCTCGAAGGAGACGCCGTCGGCCACGCCCAGTTCGGCGGCGAGCTTCTCCAGGCGGGTCAGGTAGTCCTCGTTGCCGGACGGGACCGGGCCGAACAACCGGAGCCTGAGCGGGGGAAGTTCGGCGCGGCAGATCGCGTACGCCCGGATCAGGGTCTCCAGGTCCTTGATGGGGTCGACGCGGCCGCACCAGCTGAGGGTGGGTGTCTCGGGTTCGGGTCCGGCTTCGGGGAAGAGGGCCGGGTCGACGCCGTTGTAGACGGTGCGGATGCGGTCGGCGGGGGCGCCGCCGCGCTCCTCCCAGCGCCGGTTGTACTGGTTGCAGGGGGTGATGAGGTCGGCCTTGCGGTAGCCGAGGGTGTTGAGCTCGCGGTAGAAGCCGAGCATGAGGGCCTTGACGGGCCAGCGTTGTGCTTCGGTGCGGTAGCCGAGGTAACGCTCACGGAGGTAGATGCCGTGTTCGGTGAGCAGGAAGGGCACCCCTTCGAAGTGCTGCGCGGTGAGCGCCGGCAGGGTGGCGAGGCCGCTGGAGACGGCGTGCGCCACGCCGCCGCTGGATATCCGGGCGGCGAGCGGGCGCAGGGCGTGTTCCAGCAGGTCGGTGGCGGTGAGGGCGTCGTGGACGGTGGGCCTGGCCGCCAGGGTCGGCAGGTGCGGCATGGTCCAGATCCACATGAGGGAGCGCAGGGCCCGCTCGGAGCGGAGGGCGGCGGTGAGCCGTCCCTGCCGGGCGAGTTCGGCGAGTTCGAATAAGCCGGTGCCGAAGTCGCAGCCCGCCTCGGGGTCGAGGAGGGCGAGCAGGAGACGCTCGTAGGCGTCGAGGAAGCGGCGGCGTTCGCGCCCGCGCAGGGGCCGGCGCACGGCCGGACCCTGCGGGGATCCCCAGAGGGGGTAGGCGGTGTGCCGGGTGACGTTGGGCGGCAGCTCCCAGGTGACCGGTTCACGGCCGCTGCCGGTGAGGGCGAGGATCTCGAAGTCGACCTCGGGCATGCCGCGGACGAGCTGGTCGCACCAGGTGCTGACGCCGCCGTGGACATGCGGATAGGTGCCTTCGGTGAGCATGGTGACGTGACGGCCACGGCTCGGCATGAACGGTTCCCCCCAGGACGTGCAGGTCGGGCGTGCTGGTCAGACGGTCGGGAGCGTCAGGGTGACGGCGGTCTGGAGCGGTTCGGGTGTGGTCCAGGCGGAGCGGGTGCCCGCGTAGGGCGCCCCGAAGGCGGTGGTGCCGAGGAGGAGCTTCTTGCGGGTGCCCTCGGGGGCGGTGAGGGGCACGGCGACGCCGGAGGGCGCCTTGACGGTGACCGCGGTGCCGACGCGGTAGGCGGTGACCTTGCCGGCGGCGACGGCCTGGTCCCAGGCGGCGCGGCGGTTCAGTTCGGTGCCGACGTCCCGCTGGGCCGGGTTGACCAGGGGGGCGTTCGCCGCGAACAGGGCCCGGTAGTCGGCCAGTACGCGGTCGAGGACGGGGTACAGGAGGCGTTCCTCGGCGAGGTTGGACTGGTGCACGTAGTGCGGCCGGGGATCGTTGCCCAGGACGTGGGAGAGGGCCGTGCGGGCTTCCTGCGGCACGATGTGGCCGGCGTAGCCGGTGGCCGTGGGGAGCGGGGCGGGCAGGCAGGTGGAGGCGGGGTTGGACTCGCAGATCCCGCTGCCGCCGTCGGCGCGGGAGGTGTAGATCCAGTTGTACTCGTCGGCCATCTCGGCGGCGGTGCCCACGTTGTAGTACACGTTCATCGGGTGGCGGGGCACGGTCTTCGCGGCGCCGGTCCCCACCGGGCGCTGCTGGGGTTCGCGGGAGTTGTCGCTCGCGGTCCACTTCACGCCGTTGTCGGCGAGGGCGCCGGCGAGGTTGGGGTTGTCGACGGGCTGCTGGGGCAGCGTCCTCAGACCGGAGTGCTCGCCGGTGACGAGTTCGGAGCGGTCGACGGAGATGCCCTTGGCGACGGCCCATGCGTGGTTGTCGCGGATCTGCGCGGAGAGCTCGGAGCGGCTGACCCAGAGGGTGTTGCCGGCGGTGTCCTTGGCGCAGCTCCAGGGGACGACGCTGTTGTCCTGGACGCAGCCGAGGAACGGGTGGGTGTAGGTGTGGTTGATCCACCGGTACTGGGCGCGGTCGGCGACGAGCCGGTCGGTGAGCGGGTCGGTGCCGCCGTGCTCGGTCTTCCACTGCTCGCCCTGGCCGCCGTTGTAGACCATGTCGAGGGTGAAGCCGGAGGCCTTCTGCCAGGCGGCGGCGTACTGGGCGTCGGCGGCGGTCATACGGATCGGGTTGACGCCCTCTCCGTCGTCGCCGGCGCAGTCGAAGTCGCCGGGGGTGCAGTTGAGCGTTGCGTCCCAGCGGGCGTCCGGGGCGAAGACGTCGTCGACGTGGACGGAGAGGTAGTTGCGGCTCTGCCCGAGGTGGACGCCCTGGGTGAGCCAGTCGACGATGCCTCGGGCGAGGGCGCGGAACTGCCGCTGGTACTGGTTGTAGGCGAAGGTGACGACGAGTTCGCGGCGTCCGTCGGCGGCGTACTCGCCGACGAGGCTGGCCCGGCCGCCACCACCGGGAAGGGGCACGTCGAGGTAGCTGGTGTAGCCGGCGCGGGGGCGGCCCGCGTAGCCGTAGCTCTCGGCGATCGAGGGGTCGTTGTCCTCGAAGGTGAGCGCGCCGGCGAGGTACCGGAAGGGGCCCGCCCGCCCGGCGTCGGTGACGCCCGCGGTGGTCCCGTCGAGGACGCCGGACCAGCCGCCCTGGTCGGTGTAGTCGAGGCCGACGCCGGGGTGGGACCAGGTGTACGCGTCGACCTGGGGGATCCCGAAGGTCCGTTCGTACGCCTGGAGGGCGGTGGCCTCGGCGGAGTCGGGGCCGAAGGCGCTCTCGTGGGGCAGGACGACGCCCTGGTACTTGGCGCGGGGCCGCCCGTCGACCGTGTCGCTGAGGAAGGCCGGGTCGAGCACCGGCCGGTTCGGGTCGGCGAGGTCGATCGTCCGGTACGGGACGCCGGAGCCCTTCAGCTCGGCGGTGATCGCCCCGACCGCGCTGCCGCCGTCGTCGACGACGAGGACGGTGAGGTCCACGCGGGGCGCCGTCGCGGCGACGGCCTGCGCGGAGGGGACGACGGTGGCGAGCAGCGCGGCGGCGGCGAGAGCCGCGATCCGGCCCGTGCGGGGTGCGGTGCGGGCGGCGCGGGGTGCGGTTCTGGGCGTACGGATTCGGCCGGAGTCCATGGCTGGTGTCCCCCCTCGACGGGACCCGCCCGAACCGGCGGGTCCCGTGGAGATGTCGCAGATGAGGCGAAGGACGGTGTGTCGTCCTTGCGTGACTGAGGCGAGTGTGACCGGGTGACAGAGGCCGGAAGGGTAAACATGAAAGAGACACCACGGATGAGTGAATCACCGCCGCCGTGAGCGAACGGGTTGAGCGAGCGTAGGCTCGTTCTCGGCGCTCTCCGGGCCGAAATACGATGCGGCGGGCACGGTCGGCCCATCCCTCGACCGCCACAGAACTCAATGGAAGCGAGATTTCACCACCGTGACTGCTCTCACTCTCAGCACTGCCGGCGCGGCGACGCTGCGCGCCGACGCCCTCGTCGTCGGCGTCGCGAGGTCCGGGAAGACGCTGGTCGCCGCCCCGGGCGCCGAGGCCGTCGACAAGGCCTTCGACGGCCGGCTCGCCGCCGTCCTGGAGACCCTGGGCGCCTCGGGTGCCGAGGGTGAGGCGACGAAGCTGCCCGCCCCCGCCGGTCTCAAGGCCCCCGTCGTCCTGGCCGTCGGCCTGGGCGCCGCCCCCGAGGACGGCGAGTCCTTCGACGCGGAGACCCTGCGCCGCGCCGCCGGCACCGCCGCCCGCGTCCTCACCGGCAGCAAGAAGGCCGCGTTCGCGCTGCCGATCGTCACCGCCGAGGACGCCGCCGCCATCGCGGAGGGCGCCCTGCTCGGCGCGTACGCCTACACCGCGTACAAGGCGGCCCCGGACGCGAAGGACAAGGACGCGAAGAAGCCCCTCGCCGAGGTGGCCCTGCTCGGCGCCAAGCCGCGCGACAAGGCCTTCAAGGCCGCCGCCGAGCGCGCCCAGGCCGTCGCCGAGGAGATCAACCGCGCCCGCGACCTGATCAACCAGCCGCCGAACGACCTGACCCCGGCCGCCTTCGCCGCCGCCGCCCAGGCCGCCGCCAAGGAGCACGGCCTCAAGGTCCAGATCCTCGACGAGAAGGCGCTCGCCAAGGGCGGCTACGGCGGCATCCTCGGCGTCGGCGCCGGCTCGGTGAACCCGCCCCGCCTGGTCCGGATCGCCTACACCCACCCGAGGGCCGAGAAGACCCTCGCCCTGGTCGGCAAGGGCATCACCTACGACTCGGGCGGCATCTCCCTGAAGCCGGCCGGCCACAACGAGACGATGAAGTGCGACATGAGCGGCGCCGCCGCCGTGTTCTCCTCCGTCGTCGCCGCGGCCCGCCTCGGCCTGGAGGTCAACGTCACCGGCTGGCTCGCCCTCGCGGAGAACATGCCGTCCGGCTCCGCCACCCGCCCGGGTGACGTCCTGCGCATGTACAGCGGCAAGACCGTCGAGGTCCTGAACACCGACGCCGAGGGCCGGCTCGTCCTCGCCGACGCGCTGACCCGGGCCTCCGAGGAGCACCCGGACGCGATCGTCGACGTCGCGACCCTGACCGGCGCGATGGTCCTGGCGCTCGGCAACCGCACCTTCGGCATCATGGCCAACGACGACGACTACCGGACCGCGATCCACGAGATCGCGGACGAGGTCGGCGAGCAGTCCTGGCCGATGCCGCTCCCGGCGGACCTGCGCAAGGGCATGGACTCCCCCACCGCCGACATCGCCAACATGGGCGAGCGGATGGGCGGCGGCCTGGTCGCCGGTCTCTTCCTCCAGGAGTTCGTGGGCGAGGGCATCACCTGGGCCCACCTGGACATCGCGGGCCCGGCCTTCCACGAGGGCGCGCCGTACGGCTACACCCCGAAGGGCGGCACCGGCTCCTCGGTGCGCACCCTGGTGAAGCTGGCCGAGCGCACGGCCGCCGGCGAGCTCTGAGCGGTGCGGTGACGGTACGGCCCCGGGGCACCGCCCCCGGGACCGTACCGTTCGCCCGCGACGAAATCCGTACGTTCGTACACGCTGATCAAGGGTGCGTACGGACGATCGGCCGGTCTCACACACCGGCCCCGCGTCCCGCCGCCCGTCAACAAGTGCGAAGATGGGTTCTCGGCAGGACAGGGCCCCCACCACAGGGCCGAAATAAAGCGGCCGGACACCAGCCGCCGCCAGGTCGTCGACGACCGGCGACGAGCGCACATGCATGGAGGACGTGACGTGGCGAACGACGCCAGCACCGTTTTCGACCTAGTGATTCTCGGCGGCGGTAGCGGCGGTTACGCCGCGGCGCTGCGCGGAGCGCAGCTGGGCCTGGACGTCGCACTGATCGAGAAGAACAAGCTCGGCGGCACCTGCCTGCACAACGGCTGCATCCCGACGAAGGCCCTGCTCCACGCCGGCGAGGTCGCCGACCAGGCGCGCGAGGCGGAGCAGTTCGGTGTCAAGGCCTCTTTCGAGGGCATCGACATCAAGGCCGTGCACAAGTACAAGGACGACGTGATCTCGGGCCTGTACAAGGGTCTGCAGGGTCTCGTCGCCTCCCGCAAGGTGACGTACATCGAGGGCACCGGCCACCTGTCCTCCCCGACCTCCGTCGACGTGGACGGCCGTCGCGTCGAGGGCCGTCACGTCCTGCTGGCCACCGGTTCCGTGCCGAAGTCCCTGCCCGGTCTGGAGATCGACGGCAACCGGATCATCTCCTCGGACCACGCGCTGACCCTGGACCGGGTCCCGGAGTCCGCGATCATCCTCGGCGGCGGCGTCATCGGCGTCGAGTTCGCCTCCGCGTGGAAGTCCTTCGGCACCGACGTGACGGTGATCGAGGGCCTGAAGCACCTCGTACCGGTCGAGGACGAGAACAGCTCGAAGCTTCTTGAGCGCGCGTTCCGCAAGCGCGGCATCAAGTTCAACCTCGGCACCTTCTTCCAGTCCGCCGAGTACACCGACAACGGCGTCAAGGTCACCCTGGCCGACGGCAAGACCTTCGAGGCCGAGGTCCTCCTGGTCGCCATCGGCCGCGGCCCGGTCTCCGCCGGCCTCGGTTACGAGGAGCAGGGCGTCGCGATGGACCGCGGCTACGTCCTGGTCGACGAGTACATGCGTACCAACGTGCCGACGATCTCGGCCGTGGGCGACCTCGTCCCCACGCTCCAGCTCGCGCACGTCGGCTTCGCCGAGGGCATCCTCGTCGCGGAGCGGCTCGCGGGCCTGAAGACCGTGCCGATCGACTACGACGGCGTGCCGCGGGTGACGTACTGCCACCCCGAGGTCGCCTCCGTCGGCATCACCGAGGCCAAGGCCAAGGAGATCTACGGCGCGGACAAGGTCGTCGCCCTGAAGTACAACCTCGCGGGCAACGGCAAGAGCAAGATCCTCAAGACCGCGGGCGAGATCAAGCTCGTCCAGGTCAAGGACGGTGCCGTGGTCGGCGTCCACATGGTCGGTGACCGCATGGGCGAGCAGGTCGGCGAAGCGCAGCTGATCTACAACTGGGAGGCGCTGCCGGCCGAGGTCGCGCAGCTCATCCACGCCCACCCGACGCAGAACGAGGCGCTCGGCGAGGCCCACCTGGCCCTGGCCGGCAAGCCTCTGCACTCCCACGACTGACGCTCACGTCATCACAGGGCGCGACGACCACATTCCGCAATTCGTTAGGAGCAACTGAAACCATGTCGGTTTCCGTAACCCTGCCGGCGCTCGGCGAGAGCGTCACCGAGGGCACCGTCACCCGCTGGCTCAAGGCCGAGGGTGAGCGTGTCGAGGCCGACGAGCCGCTGCTCGAGGTCTCGACCGACAAGGTCGACACCGAGATCCCCGCCCCCGCCTCGGGCATCCTGGCCTCCATCAAGGTCGCCGAGGACGAGACCGTCGAGGTCGGCGCGGAGCTCGCGATCATCGACGACGGCTCCGGCGCCCCCGCCGCCGAGGCCGCTCCGGCCGCCGAGGCCGCTCCGGCCCCCGCTGCCGAGGCCGCTCCGGCTCCGGCCCCCGAGGCCCCGCAGGCCGCCCCGTCCACCGAGGTCCAGGAGCCGGCTCCGGCTCCGACGGCCGAGGCGACCGCCGGTGGCGGTTCCGCCGAGGGCACCGATGTCGTCCTGCCGGCGCTCGGCGAGTCCGTCACCGAGGGCACCGTCACCCGCTGGCTGAAGTCGGTCGGCGAGACCGTCGAGGCCGACGAGCCGCTGCTCGAGGTCTCCACGGACAAGGTCGACACCGAGATCCCCGCCCCCGCCTCCGGCGTTCTCCTGGAGATCGTCGTCGGCGAGGACGAGACCGCCGAGGTCGGCGCCAAGCTGGCCGTCATCGGCGCCGCGGGTGCCGCCCCGGCCCCCGCCGCCGCCCCGGCCGCCCCGGCTCCGGCCGCCGCCCCCGCTCCGGCTCCCGCCGCCGCTCCGGCCGCCCCGGCTCCGGCGCCCGCTCCGGCCGCTCCGGCTCCGGCGCCCGCCCCGGCTCCGGCCCCGGCCGCCGCCGCCCCGTCGATCGCCCCCGCCGTGGTCACCCCGGTTCCGGCCACCCCGGCGGCTCCCGCCGAGGACGGCGCGTACGTGACCCCGCTGGTCCGCAAGCTCGCCACCGAGAACGGTGTCGACCTGGCGTCGGTCAAGGGCTCCGGCGTCGGCGGTCGCATCCGCAAGCAGGACGTCCTCGCGGCCGCCGAGGCCAAGAAGGCCGCCCCGGCCCCCGCCGCCGCTCCGGCCGCCGCCGCGCCGAAGGCCCCCGCCCTGGAGGCCTCCCCGCTGCGTGGCCAGACCGTCAAGATGACCCGCATGCGCAAGGTCATCGGCGACAACATGATGAAGGCGCTGCACGGCCAGGCCCAGCTGTCCTCGGTCGTCGAGGTCGACATCACCAAGCTGATGAAGCTGCGCGCCCGGGCGAAGGACGCCTTCGCCGCCCGTGAGGGTGTCAAGCTCTCCCCGATGCCGTTCTTCGTGAAGGCGGCGGCCCAGGCGCTGAAGGCCCACCCGGTCATCAACGCCCGGATCAACGAGGACGAGGGCACCATCACGTACTTCGACTCGGAGAACATCGGCATCGCCGTCGACTCCGAGAAGGGCCTGATGACCCCGGTCATCAAGGGCGCGGGCGACCTCAACATCGCCGGCATCTCCAAGGCCACCGCCGACCTGGCCGGCAAGGTCCGCGCCGGCAAGATCACGCCGGACGAGCTGTCCGGTGCGACCTTCACGATCAGCAACACCGGTTCGCGCGGTGCGCTGTTCGACACGATCATCGTGCCGCCGAACCAGGTCGCCATCCTGGGCATCGGTGCCACGGTCAAGCGTCCGGCCGTCATCGAGACCGCCGAGGGCACCGTCATCGGCATCCGCGACATGACCTACCTGACGCTGTCCTACGACCACCGTCTGGTGGACGGCGCCGACGCCGCCCGTTACCTGACGGCCGTCAAGGCGATCCTGGAGGCCGGCGAGTTCGAGGTCGACCTCGGTCTCTGAGTCCCCCGAGGCGCAACGTAACGAGCCTCACCTGCGGCGCCCCCGTCCGGAAGTGTTTCCGGACGGGGGCGCCGCCGTATTGTCTAGGGGTCAACACTCCCGGAGGAGCCGCTTCATGACCGTCCCCGTCGTCCACTCGCTGCGCGAGCAGATCCGCGAGCACATCGTGGAGGGGATCGTCAGCGGCCGCTGGAAGCCGGGCGAGCGCATCGTGGAGCGCCGGATCGCGACCGAGCTCGAGGTCTCCCAGACGCCCGTCCGCGAGGCCCTGCGCGAGCTGGAGTCGCTGCGGCTGATCGAGTCGGCACCCAACAAGGGCGTCCGCGTCCGCAACCTCACCGCGGCCGACCTGGAGGAGAGCTACCCCGTCCGGGCCGGTCTGGAGCAGATCGCGGCCGAGCTGGCGGCCAGGCGGCTCGCGGCCGACTGCTCGGCCCTGGAGCCGCACGTGGCGGCGCTGTACGAGGCGGACGCGGCGTCGGACGGGACGGCGCAGGTCCGGCACACGGTCGCCTTCCACCGGGAGCTGGTGAAGGCCGCCGGGAACGGGGTGCTGCTGCACACCTGGGAGACGCTCGGCATCGAGGTCTTCACCGCCCTGTCGATCCGCTGGCTGGGCACGGTCCAGAAGTCATACGCGGAGGAGCACCAGGAGCTGGTGGAGGCCTTCCGGCGGGGCGACCCGAACATCGGCGCCCTGGTGAAGGCGCACGTGCTGGGCTGCGCGCCGCGCGCCTGAACCACGACTGTACGCACAGTGAGCGGGTCCGCCCCACCAGCGGGCCCGCTCATTCGTGCGGGCCCGCCCTCATTCCACCGGCCTCACCTGCGAAAACAGGCCAGAAAACAAGGCACCGGGTGCCCTTTGCCCTGGCACCCTGTGCCGACTTTCTCGATCTGAAGAGGTTTTCCGCTTCAACCCTTTGATCGATCATCGATCGCCGGTTTACAGTCTTCGGCGGGCCGTCACCCGGCCCTTCGCCCTGTCCTGCCAGACAAGGCCCCCTTATCTCCACCCCCACCTGTCCGGAAGGCGGCGATCATGACCGATCCCGTAGGCAAGATTCCGAGCGAGCTCGACCAGCTCCCGGACCGTGACACCGAGGAGACCGCCGAGTGGGCGGCCTCCCTGGACGCCGTCACCAAGGCCGCCGGCCCCCACCGGGCCGCCTACCTGATGCGTCGCACCCTCCAGCACGCCGAGGGCGCGGGCCTGGCCCTGCCCAAGCTCCTGGAGACGGACTACGTCAACACCATCCCCACCTCCGCCGAGCCCTCGGTCACCGAGTTCGGCGGCGACGAGGAGATGGAGCGGAAGATCACCGCGTGGAACCGCTGGAACGCGGCCGCGATGGTCACCCGCGGCTCCAAGCACGGCGTCGGCGGCCACATCGCCACCTTCGCCTCCGCGGCCTGGCTCTACGAGACCGGCTTCAACCACTTCTTCAAGGGCAAGGAAGCCGACGGTTCCGGCGACCAGCTCTACATCCAGGGTCACGCCTCCCCCGGCATCTACGCCCGCGCCTTCCTCGACGGGCGGCTGAACGAGGCCCACCTCGACAACTTCCGGCAGGAGTCCGGCGGCAACGGCCTGCCCTCCTACCCGCACCCGCGCCGCCTCCCCTGGCTGTGGGAGTTCCCCACCGTCTCCATGGGTCTGGGCCCGCTCTCCGCGATCTACCAGGCGCGTTTCAACCGCTACCTGACCAACCGCGCCATCAAGGACGTCTCCGCCTCGCACGTGTGGGCGTTCCTCGGTGACGGCGAGATGGACGAGCCCGAGTCGACCGCGGCCCTCGCCCTGGCGGCCCGCGAGGGTCTGGACAACCTGACCTTCGTCATCAACTGCAACCTGCAGCGCCTCGACGGCCCGGTCCGCGCCAACTTCAAGATCGTGCAGGAGCTGGAGGCCCAGTTCCGCGGCGCCGGCTGGAACGTCGTGAAGTCCCTGTGGGGCAACGCCTGGGACGAGCTGTTCGCGCTCGACACCACCGGCGCCCTCGTCCGCCGCCTCCGCGAGGTGCCGGACGCGCAGGTCCAGACGTACCAGACCCGCGACGCCGCCTACATCCGCCAGGACTTCTTCGGCAAGGACCCGGCGCTCGTCGAGATGGCGAAGCTGCTCAGCGACGACAAGATCATCGAGTGCTTCCACCTCTCCCGCGGTGGTCACGAGCCGCGCAAGGTGTACGCCGCGTACAAGGCCGCCCTGGAGTTCAAGGGCGCGCCGACGGTCATCCTGGCGCAGACCGTCAAGGGCTTCACCCTGGGTGAGGGCTTCGCGTCGAAGAACGCGAACCACCAGATGAAGAAGCTCACGACGGACGAGTTCAAGAACATGCGTGACCTTCTCGAACTCCCGATCTCCGACGCGCAGTTCGTCGACGGACAGGTGCCGTACGGCCACCCCGGCGCCGACTCCCCCGAGGTCCGCTACCTCCAGGAGCGCCGCGCGGCCCTCGGCGGCCCGGCCCCGGCCCGCCGCACCCACCCGCTCGCCCCGCTGCCGGCCCCGGCCGACAAGGCGTTCACCGCGTTCGACAAGGGCTCCGGCTCGCAGTCGATGGCCACGACGATGGCGTTCGTACGGCTCATCAAGGACCTGATCCGCGACAAGGAGACCGGCAGGCGCTGGGTCCCGATCGTCCCGGACGAGGCCCGTACCTTCGGTATGGAGTCGCTGTTCCCCTCGCTCGGCATCTACTCGCCGAAGGGCCAGACGTACGAGCCGGTCGACCGCGACCAGCTGATGTACTACAAGGAGGCCGTCAACGGCCAGATCCTGAACGAGGGCATCACCGAGGCCGGTTCGATGGCCGACTTCATCGCCGCTTCCACCGCGTACTCCACGCACGGCGAGGCGATGATCCCGTTCTACATCTTCTACTCGATGTTCGGCTGGCAGCGGACCGCCGACCAGATGTGGCAGCTCGGCGACCAGCTCGGCCGCGGCTTCCTCGTCGGTGCCACCGCCGGCCGTACGACCCTGACCGGTGAGGGCCTCCAGCACGCCGACGGCCACTCCCCGGTGATCGCGGCCACCAACCCGGCGGCGCTGACGTACGACCCGGCGTTCGCCTACGAGGTCGCGGTCATCGTCAAGGAGGGTCTGCGCCGGATGTACGGCGAGGCCGCCGAGGGCGAGGACCAGAACGTCTTCTACTACCTCACCGTCTACAACGAGCCGATGCCGCAGCCGGCCAAGCCGGCCGGGATCGACGAGGGCATCGTCAAGGGCCTCTACCGCTTCAACACGGCGGAGTCGGCCGGTCTCGACCTTCCGGCGAACCCCTCGCGGATCCAGCTGCTCTCCTCGGGTACGGCCATCCACTGGGCCCTGGAGGCGCAGAAGCTGCTCGCGGCCGAGTGGGGCGTGGCCGCCGACGTGTGGTCCGCGACCTCCTGGACGGAGCTGCGGCGCGACGCCCTGGAGGCGGACGCGGCGCTGCTGCGCGGCGAGGAGCGGGTGCCGTACATCCGCCGGGCCCTGGAGGGTGTCGACTCCCCGGTCCTCGCGGTCTCCGACTACATGCGCCAGGTCCCGGACCAGATCGCGCAGTGGGTCGAGCAGGACTACACCTCGCTGGGCGCCGACGGCTTCGGTCTCTCGGACACCCGCGACGCGGCGCGCCGCCACTTCGGCGTCGACGCCCAGTCGATCGTCGTCGCGGCCCTGGCCCAGCTCGCCCGCCGCGGCGAGGTCCAGGCGTCGGCCGTGAAGGAGGCGCGCGAGCGCTACGGCCTGTAGGCCGCGACCGGTTGTCGGCGCGGGCACGCATGATGGGTTCATGCGTGCCGCCCGACTGATCAAGATGGTCCTGCTGCTCCAGTCCCGTCCTTCGATGACGGCGGCCGAACTGGCCGAGCAGCTGGAGGTGTCCGAGCGGACCGTCACCCGTGATGCCCTCGCCCTCTCGGAGGCGGGGGTTCCGGTGTATGCGGACCGGGGCAGGGCCGGCGGGTACCGGCTCGTCGGCGGGTACCGTACGCGCCTCACGGGTCTGGAGCGCGGCGAGGCGGAGGCGCTGTTCCTGTCGGGGCTCCCGGGCGCGCTGCGGGACATGGGGCTCGCGGACGCGGCCTCCTCGGCCCGGCTGAAGGTCAGCGCGGCCCTGGTGCCCTCGCTGCGCGACGCCCCCTCCGCGGCGGCGCGGCGCTTCCATCTGGACGCCCCTGGCTGGTACCAGGAGCCGGAGACGCCGGAGTTGCTCGCTCCGATCGCGGAGGCGGTCTGGGGCGACCTGCTGATCCGGGCCCGCTACCGGCGCGGTGACTCCGAGGTGGAGCGCGAACTCGCGCCGTACGGACTCGTCCTGAAGGCGGGCGTCTGGTACGTCTGCGCCCGGGCCGGCGTCTCGTTCCGTACGTACCGGGTGGACCGTTTCACGGCGGTCGCGGTCGGCGGGGAGCGATTCGCGCGGGAGGAGGGCTTCGACCTGTCCGCGTTCTGGGAGGAACGGGCGGCCGAGTTCGCCCGGTCGATCCTGCGCGCCGAGGTCGTCCTGCGGCTGACGGAGGCGGGGTCGGCCAGGCTGCCCTTCGTGACGGACCGGACCGCGGCCGAGGAGGCGCTCGCGGCGGGGGTGGCCGAGGGGGGACGGGTGACCGTGACGCTCCGGGTGGAGAGCGAGGAGGTGGCTTTCGGCCAGCTGTTCGGCCTCGGCCCGGAGGCGGAGGTCCTTGCCCCCGCCTCCCTGCGCGAGCGGTTCGCTGAGGCCGCGCGGCGCACGGCCGAGCGCTACCGGTAGCCGCCGGTCCTCACGTCACCGGTCCACAGGTCACCGGTAGTCGGCCACGTCCGGCTTCCCCGTCTCGCCCGCGACGATGTAGCCCCAGGCGTCCGGGCGGGAGCCGTCGGCGTCGGTGAAGCCGTACTCCTTGGCGAGATCCCCGCTGGAGAGGGACTGACCGGTCCAGCGGTGCCGGTCGGGGTCGGCCGCGAGGGCGGCGACGGCCCGGCCGACGTACACCGGCGACTCCGAGACGCCGAAGTCGGGGATCTTCTCGGTGGCGTCGCGCCAGTTCTCCTCCGTGACACCGAAGCCGGCGAGCATCTGCTCCGACCTGAGCCAGCCGGGCGTGACGGCGACGGCGGTGCCGCCGAACTCCTCCAGCTCCTTCGCGAGGCCGAACGCCATCCGGATCGGGGCGTTCTTGGTGAGGTCGTAGTAGAGGTTCTCGCGGTATCGGGTGTTGTTGTACGCGGCCGTGCCGTCGGTCATCTCGACGACGAGGCCGCCGGGGTTGCGGATCAGCAGCGGGATCGCGAAGTGCGAGGTGATGGCGTGGGTCCGCACGCCGAGTTCGAGCATCCTGAGACCGCCGGTGAGGTCGTTCTCCCAGGTCTTCTTCCCGAAGGTGACCAGGTGCTCGCCGCCCCAGACGTCGTTGACGAGGACGTCGAGCCGCCCCCGCTCCCGGTCGATCCGGTCGACGAGGGCGCGGACCTGTTCGGGCTCCAGGTGGTCGGTGGGGATCGCGATGCCCTCGCCGCCGGCGGCCGTCACCAGTTCGGCGGTCTCCTCGATGGTCTCGGTGGCCCGGCCGACCTCGCTGAGCTTGTCGCGGGTGGTGCGGCCCGTGGCGTAGACGGTGGCTCCGGCGGCGCCTAGCTCGACGGCGATGGCCCGTCCGGCGCCCCGCGTGGCCCCGGCGACCAGGCATACGCGTCCGTGGAGAGGTGCGGTCTCAGATGTCATGATCACCAGGCTGGCAGAAAAACCCGACATCTTCTGTCCGGATTCCTTTCGGGCTTTCCGGGTGCGTCGGACTCCGCGAGCCGTGATGCTGGAGCGGTGATGGACGAGACCGAGTTCTGGGAGCTCATCGACGCCAGCCGCGAGGAAGCCGAGGGCGACCCCGAGGAGCAGGCCGATCTGCTCGTGGAGCGGCTGACCCGGCTGGACCCCGACTCGGTGCTCGACTACGCGCGCCATTTCGAGGCCCGTTTCAACCGCGCGTACCTCTGGGATCTGTGGGGCGTCGCGGCGGTGCTCTTCGACGGGGCGGGCGAGGAGACCTTCGACTCGTTCCGCTGCTGGCTGATCGGCCAGGGCCGGGAGGTGTACGAGGGCGGGGTGCACGATCCGGACGCGCTGGCGGAGCTGCTCGGCGACTTCGACGTGGAGATCGACGGGGACGGCGAGGAGATCGGCTTCGCGGCGGACGAGGCGTACGAGCGGCTGACCGGCGCCGAGACCCCGGACCTGGGCATTCCGATGCCGGGCGGGGAGCCGCTGGGCACCCCCTTCGACCTGGAGGACGACGAGGTGCTCGCGGCCCGCTTCCCCCGGCTGTGGGAGCGCTTCGGTTCGGGGTGACCCGGGGTCCTGGGCGCGTCAGAAGTGGGTGCCGCCGTCGATGCGGACCTCGGTGCCGGTGATGAACCTCCCGTCCTCGGAGGCGAGCATGGCGACGACGCCGGCGACGGTCTCGGGGCCCGCGAAGCCCTGGCCGAGCGCGGGGGCGAGCTTCATGAAGAGGGAGAGGTCGGCGTCCTCGGGGAGGCCGGGGCCGACGCTCTGGCGGCTGGCGCCGGTGCCGTCGGTCATGCCGGAGGAGATGGAGCCGGGCTGGACGGCGGTGAAGCGGATGCCCTGCTTGGCGTACTCGGCGGCGAGCGCGTGCGTCATGGACTGGATGCCGCCCTTGCTGGCCGCGTAGGCGGTCATGTAGGGGTGGGCGAACATCGCGGAGGTGGAGGAGAAGTTCACGACGGCCGAGCCGTCGCCCTCCAGGAGCGCCGGTATCGCCTCGCGGATCACGAGGAAGGTGCCGGTGAGGTTGATCCGGATCACCTGCTCGAAGGAGTCCAGGCTCGTCTCGTGGGTGTGCGAGGACCGCAGGATGCCGGCGGCGTTGACCAGGACGTCCAGGCCGCCGAGCGCCTCGACGGCGGCGGCGACGCCGGCCCGTACGGAGTCCTCGTCGGCGACGTCCAGGACGACGGTGGTGAGGCGGTCGGCGGCTTCGCCGGCCTTGGCCGCGGTGTCCTTGAGGCCGTCCTCGCTGACGTCGGCGGCGACGACCCTGCCTCCCTCGGCCAGCATGCGCAGGACGGTCGCCTGGCCGATGCCGGAGCCCCCGCCGGTGATGAGGGCGCGGCGTCCTTCGTAACGGGTCGGCTGGGTCATGGCGGCCACCTTCTCGATGTCGGGCTTTCCGGGGAAACGCTGGGGAAGCGCACGCCACCGTACGCCCACGTGGCACGTTTTGCCACACCTGCACGTCATGCACGTTCGGCAGCCGCAGGCGTACGCTTCGTGGGGTGAGCGACAAGACACCCCCTCCACCCCCCTCCCTCACGGAGCGCCGCAAGGCCGCCACCCAGCTGGACATCGCCCGCGCCGCCGCCGAGCTCTTCACCGAGCGCGGCCCCGACGGCACCACGGCCGAGGACATCGCCCAGCGGGCCGGTGTCGCCCTGCGCACCTTCTACCGCTACTTCCGCTCCAAGCAGGACGCCGTCGCCCCGCTCCTCGCGGGCGGCGCCGACCGCTGGCGGGAGCTCCTCGCGGCGACGGAACCGGGCGCGGGCCTGCCCGAGGCTCTGGAGCGCTCGATCGCCGCGTCGCTCACCCCGGAGACCGGGGCGGAGGCGGAGGGCCTGCGCTGGACGCGCGGACTGCTGCGGGCCGCCGCCGAGGACCCCGCCCTCCGGGCCGTCTGGTACCGGGTCAACCAGGAGTCCGAGGAGCGGCTGCGCGAGGTCGTCGCCGGACTCGCGGGACCTGACGCCGACCCGCTGGAGGTACGGCTCGCGGCGGCGGCGGCCACCGACGCCATCCGGATCGCCCTGGAGAGCTGGGCGGAGACGGAGGCAACGGAGCACGGAGAGGGCGCACCGGCCACCCTCGCGGTCCGCTGCCTGCGCGAACTGATGGGCGGGATGAGGCTGCTGCGGGAGGCGTGACGGAGGGCGTCAGGCGAGGAGCGAGCGGCCCACCGGAGCGCGTCAGGCGGGGAGCGAGCGGCCCATCGGAGCGCGTCAGGCGAGGAGCGAGCGGCCCATGAGGACGTCGTCCACGTACGTTCCGGCGAGGAACAGCTCCCCCGGCAGCACCCCCTCGACCACGAAGCCCTCGGAGGCGTAGAGCGCGCGGGCCGGCGCGTTGTGCCCGAGGACCCGCAGGGTGATCCGTACGGCGCCCTCCTCCCTGGCCCGGCCCATGGCCGCCCGCAGCAGCCTCCGGGCGACGCCCTCGCCCCGGGCGGACTCGGCCACCGCGAGGCCCTGGATCTGGCGTACGTGGGCGGTGGCGGCGAGCGGGGTCGGCGGGACCACCCGGACGTACCCGACGACCGTTCCGCCGCGCACCGCCACGAGATAGTCCCCCGGCGGATGGCGCGCGTCGAAGAAGGGCTCGCCCGGCACGGGGGCGGGCTGCACCGCGTGGAGCGTCGACCAGGTGGCCCGGTCGAGCTCGGCGAGAGCGGCGTCGTCGTCCGGTACCGCGGCACGTATCCGTATCCGCGTCCCTGGCGGCGTCTCCGACTCCGTCTGTGTCTCCGGCTCGAACATGGCGGCCACTGTGCCACGCACCGGCCGGGGAGGGCAGGATGGGGACCATGCAGCGTTCCGCCACCCGCAAGCGTGTCGCCGTCACCGGCGCCTCCGGGCTCATCGGCTCGGCCCTGGTCCGCTCCCTGCGCGCCGACGGCCACGACGTCCTCCGCCTCGTCCGCCGCCCCGCCCGGACCGCCGACGAGGTCGAATGGGACCCGAAGCGGCTGTACGTGGACGCCGCCGGGCTCGTCGGCGTCGACGCCGTCGTGCACCTGGCGGGCGCCGGCGTCGGCGAGCGCCGCTGGGACGAGGCGCACAAGAAGGAGATCCGGGACAGCCGGGTCCTCGGCACGACGGCGATCTCCCAGGCGCTCGCCTCGCTGGCCGACCCGCCGGAGGCGCTGGTCTGCGGCACGGCGCTCGGCTGGTACGGGGACACCGGCACGCGCGCGGTGGACGAGAGCGCCCCCGCCGGGACGGGCTTCCTGCCCTCGGTCTGCGTGGAGTGGGAGGCGGCGGCCGCCCGCGCCGAGGAGGCCGGCATCCGGGTCACCTACGCCCGCACGGGCCTGGTGGTGGCCCGCGAGGGCGGCGCGTGGGGGCGGCTCTTCCCCCTCTTCCGGGCCGGGCTCGGCGGGCGGATGGGCGACGGCCGCCAGTACTGGTCGTACATCTCCCTCCACGACGAGGTGGCCGCCCTGCGGCACCTGGTCGACACCCCGTCCCTCTCGGGTCCGGTGAACCTGACGGCGCCCGAGCCCGTCACCAACCGCGAGGTGACGGCGGCGATGGGCCGGGTGCTGCGCCGCCCGACCCTCTTCACCGTCCCCGCGCCGGCCCTGAGGCTCGTCCTCGGCGACTTCGCGCAGGATGTGCTGGGCAGTCAGCGGGTGCTGCCGGGACGGTTGTTGGAGACCGGTTTCGACTTCGCCTTCCCGACGATCGACGACGCGATCCGGGCGGCGGCGCACTGACGGCGGGGGCGCCGACGGGGCCGCCCCCTCCTCGTCACCCCTCCCCCGCGGGTCCCTGCGCTCCCCGTGCTGCGTGCACCCCGGCGCGCGCGGGCCGAATCCACGGGAGCGCTGCCTAGGCTCGATGCCCACTGTTCGATACGAACGCGAACTCGGGCATTCCGGGGGCCTGTTGGGGGCATAACGCCTCCCACCGGCGGCGCCGACCTGGGGAGGGGCACGTGCTCAGCACCGCAAGCAGCGCACAGCACAGGGACGTCGTGGAGGCCGTCGACGTCGTCATCGTAGGAGCAGGGACGGCGGGCCTCGCGGCCGCGCACCGGCTGACCTGCGCCGGGCTCGCCGTCGCCGTCCTGGAGGCGGAGCCGCGGGTCGGCGGCCGACTGGCCACCGACCTCGTCGACGGCTTCCTGCTCGACCGGGTGGGCCCGCTGCTCACCCTCTCGGCCGAGGAACTGCGGACCACGCCGGGCCTCGGCGGTCTGGCGCTCCGCCCGTTCGCCCCCGGGGTGCTCGTGCACAGCGACGGGCGGTACGCGCGGTGGGGCGTCCCGCACCCGCGCCGGACGGCCGGACAGCGGAGCGGCGGGGTCCACCGGGGCGTGGGGGGAGCGTTCAGCATGGCGCGCGCCCTCGCGAGCGCCCCCCGAAATCCGGCCGCCTCGCTGGACCAGGCGCGGCTCGGCGCGTCCCTCGTCCGGCTCGCCGCGACCCCGGCCGGGCGGCTGCTCGCCCGCCCCGAGCGGACCGCCCGGGAGGCCCTGAGTGCCCGCCTCCCCGCCCGGACCGTCCAGGGGGTGCTGCGGCCGCTGCTCGCGGCGCTCCTCGCCGACCCGGACCTCGGCATGTCGAGCCGTCAGGCGGACCTGGCGCTGCGGGCCTTCGCCCGGGCCCGGCCGGCCGTCCCCGAGGGCGGCTCGGCGGCGCTCCCCGAGCGGCTCGCCGCCGCGCTGCCGCCGGGCACGGTGCGCACGGGGGTCCGGGTCACGGACGTGTCGGTGTCCCGGGTCGCGACGGCCGGGCACGGTGTCATCGGCTGCCGCTCGGTGCTCCTGGCGACGGGCGCGCGCTCGGCGGCGGAACTGCTGCCGGGCCTGCGTGTCCCCGGCTTCCACCCGGTGACCGTCCTGCACCACACGGCGCCCGTGGCGCCCACGGCGGACCCCACCCTGCTCCTGGAGTCCGACGCCGGGGGGCCGGTGGCCCACACGACGGTGATGAGCGCGGTCGATCCGTCCCGGGCTCCGGCGGGGCGGGCCCTCATCACCTCGACGGTCCTCGGCACGCCGCCGGACGACACGGAACGGCGGGTCCGCAAACACCTCGCCACGCTGTACGGCACGTCCACGGACGACTGGGAACTCCTCGGCCTCTACCACACCCCGAACGCGGTCCCGGCGATGCGGGCGCCGCACGACGCCCAGCGCTCGGTCCGGCTGCTTGCCGGGCTGTACGTGTGCGGCGACCACCGCGACACGAGCACGCTCCAGGGGGCGCTGACGTCGGCCCACCGCGCCACCCAGGCCCTCCTGACGGACCTGAACCTCCCGTCGCCACGCCGGCCACACGCCAAGGCGGCGTGACCCTGCTGCGGGCCGTGCCCTTGCCGGCCGGGTGTGGGCAGCGCCCCCGCTGGGCCCGGTCGGGCGCGGCCCGCCCGGGGCACCGCGGGTCAGCCGAGGGCGGACACTCGGTCGCGGTACGTGCGGGCCGGTGCCGCGTCGCGGTACGGCTCCAGGCGGCGCTCGAAGTCGCGCACGTACTCGAGCGCCCGCGCGGACCGCATCTCGGAGGCCTGCTGCGCCGCCTCCGCGCCCAGGGCGCACGCCTGCTCCAGTTCCCCCAGGGCGAGGCGCGACGTCGCCAGGACCACCCGGCAGAAGAGGCGGCTGCGGGCGAAGCCGGGCGCGCGGAGCTGGAGCGCGCGCTCGGCGTGCTGCGCGGCGGGCCGGTACTGCTGGAGGTCCCGGTGGCAGTGCCCGAGCTCGTCGGCGAGCTGGGCCTCGTCGAACGTCCGGGCCCAGTACGGCACCTCGTCGCCGGGCCGGGCCGCCTCCAGGGCCCGCTCGGCACGGGCCAGGGAGGCGCTGCAGGCCCGCGCCTCGCCGAGGACCGCGTGGCCGCGCGCCTCGACGGCGTGCAGCATCGCCTGGACGACGGGCGGCGCGACGGTTCCGACGCCCTGCTGGGCGACCCGGGCGAGCTGCACGGCCTCGCGCCCGTGGCCGAGGTAGACGGCCTGGCAGCTCATGGTGAGGAGCACGTACGAGCCGTAGGCCCGGTCTCCGGCCGCCTGGGCGAGGCGCAGCGCCTGGACGAAGTAGCGCTGGGCGAGGCCGTGGGCGGCGATGTCGTACGAGGTCCAGCCGGCGAGCCGGGTGAGGTCGGCGGCGGCGGCGAAGAGACGGCGGCCGGTGGACTCCCCGTACGTGCCGCGCAGCATGGGCTCGGCCTCGTGCTCCAAGTAGCGGACGAGGGCCTGGCGGGCGTGGCCGCCGCCGTAGGCGTGGTCGAGGGTGCGGAAGAGTTCGCCGACGGAGCGGAGGGCGGCGATGTCGCCGCTGGAGACCCGCTGGCCGGGGGCCCGGTCCGTACCGCGCTGGCGGGGCACGGAGAACCGCCCCTGGGACGGGACCCGCGGGTCGTGCGGGGACGCCGCCGCGGAGGACGGCTCGCCGCGGGCGACCCGCTCGTCGGCGCGGCCGATCAGCCAGTCGCGGCTGGGGACGACGAGCCCGGCCGGGGTGAAGGCGATCTTGCGGAGTTCGGCGTGGCTGCCGGAGTCCTTGCGCCACAGGCCGCTGACGATGTCGACGGCCTCCTCGGGCGTGGCGGCGAACTCCAGGCCCGCGTAGACGGGCGCGCAGGCGTCGAGACCGAGGTCTTGGGCGGAGAGACGGCGGCCGAGGCGGCGGGTGAAGACCTCGGCGATGAGGGCGGGGGTGGTGCCGCGCGGCTGCTGGCCGCGGAGCCAGCGGGTCACGGAGGTCTTGTCGTACCGCAGGTCGAGCCCGTGTTCCAGACCGAGCTGGTCGACCCGTCTGGCGAGCCCCGCGTTGGAGAACCCGGCTTCGGCGATGAGCGCGGCGAGCTGGCGGTTCGGGATGCGCTGCGGTGGTCGTTCCGTCATCAGCTGTGCGGTCTCCTGCCTTCCGGGTCCGGGCGGCAGCCCCGTCGGACCCTCATGGAACGGCGCGAATTTAGCGGTCCTCACGGCCCGTACCGCCAGCTTCGCCCCACATTCATCCGATCGTGTGAGGATTGATGGCACCGCTGACGTAGGCGGCCCCGTCCACCTGCCGGAGGGGTGTCCCCCGCACCGCCGTACAGTGGCAGGGGCGCGAATGACGCACGGTGCCGAGCCGGCCCGGGATGATCCCCGGTCCCCGGCGTCCGGCACCCAGGAGGAGGCATGGCCGTGAGTGAGCTGCGATTCGTCCGCCTTGGGTTCGGCGAGGAAGCCGTCGACTACCAGGTGGCCTGGGACAGGCAGCGCGACGTGCACGCCGCACGGTTCGCCGACGAGATCGACGACACCTGCCTGCTGCTCGAGCACCCGCCCGTCTACACGGCCGGCCGGCGCACGCAGGAGAACGAGCGGCCGCTGGACGGGACGCCGGTCGTGGACGTGGACCGCGGCGGCAAGATCACCTGGCACGGCCCCGGCCAGCTGGTGGGCTACCCGATCATGAAGCTGCCCCGCCCGGTGGACGTCGTCGCGCACGTGCGCCGCCTGGAGGAGGCCCTGATCCGTACGGCCGCCGAGTTCGGTGTGGCGACGACGCGGATCGAGGGGCGCAGCGGGGTGTGGGTCCTCGGCGACCCGGTCGAGCGGCGCCCGTCGCTCGGCGGTCTGTCCCTCGACTTCGACCCGCGGCTGAACGACGAGGAGTTCGACCCGCGGCTGAACGGCCCCGAGTACGCCCCGTCCAACGCCGGCCAGCGCCGCGAGGACCGCAAGCTCGCCGCGATCGGCATCCGGGTCGCCAAGGGCGTCACCATGCACGGCTTCGCCCTGAACGTGAACCCGGACAACGCCTGGTTCGACCGGATCATCCCGTGCGGCATCCGCGACGCGGGGGTGACCTCGCTCGCCAACGAACTGGGCCGGGACCTCACGATCGCGGAGGTGCTGCCGGTCGCGGAGAAGCACCTGCGGGACGTGCTGGAGAACGCGGAGCTGAAGCCGCGGGTGATCGAGCGTGAGACGGAGCGGGCCTCGGCCCCGGCTTCGGCCTGAGGAATGCCGGGCTCTGGCCACGGGTTGGCCAGGCGTAGAGCAAGGCATGGAAGCAACGGGCGTACCCTGGTGTGCGCCGAAGAATCGAAGCTACAGGAGCCGATGTGTCCGCAGTCGCACCCGACGGACGCAAGATGCTGCGCCTGGAGGTCCGGAACGCCCAGACCCCCATCGAGCGCAAGCCCGAGTGGATCAAGACCCGGGCGAAGATGGGGCCCGAGTACACGAAGATGCAGGGCCTCGTGAAGAGCGAGGGCCTGCACACGGTCTGCCAGGAGGCGGGCTGTCCCAACATCTTCGAATGCTGGGAGGACCGCGAGGCGACCTTCCTCATCGGCGGTGACCAGTGCACCCGGCGCTGCGACTTCTGCCAGATCGACACGGGCAAGCCCGAGGCCCTCGACCGTGACGAGCCGCGCCGGGTGGGCGAGTCGGTCGTCACGATGGACCTGAACTACGCCACCATCACGGGCGTCGCGCGCGACGACCTGGAGGACGGCGGCGCCTGGCTGTACGCGGAGACCGTGCGCCAGATCCACCAGCAGACGGCGGACCGCGCCGACGGCCGGACCAAGGTCGAGCTGCTCGCCCCCGACTTCAACGCGGTGCCGGAGCTCCTCAAGGAGGTCTTCGACTCCCGCCCCGAGGTCTTCGCGCACAACGTCGAGACCGTCCCGCGGATCTTCAAGCGGATCCGCCCCGGCTTCCGCTACGAGCGCTCCCTGGACGTCATCACCCAGGCCCGCGACTACGGTCTGGTCACGAAGTCGAACCTGATCCTCGGCATGGGCGAGACCCGTGAGGAGATCAGCGAGGCGCTCCAGCAGCTGCACGACGCGGGCTGCGAGCTCATCACGATCACCCAGTACCTGCGCCCCTCGGTCCGGCACCACCCCGTGGAGCGCTGGGTGAAGCCGCAGGAGTTCGTGGAGCTGAAGGAGGAGGCCGACGAGATCGGCTTCTCCGGCGTGATGTCGGGCCCGCTCGTCCGCTCCTCCTACCGCGCGGGCCGGCTGTTCCAGCAGGCGATCGAGAAGCGCGGCGCCGTCGACAACGCGACCCAGGCGGTCTGAACCCCTCCCCGGGCCGTGTGAATCGCCGCACAAGTAGTTACCGGCCGGTACTGGCCGAATCCGGCGCGGTCCGTACGCCTCCGCAGCTCAGCGGGGCCGTACGGGCCGCGTCGGCGTCCGCGCGGTCCGCCACCTGGCCGCGCCCACGCTTCACCAGTGTTTGACCACCGGGTCACGCCCTGGTAACACCGATCTGTGAGCCTGGTTTCACACACCGCCACCACCCGCTCACACCCCACCTCGTCTCACCCGCAATCGAGGGAGGACCCCGCCATGCCGGCCGCACCGACGCACGTCCGCGTCACCGCGATCCCGTCCGTCACCGACGCCCTGAAGGCCGTGGAGTCGCTGCTCCTGGGCGCCGGGCAGCGCACCGCCCGGCGCAACGCCTGGAACTCCGTCCTGGAGGACCGCCGCCGCGCCAAGGACCGGGTGGAGGCCCAGCGCGTGATGGAGGTCGCGTCCGGCCGCGCTTCCCGGGCCACGTAAACTTCAGGACATGGCGAGGAAGGCAAACACGAGCAGCGCTGACGCTGCGAACCCCGGGCGACTGAAGCAGATCGCCCTCACGTACCAGATGACCCGGAAGGCGGACCCGAAGGTCGGTCTGGTCGTCGCGGGCGTGGGCATCGTCGTACTCGGTGTCCTCCTCGCGATCGGCTTCCTCATCGGTCATCCGGTCTACCTGGGCATCCTGGGCCTGGTCCTGGCGCTCCTGGCGGCGGCCATCGTCTTCGGGCGGCGCGCGGAGCGCGCGGCCTTCGGGCAGATGGAGGGCCAGCCGGGCGCGGCGGCGGCGGTGCTGCAGAACGTCGGGCGCGGCTGGACGACGACCCCCGCGGTCGCGATGAACCGCAGCCAGGACGTCGTGCACCGCGCGGTCGGCCGCGCGGGCATCGTCCTGGTGGCCGAGGGCAACCCGAACCGGGTCAAGACCCTGCTCGCGGCCGAGAAGAAGCGGATGAACCGCGTCGTGGTGGACGTGCCGGTGCACGACATCATCGTCGGCGACGGCGAGGGCCAGGTGCCGCTGAAGAAGCTCCGTACGACCATGCTCAAGATGCCTCGCGTGCTCACCGGCCCGCAGGTGACGGCGGCCAACGACCGGCTCCGGGCGATGGGCGACCTGATGAGCAACATGCCGTTGCCGAAGGGCCCCATGCCGAAGGGCATGCGGATGCCACGCGGCGGAAAGATGCGCTGACACCACGGAACCCGAAGGGCCCCGGACCGAGTGGTCCGGGGCCCTTCTCGTGTCCCCGGTCCTCAGATCCGCACCTGGACGGCGGCGGAGAGGCGGTCGTGGAGGCCGCGGCCGTCGCGGTCCCAGATGAGGGCCGGGACGGCGAGGCAGACCAGGAGGGAGCGGAGCGCCACGCGGAACAGGCCGAGGCGGCCGCCGTTCACGGAGACGACCCGCAGCCCGAAGAGGAGCTTGCCGGGCGTCGAGCCCACCGTGCCGACCGTCAGGACGCCCAGGACGAACAGGATGAGGAGCGCCCAGTTCCCCGTCGCCTGGTTGTAGCCGTCGGTGATCAAGCCGTATGCGATCAGGAGGCACAGGGCCCAGTCGACGGCGAGGGCGCCGAGGCGCCGCCCGGGGCGGGCGATCGAGCCGGGGCCCGTCTCGGGCAGCCCGAGCTGCTCACCGCGGTAGCCGAAGTCGACGCCTGCGTCCTCGGCCGCCGCGCGGGGGCCGGAGAGCCAAGATCCGAGTGCTTGCCTGTTGTCCACCCGACCACGGTACTGCGCCCGTTTTCGATCACTTCGGCCCGGGTACGCGAACGACTCCGACAAGGCGGCGAGGCACCCGGCCCGGTTAACTTCGACGAAACAAATGGGTCATGCTTGAGAAATCCCGTCTGCCTATGGTCGGGTCCAGCGTGTGCCACCGCACTGGCCGCACGAACGAGCTGCAACCCCGCCCCTCCCCGGGCCGGGAGTAGGAGGAGTTGGATGTCCCAGAACAACGGGTTCCAGAACGCCGACGAGGTCCAGAAGTTCATCAAGGACAACGACGTCAAGATGGTCGACGTCCGGTTCTGCGACCTTCCGGGTGTGATGCAGCACTTCACGATCCCGGCGACGGCCTTCGACCCGGCGGAGGAGCTCGCCTTCGACGGCTCGTCGATCCGCGGTTTCCAGGCCATCCACGAGTCCGACATGGCGCTCCGAGCCGACCTGTCGACGGCCCGCGTGGACCCCTTCCGCCGCGACAAGACGCTGAACATCAACTTCTTCATCCACGACCCGATCACGGGCGAGCAGTACAGCCGTGACCCGCGGAACATCGCGAAGAAGGCCGAGGCGTACCTCGCCTCCACCGGCATCGCCGACACCGCCTACTTCGGCCCCGAGGCGGAGTTCTACGTCTTCGACTCGGTGCGCTTCGAGACCTCGGCGAACCAGGGCTTCTACCACATCGACTCCGAGGCCGGCGCCTGGAACACCGGTGCGGAGGAGAACAACCGCGGCTACAAGGTCCGCTACAAGGGCGGCTACTTCCCGGCCCCGCCGGTCGACCACTTCGCCGACCTGCGCTCGGAGATCTCCCTGGAGCTGGAGAACGTCGGCCTGCAGGTCGAGCGCCAGCACCACGAGGTCGGCACCGCCGGCCAGGCCGAGATCAACTACAAGTTCAACACGCTGCTCGCCGCGGCCGACGACCTGATGCTCTTCAAGTACATCGTGAAGAACGTCGCCTGGCGCAACGGCAAGACCGCGACCTTCATGCCGAAGCCGATCTTCGGTGACAACGGCTCGGGCATGCACGTCCACCAGTCGCTCTGGTCGAACGGCGACCCGCTGTTCTACGACGAGACGGGTTACGCGGGCCTCTCGGACACCGCCCGCTACTACATCGGCGGCATCCTCAAGCACGCCCCGTCGCTGCTCGCCTTCACCAACCCGACGGTGAACTCGTACCACCGCCTGGTCCCGGGCTTCGAGGCCCCGGTCAACATGGTGTACTCGCAGCGCAACCGCTCCGCCGCCATGCGCATCCCGATCACGGGCTCGAACCCGAAGGCCAAGCGCGTCGAGTTCCGCGCGCCGGACCCGTCCTCGAACCCGTACCTCGCCTTCTCGGCGCTGCTCCTCGCGGGCCTCGACGGCATCAAGAACAAGATCGAGCCGATGGAGCCGATCGACAAGGACCTGTACGAGCTGGCTCCCGAGGAGCACGCGAACGTCCCGCAGGTCCCGACCAACCTCGAGGCCGTCCTCTCCGCCCTGGAGGAGGACAACGAGTACCTCCAGGCCGGTGGCGTCTTCACCTCGGACCTGATCGAGACCTGGATCGACTACAAGCGCACCAACGAGATCGCCCCGATCCAGCTCCGCCCGCACCCGCACGAGTTCGAGCTCTACTTCGACCTCTAAGCCGTACCTCGCGAGCGAGGTTCCGCCGAGGCCCGTCGTCCCCTTCGAGGGGGCGGCGGGCCTCGCCGCTTTCCGACCAAGATCACGATCACGCGAACAACTGACGAACTATCGCGTGTACCTACGAGTAGGGGGTTCACGTTCCGCGACCGGCCGGTAGCGTCTCGTCGTCGCTGCCGCCACACCCGGAGCACTGGGCTCCGCTGGGACTAGCTGGCGCGATGAGGACTGCCTACGTGACTCAGGCGGCATTCGCCCCTGCGGAGACGCTCAGACTCCAGCCGTACACCGATCACTGCCGCGTCATCGCCGACGAGGGCGCGCACGTGGTCATCGGCGTCTCCCCGGGAAACAGTTATTTCACCGCCCAGCGGCTGCGCGAGCTGACGCGCTGGGGCTTGGACCACTTCGATCAGGTCGATCTCGTCTACACCGATCTGCATGTCGCCGACATGTACGAGGCGCTGGGGTACGGGGCCGACGAGGCGCGGCGGAAGGCCGTCAAGAACCTGCGGGGGGTGCGGGCCAAGGTCGGGACGGCCGTGGCGGAGGCCGACCCCACGGGCGTACGGGTACGGGCCCGCGGGATGTCGGAGTTCCGGGACGTCCCGGCCTACCGCGAGCTGCACCGCACGGTGCTCGACGCGGTCGCGGCGGACCCGGTGGTGCGGGAGACCTGCGACGCGCTGACCGGCATCTTCCTGGCCGGGAAGCTGGCGCCTGGGCAGCGGACCGACGAGCGGCAGCGGGAGGTGTGCCGGGCGTACATCTGCGCGGAGGTGCCGCTGTTCCTGGACACGCCCGCGATCCTCGGGGTGCCGTCCTCGCTCAACTGCTACCACCAGGCACTGCCGTTGGCCGATCTGCTGTACGGGCGGGGGTCCGGGCTCCGGGCCTCGCGCAACCAGGGCCACGGCATCCTCACCCCCACCGACACCACTTTCGAAGGAACCGCGCGATGAGCGTCGCCGTCAAGACCCTGCCGGCCTTCCCCTTCGACTGGGACGGGACCCGGCTGCCCGCCGAGATCGACGCGCTGCGCGCCGAACCGGTCCGGAGGGTCCGCACGATCGCCGGGGCCGAGGCCTGGCTGGTCTCCTCGTACGAGCTGTGCAGGCAGGTCCTGGAGGACCCGCGGTTCAGCCTGAAGGACACCTCGGCGCCGGGAGCGCCGCGGCAGTACGCGCTGACGATCCCGCCGCACGTGGTGAACAACATGGGCAACATCACCGGGGCCGGGCTGCGCAAGGCCGTCATGAAGGCGATCAACCCGAAGGCGCCCGGCCTGGAGGAGTGGCTGCGGGCCCGGGCCGGAGCCCTGGTGGACGCGCTGGTCGCCGAGGGGGCGCCCGGGGAGCTGCGGGGCGCCTACGCCGATCCGTACTCGGCGGGACTGCACTGCCGGATGCTGGGCATCCCGGAGGAGGACGGGCCGCGGTTGCTGCGCAGCCTGGACGTGGCCTTCATGAACGCACCGCGCGAGATCGAGGCGGCCCGGCTCCACTGGGACCGGGACATCGCCTACATGACCGAGCGTCTGGACGATCCGGCGACGGGCGGCCTGATGGCGGAGCTCGCGGCGCTGCGCGAGGATCCCGAATACGCGCATCTGACGGACGAGATGCTGGCGACGGTGGGCGTGACGCTGTTCGGGGCGGGGGTGATCTCCACCGCCGGATTCCTGACGATGGCCCTGGTGTCGGTGCTCACCCGGCCGGACGTGCGGGAGGCGCTGACCGCCGGCGGCGCGGGCGGGGTCGCCGGTGCCATGGACGAGCTGCTGCGGGTGAATCTGTCGATCGGCGACGGGCTGCCGCGGCTCGCCCTGGAGGACGTGCGGCTCGGCGAGGTCGAGGTGCGGGCCGGTGAACTCGTCCTGGTGCTCGTGGAGGCCGGGAACCACGATCCGGAGCACTTCCCGGACCCGCTGGCGTTCCGGCCGGACCGGGAGAACGCCTCCGAGCACCTCTCCTTCGGCGGCGGGCGGCACTACTGCCCGGCGACGGCGCTCGGCAAGCGGCACGCCGAGATCGCCCTGGAGACGCTGCTCGACCGGCTGCCGGGGCTGCGGCTCGCGGTGCCGGTCGAACAGCTGGTGTGGCGCACCAACTTCATGAAGCGGCTCCCCGAACGGCTGCCGGTGGCCTGGTAGCCGACGGGATCCGCGACGGCGCTGCCCGGCACACGCCGGGCAGCGCCCCTCCGGTGTCAGCGGCCGTAGCGGATCAGGGCTCGGACCATGCGGCAGGTGGTGTCGGAGGGCGGGTGGATGCCGAGGGTCTCGGCGGTCGTGCGTATCGTCGCGTTCGTGGCTTTCGACGGGACGTAGACGCCGGCGTCGAGGAGGGCGATCGCGAGGCGCATGGCCTTCAGGCGGCGGTTGTGCGTCACGTACCACTCGCGGGGGCGGCCCGCGGGGAGCGGCTTCTTCTGGAGCGGCTTCCAGGGTTCGAGGGACGGCGTCCGGATCACGGCGAGAGCCATGGGCTACCTCCTGGCGAACGGGGGGGTGCGGGCCCTCCCCGGGACCCTCACCTTCACTCCCTATTTTAGAGACCCCCACTGACAATCGCCCCTGGCCAGATGGGGTTTGGGGGGTGGTGGAGGGGGGTGTGGGGGGTACCGTGGGGGCCATGGAGATCTGGATCAATCCCGCCTGTTCCAAGTGCCGCAGCGCCCTCACCCTCCTCGACGCGGAAGGCGCCGACTACACGGTGCGCCGCTATCTGGAGGACGTGCCCTCGCCCGAGGAGATCCGGGGCGTGCTCGAGCGGCTCGGTCTCGAGCCCTGGGACATCACGCGGACCCAGGAGGCGGTCGCCAAGGAGCTCGGGGTGAAGGACTGGCCCCGGGACGCGGACAACCGGGAGCGGTGGATCGAGGCGCTCTCCGCGCACCCCAAGCTGATCCAGCGGCCCATCATCACGGCGGAGGACGGCACGGCGGTCGTGGGCCGGACCGAGGAGGCCGTGCGGGACGCGCTGTCCCGCTGAGGTCAGGGCCGGCCCGTCAGGAAGTGCCCGATCCGGGAGAGCGCGGTGGGCGGAAGGTCCGCCGGCAGGGTGTGGTGGGTCGCGGCGGGCAGGCACTCCGTCACGATGCCGGGGACGGTCGCCGCGGCCCGGGCGGCCACCTTGGCCGCGTCGTGGACGCGGCTCTGCCCGGCGAGGAACAGCAGCGTCGGGGGCCGCAGGGCGGCCAGTTCGGCGGGGGTCGGGCGGGGGCCCGTGACCGGGCGGTGGCGGGGCGGTTCCGCCGCGAGGACGTCGAGGCGCCGTACCGCCGGATCGTGCTCCGCGCCGCCGGTCTCCCAGGCGAGCAGGGCCTCCGTCCGGGCGGGCGTCGGGCGCAGCAGCACGGGCAGGGCACGCAGGAGGTAGCCGGGCCGGAAGCCGGTGAAGCAGCCGGTCGGGTCGAGCAGGACGAGGCGGTCGCTCCGGCCGGGGGCGGCCAGGGCGTACCGGAGCGCGATCCATCCCCCGTACGAGTGGCCGCAGAAGGCCGCCGAGGTGAGTCCGAGTCCGTCGAGCAGGGCGTCGAGCCAGGCCGTGAGGTCCCCGGCGGTACGGATCGGGCGGCCGTCCGCCCGGCTGCGGCCCGGCCCGCCGACGAGGTCGACGGCGTGGACCCGGTGCGTCGTGCCGAGCGCGGCGGCCGTCGTCCGCCAGGAGCAGGCGGTGTCCCCGCCGCCGGGCAGGAGGACGACCGGTGGGCCGTCCTCGGGCCCGTGGTGGAGGACGTGGGTGGTGCCGTGGGGGGTGCGGAGTTCCGAGGTGGTGGTGGGGCGGGGCCATCGGGCGAGGAGTGCGTCGTAGGCGGCGGTGTGGGCGGCGGTGTGCGGAGCGCCGGTGCGGGTCGCCCTCGACGCGCGGGACAGGGCATGCGGCATGACACGAGTCCTCTCGTTCGGCGATAATCTCGCTGAGCGAGATAATAGGAGGTTGCGGTGGCCGAGTCACCGGAGATGCGGATCTTTCACCAGCTGCGCGAGGTGACCGTCGCGTACGGCCTGCGGCAGGCCGAGTTCGCCGCCCGCAACGGTATGCACCCCACGGACGTACGGGCCCTCATCTGCCTCCTCGACGCCGAACGCGCCGGCACGGACGCGACCGCCGGATGGCTGGGCGAGCGCCTCGGGCTCAACTCGGCGGGCACGACCTCCGTCGTCGACCGGCTGGAGCGGCTCGGGTACGTGGCCCGGACGCGCGACCCCCGCGACCGGCGGCGCGTGCTGCTCTCCGTGGAGGACCGGGCGAAGGAACTGGGACGCGCGCACTTCGGGCCGCTCATCGACGGAACGGTCGCGCTGCTCGGCGGCTTCACGGAGGACGAGACCCGTGCGGTACGGCGTTTCCTGACGGGGGTACGGGAACTCATGGACGGCGGGGAGGGCGGGGGCGGCGGGCGGTGAGCGGCACCGGCGCGTTCGGGAAGGACCTGCGTCTGGACCTCGCCGCCGGCGGCAGCCGCCGGGCCGGGCTCACCCGCGGCCTGCGCGAGGCCGTGCGGGGCGGGGTCGCCACGGAGGGCCTCGCCTCCTGCCGCCACCCCGACGCCCTGCACCCGACCCCCCGGACTGCCTGTTCGTCGGCTAGCCCCCTCAGCCGCCCGCCGCACGCTCCTCCGCCTCCGTCAGGATCTCCGTCACGCGGAGGCCGAAGCGGGCGTCGCAGGGGTGGGGTTCGCCGGTGCGGGCCGACGTGACGAGGGCGTCGACGGCGGCGCCGAAGGCGCCCACCGCGCCGTCCCAGCGGGGCATTTCGGCACGGCCCTTCGTGCCGTACAGGGTGAGGGCCGCCTCCGCCGCCTCCGGGGGCGCGCTCAGGGTCAGCGTGGCCGTGCTGCTCGCGCCCGAGTCGTGACGCAGCACCAGGTGGTGGGTGTCGTCCGGGCCCGGGGCGGCGGTGACGCCGGTGACGTCGCCGAGGACCGGCAGGTAGACGGAGAGGACGTGCGGGCCGACGTCCCACAGGCCGCCCTTCTGCCGCCGCCAGGGCGAGGCCGCGTACGCGCTGGTGGAGCCGGGGCCGTAGAGCGAGCCCAGCCAGTGGGCCTCGCCCAGGAACCAGCCGCCCGCCGCCGCCCGCTCCTCGATCCAGCGGGCCGTCGGCTCCGCGAACCGCAGCGTGCAGAAGACCACCGAGGCGACCCCGGCCGCCTCGACCGCATCGGTCACCTCGCGGGCGAGCGCCACCGTCGTGGCGACCGGCTTGTCGAGCAGGACATGGCAGCCGGCCGCCGCCGCCCGCGCGGCGAGAGGGGCCTGGACGTCCGGCGGCAGGGCCAGGGCGACCGCGTCGCTCGCGGCGAAGAGGGCGTCCACGTCCTCGTACGCCCGCGTGCCGGACGCGGCGGCGAGCGTGGCGGCCGCCTCGGGGCGTCTGCCCCACACCCCGCTGAACTCGACGCCCGGATGCCCCGCGAGCGCGGGCGCGTGCGTGCGGGCGGCCCAGGGGCCGGTGCCGAGGAGTCCGATACGGGGCTTGACGCCCAGGTGCTTCGCCATGCCCCCAGTCTGCCGGGCGCCACCGACAACGACGGTGCCGGCCGGCTCGTCTCCGGCGGCCCGTAATCCGCTGGCGGTCCTCCCCCGGGCCGGTGTTAGCGTTTCCGCGCCGGCCGCGGGACTCCGGTGCGACTTCCGGAACCTGCCTATGAAGCAACGTCTTCGCTGTTCGCGCCCTCATTCCCCGGCCGGCACCCAGGTGTGGGAAGGGGAGGGTGTCGTGTCCGAGCTCGTCGCCGCCGAGGACGTGCTCCTCTTCGTCAACGCCGCCGTGACCGCCACCGGCCAGCGGGAGTTCCGCTCCTCCGCCGCCGAGCAGCGCTTCTCGCTCGCCTTCCTCCACGAGTACGTACGGGTCAACTACCGGCCCGTGTACGCCGCCGCCCTCGCGCTCGACATCAACGACCACAACGCCGCGCTCGTCATCGAGCACCTGCTCCGCACCCCGAAGGAGGCGGAGCCGGGCGAGGGCCGGCTGATCGCCGCGCGGCTCGCGCTGCTGCCGCCGCAGCGGGTCTACCGCCTCTTCGGCGCTCTGCGCGCCGCCGGGGTCAACAACCGCCGCACGCGCGCGATCGTGCGCGCGTGGCTCGCGGCCCGCCCCGACCCCGCGCTGGACGCGGTGAAGTACCGGACCGGTTTCAAGACCGCCCTCCGGCACGTGCACGCGCGGCCGGCCGACCCCGAGACGGGCGACTTCCTCTTCGCTCCCGGCCGCCGGGTCCGGTACGAGAACGCCACGCTCGACGCGCACCGGCGGGCGCACTACGAGCAGGGCGCGCTGTACGAGCTGCCGTTCACGGTCGCGGAGGGGTTCGCCGCGAAGCACGGGATACCCCGCGCGGTGTTCCTGGAGCGGATCGCGCCCCGGATGACCCGGCTCGAACGGCTGCGTACGGACCGGGCCGCCGATCTGTCGGTCATGCCGCTCACCCGGCTCGCCCTGTACGTGCTCGCGCTCCCGTTCGGCGTGCGGGTGGAGCGGCGTGCCGAGCTGACGGGTGCGCTGCGTGCGGCGGCCCGGCGCGCGGCCGGGCCGTACGCCGGGACGTGGGGGCGGGTGGCGGCCGTGCTCGACGACAGCTTCTCCTCCTCCGGTTCGGCGGTGAAGCGGCGCCGTCCGCTGGCCGTGGCCCTCGGCTGCCACTTCCTCCTGGAGGCCCTCGCCTCCCCGGGGGCGTACACCCCGCTGTGGACGTCGGGCGGTCAGGACCCGCTCCTCGTCCGGCCCTACGGCCCGACCCCGCTCGGCCTGCGGATCCTGGACGCCCTGGAGACCGGCCCCGAGCGTGTGGTGATCGTCTCGGACGGCTGGGACAACGCGCCTCCGGGGCTGGCGGGCGAGGTGCTGCGGGTGTGGCGGTCGCGGCTGGATCCGGAGCGGTCGACCAGCGTGGTGCACCTCAACCCCGTATACGACGCCGAGGGCTTCGACGTGCGCCGGCTGGCGCCGAGCGTGCCGGTGGCGGGGATCAGGGACGCGGAGGACCTGGCGGCCCTGGTGGAGATCGCGCAGTTCGCGGAGGGCCGGACGGGGTTCGCGGAGCTGCGGGCGTATCTGGACCGCCGGGTCGAGCTGTTCCTGAAGGGGGCGGAAGGGTGAGCCGGATCGATCTGGCCGGGCTTCGCGTGCGGCCCGCGCAGGTCTGGGGCGGGGTGCGGCTGGTGCCGCTCGTGCGGGACGAACCGGTGGCGGGGTTGCGGCTGCGCCGGGAGGTGTACGAGGGGTGGGGCGCCGCCTCCGTCGAGCTCGGCGACCGCACCACGTACACCTCGTACATCCCGCACGGCTTCGTCGCCGACTGGACGGGCACGGGGGCGGAGGCCGCCGCGTACGGGACCCGGCTCGGGGGTGACGAGGAGCCGGCGACCGTGCCCGTGCGCCGGATCCACCGGATGGCCAAGCGGCGGCGGAGGGAGGACCGGGTGCGGTTCCTGCCCCTGCACCTCGCCCTGGAGGGGTACCTCGCGCTGCACTTCGGCGGACCGTCCGTGGTCTGGGACGACTGGTCCCGGGAGGCCCTGCGGCGCGGGCTCTCGCCGCGGGCCGAGGCGGCGTACGCCGGGTGGGCGGTACCCGGGCTCGGGGAGGCGCTGCGGATCTTCGAGCTGCATCCCGGGCAGTGCGGGCTGCTCCTGTACGTGGCCGACGCGCTGGCCGCGGTCTTCGTGGTGCCGCACCCGGACGACTACCGGCTACTGCACCCGACGCTGGTGGAGGACCTGTACGGGGAGCTGGTCCACCAGTACGCGTACTACGGCGCCCCCGTGCCCGAGTTCACCGCGCGGATCCGGGACGGCGCCGGCGGCATCCGGGACCTCGCGGACCTGCGGGCGGCGGCCCTGGAGCAGGAGCGGGCCTGGGCGGTGGCGCACGACGGCGTGATGGCGCGGGACCTCCTGGAGACCCCGTACTCCTTCGAGCGAGTGCGGCGGATGGGCCAGTTCGGCCTGTACCGGTTCCTTCCGCCGTTCGAGCGGGGCGGACGGGAGCAGCACATCGGCGAGGTGATCACCGACCGGAAGGGACGGGCGGCCTATCTGAAGACCTTCCGGCTCTCCGAGAACCAGATCCGGAAGGGGTACCTCCTGAACCGGCTCGCGGAGTACGACTGGCACCTCGGGCGGACGGCGGAGGCGCTCGGAACCTCGTACGCCGAGGTGGTCCGGCGGCTGCGGGGAGCGGGTCTCGGTTCGCTCCTGGACGCGCACCGGGTCGCACGGCGGGCGCGGGAAGATCAGGAAGGCTGAGTAACACGGGGTTCACAAACGGGCAACCGACGGGAAATCCCGTGTTGCGAAGCTGCGGTCGAACACCAACAGCGCAGTCAGCGCAGAGACCGCAGCTTCTCGCAGTGCCGCGAGCCGCAGCGGACACCCGCAGCAGCACGCCAAAGGATGAGACCCGTGACCTTCAAGGCTGAGTACATCTGGATCGACGGCACCGAGCCGACCGCGAAGCTTCGCTCCAAGACGAAGATCATCGCGGGCGAGGGTCTCGCCCTCGAGGAGCTGCCGATCTGGGGCTTCGACGGTTCCAGCACCAACCAGGCCGAGGGTCACGCGTCGGACCGCGTCCTCAAGCCGGTCTACTCCTGCCCGGACCCGATCCGCGGTGGCAACGACATCCTGGTGCTGTGCGAGGTCCTCAACACGGACATGACGCCGCACTCCTCCAACACCCGCGCCGCGCTGGCCGAGGTGGCCGCCAAGTACGCCGCCCAGGAGCCGATCTTCGGCATCGAGCAGGAGTACACCTTCTTCGACGGCACCCGCCCGCTCGGCTTCCCGGTCAACGGCTTCCCGGCCCCGCAGGGCGGCTACTACTGCGGCGTCGGCGTGGACGAGATCCACGGCCGTCCGATCGTCGAGGCGCACCTGGAGAACTGCCTGACGGCCGGTCTCGGCATCTCCGGCATCAACGCCGAGGTCATGCCCGGCCAGTGGGAGTTCCAGGTCGGCCCGCTGTCCCCGCTGGAGGTCTCGGACCAGCTGTGGATCGCCCGCTGGCTGCTCTACCGCACGGCCGAGGACTTCGAGGTCGCCGCGACGCTGGACCCGAAGCCGGTGAAGGGCGACTGGAACGGCGCGGGCGCGCACACCAACTTCTCCACGAAGGCGATGCGCGAGGGCTACGACGCGATCATCACCGCCTGCGAGTCGCTCGGTGAGGGCTCGAAGCCGCTCGACCACGTCAAGAACTACGGCGCCGGCATCGACGAGCGCCTGACGGGTCTGCACGAGACCGCCCCGTGGGACGAGTACTCCTACGGCGTCTCGGACCGCGGCGCCTCGGTCCGCATCCCGTGGCAGGTCGAGCAGGACCAGAAGGGCTACATCGAGGACCGCCGCCCGAACGCGAACGTGGACCCGTACGTGGTGACCCGCCTGATCGTGGACACCTGCTGCGAGGCCCTGGAGAAGGCCGGCCAGGTCTGATCCGCACCGCGTTTCCGAGGGGCGCCCGCCGTTTCACACGGTGGGCGCCCCTCTCGCCATGTGGGATGAATGACACGGGTTTCGGGCTCCGGAGGGTCGTCCGCAGCTTTCCCTTCTGGTTCAATAGGGATATGGCCATCATGCAGAACGACATCGCGACGGGTCGTCACGACCTCGAGCCGTTCTGGCCCTCCCGGCAGCACCACGACTTCGACCGGTGCTGTCGACGCGTGAGGAACGCGTCGGCCCTCTAAAGCCCCGACCGGCTCCTATGCCGGTCCCGCGGCCTTCGGCCGACGCGCACGACGTACGAGACCTCTCCGTCCGTTCCCCGCGCGAAAGAGCTGACCTGTCATGGCCCACACCCAGAGCGCCTCCCTCACGGCCGTCCGTCCCGGCCGGCACCGACTGCGCGCCGTCGACCCCAACGAGGTCGTCGACTTCTCCCAGGTGGCGGACTTCCTGCCGCCCGGCGCCACCCTGCTGCCCGCGCCGCAGCACGCGCTGCCGACGCTGCCGGGGCGTCCCCCGATGGTCGGGTACCTCGTCCTCGTCCCGGCCGACCAGCAGCCGCACCTGCCCACGGCCGTCCCCGCCCCGGCCGCCGTCGCGGCGGAGGAGCAGGGGCCAGTGACCATCGACGCCGTCCGGCGGATCGCCCTCGTCGACGGGCAGGCGCTGGACCTCACCTACCTCGAATTCGAGCTGCTCGCGCACCTGGTGGCACACCCTCACCGGGTCCACACCCGCGACCAGTTGGTCACCACCGTGTGGGGGTACGGGCACGTGGGTGACGGCCGGACCGTCGACGTGCACGTGGCCCGGCTGCGCCGCAAGCTGGGCGCCGAGCACCGCCACACGATCCAGACCGTGCGGCGGGTCGGCTACAAGTACACCCCCTGATCAGGCCGTTCGGGACTTCGCCCTGGAGACCAGTGCCAGGGCGAGGTCCACGGCCAGGAACAGCAGCAGGCTGAGTCCGAGGAGCGGTACGAACCAGGCCACCAGCGCCGTCGCCGCCGCGAGCGGCAGCAGCAGCGTCACCGGCACCTTCCGCCAGGCCCCGCGCGCCACCGGGCGGCCCGGGCGGCGCAGCCACCACATGCGATAGCCCCAGAGGACCAGCAGGACCAGGGCGAGCGCGAGGGCCGCGAGCGCCAGCTGGTTGAACAGGCCCAGGAAGACACCGGTGTGCGCGTCGATGCCTGTCCGGGTGAGCCGCGCGAGCAGGGGGTAGTCGGCGAAGGCGAGCCGGTCGAGGACAGCGCCGTCGGCCGGGTCCAGCGCCACCGAGTCCAGCTGGACCGGGAACTGCGTGTCGGTCTCCTTCACCACGTACCCCTTGCCCTCGGCGGGCAGCACCACCGAGATCCGCGGGCTGTCGATGCCCGCGTCACGGGCCGCCTCGACCGCCTTGTCGAGGCCGATGTCCGGGCCCTGCGGGCTCGTACCGCCGTGGTGGGCGCCGCCGTGGCCCTCGTGCTCCGAGGACGCGGCGGGTCCCGCGGACAGTCCCGCCGACAGGGTGGGGGTCGCGCCGCCGAGACCGTCCTGGACGGTGCCGATGTTCTCCCCCGCGTACCGTGACCAGGTCAGGCCGGTGGCGGAGAGCAGGACCAGTCCGACCGCCGCCCACAGACCGACCGAGCCGTGCCAGGACAGCGTGCGGCGGCGGGACTTGGGGCCCCGCTCGGGCAGGACGAGGGAGCGCCGGTTCTTCCGGCGGCGTCCGGTCCAGAGGAGCACACCGCCGAGCGCGATCACCCACAGCCAGCTCGCCGCGAGTTCGCTGTAGTTGCGGCCGAGGTCGCCGAGGTGCAGATCGCGGTGGAGACCGTCGGTCCAGGTCCGCAGCGGAAGGGCGCCGGAGCTGCCGTAACTGGGCAGCTGTCCCCGTACGTCACCGGTGTACGGGTCGACGAAGACGGCCAGCGAGGTGCCCTCGGGGACGTCGGGGTCGGCCATCAGGACCCGTGTGGTCGCGCCGGGTTCGGCGCCGGGCCAGACGGCGGTGACGGTGCCGTCCGGATTCGCCTCGCGGGCGGTCTGCACCTGCCGGGAGAGCGGGAGGGTGCTGTCGCCGACGGGAACCTCCAGCTCGTGCGCGTACACGATCTTCTCCGCCTGGAAGGAGAGGGCGTAGAGCAGGCCGCTGACGGCGGCCACGAGCAGGAACGGGGCGACGAGCACGCCCGCGTAGAAGTGGAGGCGCAGGACGAGGGGGCGCAGGGCGCTCCAGGTGCCGGGCCGGGACGGGGCGGCTTGTGCCGGTGGCGCGTCGGGGGTTTCCGGGCGCGCGAGATCATCGATGGTCATGACGGACTGTCCTTGGAGTCGTATGCCGACAGGGGGAGGCGGCCCCCGGGTCAGACGTGTGCTCCGAGGGCCGTGGCGCGGGGTACGGACAGCCGGGGCGGGCCGCGCCGGGAGAGGGTGTGCGCGAGGACGACGGCGTGCGGGCGGCGGGCGTTCCGCCGCGCCCGGCGGACCGGGCGGCGCGGGGTCTCGGGGACGGGGACGGGGGCGCGGAGCAGGCGCAGCGGGGTGCAGGCGTACGCGAGGGCGGCGCGGGCGAGCGCGAGGAACGCGGCCTCGCCGCGTGCCAGCCAGAGGCCGCAGAGCAGGGCGGCGAGGAGGTGGACGGTGAGCATGCCGGATCCGGATCCGGAGCTCACGGGGTCGGCGGTGACCATGACCATGCCGTCCATGGCGTCCATGCCGTCCATGGCGTCCATGCCGTCCATAGCGTCCATGGCGTCCATGGCGTCGGTGTGGTGCATGCCGGGCATCGCGGGGTGCGTCCCCCGCGGGTGGTGCCGCGTCGTCACGTGACCGGCCGTCGAGAAGAGCAGGTGCAGCGCGCCCTGAGCAGCCACCAGCGCCCCCGCGAGGGTGGGGGCGCCCCGGCGTCGGCCGGCCGCGGCCCAGGCGGCCGCCGCCGTCACGGCGAACGCGGCGAACAGCATGGCCGCCGGAAGCCGGTGCGCAGACATGGACGAATGCCCCACAGCGGCCAACGTCACGCACACGACCGCGAAGAGCGCGGCTCGCAGGGCGCGCAGGGGCGACCGGGCATCCGTCATCGCCGCCATGGTGTCATCCCGGCCGAATGGCCGGACAACCCCCTCGCCTCCGGCACCTCCCCTCCGATACCCCGCTCCCCCGGCGCCGTTCCTCCCCTGGCGGAATCCTCCGGGAGCGGAACGCTGTGGCCCCGGGCGTCCCCGGCGGGCAGGCTCGGATCATGAGACTGCTGATGCTCGGAGGTACGGAGTTCGTCGGCCGCGCGCTCGTCGAGGCCGCGCTCGAACGGGGCTGGGAGGTGACGGTCTTCCACCGGGGCCGCCACCCGGTTCCGGCGGGAGCCGCGTCACTGATCGGGGACCGCACCGCCCCCGACGGCCTCGCCGCGCTCGCCAGCGGGTCCTGGGACGCCGTCGTCGACACCTGGTCGGCGGCGCCCTCGGCGGTGCGGGACGCGGCCCGGCTGCTCGCGGACCGGGCCGGTCGGTACGCGTACGTGTCGAGCCGCTCCGTCTACGCCTGGCCGCCCGCCGCCGGGCTCGCGGAGGACGGCCCGCTGGTGGAGGGCTCCGCGGACGACGGGGACGTGCCGTACGCGGAGGCCAAGCGGGGCGGCGAACTCGCCGCCACCGCCGCGTTCGGGCCCGACCGGACGCTCCTCGTCCGCGCGGGCCTGATCCTCGGGCCGTACGAGAACGTGGGCCGGCTCCCCTGGTGGCTGGGCCGGATCGCGCGCGGCGGGTCCGTCCTCGCCCCCGGGCCGCGGGAGACGCCGATCCAGTACATCGACGCCCGCGACCTCGCCGCGTGGACGCTGGACGCGGTGGCGGCGGGGCTCTCGGGGCCGTACAACCTGGTCTCGCCGTCCGGGCACACGACGATGGGCGGGCTGCTCGACGCCTGCGTCCGGGCGACGGGGGCCGGCGCCGAACTGCGCTGGACGGACCCGGAGGCGCTCCTCGCGGCCGGGGCGGAGCCCTGGACGGAGCTGCCGGTGTGGCTGCCGCCGGGCGAGACGTACGACGCGATGCACACGGCCGACGTCTCACGGGCGCTCGCGACCGGGCTGCGGTGCCGGCCGGTGGAGGAGACGGTCGCGGACACCTGGACGTGGCTCCAGTCCCTCGGCGGCGTCGCGCCCCAACGCCCGGACCGCCAGGGCGCCGGCCTCTCCCCCGAACGCGAGGCGGAGGTCCTGGCGGCGCTCGCGAAGGGGTGAAGACCCCCACGCGCGTGCCCCGCACGGGGGCTGGAGCGGAGTTCTGACCTGCCCGTAGAGGGGCGATCCACTACGGTCGAGACGAACGTGCACGAATCGGAGGACTCGACGCCATGCCCGCCATCCCCGCCACCTCCGTCGCCAACCTCCGCGATCTCGGCGGCCTGCCCCTCGGTGACGGTCGCTCGGTCCGGACCGGTCTCGTCCTCCGCTCCGCGCCGCTCGACCGGCTCGACCCGGAGGAGCCCGCCGTGGCCGGCCTGGGCATCCGTACCGTCGTCGACTTCCGGACGGCCACCGAGCGCGCCGACCGCCCCGACCGGCTGCCCGCCGGCGCCCGGCTGATCGTCGCGGACGTCCTCGCCGACTACCTGGCCGGCAGCGGACTGCCGCCCGCCGCGCGTCTGAAGGCCCTGCTCGCGGACCCCGCGCTCGCCGAGGAGCACCTCGGCGGGGGCCGGGTCCGGGCGGCCTTCGCCCGGACCTACCGGACCTTCGTCTCCGGCGACTCCGCCCGCGCCTCCTACCGCGCCCTGCTCGCCGAGCTCGGCACGCCGGGCGCCGGGCCGGTGCTCTTCCACTGCTCGGCGGGCAAGGACCGTACGGGCTGGGCGGCGACGGTCGTGCTCTCGCTGCTCGGCGCGGACGAGGAGACCGTGCGGGCCGAGTACCTGGCGGTCAACCCGGCCGTGCGGGTGGCGTTCGCGCCCATGATCGAGGGCTTCACCGCCCAGGGCGGCGACCCCGACCTCGCGCTCGAACTGATCGGGGTCCTGCCGGAGTACCTGGACGCGGCGCTCAACGAAGTCGCTCTCCGCCACGGGTCGATGGAGAAGTACGTACGGGAGGGGCTCGGCGTCCCGGACGAGGTGACCGGGCTGATCCGCGAGCGGCTGACGGTCACGGCGGCCTGATCCCCGAAGGGGCCGGGGTGACCATCGGAAGAATCGCTCGTTCTGCTGAACGTGAGCACCCAGGATCTCGTCCCCTCGCCCGTGGGCCCCGTCGACGTCGAGCAGGCCGAGGCCGCGCTCGTCGAGCGGTATCCGCGGCTCGTCCGCATGGCCTATCTCGTCCTGCCGCCGGCGCTCGGCCGCAACCGCCGGGTGCTGACCGCGCACGCCCTCGTCCAGCGGTCCCTGCCGCGCCGTCGGGTACCGGGGCCGGCGGTGCCGGGGCCCCGGCCGGCCGAGGACGCGGTGGATCCCGGCTACGCGTACGTCCGGGGTGAGGTGCTGCGGCAGGCCCTGATCGCCGGGCTGCCGCTCCGGCGCCTCGCGCTGCCGCGCCGGGCGCAGTTCCCGCCGCTGCTGCCGCACGTGTGGGGGCTCCGGCTGTTCCCCCGGGTGGGCGGCGCCGACGAACTCGCCCTGGACCAGCGGCTGTCCCGGCTCTCGGGTGCGGGCCGCGCCGCGTACGTCCTGCGCGGCCTGGAGCGCCAGGGCGACCCGGAGGTCCTGCGCGTGCTCGCCGCGGCGGGCGTCGAGGACCCGGCGGCGGCGCTGGCGGAGGCGGACGCGGTGGACGCGGCCGAGGCGGCGGACCTGAGCGACGAACAGGCGCCCGCCGGTGCCGGGCGCCCCACCGGGAGTTCCCCCGGCTCGGTCAGGGTCGGCGAGCAGGGCGGACCCGGCCGGCCCGGGCACCGTTCCCCGGGTGGCGCCGCCGGCCCGGACGCGGCCCCGGGTGCCGGAGGCCACGGCCTGGGCGAGAGCGCCCCCCGCGCCGGGACCGCCGCGCCCGGAGGAACCTCCGCCCTCCCCCCGCGCCTCAGCGGTGCCGCGCTGCTCGAGTCGGACGAGTTCGATCCGTGCGCCCTGCAGGCGCGGCCGACCGATCTGATGCGGCGTCGGCAGCACGCCCGGGCCGCGCTCGTCGCCGTCGCGGCGCTCGTGGTGTGCGGGACGCTGCTCGGTCTGCCCGGGGACGGCTGGGGCAGAAACGGTGCTGCCGCGCCCTCGTACGCCCGCAACCCCGCCGCCGAGGCCGCCCTGGACCCCGGCGCGGTCAGGCGGGTGGATCCGGCGGCGTGGCCGGGCGCCACCCGGCAGGACTTCTCCGTGTGGCCCGCGCGCGGCGGGCTGGCCGGCGACAGCGCCCTGCTGCGGCGGGCACTCGCCGTATGGGCCCGGCCCAGCGGCTCCGTACGGTCCTCCGCCACGCCAGGGACGCCCGTCGGGCCGCCCATGGGGCCGCCGCAGCTGCTGTTCGCGGGCCGGGTCGACGCGATGCGGGTGGTGCTGTTCCACGACGGGCTGCGGGCCGTGCGGTACGCGGAGCCGGTCGAGGGGACGGCGGGCGCCGTGCTCGACTTCGCGCGGACGGACGCGGCCGACGCGGTCGGTGCGGCGGCGCTCGTCGTCTCCCGCGCGGCGGGCAACGTCCGCTATCTGACGGCGCCCTGGGTGCGGGACACGGCCGTACGGGACCTCCTCGCGCCCGCGAAGGAGCCGCGGCCACTGGTGCGGGACGCCGACGGGGTGACCGATCCCGTGCCGAGCGGCGCGCGGGCCGGCGACTGCGACCGGTGGAACACGCTCCAGGTGCGGGACCGCGAAGGGGTGCGGCTCCTCACCGACCTGGGCGAGCTCGCGCCCGCCCGGCTGCTGTGGGGGCCGCCCGCCGCGCCCGTGGACGCGACGGGGACGGAGGCGCGGGAGGCCTGGGCGCGCACGGCGTGCGGACTGACGGCGGTGCGGGCGCAGGGGGTGCGTGCGGTGAACGCCTGGCGGTTCGCGCGGCAGCCGCTGCCGGAGGGCGCCGGAGAGGCCAGCTGGGTGTGCACGCGCGCGGAGACCTGGCGGGGCACGGGCAGCAGGGTCCTCGCCCAGTTCCTGGTCCCGTCCCCCGAGGTCCCGGCGGCGCTCGCGGCCCGTTCCGAGGGCTCACCGGCCTGCGGCGTCCGGGACCCCCGTGTCCTCGCGGGCGTGCTGTGGCAGGCGCCGGGCGGGAGCTGGTACGTGATGGCCGCCGGCAGTGCGGAGTTCGCCGCGCTGGAGCTCTCGCACGGGGTGGAGGGGCGGTCCGACGGCCCCCTGCTCGCGGTGAGGGCGGCGGCGGGCAGTCGTGCGGATCTGACGGGCACCTTGAAGGACGGGAGGCGGCTGGGCGCCCTGCGGTGACCGGCCACCCGGGCCGCCCCGCGCGGCCCCCACGTGCGGCGGTGGCAGAAAGACGCCGCACGGACCTGTTGCCACCGCCTTACCCCTCAGTACATTGACGTCATGTCTAATACGCAGCCTGCACCGGTGGCGTCGGAGCGCGTCGAACTCAAGGCCCGCAAGGTCTCCTTCGACTGGGAGGAGACGCCGCTCCACTGGGTACCGGGCGACCCCTTCACCACCCACACCATCAACGTGCTGCACCTGCTGCTGCCGGCCGGCGAGCGCTGGTTCGTCCACGTCTACAAGCAGGCCCTGCCGTACATCACCGACGACCGGCTGCGCGAGGACGTCATCGGCTTCATCGGCCAGGAGGCCATCCACTCCCAGGCCCACGACGACGTCCTCCCCCACCTGCGGAAGCTGGGGCTCGACCCCACCCCGTACACCGCGCAGGTCGACTGGTTCTTCGAGAAGCTGCTCGGGGACCGGACCCTGCCGCCCGGCCGGGCGCGCCGCTGGTGGCTGATGGAGCGGGTGGCTCTGATCGCCGCCATCGAGCACTACACCGCCTTCCTCGGGGACTGGGTCCTCAACGCGGACGCGCTCGACCGGGTCGGCGCCGACCCGACGATGCTGGACCTGCTGCGCTGGCACGGCGCCGAGGAGGTCGAGCACCGCGCGGTCGCCTTCGAGCTCTTCATGCACCTCGACGGCGGCTACCGGCGCCGTGCCCGCACCTGGGCGCTCGCCTTCTCCGCGCTCGTCTTCCTCTGGCAGCGCGGCATCCGCTTCTTCCTGGAGAACGACCCCAGCCTGCTCGACCCGAAGGCCTCCTTCGCCGACTTCGTCCGCAGGGGCCGGCAGGGGGTGCTGCCGTCGACCCCGGCCATGCTGCGCTCCATACCCCGCTACCTCAGCCGCGGCTACCACCCCTCCCAGGAGGGCGACACCGCGCAGGCCGCGGCCTACCTCGCCTCCTCCCCCGGCGCCAACGGAGGCCGCTGATGCCCCGGTTCACCACCGTCGCCCTCGCAGCCGGGGCCGCGACGCTGCTCGTCCGCCGCGCCGTCCGCAGCCGCATGTCCACCGCCCCGCTCTGGCCGATGCCCGCCCTCGACACCCCCGTCTCCGGGTACGGCCGGGGCAGCACCGTTCCGCGCAAGGTCCTGGTCACCCGCCGTGCCACGCCCGCCGAGGGCGTCGTCGAACTGCGCCTGGAGGGCGAGGGGCTCCCCGTCTGGCAGCCGGGCGCCCACGTCGACCTCGTGCTGCCCTCCGGGCTCGTCCGGCAGTACTCGCTCTGCGGCGATCCTGCCGACACCGGTGCGTACACGGTGGCCACGCGCCTCGTCGAGGACGGCCGGGGCGGCTCGCGCGAGGTGCACGAACAGCTCCACGAGGGCGTGGAGCTCGAGGTCCGGGGGCCCCGCAACCGCTTCCCGCTGGTCGACTCCCCCGCGTACGTCTTCGTCGCCGGCGGCATCGGCATCACCCCGGTCCTGCCGATGCTGCGCGCCGCCGAGGCGGCCGCGGCGGACTGGCGGCTCGTGTACTGCGGGCGGAGCCGGGCCAGCATGCCGTACCTGACGGAGATCGAGGCGCTGGGCGGCGCCGACCGCGTGACCGTCGTCCCCGAGGACGAATCCGGCTTCCCCGAGCTGGAGTTCCTCGCGCGCCTGCCCGTCGAGACGGCCGTGTACTGCTGCGGGCCGGACGGTCTGATGGACGCGGTGGGCGCGGCGATGCCGGAGGGGCGGGCGCCGCGTCTGGAGCGCTTCACGGCCGCCGCGACGACCGGCGGGACGGCCTTCGAGGTCGAACTGCGCCGCTCCGGGCGCACGGTGAAGGTGGCGGCCGACCAGTCCCTGCTCTCGGCGGTACGCGAGGAGCTGCCCGGCCTCGTGTACTCCTGCCGGCAGGGCTTCTGCGGCACCTGCCGCCAGCGGGTCCTGGAGGGCGAGATCGACCACCGGGACGAGCTGCTCACCGACGCCGAGCGGGACGACTCGATGCTGATCTGCGTCTCGCGCTGCGCGGGGAAGCGGCTCGTCCTGGATCTGTGACGACCATGGCGCCGCCGCGCGGACGGGTCATCGGAACACGCCCTACGGCAGGACCAGCCAGTCCAGGGCCAGCGCGGCGAGGAGGCCGCCGACCAGGAGCCAGGTGCCCAGGCGCGTGCGGCCGTTGCGGGAGAGTTCGATCACGATCCCGCAGAGGATCATGGCGAGCCCGTACACGCCGACGACCAGCACGGACGTCCGGCTCGCGAGCCGGATGACGAGCACCACGGCCAGGGCGACCAGGAGCACGGAAGCGGCGGCGACGCGCAGTCGCCGCGCCTGCTTCGGGGTGAGCCCGGAGACCGGGCCCTCCGACTCGGCCGGCTCGTCGGACTCCTCCGGCTCCTCGCGGACTTCGGGGGTCTCGGGGGTTTCCTCGGCCTCTGCGATCCCTCGGTGCTCGTCGGCCTCCGGGGCCTCGGTCGTCGGGGTGTCCTGGTCGGAAGCGCTCATGGGGCAGGAGCGTAACGGACGCGGTTAGGCTGTTCGTATGACGACCGGGGTGCGCCGCAGGATGGGCGTCGAGGAGCGCAAGCAGCAGCTGATCGGGGTGGCCCTCGAACTCTTCGGCCACCGCTCTCCCGACGAGGTCTCCATCGACGAGATCGCCGCGGCCGCGGGCATCTCGCGCCCGCTGGTCTACCACTACTTCCCCGGCAAGCAGAGCCTCTACGAGGCGGCGCTGCGGCGGGCGGCGGACGAGCTGGCGGCCCGGTTCGTGGAGCCGCAGCACGGGCCGCTCGGAGCGCGGCTGCTGCGGGTCATGGGCCGGTTCTTCGACTTCGTGGACGACCACGGGCCCGGTTTCGCGGCGCTGATGCGCGGCGGTCCCGCGGTGGGCTCGTCCACGACGAACGCGATGATCGACGAGGTCCGCCAGGCCGCGTACGAGCAGATCCTGGCCCATCTGGAGGTCGAGACGCCCTCCGCCCGGCTCGAACTGGTCGTCCGCTCCTGGGTGTCGCTCGCCGAGTCGACGGCGCTGCTGTGGCTGGACGGCCGTCGGATCCCGCGCGCGGAGCTGGAGCTCCAACTCGTGCACGACTTCGCCGCGCTGGCCGCGGTGAGCGCCGCGTACGACGCGGACACGGCCGCGATCCTGATCGGCATCCTCGCCGAGGAGCCGGCCGACGGCCCCTTCGGGGAGCTGGTGGCCCGTCTCGCCGCGCTCGTGCCGACCGGGGGCGCCCCCGTGCCCGTCGTGCCCGATCAGCGCTTGCGGTAGGACGCTTCGAGGTCGCGGATCTCGACGGAGAGGCGGACGCCCTCCTTCGCCTTGAGGTACGCGGGCAGCAGGTCGAGGACGGCGTCCGAGAGCCGGGCCTTGACCTCGTCCGTACGTCCCGGCAGCAGGGCGATCTCGACGTGCACGATCACGTCGTCGGTCGCTCCGTCGCCGACGACCAGCTCCTCCACCTCCCGGAACCGCGTCTTGCAGGCGTCGAGCGTCGTGTCGACCGTCTCCACGACGAGCGGGTGCAGGGCGAGCGCGAAGCCGCGCCGGTCGAGCGGGGCGGAGTAGTCGACGGTGATCTGCGGCATGGGGGCTCTCCTGGGGGAACGGATGTCTGGCCATACCTTTACGGTGGTGGCCATGACGGCACAAGTGACCTTCCGGCAGGCGGACGAACGCGATCTCGGCCTTCTGGTGGGGTTGTTCGACGGAGTGGCGCGCTGGATGGTGCGCGGCGGGATCGAGCAGTGGAAGCCGGGGGCCCGGGGCCCCGGTCACTTCCGTACGCGGATCGCCGAGGGCGAGGTGTGGATCGCCGCGTGGGAGGGGCGGACCGTGGGGGCGTACGAGCTGTGGTGGGAGGACCGGGAGGTCTGGGGGCCGCAGCCGCCGGTGGCCGGGTACGTGCACCGGCTGATGACCGACCGGGAGGCGGCCCCGGCCGGGGCGGGGCGGCTGCTGCTCGCGCACGCGGAAGAGCGGATCGCGGCCTCGGGCCGGACGCTGGCGCGGCTGGACTGCGAGGCGCGCAATCCGCGCCTGGGGACGTACTACGAGCTGGCCGGCTACGCGGACGCCGCCCCGCCCCTGGAGAAGGTCGGGGCGGACGGCCGCCGGTACGCGGTGCGGCTGATGGAGAAGGCCCTGGCGTGACGGACGCCGCGCCAGGGCCTCCGGTCAGTCGGTGGCCTTGAAGACCGCGACCGTCCGGGCCGGGACCGCGAAGGTGCCCGAAGCCGGTTCGTACGCGGCCGACCTGACGACCGGGTCGGATCCGCCGGCCTGGACCGGGTGGAGGGCGTAGCCCTTGCCCGCCAGGTCCGTCACCTTCTGCGCGGTGGCGTCCGGGGTCGCGTTGAGGACGATCACCAGGTCGCCGAGGCGCATGGTGATGACGCCCGGGGTCTCGTCGCGGCCGGAGAGCGGGAAGGACAGGGTCTGCTGGACCCGGTCCGCCGTGGTCAGGGAGAACACCGGCTCGGTGGTACGGATCTTCTGGAGGTCCCGGTAGGCGGCGGAGGCGCCGTCGATCTGGGCGCAGCCGACCGTCAGGGCCGGGTCGACGAGCAGCGGCTTGCCGTAGGACCACTTGGCCTTGTTGTCGGCGGCCGGCGGCAGGCCCCGGCCGAAGCCGTTGCCGTCGCGGCAGTCCCAGTGGATCGCGTTGAACCAGTCGCCGCTGTCGAAGGAGTTGCGGTCCAGGGACTTGGAGCGCAGCAGGTCCGAGCCGGCCTGGGAGAGCGCCGGACCCTGCGAGAGGGTGGCCGTCGCCATGGCGAGGACCTGCATCCGGGCCCGCTCGGCCGGGGACGTGCCCGCCGGCAGCTTGAAGGCGAGCGCGTCGTACAGGGACTCGTTGTCGTGGGCGTCGGCGTAGGCGAGGGCGTCGCCGGGCACGGCGGCGTAGCCGGCGGGGGCGCCGTTGTAGTCGACCTCGGAGCCCTTGACCGTGCGCCCGGAGGTGTCGGTGAAGGAGTACGAGGCGAGGTTGCCGGTCAGGCCGACCTTGATGAGGTCCTGGTAGTGCAGGAGGCGGGCCCTCTGCTCGGCCGGGGTGCCGTTGGCGGCCGAGGCGTTGGGGTCGGTGTAGAGGCCGGAGGCGAAGCCCTGGACGCCGGGGTCCTCGTCGAAGGGGCCACCGCCGCGCACGGCGTCACGGGCCCGGTCCGAGAAGGTGGCGATGCCGGTCCCGGCCATGTTCTTCTGGGTGGCCTGGACGAAGCGGGCGTCGTCGGCGACCTCGCCGAAGTTCCAGCCCTCGCCGTAGAGGACGATCGCCTTGCCGTCGACGCCGTCCTTCGCGACGGTCAGCTCGTCGAGGGCCTTGCGTACGGCCAGGATGTTGGCCTTCGGGTGGTGGCCCATGAGGTCGAAGCGGAAGCCGTCCACCTTGTAGTCGCGCGCCCAGGTGACGACCGAGTCGACGACGAGCTTGCCCATCATGGCGTTCTCGGTCGCGGTGTTGGCGCAGCAGGTGGAGGTGGCGACGGAGCCGTCGGCCTGGAGGCGCTGGTAGTAGCCGGGCACGATCTTGTCGAGGACGGACTTGTCGGACTGTCCGGCGGCGATGGTGTGGTTGTAGACGACGTCCATGACGGTCCGCAGTCCGTCGCCGTTGAGGGCCTGCACCATCTGCCGGAACTCGACCGTGCGGCGGGTGCCTTCGGGGTCGGTGGCGTAGGAGCCCTCGGGGACGGTGTAGTGCAGGGGGTCGTAACCCCAGTTGAAGGCGTCCTTCGCCGCGGCGGCGGTGACGCAGGCCTGCTGCTCCTCGGAGTCGGGGGCGTAGACCTTCAGGTCGCAGGCGGGGCTGGTCTGCGCGGACTTCTTCTCGGGGACGGTGCCGAGGTCGAAGGCCGGGAGCAGGTGGACGTAGGAGGTGCCGGAGGCGGCGAGGTCGCGGAGGTGCCGCGAGCCCTTGCTGTCCTGGTCGGTGAAGGCGAGGTAGGTGCCCCGGTGGCCGGCCTTCGCCGTGGGGTCGGCGATCGAGAAGTCGCGGATGTGGAGTTCCTGGATCTGGGCGTCCCGCAGTGGTACGGCGGCGGGCTTCTTCAGGGCCTTCCATCCGGCGGGGGCGAGCTTCGGGTCGGTGAGGTCGACGGCGAGGCTGCGGGCGGAGTCGGTGGTGAGGGCGGTGGAGTAGGGGTCGGTGACCCGGTTCTCGACGACCTTCTGGACGCTCGGGGCCCAGACCTCGACGACGTACCGGTAGGGCTTGCCCGCCCAGGAGCGGGGGCCGGTGACGGACCAGACGCCGGAGGTGGCGTCGCGCCGCATGGGGACGGTCTTCCCGTCGAGTTCGAGCGCGACGGACCGGGCGGTGGGGGCCCAGAGGGAGAGGGTGGGGCGGCCGGCGCGGAAGACCGGGCCGAGCTGGGCCTCGGTGGCCTTCGCGGCGTACAGGTCGTCGAGGACGCCGGCGGTCTGCACGCCGGTGGCGGCGAGCAGGGCGCCGTTGGCGGCGCGCTGGGTGGCGATCAGCTGGCCGCGCAGGGACTCGCGGACGCGGTCGGCGTCCCGCGGGTCGACGGTGAAGGCCGGGTAGTCCTTGAGGTGCGGGTACTTCGCCTTCTGGGCGTCGGTGAGGCTTCCCGGGTTCAGGCGCAGCCACTGGCCCTCGGTGTTCAGGGCGCCGTCGGTGACGGTGATCCCGCCGTCCTTCGCGTACACCAGCTGCTGGCTGGTGGCGTCGGTGGTCTTCACCTTCCAGACGACGGTGTTCCGGTCGATCCACTGGGCCCCGGCCTTCCCGAGGTCGAGGTTCGGGGCGCCGCCGGTGGTCGGGAGGAGGTACGTGGGTTGTCCCGAGAGCAGCCAGACCTCGTGGCCGTAGGTGGCGAGGTCGAGGGACTGGTCGGTGGGCAGGTCCTTCTCGTCGCCCTTGTGGAGGATGTACGAGAGGGAGCTCGCGCCGTCGGTCAGCGGGACCTCGTAGACGGCGCCGTACGCGTCGGTGCGGACGGGCATGAGGGGCTTGGACCAGTCGGTGGGCTGGGCGGCGCCGGTCCAGGTGTGCAGGCCCCAGCCGCCGTAGTCGCCGTCGGGCCGCTGGTAGTGGATGACGGCCTTGGTCTTGTCCGGGGTGGCGGGGGCCGGGTCGGTGTCGGCCTGGCCGTCGGCGCCCTGCGTGATCCAGACCTCGCCGGTGCGGCCGAGGTTGATGCTGCGCTGCGGGCCGTCGGCGGTGCCGTCCTTCTCGACGGTGTAGGCGACGGTGGAGGCGCCCTCGGGGACCTTGGCCCAGGCGAAGGCGCCGAAGGCGTCGCGTCCGGTGAACGCGGCCTCCTGGCCGGCGGCCTTCAGCTTCCAGCCGTCGTAGTTCCCGTCCGCGCGCCGGTAGTGCACGACGGCGTACGGCCGCTCGACGGCGACCGGCTTCTCGGGGGCCGGGGGCGCGCCGGCCGTGGTGGCGGCCAGGGCGCTCGCGGTGCGGCCGGCTGCGTCCACGGCGACGGCCTTGTAGCGCAGGGCGGTTCCGGCGGGCGCGGTGACGTGCTGGGTGACCTTGTAGGGGGCGTGGTCGGCGGTGCCGAGGGTCTGCCAGCGGCCGTCGCCGACCTGGGCTGCGAAGACGACCCGGTTGAGGCCGCCGCCGGTGACGTCGGCGGAGAGCTCGACGGTGCCGGTGGCGCCGGCGGCCGGGGCCTTCAGCGACAGGGAGGGCTTCACCGCCGGGGCGGGCTGCGGCGCGCCGGCCTTGAGGACCAGGGAGGAGAGGGCCGGGACGGTGACGGTCGCCTTGCCCTGGGAAGCCGGGACGGCGCCCTGCCCCCCGTACAGGACGCGGAACTCGGCGGAGTCGACGGGGACGGTGACGGTCTTCGGTGTGGTGGCGCTGTTGACGGCGACCAGGTACTCGGTGCGCGTCTTCGGGTCCGTGCGGGTGAACGCGTAGACGGAGCCCTCGGCGTACCGTTCCCGCTGGACGCCGTCGCGGAGGGCCGGGTTCTCCCGGGTGAGTTTCGACAGGGCGGCGATCGAGCGGTAGAGCGGGTGCGTGGTGTCGTACGCGTCGGTGGCGTGGGTGCGGTCGGTGCCGAGCTGGTCGTCGTCGAGGTAGTCGGCGGTCTTCGAGGCGAAGAGGGTCTGGCGGGCGTCCTTGTCGCCGCCGGGGCCGGTGAAGCCCTGCTCGTCGCCGTAGTAGACCACCGGGTTGCCCCGGGAGAGGAACATCAGCTCGTTGGCGAGGCGGTCGCGGCGCAGGAGTTCCTCGTCGGAGGCGTTCGGGTTGTCCTGCTCGAGGAAGGTGCCGAAGCGGCCCATGTCGTGGTTGCCGAGGAAGGTCACCTGCTCGTAGGCGTTGGCCTTGTCGGTGGTGTACCGGTAGTCCTCGGCGAAGACCTTGGCGAGGCGGTCGGCGCCGGCACCCTGGGAGGCGAAGGCGCGGGCGGCGTCCTGGAAGGGGAAGTCGAGGGTGGCGTCGAGCCGGCCCCGGGTGACGTACGGGGAGGTGACGGTGGTGTCGGCGGAGTACACCTCGCCGAACATGAAGAAGTCCTCGCGGCCCCGCTTCTTCGCGTACGCGTCGAGGGCGGTGGCCCACTGCGTCCAGAAGTCCAGGTCGACGTGCTTGACGGTGTCGATGCGGAACCCGTCGATGTCGAAGTCGCGGACCCACTTCTCGTAGATCTTCTCCATGCCCGCGACGACCTCGGGACGCTCGGTCCACAGGTCGTCGAGTCCGACGAAGTCGCCGTACTCGGCGGACTCCCCGGCCCAGGTGGAGTCGCCCCGGTTGTGGTACATCGCCGGGTCGTTGAGCCAGGAGGGGACCTTGCCGCCGGTCGTCGTCGGCGTGTACGGGAACGAGTCCGCGTCCACCTTCCCGACGGCGGTCCGGTCGTCGAAGGGGCGGCCCGAGGAGTCGAGGTACGGGTAGGCGCCCTTGGGGCGGTAGCCGTACTTCTTCTCGGCGTAGTCGACGGTGTCGGCGGTGTGGTTGGTGATGACGTCGAAGAAGACCTTCATGCCCTTGGCGTGGGCGGCGGCGATCAGCCTCTCCAGGTCCTCGTTGGTCCCGAAGTGCGGGTCGACCTGGGTGAAGTCGGTGATCCAGTAGCCGTGGTAGCCGGCGGAGGCGTCCTTGCCGGTGCCCTGCACGGGCCGGTTCTTGAAGATCGGCGCCATCCAGATGGCGGTGGTGCCCAGGCCCTTGATGTAGTCGAGCCGCTCGGTGAGGCCCTTGAGGTCGCCACCCTGGTAGAAGCCCTTGTCGGACGGGTCGAAACCGGTCTCCGTACGGCTGCCGGTGAGGCCGCCGCGGTCGTTGGAGGGGTCACCGTTGGCGAAACGGTCCGGCAGCACGAAGTAGAACTGCTCGCGGGTGAGGTCCTGGCGGGCGGGCTGCGCCGCGAGGGCCTGGTCGGAGGGCGGTGCGGGCGGCCGGGGTGCCGCCGTCGCGGGGACGGCGGGCACGAGGGCGGCGCACAGGGCGGCGGCCAGCGCGACCGCCGTTCTCTTGCGTATCACGGGGGTGCTCCCTGGAGGTACGGGAAGAGAGGGCCGCCCCGGCGGGGCGGCCCTGCGGGGAGGGGAGGCTCAGCTGCGGAAGGTGTCGTTCAGGTCGATCCGGCCCGAGGCGGGGACGGTCGCGGTGCGGTTGGCGCCGGACTCCCAGGTGACGTTTCCGGCCGCGTCCTTGCGGAGGTACTTGTACTCGAAGGCCGTTCCGGCGGGCAGGGAGACCGTCAGCTTCCAGACGGGGTACGCGGCCGGGTCGAGCTTGAGGGCGGAGGCGGGGGCCCAGTTGCCGAGCTCGGGGCGGTTGCCGGTGACGTAGACGTTCTGGCCGGTGACCGTGGTGGCGTCGACGTTGAAGGAGGTGCCGCCGGTGAGCGGCTGGCTGCCGCAGTTCGTGGCACCGGTGTGCAGGGCGAGGGCGGTGTTCGCGGCGAGGGTGGCCGTGAACCGGCCGGCGGAGTCGACCGTCACGGCGGTGTTGCTCTGCACGTCGCAGTAGCCGCCGGCGGGCAGGGAGGTCTGGAAGGTGCGGGTCAGGGCGGAGGGCTCGTGGTTGATCGCCACGTACGCCTTGGAGCCGCGGCCGAACGCGATCGCGTTGCCGCCGTTGTCCCACCAGTCGGTGACGGCCTGCCCGCGGGCGGTGTTGCGGAAGGCCACCATGGAGGAGATCTCGCGCCAGGCGTGCTGGCACTTCCAGCCCTCGCTGTAACAGGCGTTCACCTGGCCGTTGTTGGGCGGACCCGCGTCCTTGTCGGTCCACTCGTAGCCGGAGTGGACGTCCGGGGAGCCGTAGGGCCATGCCAGCATGAAGACGGAGGCGAGGGTGTAGTTCGCGCCGTCCTTGTAGCTGAGGGTGTCGCCGCCGCGCTCGGTGTCGTGGTTGTCGACGAAGACGCCGGACTGGCCGGAGGGCATGTAGCCCCAGGCCTCGCCGAAGTTCTTGAGGTAGGCGAGCTTCTCGTTCTGCAGGACCCTCTTGAGGTCGCGGGCGTAGCGGAACTCCTGGACGTCGCCGTTGCCGAGGTACTCGCTCGGGGAGACGGCCTCGCCTGCGCCGTGGATGGCCTCCTGCTTCCAGAAGACGCCGGGCTTCGTGAGCCGGGACTTGATGTTCGCGAGGTCGGCGGCCGGCATGTGCTTGGCGCCGTCGATGCGGAAGGCGTCCACGCCCAGTGACAGCAGGTCGTTGAGGTAGCCGGCTATCTTCCCGCGGACGTACTCCTCGCCGGTGTCGAGGTCGGGGAGCTGGACCAGTTCGCAGTTCTGGACGTTGGCGCGGTCCTGGTAGTTGCTGACGGAGGTCCGGCAGTCGTCCATGTCGGAGCCGGAGTACAGGCCCGGGTAGTCGTACTTGGAGAACGGGGTCCCGCCCGTTCCCGTGCCCGACCCGTTCGCCATGTGGTTGATGACGGAGTCGGCGACGACCTTGACGCCCGCCGTGTGGCAGGTGTCGATCATGTTCTTGAAGGCGGTGCGGTCGCCCAGACGTCCGGCGATCTTGTAGCTGACCGGCTGGTACGAGGTCCACCACTGGCCGCCCTGGAGGTGCTCCTGGGGCGGGGACACCTGGACGTAGCCGTAGCCGGCGGGGCCGAGGCGCTGGGTGCACTCCCGGGCGACGGAGGCGAAGTTCCATTCGAACATCACCGCGGTGACGTCCTTCTCGCCGGGCGGGGCGGCCTGGGCGGGGGCGTTGCCCGTGACGGCCACAGCGGCTCCCGCCACGAGGGCGAGTGCAGCGGCCACGGTCTTTCTGGCCATGCTTCCTCCTGCTGACTTCACTGTCGCAAGAAGTTGCCTAAAAATTCAGCAACTGTTTTCAGCCGTGACCGTACGAGCGCCCCGGCGCCCGGTCAACCCTCCGGACGCCTCGGTGCAAGTTGTTACGGAAGGGCTTGCGGGCGAGCCGTCCGGGCCGGCGGCTGCGCGGTGGAACCGCGCACGACCAGTTCCGGCTGGAAGACGAACTCCGTGCGCTGCACCGGGTTTCCCTCGATCTCCTCCAGGAGCGCGCCGACGGCCGCCGTCGCCATGGCCTGTACGGGCTGGCGGACGGTGGAGAGCGGGGGGCTGGTGAAGGCGATGAGCGGCGAGTCGTCGAAGCCGACGACGGAGACGTCCCCTGGCACGTCGAGGCCCCGGGCGCGGACGGCGCGGATCACGCCGAGCGCCATCAGGTCGGAGCCGCACACGATGCCCGTACAGCCCTCGCGGAGCAGGATGTCGGCGGCCGCGTGGCCGCCCTCGACGCCGAAGAGGGTGGGCCTGATGAACCGTTCGGCCTCGTCCCGTTCGATGCCGAGGAGGTCGTACAGCTCGGCGGTGAAGCCCTCGGCCTTGCGGCGTGAGGGCACGTAACGGGTGGGGCCGATGGCGAGCCCGATCCGCTCGTGGCCCAGCTCGACCAGGTGCCGGACGGCCATCCGGGCCGCGGCCCGGTCGTCCGGGGAGACGAAGTTGGCGTCGATGTGCTCGTTGTAGCCGTTGATGAGGACGTACGGGACGCCGCGGGCGGCGAGCCGCGTGTAGCGGGCGGGGTCGGCGGTGGCGTCCGCGTGGAGCCCGGAGAGGAAGACGATGCCGGCCACCCCGCGCTCCACGAGCTGCTCGACGAGTTCGTCCTCGGTGGCGCCGCCGGGCATCTGGGTGCAGAGCACGGGGGTGTAGCCGTGACCGGCGAGGACCTGTTCGACGACCTGCGCGAAGGCCGGGAAGATGGGGTTGATCAGCTCGGGCACGACGAGGCCGACGAGGCCGGCGCTGCGGCGTTTGAGCCGTACGGGACGCTCGTAGCCGAGCACGTCGAGCGCCGCGAGCACCTTGTGCCGGGTGGCGCCGGCCACCCCCGCCTTGCCGTTGAGGACCCGGCTGACGGTGGCCTCGCTGACCCCGGACTGGGCTGCGATGTCCGCGAGCCGCGGGGGGCCGTTTCCGGCGCCCCGCGGCAGGGGGATCGTCACACCGCCCACCAGACGGTGGTGTCGGCGGGGACCTCCGCTTCGTCGTCGACGATGCGGACGTCCTCGTTGGAGAGGAGATACCGGCCGGGCAGCGGGACGGTGATGGCCCGGCCGGTGGTGTTGGCGGTGCAGACGAAGCCGTCGCGGCGGAAGGAGAGCACACCCTCGGGTGCCTCCAGCCACTCGACGGCCTCGCCCGCACCGAGTTCGGGGCGCTCGCGGCGCACGGCGAGCGCGCTGCGGTACAGCTCCAGGGTGGAGCCGGGGTCGCCGGTCTGCGCCTCGACGCTCAGGGCGGCCCAGGACGCGGGCTGCGGCAGCCAGGAGCCGCCGTCGCCGAAGCCGTACGAGGAGCCCTCGACGGTCCACGGGATCGGCACCCGGCAGCCGTCGCGGAAGCCGTCCTGGCCGCTGGCCCGCCAGAAGGACGGGTCCTGGCGGACCTCGTCGGGCAGGTCGGTGACGTCCGGCAGACCGAGCTCCTCGCCCTGGTAGACGTACGCGGAGCCGGGCAGGGCCAGCATGAGGAGGGTCGCGGCGCGGGCGCGGCGCAGGCCGAGCTCGCGGTCGCCGGCCTCACGGAGCTGGGTGCCGAGTCCCGCGGGGTTGGCGAAGCGGGTGGCGTGCCGGGTGACGTCGTGGTTGGAGAGCACCCAGGTGGTGGGGGCGCCGACCGGGCGCATCGCGTCGAGCGAGGCGTCGATGACGGTACGGAGCTCGGCGGCGTCCCAGTGCGTGCCGAGGTACTGGAAGTTGAAGGCCTGGTGCATCTCGTCGGGGCGCACGTAGTTCGCGGTGCGGTCGACGGTGGGGGTCCAGGCCTCGGCGACGAGGATGCGCTCCCCGTCGTACTCGGAGAGGACCTTGCGCCAGGAGCGGTAGATCTCGTGGACGCCGTCCTGGTCGAAGAAGGGCATGACGTCGTTGCCGAGCAGCTTCAGCTGGTCGTGGGCGCCGATGTCGGGCAGTCCGGCGGCCTTGACGAGACCGTGGGCGACGTCGACGCGGAAGCCGTCGACGCCCATGTCGAGCCAGAAGCGGAGGATGGAGCGGAACTCGTCGCGGACGGCGGGGTGTTCCCAGTTGAAGTCGGGCTGCTCGGGGGCGAAGAGGTGGAGGTACCACTCGCCGGGGGTGCCGTCCGGGTTCTCCGTACGGGTCCAGGCGGGGCCGCCGAAGATGGACTCCCAGTCGTTGGGCGGGAGTTCGCCGTTCACGCCCTTGCCGGGGCGGAAGTGGTAGCGCTCACGCAGCACGGAGCCGGGGCCCTCGCGCAGGGCGCGCTGGAACCACTCGTGCTGGTCGGAGGAGTGGTTGGGGACCAGGTCGACGATGACGCGCAGGCCCAGTTCGTGGGCCTCGCGGATCACGGCGTCGGCGTCGAGGAGCGAGCCGAACATGGGGTCGATGGCCCGGTAGTCGGCGACGTCGTAGCCGGCGTCGGCCTGCGGCGAGGCGTAGAACGGGGAGAGCCAGACGGCGTCGACGCCGAGCTCCTTGAGGTACGGCAGCCGGCTGCGGACGCCCTCCAGGTCACCCATGCCGTCGCCGTTGCCGTCGGCGAAGCTGCGCGGGTAGACCTGGTAGATCACGGCGTCTCTCCACCAGCCCGTGTGCGTGCCGGTGGTCGGGGCGTCGGCCGGGGTGGCGAGATGCTGGGTCATGTCTTCCCTGGGAGGTAAGGAGGGGCGTACAGGAAGGGCGCTCAGGGCCGTCAGCCCTTGACGGCACCGGCGGACATGCCGGTGACCAGGTGCCGCTGGGCGAAGAGGAACACGAGGGCGGCGGGGACGGCGATCAGCACGGAGGCCGCGGACATCGGGCCCCACTGGGCGCCGTACTGGTTGACGAACTTCTGCAGTCCGCCGGCGAGCGTGAGGTTCTCGTCGCCGACCATGAAGGCGGAGGCGTAGGCGACCTCGCCCCAGGCGGTGATGAAGGAGTAGAAGGCGGTGACCGCGATGCCCGGCTTGGCGAGCGGCAGGATGAGCCGCCAGAAGGTGCCGAACGGGGTGAGGCCGTCGACGTAGCCGGACTCGTCGATCTCGCGCGGGATGGTGTCGAAGAAGCCCTTCATCATCCACGCGCAGAACGGGACGGCGATGGTCAGGTACGTGATGACCAGGCCGGCCGGCTGGTTGAGCAGGCCCATCGAGGCCATGATGTTGTAGATCGGCACGATCAGGACGGCGACCGGGAACATCTGGGTGACGAGCAGCGTCCACATGAGGCCGCGCTTGCCGGGGAAGCGGAAGCGGCTGACGGCGTAGCCCGTGGTGGCGGAGAGGAAGACGCCGACGACGGTGGTGAGGCCGGCGACGAGCAGCGAGTTGCCGAACCAGGTGAGGAACGGGGTGTCGTTCAGCAGGTTCGTGTAGTTCTCGAACGTCGTCTCTTTGAAGAAGTCCGTGGTGGTCGCGAACTTCGCCGGCTTCAGCGAGGTCAGCAGCACCCACAGCACCGGGAAGACGGCGATCACGGAGGCCACGATCAGCGTGAGGTGCAGGCCGACCGAGGCGAGCGGCGAACGGCGGCCGCGGACCGGGGTGTTGAGGGGCCGGGGGGTGGGGGTCGTGGTGGTCACCAGACTTCTCCCTGCTTGCGGAGGACGCGCTGGTAGAACGCGGCGAAGACCATCAGGAGGACCAGGATGAGCACGCCCCACGTGGACGACTGGGCGAAGTCGCGCGGGCTGACCTCGAAGGAGAACTTGTAGGCCTGGGTGACGAGGATCTGGGTGGCCTCGCCGGGCCCGCCCCGGGTGAGCAGGAAGATCACCGGGAACATGTTGAAGGTCCAGATGGTGCTCAGCAGGATCACGGTGGTGCTGACGGACCGGAGCCCCGGCATGGTGATGTGCCGGAAGCGCTGCCAGGCGCTCGCGCCGTCCATCTCGGCGGCCTCGTACAGCTCGCCGGGGATGGACTGGAGTCCGCCGAGGAGGGCGACCATCATGAACGGGACCCCGAGCCAGACGTTGGTCGCGATGACCGAGATCTTGGCCCAGGTGGGGTCGTTGAGCCACGGGACGGCGTCGATGCCGCCGCCCGCGAGGATCTTGTTGAGCAGGCCGTTGTCCTGGTTGTAGAGGAAGCGCCAGGCGAATACGGAGACGAAGCCGGGCACCGCCCAGGGCAGGATCAGCATGAGCCGGTAGGCGGAGCGGCCGGCGATCCTGCGGTTCAGGATGTTGGCGAGGCCGAGGCCGAGGGCGAAGGTGAGCGCCACGCAGGAGACGGTCCAGACGATCGTCCAGCCCAGGGTGGAGAGGAACTGGCCCCCGGTGATGGCGTCCGTGTAGTTGTCCAGACCGACGAACTCGTAGCTGGCCGGGATCTCGTTGACACCGATCGACCGTGCGACGTTCCGCTCGTTGGCGTCGGTCAGCGACAGGTAGATGCCGCGGACCAGCGGGTAGCCGATGATCACGGCGATCACGATCGCCACGGGGGCGACCATCGCCCAGGCGTACCAGTGGGTGGAGAGGGAGCGCTTCGCCGCGCCCGGGTGACTGCCAGTTCCGCGGGTCCGACCGCGGGCGACGACGTCGCCCGCGGTCTTCGCCACCGACTGGCTGGGGGTGTCCACAGCCATCAGCCGGCCTGCCTTCCTGTTACTTCCAGTCCTTCAGGAGCTTGCGGTAGCCGTCGCCCACCGTCTTGGCTCCCGTCTCCGGGGTGGTCTGGCCGGTCAGGACCTTGGTGTACTCGGTGACGAGCGGCGCGAAGAGGCTGCCGGTCTCCGGGATCCAGGGGCGCTCGACGGCCTTGTTCACGACCGGCTTGAAGAAGCTGATCATCTCGTTGGTGGCGACGTCCGGCTTGATGTAGACCGACTCGCGGGTGGGGAGGAGGCTGAGCTCCTTCGCGATCCTGGTCTGGGTCTCGACCGAGGTCATGTACTCGGCGAAGGCGTAGGAGGCGTCGAGGTTCTTGGAGCCCGCGTAGACGGCGAGGTTGTGGCCGCCCTGCGGGGCGCCCTGGCCGCCCGAGCCGGCCGGGACCGGGGCGATGCCCAGGTTGGCCTTGTCGGCGAACTCCTTGCCGGCGTAGGTGTCGGCGACGGCCCACGGGCCGTTGATCATCATGGCGACCTTGCCCTCCTTGAAGGCGGTCTGCATGTTGTTCCAGCCGTCGGTGGCGTCGGTCTTGGCGGCGCCCGAGTCGACCAGGTCCTTGACGACCTTGAAGGCCTTCACGCCGGCCGGGTTGTCGACGGTGATCTTCTTGTTGTCGGCGTCGACCAGGTCGCCGCCCTCGCCGTACAGGAAGGAGAGGAACCAGTAGGCGTCGTCGCCGCGCAGGTAGAGGCCGGTCTTGCCGGTCTTCTGCTTGATCTTCGCGGAGACGGTCTTGAGCTCGGCGATGTTCTTGGGGACCTCGACACCGGCCTCCTTGAAGATCTTCTTGTTGTAGAAGATGCCCATGGAGTCGATGACCTGCGGGACGGCGTAGGTCTTGCCGTTGTACTTGGTGGAGGCGGCGGCCTGCTTCAGGAAGTCGTCGGCGTCCTTGAGCGCGGGGGTGCCGTCCAGCGGCGCGAGGTAGCCGAGGTCGGCGAACTCGGGCGTCCAGGCCACCTCGGAGCGGATGACGTCGGGCGCGCCGGAGCCGGACTGCGCGGCGTTCTTGAACTTGTTCTGCGCCTCGCCGAACGGCACGTTCACGTACTTGACGGTGACCTTGGGGTGCTGCTTCTTGAAGTCCTCGGCGACCTTCTTGAAGACCTTGTCCTCGGAGCCGACCGTGGAGGTGTCCCACCAGGTCACGGTCCCGGAGAGTTCGCCCGAGCCCTTCGAGCCGTTGGAACCGCTGTCGCTTCCGCCGCACGCCGCCAGGGTCACGCCCAGGGCCGCGACCAGCGCGGTAGCCGCTATGCCACGCCGCATGTGAACTCCTTCGATGATCCCGGGGTGACGAGGGGCTGGAACCTTCCTCATGCGACCGCTCCCTCGCGGCGCTCCGGGTTGCCAGGAACGTAACAGGGATGAAAACGCGCCGAAAGACCTTGCGAGAACTTTCTGCAAGACCCGGCGATCGTTACATCCACGTGTCCCGAAGGTTGCCGAAGGATCGCTTGACAGGGGCGATCGCCCCTCTCTCCCGCTCGGCCGCCGGCCCGCAACGCGCCGCAAGGACTGCAAGGACTTGCAGCAGGCCTTGTCGTGGAGGACCACGGCGTAACGGTGGGCAATACGCCTCGTGACCGGTACAGTCCTTCCTCATGACCGCGCGGCTTACCGACATCGCAGCCCAGGCGGGGGTCAGTGAGGCCACAGTCAGCCGCGTGCTCAACGGCAAGCCGGGCGTGGCCACCGCCACCCGCGAGTCCGTCCTTGCCGCGCTCGACGTGCTCGGCTACGAGCGGCCCGTACGACTGCGCCAGCGCAGCGCGGGGCTCGTCGGCCTCATCACCCCCGAGCTGGACAACCCGATCTTCCCCGCCCTCGCCCAGGTCATCGGGCAGGCCCTGACCCGGCAGGGGTACACGCCGGTCCTCGCCACCCAGACGCCCGGCGGGTCCACCGAGGACGAGCTCACCGACATGCTGGTGGAGCGCGGCGTCGCCGGCATCATCTTCGTCTCCGGCCTGCACGCCGACACCACCGCCGACATGACCCGCTACGACCAGCTGCGCGGTAAGGGCGTCCCGTACGTCCTCCTCAACGGCTTCTCGCCCAAGGTCCAGGCGCCGTTCGTCTCCCCCGACGACCGGGCCGCGATGCGTCTCGCCGTGACGCACCTGGCCGCGCTCGGGCACACCCGGATCGGTCTCGCCGTCGGGCCGAAGCGCTTCGTGCCGGTGCTGCGCAAGATAGAGGGCTTCCAGCAGGGCATGCGGGAGCGGCTCGGCCTCGGACCCGAGGAGTCCGAGGCCCTGATCCAGCACTCCCTCTACACCCTGGAGGGCGGCCAGGCGGCGGCGGGGGCGCTGCTCTCCCGCGGCTGCACGGCGGTCGTCTGCGCGAGCGACATGATGGCGCTCGGTGCGATCAGGGCGGCCCGGCAGCAGGGTCTCGACGTCCCCCGGGACGTCTCCGTCGTCGGTTTCGACGACTCTCCGCTCATAGCCTTCACCGATCCGCCGCTGACCACCATCCGGCAGCCGGTGCAGGCGATGGGGCAGGCCGCGGTCCGCGCGCTCCTGGAGGAGGTGGGGGGCACCCCGGCCCCGCACTCCGAGTTCGTCTTCATGCCTGAGCTGGTCGTTCGCGGCTCGACCGCGTCGGCTCCGGCGCCCGCGCGCACTCCTTCCTGAGGTGGAGCGGGTGCACCTCGGACCCGACCGGGGGATGATCGGTCGGGGGGACGGGATCTGGCAGACTCTCTCGCTATGGGTGAAACGACCGTGAAGAGCTTGGACAGCCGGACGACCCCGTCGTCACCCATCGTGGCCGGCGACGGGCGCTTCGCGCGCCTGCGCGCGCACACGCCCCGGCGCCCCACGATCTGGTTCGAGATCCTGCTCATCGCGGTGAGTTACTGGACGTACTCGCTCGTCCGCAACGCCGTGCCGGAGCAGAAGGCCGAGGCGCTCAGGAACGCCGACTGGATCTGGCGGACCGAGGACTCCCTCGGCCTCGCCTTCGAGCACGCCGTCAACCATGCCGTGAACTCGGTGACATGGTTGATCGTCTCGATGAACTACTACTACGCGACGCTGCACTTCGTCGTGACCATCGGTGTGCTCGTGTGGCTGTACCGATGGCACCCGGGCCGTTACGCGGCGTTCCGTACGGTCCTGTTCGCCACCACCGGTGTCGCCCTCGTCGGCTACTACCTGTACCCGCTCGCGCCGCCCCGGCTCATGAACGGCCAGAACTTCGTCGACACGGTGCTCGTCCACCACACGTGGGGCTCGATGGCCTCGGGCAACCTCAAGCACGTGTCGAACCAGTACGCGGCGATGCCCTCGATGCACATCGGCTGGTCGCTCTGGTGCGGGCTGACCCTCTTCCTGCTCGCCCGCGCGCCCTGGGCGAGGATCCTCGGCCTGCTCTACCCGGCGGCGACCCTCGTCGTCATCGTCGCCACCGCCAACCACTTCTGGCTGGACGCGGTCGGCGGCATGGTCTGCCTGTCCTTCGGCTTCACCGTCTCGTACTTCTGGTACGGCTCGCGCCCGCACCGGCTGCCGAAGCTGGTGGAGCCGGTGGGCGTCGTCGAGCGGGGCGGGCCGCCCCCGGCGGCGGGGACGGCCAGCGAGAAGGACGGCGTGGAGAAGGTCGGCTCCGGCAAGTGACCCGGCCGCCGGTGACCGTCGGCTCCGGCAAGTGACCGGCCACCGTCAGGTCCGGTACGTCACCCGCCCGCCGGCGACCGTCAGCCGGACCGGGATCTCCGCGGTCTCGTCCGCCGGGGCCTCCACCGGGTCCCCGGCGAAGGCGCTGAGGTCGGCCCGGAAGCCCGGGGCGATCCGGCCCGCGACCGTCTCCTCCCCCGCGGCGAGCGCCGCGTGCGTGGTCATGCCCTCGAGCGCCATCAGACCGGTGAGCCCGCGCCGGGCCGCGGCCGCGCCGCGCGGGGCGCGGGCGGTGGCGAGGACCTGCCGGGCGTCGTAGTGGGCGATGGGCCAGTCGGAGCCGAGCGCGAGGTGCGCCCCGGCGTCCCGCAGGTCACGGCAGCGCCAGGCGCGGGCGGCCCGCTCCTCGCCGAGCCGCTTCGACCACTCGTCGGTGTGGTCGGCGCGGGTGTACGCGGTGTGCGGGGGCTGCATCGAGGCGACGACGCCGAGTGCGGCGAAGCGCCCGAGCTGATCGTCGGGGACGGTCTCGATGTGCTCGATCCGGTGGCGGGGACCGCCCGTACCGAGGCCTTCCACGGTGTCCAGGACGTGCCGGACGGCGGCGTCGCCGATGGCGTGGGTGGCGGTGCCGACGCCGGCCCGGTGGAGGTGGCGTACGGCGGCGGAGTACGCGGCCGGGTCGGGCCAGAAGGCGTCGGTGCCCTGGCCGTGGCAGTCGGCGTGCTCCAGCCAGGCGGTGCCGCCCTCGACGGTGCCGTCCATGAAGAACTTCACGCCGCCGATCGCCCACAGGCGTCCGGCCCGCTTTTGGAGCCGTACGAGCCCTTCGAGCTCCTGGGTGGTGGCGCCCGGCATGCACCAGGGGGCCAGGCGGAGGCGGACCGGCAGGTCGCCGTCCTCCTCGATGCCGGCCAGGAGGCCGGGGACGTCGGGCCCTCCGAGGTCCATGACGTGGGCGGAGGTGAGGCCGGTGGCCGCCATGGCCCCGAGCAGCTCGACGAGCCGGTCGCGGCGCTCGGCGTACGGCTGGGCGGGCAGGACGGGTGTCATGAGGTCCATGGCCGCGTGTTCGATCAGATGCCCGGTGGGGCGTCCCGCTCCGTCGCAGACGATCTCGGAGCGCTGCGCGAAGGCGCGCGGTCCATGGATGCCGGCGGCTTTCAGGGCCGTCTCGCTCGCCAGGGCGGAGTGGCCGTCGTAGAGCCGCAGGACGGCGGGGGCCCCGCCGAGGACGTCCTCGATCAGCTCGCGGTGGACCGGCCGGCCGCCGAAGACGTTGTGATCGAGGCCGAAGCCGACGATCCAGCCGTCGCGGCGCTCGGCCGTGGCCAGCGCCGCCCGCAGCTCGTCGAGGTCGCGCACGGCGGAGAGGTCGGTCCCCGTGAACATGTCCAGGCCCCAGACGGGGTGGCTGTGGCCGTCGGTGAGGCCCGGGGTGAGGGTGGCGCCCGCGAGGTCGACCGTCTCGGTGCCGGGGCCGGCCCAGGAGCGGGCCTCGTCGTCGGTACCGACGGCGGTGATCAGTCCGCCGTGGACGGCGACGGCGGTGGCGCCGGTGAGCTCGGGGTCACGGACACGGGCGTGGACGAGGACGAGGTCGGGTGCGGACACGAGGGGTCTGCTCCTTCGGTGTCGGGTTCGGCGGCGAAGTTCGCGTATACCTCGGGGCGCGTGCGGCGCAGCCGGTACGCGAGGACGAGCCCGAGGACGAACACGCCGGGGACGAGGGCGACGAGGACGGTGTTGACGGTGGCGGAGGCGCCGGTGAAGACGTCGATCTTCGAGACGACCAGGGCGATCGCTCCCGCCAGGAGCACGGCCGCGACGACGGGTGCGACCAGGGTGCGCAGGGCGCCCTCGTCGTGGCGGATCCGGCGGAAGTAGAACGGGATGGCGAGCGCGGCGAGCAGCTGGAGGGCCATCAGGCCGATGCCGCCGGGGGTGTTCACCCAGAGCAGCAGCTGGGTGTACGGGTCGGCTCCGGCGGCCGCGAAGCCCAGGACCACGGCGAGGCCGAGGACCGTCTGGGCGACGCCGGCGGCGTACGGGGAACGGTGGCGGGGGTGGACCTTGCCGAAGGCCGGCGGGAGGACGCCCTCCTCGGCGAGGGCGAGGCAGTAGCGGTTGATCGCGTTGTGGAAGGCGAGGAGGGAGGCGAGGACGCTGGTGACGATGAAGACGTGCATCAGGTCCGCGGCCCAGGCGCCGACGTAGGTGGTGATCGCGGTGAAGAAGAGTCCGCCGGTGTCGCCCGCCGCGGCCTCGACGACCTTGTCGTCGCCGAACGCCTGGATGACGGTCCAGACGACGAATGCGTAGAAGAGGCCGAGGAAGCAGACGGCGATGTAGGTGGCGCGCGGGATGGTGCGGGCCGGGTCGCGGGCCTCGCGGCGATAGATCACGGTCGACTCGAACCCGGTGAAGGCGGTGAAGGCGAAGGCGAGGACGGCCGCGCTGCCGGGGACCAGGACGTTGCCGGGGGTGAAGGAGGCGAGGGAGAGCCCGTTCGCGCCCCCTTCGACGAGCACGCCGCCGGCGAGCAGGACGAGGATGCCGGTCTCGGCGACGAGCAGGACGCCGAGGACCTTGGCGCCGAAGTCGACGGAGCGGAAGCCGCCGTACCAGATGAGGAGGAGTCCGGCGAGGGAGACGGGCAGCCAGGGGACGTCGACGCCCCACAGGGCGTGGGCGGTGTCGGCGGTGGCGGTGCCGAGCAGGCCGTAGACGCCGATCTCCATGCCGTTGTAGCCGAGCATGGCGAGCAGGGCGGCGGCGATGCCGACGGGCTTGCCGAGGCCGCGGGTGATGTAGGCGTAGAAGGCACCGCCGCTCTTGACGTGGCGGCTCATGGTGGTGAACCCGACGGCGAAGACCGCCAGGGTGATGCCGGCCAGGAGATAGCCGGCGGGGGCCCCGATGCCGCCCAGGACGACGGCGATGGGGGCGACGCCTGCCATGACGGTGAGCGGGGCGGCGGCGGAGACGACGAAGAAGGAGACGTCGGCGGTGGTGAGGGTGCCGGTTCTCAGCCCTGGGGGCTCGTCGGGGGTGGGTGAGGGCATGGCGGGGGAAGCCTTTCCGCGACAGGAAACCTAAAGGCTTTCGGTTCGCGCAATGTAGCCTCGCTCTCGACCGTTCGGGAAGACCCGACCAGCAGCTGAACAGGGAGTGCCGATTCATGGGCCGGCCGCGCAGACCTCTCCTCGACCGGGAGCGGATCACCACCACGGCGCTCGAGATCGTCGACGAGCAGGGCGAGTTCAGCGTCCCGCAGATCGCGAAGCGGCTCGGGGTGCAGACCGCGTCCGTCTACCACCACGTGGACGGCCGGGACGGGATCGTGGAACTCCTGCGCGAGCGGGTGACCTCCGCCATCGACACGGGAACCCTGGACCAGGAGCCCTGGGACGCGGCCATGGCCGCGTGGGCACGCTCCTACCGGGCCGCCTTCGCCGCCCACCCGCGGACGATCCCGATGCTCATGACCTCACCGGTGCGGGCCCCGAAGGTCCTCGACCAGTACGAACTGGCCGTCGGCCGCCTCCTCGACGCGGGCTTCGCCCTGCCGGACGTCATGCCCGTGATCATCGCCCTGGAGAACCTGGTCCTGGGCTCGGCGCTCGACCTCGCGGCACCGGAGGCGATGTGGGTGGTGGCCGACGAGACCGCGACCCCACGCCTGGCCCGCGCCCTCGGCGCGGTCCCCCCGGGCCGCGCCGACCAGGCCTTCGAACTGGCCCTCACCGGCTACCTGGCGCATGTCCGGGAGCTGCTGACGGGACCGTGACGGCAGGGCTTCCGCCCGAAGCCCCCCGCTCCCTACGCCCCGTAGAACAGCTCCTCGACGACGGCCCTGGCGTGGCGGGTGATGCGGCGGTAGTCGTCGACCATCTCGCCGACGTGACCCGACTCGTACCCCAGGTACCGGCCCACCGCGGCCAGTTCGCGCGGTTCCGAGGGGAAGGTGTCGCCGGGGCGGCCGCGGACCAGCATCACCGCGTTGCGGACGCGGGTGGCGAGGACCCAGGCCTCGTCGAGGGTCTGCGCCTCCTCCGTCGGGATGAGCCCCGCCGCGTGGGCGGCGGCCAGGGCCTCGCGGGTACGGGTGGTCCGCAGGCCCGGTTCGGCCCAGCCGTGCCGCATCTGGAGAAGCTGGACCGTCCACTCGACGTCGCTGAGGCCGCCGCGCCCGAGCTTGGCGTGCAGGGTCGGGTCGGCGCCGCGCGGCAGCCGCTCGGACTCCATCCGGGCCTTGAGCCGGCGGATCTCGCGGACCGCGTCCTCGCCGAGGCCCTCGGCCGGATACCGAAGGGGGTCGATGAGTTCGATGAACCGATCGCCCAACTCCCGGTCGCCCGCCATGGGTTCGGCGCGCAGCAGCGCCTGGCTCTCCCAGACGAGCGACCAGCGGCGGTAGTAGGCCTCGTACGACTTCAGGCTGCGCACCAGGGGGCCGCTCTTGCCCTCCGGCCTGAGGTCCGCGTCGATCAGCAACGGCGGGTCGGCGGTCGGCAGTTGGAGCAGCCTGCGCATCTCGGCGACCACCCGGTTCGCGGCCCGGGCCGCCTCCTGCTCGCCGACCCCCTCGCGCGGCTCGTGCACGAACAGCACGTCGGCGTCGGAGCCGTACCCCAGCTCGTGGCCGCCGAAGCGGCCCATGCCGATGACCGCGAACCGGGTCGGCAGCTGCTCGCCCCACTCGGCGCGCACGGCGGCGCGCAGGGCGCCGGCGATCGTCACCGCGTTGAGGTCGGTGACGGCCTCCCCCACCCGGTCGACGAGCGCGCCGGGATCGGGTTCGCGGGGGCTGTCCTCGGTGCCGTACGAGCCGATGAGGTCGGCCGCGGCGGTCCGGAACAGCTCCCTGCGACGCACCCCGCGGGCCACCGCGACCCCCTGCTCGGCGTCGTCCGCGCGGCCCACCGCCGCCAGGACCTCCTGCTCCAGATGATCCCGGCCGCGCGGCCCCAGACCCTCCGGGTCGCCGAGGATCGCGACGGCCTCGGGGGCGCGCAGCAGCAGGTCGGGGGCGAGGCGCCCGGCGGACAGCACCCGGGCGAGGTTCTCGGCGGCGGCGCCCTCGTCGCGGAGCAGCCGCAGGTACCAGGGGGTCTTGCCGAGGGCGTCGGAGACCTTGCGGAAGCCGAGGAGTCCGGCGTCCGGGTCGGCCGAGTCGGCGAACCAGCCGAGCAGCACCGGCAGCAGCGTCCGCTGGATCGCGGCCTTCCGGCTCACCCCGGAGGCGAGCGCCTCCAGGTGGCGCAGGGCGGCGACGGGGTCGGCGTACCCGAGGGCTTCGAGCCGCTGCCCGGCCGCCTTCGGGCTGAGCCGGATCTCGCCGGGGGCCAGCTGGGCGACCGCGTCGAGCAGCGGCCGGTAGAAGAGCTTCTCGTGCAGCCGCCGGACGACGGCGGCGTGCCGCTTCCACTCCTTGTTGAGTTCGGCGACCGGGTCGGTGCGCAGGCCGAGGGAGCGGCCGAGGCGGCGCAGGTCGGCCTCGTCCTCGGGGACGAGGTGGGTGCGGCGCAGCCGGTAGAGCTGGATGCGGTGCTCCATGGCCCGCAGGAAGCGGTAGGCGTCGTCGAGCTGGGAGGCGTCGGCACGGCCGACGTAGCCGCCGGCGGCGAGGGCGGCGAGCGCGTCGAGGGTGGTGCCGCTGTGCAGGGTGGCGTCGCTGCGGCCGTGGACCAGCTGGAGGAGCTGGACGGCGAACTCCACGTCCCTGAGGCCGCCGGGGCCGAGCTTGAGCTCGCGCTCGACCTGGGCGGCCGGGATGCCGGCGACGACCCGGCGGCGCATCTTCTGCACGTCGGGGACGAAGTTCTCGCGCTCGGCGGCCTGCCAGACGAGCGGGGACACGGCGTCGATGTACTGGGCGCCCAGCTCGGGGTCGCCGGCCACGGCGCGGGCCTTGAGCAGTGCCTGGAACTCCCAGGTCTTCGCCCACCGCTGGTAGTAGGCGAGGTGGGAGGAGAGGGTGCGGACGAGGGGGCCGTTGCGGCCCTCGGGGCGCAGGTTGGCGTCGACCGGCCAGATGGTGCCCTCGACGGTGGTCTCCGAGCAGATCCGCATGAGGTGGGAGGCGAGCCGGGTCGCGGCCTGGAGCGCCTTGCCCTCGTCGGCCCCGTCGACCGGCTCCGCGACGAAGATCACGTCCACGTCGGAGACGTAGTTCAGTTCGTGGCCGCCGCATTTGCCCATGGCGATCACCGCGAGCCGGCACAGGGCGGCGTCGGCGGGCTCGGCCGTACGGGCGATGGTGAGCGCGGCGCGCAGGGTCGCCGTCGCCAGGTCGGCGAGCTCGGCGGCGGTCTGGGCGACGTCGGCGGTGCCGCAGACGTCGCGGGCCGCGATGGCGAGGAGGCAGCGGCGGTAGGCGACCCGCAGCGCGACCGGGTCGGCGGCCTCGGCGAGCCCCTGCTCGAACTCGGCGACCCCGGGGTGCAGGTCGGCCGCCTCGTACGTGACGAGGGACTCCCAGTCGCGGGGGTGCCGGGCCAGGTGGTCGGCGAGCGCCTCGGAGGCGCCGAGCACCCCGAGGAGCCGGTCCCGGAACGGCTTCGCGGAGAGCAGCGTGGTGGTGAGGGTCTGCCGCTCCGTCTCGGGCTGCGCCTCGACGAGCCGGACCAGGCCGCGCAGGGCGAGGTCGGGGTCGGCGGTGGCACCGAGGGCGTCGAGGAGGACGGAGTCGTCGCGCAGCGCGGACAGCTCGGGCACGTCGAGGAGCCGCTCGGCGCCCGAGGGGTCGGTGAACCCGTGCCGCAGCAGACGTGAGAACGTACTGCTCCTGCGTCCCGGCACCGTCATTCCGCCGCTCCCTCCGAGCACGTCCAAGCCCCGGGCCGCACCCGGGACATCGAGCCTATCCGGAGCGGGGGGCGGGGGCGTCCGAGCCTGCGGTCCGGCGCGGATCACACGTGACGTCTCGCACATCGTTGGCTTTTCCGGCCCGATGAACCGTATTCCTTGAAAGTTCGTCTTGCCTTCCGCAAGACCACCCTCCCCGTCAGACCGCATCGGAAAGCACGCCACCCGACGATGACCGCCCGCCGCCTCCGCCGCCCCGCCCACCCGTCCCGCCGCAGGACCGCCGCGACGGTGGTCGCGGCCGCTCTCGTGGGCGGCACCTTCGTCGGGCTCCTCACGGTGTCGGGGACACCGCACGCGGCGTCGGCGCACTCGGCGGAGGGGGCGGTCCCCCGGGTGAAGTCCCCGAGGACGCAGGCGCCCACGAAGGTCCTGCCGGCCGGGACGCACCGGAAGCCGGCGAAGGAGCCCGTGCGGGAGCCCGCGCCGGGCACCCGTTCCCCGGTCTCCGTGGTGCAGATCGTGGCCCACCCCGACGACGACCTGTTCTTCATGAACCCGGACGTCTCCCAGTCCCTGCGCTCCGGCAGCCCCCTCACGGGTGTCTACCTCACCGCCGGCGAGTCCGACGGCGTCAACGCGCGCCCCCGCGACGCCAAGGGCGCCGCGCCCGACAAGGCCGGCTACGCCGAGGCCCGGCAGAACGGCATACGCGCCGCCTACGCCGAGATGGCGACGGGCAGCAGGACCAGCCCCTGGGAACGGACCGCGATACCCACGGCCGGCGGCGGCTGGGCCGAACTGGACACCCTGCGCGCCCGGCCCCAGATCAAGCTGGTGTGGCTGCAGATACGCGAGGCCGGCGCCACCAACGGCGACCGGCCGCACAGCCTCCACGGCCTCTGGAACGGCCGGATCACCGCGCTCGAGTCGCAGCGCTCCGCCGGCACCCCCGTCACCGCCGACTTCGCCTACACGAAGGAGCAGGTCGTCGCCACGGTGACCGGCCTCCTGGAGCGGTTCCGGCCGACCTTCGTCCGGACGCAGGACCCGAGCCCCGGCACGTACCCGAAGAGCGGGAAGTTCCGGGACCACCAGGACCACCTGTACGGCGCGCGGTTCGTGCAGGCCGCGCTCGCCCGGTACGCGGAGCTCCCCGGCCACCCCCACGTCGGCGTGCAGAACTACCTCGGCTACCCGACCAGCGTCCTGCCGCACACCCTCGACCCCGAGACGGCCGACGCGAAGCTGAAGACCGTCAAGACGTACGCCTGGCTCGACGGGGTCCACGACTGCGAGACCGACGCGGGCTGCGGCGACCTCAAGGTGGCCGCCCGGCCCGCCGGGCGGGGCTGGACCCAGACCGTCCGGTACGCCCGGGGCACCTCCACCTCCTGGGTCCAGCGCGACCCGGCCGGCGGCCTGCACGCCTTCTCCGTCCTCGACGGGCGCCTCGCCGCCTGGCGGAAGCCGGCCGGCGCCGTGGCCTGGCAGGGCCCGGAGCTGCTGCCCGGCGGCGGCCTCGACAGCGGGGTGACCTCCGTGACCCTGCCCGACGGCCGCATAGCCGTCTTCGGCACCCGTACGACGATCGGCGACGACGCGGCCGCCTACCGGCGCGAGGTGGTCACCACCCTCCAGTCGGTGCCCGGCGGCGCCTTCGGCCCCTGGCGCTCGCTCGGCACGCCCGAGCGGAGCGACGCCGACGGCACCTCGGACATCAGCGCGCCCGCCGTGACCGTGGCCGCCGACGGCCGCGCCACGGTGATCCTGCGCGACAGCCGCCACCGGCTGACGGCCCGCCGGCAGCAGACGGACGGCGGCTGGGGCCCGTGGCAGCCCCTGGGTGGCGCGGAGGTGTACGGCGACCCGGTGGCGGCGACCGACGCGAACGGCCGCGGGTACGTCTTCGCCAGCACCCCGACCACCGTCCTCGCCTGGGCCGAGCGGAGCCCCGGCGGCCCGCTGACCGGGCCCGCGCCGACCGGGCTGCCGCCGACGACCCTCGCGCTGAGCGCGAGCAGGGCGCCGGACGGCGACGGCGTACGGCTCTGGTTCCGCAAGCCGGCCTCCGGCGACCTGCGGAGCGCCGACTTCTCGGGTACGGCCCCCGTCTCCCCGATGGCGGAGCTGCCCGGCACCGGCGTCGCGGGCTTCGGCCCGGTGAGCGGCGGCGACGGGCTGGTCGCGGTCCGCTCCCGCACCGGTTTCCTGGCGACGGCCTCGCACGGCCGGGCCGGGGCGCGGCCGGTGTGGACGCTGGAGAGGTTCCTGTTCTCGGGCGCGCCGGACGCCGGTACGGACGGGGTGGCGGCGATCGGCCTGGACGGCCGGCTGCACTGGACACCGGCGGGCCGCTGACGGCGGTTCGGCGTGCGGGGGCCCGATCCGTGCGGGACGGTGGCCCCATGAACATGACGCTGGAAGTCGTCACGGTCCCCGTCACCGACCTGGACCGGGCGAAGGAGTTCTACGGCGAGAAGTGCGGCTTCACGGTCGACCTGGACACCGAGGTGGCGCCCGGCGTGCGCGTCATCCAGGTGACGCCGCCCGGCTCGCGCTGCTCGATCGCCATGCTCGGCGGCATGCCGCGGATGCCCGGGACGAAGGAGATGGCTCCGGGCAGCCTGCAGGGGCTCCAGCTCTGCGTCACGGACCTCGACGCGGCGCGGGCGGCGCTCGTCGCCCGGGGTGTCGACGTCTCGCCGATGATGCACGTCGGCGCGGTGGGCTGGGAGGAAGGCAAGGGCGACACCTGGAACTCGTTCATGTCCTTCGAGGACCCGGACGGCAACGGCTGGGTGGTGCAGGAGGCCCCGTCGGAGCTGTCGGAGCGCTGAGCCCCCCGGCCCCTGTCAGAACCCCAGGTAGAAGTGGCGGAGCTGCTCGTCCTCGGCGACGCACGGCATCCCGGCGGCCTCCATGACCCGGTGCGAGGCCGGGTTGTCCAGGTCGGCGTCCCCCTTCACCCCGGCGGCACCGGCCACCCGGGCCACCTCAAGAAGCGCCCGCAGCGCCTCGGAGGCGTACCCCTTCCCCCGGGCGCCGGGCGTCAGTCCGTACCCGACGGTCGCGACCCCGATCTCGTCCGGCGGCCCGTGGAACCCGATGCCTCCGACGGTGACGCCGCTCTCGCGGAGCCGTATCCCGTACGGCCGGAACACCCCCGGATCGCCCCGCTCGGCAACCCCCCGCAGGAACCCGGTGGCGGCCCGTACGTCCCCGTCCCCGGGATACTCCTCACCCCAGCGGTCCCCGTCCCCGGGCTCCCGGACGACGACACGCTCGGCCTCGGCCACGCTCAACGGGTGCAACACGAGCCGCGCGGTGGCGACTGATTCGATCTTCACCGCGGCAGTCTGAACCGCCCGCGCGGCCCCGGGCAACGGGTTTCTCCCGGGGCCTCCGCCCCTACAGCACCGGCAGGTTCTTCCGCAGCTCGAAGGCGGTGACCTCGGAGCGGTACTCCTCCCACTCCTGCTTCTTGTTGCGCAGGAAGAAGTCGAAGACGTGCTCGCCCAGGGTCTCCGCGACCAGTTCGCTCTTCTCCATCAGGGCGATCGCCTCTCCCAGGTTCTGCGGGAGCGGCTCGATGCCCATCGCGCGGCGCTCCGCGTCGGAGAGGGCCCAGACGTCGTCGTCGGCGCCGGCCGGGAGTTCGTAGCCCTCTTCGATGCCCTTGAGGCCGGCGGCGAGGAGGACCGCGTACGTCAGGTAGGGGTTGGCGCCCGAGTCGATGGAGCGGACCTCGACGCGGGACGAGCCCGTCTTGCCCGGCTTGTACATGGGGACGCGGATGAGGGCGGAGCGGTTGTTGTGGCCCCAGCAGATGTACGAGGGGGCCTCGCCGCCCGAGCCGGCCGTGCGGGAGGAGCCGCCCCAGATGCGCTTGTACGAGTTGACCCACTGGTTGGTGACGGCGGAGATCTCGCCCGCGTGGCGCAGGAGGCCCGCGATGAAGGAGCGGCCCACCTTCGACAGCTGGTACTCGGCGCCCGACTCGTAGAAGGCGTTCCGGTCGCCCTCGAAGAGGGACAGGTGGGTGTGCATGCCCGAGCCCGGGTAGTCCGAGAACGGCTTCGGCATGAACGTCGCCTGCACGCCCTGCTCGAGCGCCACCTGCTTCATGACGAGGCGGAAGGTCATGATGTTGTCCGCCGTGGACAGGGCGTCGGCGTAGCGGAGGTCGATCTCCTGCTGGCCGGGGGCGCCCTCGTGGTGGGAGAACTCGACCGAGATGCCCATCGATTCGAGCATGGTGATGGCCTGGCGGCGGAAGTCCATGCCGACGTTCTGCGGGGTGTGGTCGAAGTAGCCCGAGTTGTCGGCCGGGGTGGGCCGGGAGCCGTCGAGCGGCTTGTCCTTGAGGAGGAAGAACTCGATCTCGGGGTGTGTGTAGAAGGTGAAGCCGAGGTCGGAGGTCTTGGCCAGGGCCCGCTTGAGGACGTAGCGCGGGTCGGCGAAGGACGGCGAGCCGTCCGGCATGAGGATGTCGCAGAACATGCGGGCCGTGCCCGGGGCCTCGGCGCGCCACGGCAGGATCTGGAAAGTGCCCGGGTCCGGCTTGGCGATCATGTCCGACTCGTAGACGCGGGCGAAGCCCTCGATCGCGGAGCCGTCGAAGCCGATGCCCTCGTCGAAGGCCTGCTCCAGTTCGGCGGGCGCCACGGCCACCGACTTGAGGAAGCCGAGCACGTCGGTGAACCACAGACGTACGAAGCGGATGTCGCGCTCCTCGAGCGTACGGAGCACGAATTCCTGCTGCTTGTCCATTTCCACACCCATCCTCGCTGGTCAGGCCGCCTGCTCCCACCGCCTCCGTGCATCGGGGGGCACCTGAGCATCCCACCACATGGTTTCGCGCACGTTGCACACCCATACTGCCTGCTCGGGTGTGACTCAGGTAACGGGGGAAGGTCCGGATCCGGGTGACGGGAGTCGTCGCGTCCGGCTGTGCGGGGTCTGCCCGCCGGTACCGAGTGGTACCCCGTTCGGCCCACAAGGGCCTGTCGCCCACTACGATCTCCGCCCATGGGGGCCCCACGGCTCGTACGCCTGTCCCGACACGCGCGTCCCATGGCACTGGCGAGTGCCGTGGCGACGCTCCTCGCCGCGCTCTTCCTCTGCCTGGGGACGGGGCCGCACGGGGAACGGGACCACCATGAGGGGGAGGGTCCGCGGGCGGCGGCGGTGACCGGCACGTACGCCTACGTCTGCCCGTACGACCGCGGCGGCTGCTCCCTCTTCCCCTCGCTCTCCCCCGCGGTGCTCAGCGCGGCCCCGCTCGACACCCCGCTGCCCGCGCAGGGCGGGCCGCCGCGACTCGCGGCGGCTTCCGGGGACGGGGCGGCGCACCGTTCGGACGCCCGGCCGCGCGCGCCGGACCTGCACGTCCTTCAAGTTCTCCGGACGTGACGGCGACGGGCCTCCGCCACCGAGGCGGGCCCGCCCCCGCACGTCCACCCCCGAACTCCACCCCACTCCTGAAGAAGGACGACACCACCATGGCCGCCAACCGCTCCGCCACCGCCGACCGCCGCGCCCGAATAGAGGAGATGCGCCGTGCCGAGCAGGCCCGTGAGCGCCGCAACCGCCTGATCACCATCGGCGTCTCCGCCGTCGTCGTGCTGGGCCTCGTCGGCTTCGGCACCTTCGTGCTGATGAAGAAGTCCGACGAGCAGGACCAGAAGGACGCCGCCGCGAAGGCCCCCATCGCGGCCGAGAAGTCCTGGGACGTGAAGAAGCTCGGCCGCAACCACGTCCAGACGGCCGTCAAGTACGACATGAAGCCGCCGGTCGGCGGCGACCACAACCCGGTCTGGCAGAACTGCGACGGCGTGGTCTACACGAAGAAGATCGCCGATGTGAACGCCGTGCACTCCCTGGAGCACGGGGCCGTGTGGGTGACGTACAACAAGTCGGCCTCCCAGGCCGACGTGAAGAAGCTGGCCGACAAGGTCGGCAAGACCAAGTACTCGCTGATGAGCCCGGTGGACGACCAGGCCGGGGCGATCATGCTGTCCGCCTGGGGCAAGCAGGTGACCGTGGACGGCGCGGACGACCCGCGCGTCGACGCCTTCTTCACGAAGTACGTGCAGGGCCCCCAGACCCCGGAGCCGGGCGCGGCCTGCACGGGCGGGGTCGGCGCGGACGGTCAGGGCGGTACGGGGATGGGCCAGTGAGGCTCAGCCGTACGCAGGGGGCGGCGGTCACCGCCGTCGCCCTCGCGCTGCTGTTCGCCGGGGGCGCGGTGACCGTCGCCTCCGCCGACCGCGACGAGGCACCGGCCACCCCGGTTTCCTCGTCCGCGGACGCCGGCTTCGCACGGGACATGGCCGTCCATCACCAGCAGGCCGTCGAGATGTCGTTCATCGTCCGGGACCGGACGAAGGACGAGGAGGTCCGGCGGCTCGCGTACGACATCGCCAACACCCAGGCCAACCAGCGGGGCATGATGCTCGGCTGGCTCGACCTGTGGGGGCTGCCGAAGAACGAGTCCGGTGTCGAGCCGATGACCTGGATGGGCATGGGCGGTTCGGGTGACACGGGCCCGCTGGACGGGGCCCTGATGCCGGGCATGGCGACCAACGCCCAGCTGGACGAGCTGCGGAAGGCCAGTGGCCGGGAGGCCGAGGTCCTGTACCTGAAGCTCATGACCGAGCACCACAGGGGCGGGGTCCACATGGCCGAGGGCTGTGTACAGAAGTGCGGGGTGGAGATCGAGCGCAACCTCGCGCGGGGCATGGTCGACGCGCAGAGGTCCGAGATGGCACTGATGGCGGACATGCTGAGGAAGCGCGGGGCCTGACGTCACGGGTCCGTCCGGCCCCCGTGACCCGCTGCGGTCGCGGGGGCCGGGCCGTCCGACCGACAATGGGTGGGCTCGGGGAGTTCGTACGACGACGTTCGACGAAAGGTACGCACCCCATGACCACGGCGAAGGACATCATGCACCCCGGGGCCCGGTGGATCCCGGCACACGAGACGCTCGACCGCGCCGCGCAGCTGATGCGCGACCTGAACGTGGGCGCGCTGCCCATCGCCGACGAGAACGAACGGCTCTGCGGCATCCTCACGGACCGCGACATCGTGGTCGGCTGTGTGGCGATGGGCCACGACCCGGAGAAGATCACCTGCGGCGAGATGGCGAAGGGCACCCCGCGCTGGGTCGAGTCGGACGCGGACGTGGGCGCCGTCCTGGAGGAGATGCAGAGCCACCAGATCCGGCGGCTCCCGGTCATCGAGGACAAGCGGCTCATCGGCATGATCAGCGAGGCCGATCTGGCCCAGCATCTGTCGGACGAGCAGATCAAGGCGTTCTGCACGAGCGTGTACGCCGCCTCCTGACCCCCTCGCGGGACCGTCCGGGCCGTCCGCGTCCGGGCGGTCCCGCAGGTGCGCGGCGCTTCTCCCGGTCCGTTTCCCAGGACATCGCGTCGGTCTGACGATTACACTGGCCGGGTGCCTCAACTACGCCTCGCCCTGAATCAGATCGACTCGACCGTCGGAGACATCGCCGGGAACGCCGAGGCGATCGTGCACTGGACCCGGCACGCCGCCGGGCAGGGCGCGCATCTCGTCGCGTTCCCCGAGATGGCGCTGACCGGTTATCCCGTCGAGGACCTCGCGCTGCGCTCCTCCTTCGTCGAGGCGTCCCGGGCCGCCCTGCGCGGCCTGGCCCGGCGCCTCGCCGACGAGGGCTTCGGGGAGCTGCCGGTCGTCGTCGGCTACCTCGACCGATCCGAGCGGGCCGAGCCGAGGCTCGGCCGGCCGGCCGGGTCGCCGGAGAACGCCGCCGCCGTCCTGTACGGCGGCGAGGTGGTGCTGCGCTTCGCCAAGCACCACCTGCCGAACTACGGCGTCTTCGACGAGTACCGCTACTTCGTGCAGGGCGACACCCTGCCGGTGGTCCGCGTCCACGGGATCGACGTGGCCCTGGCGATCTGCGAGGACCTCTGGCAGGACGGCGGCCGGGTGCCGGCGGCCCGCAGCGCCGGGGCGGGGCTGCTCCTGTCGGTCAACGCCTCGCCGTACGAGCGGGACAAGGACGACACCCGGCTCGAACTGGTCGCCAAGCGGGCCCAGGAGGCCGGGTGCGTCACCGCGTACCTGGCGATGACGGGTGGTCAGGACGAGCTGGTCTTCGACGGCGACTCGATCGTCGTGGACGCGGCCGGTGAGGTGATCGCTCGCGCCCCGCAGTTCGTGGAGGGCAGCGTGATCCTCGACCTGGAGCTGCCGGCGGCCGAGCCCGGGGCGCCCGAGGGCGTGGTGGACGACGGGCTGCGGATCGACCGGGTGGTGCTCTCCGAGGAGCCGCTGCCCGCGTACGAGCCGGAGCTGACGGGCGGTTACGCGCACCGGCTCGACGACGACGAGGAGGTGTACTCGGCGCTGGTGATCGGGCTGCGGGCGTACGTCGCGAAGAACGGTTTCCGTTCGGTCCTGATCGGTCTGTCCGGCGGCATCGACTCGGCGCTGGTCGCGTCGATCGCCTGCGACGCGCTCGGGGCGGACCAGGTGTACGGGGTGTCGATGCCCTCGAAGTACTCCTCCGACCACTCGCGCGGCGACGCGGAGGAGCTGGCGCGCCGGACCGGGCTGCACTTCCGCACCGTGCCGATCGAGCCGATGTTCGACGCGTACATGGGCGCGCTCGGGCTCACCGGTCTCGCCGAGGAGAACCTCCAGTCGCGGCTGCGCGGCACCATGCTGATGGCGCTCTCCAACCAGGAGGGCCACCTCGTCCTCGCGCCCGGCAACAAGTCGGAGCTGGCCGTGGGGTACTCGACGCTGTACGGCGACTCCGTCGGCGCGTTCGGGCCCATCAAGGACGTCTACAAGTCGACCGTCTTCCGGCTCGCGCGCTGGCGGAACCGGGCGGCCGAGGACCGCGGCCGGACCCCGCCGATCCCGGAGAGCTCGATCACCAAGCCGCCCAGCGCCGAACTGCGCCCCGGCCAGGTCGACACGGACTCGCTGCCGGACTACGACGTCCTGGACGCGATCCTCGCGCTGTACGTGGACCGGGACCAGGGCAAGGACGCCATCGTGGCGGCCGGCTTCGACGAGGAGCTGGTGGCGCAGACGCTGCGGATGGTGGACACGGCGGAGTACAAGCGGCGCCAGTACCCGCCGGGCACCAAGATCTCGGCGAAGGGCTTCGGGAAGGACCGGCGGCTGCCGATCACGAACCGCTGGCGGGAGTCGACGTCCGGCTGACCGCCGGTCCTTCCGCCGTGAGGGGGCTTCCCGCGACGACGCGGGAGGTCCGCTCGTCCGTACCCCGGTCGAACAGGCCGGCCACCGCCGCGATCACCAGGCCGACGACGGTGAGGCCCGCGCCGACGAGGGCCGGGGAGGTCCAGCCCCAGCCGGCGGCGACGGCGGCTCCGCCGGCCCAGGCGCCGCCCGCGTTCGCGAGGTTGAAGGCGGAGTGGTTGGAGGCGGAGGCGAGCGTCGGGGCGTCCTTCGCCTTGTTCATGACCAGCATCTGGAGCGGGGTGGTCGTCATGAAGCCGACCGCGCCGAGCACGACGACCGTGACCAGGGCCAGCCAGGGCACGTGGACGGTGAAGCGGAAGGCGACCAGGGCGAGGACGAGGGCCGCGAGCGAGCCGTACAGCGTGGGGCGGAGCGCGCGGTCGGTCAGCGGGCCGGCGGCGAGCGCCCCGCCGGTCATGCCGATGCCGAAGAGGGCGAGGACGATGGTGACGGTGGAGTCGCCGAAGCCCATCACCTCGGTCGTCATCGAGGCCAGGTACGAGTAGACGGCGAAGACGCCCGCGAAGCCGAAGACGGCCGTGAGCAGGCCGAGCAGCACCTGCGGCCTGCCGAGGGCGCGCAGCTGACGGCCGAGGCCCTGTCGCCCGTCCACGGGCACGTACGGCACGAGGCGGGCGAGCGCGGCGATGGCGAGCAGGCCGATCGCGGAGACCACGAGGAAGGTGGCGCGCCAGCCGAGGTGCTGCCCGAGCAGGGTCGCGGCCGGGACGCCGAGGATGTTGGCGACGGTGAGACCGAGGAACATCGTGGCGACCGCCCGCGCCTGCCGGTCCTCGCGGACGAGCCGGGCGGCGACGACCGCGCCGAGCCCGAAGAACGCGCCGTGCGGGAGCCCGGCGAGTACCCGGCCCGCGAGGAGCCAGCCGAAGCCGGGGGCGAGCGCGGAGGCGAGGTTGCCGACCGTGAAGAGGGCCATCAGCAGGAGCAGCATCCTCTTGCGGGGAACGCGGGAGCCGAGGGCCGTGAGCAGCGGGGCGCCGACGACGACCCCGATCGCGTACGCCGAGACGAGGTACCCGGCGGTGGGGACGGAGGTGCCGAGGTCGTCGGCTACCTGCGGGAGCAGGCCCATCATCACGAATTCGGTGGTGCCGATGCCGAAGGCGGAGACGGCGAGCGCGAGCAGCGCCAGGGGCATGGGAGAGCCTTTCCGGAAGTTAGTTCTTCGACGGAACAAAGTCTCCCAGGTGTCTTCTTCCCGCTGGCGTCGGGAGCGTGAAGCCCGGGTTTCAGAGCTTCACGCGCGCGGCGACCGGCAGGTGGTCGCTCCTCGTCTCCGGCAGCGCCCAGGAGGACATCGGCTCCACGCCCTTGACCATGATCTGGTCGATGCGGGCCATCGGGAACGAGGCGGGCCAGCTGAAGCCGAAGCCGTCGCCCGCCGCGCCCTGGGTGGAGCGCAGCTGCGAGGTGACGGCGTTGAGCGCGCGGTCGTTCATGGTGCCGTTGAGGTCGCCGAGGAGGACGATCCGCTCGTGCCGGTCGTCGGCGATGGCCTCGCCGAGCGCGTCGGCGCTGGTGTCGCGCTGGTTGGCGGTGAAGCCGGCGTTCAGCTTGACCCGTACGGAGGGCAGGTGGGCGACGTACACCGCCACCTCGCCCTTCGGGGTGACGACGGAGGCGCGCATGGCGCGGGTCCAGCCCATGTGGATGTCGACGGGCTGGGCGGCGCGCAGCGGCAGCTTGCTCCAGAGTCCGACCGTGCCCTGGACGGAGTGGTACGGGTACGTCTCGGCGAGGCCCTTCTCGTAGACCGGGACCATGTCGCCCTTCAGCTCCTCCAGGGCGAGCACGTCGGCGCCGGAGGCGGCGAGCCCGCGGGCGGTGCCTTCGGGGTCGGGGTTGTCGGCGTTCACGTTGTGGGTGGCGACGGTCAGGTCGCCGCCCGCGGCCGACTTGTCGGCGACGAGACCGCCGAAGAGGTTGAGCCACACCACGGCCGGCAGCAGCAGGGCGATCAGCGCGGTCGCCGAGCGGCGCACGAGGGCAAGGACGAGGAGGAGCGGCACGAAGAGGCCGATCCAGGGCAGGAAGGTCTCGGTGAGACTGCCCAGGTTGCCGATCCGGTTGGGGATGTCGGAGTGGAACACCATGAACAGCGTCAGCGCCACGGCGGTCACCGCGAGGAGGATGCCCCGGCGCCAGATCCCGCGGTCGCGGCCGAGCTTGTCGAGCGCGGTCCGGAACCGGGACCGGGGACGTCCGCTCCCCGTGCCGCCGTGCTCGGTCTCCGTCATGTCCACCCGCGCCATCACTGTCCTCACTGCCTTGCTGCCGTGCCGTACCGCTCCGTGACCCGGCATCGACACTAGGCGATGACGGATCCGTCGTTCTCCCCCAGGGACGAGCCGGGCGCGTGGCGGGTTCCTGCAGGTGGCGCGGGCGGGGAGGCTGTGACAGAACGCGCACATTCGTTCCGGTCGGGAGGAGTTCCCTCAAGTTCCCTCAGGGCCGGGGGCGCAGGCCCTCCATGACGGCGTCGACGACCCGCTCGGCGAGACCGGGGTCCAGGCTGGCGCCGGGCCGGATGACGGTACGGAGGAGCAGGGGGCCGGTGAAGAGGTCGTTGACGAACTCGACGTCGAGGTCGTCGCGGATCTCGCCCAGCTCCATGCCGCGCCGCACCGTTGCGAGGCCGAGGCGGCGGCGGGGTTCGATGACGGTGTTCTGGTAGGCCTCCCACAGCTTGGGATAGGCCTGCATCTGCGAGAACACGTTGTGGAGCAGGGCGGAGGAACGCTTGGCGAGGCCACGCCGGCGCAGCATCTCCAGGAGCATGACGAGGTCGTCGCGGACCGAGGTGCCGCTGAGCACCGGGTCGGCCGGTTCGACGGAGCGGAGGAGTTCGACGAAGAGTTCCTCCTTGCCGGGCCAGCGGCGGTAGATGGTGGCCTTGCCGACGCCGGCGGTGCGGGCGATCCGCTCGATGGACAGCTCGGTGAGCGGGACGCCCTCCTCCAGGAGCCCGACGACCGCGTCGAAGATCGCCTGCTCGACGGCCTCGGACCGCGGCCGCCCCCGCCGCACCGCCTCCGGCGGGGGGGCGGGGGCGGTGCGGGGCTCGAACGGCCGCGGGTTGCTCGCCTGGGGGCCGGTGGCGGCGGGCCTGGTGGCCTGGGGGCGTGTGGCCTCGGGCATGGGGGCCTGGGACCCGGACGCCTGATGCCCGGCGGCCTCGGGCCCGGCCGGCTCTGCCGCGGGTGCCTCGCCCCGGGCTGCCGGAGTCGGCCCCTCGTCATGGGGTTCGGGGTTCCCGCTGTCCTGCAGGGACACGTGCCCTCCGTCTCTCGTCCGGGTCATGCCTGTCGTCCCCCGATTCTCCCGCGCGCCGCGACCCCCTGGCCGCGCCGGGGAGCCTGGGCCCGGCAAAGGGCGCCGTCCCGTGTGCCCAGCCGTCCCGTCCTGCGGGACGACTGCCCACACGGGCTCGGGGTGCCGGCCACCGGCAGGCGGGCGTGGCCGGGCTAGTCGGCCCGAGTCGAGGCCCGGGCCGCGTCCGTACCGGCGCCGACGCCCGCACCGGCCGAGGCCGCATCCGCACCGGCGCCCCGCTCCGTACCGCCGCCCCCCGTCGGGGCCCGGCCCGGGAGGAACGTCGCCACGACCGCCGCCCCCGCCAGGGCTATCGCGGCCGAGGCGAGGGCCGTGACGTGCATGGCGTCCAGGAAGGCCGTGTACGCCGGGGCGATCAGGTCCTTGCCCGCCGGGCCCAGCTTCTCCGCGATCGCCAGCGTCGCCTCGACGGATTCGCCCGCCGTGTCGCGCAGGGCCGCCGGGACGGCGCCCAGGTGTCCCTCGATCTCGCCCCGGTACGTGGAGGAGAGCACCGAGCCGAGGACGGCCACGCCCAGCGCGCCGCCGACCTGCCGGAAGGTGTTGTTGATCGCGGAGCCGGAGCCCGCCTTCTCGCGGGGCAGCGCCTGCATGATCGCGACCGTGACCGGCGGCATGATGTGCGCCATGCCCGCGCCCTGGAGGAAGAAGACGACCTCCAGGACCCAGACCGGGGTGTCGGCCTCGAAGAAGGCGAAGGCGGCCAGGCCGAGGGCGACGAGCAGCATGCCGCCGGTGCAGACGGCCCGTGCGCCGAAGCGGTCGACGACGAGCCGGGCCCGCGGCGCGAAGACCATCTGCGCGACGGCCAGCGGCAGGATGAGCAGCCCGGACTCCAGCGCGCTGTAGCCGCGCACGCTCTGCAGGTAGAACGCGGAGAAGAAGGTGACGCCCATGAGGGCGAAGAAGACGAGGGCGATCGCGGCGACGGCCGCCGAGAACGCGGGCTTCCTGAAGTAGGACATGTCGATCGCGGGGTGGTCGCTGCGCCGCTCGTGGAGGACGAAGACGACGAGGACCGCGAGGCCGCCGAGGACGGGGCCGAGGACGGTCACGTCGGTGAAGCTCGCCAGCTCACCGCCGCGGATGATCCCGTACACGAGGAGGACGAGTCCGACGACGGAGAGCAGGACGCCGGGTATGTCGATGCGGCCGGGCCTGGGGTCCCGGGAGTCGGGCACCAGCCAGAGCATCAGGGCGAGGGCGAGGAGGACCACGGGCACGTTGACGAGGAAGATCGATCCCCACCAGAAGTGTTCGAGGAGGATGCCGCCGGTGATGGGGCCGATGGCGATGGCGAGGCCGACGCTGCCGGCCCAGATGCCGATGGCCTTGGGCTGCTCGTCGCGCTCGAAGACGTTCATGAGGACGGCGAGCGTCGCGGGCATGACGAACGCGGCGCCGAGGCCCATGACGGCGCGGTAGGCGATGAGCTCGCCCGGGGAGCCGGAGAAGGCTGCGAGGGCGGAGCCGATGCCGAAGACGGTGATGCCGAAGAGCAGCACCTTCTTGCGGCCGAGGCGGTCGCCGAGCAGGCCGGAGGTGAAGAGGAGTCCGGCGAAGACGAGCGTGTAGGAGTTGATGGACCACTCCAGCTCGCTCTGGGTGGCGCCGATCCCGGTGGGCGCGGGGGCCGCGATCGTCTTGACCGCGACGTTCAGGATCGAGTTGTCGAGGACGACGATCAGCAGGCTGAGCATGAGGACGCCGAGGACGGCCCAGCGACGCCGGTGGACGGCCTCGGGGACGCGGGGCCCGGCGGGCGCGGCGGGTGCGGTGGACGACTGTGACATGACGACCAGCCTAGAGCCATTTCGATACGAGACCGTCTCGTATCGAAAAACATGGCAGAGCCTTTACGTAGCGGCGTTGTGAACAGCGCCACTGCGGCCCACTTCCCCGCCCGCCCGGCGAAGTGCCACCATGGACGTGGTCCGGGGACGCCACAGGGCGCCTCGAGATGACAAGAGGAGCCGTTCACCATGACGCTTCAGGCTGCCCCGAAATCGCCCGCCGACAGCAGCAAGGCGCTGTACGGAGGGAAGGGCACGCGCCGCATCACCGTCCACGACATCGCCGCCGCCAAGGTCCGCGGCGAGAAGTGGCCCATGCTCACCGCCTACGACGCGATGACCGCCTCCGTCTTCGACGAGGCCGGCATCCCGGTGATCCTCGTCGGCGACTCGATGGGCAACTGTCACCTCGGCTACGACACCACCGTGCCCGTCACGATGGACGAGATGACCTTCCTGTCCGCCGCCGTCGTCCGGGGCACCAAGCGCGCCCTCGTCGTCGGCGACCTGCCGTTCGGTTCGTACCAGGAAGGGCCCGTCCAGGCCCTGCGCAACGCCACCCGGCTCGTCAAGGACGCGGGCGTCGGCGCGATCAAGCTGGAGGGCGGCGAGCGCTCGCTGCCCCAGACCGAGCTGCTGGTCCAGGCCGGCATCCCGGTCATGTCCCACCTGGGCCTCACCCCGCAGTCCGTGAACACCATGGGCTACCGGGTGCAGGGCCGCAGCGACGAGGCCGCGCACCGGCTGCTCAGCGACGCCAAGGCGGCGCAGGACGCGGGCGCCTTCGCCGTCGTCCTGGAACTCGTACCGGCCGAACTGGCCGCCGAGGTCACCCGCTCCCTGCACATCCCGACCATCGGCATCGGGGCCGGCCCGGGCACCGACGCGCAGGTCCTCGTCTGGACCGACATGGCCGGCCTCACCGGCGGCAAGGTGCCGCGCTTCACCAAGCAGTACGCCAACCTCCGCGAGACGCTCGGCGACGCCGCCCGCGCCTTCGCCGAGGACGTCGGCGGCGGGGCGTTCCCCGCCGAGGAGCACACCTTCCACTAGGCCCGTAGAGCCATTGCGCCACCTCCGACAGCCCGCCGACAGCCCCCGTCGGCGGGCTGTCGGTCGTCTGTCGGGGGATTGTCGGTGACGCCCTGTTCCATGGTGGACATGACGCGATCACACACCAACGCCGTCGAGGTCCGGGGCCTCGTGAAGCACTTCGGCGCCACCAAGGCCCTCGACGGGGTCGACCTGGACGTCCGGGAGGGCACGGTCCTCGGGGTCCTCGGGCCCAACGGCGCCGGCAAGACCACCCTCGTCCGCTGCCTGTCCACCCTCCTCGTCCCGGACGCCGGGACCGCCACCGTCGCCGGCTACGACGTGGTGAGGCACCCCCGCCAGCTGCGCCGCACCATCGGCCTCACCGGCCAGTACGCCTCGGTCGACGAGAAGCTGTCCGGCTGGGAGAACCTGTACATGATCGGGCGACTGCTCGACCTCTCCCGCGCCGACGCCCGCCGCCGCGCCGACGAGATGCTGGAGCGCTTCTCCCTCACCGACGCCGCCAAGCGCCCGGCCATGAACTACTCGGGCGGCATGCGGCGCCGCCTCGACCTCGCCGCCTCCATGATCGGACAGCCGGCCGTCCTCTACCTGGACGAGCCGACCACCGGCCTCGACCCCCGCACCCGCAACGAGGTGTGGGACGAGGTGCAGCGCATGGTCTCCGAGGGCGCGACCGTCCTGCTGACCACCCAGTATATGGAGGAGGCGGAGCAGCTCGCCAGCGAGCTGACCGTCATCGACCGGGGCCGGGTCATCGCCAAGGGCGGGGTCGACGAGCTCAAGGCCAAGGTCGGCGGCCGGACCCTGAAGGTCCGCCCCGCGGACCCGGGCCAGCTGCCCGAGATGGCCGCCGCGCTGCGCGAGACCGGCCTCGACGGGGTCGCCGGCTCGACCGTCGTGCCCGACGAGGGCGTGCTGTACGTGCCGATCCTCGCCGACGAGCAGCTGACCGCCGTCGTGGGCCTGCTCGGCGCGCGCGGCTTCGGCATCGCCCACATCGGCACCCATCTGCCCAGCCTGGACGAGGTGTTCCTCGCGATCACCGGTCAGAAGACCGCCGACTCCGAGCTTTCCGACGCGATCACCGAGGAGGTCGCCGCGTGAGCACGACCACTGTCACCAAGTCCCCCGCCGACGCCCGGACTCCGGGTCCGGCCGCGGCGCGCACCGCCCCCGTCGCGGAGGGCCGGATCGGCCTGCGGGCCAACCTCCGCCACATCGGCGCCCTGGCCCGGCGCAACGCCCTCCAGATCAAGCAGGACCCGGAGTCGATGTTCGACGCCGTCCTGATGCCGATCATCTTCATCCTGCTCTTCGTGTACGTGTTCGGCGGCGCCATCGCCGGCAAGGGCAACAACGACGCGTACGTGAACTACGTGACGCCCGGCCTGATGGCGATGATGGGCATGAACATCGCCATGGCCGTCGGAGTCGGCATCAACGACGACTTCAAGAAGGGGGTCATGGACCGGTTCCGGACGATGCCGATCGCCCGGTCCTCGGTCCTCATCGCGAAGATCGTCGTCGAGGTCGGCCGGATGCTCATCGCCACCTCGATCCTGCTCGGCATGGGCTTCCTGCTCGGCATGGAGATCCACACCTCGGTCCTCCACCTCTTCGCGGCCATCGGCCTGTCGATGGCCTTCGGAGCCTCCCTCATGTGGATCTTCATCCTGCTCGGCCTCACCATGAAGACGGCCCAGGCCGTCCAGGGCGTGGCGATGCTGGTCCTGATGCCGCTGCAGTTCGGTTCGTCGATCTTCGCGCCGCCGACCTCGATGCCCGGCTGGCTGAAGTCCTTCACCGACTACAACCCGCTGTCCAACCTCGCCGACGCCGCCCGCAACCTGATCAACGGCGGCCCGGTCGCCCACTCGGTGTGGATGGTCCTCGGCTGGGCGGCGCTGATCACCCTCGTGACGGCACCGCTCGCGGTCGCCAAGTTCCGCAAGAAGACCTGAGTCCCGATCGGGGGATCATGACTCGGCGCGCTCACTGATCGCGTCGGCGGCGCGACCGAGCAGGGCGGCGGCCTCTTCCAAGGAGAGGCCGTCGCCCTCCGCGTACGCCGCCTCGAACTCCCCGTCCCCGAGCGCCGACCGGCACAGCTCCGTCGCCCGCTCGCGGTTCTCCCGCTCCAGGGGCGGCGACAGATGCCCGGGCGGTACGAGCCCCTCGTACGCCCCGAGCAGCACGGCGGCGGTACGGGCCGCGGGGCCGCCGAGCCCGGCCAGCCCCCAGGCGGCCGTGATCAGGTGGATCGACGGCATCACCGGCGCGACCATCATCGACAGGGCGCCGAGCGAGCGGTCGAACGCGCGCCGGGACAGCGCGACCGCCGACGCGTACCGTCCCTCCAGATCGTCCACCCAGCCGAGGGCGCCGAGCGCGAAGCCCTCGAAGATGGAGAAGGTCTGGAAGCGGAGGTCGTCGACGCCGAGGTCGTCGATGAGCCGTGCGAGGTGCTCGCGGGCCTCCGTGGTGCGGCCCGTCCGGGCGAGCAGCATCCCCAGGAAGATCCGCCCGGCCAGCATCGGCTCATGGCCGCGGCCGTGCTCCCCTTCCACGATCTCCCGCAGGATCCGTTCTGCCTCCTCGCCGCGGCCCGTCTCGACCAGCATGTCGGCGTAGCGGGCCCGCAGCAGCGCCATCTGGGACTGGGCGCCGATCTCCCGCGCGTACGCGATGGCGTCGGCGAAGTCCTGGGCGGCGCCCTCGAACTCGAGGCGCCGCTCACGGGCCTCGGCGCGCGAGGACAGCGCCTCGGCCGCGCCCCAGGAGTCACCGAGGCGGACGAAGATCTCCAGGCTCTCCTCGGCGTCGGCGCTCGCCCGCTCCGCCAGGTCGGCCCGGTTGGCCAGGATGTTGGCGCGCATCTGCAGGGCGTGGGCGAGCTCCCACTCGTAGCCGTAGCGCCGGCAGGCGTCCACCTGCGCCTCCAGGGCTTCGCCCATGCGGACCGGTTCTCCGATGAGGAGGACGGCGAAGACGGCGAAGGAGCCGGGCAGCCGGCAGGTCTGCGGGAGCCCCGGCGGGTACACCTCGTGGATCCGCCGCAGCCGCGCCAAGCCCTCGGGGGCCGTCCAGCGGCCCGTCTCGTGGTCCATGTTGAGCAGCTCGATCAGCCGCACCCCGCGCCGGGCCTCCCAGCGCTGCTCCTCGGAGAGCGGCGGGGGCGCGGCGGTGCACGGCTCGTGCAGCGGTACGACGGGGGCGGCGGGCGTCCCGAACGGGTCGGGGCCGAGCGCGGCGGCGGCCTGCGACCAGTGGAGGGCGTCGGCGCGCAGGTCGCGCATCTGCCAGTACCAGAGCATGGAGTGGACGAGGACCAGGGCCTCGTCCTCGTCGCCGGCGTCGACGGCGCGGCGCAGGGCGGTGCGGATGTTGCCGTACTCGGTGCCGAGGCGGGCGATGGCCCCGGCCTGTCCGGAGCCCCGCAGCTCGGGGTCGGTACGGCGGGCGAGTTCGCGGTAGTACGTGAGGTGCCGGCGCTCGGTGGCGGCCCGCTCCCCCGCCTCGTCGAGTCGCTCCCCGGCGTACTCGGCGACGGTCTCCAGGAGCCGGAACCGCATGCCGTTCTCGCCGGGGGCGGCGACGACGAGGGACTTGTCGACGAGGGCGCCGAGCAGGTCGAGGACCGCGGCCGTCTCCTCCCCGCCGTCCTTCGCGCCGTCGTGTGAGTCGTCGTTCGCGTCATCCTTCGCGCCGTCCTTCGCGTCGTCCTTCGCGCCGGCGCAGACGGCCTCCGCCGCCTCCAGGTCGCAGCCGCCCGTGAAGACCGCGAGACGGCGCAGGACCGCTCGCTCGCCCCGGTCCAGCAGGTCCCACGACCAGTCGACGACCGCGCGCAGGGTCTGCTGACGGGGCAGCACCGTCCGCGCGCCCGAGGTCAGCAGCCGGAAGCGGTCGTCGAGCCGGTCCGCGATCTGACGCAGAGTCAACATCCGCAGCCGGGCCGCGGCCAGTTCGATGGCCAGCGGCAGACCGTCGAGGCGCCGTACGACCTCGCCCGCGGCGGCCGGGTCGTCCTCGACGCGGAACCCCGGGCGGACGGCCGCGCCCCGCTCCCCCAGCAGCCGCAGCGCCATCCCGGTCGGCAGCGGGCCGAGGGGCCGGATCGCCTCGCCGGGGACGCCGAGCGGCTCCCGGCTCGTCGCGAGCACCCGCAGTTCGGGGCAGCGCGCGAGAAGGGTCTCGGCCAGTTCGGCGGCCGCGCCGACGAGATGCTCGCAGTTGTCGAGGAGGAGCAGCATCCGGCGCCCGGCGCAGTGCTCGACGAGCCGGGCGAGGGGGTCGCCCCCGCCGCGCAGCTCCTCGGCTCCGGCGCCGCGCAGCACGGTCTCGCGGGCGCCGACGGCCGCGAGGACGGCCTCGGGGACGGCCTCCGGGTCCCGTACGGGCGCGAGTTCCGTCACCCAGACGCCGTCCGGCCAGTCCTCGGTCGCCCGCTCGGCCGCCTCCTGCGACAACCGGGTCTTCCCGGCCCCGCCGGGCCCCAGCAGCGTCACGAGCCGCGCACGGCGCAGGTCGTCCCGGACCAGGGCGATCTCCTCGTCGCGGCCGACGAAACTGGTGAGCCGCGCGCGCAGGTTGCCCCGGGCGGGGGCGGGGGTACGCGCGCGCGTGGGCTCGGGCTCCGGAGCCAGGAGTTCGGCGTGGAGCGCGCGCAGGGCGGGCGAGGGGTCGGTGCCGAGGCGGGTGGCGAGGGCGCGGCGGACCGTCTCGTACGCGGCGAGGGCCTCGGCCGTCCGGCCGGTGTCCCGCAGGGCGCGGATCCGGAGGGCCTGGAGGGGTTCGTCGAGGGGGTGGGCGGCGCAGAGCGCGGTGAGTTCGGGGAGGGCGGCGGCGGCCCCGCCGAGCGCGAGGGCGGCGTCGAGCCTCGCCCGGCGGGCGTCGAGCCGGCGGGCCTCCCAGCGGGCGGCCTCCGCGTCCCGGTCCGGCAAGTCGGCGAGGGCGGGCCCGCGCCAGAGCGCGAGGGCCTCGTCGAGGAGGGCGGCGGCGCGTGCGGGGTCGCCCGCGCCGAGCGCGGCCGCGCCCTCGACGGCGAGCCGCTCGAAGCGGCGGGTGTCCACGTCCTCGGGCCGGGCGTCGAGCCGGTAGCCACCGTCGGCGGAGACCACCCGGTCCCGGCCGAGGGCCCGGCGGAGCCGCCCGACGAGCGCCTGGAGCGCGGCGGGCGCGTCGGCGGGCGGCTCGTCGCCGTGCCACACCTCGTCCACGAGATCGGCTACGGGCACGGTCCGGCCGGCCCGCAGGGCGAGGACGGTGAGCAGGGCACGGACCCGGGGGCCGCCGACGGGGACGTCGGTGCCGGCGGGGGTGCGGGCGAGGGTGGGACCGAGGACGGAGTAGCGCACGCCCCCATTCTCCGCGACCCCCTGCCGCCGCCCGGCGGCGCCCGCCTGCGCGCGTCCCCCGCGGGGTGGCACCCCGCCGGGTGGGCGCCCTCCGCCGGGGCGGCGCCTCCGCGTTCCGCGCCTGGACCCGCACCACGCGCGCGCCGTACCTGCCGGTGCGGGTCAGGGCGCGGGAGCCCAGGCCCGGCAAGGGGCGCCGTCCGTTGTGCCCACCCGTTCCGCCCCAGCGGAACGACTGCCCACAACGGGGGTGGGCGGGGGCCACCGCCCCCGGCGGGAAGACCGCTCACCACGGGGGCCACGGGGGCACCGCCCCGGCGGAACGACTGCCCACAACGGGGGTGGGCGGGGGCCACCGCCCCCGGCGGGAAGACCGCTCACCACGGGGGCCACGGGGGCACCGCCCCGGCGGA
>NZ_JBVISK010000001.1:507673-756372 GCF_055575535.1 Streptomyces sp. NPDC034084
AACGGGCGGCGGCGGCGGAGGGGGCGGGCACCGCTCAGCCGGACGGCTGCCCGCGGCGGACGGGGGCACCGCCCCGCGGCACGGCTGCCCACAAGGGGCGGGGGCGCCGCCCCCGGGCTGGAACTCGGGGCGGGGCCGGTACGTTGCCCGCACGTCCGATCCTCCGTCCTCTGGGAGCCCCCGCGATGACCACGGCCACCACCCGGCGCCACGAACGGCGGATCAGCCCCGTCTTCCTGGCGATCCTCGCCGTCATGGCCGTCACCGGCTGGGCGGTGTGGACGGACTTCGCCGCCTCGCCCGGCCTGGCGGTGTTCCTCTTCGTGACCTCGGCCTGGGTGGTGTCGCTCTGTCTGCACGAGTACGCGCACGCCCGGACGGCCCTGCACGGCGGGGACATCACGGTGGGCGCGAAGGGCTATCTGACGCTCAACCCGCTCGCGTACACGCACGCCGTGCTGAGCATCGTCCTGCCGGTGCTGTTCGTGATCATGGGCGGAATCGGTCTGCCCGGCGGTGCGGTCTTCATCGAGCAGGGCCGGATCAAGGGCCGCTGGAAGCACAGCCTGGTCTCGGCGGCGGGCCCCCTGGCCAACGTGCTGTTCGCGCTCGTCTGCACGGCGCCGTTCTGGCTGGACGCACTGGACGGCGTGCCGCTCCCCTTCCGGTTCGCGCTGGCGTTCCTGGCGTTCCTCCAGGTGACGGCCGCGCTCCTGAACCTCCTGCCGGTGCCGGGGCTCGACGGCTACGGGGTGGTGGAGCCCTGGCTGTCGTACAAGGTGAAGCGGCAGATCGAGCCGTACGCGCCGTACGGCTTCTTCATCGTGATCGCGCTGCTGTTCGTGCCGGCGGTCAACGACGCCTTCTTCGACGCGATCGACGCCCTGCTGCGCTCCCTCGGGGTGCCGGAGGCGAGCCGGTACTGCGGCTCGCAGCTGTTCCGCTTCTGGGAGGCGTCCCCGGAGTTCTGCCGGGTCTAACCCTCGGCGCGCGCCTGCGTCTTCGCGCGGCGGAGGTAGTACCAGGCCATGTTGGAGGAGAGGCCGGCGAGGAGGACCCAGACGATGCCGAGGAAGCTGCCCTGGACGAAGGAGACGACCGCCGCGGTGACGGCGAGGGCGCAGACCACGAGGGCGTAGAGGGCGAGGCGGGGCATGGGGTCGGCTCCTGACGGGACGGGTGCGGCTGTCGTGCCCGTCCAGTGTCCCCCATGCCCCGAAGCGTCCGGCCTCCGGCTCAGATGTCCGTGACGCGGAGTCCCGCGTGGGCCTTGTAGCGGCGGTTGACGGAGATCAGGTTGGCGACGAGCGACTCGACCTGGTGGGCGTTGCGCAGCCGGCCGGCGAAGACGCCGCGCATGCCCGCGATGCGGCCGGCGAGGGCCTGGACGATCTCGACGTCGGCGCGCTCCTCGCCGAGGACCATGACGTCCGTGTCGATCTCGTCGAGGGAGGTGTCCTTGAGGAGGACGGCGGAGAGGTGGTGGAAGGCGGCGGCGACCCGGGAGTCGGGGAGGAGCGCGGCGGCCTGCTCGGCGGCGGAGCCCTCCTCCGGCTTGAGGGCGTAGGCGCCCTGCTTGTCGAAGCCGAGCGGGTTGACGCAGTCCACGACGAGCTTGCCGCGGAGCTCCTCGCGCAGGGACTCCAGGGTCTTGGCGTGGCCGTCCCACGGCACGGCGACGATGACGACGTCGCTGCGGCGGGCGGTCTCGGCGTTGTCGGCGCCCTCGACGCCGTGGCCGATCTCGGCGGCGACGCCCTGCGCGCGGTCGGCGGCGCGGGAGCCGATGATCACCTTCTGTCCGGCCTTCGCGAGCCGGTAGGCGAGCCCGCGGCCCTGGTCACCGGTGCCGCCGAGGACGCCGACGACGAGGCCGGAGACGTCGGGGAGGTCCCACGGGTCCTTGGGGGCGGGCTTGCTGTCAGTCGTAGTCATGGCCCCGACATTACCGACCGGTCGGGGCGGCGGGGACGGACCGCGCGCTACCAGCGGGCCGGTGGCGGGGCCGTCAGCCGGTCCGCGAGTGCCGAGAGCCGGTCCCGGAAGCGGCGGCTCCCGCGCGGCGACGGCAGGCTGTTCTCGCCGGCCGCCGCGCTCACCAGGTGCTGCACCGTGTCCAGGTCGACCTCGGCCCCCTCCGCCACGGTGAGCGTCTCGTGCGCGAGGCCCCGCACCTCCTCGTCGCCGCCGTCGAGCGAGAGCACCGTCGCCCCGGCCCGCCGGGCGTCGTGGACCCGCTGGAGGAGGCCGGCGTCGGGCCGCTCCGGCGCGACCATCAGGAGCGTCGCCCCGCGCCCGGCGGCCTCCAGCCGGCCGAGTCCGACCGCGAGGTGCGGCGGGGCACCCGGCCGCACCCGGTGGCGTACCAGGGTGGGCGCCAGCTCCGGGAGCCCCGACCAGGCGGACTCGTCGGCCAGGTGCGCCGCCAGGTGCCAGGGTTCGTACTGCTCCGTGCCCACCAGGAGCAGCCCGCCGCGGTGCGGCACGAGGGAGGACCGGAGCGCGCCCGCGAACCGGCGGGCCGCCCCCGGCCACTCCGTCCCGGCGAGCACGTCCCGCAGCAAGGCGACCCGTACGGCATCCATGGGCCCGCATCCTGCCCGAGCCGGGGACCGCGCGTGGCCGATCGGGGGAGCTTCCACCCGTACGGGACCACCCGTGCCGGCGGAATTCGGTTGCCGCCCGGCATCCGGCGGCCGGACCATGACCCCTTGTGTCCTCCAAGCTCTCCGCCCTGCTGCCCGATCTCGCGCCGTGGCGTTCCTCCCGCGACTTCCGGCTCCTGTGGGTGCAGGGGCTCGTGACGTACTTCGGCAGTGCGATGGCGATGATCGCCCTGCCGCTGCAGATCAAGGAGCTGACGGGTTCGCCGCTGGCGGTCGGCGCGATGGGCGCGGTCGAGCTGGTGCCGCTCGTGGTGTTCGGCCTGTACGGCGGGGCGCTCGCGGACGCGGTCGACCGGCGGAAGGTGATCCTCTGGACGGAGGCGGGGCTCGGGCTGCTCGCCGTGCTCCTGCTGCTCGACGCGCTGCTTCCGGAGCCGATGCTCTGGCCGCTGTACGTGGTGGCGGCCGGGGTCTCGGCGTTCTCGGGACTCCAGCGTCCGGCGCTCGACTCCCTGCTCGCCCGGATCGTGCCGCACGAGCAGCAGACGGCCGCGGCCGCGCTGAACTCGCTGCGCTGGCAGCTCGGCTCGATCGCGGGCCCGGCGATCGCGGGCCTGGTGGTGGCGTACGCCGGTCACGCGCCCGCGTACGGGGTGACGACCGCCTGTTTCGCGGTCTCGGTCCTGATGTGCCGCCGGCTGGCTGCCGCGCCGCCCGCCCACGACGCGGACAAGCCCTCGCTGCGGGGCATCGCGGAGGGGGCGCGGTACGCCTGGTCGCGGCCGGTGCTGCTCGGCACGTACGCGATCGACCTGGCGGCGATGCTCTTCGCCTTCCCGAACGCGGTCTTCCCGTTCCTCGCGGACGAGCTGGACGCGGACTGGTCGCTCGGTCTGATGTACGCGGCGGGTTCGGCCGGCTCGCTCGTCCTCGGTCTGACCAGCGGCTGGACCTCGAAGCTGCGGCGCCACGGACTCCTCGTGGCGGGCGGCGCGGCCGGGTGGGGTCTGGCGATCGCGGCGGCGGGATGGTTCGGGAACGTCTGGCTGGTGCTGCTGTGCCTGGCGCTCGCGGGCGCGGGCGACATGCTGAGCGGGCTCGGCCGCTCCACCATCTGGAACCAGACGATCCCGGAGGAGCTGCGCGGCCGGCTCGCCGGCATCGAGGTGCTCTCCTACAGCGTCGGCCCGCAACTGGGCCAGGTCCGGGCGGGCGCGATGGCCGGCTGGACCGGCACGCGGGCGGCCGTCTGGACGGGTGGCGTGGCGTGCCTCGCCTCGGTGGGGCTGCTCTGTCTGGTGCTGCCGAAGCTGCTGGCGTACGACTCCGCGACGGACGAGGACTCGCTGCGCCGCAAGGCCCAGCAGGAGACCGCCCGGCAAGGGGCGGCCGGGTCCCTCTGACGGGTCCCGGCCGCCCCCGGCGGAGCGCTACTCCTCGGGCGTCCGGTCCTTCCCGCCGGCGTCGTGCCAGCGGGGGTCGGTCTCCCACTCCTGGTTCCGCTCGCGGGCGGTCTCCATGGCGTGGGAGGCCTCCTCACGGCTGGTGTACGGGCCGAAGCGGTTCTTCGCCGGACAGTCGGGGCCCTCCTCGACCTTCTTGTGCTCCAGGCAGTAGTACCACTCGCCCGGCTTGCCCGCCGTGCGCTTCTTGAACAGGGCCATCGTCGGCTCCTTCCTCCGAAGATCATGGTGCCCCAGACCCGGTCGTTACACTCGCTGGCATGTCTGGCCAGTCGCTTCTCGTACCGGGGGAGCTCTCCCCCCACCGCTCCGTTCCGGGTTCCATCCGCCGCCCCGAGTACGTCGGGAAGCCCGCCCCCGCCCCGTACACCGGGCCAGAGGTGCAGGATTCCGACACCATCGAGCGGATGCGGATCGCCGGCCGCATCGCCGCGCAGGCGATGGAGGAGGCCGCCAAGCACATCGCCCCGGGCGTCACCACCGACGAGCTCGACCGGGTCGCGCACGAGTACATGTGCGACCACGGCGCCTACCCCTCCACGCTGGGCTACCGCGGCTTCCCCAAGTCGCTGTGCGCCTCGATCAACGAGGTCATCTGCCACGGCATCCCGGACTCCACCGTCCTGCGGGACGGCGACATCGTGAACCTGGACGTCACCGCGTACATCAACGGCGTCCACGGAGACAACAACGCCACCTACCTGTGCGGTGACGTCGACGAGGAGTCGCGGCTGCTCGTGGAGCGCACCCGGGAGTCCCTGAACCGGGCGATCAAGGCGGTGAAGCCGGGACGCCAGATCAACATCATCGGGCGGGTCATCGAGTCGTACGCCAAGCGCTTCGGCTACGGGGTCGTGCGCGACTTCACCGGGCACGGCATCAACTCGTCGTTCCACTCCGGCCTGATCGTCCCGCACTACGACTCGCCCCACCACACCACCGAGATCAAGACCGGCATGACATTCACGATCGAGCCGATGCTGACGCTCGGCACCCACGACTACGACATGTGGGACGACGGCTGGACCGTGGTGACGAAGGACCGGAAGCGGACCGCGCAGTTCGAGCACACGCTCGTGGTGACCGAGAGCGGCGCCGAGATCCTCACGTTGCCCTGAGCCGCCGAGCGGGTAGCGTTTTTACCGACAGGACGTCGGGAACCAGCCGGCTCGGGCAGGCCTGCCTCGCCGGCGCCGCTGGTTCCCGTCCGCTCGGTCCCGGAGGCACGCTTTGACCACGCCGTTCTCGACGCTCATCCGCACGGCCTCGCGCGAGCAGCACACGCGGGCGGAGACCTCGCCCTTCATGGGGGACCTGCTGGGCGGACGTCTGGCCGTCGACGCGTACGCGCGCTACACCGAGCAGCTCTGGTTCGTGTACCGGGCACTCGAGGAGGGCGCCGAGGCGCTGCGCGAGGACCCGGTCGCCGGGCCGTTCGTCCGGCCCGAGCTGTTCCGCACGGCCGCCCTGGAGCAGGACCTCGCGCACCTGCGGGGCCCCGGATGGCGTACGGGGCTCGCACCGCTGCCCGCCACCGCCGCGTACGCCGCGCGGATCGCCGAGTGCGCCCGTGACTGGCCCGCCGGCTACGTGGCCCACCACTACACGCGCTATCTGGGGGACCTGTCGGGCGGGCAGATCATCCGCGACAGGGCGGAGCGGACGTGGGGCTTCGACCGCGCGGGGGACGGTGTCCGTTTCTACGTCTTCGAGGGGATCGCCAACCCGGCGGCGTTCAAGCGGGCGTACCGGGAGCTGCTCGACGGGCTGGAGGCCGACGACCTGGAGAAGCAGCGGATCGTCGACGAGTGCGGGCGCGCCTTCGGCTTCAACTGCGCGGTCTTCCGGGAGCTGGCCGGGGAGTACCCCTTGAGCGCGTGAAGGGACCCCGGCGGCCCGGCATCCTCGCCCGAGGGTCAGCGCGTGAGCGTTCCCTCCAGGAGGACCCGGCCGCCCAGCTCCACGATGCCGTCGGGCCCGGGGGCGGTGAGCAGCTGCGAGCCCCGGCCCTGGGTGATGTTCAGGGCCCGTCCCAGCTCGGCCGCGAGGAGCAGCGCCGCCGCGCCGGTCGCCTCGTCCTCGTCGATGCCGTCGCCGCGCCCCGGGAAGCCGCGCGCCCGGATCCGGCCGGCGGCCTCCTCCTCCCAGGCCCAGGCGTAGATCCACTCCCCCGGCTCGGGCACCTCGAGCGCCTCGACCTCGGCGACGGAGCCGTACCGGCGCAGGGTGCGGGGCGGGGCCCACTCGGGGCGCGCCTCGATCCAGGTGAACTCCCCGTCGCCGCGCACCCAGACCTCGCCGGCGGGCGGGCGGACGACCTCCAGGTCGAGGAGCCAGGCGGCGCCCACGACCGGGTGTCCGGCGAACGGCAGGCGGATGCCGGGGGTGTAGATGTCGACGATCCCGCGCTCCGGGTCGTCCACGAACACGGTCTCGCTGAAGCCGAGCTCCTTGGCCAGGGCCTGCCGGGAGGACTCGTCGGGATGGGTCCGCGCGTCCCGTACGACTCCGAGGCGGTTGCCGTGCCGGCCGTCGCCCGCACAGAAGACCCGGAGGACGTCGATGTCAGTGGCCGTCGTGTTCATGCCGGAATTCAACCACCCGGGGCGGGACGAGCCCCTCCTTGACCTGCCCTTGACCAAGCCATGGGGACCCGATGGAGCCCCTGTGACTCGCCTGTGTCCGGTACGCCCGGCCTGAGAGCTGAATCACTGGACGCGCGGGGGATGCTGAGGTAAGCCTCGGTTAAGTTAGGTCCGCCTCAGTCCGTCCCCGCGTTCCTGGAGTCCTCATGCGAGCCGTCCGCCTCTCCGTCGTCACCGCCGCCGCGACCGCGGCCGCTCTGACCGCCGTCACGGGCTGCGCCGAGAAAAGCGACTCCAAGGCGGGCGACGACGCCATCACCGTCGTCGCCAAGGACGACTCCTGCGAGGTCTCGAAGAAGGAGTTCCCGGCCGGGCACGTGAAGCTGGCCGTCGAGAACCGCGGCTCCAAGATCACCGAGGTCTACGTCCTCTTCCCGGACGACCGGATCGTCACCGAGCGCGAGAACATCGGCCCCGGCACCAAGGCCACCATCACCGCCGAGATCAAGGCCGGCGACTACGCCATCGCCTGCAAGCCCGGCATGAAGGGCGACGGCATCCGCCAGGAGGTCAAGGCCACAGGCGGCAAGGCCGCCGCCAAGCGCTCCCCCGAGATGGACGCCGCCGTCGCCGCCTACCGCCAGTACGTCCAGGCGCAGGCCGACGCGACCCTCCCCAAGGTGAAGGTCTTCACCGACGCCGTCCGCGCCGGTGACGTCGAGGCCGCGAAGAAGGCCTACGCCGAGTCCCGCATCGGCTGGGAGCGCACCGAGCCGGTCGCCGAGTCCTTCGGCGACATCGACCCCAAGGTCGACGTCCGCGAGGACGGCCTGGAGGACGGCCAGGACCCGGTGAAGGACTGGACCGGCTGGCACCGCCTGGAGAAGGCGCTCTGGCAGGACAAGAAGATCGGCGACCGCGAGAAGCAGCTCGCCGACCTCCTCGACAAGGACCTCGCGGACTGGGTGAAGCGGGTCGGCAAGGCCGAGATCACCCCGACCTCCATGGCCAACGGCGCCAAGGAGCTCCTGGACGAGGTCGCGAGCGGCAAGGTCACCGGCGAGGAGGAGCGCTACTCCCGCACCGACCTCGTCGACTTCAAGGCGAACGTCGAGGGCGCGCAGAAGTCCTTCGAGCTGCTGAAGCCGGTCGCCGTGAAGAACGACGCCAAGCTCGTCGCCGAACTCGACAAGCAGTTCGCCGCGCTGAACACGCTGCTCGACAAGTACCGCACGGACAAGAGCGGCTACGTCTTCACCTCGTACGACAAGGTCGGCAAGGACGAGCGCAAGGAGCTCTCCGACGGCGTCAACGCGCTGGCGGAGCCGCTCTCCAAGCTCGCCGCCGCGGTCGTGAAGTAACAGGGGGAACCATGAGCGACGAGACCACCACCACGGAGCAGGCCGCCGCGCCCTCCCGCCGTACGGTCATCGGCTGGGGCGGTGCGGGGCTCGCGCTCGGTGCCGCCGCGGCCGGCGGCGCCGCCCTGCTGATCCGGGACGACGACACCGCCGTGCCCGTCGCCGACGACCACGGGGCCGTGCCCTTCCACGGCCCGCACCAGGCCGGCATCGCCACCGCCGTGCAGGACCGGCTGCACTTCGCCTCCTTCGACGTCAAGACGAAGGACCGGGACGAGCTGATCCAGCTCCTCAAGGACTGGACGCGGGCCGCCGAGCGGATGACGGCCGGCGCCGAGGTCGGCGAGGGCGCCTACGGCGGTCTGCCGGAGGCCCCGCCGGACGACACGGGCGAGGCCCTGGGGCTCAAGCCGTCCCGCCTCACCCTCACGATCGGCTTCGGCCCCTCCCTGTTCGACGGGCGTTTCGGCCTCAAGGACAAGCGGCCCGGGGCCCTGGTGGACCTGCCCAGGTTCCCGGGCGACAACCTGGATCCGGCGCGCAGCGGCGGCGACATCTGCGTGCAGGCCTGCGCGGACGACCCGCAGGTCGCCGTGCACGCCATCCGCAACCTCGCGCGGATCGGCTTCGGCAAGGTCGCGGTGCGCTGGTCGCAGCTGGGCTTCGGCAAGACGTCCTCGACGACCCCGGACGCCCAGACCCCGCGCAACCTCTTCGGCTTCAAGGACGGCACCCGCAACATCGCGGGCACCGAGACCGACCGGCTCGCGAAGCACGTGTGGGTCTCCGGAAAGGACGCCGAGGGCGCCGCGGCCTGGATGGACGGCGGCTCCTACCTCGTGGCCCGCCGCATCCGCATGAACGTCGAGACCTGGGACCGCACCCCGCTCGCCGAGCAGGAGGACATCTTCGGCCGCGACAAGCGCGAGGGCGCTCCCGTCGGCAAGGCCAAGGAGCACGACGAGCCGTTCTTGAAGGCGATGAAGCCGGACTCGCACGTCCGGCTCGCCCACCCGGACAGCAACAACGGGGCGACGCTGCTGCGCCGCGGCTACTCCTTCACGGACGGCACGGACGGTCTCGGCCGCCTGGAGGCGGGCCTGTTCTTCCTGGCGTACCAGCGGGACGTCCGCACCGGCTTCATCCCGGTGCAGACCTCGCTGGCGTCCGACGCCCTCAACGAATACATCCAGCACGTGGGTTCGGCGCTGTTCGCGATCCCGCCGGGCGTCCGGGACAAGGACGACTGGTGGGGCCGGGCGCTGTTCTCGTGATCGAGGAGGGGAACCGACGTGTTCGGTAACTATCTGATCGGCCTGCGCGAGGGCCTCGAAGCCAGTCTGGTCGTCTGCATCCTCATCGCGTACCTGGTGAAGACCGGGCGCCGTGACGCGCTGAAGCCGATCTGGATCGGCATCGGCGTCGCCGTCGGCGTGGCCCTGGCCTTCGGCGCCGGGCTCGAGTTCGGCTCCCAGGAGCTGACGTTCGAGGCGCAGGAGCTGCTCGGCGGCTCGCTGTCGATCGTCGCGGTGGTCCTGGTGACCTGGATGGTCTTCTGGATGCGGCGCACGGCCCGGCACCTCAAGGCGGAGCTGCACGGCAAGCTGGACGCGGCCCTGCAGATGGGCACGGGCGCGCTGGTCGCCACCGCCTTCCTGGCGGTGGGCCGCGAGGGCCTGGAGACGGCGCTCTTCGTGTGGGCGTCGGTACGGGCCTCCTCCGACGGCACGTACGCGCCGCTGGCCGGGGTCCTCCTCGGGCTGCTCACCGCGATCCTGCTCGGCTGGCTGTTCTACCGGGGCGCGCTGAAGATCAACCTGGCGAAGTTCTTCACCTGGACCGGCGGGATGCTGGTCGTGGTGGCGGCGGGCGTGCTCGCGTACGGCGTGCACGACCTGCAGGAGGCCCGCTTCCTCGGCGGCCTCGCGGACAAGGCCTTCGACATCTCGGCGACGATCCCGCCGGACAGCTGGTACGGCACGCTCCTCAAGGGTGTCCTCAACTTCCAGCCGGACCCGACGGTCCTTCAGGTCACGGTGTGGGCGCTGTATCTGATCCCGACGCTCGCGCTGTTCCTGGCCCCGATAGGGTCGGGTCCGTCCGTGCGGGTGAAGAAGCAGAAGGCGACCGATGAGCAGGCTGAGGCTGAGGCGAGCGCCGGGACGAACGCTTGAGCGGTCGCGGGGGGTCCGCCGACCGGCGGGGTTCCTCGCGGCGACGGCGGCGGCGGCCGTCCTGTCGCTGACGGCGAGCGGTTGCGTGACCGTGCACGGCGAGCTGGCGCTGCTGCCGCCGGCCACGAAGGCCGAGGCCGCGCAGGCACTCGCGGACTTCACGGCGGCCTACAACCGGGCCGACAAGGCGTACGACCCGGCCCTGGACGCGGGCCGGGTCACCGGTCCGCTCGGGGAGGTCAACCAGGCGGGCCTGCGCGCGCGGTCGATCAGCACCCCCGGCGGCAACCCTGACCACAAGCCCCTCGCACTGACCGACGCGCGTTTCGTGCTGCCCCGGAAGGCGGGCTGGCCGCGCTGGTTCGTGGCGGACACGGCGTCCAACCGGTCCTCCGGCGACCAGCGCTGGCTGCTGGTCTTCGTGCGCAACGGGCCCGAGCAGCTGTGGGAGGCCGCCTACCTCACGATCCTCCCCCGGGGTGACGTGCCCGAGTTCGCCGAGGAGGAGGGGTACGCGGTGCCGGTCGCCGCGGACACCGACGCGCTCGCGGTCGCGCCCCGGGACCTCGGCAAGGAGTACGTGGCGTATCTCAAGGACGGCGGGGCGAAGTTCGCTCCGGGCATGCACACCACGGTGTGGCGGGCGGAGCGGCGGAAGACCGCGAAGCGGCTGGGCATGGCCACCCAGTACCTCGACCGGGTCACGGACCAGGGGGACTTCGCGCCGCTCGGGCTGCGGACCCGGGACGGCGGCGCGCTCGTCTTCTTCGCGACCCGGTACTTCGAGCGGCAGACGGCGGCGAAGGGCTACCGGCCGAAGGTCGGCCCCGACACCAAGGCGCTGCTGACCGGCGAGATCAAGAACACGGTCACCCGGGAGTGGGTGTCCAGCCAGGCGGTCCTGGTGAAGCCGGCGGGCACGGAGCGGAACGCGGTCACGGTCGCGAGCCGGCTCCAGGGCGTGGTGGGCGCGGAGGGCTCGTAACCCTCCCGCCCGGCAGGTCCGTCGTCAGCGGGCGACGGCTCAGGGCGACCGCGGGTCAGCGGGTCAGCGGGTCAGCGGGTCAGCGGGTCAGCGGCCAGGCGATCTCGTGGGCCGTGTGCTCCCCGTCCCCGTCCGCCTCGCGCTCGGCCACGTGACGCGCGCAGGCGTCCTGGAGGGTCTCCAGGAGGTTCAGCGGGTCGGGCAGCGGATGCTCGGGCCCACGGACCCAGGCGACGACCGGGTGGGCGTCCTCGTCCCCGGGGAGCCGGGCCGGCGGGACGAGGACGTAGCTGCCGCGGCAGTGCCAGCGCAGCCCCGGGTGCTCGTCCATCGTCTCCGGGTGGCAGTCCAGCTCACACGGCCACCACTCGTCCTCGTCCTCGGGGGTGCCGCGGGTGGCGGTGAAGAAGAGCATGCGGCCGCCGACGGTGTCGACGTCGGCGGACTCGGCGACGGGCCCGACCTCGACGCCCTCGGCCAGGAGGCGCTCCAGAGCGGCGCGGCCGGCGGCCAGCGGCACGTCGAGGACGTCGTGGACCATGCCGGTGGCGGTGACGAAGTTCGCCTCGGGCGCGTTGCGCGCCCAGCGCTCGATCTGGGCGCGGTCGGTGGTCGACTGCGTCTGCCAGGCGAAGGAGACGGGGTGGCGACCGGGGGTGGGACAGCCGATCCGCTCACAGGAACAGCTGTAGCCCACGGGGTACGCGGCGGGGGCCAGGGGCAGCCCGGCGGCGGCGCTGGCCAGGAGCAGCTTCTCGCGGTCGTTCTCGTCGTCGGCCGCGGTGCGTTTGGGGCGCCTGCGCAGCCACTGTGCGAGTTTGCTCTCCGTGCCGCGGTAGCGGCCGATGCCGTCGCCCATCTATCCCCTCACACCTCATGCTCGCCCGTTCGGCTCTGCCCATGGTCCCACCATCCTGCTCTCCGGGTGACCGGAGTGCGGAACCGGGGTGCTTCCAGTGCTCAGGAGCGGGGGGCGAGACCGCGCAGCGCCAGGTCGACGAGGCTGTCGGCGTAGGCGTGGGTGAGCGGCAGGGTGCGGTGGATCCAGCGGTGGTGGAGCGGTCCGACGAGGAGTTCGACGGCGAGGCGGGGGTCGATCCCGGGGTCGATGTCGCCCGCGGCCTGGGCGGCCTCGATACGGCGCACGTAGTACTGGAGCTGGGGTTCGAGCAGTGCCTCGGTGAAGCGGGCGCCGAGCTCGGCGTCGACGAGGCCCTCGGCGGCGAGGGCGCGGGAGGGGCCGTCGAAGGCGGGGTCGGTCATCTCGTCGACGGTGGCGCGCAGGACGTACCGGAGGTCGGCGGCGAGGTCCCCGGTGTCGGGGATCTCACTGTCGGCGTCGCCGCCGAGGGCCTCGTTGGCCCTGGCCGCGAGGTCGAGGAAGGCGTCGAGGAGGACGGCCGCCTTGGAGGGCCACCAGCGGTAGATGGTCTGCTTGCCGACGCCGGCGCGGGCGGCGATGCCCTCGACGGTGGTCTTCGCGTAGCCGGCCTCGGAGACGAGGGTGAGGGCGGCGTCGAAGATGGCGCGGCGGGAGCGCTCGCTGCGGCGGGAGGCGTCGGGGGCCGCCTTGGGGGGTCTGGTCTCGGACATGGCCTCAATCTAGCAGTGGACGAGACGCGGCGTCTCGCATGTGAGTGGTGCGGGAACCACCCGAACGGTCCACAGCGCGGAGGCCGCCGAGAGCGGACCATGGGGTCCACCGCTCACCACCGCTCTCCGTGAGGAGGCTTCATTGCGCCCCACTCCGCGCATGTCCTCGCCCCGCCGTTATCTGATGTGCCCACCCACGCACTTCACGGTGACGTACTCCATCAACCCCTGGATGGACCCCACGAAACCGGTCGACCTGCCGCTCGCCCTCGCCCAGTGGGAGGACCTGCGCGACCGCTACCGCTCGCTCGGCCACACGGTGGAGCTCCTGGAGCCCGACCCGGCGCTGCCGGACATGGTCTTCGCGGCGAACGGCGCGACGGTCGTCGGCGGCCGGGTCCTCGGCGCGAAGTTCGCCTATCCGGAGCGGTCCCGTGAGGCCGACGCGCACGTGGCCTGGTTCCGCCGGAACGGCTGGGCGGATGAGGACGTGCGGGTCCCGGAGCACGTGAACGAGGGCGAGGGCGACTTCGCCGTCACCGCCTCCTGGATCCTCGCCGGCCGCGGCTTCCGCTCCAGCCCGCTCTCGCACGACGAGGCGCAGGAGTTCTTCGGGCGCCCGGTGATCGGCCTGGAGCTGGTGGACCCGCGCTACTACCACCTGGACACGGCGCTGTCCGTCCTGGACGACGCCCGGGACGAGGTCATGTACTACCCGGACGCCTTCTCCCCCGGCAGCCGCGCGGTGCTCGCCCGGCTCTTCCCCGACGCCCTGATCGCGACGGGCGAGGACGCGGCGGCCCTCGGGCTCAACGCGGTGAGCGACGGCCGGCACGTCCTGCTGCCGCAGACGGCGGTGGGCCTCTTCGGCCCTCTCCGCGACCGCGGCTTCGAGCCGGTCGGCATGGACCTGAGCGAACTCCTCAAGGGCGGCGGCAGCGTGAAGTGCTGCACCCAGGAGCTGCGCCCCTAGGGGCTGTCCGACAGCCCCTGGCGGTCCTCCTCCGGTGGCCAGGAGTCGCCCCACTCCGCGTCGCGGGCCTGCTTGTACAGGGGCCCGTGCCGCTTGGTGACCGTGTCGCGGGCAAGACCCTCGGGCCCGCAGAGCTCCAGGAGCACCTGGCCCTTGCGGATCTGCGGCCTGCGGGTGATGCGCGCGGGGGCCGGGGTCACCGGGAACCGGACGGCGACGACGTACGCGTACTTCTCGTCCTCGTACGGCAGGGACCCGCCCTTCACCTGCCGGTGCAGCGAGGAGCGGCTCACCCGGGCGGAGAAGTGGCACCAGTCGGTGCCGGGCACGATCGGGCAGGCCCCGCTGTGCGGGCAGGGCGCGGCGACGGTGAACCCGGCGCCGACCAGCAGGGTGCGGGCGGCGATGATCCGCTCGTAGCCGTCGGGGGTGCCGGGCTCGACGATCACGACGGCCTGCGCGGCGCGGGCCGCCTCGGTGACGAGCGCCGTCCGGTCGGCCTCCGTCAGCTCCTTGAGGACGTACGAGACGGTGACGAGGTCGGCCTCGGCGAGGCGCAGCGCGCCGCCGATCCGCTCGCGCCGCCACTCGGCGTCCAGGATCCCGCCGGCCAGCTCGCGGCCGAGCGCGAGCGCGGGCTCCGCCCAGTCGAGGACGGTGGTGCGGGGCGGCTCCTCCGCCCAGGCCTCGGCGACGGCCCAGCTCGCCGCGCCCGTGCCGCCGCCGACGTCGGTGTGGGTGCGCGGCTCCCAGTCGGGCGCGGCCTCCCTGAGGGCGTCGAGGGCGCCCCGTACCGCCTCGAAGGTCGCCGGCATCCGGTACGCGGCGTACGCGGCGACGTCGGAGCGGTCGCGCAGCACGGGGGCGTCCGTCGGGGTGGTGCCCCGGTAGCTGGCGATCAGCCGCTCGACGGCCTGGGCCGTCCGGTTGGGCGGCAGCCCGTCGAGGAGCGCGGCGAGGGCGGCGCGCAGGGAGTCGGCGGAGGGAGCGGAGGCGTTCACCGAGACAGTCTAGGCGGGCCGGGCCTGGGCTTCCGTCGTGCGCCAGGGGCGGCAGAGGCCCAGGAAGCAGGCGAGGGCGAGGACGGCGCAGGCGAGCTGGACGACCGCCATGGGGACGGCGGTGTGCTCGCCCGCGATGCCGACGAGCGGGGAGGCGACGGCGCCGATGAGGAAGGAGGAGGTGCCGAGGAGGGCGGAGGCGGAGCCGGCGGCGTGCGGGGTGCGCATCAGGGCCTGGGCGTTGGTGTTGGGCATGGCGAGGCCCATCGCGGACATCAGGACGAAGAGTCCGGCGGCGACGGGGGCGAGGCCGGTCTCGCCGAAGACGCCGGTGGTCATGAGGGTGAGCGCGGTCGCGGCGAGCAGGATGATGCCGAGGCCGCAGCCGAGCGCCTTGTCGAGACTGACGCGGCCGACGAGGAGCTTGCCGTTGATCTGCCCGACGGCGACGAGCCCGACGGAGTTGAGGCCGAAGAGCAGGCTGAAGGTCTGCGGGGAGGCGCCGTAGATCTCCTGCACGACGAACGGCGAGGCGGAGATGTACGCGAAGAGGGCGGCGAAGGCGAGCCCGCCGGTCAGCATGTAGCCGGTGAAGACGCGGTCGGCGAGGAGCCCCCGCATGGTGCGCAGGGCCTGCCCGACCCCGCCCTCGTGCCGGCGCTCGGCGGGCAGCGTCTCGTGGAGGAAGCGCCAGACGACGGCGGTGAGGAGGACGCCGATGGCGGTGAGGACGTGGAAGACGCCCCGCCAGTCGGTGAGCCGCAGGATCTGTCCGCCGACGAGCGGGGCGACGATCGGGGCGGCGCCGGAGATCAGCATCAGGGTGGAGAAGAAGCGGGCCATCTCGACGCCGTCGTACAGGTCGCGGACGACGGCGCGGGCGATGACGATGCCCGCGGCGCCGGCCAGGCCCTGGAGCAGCCGGAAGCCGACGAGGAGTTCGACCGTGGGCGCGAGGGCGCAGACGGCGGTGGCGAGGACGTACACGATCATGCCGATGAGCAGCGGGCGCCGACGTCCCCACTTGTCGCTCATGGGGCCGACGACGAGCTGCCCGAGGGCCATGCCGGCGAGGCAGGCGGTGAGGGTGAGCTGGACGGTGGCGGCGGGAGCCCGCAGCGCGCCGGTGACCTCCGGCAGGGCCGGGAGGTACATGTCCATGGAGAGCGGGGGCAGGGCGGTCAGTCCGCCGAGGACGAGGGTGACGAGGAGCCCCGTCCGCCGGGTGGCGGCGACGGCAGGTTCGGTTATGTGTCCTTGCGTGGTTTTCTGGCCGCTCTCCGGCATCGACCGCTCCATTTCGTTGAAACCTTGCCTATGCTCTCAGCTCGACCGGCATGGTCGAGACCTCTTCGGGACGGGTGGGGACATGGGTGACACGGTGCGCTGGGGGATCCTGGCGACGGGCGGTATGGCGGAGCGGTTCACCACGGACCTGCTGACGCTCGACGGAGCGGAGGTCGTCGCGGTGGCGTCCCGTACGGAGGCGTCGGCGCGGGCCTTCGCGGACCGGTTCGGGATTCCGCGGGCGTACGGGGAGTGGGCCGGGCTCTTCGCCGACGAGGACGTCGACGTGGTGTACGTGGCGACCCCGCACCACGCGCACCGCGCGGCGGCGGGCCTCGCCCTGGAGGCGGGCAAGGCGGTGCTCTGCGAGAAGGCTCTCACACTCAACGCCGGCGAGGCGGAGGAACTCGTCACCCTCTCCCGGGACCGCGGCCTCTTCCTGATGGAGGCCATGTGGATGTACTGCAACCCGCTGATCCGCCGGATCGCCGAGCTCGTCCGCGAGGGCGCCATCGGCGAGGTCCGCACGGTCCAGGCGGACTTCGGCCTCGCGGGCCCCTTCGACGCCGGCCACCGGTTGCGGGACCCGGCGCTGGGCGGCGGGGCGCTGCTCGACCTGGGGGTGTACCCGGTGTCGTTCGCACAGCTGCTGCTCGGCGAGCCGTCCACGGTCCACGCGCACGCGCTCCTCTCACCGGAGGGCGTCGACGTGAACACGGGCATGCTGCTGGGCTGGGACTCGGGCGCCTCGGCACTGCTGTCCTGCTCGCTGGAGGCGGACACCCCCCTGACGGCCTCGGTGACGGGCACGAAGGGCAGGATCGACGTCCCGCGCGGCTTCTTCTTCCCCGAGCGGTTCACCCTGCACCGCCACGGCCACGAGCCGGAGGAGTTCGTGGCGGCGGACGACCCGCATCCCCTCCGCCACGAGGCCGCCGAGGTGATGCGCTGCCTGCGGGCGGGCGAGACGGAGTCCCCGCTCGTCCCGCTCGAAGGCTCGCTCGCGGTGATGCGGACGCTCGACGCGGTACGGGACCGGGTCGGCGTCCGCTATCCGCAGGAGGCCGTCCTCACGCGGGCGTGAGGCCCGGGTTGCCCGCCTCGGTGACGAAGGAGGCGGCGGTGGTGACGGGGGCGCCCGGCCGGGTCACCTACGGGACCGTACGGAAGTCGGCGCGTGTTCCTCCGAGTGCTGTACGTGGGTCATGTGCCCCTCCCCAGACGGATGCCGTCCGTCCGTCATTCGAGGGGGCCCCGACGACCTCACGTTGTCGGGTACAGAACATCCACGTGTCGGACGGATGAGTTCATGGGGCACGCGTCTCGCGTACGCTGCGCGCCCATGAGCATCGCAGTGGTGACGGGAGCCGGGTCGGGCATCGGCCGGAGCGTGGCGCTGGCCCTCGCGGCGGCCGGCTGGTCGGTGGCCCTGGCGGGCCGCAGGGCCGAGGCCCTGGAGGAGACGGCCGCGGCCCTCCCGGCCGGCGACTTCCTGTCCGTCCCGACGGACGTGACCTCGGAGCGGGACGTCACGGACCTCTTCACGGCGGTACGGGACCGCTACGGCCGGGTCGACCTGCTCTTCAACAACGCCGGTACGTTCGCGGGCGGCGGCGTCCCCGTTGAGGACCTGGACCCGGCGACCTGGCGCGCGGTCGTCGACGTGAACCTGACGGGCGCCTTCCTCTGCGCCCAGGCGGCCTTCCGGACCATGAAGGAGCAGGACCCGCAGGGCGGCCGGATCATCAACAACGGCTCGATCTCGGCGCACGTGCCGCGCCCGCACTCGATCGCGTACACGGCGACGAAGCACGCGATGACGGGCCTGACGAAGTCCCTGTCGCTGGACGGCCGCCCGTACCGGATCGCCTGCGGTCAGCTCGACATCGGCAACGCGGCGACGGAGATGACGGCCCGCATGCGGACGGGGATCCTCCAGGCCAACGGGGAGCTGGCGGTGGAACCGGTGATGGACGCGGCGGACGTGGCGGCGACCGTGGTGCACATGGCGTCACTGCCGCTGGAGGCGAACGTGCAGTTCGCGACGGTGATGGCGACGGCGATGCCGTACATCGGCAGGGGGTGAGACGGGGGTGGGGCTGGTGTGATGCCGCCCCACCCCCGGCCGACGGCGGTCAGGCCTGGCCGGTCTCGAAGCGGGAGATCTTCCCGCCGTCGACGGTGAAGGCCCACTTGGTGCGCATCTCGCCCCAGGTGTCGTTGCGGTAGCGGGCGACGAGCACGCGCCCGTCGTCCGCCTCGGACTCGACGTCCATGTGCCCGCGCGAGGAGAGCGCCTCGCGGTCGAGCCACTCCCGGAGGTCGCGGTCGGATCCGTCGTCGGACATGGTCGCGTCGGGCGTCAGGGCCTCGTAGAGGGCCGCCTCGTCGTGGGCGTTGAGGGCCGTGACGAAGGCACGGACGGCCGGGTCGCTGAGCTGTTTCACGGAGATCGTCATGCCTCCACCCGTACACCCGCGAGGCCCGTCCCACCGCGCACCCCGGCCGTGAGGTCCCTCCGACAGCGGTCCGGAAGCGTCAGGACCAGTCGCAGGCCTTGCCGTCGCCGTCGCGGTCGAGGCCGGAGCGGTAGCCGGGCTGACCGCGGTAGATGGGGCCCTTGCCGGCGGCGCGGACGGCGTCGCAGTTCTTGTAGTAGGCGAGTCCGCCACCGCCGGAGCCACCGGAACCGCCGGAGCCGGAGCCGGAGCCGGACCCGCCGGAGCCGGAGCCGGAGCCGGAGCCGGATCCGCCGGAGCCGGAGCCGGAGCCATGGCGATGGGGATCCGGGTCGGGGTCGGGGTCCGGGTTCAGCCGGGCGTACTCCTCGGAGGGGCAGGAGAGACCGGGCCGCGCGAGGGAGAGACGGACGGACATGTACTCCGGCCGCTCGACGTCCTCACCCGCCTCCGGGTCCTGGAAGCAGATCCGCCAGTCGTCGTGACGGGCCGCCAGGTCGACGTCCGTGTACGCGCTTGCGCCCCGGATCTCGGTGAGGCCCACCTTCCGGAGGACGGCGGAGCCGGCCTCGAAGGTCTTGCCGACGACGTTCGGCACCTTGGGGAAGACGACGGCCTCCCCGTCCCGCGCCGGGCAGGGGCTGCTCGTCTCGACGACGGCGAACTCGATCCGGATCCGCCGCCCTTCCTCGGTCGTGGCGGTCTCCCCGGCGGCCGGCTCCTGGAAGCAGACCTTCCAGTTGCCGTCGACGAGCTGCATCCTGTCGTCCTCGGTGGCGTCGTGCGAGCGCGCCCGGAACCCCGCCTCGTACGCCGCCCGCGACGCGGTCTCCAGGTTCTGGCCGATGTAGTCGGCGACCACCCGGCTCACGACCGGGGGCGGGGTGGGGGTGGGCGGGGTGTACGGCGTGAAGGACGGAAACCTGCCGGCCCGCGGCTCGGCGTCGGCCACCGCGGGCTGGTCCGCCGGCGGATCGCTCGTGCCCATGGCCACGAACCAGACGCCGGACAGCACGGTCGCGAGCACCTTCCGCCCCGGGGACCAACGGCTCCGCCAGGCGAGCAGGATGCCGAGGGGCGGCAGGACGACGAGACAGAAGACGACGAACCCGGGCCGCCGCCACCACGGCACGTCCCGGCCCTGCCCCTTGTCCGAAGACACGCCCACCCGACCCTGCCCCTCCCTGACGACATCTCGGCGCACACAGGGTATGACCTGCGCGTTCACCGGCCGCACCCAGGGGCGCCGCGCGTCAGTCCAGGCAGAACTCGTTGCCCTCGGGGTCGGCCATCACGATGTGGCCGGCGCCCATCGGCGGCGCGGGCTCGAAGCGGCGCACCCGCTTCGCGCCGAGGCCGACGAGCCGGTCGCACTCGGCTTCGAGCGCCGCCATCCGCTCCTCGCCCTGGAGCCCGGGGGCGGCACGGACGTCGAGGTGGACGCGGTTCTTGGCGACCTTGCCCTCGGGAACCTGCTGGAAGAACACCCGCGGGCCGTGCCCGTCGGGGTCCTCGATGGCGGACCGCGAGTTGCGCTGCTCCTCCGGTACGCCGATCCGCGCGAGGAACTCGTCCCAGGCGGCGAGCGGGTCGGCACCGTCGGGCAACTCGACCCCGGGCGGCCCGGGGTGGACGTACCTCAACGCGTCGCGCCAGAAGGAGGACAGCGCGCGCGGGTCGTGCGCGTCGAAGGTGACCTGGAATTGACGGCTCATCGGACGGCTCCGTTCGTAGCGGCTCGCGAGGCGACCGTACCGAAGCCGAGGGGGACCCGCCGGGATCGGGCGGACTTCGAGGGGGCGGGTCTCGGAGGCTGTCGGTGCGGTCCGGCTTCGAGGGCTTCTGGTGTGACCCCTCTTTCCGGGAGTCGCACACCCACCCCCGGCACCGCCCGGGCCTCGAGGACGGTCCCACCCCGACACCCACCCCCACCCCGCGGACGTCACGCCCCCAGCGCGGTGTCCGAATTTCGCCAGCGCCGCGGTACCGCCCCCGGCCACCCTGGCGCCATGACCACCTACTCCGCCCGTGCCATCTCCCCCACCGCCCTCGCCCGGCTGCGCGCCGTCGACGACGCCGGACAGGTCTGCGTGCCGCACACCGCCGCCGAGGGCGGCGATCCCCTCCGCTGCTGCCTGCGCCTCTCCGCCCCCGGCGAGCGGATCGCCCTCGTCTCGTACGCGCCCCTGCGCCGCTGGGCCGCCGAGACCGGTGCCGAGCCCGGCGCGTACGACGAGCAGGGGCCCGTCTTCATCCACGCCGACGGCTGCGGCGGCCCCGCGCCCTCGGAGACGTACCCCTTCTCCCGTACGGGCGCGCTCCGCACCCTCCGCCGCTACGACGCGGCCGGGCGGATCGTCGGGGGCCGCCTCCTGGAGCTCCCCGAAACGCCCGCCCAAGGCTTCGACCAGGCCCTCACCGAGGCCTTCGCCGACCCGGCCGTGGCCCTGGTGCACGTCCGGGCGGTCGAGTACGGCTGCTTCCACTTCGAGGTCCGGCGCCCCTGATGACGAAGGGCCCCCGACCAGGCGAAATGCCTGGCCAGGGGCCCTTCCCACGGGGGCCGACAGACGAGTCGGGCTATACGCCGGGTTCTGTGCCCCGGGACCTCGCGGTCGTCGGGGCGACGGCCATCCATCTAGGACCGGCGTTGCCGCCGGCCTCCTGCGGTCTACCCGCGGACTCGGGCGAGCAGCCCTCGAACATCCGCGCAGGGACACCGGGGTGTCCCCTCTTGACCTTGCTCCGAGTGGGGTTTACCTAGCCGCCTGAGTCACCTCAGGCGCTGGTGGTCTCTTACACCACCGTTTCACCCTTACCGAGGACCGAGGTCCCCGGCGGTCTGTTTTCTGTGGCACTGTCCCGCGGGTCACCCCGGGTGGCCGTTAGCCACCACCCTGCTCTGTGGAGCCCGGACGTTCCTCGGGGAGATCCGAGGATCTCCACGCGGCCGTCCGCCCGGCTCGTCTGCCGTGCCGACCATGCTACCTGGCGAAGGCGACCAGGCCGCCCGCCGCCGCTTGACCTTGCCGCGACGTCAGGGTTTCTACTGGGCGCATGCGTATCGGTGAGATCGCCGCGCTCGTCGGGGTCACCCCCCGGGCCGTACGGCACTACCACCAGTCGGGGCTGTTGCCCGAGCCCGAGCGGCGGGCCAACGGGTACCGGGAGTACGGCGTCCGGGACGCCGTGCTGCTCGCCCGGATCCGGCGGCTGGCCGAGCTGGGGCTCGGGCTCGACGAGGTGCGGGGCGTCCTCGCCGACGACGAGGGGCGGGAGCTCGTGGACGTGCTCGAGGAGCTGGAGGACGACCTGGCCCGGCAGGAGGCGGTGATCCGGGGGCGCAGGGAGCGCCTCGCCCCGCTCCTCGCCGAGGCGCGGGCCGGGCGGCTGCCCGCCGAGGGGCCCGTGTCGCCCGAGCTGGCGGCGCTGCTCGCCGGCCTGGGTGAGCTGCCCGGGTCCCCGATGGCGGCGAAGGACCGGGAGATCCTGGCCCTCCTCGACGTCGTCGCCCCCGAGGCGGAGCGAGTCCGGCTGATGGAGCTGATGCGCGGGGCGGCGGGCAGCGCGCGGGAGCTGTACGGGCTCCTCGACGCCCTCGCGGACGCGGAGGTGGACGATCCCCGGGTGGACGGGGCGGCCCGTGCCCTGGCCGACGTCCTGCCGGACGGAATCGCCGTGGAGCTGCCCCCGGCCGGCGCGGGGGGCCTCGCCGACACGTTCTTCGCGGACCTCGCCCCCGCCCAGTCCGCGGCGGTACGGCGGGCGATGGAACTGGCCGTGGCACGACGGAGGGAAGTCATGACGGAGCAGGGGGAGGCTGAGCGATGACGAGCGCGGGGGCGGCCAGGAGGCCTTTGGGCGGTCGGATCACGCGCGGACAGGTGCCGCGCCGTCGGCGGCGGCCGCGGCTCCTGCGCGCGGTCGCGTACGTCGCGCTGCCCGCCGAGCTCGTGCTCCTCGTCGGTCTGCTCGCCGGGGCGCGGATACCCGGAGCCGTGCTCCTCGCCGGGGAACTGCTCGTGCTGGGCCTCCTCGCCGCCGAGGGGTTCGTCCTCCTCCGGCTCCGGCGGCGCGGGCTCTCCGCCCGGGAGGCCCTGGGCGAGCTGGTGCCCGAGCCCGTCCTGCGGCTCCTCGGCCACGAGCTGCGGCTCCTGGCGAGCCTCGGGCGGTGGGTCGCGCGGCGGCCCCACGGGGTGGCGGGCGCGGACGGCGTCTTCCCGCACGCCCGGGATCAGGCGGCGCTGATGTACGGCTTCGCGTTCGTGTGTCTGGTCGAGACGGTCGGCATGTCCTACCTGCTCGACGAGTGGCCCGTCGTCCACGCCGTCTTCCTCGTCCTGGACGTCTACACCGTGCTGTTCGTCCTGGGGCTGCACGCCGCCGCCGTGACCCGCCCGCACACGCTCACGGGGAGCGTCCTCCGGCTGCGGCAGGGCGCGCACGTCGACGTGCCCGTCCCGCTCGACCGGATCGCGGCCGTCCGCCGCGAATCCCTCTTCTCGCACGAGAAGCGCGAGGGCGAGCTGAACCTCGCCGTCGGCTCCCAGACCTCCCTCACGATCGAACTGACCGAGCCGGTCGACGCGCCCCGGCTGCTCGGCGCGCCCCGCCCCGTGCGGCTGGTCCGCGTGCACGCCGACGACCCCAAGGCCCTGTACGGCGCGCTCACGCGGGCGCGAACAGCACCTTCGACGTCCCCGGGTCCGCTGCCGACAGCCTGACCCGCAGCCACTCCCCCAGCGGCAGCTTCGCCTCCCCGCCCTCGATCCGGGCGACCACCGCCGGGTCGTCCAGGTGGACGGTGCCGACGGCCGGTTCCCGCTCCTTCACGTCGATGACGTACGCGTCGAAGACCTCGCCGATCCGCTCCTTCAGGAGCGCCGCCTCGACGATGTCGACGCTCTCGCGCTCGACGGTGTTGGCGCGGCGGGCGCCGGTGGCCATCTCGTCGGGCAGGGCGGGCAGGGCGGACCGTACCCACTCGGGCGGCTCGTCCCCGGCGACCGCCGCCACGCACAGCTCGCCCGCGTACCGGTCGACGAGGCGGCGCAGCGGCGCGGTGCAGTGGGTGTACTCGTCGGCGACGGCGGCGTGCAGGGCGGGGTCGGGGACGTGGCCGTCGGTGAAGACGGTGTAGCCGGCGCCGCGCAGCAGGGTGGTGCACTCCTGGAGGAAGGCGGCGTGGCGGGGGTTCGTGGGGTCGGCGGAGCGGACGACGTCGGCGTACGAGACGTGGTGCGGCCAGTCGACGCCGAGGGCGTGTGCGGAGCGGCGCAGCCGGGCGACGGCGCCGTCGGGCGCCGTGGGGAGGGTGCGCAGGATGCCGGTTCCGGCGGCGGTCATGAGGTCGGCGGCGGCCATGCCGGTGAGGAGGGAGATCTGGGCGTTCCAGGCGTCGGCGGGGAGCGGGGCGCGGTAGGCGAGGGAGTAGGTGTGGTCGCGCTCGACGATCTCCTGCTCGGGGACGTTGAGGGAGATCCCGCCGCGTTCGGCTTCGAGGGCCTCGCGGAGCCGGCCGATGTCCCGGAGGAGCGCGAGCGGTTCCTCGGCCGTCCCGTCGTCGATCCGCCGCTGCACGCCCGCGTAGTCGAGTTTGGCGCGGCTGCGGACGAGGGCGCGGCGGACGTCGGTCGCCACCCTCCGCCCCTCGGCGTCGAGGTCGATGCGCCAGAGGAGGGCCGGGCGGGGTTCGCCGGGGAGCAGGCTGGCGGCGCCCTCGGAGAGGACGGCGGGGTGGAGGGGGACCTTGCCGTCGGGGAAGTAGAGGGTGAGGACGCGCCGGTGGGCCTCGGCGTCGATCGCGCCCCCCGGGGTGACGAAGGCGGCCACGTCGGCGATGGCGTAGTGGACGCGGTAGCCGCCGTCGGCCCGGCGGGCCAGGTGCATGGCCTGGTCGAGGTCGGTGGAGGTGGGCGGGTCGATCGTGAAGAGGGGCAGGTCGGTGGCGTCGTACGAGGGGAGGCGGGGGTTCTTGGCGGCGGCCTCGGCATCGGCGAGGACGGCGGGCGGGAAGTCCTCGGGGATCGCGAGCTCGGTACGGAGTGCGCGCAGGGCGGCCCGCAGCGGAGCCTCGGCTGCGCCGGTCACGTGTATAGGGCGGCGGGGCATGGACCGAGCGTAGGGGGCCGGGCGGCGACCGGCACCTCGTACACCTGGGCGGGGCGGATTCTCGTACGCCGGAGGGACCGGCGCCTCGTACGGCGAAGGGGCGATGTCCCGTACGCCGGACGGGACCTCGTGCGTGGGCGGGGGAAGGCTCGGCACCTCGTACGCTGGACGGCCGGGGCCGCACCCCCATCCCCGTACCGTACGAAGGAGAACCACCGTGCTCGTGCTGTTGCCGCCCTCCGAAGGCAAGGCCTCCTCGGGGCGCGGGGCGCCGCTCAAGCCGGAGTCGCTGTCCCTGCCGGGGCTCGCGGAGGCGCGGGCGGCGGTCCTGGACGAGCTGGTCGAGCTGTGTGCCGCCGACGAGGAGAAGGCGCGCGAGGTGCTCGGCCTGAGCGAGGGGCTGCGCGGCGAGGTCGCGAAGAACACGGAGCTGCGGACGGCGGGAGCGCGTCCCGCCGGGGAGATCTACACCGGCGTGCTGTACGACGCGCTGGGCCTGGCGACCCTGGACGCGGCGGCGCGGAAGCGGGCGGGGAACTCGCTGCTCGTGTTCTCGGGCCTTTGGGGCGCGGTGAAGGTGACGGACCGGATCCCGTCCTACCGCTGCTCGATGGGGGTCAAGCTGCCGGGGCTCGGGGCGCTCGGCGCCCACTGGCGGGGTGCGATGGCCTCGGTGCTGCCGGAGGCGGCCGGGGACGGGCTCGTCCTGGACCTGCGCTCGTCGGCGTACGCGTCGGCGTGGAAGCCCAAGGGGGAGGTCGCGGCCCGGACGGCGACGGTACGGGTGCTGCACGCGCCGACCCGGAAGGTGGTCAGTCACTTCAACAAGGCGACGAAGGGCCGGATCGTGCGGAGCCTCCTGGAGGCGGGTGCGGAGCCCGGGTCGCCGGCGGAGCTGGCGGAGGCGCTGCGGGATCTGCGGTACGTGGTGGAGGAGAGCGGGAAGGCGGGGGCGCTGGACGTGCTCGTGGACGAGATCCACTAGGTGGACGTTGCACCCTCCGCAACGCTCGTTGCGGGTGGCGTTCGGCCTGGGCAGGATGACGCCCATGACGACCGTGTTCGGCCTTGCCCCGGACGTCCGTGTGGTCCCGGTCGTCGTGATCGAGGACGCCGCGGACGCCGTCCCTCTGGCGCGGGCCCTGGTGGCCGGCGGGCTGCCGCTGATCGAGGTCACCCTGCGCACCCCGGCGGCGCTCGACGCCGTCCGCGCGATCGCGGCCGAGGTGCCGGAGGCGGTCGTCGGCGCCGGCACCGTCCTCTCGGCGTCCGGGGTCGCGGACGCGGTGGCCGCCGGGGCGCGGTTCCTGGTCGGCCCGGGGTGGACCGAGCGGCTGCTCGGCGCGATGCGCGACTCGGGTGTGCCGTTCCTGCCGGGGGTCTCGACGGCCTCGGAGGTCGTGGCCCTGCTCGAACGGGGAGTGGAGGACATGAAGTTCTTCCCGGCCGAGGCGGCGGGCGGCGTCCCGTATCTGAAGTCCCTCGCGGGCCCGCTCCCCCGGGCCCGCTTCTGCCCCACGGGCGGCATCTCCCGCGCCTCCGCCCCCGCCTACCTCTCCCTGCCGAACGTCGGCTGCGTCGGCGGTACGTGGATGGTGCCGCCCGACGCCCTCGCGGCCCGGGACTGGGCGCGGGTGGAGTCCCTCGCGCGCGGGGCGGAGGAGCCGTGGGGGCCGGTCAGCGGGTGAACGTCACGCCGAGGTGGTCGGTGACGGGCCGGTAGCCGAGGCGCTGGTAGAGGGCGTTGCTGGTGGGGTTGGCCAGGTCCGTGAAGAGCAGGACGTGTGGCGTGCCGCTGTCACGGGCGGCCCGGCTGACCGCCTCGGTGACCCCGGCCGCGTACCCCCGGCCCCGCTCGGCGGGTGGGGTGTAGACGAGGTGGACGCGGGCCTGGCCCTCGATCGTCCGGGAGACGGCGGCCATCGAGACGGGGCGGCCGTCGGGACCGTCCCAGAGCCAGAGCCGCCCCTCGGAGGTCCGCTCGGTGACGAAGCCGGTGTAGTCCTCGGCGGGCTTCTCCCCGATGGCCACCGCGAACTCCCTCGTCCAGGCGGTGAGGGCCGGGACGTCGGCCGCGGTGGCGAGCCGGGCGCTGCCCGCGGGGGCGGGGTCCGGCGGGGTGAGCTCGCCGAGGCGGAAGAGCCGCATCCGGGTCGTGACCGCCCAGGGGCGCCCGCAGGCCTTCGCGTACGTCTCGACCGCGGGGGTCTCACCGCGCACGGCGGCCGGCTCGGCTCCGGCCGGAGGGGCGGGAACGAGGGCTCGCGCCGCCTCCTGCGTCGTCGCGCCGAGGTCGAGGCCGGAAGGGGAGAGCGCGAGGACTCCGGTGACGCGGCCGTCCGGCTCCGTCCACCAGCCGAGCCGGTCCGCCCGGTGCATGAGGGTCAGCACGGCGGTGTTGCGGGCGGGCTCGGCGGCGAGGTGCCCCGCCGCGGCGGTACGGAACGCCTCGGCGTCCCCGGTGTGATGCCAGGTCATGAGCCGTGATGGTGGTACGGGGAGGGGCCCCGCGCCACCCCTTTGTCCGGTTGGGCCCTTTCCCGGGTCAGCCCCGCAGGTGCGAGGTGTCGTTGAGGAGCCGTACGGACGCGTTGCCGTCGGCGTAGTAGGCCACGGCCGAGAGCGAGGCGGCCGACAGCTCCATCCGGAACAGCGACTCCGGCGGGGCGCCGAGCGCGAGCCGGACCAGGGTCTTGATGGGCGTGACGTGGGTGACGAGGAGGACCGTGCGGCCCGCGTACGCGGCGGTCAGCCGGTCCCGGGCCGCGGCGACGCGCCGGGCGACGGTCGCGAAGCTCTCGCCCCCGCCGGTCGGCGCGGCCTTCGGCGAGGCCAGCCAGGCGTCGAGGTCCTCCGGGTGGCGCTCCCGGACCTCGGCGAACGTGAGGCCCTCCCAGGCACCGAAGTCGGTCTCCCGCAGCCCCTGCTCGATCCGTACGTCCAGGCCGAGGCGGGCGGCGACGGCGCCGGCGGTCTGGCGGCAACGGGTGAGCGGCGAGCTGACGATCTCCTGGATGGTGCCGCGCGCGGCGAGCGCCTCGGCGACGGCCTCGGCCTGCCGCAGTCCGGCCGCCGACAGCTCGGGGTCGCTGCCGCCGCTGCCCGAGAAGCGCTTCTCGGGCGTGAGCGCGGTCTCCCCGTGCCGCAGCAGCACGAACGTCGCGGGCGCCCCCATGTCGGGCCCCGCCCAGCCTTGCCGGGGGGCGGCGGTCCGGGCGGGCTCGGTGGCGGTCGCCACGTGACCCGTCGGAGCCAGGGCGCCCGCCTCGGCCTCGAAGTCGCCGGAGGCCACCGAGGCCGCGACGGCCTCCTCGGCGGCGAACAATGCGCCGTCCGCGCCGATGCCGGTGTCCGGAACGGCATCCGGCCCGGCGCCCTTGGCCGTCGGGCGCGTCACGGCACCCGGCCAGGCGCCCGAGCCCGTGCCCGTACCGCTCGAACCGAGGCCTCCGGCCGCACCCTTACCGCCCGAGGAGCCCGCCAGCGCCGCGCGTGCGCGGGCCGCGCCCGCCGTCGCGTCGCCGGGCGGGCCCGAGAGGGGCGGGGTCGCGGCGTTGCGGGCGGCCGACGCGTCCAGGGCGGCCGTGGAGGCGGACGGCTCCCACGGGAGACCCCGCTTGCCCGCGTCCATGGCCTCGTTCGCCAGCCGGTCCGCGTGCTTGTTCCGCTCGCGCGGGATCCACTCGTAACGGACCTGGCCAGGGGGGAAGACCCGCCCGGCCTCGGCTGCGAGCGGCTTCATGTCCGGGTGCTTGATCTTCCAGCGGCCGGACATCTGCTCGACGACCAGCTTGGAGTCCATGCGGACGTGGACGAGGGCGTCGGGGAACAGCTCCCGGGCCGCCTTCAGGCCCGCGACGAGGCCCTTGTACTCGGCGACGTTGTTCGTGGCGACGCCGATGTACTCGGCGGCCTCCGCGAGGGTCTCCCCGGTCGCCGGGTCGAGGACGACCGCGCCGTAGCCGGCGGGCCCCGGGTTGCCCCGGGAGCCGCCGTCGGCCTCGACCACGACTTCTCGCATTACAGGCCGGACTCCGCGGTGCGGACGAGGATCCGGCGGCAGTTCTCGCAGCGGAGGACGGCGTCCCCGGCGGCGGCGCGGACCTCGTTGAGCTCGGTGATGTTGAGCTCGATGTGGCAGCCCTCGCACTTGCGCTGGTACAGCCGGGCCGCGCCGACGCCGCCCTGCTGCTCGCGCAGCTTCTCGTACAGCTTGATCAGGTCGGCCGGGACGGAGCCCGCGACGAGCTCGCGCTCCTTGGCGACGGAGGCTTCCTCGGCGTCCAGCTCGGCCTCGGCGGCGTCGCGCCGGGCGGTGGCGTCGTCGGTCTTGGCCTGCACGGCGGAGACCCGCTCGGTCAGCTCGGCGAGGCGCTCCTGGATGGACTCGCGGCGCTCCATGACCTCCAGGACGATCTCCTCCAGGTCGCCCTGGCGCTTGGCGAGGGAGACGATCTCGCGCTGGAGGTTCTCCAGGTCCTTCGGGGAGGACACGGCGCCGGAGTCGAGCCGCTGCTGGTCGCGCGCGGCGCGCTGGCGGACCTGGTCGACGTCCTGCTCGGCCTTGGTCTGCTCGCGGCCGCAGTCGCTCTCCTCGGTCTGCGCGGCGACGAGCAGGTCGCGCAGCTGGGTGAGGTCCTTGGTCAGCGCCTCGATCTCGGCGTGCTCGGGCAGCGAGCCGCGCTTGTGGGCGAGCTGCTGGAGGCGGACGTCCAGGGCCTGGACGTCGAGGAGGCGGATCTGGTCGGCGGGCGCGGCGTTCAGTTGGGGGCTCCAGGGGAGGTGTGGTGGGAGGACCAGGGGTCGGTGACCGTCTTCGAGACGTGGACCCGCAGGTCCCAGCCGTGGCGGTCGGAAATCTCGTCGAGCTGGGCGGCGGCCTGCTCGCACCAGGGCCATTCGGTGGCCCAGTGTGCGGCGTCGACCAGGCCGAGCGCGGACTGCTGGGTGGCCTCGGAGACCGGGTGGTGGCGCAGGTCGGCGGTGAGGAAGGCGTCCACGCCCGCGGCGCGTACGGCGTCGAAGAGGCTGTCGCCGGAGCCGCCGCTGACGGCGACGCGGCGGACGGTCATGCCGGGGTCGCCGGCGATCCGGATGCCCTGCGCGGTGGCGGGCAGCCGCTTGGCGGCGCGGGCGGCGAACTCGGCGAGGGTCTCGGGGTGGTCGAGCTCGCAGATCCGGCCGAGGTTGTTCTCGGGGACGAGGGGGCCGGTGACCCGGAGGTCGAGCGCGCCGGCGAGGGCGTCGGAGACGCCGGGGTCCGCGGTGTCCGCGTTGGTGTGGGCGACGTGGAGGGCGATGTCGTGCTTGATCAGCGTGTGCACGACGCGGCCCTTGAAGTGGCCGGCCGCGACTGTCGTCGTCCCGCGCAGGTAGAGCGGGTGGTGGGTGACGATCAGGTCGGCGCCGAGGGCGATCGCCTCGTCGGCGATCTCCTGGACGGGGTCGACGGCGAGGAGGACACGGGTGACCTGGGCGTCGGGGTCGCCGCAGACGGTGCCGACGGCGTCCCACGACTCGGCTCGCTCCGGTGGCCAGAGGGCGTCGAGCTCGGCGATGACTTCAGACAGACGGGGCACGAGGGAAAGGCTACCTGTCCCCCGCGCCCCCTTGCTCTGGCCGGAGTCCCGGCCTGTGGACAACCTCGTCCGGGCCTACTTGACCAGGTCTTCGCGCAGGTCGTCGAGGACGCTGTTCGCGGCGGTGACGCCGAGGCCGAGGTACCAGGTCTCGTCGGGGACGTCCTTGGCCCGGCCGGACTTGACGGCCTTGAGGTTCTTCCAGAGCGGGTTGGCCTGGGCGGTGTCCTTCTTGGTGGCCTTGGCGTCGCCGTACACGCCGGTGAAGATCCAGTCGGCGTCCGCCTCGTCGATCTTCTCGGGGCTGATCTCGGCCGCCAGCTCGTTGATCTGCTGGTTCTTGGGCCGGGGCAGGGCGGCGTCCTCCAGGATGGTGCCGATGAAGGAGGCCCTGGCGTAGAGGCGGATCTTGCCGGGGAGGTAGCGGACCATGGAGATGGTCGGCTTGTCCGGGCCGATGTCCTCACCCAGCCGCTTCGCCTTGGTCTCGTAGGCGGCGAGCTTCGTCCTGGCCTCGTCGGTCCTGTCGAGCGCGGCGGCGTTGAGGAGGTAGTTCTCCTTCCAGGTGAAGCCCGGACGGATGGAGAACACGGTCGGCGCGATCTTCGACAGCTCGTCGTACTTGTCGGCGGCGCGCAGTTGGCTGCCGAGGATGAGGTCGGGCTGGAGGTTGGCGATGGCCTCCAGGTTGAGGTTGTTGATGGTGCCGACGGACTTCGGGTCGCCCGCGTCCTTCTTGAGGTACCCGGGGATGCCGTCGTCGCCCTCGGAGGGGGCGTAGCCGACGGGCTTGACGCCGAGGGAGACGACGTTGTCGAGCTCGCCGACGTCGAGGACGACGACCCGCTTGGGGGCGGCCTTGAGCTCGGTCGTGCCGAGGGCGTGGGTGAGGGTGCGGGGGAACTGGCCCGGCTTCGCGTCGGTGCCCATGGCCGCGGTCTTGGCGGCGGCGTCGCCGAAGTCCTTGCCGCCGGTGGCGACGTCCTTCTTCTTGGACGTGTCCTCCTTCTTCGCGGCGTCGGAGGATCCGCCGCCCCCTCCGCAGGCCGCGAGGGAGAGCGCGGCGGCGAGGGCGACGGCGGCGGCGGTTCCGCGGCGGCGGAGGGACATGAGAAGGCTCCTGTACGGGTCGACCGTGCGGGGAATCGAGCGGGGACACGGGCGCGACCGGTGGAAACCGGACACCCCGGCCGGAGCCCAAGACTCCGCTTAGGTTCGCCTTACCTTACTCACCACGGGCCACTCCAGCACAACCACCCCCTCCCCCTCAGCCGAACCGCCGCACGGCCACCCTTATGTGTGAAGTGACCCTGCTCGTGTTGTTCGGCTGGAAGTGCGAAAACTAGCTTCGTGGCTGGAGGTGACCAGTCGATGACAGCGTGTGCCATCGAGACGACGGCCGAGGACGACGACCGCGACGGGGCGCGCCCCGGTGGCGCGGTCTGGCCGACGGGGTTCACGATCACGGCCAACGGCGCGTACGCGGCCAGGCTCGCGGGCGCCGGTGACGCCCTGTACGTGGAGAGGTGGACCCTCGACGGCCCCGAGCCGTACGCCGTGCCGCTCCCCCTCGGCCAGCCGGAGGAGCCGGGCGCCCAGCTGCTGCCCCTCGCGGACGGGCGGGTCCTCGTGGCCCGCCGCGTGGACGGGCGGCGGAACACGTTCTCGCTGCTGTACCCCACCGGCCCGGACACCGGCGAGCTCCACCTCGGTTCGGTGGAGGCGCCGGGCTCCGAGCGCCTGGTGCTGCTCCCGCCCTCGCCGGACGGCATCTGCGCGTACGCGATGTGCGTCGGCCCCGAGACGACCACGTTGTGGCTGGTGGCGGGCGGGGCCTTCGGCCCGGAGCAGGTGGCGGAGGTCAGGGGCCACTGCACGGGCGGGGTGTGGCTCGACCGTACGGGCCGGATGCTCGCCCTCGACCGGCGGCTCGGCGACGGGCCGGTGAAGGCGGTCGCCGTCGACCTGGAGCGGGGCGGCGAGGTGACGCCGCTGCTCCAGATCACCGAGGGGAGCGACGACCGGCTGCTGCTCGCCGACCCGGACAGCGGGCTGCTCCTGATCCGCTCCGACGCGCCGTCCCCGGGGCACGACCGGCTCGGCTGGGGCGTGCTCGGGAGCCTGCTGCCGGTGCGGTTCCCCGAGTGCCTGCGGCTCGACGACGCGGCGGTGACGCCGTTCGCGGTGCAGCCGGGTCAGGTGCTCATGCCGGAGAGCTGCGCGGTGGCGCTGCGGATCGACGCGGCCGCCGGCAGCTGGGTGGGCGTCTGGCAGCCGTCGTCCCGCCGGATGACGCAGCTGGCCGCCCCGCAGGGCTGGCTGGCCGGGGCGGGCCTGTGGACGGCCGGGGGAGTGCTGCGGCTGCCGTACGCGACGGCCGAGGTGCCGTGCGGGCTCGCCGGTCTGGAGGTGCCGCCGGAGCCCGAGCCGGAGCCGGTGGTGGTCGTCGAGGAGCCCCGGGTGTGCCGTCCGGTGCCTTTGCAGCAGGCTCCCCTGACGGACCGTAGACCCGCTGGTTAGACTCACGGCCGCACAGCAAGAGCAAGACGTACGGGGTGAGTTCCAGCATGTCGCAAGCAAGCACGCAGGGTACGGAGTCGCACGGCTCCGGGAAGCACCGCGGCCAGGCGTCGCCGACGGAGGACTCCCAGTCCTCGCCGCACGGCCGGCACCGCCGCGAGGGCGACGCCCACGCGCGGTAGGAAGCACGGAGCGAAGGGCCCCGGGTCTCCCCGGGGCCCTTCGCCGTCCCCACCGCCACCCCCGTGGCTCAGCCCCTCTTCAGACCCAGCACCTCCGTCGCCGCGAAGGTCTCGCCCGCCGGGCGGGACGCGTAGTGCGGGGTCAGGAGGGAGTCCAGCTCCTCGTACGTGAACGCCTCCTTGGCCGTGTCGAACGTGGCGGCGACCTTCGGCCGGTCCACGACCGCCACCATCCCGCCGTGCACGACGAGCAGCTGCCCGTTGACCCCGGCCGCCGCCGGGGACGCCAGATAGCCGACGAGCGGCGCCACGTGGTCAGGAGACAGCGGGTCGAGCTCGCCCTCCCCCGGTTCTCCGAAGCCCGCGAAGACGTCCTCGGTCATCCGGGTCCTGGCCCGCGGACAGATCGCGTTCACCGTGACGCCGTACCGGGCGAGCGCGAGCGCCGACGAGGTGGTCAGGCCGACGATGCCGCCCTTGGCCGCCGCGTAGTTGGGCTGGCCGGCCGAGCCGGCGAGGAAGGCCTCGGAGGACGTGTTGACGATGCGGCCGTAGACGCCGGCCTCGCCCGCCTTGGAGCGGGCCCGCCAGTGCGCCGCCGCGAAGCGGGTGGTGTTGAAGTGGCCCTTGAGGTGGACGCGGATCACCGAGTCCCACTCGTCCTCGCTCATCGAGAAGACCATCCGGTCGCGCAGGATGCCCGCGTTGTTGACCAGGACGTCCAGCTTCCCGAACTCGGCCACCGCCAGGTCGACCAGGGCCCGCGCCGTCTCGAAGTCGGAGACGTCGCCGAGGTGCGCGACCGCCCGGCCTCCCCACGCGCGGATCTCCGCCGCGACCTCCTCGGCGGGTGCGGCGGAGGCCGCGCCCGAGCCGTCGCGGCCGGGCCGGCCGTAGTCGTTGACGACGACGGCGGCGCCGAGCCGGGCCAGTTCCAGGGCCTCTGCGCGGCCGAGACCGCGCCCCGCGCCGGTGACGATCGCGCTCAGACCCTCAAGGGGGAGTGACATCTCGCGGGAGTCCTCTCAGATCTCGACGCAGGTACGGAGGGCAGCGCCGGTCCGCATCTGCTCCAGGGCCTCGTTGATGCCCGCCAGGGGCACCCGGTGGGTGATGAGCGACTCCAGGTCGATGCGGCCGGCGCGCCAGAGCGCGATGGCCCGTTCGTACGAACGGAGCACGTCCCCGCCTCCGTACATCGAGGGCAGGATCCGCTTCTCGTCGAAGAACAGCTCGAACATGCTGAGCCGGAGGTGGTCGTCGAGGGCGCCCGCGCCCACGACGCAGAGCGTGCCGCCGCGCCGGGTCGTCTCGTACGCCGTGCGCGCGGTGGCGGACCTGCCGACGACCTCGAAGACGTAGTCGAAGCCCTCGCCGCCGGTGATCCGCTGCTTGGCGTCGGCGAGCGCGTCGGGGGCGACGGCCTCGGTGGCGCCGAACCTCAGCGCGGCCTCGCGGCGGGACTCGACGGGGTCGACGGCGACGATCTGGGCGGCGCCCTGGAGCCTGGCGCCCTGGATCGCGGAGATGCCGACGCCGCCGCAGCCGATGACGGCGACCGACGAACCGGCCTCCACCTTCGCCGTGTTGATGGCGGCGCCGAGGCCGGTGGTGACGCCGCAGCCGATGAGGGCGGCGATGTCGAAGGGCACGTCGTCGGGGATGGGGACGGCGCAGCCCGCGTCGACGACGACCTCCTCGGTGAAGGTGCCGGTGCCGGCGAAGCCGAAGACGTCACCGCCGGGGCGCCTGAAGTTGGGCGTGCCGGCGTTCATGAAGCCGGCCAGGCACAGCTGGGTCTGGCCGCGCTTGCAGGCGGGACAGCCGCGGCAGGCGGGCAGCCAGCAGAGCAGGACCCGCTGGCCCCGGCCGAGGCCGGTGACGCCGTCGCCGACGTCGAGGATCTCACCGGCGCCCTCGTGGCCCGGGACGAAGGGGGCGGGCTGCGGGAGGACGCCGCTCATCGCGGAGACGTCGGAGTGGCACAGACCGGTGGCCCGCACCCGGATCCGCACCTTTCCGGGGCCAAAGCCCACCGCCTCGACGTCGTCGAGGACTTCGAGTTTGTCCTGGCCGATCTCGTGCAGTACGGCTGCGCGCATGGTGCGGCTCCCCTCGGACGGACGAACGGTCGGGCGATCAAGCGGTCAAGCGTCAGGCGTGTTCGACGAGGGTGTCGGCGAGGACCTGGGCGTCGTCCCGCTCCACGGCCGTCACCGCCACCTGGACGCGGCCGTCGCCGGCCCACATCCGGATGCGCAGGGTCTCGCCCGGGAAGACGACCCCGGCGAAGCGCGTGCGGTACGAGCGGACGCGGGTGACGTCGCCGCCGAGCACCGTGTCCACCACCGCCTTGAGGGTCATGCCGTACGAGCAGAGCCCGTGCAGGATGGGCCGGTCGAAGCCGGCGAGCTTGGCGAACTCGGGGTCGGCGTGCAGCGGGTTCCAGTCGCCGGACAGCCGGTAGAGCAGGGCCTGTTCCTCGCGGATCGGCCGCTCGACGGTGGTGTCGGGCGCGCGGTCCGGGAGCGGGAGGCGCTCGGAGGGGCCGCGGTCGCCGCCCCAGCCCCCCTCGCCCCGTACGAAGATCGAGGCGTCGCTGGTCCAGAGCGGGCCGTCCTCGTCGGCGGCCTCGGAGCGCAGGACGAGGACGGCGGCCTTGCCCTTGTCGTACACGGCGGCGACGCGGGAGGTGGAGACGGCGCGGCCGGCGGTGGGCAGGGGGCGGTGGAGGGTGATCGACTGGCCGCCGTGCAGGACGGCGGCGAGGTCGATGTCGATGCCGGGGGCGGAGAGCCCGCCGACGACGCCCATGCCGGCGCCCGCGACGGTGGCGAAGCTGGGCAGGACGTGGAGCCGGGACTCCAGGGTGTAGCGGAGCTCGTCGGGGTCGGTCGCGGGGACGCCCGCCCCGAGGCCCAGGTGGTAGAGCTGGACGTCCTTGTGGTCCCAGGAGATCTCGGCGCCGCGGGGTTCGGCGGCGACGGCCTTGGCGGGGTCGATGGGCATCGGGCTGCTGCTCCTCGTTCCGGGGAAGACCTCGGCGCGGCCGTCCGCACCGTCGGCCGCACCGAGGCCGTGCGGGGACCGTCCCGAACACGTCCGTTCTAGAACGCGTTCTAGGTCGGTGGACCCCATGTATAGCCGAGGCGGCAGGAGTTGTGAACCCTCCTGACGGCATGTCAGAACCCCTTCGGCGGACCGCACCCGGGACATTTGTCACCGCCAGGTCCGTACATCCACGCCTGCCGCGCCAGGGCCCCCGATTCGTAGCGTCGTCCCCATGAAGAACGAGACAGCGGTCGCCTTCACCGGAGTCACCCGGTCCTTCGGACCGGTCCGCGCGGTGGACGGCATCGACCTCACGATCCGGCGCGGCGAGACCGTCGCCCTGCTCGGCCGCAACGGCGCCGGCAAGTCCACCACCATCGGCCTGCTCCTCGGCCTCGACGAACCCGACGGCGGCGAGGTGCGGCTCTTCGGCGACACCCCGGCCCGCGCCGTCGCGGCAGGCAGGACCGGCGCGATGCTCCAGGACGGCCGCCCGGTCCCCCGGGTCACCGTCCGCGAGCTCGTCACCTTCGTCGCCCGCACCTACCCGAAGCCCCTGCCGGTCGCCGAGGCCCTCGCGCTCGCCGGCCTCACCGAGCTCGCCGACCGCCGGGTCGACCGCCTCTCCGGCGGCCAGGTCCAGCGCGTCCGCTTCGCCGTCGCCCTCGCGGGCAACCCCGAGCTGATCGTCCTGGACGAGCCCACCGCCGCCCTCGACGTCGAGGCCCGCGAGACCTTCTGGGACTCGATGCGCGGATACGCCCGGCGCGGCAACACCGTCCTCTTCTCCACCCACTACCTGGAGGAGGCCGACGCCCACGCCGACCGGATCGTCGTCATCGACTCCGGCCGCGTCCTCGCCGAGGGCACCGGCGAGGAGCTCAAGCGCGCGGCCGGCGGCAGCCTCGTCGCCTTCGACCTGGCCGGCGACCCCAGCGAGGGCCTGACCCTGCTGCCCGGAGTGACCTCCGTCGAGATCCGCGGCGACCGCGCCCGGCTCCACACCGACGACTCCGACGCGACCGTCCGCGCGCTCGCCGAACGGAACGCGATCCGGGGCCTCGAAGTAGCCCCCGTGTCCCTGAACGACGCCTTCCTCGCCCTCACCCGCCCCCTGGAGACGACCCGATGATCACCGAGTACGTACGCCTCGAAGTCCGCCGCACCCTGCGCGACACCGGCTTCGCCATCGGCACCATCGCCGTCCCGGTGATGATGTACCTCCTCTTCACCAACCTCAGCGGCCAGAACGAGGAGGAGTGGAAGACCGCCTCCATGGTCGGCATGGCGGCGTACGGGGCGCTCGGGGCCGCCCTGTCGATCGGCACGGGCGTCGCCGAGGACAAGGGGTCCGGCTGGCTGCGGCAGCTGCGGATCACCCCCATGAGCCCGCGCCAGGTCGTCACCGGCCGCGCCCTCACCGGCTCGGTGGTGGTGCTCCCCTCGATCGTCGGGGTCCTCCTCGCCGGCGGCCTCGTCAACGGCGTCCACCTGGCGGCCTGGCAGTGGGCCGCGGTCGCCCTCACCCTCTGGCTCGGCTCGCTCCCCTTCACCCTCCTCGGCATCGGCAACGGCTACCGGCTCACCGCCCAGACGACCGGGGTCGCGAACATCGCCTGCAACCTGGGCCTCGCGGTCCTCGGCGGCCTGTGGTTCCCGGTGAGCCTCTTCCCCGGCTGGCTGCGCTCCCTCTCCGAGTACACCCCGACCAACCGCTTCGCCGAGCTCGGCGTCTCGGTCGCCGGAGGCCACTCCCCGGGCGCGACGGCGCTCGCGGTCATCGCCGCCTGGGCGGCACTGTTCGGCGCGTACGCCGCGGTCTCGTACCGTCGTTCGGCGAGGACAGCGTAGGGAGTGGACATGACGAACTGGCAGCGGTGGAGAGCGGCGGCGCGCGAGCGTGACGCACGGGCGCCCACCGGAATGAGCCTCCTCCCCTGGCTCCTGATGGGCCTGGGCGCACTCTCCCACCTCCTCGGCGGCGAGGCGCCCCACCCCTGGATCGGCGGCCTCGGGCTGCTCGCCTTCAACACGCTGTACATCGCGATCGTCTTCCGGGCCTTCGACCGGTCCCGCCGGGAATCCCCGCTGACCTGGGGACTCCTCGCGGGCCTCGGGGCGCTCACCTTCGCCCTGGCCATCGGGTACGGCCGGGAGTGGCTGCTCCTCTTCCCGCTCCTGGGCCTCGCGGTCGGGGCGGTGGTGCGGGGCAAGAAGCGGCTGCGGTTCATCGTCCTCCCGCTGGTCGCGGCGGTCGCGGCGGTGACGTTCTGGCGCGACGGCTGGGACTCCTTCGGCGTCGTGTACGGCACGTTCATCTCCGTCATGGTGACGGCGGCGATCCTCGCCCTGGACGAGACCGTCCGGGAGCTGCGCGAGACCCGCGAGGAGCTGGCCCGTACGGCGGTGGAGAAGGAGCGGTTGCGGTTCTCGCGCGACCTGCACGACCTGCTCGGCCACACGCTGTCGGTGATCGTGGTGAAGTCGGAGGTGGTGCGGCGGCTCGCGCCGCGTGACCTGGACGCGGCGCTCGCACAGGTCGCGGACATCGAGTCGGTGGGCCGTCAGGCCCTCGCCGAGATCCGGGAGGCGGTCACCGGCTACCGCGAGGGCAGCCTCGCCACCGAGCTGGACCGGGCGCGCGACGCGCTGTCCTCGGCCGGCATCGAACCGGTCGTCCGCCGCTCGGGCCCGCTCCTGGAGCCCCAGACGGAGGCCCTGCTGAGCTGGGTGGTGCGCGAGTCGGCGACGAACGCGGTACGGCACAGCGGCGCGTCCCGCTGCGAGATCGACCTCTCCGGCTCCGCCGACCGGGTCCGTCTCACCGTCACGGACGACGGCCGCGGCCCCTCCGACGCCACGCCCGGCAGTGGCCTGCGCGGCCTGCGCGAGCGGGTCGCCGCGGCAGGCGGCACCCTTGACTCGGGACCGGCTCCGCGGGGCGGGTTCCGGGTCACCGCGGAACTCCCCGTGGAGACCCCCGTACCGCACCAGGGGGAGCCCACGGAATGATCAGACTTCTGCTCGCCGAGGACCAGGGCATGATGCGCGGGGCGCTGGCCCTGCTGCTGGGCATGGAGCCGGACATCGAGGTGGTCGCGCAGGTCGGACGCGGGGACGAGATCGTGGACGCGGCGCTCCTCGCCCGCCCGGACGTGGCCCTGCTCGACATCGAACTGCCGGGGCGTTCGGGCCTGGACGCGGCGGCGGACCTGCGGGACGAGGTCCCGGAGTGCCGGGTGCTCATCCTCACGACCTTCGGCCGCCCCGGCTACCTGCGCCGGGCGATGGAGGCGGGCGCGGCGGGCTTCCTGGTGAAGGACGGTCCCGTGGAGGACCTGGCGGAGGCGGTCCGGCAGGTCCTCCGGGGCGAGACGGTCATCGACCCGGCCCTCGCGGCGGCGGCCCTGAGCGCGGGCCCGAACCCGCTGACGGGGCGTGAGCGGGACGCCCTGGCGGCCTCGGTGGACGGCGCGACGATCGCGGACATCGCGGTGACCCTCCACCTGTCGGAGTCCACCGTCCGCAACTACCTCTCGTCCGCGATCGGCAAGACCGGCACCCGCAACCGGATGGAGGCGGTACGGGCGGCCCGTCAGCAGGGGTGGTTGTGAGCCCTCCGGCCGGGGAGCCGGAGCAGCATCAGCAGGCCTGGCTCTGAGTCCTCCGCCCGGGGAGCCAGACCAGCATCAGCAGGGCCGCGCCGACGAGGACGGCCGTCGAGACGCGGAAGGCCGCCGCGTATCCGGCGGTGAGGCCGGCCGGGGTCGCGGCCGGGCCCGTGACGGCGGCCGCGAGGGTGGCGAGGGTCGCGAGGCCGAGGGCGCCACCCATCGTGCGGGAGGTGTTGACGAGGCCGGAGACGAGGCCCGCGTCCCCCGGGGCGGCGCTGGACGTGGCGAGGGTGGCCAGCGGGGTGGTGGCCAGGCCGATGCCGGCCATCATCAGGATCCCGGGGCCGAGGATCGTCGTCAGGAAGCCGCCGTCGGCGGTCATCGTGGACTGCCAGGCGAAACCGGTGGCCCCGATGAGCGCGCCGGTCACCGCGAGGTTCCGGGCGCCGACGGACGGCATCAGGCGCGGCGCCAGCTTCGAGCCCACGATGACGCTCAGCGAGCTGGGGACGAGCGCGAGGCCGGCCTGGAGCGGGGTGTAGCCGAGGACGCTCTGCGCGTACGTCGTCATGAAGAACCACATGCCGAAGGAGCTCGAACCGCACAGCAGGATCGCCACGTTGGCCGCCGACACCGCGCGCGTACGGAAGAGCTTCAGCGGCATCAGCGGGGCCGCCGTGCGGGCCTCGACGGTGACGAAGACGGCGAGGAGCACCAGACCGCCGAGGAGCGTCAGGAGGGTCGCCAGGTCGCTCCAGCCGGCCTCCTCGGTCTGGACGATGCCGTACGCGAGGGTGGCGAGGCCGGCGGTGACGAGGACGGCGCCCGGCAGGTCGAGGCGGCGGGCGGCGCCGGTGCGGCTCTCACGGAGCCAGAACACCGCGCCCGCCAGGACGAGGACGCCGACGGGGACGTTGACCAGGAGGACCCAGCGCCAGGAGAGCAGGTCGACGAGGAGCCCGCCGACGAAGCCGCCCGCCGCGCCGCCGGCCGCGCCCACCGCCGTCCAGGTGCCGATCGCCCGGGTCCTGGCGGGTCCGGCCGCGACGGCGCCGGTGACCAGGGTGAGGGTGGCCGGCGAGAGGACGGCGGCGCCGAGGCCCTGGACCGCGCGGCCCGCGACGAGCTGCCAGCCCTCCTGGGCGAGGCCGCCCGCGACCGAGGCGGCGGTGAACAGCCCGAGCCCGAGGAGGAACATCGCCTTGCGCCCGTAGAGGTCCGCGGCCCGTCCGCCGAGCAGCATGAACCCGGCGAAGGCGATCGCGTACGCGCTGATCACCCACTGCAGCCCGGCCGCCGACAGGCCGAGATCGGCGCGCATCGACGGCAGAGCCACGTTCACGACGGAGACGTCGAGGACGACGAGGAACTGCCCGGCGCAGGCGGTCAGGACGACCGCCCAGGGACGGGGCGAGGGTCGGGGGACGGAGGGCGTGGCCGTGGGGGCGGAGTCGGTCTGCGGCATGAGCGTGATGGTCGCAGACCTGTTCCGCCCCGTACATGGGGATTAAGTCCTACGCCCCGCGCAGGGGATGGCGTCCTACGCCCTCCGCAGCAGGGTCACCACCGCCGCGCCGCCCAGGCCGATGTTGTGGGCGAGTCCGACCCGCGCCCCCGCCACCTGCCGGGCTCCCGCCTCGCCCCGTAGCTGCCAGACGAGTTCGGCGGCCTGGGCGAGGCCGGTCGCGCCCAGCGGGTGGCCCTTGGAGATCAGGCCCCCGGAGGGGTTCACGACCCAGCGCCCGCCGTACGTGGTGGCGCCGGACTCGACGAGTTCGCCGGAGGCGCCCTCCTCGCACATGCCGAGCGCCTCGTAGGTGAGCAGCTCGTTGACGGAGAAGCAGTCGTGGAGTTCGACGACGTCCACGTCCTCGATGCCGAGGCCCGAGCGCTCGTACGCGAGGCGGGCGGCGGCCCGGGACATCGGGCGGCCTACGGCGTCGATGCAGGAGCGGGAGGCGAAGGACTCCTCGGTGTCGGTGGTCATCGCCTGGCCCGCGATCTCCACCGCCCGCCCGCGCAGCCCGTGTTCGTCGACGAAGCGTTCGGAGACGACGACGGCCGCGGCCGCGCCGTCGGAGGTGGGCGAGCACTGGAGCCGGGTGAGCGGCCGGTGGACGGTCTTCGCCGCGAGGACCTCCTCGACCGTGTGGACGTCCTGGAACTGGGCGTTCGGGTTGTTCACCGAGTGCTGGTGGTTCTTGGCGCCGACGGCCGCGAGCTGCGCCTCGGTCGTCCCGTACCGCTCCATGTGCTCCCGGGCGGCGTTGCCGAAGATCTGGGCGGTGGGGGGACCGGCCTCGAAGCCGTGACGGGCGGCCATGATCCCGTAGTGCCGGGCGACGGGGGAACTCGCGAAGTCACCGGCGCCGCCGCCCAGGGAACCCCGGCTCATCTTCTCGAAGCCGAGGGCGAGGACGCAGTCGGCGATGCCGCCCTCGACGAACTGCCGGGCGGTCATGAGGGCGGTGGAGCCGGTCGCGCAGTTGTTGTTGAGGTTGTAGACGGGGATGCCGGTGAGCCCCAGCTCGTACACGGCGCGCTGGCCGGCGGTGGAGGCCTGGAAGCAGTAGCCGACGGCGGCCTGTTCCACGCGCGCGTAGGGGACGCCCGCGTCGGTGAGGGCCGCGGTGCCCGCCTCCCGGGCCATGTCCCAGTACTGCCAGTCCCGGGTCTCCGGCTTCTCGAACCTCGTCATCCCCACGCCGACGACGTACGCCTTGCCCATACGAGTTTCCCCTCAGTCCTTCGGGAGGCCGAGCAGGCGCTCGGCGACGACGTTGAGCTGGACCTGCGTGGTGCCGCCCGCGATGGTGAGGCAGCGGGACATGAGCAGGCCGTGGACGGCCCGCTCGCCGGGACCCTCGCGCACGGCGCCCTCGGGGCCGAGGAGTTCGAGGCCGAGTTCGGCGAGTTTCTGCTGGTGGAGTGTCTGGACGAGTTTGCGGACGCTGGCGCCCGCGCCGGGTTCGAGACCGGAGACCTGGAGCAGGGTGGTGCGCAGGCCGATGCACGCGAGTGCGTGCGCCTCGGCGAGCAGTGCTCCGATCCGTGCGCGTACGGAGCCGTCGACCGTCCCGGCCCGTTCGATGAGCGCTTCGAGGCCGGTGTCGAAGGCGACCTGGTCGGCCATGTGGACGCGTTCGTTGCCGAGGGTGTTGCGGGCGACCCGCCAGCCGTCGTTCACCTCGCCGACGACGGCGTCGGCGGGGAGGAGGGCGTCGTCGAACCAGACCTCGTTGAAGAGGGAGTCCCCGGTGATCTCCTTGAGCGGCCGGATGTCGATCCCGGGGGTGTTGCGCATGTCGACGAGGAAGTAGGTGAGCCCCTGGTGCTTGGGGGCGGTGGGGTCGGTGCGGGCGAGCAGGATGCCGTGATGGGCCCACTGGGCGGCGCTCGTCCACACCTTCTGCCCGTTGATCCGCCAGCGCCCGTCCTCCGTGCGCTCGGCGCGGGTGCGGAGGGAGGCGAGGTCGGAGCCCGCTTCGGGCTCGGAGAAGAGCTGGCACCAGAGGCGTTCGCCGCGCAGGGTCGGGCCGAGGTGCTCGGCCTGCTGGGCGGGGGTGCCGTGGGCGAGGAGGGACGGCACGACCCAGGTGGCGATGCCGAGCCCGGCGACGGTGATCCCGGCCTCGTCCAGCTCCTTCTGGACGGCGAGCTGCTGGAGGGGGCCCGCGCCGAGCCCGTACGGCTCCGGGAGGTGCGGGGCCGCGTGACCGGTGGGGGCGAGGACGCGCCGGGCGGCGGCCGGGTCGAGCCCGACGGCGGGGGCGAGGGCCTCGCGGGCCTCGCGGCGGTAGACGTCGGCCTCGGGCGGCAGGTCCAGGCGGAGGCCGCGCCGGACACCGGCGGCGGCGTGCCGGAGGGCGGCGAGCCGGTGGTGGTCGCCGGTGCCGAGGAGCTGGCGGGCGACGACCGCGCGGCGCAGCAGCAGGTGGGTGTCGTGCTCCCAGGTGAAACCGGTGCCGCCGAGGATCTGGATGCAGTCCTTGGCACAGGTGTAGGCGCTGTCGAGGGCGGTGGCGACGGCGAGCGCGGCGGTGAGGGAGCGGGCCTCGTCGTGGCCGGCGCGGGCGTCGTCGGCCGCGCGGGCGGCGTCCCAGGTGAGGGCGCGGGCCTGTTCGAGCCGGACGAGCATGTCGGCGCAGAGGTGTTTGACGCCCTGGAACTGTCCGATGGGGCGGCCGAACTGTTCGCGGGTGCGGGCGTGTTCGGCGGCGGTCTCGACGGCGCGGGCGGCGGTGCCGCAGGCGTCGGCGGCGAAGAGGACGGCGGCGAGGTCATGGACGAGGGCGGTGTCGAGGTCGAGACCGCGGTCGATGGGGACGCGGAGGGCCCGTGCGGTGACCTCGGCGGTGGGCCGGGTGGGGTCGGCGCTCTCGTGCGGGCGGACGGCGAGGCTCTCGGTGGCGGCGGCGATCCAGACGGAGCCGTCGGCGGTGGCGGCCCGGAGGAGCACCAGGTCGGCCTGGGCGCCGCCGAGGACGGGGGGCGCGGTGCCGTCGAGGAGGTATCCGCTCGCGGTGCGGACGGCGGTGAGGGTGCCGGTGCCGCCGAGGGCGACGGCCCCGATCCGCTCTCCCCGCGCGAGCGCGCCCGCCTCCTCGTGCCGCCCGCACCGGTGGAGGAGTTCGGCGGCGAGTCCGGAGGGCAGACAGGGCCCGGGCAGCAGGGCTCGCGCGGCCTCCTCCAGAACGACGACGAGGTCCCCGAGACCGCCGCCCCCGCCGCCGTACTCCTCGGGAAGGTGCAGCCCGAGGAGCCCCTGCTCGGCGGCGCCGTCCCAGTACGAGGGCCGCCCGGTGGCGGTGCCGGGGACGTCCAGGTGCTTGCGGACCTCCCCGGGGGGTACGGCGCGGGCGAGCCAGCCCCGGACGGATCGGGCGAGCTCCCGCTGTTCGTGCGTGATGGCGATGCCCATGGGGCGCAGGCTAGAACACGTTCCATTCTGACGGAAGGTCAGAAACCGGATTGCCCCGGGTCCTGCTGCCGGCGCTGTGACAGCATCGTCGCGGAGACCGAACCGCACACAGGGGGCGACATGGGAGGAAGCCTGACGGCACTGCTGATCGCGGTGGTCGGCGTGGCGGGAACGCTGGGGGCCGCGCTGCTGACGCAGAACCGTGCGGACCGCACGAAGCGCATGGAGCTTCGGGCCGCCGCCGAGCAGCGGCGCGAGGAACGCGCTCACGCCGAGGAACAGCTCCGGGCGGAGCAGACGCGGCAAGCCCGGCGCGAGAGCCTGGAACGCCGACGCGCCTGCTACATCGCGCTGAACACCGCCGCGCGCCAGTACCTCACGGCGATGACCAACCATCTCCACGCCCTGCGGCGCGGCGAGGACGCCGTCGCCTCCCTGGAAGACCTGGAGGTGGCCAGAGCGGCCTACCGGGACAGCTACTCGGAGTCCCAGATGATCGTCCCCGACCCGGTGTCGCGCGCCTCCAGCACGGCGAAGAAACGCCTCAACGGCGCCTACGGAAGGCTCAAGGGGTACGCGGCGGAGCCCTCCGCGTACGCGGCCGAACTGGCGGTCATGGAGGACGAACTGCATCAGGACGTCTGGCCGTACCTGGGGGCGATGAAGAAGGCCATGCGCACCGACCTCGGCATCGGCGACTGATTCCCAGTTGGTGCCTGCCACGATTCCCGGAGGCCTGGCAGGCACCGGAGAGCGGAGAAGCCCCGCCGGTCGCCCGGCGGGGCTTCGGTTTCATCGAGCCGTCACGGTGACCGGTCGTACAGTGCGGCTCGCAGATGGGCGATCAGGTCGTCGCTCGGCACCTCGGTCCAGTCCGCTCCCGGCGCCCCGACATGCCTGACCTCGTAGCGGCCCTCGTCCGGTTCGTGCACCAGAACCTGACGGCTCATCCAGTGCATCGGGTCCACCTGCAGGCGGACGGTGCGGTGCGTCATCGTCGGGAACGCGTTCCGCAGCACCTCGTCCGCGTGGAGGCGGCGCAGAAGGCTCCGCTGCCCCTGGTAGTACTCGGACGACAGGAGGGTCGCCCACTGCGAGGAGGTGGGCTCTCCGGCTTCGAGCGCCCCGGTGAACTCGTCGAGGTCCAGGAAGGCGAACCTCTCCTTCAACTCGTCGATCGGCACGCCCTCACGCCATGCGGCGATCGCCTCCACGAGCGTTCCGAGATCGTCCGTGGAACCGATGTCCCAGCCGAAATCGGGGATGTACGTACGCAGCCGGAACAGGCGCTCCCCGGTCGCGGTGGTGACCGACAGAGAGCCTCTCGTCGTGTCGATGCCGACGGCGTCGGTGGCCCAGGGCGGCAGGCCGATGTCGAGGCCGCGCAGCTCCGCCGCCTGCCGCAGGGCCGGTACGAGGCCGCCCGACGCGGTCACGTCCGGGTACAGGTCTTCCTCCTTGTGGGCGTCCATGTCCACCTCCTCAGCAGTGGCAGTATCCGATGATCGAGCCCTTCACCGGGGGCATGTCCCCCTTCAGCACCGACAGGTCCGGCATGTTCGTCGGGGGAACCAGCTCCATGGCCCCGTTCGGCCCCGTCGGCGAGTAGAACTTGATCGAGTTCCACGGGCGCTGGCCGTTGACGAGAGCCCTCGCGATCATGGACATCTCGTAGTCCGTGGCCTTTCCGGCCTCACCGTACGTCAGGCCCCGCTGAGCGGCCTCCACGAAGGTTCCGTGCTGGCTCAGCCCCGTCATGTTGATGTGCAGGATCACCTTCGGGTCGGCGACCGCCTTCTCCACGATCTGGGCGAAGTCGCTCGGGGACGCGAGGGAGAACGTGGCGAACTTGTTCGCCCTGGCCCACTCGTCGAGCGCGCCGCCCCGCTGCCACCCCAGGGCGACGTTGCAGTTGTGGACGAGGACCGGGGTGACGCCCGCCAGCACGAAGAACGTGTGCAGGTCGTCGACCGTGAGGTCGTGGACCGTACGCGGCGCCAGACCCGAACGGTCCAGGAGAGCGGTCACCGCGCGGACGGAGCCGTCGGGAGTGCGCAGGCGGTCACCGACGCGCAGGTCGGAGACCCGTGTCCAGCCGTGCTCCACCACGTAGAACTTGTGGCCGGCGGTGCTGGCCAGTTTCCCTCCGCCGGCGACGGTGATGTCCACCAGGCGCCGCGTGTCGTGCGCGAAGGTGTCGGTGACCCGTCGGGCCTCCATCCGGCCGGTCGCCGGGTCCGTGGCCTTGACGAGGTCTCCCACCCCGACCTGGCTGATGGGCCGCTGGGAGCCGTCGGCCATCAGCACCCGGGTGGTCCCGGGGAAGCTGTTCACCTTGCAGGCGGTGAACAGGGCTTCTTCGGCGTTGACGAGGGAGTTGAGCTTGGCGATGGTTCCGGGGTCCAGGTCGAGGGTCTGGAGGGCCTTGAACGCGTCCCGGACGCCGACGCCGGTCTTCATGGCGGCGTCGAGGGCCCGGATCCCCTCGAAGACCTTGCCGAACGCCTTGCCGGGGATGAAGTTGCTCGCCGCCCAGGCGCAGCCGCTGATGCTGCCGTGCCAGCAGTCGACGAAGTCCTGGACGAGGACCGCCTTGATGAGCTTGTAGGTGAGGGTCTCCTGAATGAGCTCCAGCTTGGAGAAGTACCGGGTGACGTCCTTCTTCAGGCCGGGGATCCGCTTGCTCTCGATGAGCAGGGTGTCCGCCCTCGAGCAGCTGCCGGCGCCTGCCGCCACCGCGGGATCGGTGCAGAGGAAGAAGTCGACCACCGCGCTGAAGGTGACCGTGAAGGTGGTGGTGCAGCCCTCGAAGCCGATGGTGATCACGCAGGGCTCGTGCTGCTTGGCGTCGGTGATCTCGATGCTGTCCTCGTCGACGACGTACCACGTGCCGCCGACTCCGGTTCCCGCACCGGTCGAGACCTGCTTGTCCGCGGCGTTGCGCACCGCTTCGTCGACGGCCTTCTGCGCGTCCTGGGCGTACTTCAGCGCGTCCTTGGCGGCCTGTTCGGCTTCGGTGGCGGCGGTGGCGGCGCGGTCGGCGGCGGCGCGGGCGTCCTTGGCGGACTGCTCGGCCGCGGCGGCGGCGTCGCGGGCGGCCTGGGCGTCGAGGGCGGCCTGGTCGGCGGAGTCGCGAGCCTGGCGGGCGTAGCCTTCGGCACGGCCGGCGGCCTTGTCGGCGGCGGCGGCGTCCTCGGCGGCCTTGCGGTCGTACTCGACGGTGCGGGCCAGGGACGCGGCGGCCTTCGAGGCGGCCACGGCGGCGTCGGCCGCGTAGCCGAGGGCCTCCTTGGAGTAGGTGCGGGCGTCGGCCGCGTGTCCGGCGGCGTCGGCCGCGTACTGGTAGGCGAGCTTCGCGTCGCCGGTCGCCTGGTCGGCGATGTTCTTCGCGGCGGCGGCCTCGGCCTGCGCGTTCTTGGCGTGGGCGTCGGCGACGGCCTTCTGCTGGTCGGCGATCGTCTTGGACGCCTGCCCGGTCAGGACGACCAGGCCGGCGGCCGAGTCGGTGGCGGCGTAGGGCGAGCCGAGCTGGATCGCGTCGTTGGCGGGCTTGGCGACCTGTACGGCGGCGTTGCCGGCGTCGGCCGCGGCCTGCGCGGTGACGTACGCGAAGCCCGCCGCCTTCGCGGCGGCGGCGAGGGCCTTGGCGGCCTGCTTGTTGGCCTCGTCCGCCTGGGTCTTGGCGGTCTTGGCCAGCTTCTCCGCCTCCTCCGCCAGCCTGACGGCGGCCTTGGCCTCCTCGGCGGCGTGCCCGGAGGCTTCGATGGCGTCGGCGGCGGCGCTGGTCGCGGTCTTCACCGCGGCGTCGGCCTTCAGCTTGGCGGCCTGGGCGGCGTCCGCGTTCGCGCGGGACCGCTTGGCGGCCGCCTCTGCGCGCGTGGCCGCGGCATCCGCCTCGGCCGCCGCCCGGCTCGCGGCGTCCGCCGCGGTACGGGCCCGGCCCGCGGCGGCCTCGGCGTCGTTCGCGTGCGCGTCGGCCGCGTCCGCCGCCGCCCTGGACTCCTGGGCGTTGTCGTCGGCCTCGTGGGCCTGCGCGTACGCCTTCTTGGCGTCCGCCTTGGCGCGGGCCGCGTCCGCCTTCTGAGCGGCGTCCCACGCGTCGGCGTTGAGGTCGCGGGCGTTGTCACGCGCCTTGACGGCGTCGTTCTTGCGCGCGACGGCGGTCTGCTCGGCGGCCTCGGCCTTCTCCTTGGCGTCCTGGGCGTTCGCCGCCTCGGTCTGGGCGGTCTGCTTGTGCTGGGCCGCTTCGTTCTGCTTGACGGCGGCGGTGTCCTTCTCCGCCTTCGCCTTGGCCTCCTCGGACTCGGCCGCGAGACGCTTGGCGTGGGCGTCGGCGGCGGCCGCCTTGGCGTCGCCCTCGGCCTTAAGAGCGACGGTGAGCTTGGCCTCCGCCGTCTCCTTGTCCTTCTTCGCGTTGTCGCGGTGCAGTTTGGCGCCGTCGGCCGCGGCCTTCGCCTGCAACGCGGCGGTGTGCGCCGCCTCCTTGCGGAACTCGGCGTTGACCTGCGCGGTCTGGGCGAGGGCGCGCTGCGTGATGGTCGCGCTGTCACCCGCGGCGGCCCTGGTGGCGGCCTCGGCGGTCTCACCGGCCTTCACCATGGCCGTGAGCGCGGCGACGGCCCCCTTGATGACCTGCGCCTTCTGCTGGCCGACCAGGAGACCCCGGCCGCGCGGGGCGCCGGCGGCGTCCGCGATGCCGTACGCGGCCTGCACGGCCGCGTCGGAGGAGACGGCCGACTTCTTGGCGCTCTCCAGCTGGGCCCTGACGGTGGCCAGGTGGGTCTTCGCCGCCGCCTGGGCGTCGGTGAGGCCCTTCTTCGCCCTGTCGAACTGCGCCTTGTCCGGGTAGGACAGGCTGTCGGTGCCCTTGTGTCCGGACGGCTTGACCAGGAACTTCTGCGCGCTGGTGCCCTTGCAGTCCCACAGCCGCGCGTCCGTGCTCTTGGTGAACGCGCCGAGGTCCAGGCACTTGCCGGTGGTCAGGCTCTTCAGGGGCGAGGCGGCACGGACGTCGCCCTTCCACGACTGCCCCTTGGTGCTGTAGCAGTCCGTGATCTGGATCTTCGTACCGTTGGCCGACGCGTTCCCGGCCACGTCCAGGCACTTGAACGAGTTGACGTTGCGGAGGTGCAGGTCCTCCTCGCCGCCCTCCAGCGTCCACTGCTGCGCGGCGCCGCCGTTGCAGGTGTAGATCTGGACCGGCGTGCCGTTGGTCTTGCCGCCGCCCTGGACGTCCAGGCACATGCCCGGCGCGCCCGGCACCTCGATCACCGTGGGGCTGTCACCGATCCAGCCCACGCCGCCGGGGGCCCAATGGTCCTGCCAGCGGGTGTAGTAGTCGGCGAGCCACGACTGGCCGAGGAGCATGCTGAGGGCGTAGGTGCCGTCCTGCAGCGCCTTCGTGGCGTCCTTGCCGGCGGTCAGGATCTGCTGCCGCTGCGCGGTCTGGCCACTGATCTCCTGCTGCCACTCGGCCGCCGCCTGCGCCACCTCCTTGCCGAGGACCTTGTTCGGGTCGATCGGGTCGTGCCAGGCGCAGGCCCCGAAGCGGGCCTTCAGGTCCTCGACCGCGATCCGGAACTCGGGGCTGTCCGGCTGCGGAGCCGTACGGGGAAAGCCGCCGGAGGCGAGGAAGATGCGGGCGTCATCGGCGAACACCCGGGGCACGAAGAGCTGGTTGGGCTCGATCTTTCCGGAGTTCTTCTTCCACAGCGCCCACGCCTCCTGCTCCTGCGGCGTCCCGCCGCTGGTGTAGAGCGGGTCGCCGATCGCGAGCGCGGCGGCCTTCGTCTCGTCGTCGGCGGTGGGCGAGGAGTCGTAGAAGGGGTTGAACACGTTGAGCGGGGCCGAGTACCCCTGGTACAGCCACGGGAGCAGCCCGGTCCGGTCGAAGATCTTGCCGGGGTCCTTCGGCGCGCCGGGGTAGGACTCCAGGCCGCTGGTGGCGCTGGACCAGGCGTACCCCTGCTTCTGGACCTTGTCGATCCACTGGTCCCCGAGAGCGTCGTCCGCGTTCCAGGCCGCGTGCAGCGGGGTCTTGTCGTCGTACATGTTCCGCTTGAGCTTCTCGTGAAGCTGGTCGGGCGGCAGTACGAGGGCGCCCTGCGCGAGGGCGTACAGATTGGGCCCGCCCATGCGCAGGGCCTCGGTGCCCATGCACTGGTCCTCGCGCAGCTGCTGGGCCGTCCTGGCGTCGTAGCCGTCGTACGAGTCGGCCACCGGCGCCATGTCCGGCGCCGCGTTCCGGGCGGCGCTCAGCGCGGCCAGGTCGGGCGGGACGGCCAGGCCGCCGAGGACGGCCAGGGCCGCGACGGACGTGACGGCCGTGGTGAGACGGGTGGTGAGGGTGGTGGACGAGCGTGGTCGGGAGTGGAACAACCCCGGTTTGAACCGCAAGGAAGGCATCCTTCACAGGGAACGAGGGCAGGCAGGGGTGACCTGGGCGACGTTCACAGCGAACCGGCATCACGACGTGGCGATGCCGCCCTTCCCCGTGGCGGTGCTGTCCCCCCGACCGCCGATGACGTAGCGCGCGTCACGACGGGATGGTCGGTCCCGAGACGCGCGCGACGCTACTTAACCCCGAGTAAACATCGCTCGGCAAGAGTCGGCCTCGAAGTTCGTTACGCGGAACGGAGATCCGCTCACCGGAGAGGTCGCCGCGCTGCGCGGCTCCACAGGGCGAGGACGGCACTCGTGACGGACCGGTGGGGGCGACGGGGCGGCCGAGGGGAAGACGGTGTGGTTCACCTGGGGCGCATAGGGCACCATGGCGCCCGTAACCGCGTACCCGCCAGTAGGAGTCACCATGTCCGAGCCCTCGCCCGAGATCCTTGCCGCCTTCGAGGCCGCGAAGGGGTTCATGCCCGTCGGGGAGGGGCTCGCGCTGTACGGGGCGGCCGTCGAGGCCGCCGAGCTCGGGCTGCCGCTGCTCGAGGTCGGGACGTACTGCGGGCGGTCGACGATCCTGCTCGCCGATGTGGCCCGGCGGGCGGGGACGGTCGCGGTGACCGTGGACCACCACCGGGGCAGCGAGGAGCAGCAGCCGGGCTGGGAGTACCACGACGCGAGCGTGGTCGACCCGGAGGTGGGGCTCATGGACACCCTGCCGACCTTCCGCCGGACCCTGCGCAGGGCGGGCCTCGAGGAGTACGTGATCGCCGTGGTCGGGCGGTCGCCGCAGGTCGCGCGGGTGTGGGGCGGGCAGCTCGGGCTCGTGTTCGTCGACGGCGGGCACACCGACGAGCACGCCACGAACGACTACGAGGGCTGGGCCCCCAAGGTCGCCCCCGGGGGCCTGCTCGTCATCCACGACGTCTTCCCGAACCCGGAGGACGGCGGCCAGGCCCCGTACCGGATCTACCTCCGTGCCCTGGAGTCCGGTGACTTCGAGGAGGTCTCGGTCACCGACTCGCTGCGGGTCCTGCGCCGCCGCTGACGGGTCGGCGGCGCGGGGGGCGTGACGGCTCAGAACAGCGAGGTCACGTACAGGCAGTTGGTGTAGCTGTAGCCCGGTTCGATCTTCGTCTTGCTCGACTTGGTGTCGCCCGCCGTCGAGGTGCGGGTGGCCGCCCGCTTCTGGAGGAAGTGGTAGTCGCCGGCGGGCAGCAGCAGGGTCGCCTTCGGGTACTTCGAAGACGGGCCCGTGCAGGCCTTGATCTTCGGGGAGTTCACGAGCAGCGGCGTCTTGTACTTCGTGCAGGTCCCGCACGCCTTGAGGGTGACCTTGCCGGTCATGGGGCCCGTGTAGAGCAGCTCGACCTCACCGGGGCCGTCGTTGCTGACCACCATGACCATCCGGGTGCCGCCGGGGACGTCGGCCGGGGGCAGGCTCCTGCCGGCGGCGGGCTCCTCCTCGGCGATCTCGGCGGCGATGGCGATCGAGCGGGCGTGGGCGGCCTGCGGGCTGTTCGGGTACGTCTGGGCGTACTCGGTCATGGTCGTGGCCGCGGTGGCGAACTCCTTGTCCTTGAACTGGTCGGTCCCGCAGGCGAAGTCGCCCTTCTGGACCCCGTCCGCCACCTCCTTCGAGGCGGCCTGGAAGGACGGGTCCGGCATGTTGTCGAGGGAGGAGCGGAGCGCGCGCAGCTCCTCCGTGGCGTCGCAGGGCTCCGCGCCGGCGAGAGCCGTCGTCCGGGTCTTGATCGCCGCGCGGACGGCCGGTTCGACGCGGGCCGCCTGGGACGATTCCGGGAAGGTGTCGAGGAGCTCGTTGAGGCTCTCGCTCGCCGGCGGGTTCGCCGTCTGCACGCCCAGCGCCGCCGTGCCGCAGGCGTAGAGCGACTCGGCCAGCGGCTCGTCGGTCTTGGCGGGCCGGGAGCCGAGCAGCTCCTTGTCCACCGTGGCGGGCAGCTCCCGCAGGTGCTTGAGCGGCGGGACGGCCGCGCAGTACTCCTTCTTCTCGTACGGGGCGGAGACCGTCTTGTAGTACGCGTCGAGGCGGTCGGGGACGAGCTTCCCGGCCCGCGAGCCCGCGTGCTGCGTGCCGAGGTCCTCATAGGTGTCGAGCGCCTTGCGGAGGGTCGGCTCCGCCTTGTCGAAGGCGAGGCCGTCGGCGGACTTCACCTGCGCGTCCGCCGCAGCGAGCCGTTCGAGCAGCGCCTGCTCCTTCGCCTCGTCGCGGGCCGCGCCGTACGCGAGGGAGCCGCCCGCGGGCACGGCGAGCAGCACGAGGGCGAGCGGCAGCGCCAGGCGCCGGAAGGAGGCGCCGATCCGGAGGGTGGCCCGCAGTCCGCGCCGGGCGCCGTCGGCGGCGACGGCGAGCAGGAAGACGCCGTAGCCGACGAGGAGCCCGAAGGGCACGCCGTCGACGTCGGCGGGGAGCGCGGCCACGAGCAGGGCGGCGGTGGCGAGCCAGCAGAGCGCCGCGCCGATCCAGTTCCGCAGCAGCACGTATCCGAGGCCCAGACAGGAGAGGTTGAGCAGGCCGATCATGGCGGCCTGCGCCGGGTTCGCTTCGCCGGGGGGCTGCGCGGGCGGCTGGGCACCGTACCCGGGCGGCGGTCCGTAACCGGGCGGGCCGTAGCCGGGCGGCGGACCGAAGCCGGGCGGGGCGCCGGGCGGCGGCGGCACGGTCCCGGCACCGGCCCAGCCGGGCGCGGGCGCGGGACCGGGGCCGGCCGCCGGGCCCGGACCGGCACCGGCCGCCGGACCCGACGGAGCACCGGACGGCGTGGCCGCCGCGGCGGCGAGCGGAGTCGCCGCGGGCGCCGGAGGAGCGGCCTCGGTCCCCGCGCCGGGCGGCGGGCCGAAGGCGAGCGTGGGCGTTCCCGCGCCGGAGGCGGCGGGGACGTCCGGGGCCGACGGAGCCGGCGCTGGAGCAGGAGTGGAGGCCGGAGCTGCCCAGGGCGGCTCCGGCGCCCCCGCAGACCCCCCGGAAGTCGCCCCGGAAGGCACCCCCGCGTCGGAAGGTGTTCCGGAGGCCGCCTCGTTCTGCTGGTTCAGGCCGTCGCCCGGAGGTCTGTCCTTCGGCTCCGGACGTGCGTCGTTCGGCTCGGGACGTGCGTCGTTCGGTTCTTCCCCCACCACGGTTCCCCCTCGTGGGTCCATGCGCGGTGTCACCCCACCGTCGCCTCTTCCCACCTACCCTTCACGGTTCGCTCACACGCGTCCACCGTTCCGCGAGGCCGGTGACCAAGCTGCGACGTACCCGCTGCGGCATTTCACCCCGCACAGGGCCTAAAGTCGCGGGGTGCCGTACGACCACCGGAACACCGCCCGCCGCCCCCTCGTCCTCGCTCTCGCCGCCACGGGCTGCTGCGCCGTGCTCGCGGGATGCGCGGCCTCCCCGGCCTCACCACCGTCAGGCAAGGCCCCTGCGTCCCAGACGTCCCAGGGGAGCCAGGCGGCGCCCCAGGGTGAGAGCGGGACGGCGTCCCGGCCGCCGGTCGCCCCGCCCTCCGCCACCCCCCGGCCGACCCGCTCGCCGGTCCAGTCCCAGGCGGGCCGCCCGCTCGCGGGCAGGACCGTCGTCATCGACCCCGGCCACAACTCCGGAAATTTCCGCCACTCCACGGAAATCAACCAGAAGGTCGATATCGGGACGAACCGCAAGGAGTGCGACACCACCGGCACCTCCACCAACGCCGGGTACACCGAGGCCTCGTTCACCCTCGACGTCTCCCACCGGCTTCGGGACCTCCTCACCGCGCGCGGCGCCCGGGTGGTCTTCACCCACGACGGCGACCGCCCCTGGGGCCCCTGCATCGACGAGCGGGCCAGGATCGGCAACGCCGCCCGTGCCGACGCCGTCGTCTCCGTCCACGCGGACGGTTCGGCCGCCGGCCACCGCGGCTTCCACGTGATCCTGCCCGCGAAGGTACGGGCGGGCTCCGCCGACACCACGCGGATCGTCGCCCCCTCCCGCGCCCTCGGCGAGCGGATCGCGGACCGGTTCGTCCGCGCCACCGGCACGTCACCCGCCAACTACATCGGTTCCGGTACGGGGTTGGACGTACGGGACGATCTCGGCGGCCTCAATCTCTCGACCGTGCCCAAGGTCTTCGTCGAATGCGGCAATATGCGTGATCCGAAGGACGCCCAGCTGCTCACGTCGTCGACATGGCGGCAGAAGGCGGCGCAGGGACTGGCGGACGGCATCGCGACCTACCTCAAGGGGTAGAACCCGCGGGCGATAGATTCGCTCCGTACGATGGGGCCGCCCCGTGCCATGAACCCGGGCGCCACGAACCCGAGCGCCACCCCGACGCGACGACCGACGACCCGACGAAGGACTCTTACGTGAATATCCGCTCCCTCACCCGAGGCGATGGCGTGCTGATCGGTGCAGCGGTGGTGCTGTTCATCGCCTCGTTCCTCGACATCTCCGGCTGCAAGGCCGCCGACGACATCTGCGACCAGATCCCCACCACGAACTCGTGGGAGATCTCGTACCTCGGCTGGGGCTCCTTCTTCCTCGGCATCGCCGGCGCCGCCCTCGTCATCGCCGCCCGCGCCCTGCCGGCGCAGCGCAAGGTGGCCGGCCTGGAACTCGGCCAGGTCGGCGCCGCGTTCACCATCGCGTCCGCCTGGACCCTCCTCATGTGGATCTTCGAGTCGGAGAACGCCGGCGCGGGCCTGATCCTCGGTCTCATCGCCGCTCTCGTCCTGGCCGGTGCCGCCGTCGCCGGTCCGCTGGTCCCGGCCCTCAAGGCCCCGCTCGTCGGCGCGCCCGCGCCGCAGACCCCCCAGCCGTACGGCGTGCAGCACGGCCACCCGGGTCAGCCGAGCGTCCCCGGCGGCTACGGCTACCCGGGCGCGCAGCAGCCGCAGTACGGCGGGCCGCAGGACCCCTCGCAGGGTGCCGGCCACTCGTTCGGCGCGCAGGCCGCCGCCCCGCAGCCGCAGGCCGCTCAGCAGCCCGAGCCGCAGGCGGCCGCCCCGGCCCCGCAGCCGGCCTCGGACTTCGCGCCGTTCTGGTTCGCGGTCCCGGTCGCGCGCCCGCTGTACGCGGAGGACGGCTCGCAGGCGCCGATCGCCGAGCTGGCCCCGGGGACCTGGTACCTCGCGGTCGAGCAGCGCGGCCAGGCCCTGGTGGCCCAGACGCAGGACGGCCGCCGCGGCGTCCTCCAGGACACCACGGGCATCCAGCGCGGCTGACGCCCCTCCCGCGAACGGCCCCCCGCCCGGATCCCTTCCGGGCGGGGGGCCGTTGCCGTACAGTCCCCGCAGCGCTTACCTGACGATGCGTCAGAGAGGATGTGGGGCATGCGGCTCGGTCTCGCTCTCGGCTACTGGGGCCGCGGCCCCTCCCCCGCCCATCTCGAGCTCGCCCGCGAGGCCGAGCGGCTGGGCTACGACTCCGTGTGGACCGCCGAGGCCTGGGGCTCCGACGCCTTCACCGCGCTGACCTGGATCGCCGCGCACACCAGCCGCGTCAGGCTGGGCACCGCCGTCGCGCAGATGGCCGCCCGCGCTCCCACCACGACCGCGATGCACGCGCTCACGCTCGACCACCTCTCCGGCGGCCGCGTCCTGCTCGGCCTCGGCCTGTCGGGGCCGCAGGTCGTCGAGGGCTGGTACGGGCGCCCCTTCCCCCGTTCCCCGCTGACCGCGACCCGTGAGTACGTGGACGTGGTCCGGCAGGTGCTGCGGCGCGAGACCCCCGTCCGGCTCGACGGACGCCACCACTCCCACCCGTACAGCGGCCCGGACGGCACCGGCCTCGGCAAGGCCCTCAAGCCGATCACGCACCCGCTGCGGGCCGACGTCCCCGTCCTGCTCGGCGCCGAGGGCCCCAGGAACATCGCGCAGACCCTCGCCATCGCCGACGGCTGGCTTCCTCTCTACTGGACGCCCGATCGCTGGGCCGAGGTGTACGCCCTGCCGGACACGCTTCCCGAGGGCTTCCTCGTCGCCCCCATGGTCCGGGCGCGGCTCTGCGAGGACGTGGCGGTCGGGCTGCTCCCGGTCAAGGCGATGCTCGGCTTCTACATCGGCGGCATGGGGCACACGGCCCGCAACTTCCACGCCGACCTGATGGGGCGCATGGGGTACGAGAAGGAGGCCCGCCGGATCCAGGAGCTGTTCGCGGCGGGCCGGCGTGAGGAGGCCGTGCTCGCCGTACCGGACGCCTTCGCGGACGAGATCTCGCTCGTCGGCCCCCGGAGGCGGATCGCCGGGCGCCTGGAGGCATGGCGGCGGGGTCCGGTGACGGACCTCCTGGTCACGGCTCCGGACCCCGCCACACTCCGCCTCCTGGCGGAGCTCAACTCATAGGTTCAGCCACTGAGTTGTGAGGCGCTGGGCACCTTGTCCACGACGTTCGCACCGGCGCTCCGGCCGGCGTCCTTCACGCTGTTGATGACGCTCTCGAAGGCGCCGACGTCCGCGGCGCCCGCCTCGCCCTTCCGGAGCTTGGTCCCGAGGTCCTTGAGCGACTCGATCCCCGCGGAGAGCGGCGCGACGGCCTTCGAGAGCAGCGGGTCGCCCTTGGCGTTGTTCACCGCCGCCTTGAGCCGGTTGTACGTGAACGCGCCCGCGAGGCCCGCCTTCACCAGGGCGAGGGTCCGGCCGTCGGCGCCCTTCTTGAACGTGCCCGCGCGGTACGGCTTCACGATCCACTGGTACGTGGCGCCCGCGGCCAGACCGGCGTTGGCCACGAACCGCGTCTTCGCCAGCTTCTGCTGCTCGAAGCTCGCGGAGGCCGTGGGGGTCGCGGCGGCGCTCGCGCTCGAGTCGTCGTCCTTGCAGGCGGCGGTGGTCAGGAGCAGGGCGCAGGACATCAGCAGCGCCACGACTCCGCGCGAGACTCTTCCGGACACGACGGGGACCTCCCTGACGACAGTGCCGCCAGCCTCACCCGGGCCCGCCGCGCCCGCCACCCGGACGACTCCGTACGGGGCCCCCGCCGGGCCCCTCCCGGGGCTACGTCCCGCAGCAGTCCGGTTCGAGACCCGTGGGGAGCCGTTCGCCGCCGAAGACGGCGACGGTCGCCTCCTCGCCGCCCAGGGCCGCGACCGCGAGGAGGAGGGAGCCGGCGGTCCAGCTGGTCTGCTCCTCGGGCCACATGGCCTTGTCGCTCTCGGTGGCGCCCTCGAAGACGTACCCCGTCCAGTACATGCCGTTCCCGGCGCGCAGGTGCTGGATGTCCTGGAGGATCGTGAGGGCCCGGTCGGACTCCCCCGTCGCCCAGAGGGCGAGGGCGAGTTCGCAGCTCTCGCCGCCCGTGACCCACGGGTTGGGGACGACGCAGCGGACGCCGAGGCCGGGGACGACGAAGTCGTCCCAGCGGGCCGCGATCCGGGCGGTCGCCTCGGGGCCGGTGACGGCGCCGCCCAGGACCGGGTAGTACCAGTCCATCGAGTAGCGGGACTTGTCGAGGAAGCGCTCGGGGTGCCGGCGGATCGCGTGGCCCAGGGCTCCGGCGGCCAGCTCCCAGTCGGGCTGCGCCTCCTCGCGGGCCTCGGCGACGGCGAGGGCGCAGCGCAGCGCCTGGTAGATGGAGGAACTGCCGGTGAGCAGCGCGTCGTTGACGGCCTCGCCGCTGTCCTCGCGCTTCCAGCCGATCTGGCCGCCGGGCTGCTGGAGTCCGAGGACGAACTCGACGGCGGCGTAGACGACGGGCCACATCCGGTCGAGGAAGGCGTCGTCGCCGGTGGAGAGGTAGTGGTGCCAGACGCCGACCGCGATGTACGCGACGAAGTTGGACTCGCGGCTCCGGTCGGTCACCTGCTCCGGGTCGCCGTCGTGGTAGGCCGCGTACCAGGAGCCGTCGGCGTTCTGGTGCCGGGCGAGCCACTCGTAGGCGCGCGTGGCGGCCTCGTGCTCGCCGGCCGCGTCCAGGGCCATGGCGGCCTCGGTGTGGTCCCACGGGTCGAGGTGGTGGCCGCGGAACCAGGGGATGGCGCCGTCCTCGCGCTGCACGGCGAGTATCCCTGCCACGGTCTCGGCGGCCTGCTCGGCGGTGAGCACCCCGGGCAGGACGAGGTGCTCCGCGATCCGCTCGGGAAACGTCACTTGGCGTCGACCTTCGGAAGGTGGGGCTTGGTCGCGTACGCCACGAAGCTCTTGCCGACGACCGGGTTGAGCAGCTGCTCGGCGACCCGGGTCAGAGCGGGCTTCTTCATGATGTCCCAGACGAGGAGCTTGTGGTACGCGCGGACCGGCAGCGCCTTGTCGTTGTCGACGCCGAAGGCGCACTTCAGCCACCAGTACGGCGAGTGCAGCGCGTGCGCGTGGTGGGTGCCGTACGGCTTGAGGCCGGCCTGCCGGATCTTGGCGAGCAGCTCGTCGGCCTTGTAGATGCGGATGTGGCCGCCCTCGACCTCGTGGTACGCGTCGGAGAGCGCCCAGCAGACCTTCTCGGGGCCGTACCGGGGCACGGTGATCGCGATCCGGCCGCCCGGCTTGAGGACGCGGACCATCTCGGCGAGCACGCCCTTGTCGTCCGGGATGTGCTCCATGACCTCGGAGATGATGACGACGTCGAAGGACTCGTCGGGGAAGGGCAGGTTGAGCGCGTCGCCCTCCATCGCGGTGGCCGTCGCGCCGGCGGGGGCCTCCCCGGCCTCCTTCATGGCCGCGAACCACTTGGCGACCTCGCGGATCTCCTCGCCGTTCTGGTCGAGGGCCACGACCTGGGCGCCGCGCCGGTAGCACTCGAAGGCATGCCGGCCCGCACCACAGCCCAGATCGAGCACGCGGTCGCCGGGGGCGAGCGGGAAGCGAGTGAAGTCGACGGTCAGCACGAGGTCTGCCTTTCGGAGTTGACGGAGGGTTGGGGGCGGGTGCCGCCGCCGGGTCGTGGGCAGGCGTGCCGCGGGGCGGAACGGGCGGGCACCACCCGTCCACCGGGTCGTGCCCGGTACACCGGGCGGGTCCTCACCGGCGGACTCCGGCTCCCTGACGGGCCACGGCCTCGCGGTACAGCTCGGCCGTCCCCTGCGCGGCACGCGCCCACGTGAACCGGTCCAGCACGCGCGCGCGGCCCGCGGCGCCGAGCCGCGCCCGCAGCTCGGGGTCGCCGAGCACCCGTCCCAGAGCCGCGGCCAGCGCCCCGGCGTCGCCCGGGGGCACCGCCAGGCACGTCTCCCCGTCGGCCCCGGCGACCTCGGGAATCGCCCCACCGGTCGTCGCGACGAGCGCCGTCCCGGTGGCCATCGCCTCGGCCGCGGGCAGTGAGAACCCCTCGTACAGGGACGGCACGCAGGAGACCTGCGCCGACCGCACGAGGTCGACGAGCTCCGCGTCGCTGATGCCCTTGACGAACTCGACGGCGCCGTCGAGCCCGTACCGCTCGATGGCCTGGGCGACCGGGCCGTCCTCGGCGCGCCTGCCGACGACGACGAGGTGCGCGCCGGGGTTCTCGGTACGGAGCTTGGCGAGCGCCTCGATCAGGTGGATCAGGCCCTTGAGGGGGACGTCGGCGCTGGAGGTGGTGACGATCCGGCCGGGGACCTCGGCGACGGACGGGTCCGGGGACCAGAGGTCGGTGTCGGCGCCGATGTGGACGACCTTGATGCGGTCCTCGCGGACGCCGAGGTGCTCGACGATCTCCTGGCGGGAGGTGCCGGAGACGGTCAGCACGGACGGCAGCCTGCGGGCGACCTTCTTCTGCATGCCGGTGAACGCGTACCAGCGGCGGACGGAGACCCGGCGCTTCCAGTCGGCGGCGGCGTCGAGTTCGAGCTGCCGGTCGACGGTGATGGGGTGGTGGATCGTGGTGACCAGGGGCGCGCCGATCGCGCGGGGGCCGCCGAGGAGTCCGTAGCCGAGGGTCTGGTTGTCGTGGACGACGTCGAAGTCGCCGCGGCGGGCGGCGAGCATGCGCCGGGCCCGCAGGGAGAAGGTGAGCGGCTCGGGGAAGCCGCCGGTCCACATGGTGGCGACCTCGAGGGCGTCGATCCAGTCCCGGTACTCCTCGCGCTTCGGGGTCCGGAAGGGGTCCGGCGAGCGGTAGAGGTCGAGGCTGGCGATCTCGGTGAGCGGCACGCCCTCGTCGAGCGTCGGGTACGGCTGGGAGCCGATGACCTCGACGGTGTGACCCAGGCGGGTGAGTTCGCGGGAGAGGTGCCGGACGTAGACGCCCTGACCGCCGCAGAACGGGTTCCCCTTGTACGTGAGAAGAGCGATCCGCAACATGGGGGTCCCCCCTGTTCGAGCGGAGCCGAGAGCTCGGGGGATGTCACCGGCCGCGGTGACGCCCTGCCGGGGGCTTGCCTCTGTGGCCTCAGCGGTCATGCGCGACCCCCTTCGAGCGTGCGTTTCGCCGGAGCGTAACCGCTCGCGCTAATCTAGAACAAGTTTCAGACTTGAACGTCCGCCTGATCAAGGAGGACAGAATCTACCGGCAGGTAGCTCCGTGGTGAGAGCCGGAACGGGTGATTCGCGCCACGGCGGCCGCACCGCCATACTGTCGCTCCCCACCGCACGGAACGGGACCTCATGACCGCAGACAACAGAGCGGACCACAGACCCGCGTCGCCGCCCCTCACGGAGCGCCAGGAGGCGCGCCGCCGCCGCATCCTGAACGCCAGCGCCCAGCTCGCGGCCAGGGGCGGCTTCGACGCCGTGCAGATGCGGGAGGTCGCCGAGGCGGCGGGGGTCGCCCTCGGCACCCTCTACCGCTACTTCCCCTCCAAGATCCACCTGCTGGTGGCGACCATGCAGGACCAGCTCCAGCACATGCACACCACGCTGCGGAAGCGGCCGCCCGCCGGCGCGGACCCGGCGGAGCGCGTCGCCGAGACCCTGATGCGCGCCTTCCGGGCGCTCCAGCGGGAACCGCAGCTGGCCGACGCGATGGTGCGGGCGCTGACCTTCGCGGACCGCAGCGTGAGCCCCGAGGTCGACACGGTCTCCCGGCTGACGACCGCGATCATCCTGGACGCGATGGGGGCGGAGCACCCGACGCCGAGCCAGCTCTCCGCGGTCCGGGTGATCGAGCACACCTGGCACTCGGCGCTGATCACCTGGCTGTCCGGGCGCGCCTCGATCGCACAGGTGAAGATCGACATCGAGACGGTCTGCCGGCTGATAGGCCTGACGGCGCCGGAGCCGACGCCGAAGACGACGGCCTGAGCGGCACCGCCCGCCCCCGGCCACGCCGCCCGCACCCCCGGCGGGGACGCGAGCGGCCCCGTCAGGAGGGCAGCGCGGACGCCGCCTCGGTCAGGACTTCGTGTGCTTGGCGTTCTCCGCCTTCAGGACCGCCTCGCACTCCGGGCCGGCGTCGGTGGCCACGAACATCACCAGCTTGAGCGGGCCCCCGGAGTGGTTGCTGGCCTGGAGCATCCAGGTGCCGTTCGTCAGGGACTTGACCTGCGAGCCCATCTGGTCGACCGAGTTCCCCTCCTTCCAGCCGCCGCCGGTCAGGGTGGCGACCGTGTCCGCGTAGGACTTCTTGGGGTCGGTGGCCTTCTCGCCGTCGGCCGTCCAGGAGACCATGCAGTCCTTCAGCGCCGGCGGCACGGCCTCGCCCGAGGCGTCCCGCGTGAAGCCGGCCCCGGTCGCGGCGTCGCCGATCGCCTTCTCGACCGCGGCCGCGTCCAGCTTCTCCTCGCTCGAACCGCCCGCGCCGGAGCCGCCCGTCGTGGCCGAACCGGCCGAGGACGAGCCGCCCTTGTCCGTACCGCCCTCGCTGCCACAGCCCGCGACGAGCAGCACCACACCGGCGGCCGCGGCCGCCCACATCGCCTTGCGCACAACACTCCCAAATCCGCGCGCACGAAGGCCCCTTGCCCCCGTGACCAAGGGCCTAGTTTTGCACGTGGGAACGGCAGGGCGGCGCGAACCGGGCTGCGGTCAGTCGTCCTCCGGCGGGAACACCGGCTCTCCGCCGTCCGCCAGGGTGATCAGGATGGCCTCCACCGGGCAGCCCTCCGCCGCCGCGAGGAGGCGTTCGCCCGCGTCCGTCTCCGGTTCACGCGGATGGGACTGGCGGGCCGCGTCCAACCGGAAGCCGTCCGGGGCGTGGTTGACGCACATGCCGGAGCCGATGCAGACGCTCCGGTCGACCTCGACGTGCCAGCGGTCACCCATCACGCGTCCCCGTATCCGGCCGGCAGGTGGATCATCTTGTGCTCCAGGTACTCGCCGAAGCCCTCGGGGCCGAACTCCCGCCCCAGGCCCGAGTTCTTGTAGCCGCCGAAGGGGCCGAGCATGTCGAGGCTGAAGGTGTTGACGTTGAAGGTGCCGGTGCGCACGCCCCGCGCGAAGTCGATGCCGTGCTCCACGTCCCCGGTCCAGACGCTGCCGCTGAGCCCGAAGTCGGAGTCGTTCGCGATCCGCAGCGCCTCGGCCTCGTCCCCGTACGGCAGGAGGCAGATGACGGGGCCGAAGATCTCCTCGCGGGCGATCCGCATGGAGTTGTCGACGTCGCCGAAGAGGGTCGGCTCGACGTACCAGCCCCGGTCGAGGCCGTCCGGGCGGCCGCCACCGGTGAGGAGCTTGGCGCCCTCCGCCTGGCCGAGGCCGATGTAGTCGAGGGAGCGCTGCTGCTGGCGCCGGGCGACGAGCGGGCCGACCTGGGTGGCCGGATCGAGCGGGTCGCCGACGACGAGCGCGCCGGCCGCCGCCGCGAGGGCCTCGGCGATCTCCTCGTACCCCGCGCGGGGCGCGAGGATGCGGGTCTGGGCCACGCACGCCTGCCCGTTGTTCATCCAGGCGGCCGGGACGATCCCGGCGACGGCGGTCGCCAGGTCCGCGTCGGGCAGGATCACGGCGGCCGACTTGCCGCCCAGTTCGAGGGTGACGCGGGTGAGGTTGCGGGAGGCGACCTCCATGACCCGCTTGCCCGCGGCGACCGAGCCGGTGAAGGAGACCTTGTCGACACCGGGGTGGCCGACGAGGTACTCGCTGACCTCACGGCCCGCCGGCAGGATGCTCAGCACCCCCTCGGGCAGCCCGGCCTCGGCGGCGATCTCACCGAGGATGTACGCGTCGAGGGGCGTCTCCGGCGAGGGCTTGAGGATCACCGTGCAGCCGGCGAGCAGCGCGGGCCCCAGCTTGGCGGCGGCGGTGAACTGCGGCACGTTCCAAGGGACTACGGCCGCGACGACACCGACCGGTTCACGCCGCACGAGCAGCGGCCCGAGGACGCCACCGCGCCGCTCCTCGTACGGGAAGTCCCGCGCGACGGTGATCGCCGCGTCCCAGACCATCATGGCGCCGAGCGCCTGGGCGAGGACGGACCAGGAGTACGGGGAGCCGTTCTGCGCGCTGATGGAGCGGGCGATCTCCTCGTACCGCGCGGCGATCGCGTCCTTGACGCGGGTGACGACGGCGATCCGCTCCTCGACCGTCATCCGGGGCCAGGGCCCTTCGTCGAAGGCCCGGCGGGCGGCGGCCACGGCCCGGTCGACGTCGGCCTCGGAGGCGTGCGGGACGCGGCCGATGACCTGCTCGGTGTGCGGGGAGATCACCTCGATGAGCCCGCTTCCGAGCGGATCGGTCAACTCCCCGCCGATGAACAGCTTTCCGTGCTGCACAAGCTCGGTCATGACCGCTGCCTCCCGAGGCGAAGGAATTGCCCTGAGTTCCTGACGATGCTTCAGAACTGATACCAGTTCTAGTTATGGTGGGCAATGGTCGTACCGGTGCGCAGAGACGAGGACGCTCATGACTCAGGTGACCGAGCACGGCGGTGGCGTCTGGTCCCTGCGGGTGCCCATCCCGGACAATCCGCTGGGCCACACCCTGGTCCACGTCCTCGACACCGGCCGCGGTCCGGTCCTCGTCGACACCGGCTGGGACGACCCGGCCTCCTGGGCCGAACTCACCGCGGGGCTCACCGCCTTGGGCCTCTCGGCGCGGGAGATCCACGGGGTCGTCATCACCCACCACCACCCCGACCACCACGGCCTCTCGGGCCGGGTCCGCGAGGAGTCCGGGGCGTGGATCGCCATGCACGCCGCCGACACGGCCGTCGTCCGCCGCACCCGCGAGGCCGAACCGGGCACCTGGTTCGACTACCTCGCCCGCAAACTCACCACCGTCGGCGCCCCCGAGGACCACATCGCCCCGCTGCGGGCCGCCCGCTCCTCCGGCCGGACGCGGACCCTGCCCGGCCTGCGCGCCGCCCTCCCCGACCGGGAGATCGTCCCCGGCGAACTCCTCGACCTGGCGGGGCGGCGGCTGCGCGCGATCTGGACCCCCGGCCACACCCCCGGGCACGTCTGCCTGCACCTGGAGGAGGAGCACCCCTCCCGGCTGCCCGGCCACGGCCGGCTCTTCTCCGGCGACCACCTGCTGCCGGAGATCTCCCCGCACATCGGCCTGTACGAGGACCCCGACGACTCCCCCGAGCTCTCCACTCCGTTCGAGCAGGGCCACCCATCCGCCACCGACCCCCTCGGCGACTACCTCGACTCCCTCGAACGCGTCGGCCGGCTCGGGGTCGCCGAGGTCCTCCCCGCCCACCAGTACGCCTTCACCGACGCCGCCGGCCGGGTCCGCGAGCTCCTCGACCACCACGAGGAGCGCCTCACCGGCCTCCTCGGCCTCCTCGCCACCCCGCTCACGCCCTGGCAGCTCGCCGAGCGCATGGAGTGGAACCGTCCCTGGGAGCAGATCCCGTACGGCTCCCGCAACATCGCCGTCAGCGAGGCCGAGGCGCACGTCCGCCGCCTGGTGAAGCTCGGCCGCGCGGAACCGGTGGCGGGCACGGACCCGGTCACGTACGTCGCGGTATGAGGGCCCGGCTCGGGCCTCGAAGAGGCGGATGAGGGACATGCCCAGGACCAGCGGGGAGGCGCCGCCGCCGAGTACCGGCACCGGGATCGCCACCCACCGCCCGCGAGGAAGGCGGCCATCGGCATGGCACAGCGGTCCGGTTCCCAGCAGCGGGTCGGCGGACCCGCTTCCGCGCCCGGTGTGAGGCGCCTCCCACCCCGGGGCGGCGGGTGTACGGCCGGTAGAGTGAGCGGGTCGTCATCATGCCCGTACGGGGGGAAGCCGGGGGAAATCCGGCACTGACCCTTCCCCAGGCTCTGCTTCGGGGACGTGACCGCCGGCACCGTCGAGGAATACGGAGCCGGAGCCTGGTGCCCCCGTGGCGCGCCGGTGCCCGGCCGCAGGAGAGGGCCCCATGAACACCGTCCGCCGCGGCGCCGCCGCGCTCGCCGCCGCCGCATCCGTGCTCGGCACCGGAGCAGCCGGGGCGGCCTCCGCCGCACCGTCGCCGACGCCCTCCGCCGTCTCCCTCCCGCCCGGCCTGTACGGCACGAAGGACCCGACGTACGACGGTGTCTGGCGCCAGTCGCTCGCCTTCCTCGCCCAGCGCGCCACCGGCTACCAGCCCGCCGACCAGGCCGTGGACTGGCTGCTCGGCCAGCAGTGCGCCGACGGGTCCTTCGCCTCGTACCGCGCGGACGTGTCGAAGCCCTGTGACGCGAAGACGACGCGGGACACGAACGCCACCGCCGTCGCCGTCCAGGCGCTCCGCGCCGTGCGCCACCAGGCCGCCGCCCCGGAGAAGATCGACACGGCCGTGAAGGCGGGCTCCGGCTGGCTGCGGACCGTGCAGAACAAGGACGGCGGCTGGGGCTACGGCGCCGGCGGCGCGAGCGACGCGAACTCCACCTCGGTCGTCGTCGGCGCGCTCGCCGCGATCGGCGAGCGGCCCGGTACGTACACCTCCGCCGAGGGCCGCTCCCCGTACGACGCGCTCCTCGGCTTCGCCCTGCCCTGCTCGGACGAGGGGGGCGCCGGAGCGTTCGCGTACCAGCCGGACAAGACCGGCAAGCTCCTCGCCAACGCCGACGCCACCGCGGCGGCCACCCTCGCCGGGCTCGGCAAGAGCGTCATCGCCACCAAGGCCTCCCCCGAGCAGCCGCCGGTCTGCACCGACCTGTCGAAGCCGACCGTCGAGCGGGCCGCGCTGAACGGCGCCTCCTACCTGGCGAAGGCCCTCGCGAAGACCGGCCACCTCACCCTGCCGCCGATGCCGGGCGCAACCGACACCACCGAGCAGCCCGACATCGGCAACACCGCCGACGCCGTCGTCGCGCTCGGCGCCTCCGGTGCCGCCAAGGAGGCCGAGCCGGCCCTGACGTGGCTGGAGAAGAACTCCGCCGCGTGGGCGAAGGAGGGCGGCCCGGCCGCCTACGCGCAGCTGATCCTGGCGGCCCGCGCGACGGAGACCGATCCCCGCGAGTTCGGGACGGCGGACCTGGTGGAACAGCTCAACGCCACCGGCCCCGCGCCCAAGACCCCGGACACCTCCGCCACCTCCACCACCGACGACGAGGACTCCGGCTTCGACCTCTGGTGGATCATCGGCATCGGCACGGTCGTCGGCGTCGGCATCGGCTTCCTCGTGAGCGGCCGCAAGAAGTGATCCGGGGGGTGCGGCTCGCGGGCGCCGCGACGGGGGCGCTCCTGACCGTGACGGCGGTCGCGGCGGCTCCGGCGCAGGCGGCCGGCTACCGCTACTGGTCGTTCTGGGAGAGCGACGGCGGAAAGCCCTGGACGTACGCCACGCAGGGCCCGGCGACGGCCCGGCCCGCCGACGGCGACTCCCTCGGCTTCCGCTTCGCGGTCAGCGACGGCACGGACGACACCTCCCTGCCCTCCGTCGTCCCGGACTTCCCGGGAGTCTGCGGGGGTGTGGAGAAGAAGGACGGCACCAAGCGGGTCGCGGTCGTCGTCGACTTCGGCGGCCCCGCGGACGCGCCGCACGGGGAGACACCGCCGGAGAAGCCGGTCAAGGTCGGCTGCGCGGAGGTCCGCGAGGACGCGACGGGCGCGGAGGCGCTGGCCGCGGTGGCGAAGCCGCTGCGGTACGACAGCGCGGCCATGCTGTGCGGGATCGCCGGTTACCCGGCACGGGGCTGCGGAGAGCAGGTGGAGGCCGGCGAGTCGGGCGTCGCGGGGAAGACCCCGGCGCCGACGGCTTCGGCGGCTTCCCGGGGATCCGACGGCGGCGGCCCGTCCTTCGGCGTGCTCGCGGGCGGGGCGGCCGTTCTGGCCCTCGGTGGAGCGGCGATCTGGAAGGCCCGCCGGCGCGGATGAGTACGGCCCGTAGCGTGTTGACGGCTCCCGAGGCGAGCCGGGCCAACGCCCTCCACGCGGGTGCGTGGTGGCTGTGGGCGCTCGGCCTGGCCGTCGCCGCCTCCCGGACCACGAATCCGCTGCTGCTCGGGCTGCTCGTCGGGGTGGCGGGTTACGTGGTGGCGGCCCGCCGCACGGACGCGCCGTGGGCCCGCTCGTACGGCGCGTTCGTGAAGCTCGGCCTGTTCGTGGTCGCCCTGCGGGTCGTCTTCTCGCTCCTCCTCGGCTCCCCCCTTCCCGGTGAGCATGCGCTGTTCACCCTGCCGGAGGTGCCGCTGCCCGAGTGGGTGCAGGGGGTGCGGATCGGGGGCCGGGTGACGGCCGAGCAGCTGGTGTTCGCGCTGTACGACGGCGCGAAGCTGGCGACCCTGCTGATCTGCGTGGGCGCCGCGAACGCGCTGGCCAACCCGGCGCGGCTGCTGAAGTCGCTGCCGGGGGCGCTGTACGAGGCCGGGGTGGCCGTCGTCGTGGCGATGACCTTCGCGCCGAACATGGTCGCCGACGTGGTCCGGCTGCGGACCGCCCGCCGGCTGCGGGGGCGGCCCACGGGCGGGGTGCGGGCGGTGCTCCAGATCGGCCTGCCGGTCCTGGAAGGAGCCCTGGAGCGATCGATCGCGGTCGCCGCGTCGATGGACGCGCGGGGCTACGGCCGGACGGCCCGGGTCCCCGCCTCCGTACGGCGCACCACGAACGTCCTGACCCTGGGCGGGCTCCTCGGCGTGTGCGCCGGCTCGTACGGGCTGCTCGCGGCGGAGGGCGCGGGGTACGGGCTTCCGCTGCTCGGCGCCGGGCTGCTCGCGGCGATGGCCGGGCTCCGGCTCGGCGGGCGCCGGACGGTCCGTACGCGCTACCGGCCCGACCGCTGGGGTACGCGCGCGTGGCTGGTGGCGGGCTCCGGGGTGGCGGCCGCGGTCCTGATGATCTGGGCGAACGCGTACGCCCCGGAGGCGCTGCACCCCGGTGTCGTCCCGCTGGAGGCGCCGGAGCTGCCGCTGTGGCCGGCGGTGTCGGTCCTGGTGGGCCTGATCCCGGCGTTCGTGGCGCCCGTACCGAAGGAGAACCCGTGATCCGCTTCGAGAACGTCTCGGTGAGGTACGAGGAGAACGCCGGGCCGACCCTGCGGAACGTGGACCTCACGATCCCGGAGGGCGAGCTGGTGCTGCTCGTGGGCCCGTCGGGCGTCGGCAAGTCGACCCTCCTGGGCGCGGTGTCGGGCCTCGTCCCCCACTTCACGGGCGGCACCCTGACCGGGCGGGTGACGGTCGACGGCCGCGACACCCGCACGCATCCGCCGCGCGAGCTCGCGGACCTCGTGGGCACGGTGGGGCAGGACCCGTCCGCGCACTTCGTGACGGACACGGTCGAGGACGAGCTCGCGTACGGCATGGAGTCCCTGGGGCTGGCGCCCGGTGTCATGCGGCGCCGCGTCGAGGAGACCCTCGACCTGCTGGGCCTCGCGGAGCTGCGCGACCGTCCGATCGCGACGCTCTCCGGCGGCCAGCGCCAGCGGGTCGCGATCGGCTCCGTCCTGACCCCGCACCCCAAGGTCCTCGTCCTCGACGAGCCGACCTCCGCGCTCGACCCGTCGGCGGCGGAGGACGTCCTCGCGGTCCTCCAGCGCCTGGTCCACGACCTGGGGACGACGGTCCTCCTGGCGGAACACCGCCTGGAGCGGGTCGTCCAGTACGCGGACCAGGTCCTCCTCCTGCCGGAGGCGGTGATGGGCCCCCCGGCCGAGATCATGGCGGTGTCACCGGTGCACCCGCCGGTGGTGTCCCTGGGCCGTCTGGCGGGCTGGGATCCGCTGCCGCTGACGGTACGGGACGCGAGGCGGCGGGCGGGTGAGCTGAAGGCGAGGCTGGAGGGCCGGTTCGCGACCCCGGCCCCGCCGGCGTCCGAGGTGCGGGAGGCCGATTCAGCCCCGTCGGCGCCTGAGGCGCGGGAGGCCACATCAGCCCCGCCGGCGTTTGAGGCGCGGGAGGCCGATTCAGCCCCGTCGGCGCCTGAGGCGCGGGAGGCCACATCAGCCCCGCCGGCGTTTGAGGCGCGGGGGTCCGGGGGCGGAGCCCCCGTGTCCGGGCAAGGAGGCGATCCAGTCCGTTCGGCACGTGCCGGCCGGGGTCCGGGGCAGAGCCCCGGTTTCGGGAAGGGGCGGGTTGGGGGCTTCTCCCTGCTCCGACGACGCCGCACCCAGACCCAGACCCCCGCCACCCCCGCCCCCACCCCCACCCCCCTGGTCCTCGTCGACCGCCTCGCCGTCCGCCGCGGCCGCGTCGAGGCGCTCCGCCGCGTCGACCTGGCCGTCACCCCCGGCGAGACCGTCGCCCTCATGGGCCGCAACGGCGCCGGCAAGTCCACCCTCCTCTCCACCCTCGTGGGCATGATCGAGCCGACCTCCGGCACCGTCCGGGTCGCGGGCCGGGTCCCGCACGCCACCGACCCCCGCGAGCTGATCCGCCAGGTCGGCCTGGTCCCGCAGGAGCCGCGCGACCTGCTGTACGCGGACACCGTCGCCGCCGAGTGCGCGGCGGCGGACGCGGACGCGGGCGCGAAGCCCGGGACCTGCCGGGCGCTGGTGGAGGAGCTGCTGCCGGGGGTGGCGGACGGCACGCACCCCCGCGACCTCTCCGAGGGCCAGCGGCTCGCGCTCGCCCTGGCCGTCGTCCTGACCGGCCGCCCGCCCCTGCTCCTGCTGGACGAGCCGACCCGCGGCCTGGACTACGCGGCCAAGGCCCGACTGGTGGCCCATCTGCGCGCGCTCGCGGCGGACGGGCACGCGATCGTGCTGGCCACGCACGACGTGGAGCTGGCGGCGGAGCTGGCGCACCGGGTGGTGATCGTCGCGGACGGCGAGGTGGTCGCGGACGGCCCGACGGCCGAGGTCGTGGTGTCCTCGCCCGCGTTCTCGCCGCAGGTGGCGAAGATCCTGGCCCCGCAGCCGTGGCTCACGGTGGAGCAGGTGGAGGCGGCCCTGTGAAGACGACCCGCCCCGTCCGCCTCGGCCCCCGCTCGGTCGCGGCGCTGGTCCTGGTCTCCCTCGTCGGGGTCCTCGCCTTCTGCTGGCCCCTCTTCGCGGACGCCGGCTCCGCCGTGACCTCGCATGCGGGGGACGCGCCGTGGCTGTTCGCTGCGCTGCTGCCGCTCCTGGTCGCGGTGGTGGTGGCGACGATCGCGGACTGCGGGATGGACGCGAAGGCGGTGGCGATGCTGGGCGTGCTCGCCGCGGTGGGCGCCGCGCTGCGCCCCCTGGGGGCCGGGACGGCCGGTCTGGAGCCGATGTTCTTCCTGATGGTGCTGAGCGGCCGGGTCCTCGGGCCGGGCTTCGGCTTCGTCCTGGGGTCGGTGACGATGTTCGCGTCGGCGCTGCTCACGGGCGGGGTGGGCCCGTGGATGCCGTTCCAGATGCTGTCGATGGGCTGGTTCACGATGGGCGCGGGGCTGCTTCCGGGCCCGGACCGGCTGCGGGGGCGGGCCGAGCTGCTGTTGCTGTCCGCGTACGGATTCGTGGCGGCGTTCGCGTACGGCACGGTCATGAATCTGCAGGGCTGGGTCCTGATCCTGGCCCCGAACAGCGGGGCGGCCTTCCAGCCGGGCGCCCCACTCCACGAGAACCTGGTCCGTTTCCTCGCCTACGTCCTGGCCACGTCGCTCGGCTGGGACCTCGGCCGCGCCGCCCTCACGGTCGTTCTGACCCTCACCGTCGGCGGCCCGCTCCTGAGGGCGCTCCGGCGGGCCACGCGGCGGGCGAACTTCGAGGCCCAGGTCACATTCGAGGCCCCGGAAGGGCCCTCCCCGGGTGAGGCGCCCCACAGGACCTACGTCACGTACGAATCGGAATAGTAGACCGGCAGGACGGTACAAATCCCCCCACAAGGGTCCATGACCTGCGGAAATATGGCACACCCGGCACGGTCCTCCGACCCCCCGGGTCCGAACCTCCCTCGTACAGGGGGTCGTTGCATCGGCGTTCCGGCCCTGCTTGTCTGGTGGACGTCGCCAGGCAGCCGGTGCTCATCGCAGCGCCTCGGACGGCCGGTTCCCCCCAGCTCCCGGGTCTCCCGGGCTCTGGTTCCGGCTTGCCGAAAACGCCTGGCGCGCCCCTTGTCCCCGACGTTAGGTCGATACCTTGATCCGCTCGCTCACCACTCGTGTCTCTGCCCGCAACAAGAAGATCGCCGCCTCCGCAGCCGTGCTGCTGGGTGCGTCGGGTGCGGTGCTGGGCACGACGGGCTCGGCTTCGGCCGCCAGCCCGCAGGAGCTCGCTCGTCAGATCGTCCCCGCCTCGCAGTACGCCTCGTTCAGCAAGATCGTCGAGCACGAGTCGCACTGGAACCACACCGCGACCAACTCGTCCAGCGGCGCCTACGGCCTGGTCCAGGCCCTGCCGGCCTCGAAGATGGCCACGGCCGGTTCCGACTGGAAGACCAACCCGGCCACCCAGATCAAGTGGGGCCTCAACTACATGAACGAGCGCTACGGCTCCCCGAACGCCGCCTGGGCGTTCTGGCAGGCCAACGGCTGGTACTGAGACACCACTGCCGCACCGCGCACCCGCAAGGCCCCGCCCTCCTCACGGAGGGGCGGGGCCTGCGGCGTTTGCGCGGCGGCGGGCCCGGTCAGAGCCGCTGGATGATCGTCCCGGTCGCGAGCGCCCCGCCCGCGCACATCGTGATGAGGGCGAACTCCTTGTCGGCGCGTTCCAGCTCGTGCAGGGCGGTGGTGATGAGCCGGGCGCCGGTGGCGCCGACGGGGTGACCGAGGGCGATGGCGCCGCCGTTGACGTTGACCTTGGTGAGCCCGTCCAGGTCCCGCTCGAATTCCTGCGCCCAGCTGAGCACGACCGAGGCGAAGGCCTCGTTGATCTCGACGAGGTCGATGTCCCTGAGGCTCATCCCGGCCTTGCCGAGGACGGCCCGCGTCGCGTCGATCGGCCCGTCGAGGTGGTAGTGCGGGTCGGCGCCGACGAGGGCCTGGGCGACGATCCGGGCGCGGGGGCGGAGCTTGAGGGCGCGGGCCATGCGCTTGGAGGCCCACATGAGGGCGGAGGCGCCGTCGGAGATCTGGGAGGAGTTCCCGGCGGTGTGGACCGCGGTGGGCATGACGGGCTTGAGGCGGGCCAGGCCCTCCATGGTGGTGTCGCGCAGGCCCTCGTCGCGGTCGACGAGCCGCCACATGCCCTGCCCGGCGGCCTGCTCGGCCTCGGTGGTGGGGACCTGGACGGCGAAGGTCTCGCGCTTGAAGCGCTCCTCGGCCCAGGCGGTCGCGGCCCGCTCCTGGGAGAGCAGGCCGAGGGAGTCGACGCGCTCGCGGGTGAGCCCGCGGCGGCGGGCGATGCGCTCGGCGGCCTCGAACTGGTTGGGCAGGTCGACGTTCCACTCGTCGGGGAACGGCTTGCCCGGGCCGTGCTTGGAGCCGGAGCCGAGCGGGACGCGGGACATGGCCTCGACGCCGCAGGAGATCCCGATGTCGATGACGCCGGCCGCGACCATGTTGGCGACCATGTGACTGGCCTGCTGCGAGGAGCCGCACTGGCAGTCGACGGTGGTGGCGGCCGTCTCGTACGGCAGGCCCATGGTGAGCCAGGCGGTGCGAGCCGGGTTCATGGACTGCTCGCCGGCGTGGGTGACCGTACCGCCGACGATCTGTTCGACGCAGTCGGCGTGGATGCCGGTGCGGCCGAGGAGTTCGCGGTAGGTCTCGCCCAGGAGGTAGGCGGGGTGGAGGTTGGCGAGTGCGCCTCCACGCTTGCCGATGGGGGTGCGTACGGCTTCGACGATGACGGGTTCCGCGGCCATGAGCTCGTCCTCTCCTCGACCGACCGGGATGTCCCGGCACCCCGGTCGGTCGGCGTCACGGGGAACTAGTACGCGTTCTAGTTCTGAGTGCAGTCTTATGACTGCTACCGCCGGTACGCAAGGGTCCGGGACGCAACAGTTCCCGCTCCGCCCCTTGCTACCTGTAGAACTCGTTACTAACTTTCCCGACGACTTCTGATGGACCATCAGATATGGAGAGTGCTGCCGATGGCCTGCCCCCACCTCCCCGAAGGACGGCTCCCCTCGGGGCACCTCCCCGAAGGGCTCCCCGGTCTCCCCGAGGGGTTCGACGCCACCGACCCCGACCTGCTCCGCGACCGCGTCCCCTTCCCGGAGTTCGCCCGGCTGCGGCAGGCCGCGCCCGTGTGGTGGTGCCCCCAGCCCGCCGGCGTCACCGGCTTCGGGGACGCCGGGTACTGGGCGGTCACGCGCCACGCGGACGTCAAGTACGTCTCCACCCACCCCGAACTGTTCTCCTCGAACGAGAACACCGCCGTCATCCGCTTCAACGAGCACATCACGCGGGACCAGATCGAGGTCCAGAAGCTGATCATGCTCAACATGGACCCGCCCGAGCACACCCGGGTCCGCCAGATCGTCCAGCGCGGCTTCACCCCGCGCGCGATCCGGAGCCTGGAGAGGGCCCTGCGCGAGCGCGCGCACGCCATCGTCGACGAGGCGAAGCGCGGCGCGGACGCCGACGGCACCTTCGACTTCGTCACCCGGGTCGCCGTCGAACTCCCCCTCCAGGCCATCGCCGAACTCATCGGCGTCCCCCAGGAGGACCGCACCCGGATCTTCGACTGGTCGAACAAGATGGTCGCGTACGACGACCCCGAGTACGCCATCACCGAGGAGATCGGCGCCGAGGCCGCCATGGAACTCATCGGCTACTCGATGAACATGGCCGCCGCCCGCAAGGAGTGCCCCGCCCAGGACATCGTGTCGCAGCTCGTCGCGGCCGAGGGCCAGGGCAACCTCTCCTCCGACGAGTTCGGCTTCTTCGTGCTGCTGCTCGCCGTCGCCGGGAACGAGACCACCCGCAACGCCATCAGCCACGGCATGCACGCCTTCCTCACCCACCCCGACCAGTGGGAACTCTTCAAGCGCGAGCGGCCCGCGACCACCGCCGAGGAGATCGTGCGCTGGGCGACCCCGGTCGTCTCCTTCCAGCGGACCGCGTCCCAGGACACCGAACTCGGCGGACAGAAGATCCGCAAGGGCGACCGGGTCGGTCTCTTCTACTCCTCCGCCAACAACGACCCCGAGGTCTTCACCGAGCCCGAACGCTTCGACATCACCCGCGACCCCAACCCCCACCTCGGCTTCGGCGGCGGCGGACCCCACTTCTGCCTCGGCAAGTCCCTCGCGATCAAGGAGATCGAACTGATCTTCAACGCGATCGCCGACGCCCTGCCCGACCTCACCCTCGCCGGCGAACCACGCCGGCTGCGGGCCGCCTGGCTGAACGGGGTGAAGGAACTCCGGGTCCGGACCTCCGCCTGACCCGTCCGCACCCGCGGAACCGGAAGGCGATCGGCCACGTCCGACCCAGCATGCGGGGGACACAGAGACACATCCTGACCATCGTCGTCGCGCTGCTGGCGCTCCAGCTCGGCTCGCTCGTCGCACCGGCCTACGCCTGCGGCTGCGGCGCGATGATCCCGGACAGGTCCGAGCGCATCGGCGTCGACCGGGAGGAGTCGGCCGTCCGCTGGGACGGGCGCACCGAGACCGTGGTCATGCGCTTCCACGTCCACGGCACCGCGCGGCGGGCCGCCTGGATCATGCCGGTGCCGAGCCGCGCGGACGTCACCCTCGGCGAGCCGGCCCTCTTCGACGCGCTGGAATCACTCACCGCGCCCGAACAACGCGACCGGCACTACTTCTGGCCGCGCGAGGGCGACTGGCCCTTCGACAGCGCCTACGGCGACGGGGCGGTCGGCGCCGCCCCGCCCGGCGCGGGCACCGGCGTCGGTGTCGTCGGCCGCGAGCGCCTCGGCCCCTTCGACGTCGCCCGGCTCACCGCCACCGACCCCGGGGCCCTCGGCGACTGGCTGCGCGCCAACGGCTTCGAGCTGCCCGAGCGGCTCCCCGGCGCGCTCCAGCCCTACGTCGACCGGAAGTGGGAGTACGTCGCCGTCCGCCTGGCCCCGCAGGAGAAGGACGCGGCCCTCCACGGCGAACTGACGCCGCTTCGGATCGCCTTCGCCTCCCCCGAGCTCGTCTACCCCATGCGGCTCTCCCGCCTCGCGCGGACACCCCAGACCCTCGGCCTGTACGTCCTCGCCGACCACCGGATGGAGCCCCGCTCCCCCATCGGCGGCGACCGCCCCGAGGTGACCTTCGCCGGCCGGATCGAGGGTGACGAGAGCGCCGCCCTCGCCGGACTCACCGGCGGCGCCCCGGTGCATCTCACCGCCCTGGAGCAGAGGTTCCCCCACCCCGAACGCATCGACGACGACCACCGTCTGCGGACCGTCGCCGACACCCCGTACCGCCAGGTCGAGTACACCGACCGGCTCCTCACCGTCGCCGGCGGCATCCCGGTCTGGCTGCTGACCGTGGGCGGCGGCCTGCTGCTCGCGGCGGCCGCGGCGCTGCTCGCCGTACGGGTGAAAAGGCGGAGCCGCGCCGTGGACTCCGGTGTACGTTCGCCCGCATGACGAACCCTCAGTGGACCGCAGTCGACCAGTACTTCGGCGAGACGATCGCCCCGGACGACGAGGCGCTCACGGCCGCGCTCACCGCCTCCACGGCGGCGGGCCTGCCGGAGATCGCCGTCACCCCCAACCAGGGCAAGCTGCTCCACCTGCTCGCCGGGATGCAGGGCGCGCGGAAGATCCTGGAGATCGGCACCCTCGGCGGCTACAGCACGATCTGGCTTGCCCGCGCGCTGCCCGCCGACGGCCGGCTGATCACCCTGGAGTACGACCCCGCCCACGCGGAGGTCGCCCGCGCCAACATCGCCCGCGCGGGACTCGACAAGACCGTCGAGGTCAGGACGGGCGCGGCCCTGGACAGCCTGCCGCAGCTGGAGACGGAGGCCGCGGGCCCCTTCGACCTCGTCTTCATCGACGCCGACAAGGCCAACAACCCGCACTACGTGGCATGGGCCCTGAAGCTCTCCCGTCCGGGCACGGTGATCATCGTCGACAACGTGGTGCGCAACGGCAGGGTCGCCGCCCCGGACCCGGACGACCCGGCCATCACGGGCACGCGCGAGATGTTCGACTTCATCGCCGGCGAACCGCGCCTGGACGCGACGGCCGTCCAGACGGTCGGCACGAAGGGCTACGACGGCCTGCTGCTCGCCCGCGTGGTCGGATAGACCGGGCGCTCCTTCCGCTCAGGGGGACTGGACCGCCAGCCGGTGAAGAGCGGCAGCTCACCCGCCCCGCCGAGCACCACGACCCCGAACGGCCGGTCGAACGCGACCCGCTCCACACCCTTGGGGCGGGGCGGGACCGGCCGTGCACCGGCGCACGGCAGCTCGACGACGGTGACCCCGTCCACGTACCAGCCCCACCCGGCCGGAATCCGCTGCCGCGTGGTCGGTACGGGCCGGGTGCCGCCGTAGCCGTCGGTGAAGGGCTCGTCGCGGGTGAGGGGGCCCGGGAAGGCGACCAGCCAGGATGCCTGGAGGGCGAGCGCGTCGAGCAGGACCAGGTCCTCGGAGCCGTCGAGGTCGAGGGGCAGCCGCTCGATCCGCCCGCCGGTGCCTCCCGCACCCAGGCGTCGAGCTCCCCTCGCAGGGCGGGGAGTTCACCCATCGACAAGTCGTCCGTGGCCCCTGACACCCTTCGCGTCACGGACGCCCGAGCCGTGGGTCATATCCTGCCCTCCATGAGCATCGTGAAGATCAACGTCCTGACCGTGCCGGCCGAGCAGCGTGAGGTGCTGGAGCAGCGGTTCGCCTCTCGGGCCGGGGCCGTGGAGGGGTCCGACGGCTTCGAGTGGTTCGAGCTGCTGCGGCCCGTGGAGGGCACCGACCAGTACCTGGTGTACACGCGCTGGCGCAGCGAGGAGGACTTCCAGAACTGGATGAACGGTTCCATGAAGGCCGCCCACCAGGGCGGTGGCGAGGGGGGCGAGCGGCCGAAGCCCGCCGCGTCCGGCTCCACCCTGTGGTCCTTCGAGGTCGTCCAGCAGGCCTCGCCGAAGTGAATTCGGCGGCGAGCTCCGTCGTGCGGGTCGCACAATGGCCCGCATGACCTGGACCTTCTCCCCCGAGCGCGTCGACACCCCGGACGCGACGGCCCTGCGGCGCGACTACTACGACGACGTGGCCAGCCGCTACTGGAAGCGCCCCGCGACCGAGGCCGAGATAGACGAGGGCCTGACGAACGACGGGGTCGAGTTCCTGACCCCGCCGACCGGGCAGTTCCTGGTGGCCCGGTTCGAGGGGAAGCCGGCCGGCTGCGGCGGGGTCCTCATGCTGGACGAGGAGCGCGCCGAGCTGACCCGGGTCTTCCTGCGGCACGCCTTCCGGGGCGCGGGCGGCGCGGGCGCCCTGCTGCGGAGCCTGGAGGAGGCGGCGCGCGGCCTCGGCGCCCGCCGGATGGTCCTCAACACGCGGCTCGACCTGGTCGAGGCACGCGGCCTGTACACGCGGCACGGGTACGCGGAGATCCCGGCGTACTGCACCGGCCCGTACATGGAAATCTGGTACGGCAAGGCGCTCTGAGGCCCGGGGCGGCGCTCAGGCGTGGTGGTCGCGGGGCGGCTCGGGCGTGTGGGGGCGTTCCCCGTCCGAGCCGCTCAGCTCGGCCGTGAGTTCCTCCACGAGTTTCACCAGGTCGGTGGGCCGGTCGGGCCCCCACCAGTCGCCGAGGAGTTCGGCGAGCGAGTCCTCCCGGGCCTTGGCGAGTACCGTCGCGGTCCGTACGCCGTCCTCGGTGAGACTCATCTGGATCCCCTCCCGGACGACCAGGCGCCGCTCCTCCAGCTGCCGGGACGCCTCCGTGATCGCCCGCAGTGGTACGGGGGTGGTCTCGGCGAGCCGGGCGGGTTCGACGGTGCCGTGGCGGCGGATGCGCAGCAGCATCCAGCTCGCGGCGGGCAGCAGGTCGAGCCCTGCGCGCGCGGTGATCTTCACGTAGATCGCCTTGCGGCCCTCCCTGGAGCCGAGGAGGGACAGGGCGCGGGCGCACTCGTCGTACGAGGAGCGCTCGACCGGGTTGGAGGCGAGCGTCTGGCTGGTGTCGGGCGCGGTGACCGAGGCGCGGAGCTTGTCCTCCTTCAGGAACCAGGCGACGACGAAGGCGACGAGGACGACGGGCGCCGCGTACAGGAAGACGTCCGTGATGGACGTGGCGTACGCGTGCAGCACGGGTGGCCGCAGCGCGGGCGGGAGCTCGGCGATGGCGCGCGGGTCGGCGGCCACGCGGCCGGGGCCGGTGCCGGGCGGGAGCTGCGTACCCGCGCTCGCGAACACGTCGTCGAGTTCGGCGGTGAGCCGGTTGGTGAAGATCGTGCCGAAGACGGCGACGCCGAAGGAGGCGCCGATGGAGCGGAAGAAGGTGGCTCCGGAGGTGGCGACACCGAGGTCCTCGTACGAGACGGCGTTCTGCACGACCAGGACGAGGACCTGCATGACGAGGCCGAGTCCGGCGCCGAAGACGAAGAAGCAGACGCTCATCGACCAGGTCGAGCTGGTCTCCGTCAGCTTGTGGAGGAGGAGCAGGCCGAGTCCGGTGAGGGCGGTGCCGGCGATGGGGAAGACCTTCCAGCGGCCGGTGTGCGAGACGATCTGGCCGGACCCGGTCGAGGTGATCAGCATGCCGAGGACCATCGGCAGCATGTGGACGCCGGACATGGTCGGGCTGACGCCCTGGACGACCTGGAGGAAGGTCGGCAGGTAGGTCATCGCGCCGAACATGGCGAAGCCGACGACGAAGCTGATGACGGAGACGAGGCTGAAGGTCCGGATCCGGAACAGCTTGAGCGGCAGCACGGGCTCGGTGGCCCGCCGCTCGACGGACACGAACCACACGAGGAGTACGGCTCCGAGGACGGCGAGCCCGATGATCTGCGCCGAGCCCCACGCCCAGGTGGTGCCGCCGAGGGAGGCCACCAGGACCAGGCAGGTGGCGACCGAGGCGATGAGGAAGGTGCCGAGGTAGTCGATCGTGTGACGGGTGGGCCGCACCGGGATGTGCAGCACGGCGGCGATCACGAAGAGTGCGACGACCCCGATCGGCAGGTTGATGTAGAACACCCAGCGCCAGGAGAGGTGCTCGGTGAAGAGGCCGCCGAGCAGCGGGCCGAGGACGCTGGTGGCGCCGAAGACGGCACCGAAGAGGCCCTGGTACTTGCCGCGCTCCCGGGGCGAGACGAGGTCGCCGACGATCGCCATCGACAGGACCATGAGGCCGCCGCCGCCGAGGCCCTGGATCGCACGGAAGGCGATGAGCTGGGGCATGTTCTGGGCGATGCCGCAGAGGGCCGATCCGATCAGGAAGACGACGATGGCGCCCTGGAAGAGCTTCTTGCGCCCGTACTGGTCGCCCAGCTTGCCCCAGAGGGGGGTCGCGGCCGTGGACGCGAGCATGTAGGCGGTGACCACCCAGGAGAGGTGTTCCATGCCGCCGAGCTCGCTGACGATGGTCGGCAGGGCGGTGGACACGATGGTCTGGTCGAGGGCGGCGAGCAGCATGCCGAGCAGCAGCGCGCCGATCGCGACGAGGACGGTGCGGTGGCTCTGTCCCTCCCCCGGCGCCGGGGCGTCGCCGAGCTCGGACGGGCGTGTGTCCTGGGCCATGGGGTCTCCGTCTCCGTCTCGTCGCCGTGAACCGCTCCTCCATCCTGATCCGAATGTCCCGTTATGGCCTGCGGAAGGGCACAGCCGTTCGCCCTTCGGAGAGGGCTGGGCTGCATAATCGCTCGCAGTTGTCTCGGGGAGGGGACCCATCATGACCGGACACGTCTGTCCTGAATGCGGTGTACACAGACCTGGCTGCGCCTGCGCCCGGGCGGCGGAGCCGACGACCGCCGAGGACTTCGATCCCCTACGGATCAGGCCGTACGTGACGCTGGAGGGGCCCGAGGGGTCGCAGACTCCGGAGGGGCCGTACGGGGCGGGGGCGGGGTCGGGGTCGGGGGGCGGCCCGGCGGGGCCGGACGGCGCCGGGGCCGGGCCCGAGGCTTGGGCCGCGCGGCCGTACGAGGTGGGGGCCGGCCCGGCGGGGCCGGAGGCCGGGGCCGGGGTCGACCCGGCGGGGCCCGACGCGCAGCCGACCGCCCAGCTGTCCGCGTACGCGACGGAGGATCCGCCGACCACCCGGCTGGCGGCGATCCACCCCGAGCGCGGCGCCTCCACCGAACAGGTGGTGCACCCCGGCATCGCGGGCGACCCCTCCGAGACGATGCCGCTGCTGCTGCGCGGCATCGGAGACGTACCACCCCGGGCGGGCACGCGGGCCCGGGGCCGCAGGCGCGGCGCGGTGGTCGCGGCGGTGGCCGCCGTCGCCGTCGCGGGCACCGCGGCCCTGGCGGCGGCCGTCCTCGGCGGCGCGGAGGAGACCGGCGACCGGGCGGCCGTACCGGAGGTGACCACGAGCGCGTCCCTGAACGTCGCCGTGTCGGAGGCGCCGTCCCCCTCCTCCGAGACCCCCGAGCCGACCACCTCCTCCCCGACCCCGCACCGTACGTCCGCGTCGCCGTCCCCGACCCCCACCCCCTCCCCGAGCCGGACCGGCGCGAGCCCGAGCGCGTCGACGAGCGCGGTGGCCCCTCCGGCCGCGACCTCCTCGGCCGCTCCGACGACGACCGCCGCGCCGACGACGGCCACGCCGTCCTCGCAGCCGCCCCGTGAGACCGAGGAGACGGTGGTCACGCTGAGCATGGGCTCGACGGGCGAGGAGGTCGTCGAGCTCCAGGCGCGGCTGACGCTGGCGGGGGCGTACCACGGAGAGGTGGACGGGGTGTACGACCAGGAGGTCTGGCGCGCGGTGAAGAGCTACCAGTCCTGGATGTACATCGAGGGCGACCCGAAGGGCGTGTACGGCCCCCACACGCGGGAGGCCCTGGAGCGGAGCACCTGGCTCTAGACCCGGCCGGCGCGGCCGGGCGTGGTCGCGCCGGCCGTGCGGACCCCCGGCACCGGCGGGCCCGGGCCGGAAGACCGGTCCGGCGGACGGACCGGCGGACGAACCGGCGGACGGACCGGCGGACCGCCCCGGAAGACCGCCCGGCGGACCGGCTGGCCAAGACGGCCCCAGGTTTTGTATCGTGCAAGAACAAAGTGGCCCCGCCCGCACTCCCTGACCGGTGGGCGGGACCACTTCGTTCTCCGCGCCACCCCTTCTGGAGACCCGATGCCTGCCCCCACCCCGGCAACGCTCACCGCCCGCGCCCTCCTCCTCGACATGGACGGCACCCTCGTCAACTCGGACGCCGTCGTCGAACGCTGCTGGCGCCGCTGGGCGGACCGGCAGGGGCTCGACGCGGACGAGGTGCTCAAGGTGGTCCACGGCCGCCAGGGGTACGCGACGATGGCCGTCCTCCTCCCGGACCGTCCGATGGCCGAGAACCACGCCGACAACCGGGTGATACTGGCCGAGGAGACCGCCGACCTCGACGGGGTCGTGCCCGTCCCCGGCGCCCCGGCGTTCCTGGCGGCGATCGCGGGCCTCCCGCACGCCCTGGTGACCTCGGCGGACGAGGCGCTCGCCCAGGCCCGGATGGGCGCGGCGGACCTCCCGATGCCGGAGACCAGGATCACCGCCGAGTGCGTGGGCGCCAGCAAGCCGGATCCCGAGGGCTTCCTCAAGGGCGCGGCGGCGCTGGGCTTCGAGCCGGCGGACTGCGTGGTCTTCGAGGACTCCGAGGCGGGGATCCAGGCAGGCCGCGCGGCCGGCATGCGCGTCGTGGGCGTGGGCCCGCGCGCGGCGGCCTTCGCGCCGGACGTGCACGTCGACGACCTCACCCGGCTGCGGTTGGAGCCGGCGGGCGACGGCCGGATCACCCTGACCACCTGACGTAACCCCGCACCCCTCCCCTCGCGCGCGGCCGGAACTCCCGGCCGCGCGCGAGGCGTTTTGGGGACCCCGCTCCCGACGCGGGCGGAATCTGGCGCTCCATCAGAAGCGTCACACCCCTTGATGTGACGTGTCCATGTCGCCACCCTGTTACCTGGCGCACCACCCACGGAAACCTTGCGCCGCCACGATGACCGGGCCCACGCCCGGCAGCCAGTGGGGACGGAAGTAGCCAAGGTCCCCTCACATCAAGGGAGTTCACATGCCCATCGGCAAGATCTACGCGCGTCGAATCGCCGTACTCGCCACCTCCGCCGCCCTCACCGTCACCGGCCTCCTCGCCACCGCCCCGGCCGCGCAGGCCGCCATGCCCACCCCGGTCAGCGCCGCGACCGCCCGCACCTACCTGGCCGCCCTCACGGTCAAGGCGGAGGGTTCGACGTCGGGTTACAGCAGGGACCTGTTCCCGCACTGGATCACCCAGTCCGGCACCTGCAACACGCGCGAGACGGTTCTCAAGCGGGACGGCGTGAACGTGGTCACCGACTCCAACTGCGCCGCCACGAGCGGCAGCTGGTACTCGGAGTACGACGGCGCCACCTGGACCCTCGCCTCGGACCTCGACATCGACCACATGGTCCCGCTCGCCGAGGCCTGGCGCTCGGGCGCGAACTCGTGGACCACCGCGCAGCGCCAGTCCTTCGCGAACGACCTCACCCGCCCGCAGCTCATAGCCGTGACCGACAACGTCAACCAGGCCAAGGGCGACCTGGACCCGGCGAAGTGGCTGCCCTCGCGAACCGCGTACCGCTGTACGTACGTCCGGGCGTGGGTGCACGTGAAGTACTACTGGAACCTCAGTGTCGACTCCGCCGAGAAGAGCACCCTGCAGTCGATCCTCAACGGTTGCTGAGGCACGACTTCCTGACTGAACGTCATCCACGGTCGCCACGGGTTGCGCCTTGCCATCCACTCCCCGATGACCGAATGTTGAACTTGCAAGTAATAGTGAGGGGTGCCTAACCTTACGGCCTCATCGGTTTACGTCCCCCGCGCCCCGTCCCCCCACGGACGGGGCCAGGCCGAAGGAGTCCCACCCCCATGACCGCTCCGAGCACCACCCCCACCACGAGCCTCACGAGCCGCCTGAACCAGGCCCAGCCCTACGCACTCGGCCTCTTCCGCATCGTCGTCGGCCTGCTCTTCGCCTGCCACGGCGCCGCCTCGCTCTTCGGCGTCCTCGGCGGCAGCGCGGTACCGGCCGGCACGTGGCCGAGCTGGTACGCGGCCGTCATCCAGCTCGGCGCCGGCGTCCTGGTCCTGGTCGGCCTCGGCACCCGGATCGCCGCCTTCCTGGCCTCGGGCTCCATGGCGTACGCGTACTTCAAGGTCCACCAGCCGGAGTCGCTCCTCCCGCTCCAGAACGGCGGCGAGAGTGCGGCCATGTTCTGCTGGGCCTTCGCGCTCCTGGTCTTCACGGGCCCGGGCGCCCTCGCCCTGGACCGCCTCTTCGGCACCGGTGAGCCCACGACCACGAAGCCCCGCGAGGACCAGCCGGGCGCGCCGGTGGCAGCCTGAGGCACCACAGAAGGGCCGGAAACCACACCACGGTTTCCGGCCCTTCTTGGGCTGGGGGGCGGACGGGGGCGCATCTCGGCCAAGGCCAGGCGCGGCCGACCCGGCACGACCGGAGCGAGGCCTGTGGCAGGGCCGAGGCCACCCCCGCCCCGCCCCTGCTCCCGGCCGGGGGCACCCGGGCCGGGGCCACCCGGACCGGGGCCACCGGAGCCCGCCGCCCCACCGGCGGCAGGTCCCCCTTCCCCGCGTAGGCTCTGGCCCGTGAATCTGCTCGACAGCCTGGGCTCGCTGCGGTCGCTCACCGCCGGGCCGTGGATCTACCCGGCGGTGGCGACGTCGATCCTGCTCGACGTCTTCCTGCCCGTGCTGCCGAGCGGCTTCCTGGTGATCACCGCCGCCACGGCGGCGGCGACGGCCCCCGGGGTCTCCTCCGGCGTGCCGTCGCTCCTCCCCCTGCTCCTCTGCGCGGCCACCGCCTCGGTGCTCGGCGACTTCCTCGCGTACCGCCTGGCACTGCGCGGCGGGGCCCGGCTGGACCGGGCGATCGCCCGCTCGCGCCGCCTCTCACTGGCGCAGGAACGTCTCGGCACCGCGCTCGCCCGAGGCGGCGGACTGCTCGTGGTGCTCGCGCGCTTCGCCCCGGCGGGCCGCTCCGTGGTCTCCCTGGGCGCGGGCGCGTCGAAGCGCCGGATCGAGGAGTTCCTGCCGTGGTCGGCGCTGGCGGGCGTGACCTGGGCCTCGTACAGCGTGGGGCTCGGCTGGCTGGGCGGTCAGTGGCTGGGCGCGACCTGGTTCAGCGCGGGGGTGTCGACCCTCGCGCTCTTCCTCGCGGGCGGCCTGGCCGCGTTCCTCATACGGCGTCCGGCTGCGGCTCCCGCTCCCGCGTCCTGACGGCGCCGGGGTGCGCGCCGCGCACCTCCAGGCCGTCGAGGAGTCTCGCGGTGGCGTCGGCGATCTCGTCCACGGCCCGCTCGAAGACCTCGCGGTTGTGGGCGGCGGGGGCGCGGAAGCCGGAGACCTTGCGGACGTACTGCAGGGCGGCGGCGCGGATGTCGTCCTCGGTCGCCTCCTCGGGCAGCGCGGGCGGGCGGAGCGTCTTGATGCTGCGGCACATGCCTCCAGTGTGACGCGCCCCACTGACAACCGCCGTCACCCACCGACGCCTGCCGTCACCCACCGCCAACCACAGTCCTCCGAGCCGTCCACCGTCACCTGCGGACATCTGCCGTAACCCACCGGCACCACCCCTCTCACCCGCCCAGCCCGCGTCTGCTCCGGGCGTTGATCTCCGCGGTGCGGGCGCGCAGCTCGTGCAGGGGCGTGGCCGGATGGACGTCGGCGGCCTCCGCCTCCCACTCCGTACCGCCGTGGACGGCGCGGATCCGAAGGCGTCCGGAGACGCTCTCCACATAGAAACCGACCCGCCCCGTGGCGGTGTCGCGGACGAGGTCACCGACCTCGGGCAGTGGCTGCACGCATCCCTCCGTCCCGGACCCTGAAACATGGGGAGACTCAGGGAAGCGCGGCGACCCCGCCCTGTCAACGTATCTCTAGAGATGTCGCCCGATGGATGGATCGACCGGCCGGGACGGCGAACAGGCGGGCACGCGGGCCGGGGGGCGCGCCGTAGGGTGTGCCGCAGATGAAGGGAGTGGTCCACCCGTGACTGACCAGGACGGCGCTCGCCGGGCCAAGTACCAGCGCATCGCCGATGAGTTGAGGACAGCGATCCGGTCGGGCGCCTTCGCGCCGGGCGACCGGCTCCCCGGCGAGAACGACCTCATGACGACCTACGACGTGGCTCGGATGACAGCCCGCCAAGCGCTGTCCGTGCTGCGTACGGAAGGACTCGCCGAGGCGCGCAAGGGCGCCGGGGTCTTCGTCCGGGCCTTCCGTCCGCTGCGCCGCCGGGGCATCCCGCGCCTCGCCGGGGAGCGGTGGGGCAACGGCCGCTCGGTCTGGTCGGCGGACGTCGAGGACCGGGAGCTGGTCGTCGACCAGATCGAGGTGGGCGAGACGGAGGCGGGCGAGCGGGTAGCTGAGGTGCTGAACCTGCCGCCCGGGGCCCCCGTCTGCGTCCGGCGCCGCCGGTTCGTCCTCGACGCGAAGCCGGTGCTGCTCTCGGTGTCGTACCTCTCCGCCGAGCTGGTACGGGGGACGCCGATCACCGAGCCGGACACGGGCCCCGGCGGCACTTACGCGCGGCTCACGGAGCTGGGGCACCGGCCGGTGCGTTTCCGGGAGGAGATCCGCTGCCGGATGCCGACGGCGGAGGAGTCGGACCGGCTGGCCCTGGAGTTCGGGACGCCGGTGGTCCTCATCGGCCGCACGGCCTTCACGGGGCCCGGGGCGGCGGTGGAGCTCAACGAGATGACGCTGGACTCGTCGTCGTACGTGCTGGAGTACGACTTCGACGCGTGACGACGTCGAACCGCAGCCCGGGATCGGCGTGGACGACGTCGCCGGGGAACTCGGCGGCGGCCAGGGCGACGGCGTCCACCGGGGCGGTCCCCGGGCCGACGTGGGTGACGACGAGGCGGCCGGCGCGGGCGGCGGCGGCGCTCCGGCCGGCCTGCGCCGCCGAGTGGTGCCCCGGAGTGTCACCGTCGGCCTCGCAGACGAACAGGTCGCAGCCGTGAGCGAGTTCGACGAGCGCCGGGCAGGGTTCGCAGTCCCCGGAGTAGACGAGCGAACGCCCCTGGTCGTCCTCCACGCGCAGGGCGAAGGCGGGCAGGCCGCCGTGGTCGACGGCGCGGGACCGGAGGGTGAGCCCACCGACGCGGACGTGATGGCCGTCGTGCAACTCGCTGACGGCGAAGGCGCTTTCGACGGGACTGCGCCGGGGTCCGTTGGTGAGGAAGGCGGCCAGCCGGTCGGCGATGCCGTGCGGGCCGAAGAGGGGCACGGGCAGCGGGACGTCGAGGCCCGCGTACAACAGGGCGTAGAAGGCGGTGAGGAGATCGGCGCTGTGGTCGGCGTGCAGATGGGAGATCCACACGGCGTCGACCTCGCCGAGGGCAACGTACCGCTGGAGCTCGGCGAGGGACCCGGTGCCGGCGTCCACCCAGAGGCGGACTCCGCCGCCCTCGACGAGATAGCCGGAGCAGGCGTTGCCGGGCCGGGGGAAGGGAGTGGCGGAGCCGAGGACGGTGATTCGCAACAAGTCGCTGCCCATGCGCCGAGTCTAGGCCGAGCCGCCGACAACTGGCTGGAACATGTGGGGAGCAGGTGAAGAGCGTGCGTATCCTGTGTGCTCGCCGGGCCCCATCGGCGGGCGTCCGGCAGAGAACTGAGGGACATTCATGCATCGCGTACGCACGCTCGCGGCCCTGACCGCAGCCGCGGCTTCCGGCGTCCTCCTGCTGCCTTCGCAGGCGCAGGCGGCCGGCTCGGTCCACCTGTACAAGATCTACTACGACAGCCCGGGGACGGACTACCGTTCCAACACCAGCCTCAACGCCGAGTACGTCCAGATACGCAACACGACCGGCGCGGCGGTCAACCTGCGGGGCTGGACGCTGACGGACGCGGCCAACCACAAGTACACCTTCGGCAACTACACGCTCGGCAAGGGCAAGATCGTGACGGTCCGCACGGGCCGGGGCACGAACACCGCCGCGAACGTGTACCAGAACCGCGCCGCGTACGTCTGGAACAACGACAAGGACACGGCGACGCTGCGCAAGTCGAACGGCACGAGCGTCGACACCTGCTCGTACAACTCGACGCGAGTCGACTACAAGTGGTGCTGACCCGGCACGCCGTGTAACCCCCGGTGGGCCCCCGCCAGGGGCCCACACCCCTTCTCGCCTCCCCGTACACCTCAGCCGCTCCGGACCTCCTCCCCCGCCCCCCGCCGAGCGGCGGGAACGTCGTGCTGCCGCACATCGGAGTCGACCTGGCCGCCGAGGGTCATGACGTTCAGGGTCGCGGAGTTCTCGCTGGCGATGGCCTTCTCGGCGCGGGCGACGAGGACGGAGAACGCCTCGCGCTCGGTCAGATCGCGATACGGCCCGACCCTGGCCTCGAAGTAGACCCGTTCGTGCCCGAGCAGCTGCTCCGTCGAGCGGTAGTTCTTCCACTGCTCCCGGTAGCGGTACACGCTCTCCAGCGACACGGCGGCGACGACCACCACGCTCAGCACCGTGGCGACGACCCGCGCGAACCCGAGGTCCACGTTCACGAACACCGGCACCAGCGCACCGCCGACGACGGACACGGTCCGCATCCGCAGATGCATGGCCTTCATCCGGGTGGCCTTGGTGTCGTACCACTCCTGGTACCGCACGAGCCGCGTCTCGATGTACCGCTGCGAGGTCATCTCCCCGTCGGGCAAACCTGGTTCGGACGCGTCCGCCATCTCAGACATGCCGGGAGTACACCGGCCAGGAAGCGGCCACGTCAACTTCCACCCTCAGAGGTGCCGCTTGGCCTCACGGACGAAATCGCTGATGCCGTCCCGCGTCCGTATCCGCACCTCTTCCAGCTCGGCCCGGCTTCCGGCCCGCTGCAAGAGCGTGATGTCGTCAAGGAGTTCTCCACCTCTCAGGCTGAGCCCGTCGTCGTCGGTCAGCATCTGCACCCGGAACAGGGCTTCCTGAGCCGCGGACCGAAGGTCGTAGGCGCGCGCGTGAACTCGTGTCCCTTGTCGGCCGTGCGCCGCTGGAAGGCGAGGGTGATCCCCGAGCCGAGCAGCGTCCCCACAACGGCCATGGCACTGGCGATGATTGCTTCCACTCCACCACCTGATCACGCCCCGCCGCCCCGCGCGCCCCGATCGCCGGAACGGCCTCAGCCGACCGCCGCCCGCTCCCGTACGGCATCGAGGGCCAGCCGCCACGGGTAGGGCTCCCCCTGCCCCGGCTGATGCGGTACGAATCCGTCCTCGCCGTACAGCACCGAGACCCCGGCACCGCGCAACGTCTCCACGGACCGCTCGAACTGCGGGTGCTGGGCGTAGGCGGCGTTCAAGCACGGCATCGCGACCATCGGAATCCCCTTGCCGATGCCCTCCGCGACCACACCGACGACGAACTTGTCCGTGATCCCCAGCGCCCACTGGTTGACCGTGTTGAAGGTGGCGGGCGCGACAAGGACCGCCGAGGCCTCCGGCCACACATCCGGCTCGCCGGGCAACTTGTAGTCCCAGCGCACGGGATGCCCGGTAAGAACGGCAAGCCCCTCAAGCGACCCGGCAAGCCAACGGGCCGCGGTAGGGGTGAGCCCGAGACAGACGTCCCATCCGTCGGCCTGCGCGTCCTCGATGACGCGAGCAATATCAAAAACGGGCTCGGCAGCGCTCGCAAACAAGTACAGGGTGCTCATGCCTTCATCCGACCACACCCACCCCGAAGAACGCCGAAGACCCCTCGCCTGATCGACGAGGGGCCTCCGTACTGGCGGGCGCGGACGGTTTCGAACCGCCGGCATCTGCTTTGCAAGCTCGAACAAGTTAACCGCGTACAGCCAACAGCCGGGGGCTCCCGTGTGGAAAGGCGCCAACGGAAGGAGGCGGTTCTGTGGTAGCGGTACTTCGTTGCGAGGAGGCCCTACGGGCTGGAGGCCTTGGGGTCGGCGCTGACCCACCCCTTACCGCCCGATTCGCAGCCGGCGTACGGGCCCCGACTTCTCGCCCCATGGCAGCTCCCGCCCAAAGCCGTTCCGTAGGTGTTCGGCGGTCCAGGGCTCTCCGGATGCGCATGCCCGCCAACCGGGTAACGCTGGTAGAGATCCCGAACCCTCACACACTAGGGATAGCCATGATCAAGAAGCTTCACGACATGGGCATGCGAAGCGAACACGCGTACATGGCAGCCTTCGCTTCCATCGGCCTCTCCATCGCCACCTGGATGACATCCCTCAAGGCCGAACCCGGTGCGGGACTCGACCGTGCCGACCGGTGGGGCATCTTCGTCGGCGAGTGGGCGCCCACCTTCTTCGGGCTGGGCCTCGCCCTATCTCACTACGAGCAGTCAGAGGGCACTCTCCTCGCCAGCGTCAAGGACATCCGCGAAGAACGAGAAGCCGTGTAGATGCGGCTGCCTCAAGGGGGGCGGTGCTGCCACAGGCGGTACCTTCCCCACCACGGCGGGCACACCACGAGATTCAGCGCCCGGCGTGCCCCGCGCGCCCGAATCTCAGCAGCGTCCTAACCACTGGACTGTGCGATCTTGCCAGCATGGGCGAGGACGCCCCTTCTGCACACCTCCCTCACTGCGGCCTGCCGTGAGGAGCTGGTGAGCCGGAACGTCGCGACACTCGTCGAGCCGCCCACCGTCGCCGCCCGGGAGCTCCCCCCCTGCTCGCTGGATGAGACGCTCGGCTTCCGCCGCGGTGAGGTCGTCGGGCTCCGCTGGGAGAACGTCGACCTCGACAAGCGGGAGATCCGGGTCAGGACTCAGCGCCAGCGGGTCGCCGGGGAGGTCTACGAGGACGATCGCCGCTGCCACCGAAGAGGCGCGACGCAGATCCTCCACCGCTCCCCCTCGACGAAGTCCCGGTCCTGGACCCCCAGCCACAGTGACCATGGGCGTTGATGTCAGAAATAGATGTCAAAGGCCCCTCGCCATGATCGGCGAGGGGCCTTTGTGCTGGTGGGCGCGGACGGTTTCGAACCGCCGACATCTGCTTTGTAAGCCTGGCGCCCGCAGTTGATCCGTCACCGCAGCTCAAGCCTCTGTGCGCTGCGACGGCTCTCACGAGCTGTCGATCCCGCAGCGATCCCCCAGTGACCGTGGTTGACCGTTCGTTCTGGCACGCATCTGGCACACATGCTCAGAGCTCAACCCGCTCGCTCACGACATCGTCAGCAGGCTCCCCATAGCGGAGCACGACGTGCGCCGGCCGAAACGGAAGCGCACGCAAGCCTGGCTCCATCACCTGATACAGAGCGTCCGCATCAGGACCATAGGCGAAGATGGCCGCCTTGCCCCCACCGAACTCATTACCGTCGAACTCACCGACACCCGCAGCTGCGACTGCGGCCCCGATAGACTGCTCGGCCTCAAAAACCAGTGATCACTGATCAGGTTCACCAAGATCGTCGCCACCCAACTGGAAGGAGCAATCACGGCGTGCTCCGGAGGCGTCGCCGGCAAGTCGAAGAGGACCTCTTGCATGACAGCACCCTCCCACCGAGCACTGACAGCCAGCCTCTGACGAGGTATCCGAGCCTGCGGCGCCCGACCGACGCCCGCTTTGTAAGTTCGCCCAGCTACATCGCCAGCCTCACGACCACGCCCGTGGCCAAGCTCTACTCCAGGCGTCGAGGGTGCGCGTGACCCCTCAAGTGCACCGACGTTGCCATCACAGACTGCCGTCAGGCCAACGCAGCCCCTGGGGGCTTAACTTGTTATGCCATTCGCTTCAGGCGTCGCCGAGGCCGTGTCGCCCTTGGACCTCAACATGACGCGGGCAGCCTCCACGAGCGCCTCCAAATCTCGATCAATTGAGATGTTTATCCTGTCGCGCTCGGTCGTGGCCAGCCAGTCGAAGTTCAAATCTCCTAGGGCGTCGAAGATCATCTTACTGGGCAGTCCTGTAGCCTCACGCACGATGTCGTGTGCACGTTGACGAGCGCCTTCCGTCTCCTCCGAACCACCGTCTCGCAAGACGGATTGATATGCCTCCACCATTTCGATCGCCTGTCGAGCAATGGCCGCCGAGCCCGTATGGTCACTGCGTCTTTGCATCCTGAGAAAGTTCTGTATGAACTCTGTGGGCCCGTTCAGCGCGGCATTCAACGCTGCGCTCATAACGTTATCTCGGACAGATGTTGCTGCCGTGACGACGGCTTCGGATGCAACAAGCTCAACCTCGGCGTACTTCTGAAGCATCACCTGCTCCGCAGCTTGCCATTGCTCGTCCACCGTGTCATCTGACGGATCTTCCTCGTAGAAGCGGTCGATCGCACGACGTAGATCACGGACCGTCTGGATGAATTCGGCTGTCTGGACCTGCCTGACAGTCCACAAGGCGGCCTCACGCTGCGCCTCGGCCGCGATCCTCGCTGCCTCTCGTGCCGCCGCCGCTTGGTCCCGCCCCCCGTTCGCTTGAATCTTCGCGCCACGCACGCCAGCGAGGTACGAGCCGATGATGGCGAGGGCTGCCACCAAGGCGGCGAAGATCTCAGGGTTGTCCTCGAAGTACTGCTTGAACACGTCCACCGGGACATCATGCCGAACACCACTGGTCCGCAGCAGAGTTACGTCGCTCGCCACCATCGACGGCGCCGCTCCGGCGCGGCTGGGGCGACATCGTCCTCGGACTGAAGCATCTCGCGGGCAGCCCCGACCAACGTGGCCAGCTTCTCTCCCACAACTTCGTACGTCTCCTGCTGCTTCGAGAACCAGCGCCTCATTGTGCACCCAGTTACCCAGCCTCGACACAAAGCAGCGGCGATGCCGGCCTGTTCTGTTCCGCAGCAAACCAAGCGGCGATGTCATCCAGCGTGTTCCTTACGGGCCTGCCCGCGAGGTACTTCGTGTACTGGGCTTCCTGACGTGGCGCTGGCCGACCCTCCGAAAGCCTGTCAACGGGCAGCCAAACCATTTCTTCAGCACGCAGGGGAGCCCTAAGCGGGGCAGCGATGCCTGAGACCTTCTCTATGAGCATCGGCAGCTGGTGCGTTGCCCGATTCCTCGCGAATCGAGTACCCAGCATGATCTTGCGACCGTAGTCCTGACAGTCCTTGTACACGACGTCTCGCGCCTCTAGTTGCTCGTCGAGCACACAACCCCAGTAAATGACCTCAATAGCAGGGATGATCAGGTGTTCCTCAGGATGGCCCTGGTCTAGCTGGCTGTAATAGCGCACCCGCGCCGAGTGGAAGCCGTGCAGTGCCACGCGAAGCATCTCTGGCTGTGTCGTCACGAGCTCAACGGTAAGACGTGGCGCAGCGCATGGGGGAGGGTCACAACATCCGCCCCCGCTAACGGCTGATGGGGATCTCATAGACGATCTCGCACAGGGCGGCAGGGACGACGATGTCCGCCGTCTCCACTGGGCGGCCCTGGTCGCTGTAGTAGGTCCGCCGGATGTGGGTGACGAGCGAGGCCTTCTGAACCCCGAGGAGCGACGCTTCGTCGGCAGTCGCCTGCCGCGGCTCGGGCTGCTCCACGGCGTGGCTGATGGTGACGCCGATCTGGGCCATCCGATTCACGACGCCAGCCCCGGCGTGCGGCCCACCCTCGGGAAGGACGACAAGGGTCCCGCCAGTGAGGTCGTACGGCTCCCAGCTCGTCGACAACTGCACAGGCCGACCGTCAGCGAGGAACTCGTACACGGTCCGGACGCACAGCTCGCCCTCACCAATGCCAAGCCGCGAAGCGATCTCCGCCGGCGCGGGCACCTTCGCCTCCGTCCGGCTCTCCCAGTCCCCCTGCTTCCCCACGGCCTTCATGTCAGCCCGGAACGGAGAACCGCCGCGCTGCTCGCGCGCCGAGGACCGAACCACCCGAACACGCTGACGAGATTCGGCGACGTACGTGCCCGAACCCGCACGGCCCTCCAGGACCCCCTGGGAGATCAGTAGCTCCTGCGCCCGGCGGACCACGTTCTCGCCGACACCGCACTCCTGGGCGATCTGAGCACGGGAGGGGAGCCGGTCTCCAGGCGCCCACTCATGCTCCGCGATCCGCTGTCGAAGGACATCCGCGATGCGGAGATAAGGCGGCTGCTCAGGCATATGGAAAATCTAGTCCACTAGCTCTAATCTAGTTAACTAGCTTCACGTAAAGTGATCGCGTGGCGACGGAGGCTCCTTGTGCCTGCTCCAGAAGTAAGCGCTGAGGCCATCGCCGCCCGGCTGTCCGCCCTCGGGCTCACCACACGCGTGGAGGAGCACACCCGACACACGTCGATCGAAGCGGAGGTACCGGAATCCCTCCCGGCCGAGGCATGGCGGGAGGCCCTGGAAGTGGTGGCGGAGGCCGATCGGTTCGGGCTTCTCGCCAGCAGTCTGAACGGCCGCACGTTATGGGCCGCCGTACACAAAGCGGTCCCCGCGACGGGCGACGTCCGGGGACCTGGCCGTCAGCGATAGGAGCTGATCAGCGTGTTTAACCGTATCCGCCGCGCGGTCTCGCGCACCAGAGAGCGACACCTCTCGAAAGACAGGCATCGCCGTCCCTTAACACCCCATCGACCGAGGATCGTTCACCACGGCCTCTACGACTGGCCGACGCTGCTCACGGCACCGCACCACAACCGCACGGACGTCTTCGCTGGCGAGGACAGCGCGCTCGTACGCCCATACGTACTGGCCAGCGAGGAGCGTGCATTGCGGCGCTCGACGCCCCCGCCTCACGATCTCCTCACGCACACGTCGTTCGCACCGACGGAGGCCCTCTGATGCCTCGTCGTCACCAGTCGCGAGTGACAGGCTCCGCAGCTGCCTACCGGTCGAGCGCGTGCCGGATCGGCACACATCACGAGTGCGCCCACTCCGCCCCCACCGCAGCGCCGGTCGACATCCCCGTGGTCTACGAAGCGTGCGACTGCTCCTGTCATCCGGCCGGCGACCGGAGCACACCGAAGGAGGTGCCCCAGTGAGGGGATGGGCACCCAGCGGTGCCCTTGCCTCCAACGTCGAGATCACCTCGGTCACCGTGCAACTGGGAGACGTCATCCAGATCGGCGGTCAGCCGTGCCGGGTCGCCGACCTCTTCCAACTCCCCGGCGGCGCGAAACGCCTCCTCTTCGAATCCGGCGAGCTGCTGACGATGCACTCCCGGACCCGGCTCATCGCGTTGCGGATGCTGAGAGGCGGTGACTCACGCCGTGTCTTCCCTCCGTCACACCATCGCCGATGACCTGCGAGCCCAAATCTCAACGGGCCGCCTCAGGGCCGGCGAACGCCTCCCCTCAGAGCCTCAGCTTGCCGCCCACTACAAGGTCAGCACGGCGACCCTGCGGCTCGCCCTCGCGTTCCTCCAGGCCGAAGGGCTCATCGAAAAGGTCCACGGTAAGGGGAACTTCGTCCGTCCCCCACTCCGCCGCATCACGTACGTCGGCGGTGGCCGCACACCCTTCGACCCCGCACTCCAGGTCAGTATTCGCGCGACCAACCTCCGGGCGCGCGGGCACCTCAGAGCCCTACTGAAGGTCTCGCCCAACAGTCCTTTGACCGAGTTCCTCTGCGTCACCCACGAGGGAAAGTCACCGCACAGCCTGGCCCGCATCTACGTCCCCCGGGACCTGGCGCCAGCCGCCCAACTCAGTTTGTCGCCGTGGCCCCAGAGAGCGGAGCCGATATCAACGGAGATCCGAGAGACAGTCACCGCCCGCCTCCCCACCCCAGAGGAAGCGACAACTCTCCGGATCAGCTCCACCCTGGCCGTCCTCGCGATCACGAGCGTGGCAACCGATACCACCGGCCGCGTAGTGGAAGCCGCGCTCCTGGTGCTCCCCGGCGACCGCACGGACGCAGTCTTTACCACACACCCCACGACCGAAGAGAGGAAGACGGAAGGATGACGCGCGACAACGAACTGCGGCTCCTCCCCTGGTCGGGCACCGACGGCAAGCCCTGCTTCCTGAGCACCGACGACAGCAACAGCCACTTGTCCCGCCTGGCCGACGCCACCGAAGCCATGCAACTCGACCGGGCGGGCGCGCTCCTTGACTATGCGTCCGAGGAACTCGGCAACAGGAAGGCTAATCCGGAAGAGCTGCGAGCCCTCGCGACGGACCTCACGGAAGCCTTGCGTAACACCCTGCGTGTAGCAGAGAGCCGCGGTCACCGCCTGCCGGTGTCCGGCCCGGGCCCCCATGACAGCGACACCGAGACCCCAATGCTGCCGGAGGCAGCCTTCGGCTAGCGAGCAACGCACCCACAGCGACGAAGAAGCCCCGGAGTCAGCCCGGGGCTTCTCTGCTCTGCACACGGGTCTAGAGCCCCGTGAGTCCCATGAGTCTCCGCTGGTCAGCGGCGCCTACGTGTGCCCTGCCTAGCCCGCTCGGTCCATCACCGGGACACACCTCGCGGAGGGCGCTTCCGGACATCAGCTGGGACCGGCAGGCATCAGCTAACTACTCCGAAGGCCTGCCCTCTGTGGCACTCCCAAGGATCAGACGAAGGCCGTCTCCATGCCCGGAAAATCCCCATCCAAAGGCCCGGTGCGAGGATTCGAGGTCAGACCTTAAGCGTCAAGCTTAGACGGATCAACTCTTGAGCTTCTTCGAAAGAACCAACGTCAGTTGCTGAGAGCGAACTCGACGTGATCCCAGGTCGGACGAGTTCCGGATGCCCGATGTATAGTCTTCGACGATTTTCTCGACTTCCTCAACGGTCATGCCGACCATAGCCGCAAGAGCCGCCAACAGACTGGCAGTTTCCCCATTTTCTCCATTGCGCTTCCTGGCAGAGACTGCGCGCTGGAATAGGTCAAGAAGGTCCCGAACCTGCGCCCTTTGGTGCCTGTCAGCACTGAACAGCTCCTCGCGCAGCCCCCAGGAGGCATGTAGCAACGTAAACATGTCAACAATGTTCGACCACCTGGTTCGACCGACCCACCTGCTGGTATCAATGAGGAGCGTCAACAGTTCGAGAAACTCCGCCGAACGGTCCCGATAGTCCTCGAAATCTGCGGAGATCTTGTCATACCGTTCATTGAGTTCGGTCTTCTTATTTGACAGTCCGAAGATACAGGTACCAAATACCTCGGCATAGAACTCCAGATCGCCGCCTCGCTTACGTCGTTCACCGCTGAAGACGCCGGACACTGCACTTAGCTGGTGAGCCGCACAGTCTTTGAGGAAATCATTGAACGGGCCAGGAAGCAAAGCATTTCGGAGCTCTTGTTCCGTCAACACCATGTTGACCCTGTTGACGCGAGCGAAAACTGCGCGCACAAACTCATCGGCAAGGTTGGAAAGGCGACGAATAGGGAAGCGATATTGGAAGAACTCTTGGCGCACCTCGTCGGGCAGCTCCTTGAAGAACTTCCCCTCGAACTTCTCGCTTAGTTCGTCATCCTCCAGCCCGTCCAACGGAAACTTGTTGTTCAGAAACCCAAGCAAGGAAGTGAGGCGCTGCTGACCGTCGACAACGGAAGCAGTCTGCTCCCCTTCCGGCGTCGTCTCATACGAGAGATAGATCTCCGGGATCGGGTACCCAAGGAGGATGGTCTCCATCAAGGACACCTTGGCGCGATCGGGCCAAACGGCCTTGCGCTGGTACTCAGGCTGGAGGATCAACTCACCTGACTTGTCCAGCGATCGGAACTCCGCCACCGTCTTCGACTCGATCTCAAACTTAAGTCCGTGATCAGCCATGATGCACACCCTCCTCAATCGCGCGATCGCGCGCGATGTTCACGCTCTTCACCTGATAGTTTCTAAGCGACCCGTGGCTGCGGTATAGACGGTAATTGATATCACAGTCCCTGAAGGCTCCACCAATATCCTGAATGAAGAGATCCCTAGACCGTGACCAATGCTCCCCGAAGGACAGGTGCGGCAGTACGATATCAAGGGCGATACATTCCTCAAAAACCAGCTTACGCAAGTAATTCTTCTTCTGAGAGAATCGATCGTCCTCAATTATCTCCCGGAGCTCACCCCACGCCTTGTCGAACAGTTCCGGCGAGATCACCGCGATATCCAAGTCCGAGCCTTCGTGGAATTTCTTATAGTTCTTCTTGGGGTTCATGGAGTAGCCCAGACGAGCGCTTCCGACCAGCTGGACAGCCATCGGGTCCACCCCTAGCTCGGTTGCGACCAGATGCCGCCATTTGATGTAGTTGAGTTCTTGAGGCCACACTGCGGGTGTTCCGTCGAACAGCCGGGCAGTCACAAAGAAATCAACTTCCTGCCCCAGAGAACTGAACTCCTTCCAGAATTCGAGCAGCCCTGAAAAATCGTCCATCGTGCCCCCTCAGCAAGCGTCGAGCTAATCACGCATGCACTGCAGCTGCTACATCTCCGCCGCACTGACTTGAAAATGATTGATCCGGAACCGCCAATTTGGCGGCGCGGTCATCGTGCGATCTCACAAGAAATCGTGCAAGGATCCTAGCGCGTTTCATCAGGCCGCAGGTCTGTTCAGTTCAGGCTGTTCCCGTCATCGCAGGTGGAGACCTGTCCGACCTACTTTCAGACGCGGCTGGACACCGTCGCCGACCTGACAGGTACCGTCGTCACCATGCACACCCAGTGCGAGCACCCCCACTACCTCCACGGCCGGGCCAACTGGACAGCTCCATCTGGATCCGGTCAGTTACCTGCTGATCGGAACCTCGCAGACGATCTCGCAGAGCGCTGCGGGCGCGATGATGTCCACCGTCTCCACAGGTCTGCCCCTGATCGCTGGTACTTCTGCTGGATGCGCATCGCGGGCCAGCCGCTAAAGGCCCCCAAGTCTAGGTCGGCTGGGGGCCTTTGTGCAGGTGGGTGGTTAACGACGTCTCACCGCCCACACATCACGTGGTGTTCGTCTTCCGTTGAGGTGAAGGCGGGCCACGCGACTGAAGGCGCCCATGGCTGCAATGAACCGCGTATCCGCTTCCCTGCTCTCCGGCAACTCAATGTTCAGCTGTGCTAGTTCCTCGGCGCTGCTCGTACCCAACATGGCAGCGTCATCGTGGATAGCGTGAGCCCGACGGACGAGTTCGCCGGCCACGCTGGCCACGTGGTCTGGCCCTTCTAGAGTGATCACGATGGAAGCGAGGGTCAGAGGACCCGTGCTGACACCAACGCAGAGCTCGGCAGCGCGGACGCAGATCCGTCCAGTATCCGGGGACTCTCCCGCTTCACGTGCCTCCTGCTTGGCGCGGGCTACACACGTGGGCCAACGAGACGAAGTGCTGAAGCCGTATGCGGCATCAAGGAATTGGACATATGCGTCGCGTTGGTGCTGGCGGCGGACGGCATCTACGCTGCCGCGGCCTTGCGCCCGTCCAGCGGCGTAGGCAGCTGTTGCAGCGACGAGGACTGCCGGTAAGCCGATGATTGCTGTGATGACTTCGGGTGCCATAGACCTGAGCTTGCCTCCTCGATCCAATCCAGATCAACAGCACCGCCACTGGACTGCACCTGCCGCTAAACGAAGGTCACTGGACAGCATTTGGCCTGCAGCTGTCATGGGCTCGCCGACCTTACCCACCGCTGCCCCGGCTCCCGTCCCGTCTGCCGTCGACCCACATACCGTGGAGCAGGCGCGGTGCCGGGCGTCCAGGTGGAGCGCGCCACTGTACGAACGACCTGGACGCCCGGTGCCGTGTCTGCTCGGCTCTGCCTGGGTCGACGGCAGACGGGACGGGAGTCCCCACCGCCACACCCCACCGGCCGGCACCCGCGCACGGGCCCCCTCCATCCCGGAGCCTGAGCGCCCCCGCCGGAGGCGTCGTCCTGAGCCGCACTCGCGTACCGCCTCGGTTGCATCGTGGTTCGTCACCCATCAACCCGAGCCGTCAGGCGTGCGGCCGGCGGCCGGGCTGGAGCGGGGCGCAGACAGGAGCGCAGGCCCGGGCGACGGGCCGCGCGCGCCGCGCCGCGCGCGGCGGGTGCCTTGATGAAGTAGAGAAAGTCTTACCGCGCTTCTGGGCTTCGCTCGGCCCTGAACTCGCTCAGCAGGTCGAAGAACAGGTCGATGCCTGCTCTGCCGCTTGCTTCCGCAGCCTTCGTGATCTCGACAGCCCACCCCAAGGGACTGGCGTAGGTGTGGCCAAGTCTCGGCCACAACCATTCGGCGAACAGACCCCGGTGTTCGAAGTCCGTCATGGCCTCGGGGCCGTGGATCTCGGATGCAACTCGGTAGCCGTACAGCATCGCCTGGAGCTCCAGGAGGGAACCGCCGCGTACGAACATCCCGGGTCGCAAGCGGACCTGTTCCAGGAAGTCATAGACGTCGCGCCACTCGCTGACGGGCTTCGCGCCGGTCATGCGGACGTGTCCAGGAGGTGGCGGCCGTCGTGGCTGCGGACGTGGGGGCCGTTGTCGTCCAGGGCGTCAAGGAGGCGGATTGCGTAGACCTCGGCCATGCGTTCCTTGACCTCGGCCGGCGTGAGCCAGTCGACCGCGGTGGACTCATCTGAGGTTCGCTCCGTGCCGCCGGCGGGCTTGCAGCGGAAAACCAGGGCGACGATGCCGCGGGTGGTGTTCTTGTAGACGCCCGTCAGCTCGTCCACCTCGACGTGGATACCTGTCTCCTCCAGGACCTCGCGGGCGACGCCCGCTTCCGGTGCCTCGGCGAGTTCGAGGACTCCTCCCGGGAGCTCCCACGTGCCGTTGTCCGCTCGGCGGATCGCCAGGAGGCGGCCGTCTTCGCGCACTACCGCTCCGGCTACGGACACGGAATGCAGCGGCGTTGACTTTGTTCCCGCGCTCCCACTACTCATGTACAGGAGCATATGAGAGTGGGTAGGACTGTGGGAACTCCAGCAGGAGCTGGCAGGGCCGTACCTCGGTACGTGCAGATCGCCGACGAGATTGTCCAGCAGATCCGGTCCGGCGTACTGAAGCCCGGTGACATGGTGCCCAGTGAGTCCGAGCTCGTCGAGCGGTACGGGGTCGCCGGCGGAACCATCCGTAAGGCCATGGTGGAGGTCCGGGCCAGTGGGCTCGTCGAGACCCGGCACGGCAAGGGGTCGATCGTGAAGGACCGGCCTCCTGTGCGACTTCGGTCCTCGGATCGGTTTCGCGCTTCGCATCGGTGGGGCGGTAAGGCTGCCTACCTCGCCGAGTCCGAGCAGTCCGGCGCCACGGCAAAGGTGAGCGTTCTCTACATCGGGCCCATGGAAGCGCCCGCGGACATCGCCGAACGGCTCGGTGTCGATGCGGGGACACAGGTACTCGCGCGGCGGCGTCTGTACTTCCGGAACGGGACGCCCGTCGAGACCGCCTCGTCGTACCTGCCGTGGGACGTTGTGAAGGACATCCCCGAGCTGTTCGCCGAGAACCCCGGCCCCGGCGGCATCTACGCCCGGCTCGAAGACCACGGCCACACCTTCGCCGAGTTCGTCGAAACGCTTCAGGCCCGGCCGGCCTCGAAGGCGGAAGCGTCCGAGCTGGCCCTGAGTCCTGGCGCCTCCGTGGTGCACCTGCTGCGGGATGCCGTGACGAAGGAGGGACGGGTCGTGGAGGTCTGCGACACCCTCATGGCTGCTGACCAGTTCGTCTTCCAGTACCGGATCCCCGCGACCGACTGACGCGCGCTCAACTTCCCTCAACCCGCTGCGGTTTCCTTCTGCGGCGGGTTGACTCATGTACAGGAGTGGTGCACTCTTCTTCATGTCACTCCTATACAGGAGTGAAGGAGACCAACCCCTATAGAGGAGTGATCCACTGTGCGTCAGATCCCCGTCGACACCTCCGCCGCGATGGTGATGGTGGCCCAGCCCCCGGCCCCGAAGATCGCGAACCGCCAGACCGGCGAGATCGCTACCGACCGGGACACCGGTGCCCCGCTGATGACCATCGACGTCATGTTCGTCATGGACGGGAACGCCGAGATCCTCAACCTGACCGTGCCCAAGACCGGCATCTCCGAGGAGCTGTCCATGGGCACCCCGGTCGCCCTGACCGGCGTCGTCGCCCGGCCCTGGGAGAATGAGTTCAACGGCCAGAAGCGCCACGGCATCAGCTTCCGCGCCGTCGCCGTCACCTCGCTCGCCGCCGCGAAGGTCGGCTGACCCATGACCGCTTTAACGGTCACCCTCGCGCTGGTCGCCTCGGTCGCGCTGCTGCTGCGGTGGCAGCGGCCGGCCTGGTACTGGATGACCTTCGGTGTCATCTTCGCCGTGGTGCGGATCCTCGCCCGGTACGCGTCGGTCATGGACGCGTGTGGGCTGACCGTCCCGCCCTCGCGCTGGCGCCTGGCGCTGGCCCGGATGACCGGCCGGCCCATCCCCGACTCGCGGGCGCCCCGGATCCTGCGGCTGCGGCCGACGCGTACCGGGCTCGTGCTGCGGGTGAAGCTGCGTCCCGGGCAGGACGCGTTCGACTTCTCCGCCGCATCGGACCGGCTCCGGCACTCGTTCGTCATGCAGAACGTCACCGCCCGGGAGGTCCGCTCGGGTGTCGTCGAGCTGCGGATGACCGGGTACGACGTCCTCAAGCGGGTCCAGATGCCCGCGGCTGCCCGCGGTGGGGTGATGCGGGTTCCGATCGCCATGCGGGAGGACGGGGAGGTCTACTACCGCGACTACCGCCAGACCCCGCACGCCCTGAACGTCGGTGCCACCCAGTCCGGGAAGTCCGTCTATCAGCGCAACCTCGTCGCCGCGCTCGCCACGCTGGATGTCGCCCTAGTCGGGATCGACTGCAAGCAGGGAGTTGAACTCGCCCCGCTCGCCCGACGGTTCACCGCCTTGGCCGACAATCCTGACGCAGCTGCCGACCTCCTCGACGCCCTCGTCGAGCACATGGAGGAGGTCTACCAACTGATCCGACGCGAGCAGAGATTGAGCGCAGACCTGCCGGATGCGGAGATCACCGCCGACATCTGGGACCTGTCCGATCACCTGCGACCGAAGCCGATCGTGCTCCTGGTCGATGAGGTCGCCGAACTCGCCCTCTTCGCCACGAAGGAGGAGGAGAAGCGGCGGGATCGGATCATCACCTCCCTCGTCCGGCTCGCCCAGCTCGGCCGCGCCGCCGGTATCTACCTGGAGGTCTGCGGGCAGCGCTTCGGCTCCGAGCTCGGCAAGGGCATCACCATGCTCCGCGCCCAGCTCACCGGCCGCACCGCTCACCGCGTCAACGACGAGACCTCCGCCAACATGGCTTTCGGGGACATCGCCCCGGACGCCGTCCTCGCCACGGTCCAGATTCGCACCGACCGTCCCGGCACCGCTGTCGCCGGCGACTCCTCCGGTGGGTGGGTCCGCATCCGTACACCCCACCTCTCGCTCCGGCGGGCCGTGAACATCGCGAACTCCCACGCGCACCGCACGCCCGAGATCCCCGCACTGGACGCCTTCCGGCCCGTCCTTCCGCCTCTGGGCAAAGCCGCGGCACCCTCGGCCGTCACGGCTCCTGCGATCGCCTGAATCCCCTCGCTCGACGGTGGCGTGACCGCTTCACGCCAGGTCCCTACCCCGCCCATGCCCGAAACCGGAAGGAGGACCCGCGATGCGTCCCATCCGCCGACCGGACGCCGTCCTCGTACAAGCCGTGATCGCTGGCGCCTTGTCCTTCGCTCATCTCCACGACCTGGCTGCGGTTGCCGGACAGTCCGGTTGGAAGGCTTGGGCCTACCCGGTCTCCGTGGATCTCCTGCTCGTCGCCGCCTGGCACCGGCTTCGGACCTCGCGGGCCGCCGGTGAACCTGCCCGCTCCGCCTGGACGTGGTTCATGGTCGCCCTGGCCGCGTCGCTCGGTGCGAACGTCGCCACCGCCGGTCTCCTCGACCTCGGCAACGTCCCTGCCTGGCTGCGCATCCTCGTCGCGGGCTGGCCTGCCCTCGCGTTCCTCGGCGGGACCCTTCTTGTCCACTCCCCCGGACATCCGGCGGTCGCCAAGCCTGCCGAACCCGACACGGACACCGAGCAACCCTCGGCCGTGGGAGCGGTCATCGAGCGGGATGACGTGGTCGAGCCGGAGCCCGAGATCGCCGCCGCCCCGGCCCTCCCCTCTCCGGAACCGGAGCCAGTCCCGGAGCCCGCACCCGCCCCCGTGGCCGTACCGCCGGCGCTCGTCGCTCACGCCCGGAAAGTCGCCGACGACTACCGCGCCCGCACCGGCTACCCGATCGACACCGACACCCTCCGCGCCCGCCTCGGCGTCCCGGCCCTTATGGCCAACGCCATCGCCGCCCAACTCGCTTGAAGGGAGACCCTCATGACCCCTCGCGATCACTTCCACTCCGTGATGCGGATCGGCCCGGTGCAGATCGGCACCCACCGCGACCGTCACGGCCGCACCAAGTACGCCGCGGTGTGCACGGCCGACGGCTGCGGCTGGTCCACCGAGTACTCCAGCTCCTCGGCCGCCCAGCTCGCCGCCCGCACCCACCGCTGCCAGCCCCGCTGACCTCGAAGGAACCCGCCTCGTGGACGTCCCCCTCTGGCTCGCCCTGATCGTCGTCGGCGGCCTCGGCATCAAGCTCATCCGCCCGCCCTGGTGGCTCGTCGCCGTGATCCTCCTCGGCGGCTACCTGCTCGCCGACAGCGTCCTCGCCCCGCTCATCGACACCACGATCAGCAAGTAGGGAGAACCGTCATGTTCCAGCCGCGTATCCCGGTCAACCCGCTTCCGACCGGCATCGTCACCCCGCTCGTCCAGCCGACCGTCACCGCCGACATCGCGCCCCACCAGACGGCTGCCTCGGTGGTCTGCAACCACCACCACGCCCCGGTCCCGACGCCGTCCGCCGCTGTACGCCTCACCCCCGCCGGCCTGGCTGTGGTTGTCGCCGGCGGCGTCGGAGCCGTCCTGGTCGTCGGCACGGTCCTGGTCTCCATGCTCCTCGCCGTCGCCGTCAGCGCCGCTTCGGTCGCCGTGTGCGCCGTCGTCCTGCGCTCGCTCCTCAACGGCCAGCAGCGGCGCCGCTAGTCGGGCCTCCGGGCGGCTCAACCGCCAAGTCTCCGCCGCCCGGAAGCCCCGCTCCTACCCAGCTCGCAGAACCAGAAGGAAGCACTCCATGATGACCGTCCCAGCCGCCTCGTCGGCGGGATTCGACACTGCCACCCTGGGCGACATGCTCCGGGTGGCCGGATCCCCCGACTTCGACCGCTGGAAGGAGCAGATCCACCGCACCGGCGGCTGTTCCCACCCCATCCACCTCCAGGGCTGGACCCTCACCCGGGACAAGACCACCGGCAAGACCCTCCACCGGTACTCCACCGACACCGAGCCGGGCGCACGCCTCCGGATCGCCTGCGGCAACCGCCGGGCCTCCCGCTGCCCCGCCTGCGCTTGGACCTACGCCGGAGACACGTACCACCTCATCCGCGCCGGCCTCGCCGGAGACAACGCCCGAGACATCCCCGCCGCCGTCCGCGAGCACCCCCGCGTCTTCCTCACCCTCACCGCTCCCTCCTTCGGCCCGGTCCACAACCGCCCCGGCACCCGGCCCTGTCGCTGCGGCGTCCGCCACGCCGAGGACGATGCCGCCCTCGGCACGCCGCTCGACCCCGAGTCGTACGACTACGCCGCCGCCGTCCTCTTCAACAACCACGCCGGGCAGCTCTGGCAGAGATTCACGAACCGCCTCCGTCGGGAGATCGCCGCCACGGCCGGCCTCTCGCAGAGGGAGCTGAAGGCTGTCGCCCGGATCTCGTACGGGAAGGTCGCCGAGTTCCAGAAGCGGGGCGCCGTCCACTTCCACGCCGTCGTCCGCATCGACGGCCCGGACGGTCCCGACTCCCCGCCGCCGTCGTGGGCGACCACCGAGCGCCTCACCGATGCCATCCGCGCCGCCGCCACCCACGCGTACACGACCGTGGCTGTCCCCGCCGCTGGCGATCAGCCGTTACGTCGCCTCCGGTGGGGCACCCAGCTCGACATCCGGCCCGTGAAGGCCTTCGGTGACGGCTCCGACATCACCGAGCAGGCCGTCGCCTCCTACATCGCCAAGTACGCCACGAAAGCCGCCGAGACCACCGGCAGCCTCGACCGCCGCATCGGCAACCGTGAGGCCCTGGCCCTCCTCGGCGTCCCCGACCACACCCGTCGCCTCGTCGAAGCCTGCTTCGACCTCGACCCGCTGTACCCGGAGCGGCGCCTCCTCGCCTGGGCCCACATGCTCGGCTTCCGAGGCCACTTCTCCACCAAGTCCCGCCAGTACTCCACCACCCTGGGCGAGCTCCGCCAGACCCGCGCCGACTACCGCGCCGCCCAGGAACGCACCGCTCGCGGCCTCGACGACATCGAGCCGGACACCGTTCTCGTCCTCACCTCCTGGTCCTACGTCGGACAGGGCCACTCCCCCGGCGAGGCCGCCCTCGCCGCCTCCATCGCCAGGGACATCCAGCTCAACCGTGAGACCGCCCGCGAAGCCCTACACGACCAATTCGCCTTGGAAGGAGCAACCGCATGACTGACCGACTGCTGACCGTGGGCCAGGCCGCTGAACTCCTCGGCACCACCGAGAGGTTTCCGCGTCGGCTCATCGCCGAGCGTCGCATCGTCTTCGTCAAGGTGGGGCGGCATGTCCGCATTCCTGAGCGGGCCTTGGAGGAATTCGTCGTCGCCCACACTGTCCAGCCGATCACCACTCGTCGCCGATTCGCGGCGGTGGCCTGATGGCGAACAGCAAAGGCAAGCGCCGCCGCTTCGGTGCAGTGCGGAAGCTGCCCTCAGGGCGTTTCCAGGCTCGCTATCAGGGGCCCGACGGGCTGACGCGATCCGCGCCCGAGACGTTCGCCTCGCAGACCGATGCCGATCGGTGGCTCGTCCGCAAGGAAGCGGAAATCCTCGACGGCAAATGGAAGAACCCGGACGACAAGGTTCTCTTCGGGGTGTACGCCGATGCCTGGTTCAAGGAACGTGACTACGCGGCCACCACCCGCGAACGCAACGGCAGCGCTCTGCGCCTTCACATCCTGCCGACCTTCGCGGGCGTGGTCCTGAGTGAGATCACCACGCCGCAGATCCGCCGCTGGCGAGCTGGCCTCCTGGAGTCGGGTGTGGGTGAGCCCACGGTCGCCAAGGCTTACCAGATCCTCCGCGCCATCATGAACACCGCGGTCGACGACGAGCTGATCCAGCGCAACCCCTGCCGTATCAAGGGCGCCGGGGCCGCCAAGACAGCCGAGCGACCGTTCCTCGACGTCACCGAGGTCTTCCAGCTCGCCGACGCCGTGCCGGCGCGCTTCCGGGTGTTCATCCTGCTGGCGGCCTTCACCGGCCTCCGCTTCGGGGAGCTCGCCGCGCTTCAGCGCCATGACGTCGATCTCGACCGGCGAACCGTCGCCGTGCGGCGTTCTCTGGCGGAGACCCGCACCGACGGCATTCTGGTCAAGACGCCCAAGAGCGCGGCCGGTGTCCGGACCGTCGCCTTCCCGGCCTCGCTGGCGAAGAGCCTGGCTACTCACCTCGCCGTCTACGCCGAGCCGGGTCGGACCGGGCTGGTCTTCACCGGGGCCCGCGGCGGGCAGCTGCGTCGGAACAACTTCCGCCGGCTGTGGCTGCGGGCTCTGAAGGACACCGGCCTCCGCGACGTCCATTTCCACGATCTGCGCCACACCGGGAACACCCTCGCCGCGACCGGCGGTGCCACGACGCGTGAGCTGATGCAGCGGATGGGGCACTCGTCCGTGCGGGCCGCGCTGATCTATCAGCACCTGGTGAACGGGCGTGACCACGTCATCGCCGCCCACGTCGACGAGCAGATCAAGAAGGTCCGGCCGGGCGAGTCCGGCGACGCATCTGGCACGTAACTGGCACGACGCCCCTCCCCGCCTTCCCGGCCGGGGAACGGACAAGGCCCAGGCTCCCGGTTCAGTACCGGTGACCTGGGCCTTTGTCGTGCTACCTACTGGTGGGCGCGGACGGTTTCGAACCGCCGACATCTGCTTTGTAAGAGCAGCGCTCTACCCCTGAGCTACGCACCCGTGGAAGAGGCAACAGCCTACATGGCGTCGGGGTGGGTGCTGCAAACGCATGGGCCCCGGGACAGGGAGTGGCTGGGGTTCGGCGTTGACGGGCCTCGCGTCGCTGCTGGCCGGCGGTCGCCTCTTCCGGGGGTGTGACCGGCGAGGGGCCCCGCCGTGACCGCAGCGGGCGCTTCGTGAGTCTGTGCAGTGGTGACCGGGATGTCGTCGCGGTGGCAGTGAACTGACCGGGCCGTGTGTTCGTCCTTACCTGGTGGGAGAATGAACCGGACCGGGCACGGCGGACACAGCACGGGGAGTAGTACGTGGCGGCGAGCGACGCTAGGGGGTGTCTTGTCGAGCAGGCCGGATCAGGGAGCGGCGTCCGGTGGCCTGCATCGCGAGGCGGTGGAGGGGGTCGGCGCGGGGCGTCGGCGAGGCTCGGAGCTGGGCGTCGCGAGCGCGGCCTGATCGGGAGGGCATCGGCGCCCAGGGGTTCCTCCGGGTTGCGGTTGGCTCTCGCGTTGCCCCTGCTGGTGGCCGCGTTGCTGCCGCAGGCCTTCGCCGGGGGCGGGACGCGCCGGTGGTTCGGGGGGCGTGGTGAGGGGCAGCGGGCCGAGGCGCAGGCCGCCAAGGACGCCGCCGCGGCCGCCTTCTACGAGCTCGACACCGCCCAGCGCGGGCTCCGCATCTCCATCGAGACGATCACCGCCGTGGACAGCTCGCCCGAGGCGCGCCGCGCCGTCGACGGGTTCGAGGCGCTCGGGCGGCGGATCGACGAGGTCAGTCAGGGTTATATCGGTGCCGTCGACGCGCATGATCTTGATCGGGACGAGCTGGACGCCGCCACCGCCTCCCGTGCCCGCGCCGAACTGACCCGGGCCAAGGAGGAGCTCGACCGCGTCAAGGGCGAGTTGGACCGGTTCGAGGAGGGGCTCGCCCCGCTCCTCGGGCGCGCCGAGACGCAGCTCGCCCAGCTCGCGCCCGCCGTCGAGCGCGCCCGGCAGGCGCTGCGGGGTGCCAGTGGCGCGCTGGACGCCGTACGGGAGGGTGGGCTGCGCGCCGACGACCTCGCCGTACGGCTCGCCCGGCTCGGACCCGAGCTGACCCTGCTGAACGAGGGCGCCGGCCGGCACGGGGTTCCCGAGACCCTGCAGCGCGCCGACCGCGTGTTGCGGGACGCCGAGGCGGTACGGGCGGAGGCCGAGCGGCTGCCCGAGCGGGCCGCCGAGATCGACAAGCGCCTCGTGTCGCTGCGTACCCGCACCGAAGCGCTCACCACCCGCGCCGGAGGTGTGGAGCCCGTCCTCTCCGAGCTGCGGCGTCGGTACGCGGCCGCCTGCTGGCAGGACCTCCAGCACGTGCCGGAGCAGGCCGTCGTCACCCTCCGGCAGGCCGGGGAGCGGCTCGCCGAGGCCGGGGAGGCGCGGGCCGAGCAGCGCTGGCCCGACGCCACCTCGCTGCTCTCCACGGCCCGCGCGCTCCTCGACTCGACCGACGAGGCCGTGTCGGCCGCCGGGGAGCGGCTGCGCCGCCTCGACGCCGTCGCGAAGGACCCCAAGGCGGAGATCGACCGCACGCGGTTCGCCGTACGGGACGCTCAGCGGCTCGCGATGGCGGGGCGGAACACGCCCGACCCCCGCCACGCCCGGCCCCTCGACGAGGCCGTCGCCCGTCTCGACCGGGCCGTGGAGGGGTTGGAGGGCCGCCACCCCGACTACTGGCACTTCCTGACCGAGCTGGAGGCCGTCCGCGCCGCCGCCGCGCGGGTCGTCGGCCAGATCCGGGAGGAGCGGGGGTCCGGCGCCGCCCACTGAGGGGGGCGGGCGGCGGGTACTGATGCCGGGAGCGGTCCGCCGTTAGCCTGGTGCCATGCCTCGTTACGAATTCCGCTGCCGCACCTGCGGCGACACCTTCGAACTCAGCCGTCCCATGGCCGAGTCCTCCGCTCCCGCCTCCTGCCCCGCCGGGCACGACGACACCGTGAAGCTGCTGTCGGCCGTGGCCGTCGGCGGAAGCGGCACCGCCGCCCCCGCGCAGGGCGGTGGCGGCGGCGGTTGTTGCGGTGGGGGCTGCTGCGGCTGACCCTCAGGTCAGCCGGCGGCCGCCGCGCGGAAGCGGCGGAGGATCTCCTCCCCCGCCGCCACGCCGCGCTCCGCGAGGACGTCGAGGTGGGGTGCAGTCCAGTCACTGTCGGCCAGCTCGCCGTGGCCCGGCCGCCAGGCGCGGTCCGCGGCGAGCAGCAGGTCGGCGTCGAGGAGCGAGTCCCCGGCGGCCAGCGTGAGGGTCGCTCCGGTGCGGCGGGCGACCTCGCGGACGGCCGCGCTCTTGGTGAGCGGCTTCGGTACGGCGTACACCTTGCGGCCCTGGAGCGAGACGGTCCAGCCGCGGTCGCCCGCCCAGCCGCCGAAGCGGGCGAGCCAGTCCTCGGGGAGCCGCTCCCGCTCGACGACGAGGTAGGCGAAGAGGTCCTCGGCCACCCGGTGCTTGCGCACCCAGGAGAGGTCCGTCGTGGCCGTGAGGTAGGCGCGGATCTCGGAGAGCGGCGCGCATTCGTCGTCGAGTCTGCGCAGGACGGACTCGTGCCAGTCGCGGTCGGAGACGCCGTCGACGAGGATGTGCCCGCCGTTGGCGCAGATCGCGTACGCCGGCGCGGTGCCCGGCAGCTGGATGCGCTGGTACTGCTTGCGCGTGCGCGTGGTGGTGGGCACGAAGACGGTCTCGGCGGTGAGCCGCGCGAGGAGCTCGGCCGCGTCCTCGGTCATGTAGGAGAGCGGTTTGGACTCGTGGACCTCGACGCAGAGCAGCCGGGGCGCCTGGGCGTCCGGCATGCCGAGGGCGAGGGCCGCGCTCGAGTAGATGAGGGTGCGGTCCAGGTCGCTCGCGACCAGCGTGGGCGTCGAGCCCGTCGGCGTACTCGTGGGTGTGCTCACTGGGACACCACCGCCTTGCCGTCGGCGCCTGTCGCACCCCGGGTGTACTGAGGGTGAATCAGGCCCACGCAGCTGTACGGGAGTTCGTCGACCATCTCGACCGGCACACCGCGCTGCTCGGCGAGCAGCCGGACGTGCGCGAGGTCGGCGTCGGCGCCCCGCTTGGCGAGGATCTTCCAGGGGACGCGGCGGAGCAGGACGCGGGTGGTCTCGCCGACGCCCGGCTTGACCAGGTTGACGTCGTGGATGCCGTACTCCTCGCTGATCCGCTCGACGGCCGCCCAGCCCTCCCAGGTGGGGGTGCGGTCGGCGACGAGGAGTTCCTTGACGTCCGTGTCGACGGTCGCGGCGACCTCGTCGAAGCGGGCGGCGACGGCGTCGAGGAACGCCCCGGAGACGTCGGACTCGGCCAGCTCCCGGTAGAACTTGGCGCCGTGGAAGTCGTCGGGCCCGACCAGGTCCGAGCGGAGGACCGTACGCGATATCAGGCCGGAGACCGTCGAGTTGAGGCAGGCGGAGGGGATGAGGAAGTCCTCGCGGGTGCCGTAGGTGCGGACGCAGGAGCCCGGGTCGGCGAGGACCGCGATCTCCGGGTCGAAGCCCTCGAACTCCTTGACCGCTTCCGCGAGTTCGCGGGTGATCGCGCCCTTTCCGGTCCAGCCGTCGACGAACACGACGTCGGCCGGGTCGTGGTGGGCGGCGAGCCAGCGCAGCGCGTTGGCGTCGATGCCGCGGCCGCGCACGATGGAGACGGCGTAGTGCGGGAGGTCGAGACCGTGGCGGGCCTGCGCCCAGCGGCGCATGAGGACGCCCACGGGGGTGCCCGCCCGGGCGAGGGAGACCAGGACCGGCCGTGCGGACCGCTCGGCGAGCACGGTCTCGGTCACCGTGCCGACGGCGCGGGCGATCCGGGCGGCCGAGCCCTCCAGGGCGGCGTGGAAGAGCTCCTGGTAGCGCTCGCTGGGCTGGTACTCGACGGGGAGCGACTCGGCGTAGTGGGCGCCGCCGCTCTGGATGGCCTCCTCGCGTTCCTCGGTGGGCGCTTCGAGTTCGACGTCCGAGAGGTCCTGGAGCAGCCAGCCGACCTCTTCGGGTGCGTACGAGGAGAAGGCGGGGCCGCGGAGGGGCTCGGGCAGCATGGAGCTCCTTTCGGGAGCTTCGGTGGCGGAGACCGTGGGGGTGTAGGACGGGATCACCGCGAGCACGACGCGCGGGATGTGCGCGGCGAGCTGGGCGAGCAGGCCGTCCGGGGCGTGCAGGGCCGGGGTGTCGGCGGCGGAGTCGACGACGAGGACGACGGCGTCGAAGCCCGCGCCCGCGACGTTGTAGGCGTAGCGCTCGCCGGGGCCGTCTGCGGGGTCGTCGTGGGCGGGGAAGACGAGCCGGGTGCGTATCGCGTAACCGGGGTCGTCGACCGCGAGGACGGGCGAGCGGGTGGTGGTGGAGTAGCGGACGTCGTGGCCGGCGCCCTCCAGGGCGGTGGCGAGGCGCAGCGGCGCGTACATCAGCTCCTCGAAGCCGAGGACGAGGACGCGGGGACCCGCGGGGGTCGTCGCGTTTCCCGCGGGACTCTCGTGGGGCTGCCGGGGCCGGCCCGGGGCGTCCTGGGCGGCCTCCTCGGCTCCCCGGTCACGTCCCCCGGTGACCGCTCCCACGTCCCGCAGCGCCTCGGTGAGCGCGGACGCCATCGTGGGCAGGGCCGCCTCCAGGCGTTCCCGGTGCTCGGTCGTGAAGCCGTGCCGCCCGCCGTCGGGGAGCTCTGCGGGCCAGCCCAGCTCCACCCGTACGGCCTCCTGCCGGGGCGCCGGCGGGGAGGGCAGTCGTACGGAGGCGGTCTCGTGCTCCGCCACCAGTGCCTGGCCCTTCTCCAGGACCCCTTCCGGGAGCCGGACCGTTCCCGCGGCGCCGGCTATCAGGTCGACGCGGGCGCCGATCTCCGTCGCGAACGCGTCCAGGCGGCCGAGGTCGGCGGCGGAGCGCATGTCGACCAGGGCCACGACGACGTACCGCTCGCGCGGGTAGCGCTCGTGCAGGGCGCGGATGGTGTTGAGGACGGTGTTGCCGGTGGAGAACTCGTCGTCGACCAGGACCAGCGGCCCGTCGCCCACGAGGAGCTTCGGGTCCTCGGGCAGCAGGAGGTGCGAGGTGGCGTGGGAGTGGGACTCCTCGAAGCCGCCCGCGCGGGCGACGCCGGGCACCGGGCGGCGGGTGGAGTGGAGGTACGGGGCGAGGCCGAGGCCGTCGGCGACGGCGTGCCCGAGGGCGGTGGCGGTCTCCGCGTACCCGAGGACGACGGACCGGGCGGCCTCCTCGTCGCCGAGGAGCTCGCGGACGCGCCGGCCGAGGGTGAGCCCGGAGCCGTACACGACCGAGGGGCGCTGCGGCACGTGCTTGCCGAGCACGCTGGAGACCAGCAGGTGCGCCCGCTTGGGGTTGCGCCGCAGTGCGAGGCCCAACAGGGCCGGCAGCTCCTCGTCGCCGATCAGTTCGACGCCCAGTCGCTCCGCGACCCACGTTCCGGTCCACACCACGTCGTCGACGTCCCTTCGTCAGCCGGCCAGGCCGGCGGTGAGCAGATCCACGAAGCCGACGTCCTCCTTGGCGACGCCGAACACCTCGGCGCGCAGGAGGGTGCGCTCGGCCCACGCGCGATGCGGCTTCACCTCGTTCATTTTGTTCGTATAGGCGGAACGGAGCACTCCGCCGCCGTCCCGGTCGGGCCGCAGGATGTCCTGGGCGTCGCTCCACTCCTCGTGGCTGACCACGGACAGGGCGTGCACCGGCACCACGTGGGTGGGGTGGATGCAGGTCTTGCCGAGCAGGCCGTTGGCCCGGTCGAGTTCGATCTCGCGGAGCAGTCCGTCGAGGTCGTGCTGGATCAGGGCGGTGCGCAGGTCCTCGGCGCGGCCTTCGAGGAAGGGGCTGCGGCGCAGCTGTGGCTTGAACATGCGCTCGCCGGGTCGGAAGTACTCCCAGACGGGGCCGGTGACGGTGAAGCCGGTGCCGTCGGAGCGGCCGAGGACGTTGACGACGTCGGCGATGACGTTCGCGACGATCTTGATGTCGTAGGCGGTCATGTCGGGCGAGCGACGCAGCCCGTAGGCGGAGCAGAAGTCGGTGACACCGAGGCGGAGGGCGAGGACGCGGTCGCGGTACTTGTCGGTGATCGCGGCGATGCCGGCGAGGGTCTCGGCCCGGGTCTCCAGGTGGAGGAGTTCGGGGGACTCCAGGACGGGCATGGCGAAGAGGCGCCGGCCGCTGGTCCGCTCGGCCTGGGCGAGCGCTTCGAGGAAGGCGTGACCTCGGGCCTCGGTGAACTTGGGCAGCACGAATCCGGACAGCAGGCGCACGGACGCGCCGAGGCGGTCGACGAGGTCGGTGATCTGGCGCGGTTCGCGCACCCGGATGAAGAGCAGGGGCAGGTCCGTGGCGGTGTCGGCGGCCGTCACGGGCCCGGTGGCGGTGTCGGTGCCGGTGAGCGCCACGGGCCCGGTGGCGGTGTCGGCGTGCGTCGACGTCCCGGTCCCGGTGGCGGAGTCCGAGCCCGTCGGAGCGCCCGTGTCGGTGTCGGCGTGCGTCGACGCCCCGGCGGCGAGGTCCGCGAACTCCCGGACGAGGTTGGCCTCGCCCGCCTCGACCTCGGCGTCGCTGATCGAGTCCTCCAGGCAGAGCACCATCGAGACCACTCCCCGCGCGGCCTGCTTGCGCACGGCGTCCGCGAGCCGCGGCCGGGTGGCGGGGCTGTAGAGCGTGGCGCCGAGGGCCACCGCCAGCGTGCGGGCGGGCGAGTCGGCCGTGAACTCGACCGGCTCGCGGTGGAACAGCCCGGTCCGCACCGCGGACGGGATGTGCCCGAAATGACGCATGTGAGTCCCCCGTCTGCCGGTTCGGGCCCTGATGACATGTGGCCGGTAATAGTACGTAGGTGCGGGTGTCCGTAGTTCCCACCCTGCATGAAATTCAGGTAACTCGTCAGCATCCGTCGCCCCGGCCCGGCATCGGTGGCGCCCCCGCGTTGTCCGCGGGTCGGACGGGAGGGCAGGATTGCGGTCATGACGCACGCGATGCTGAAGGGCTCCAACGTCCCTCTCGACACCGCGGCCGTACGGGCCGTGCTCCGCTGGACCCCGGGCCCCGGGGTCCCCGACGTGGATGCCTCGGCCCTGCTCCTCGGGCCGTCGGGGCGCGTGCGGTCCGACGAGGACTTCGTCTTCTACAACCAGCCGCGCCACCCCTCGGGCCTGGTGCGGCGGCTGCCGAAGAAGCGGGTCGCCGAGGGGCTGACGGACACCGTGGAGGCCGACCTGGCCGGGCTCGAAGCCTCGGTCGACCGGGTGGTGATCGCGGCCTCCTCCGACGGCGGCACCTTCCGGTCCGTCTCCGACCTGCGGATCCTGCTGTACGACGCGGGGGCGGGTCCCGACCACGAGCCGCTGGCGCTGTTCGACGTGACGGCCGAGACCGGCGAGGAGACGGCGGTCATCTGCGGCGAGCTGTACCGGCGCGGGGACGGCTGGAAGTTCCGCGCGGTGGGGCAGGGGTACCTGACGGGGCTCGTCGGTCTCGCCACGGACTTCGGCATCTCGGTCGACGAGGACGCCGCGCAGGAGGCCGCGCAGGCGGCCCAGGACGCTCAGGACGCCCTGAGTTCCACTGGCGACGCCTCCGGCGCCTCCGGGACCCAGGAGCCCGCCGCAGGCCCCGGCTCCCCCGCCACCGGTCCTCACGGGCCAGATCTCGACGCGACCGTGGTCCACACCCCCGTACCGCCGCAGCCGACCGTACCGCCCATGCCTGACCGGGCGCCCGCCTACGGCTACCCGCAGCCGCCCGTGAACGCCCCGGCAGCCCCCGCGTACGGCTACCCGCAGCCGGTGACCGCGCCTGCGCAGAACCCGGCGCCGGACTTCCGCATGCCGCCGATGGGCCCGCAGTTCGTCCGGACCTGAGCCGAGGGGCAAGGGGTCAGGCCTTGGTCTTGTAGCCGCGTCCCCACTGGAGTCCCCAGCCGTACAGCCGGTCCAGTTCGGCCTGGAAGCCGTAGACGAACCGCACCTCGCGGCGGACGATCAGCTCGCCCTTGACGTTCTCCATGGAGAAGACGGCGCAGGAGCGGGCCTGCGGGGCGCGCTCGTCGAGGTCGATCTCGATCCGGGGGCCGTTGCTCGGGTAGAGCGTGACCTTGGCGTGCGTCCGGTCGAAGGCCGGTGTCTGGTCGTAGATGTACACGAAGAACAGCAGGCGCTTGAGCTCGTCCCGGCAGTCCAGGTTGACGAAGATCGTCTCCCCCGAGGAGCCGCCGAAGCGGTCGTCGCCGCTGAGCTTCACGTACGGGGCGGTGTTGAGGTCCCCGAAGAAGCCGCCGAGCGGCTGCACGACCCCCTTGCTGCCGTCGGTGAGCTCGTAGAGGCAGCCCAGGTCGAGGTCGACGTTGACCATGCCCTGGGTGTGGGCCTGGACGACCTCGGGCTTGAAGAGCTGGGCGGGGTTCCGCAGCAGCCGTCCGCTCTGGCGGGAGCGGCCCTCGATGTCGGAGGTGCGCATCCGCCAGGACAGGTTCACCCGGAGGTTGCCGGTGGCCGCGCCCTGCTTGGTGAGCGAGACGGACGGGCGCCGCTTCGTCAGGTCGATCGAGTTCGACGCGGCGCTGCCCGAGTCGAAGTGCGCCGTCTTCGGCGGAAAAAGGTTGTCCCAGAAGGCCATGCCGCCTTCACCCCCCACTGGTCGTCTGCACCGCGCACATGCCTGCGGGGCGGCCGGTGCATCGGCCGCCCCGCAGTGAAGCGTTCCTCGCTGCCGGGGGTGTCACACCCCGGACGGCACCTCTGTCTTGTCGTCCGAGGAGCCTGAGCCTCCCTCGGCCGCCGCGATCCGCTTGTTGCGGCGGACGGAGGACCAGAAGGACCAGGCGATGAGGATGACGCCGATGGAGCCGGTGATGACCTCGGGGATCTCGTACTGGATGGTGACCAGGAGCAGCACGGCGAGGGCGCCGATCGCGTAGTGGGCGCCGTGCTCCAGGTAGACGTAGTCGTCGAGGGTGCCCTGGCGGACCAGGTAGACCGTCAGCGAACGGACGTACATGGCGCCGACGCCGAGGCCGAGCGCCATCAGGACGATGTCGTTGGTGACGGCGAAGGCTCCGATGACACCGTCGAAGGAGAAGGAGGCGTCGAGGACCTCGAGGTAGAGGAACATGAAGAAGGCGGCCTTGCCGGCCAGCTGGACCGCGGAGACCTTCTTGCCGCTGCGCTTGGCCTCTTCCTCGGCCTCGTGCTCGCGCTCCTCTTCCTCCTCCAGCTTGTTCTCGAAGTAGCCGGAGAGACCGCCGACGACGAGGTACGTGATGAGGCCGGCGATGCCGGAGATCAGGACCGTCTGGGCCTTGTCGACGTGCATACCGCCGTGCTGGTGGGCGTGGGTGGCGAAGGTCATCGCGCTGACCAGCAGGACGACGAGGGCGATGCAGACCGACAGCATGTCGACCTTGCCGAGCTTGGCCAGCGGGCGCTCGATCCAGCGCAGCCACTGGATGTCACGGTCCTCGAAAATGAAGTCGAGGAAGATCATCAGCAGGAACATGCCACCGAAGGCGGCGATCGACGGGTGCGCGTCGGTCACCAGTTCCTGGTACCTGTCCGCGTCGTTGAGCGCGAGGTCGACGGCCTCGATGGGGCCGATCTTGGCGCTGATGGCGACGATCACGACGGGGAAGACGAGCCGCATGCCGAAGACGGCGATGAGCACGCCGACCGTGAGGAAGATCTTCTGCCAGAAGGCATTCATCTTCTGCAGGATTCCGGCGTTGACCACCGCGTTGTCGAACGAGAGGGAGATCTCGAGGACGCAGAGGATCGCGACGATCCCGAACGCCTTCCATCCCCCGTAGGCCACCGCCGCGGCCAAGCCGAGCACAGTGATCGCGAACGACCAGCCGAAGGTTTTCAGAATCACTGTCTACCCCATCGTGAAATTACAGGCTTTACGAAACGTTGACCCCGAAGTCTAGAGCGATGCCCCGGAGCCCGGACGCGTACCCCTGTCCCACCGCCCGGAACTTCCATTCGCCGTTGTAGCGATAGAGCTCGCCGAAGATCATCGCGGTCTCGGTGGAGGCGTCCTCGGAGAGGTCGTACCGGGCGAGTTCCTGGCCGTCCATCTGGTTCACGACGCGGATGAATGCGTTGCTGACCTGGCCGAAGCTCTGGCCGCGGTTGTCGGCGTCATGGATCGACACCGGGAAGACGATCTTGTCGCAGTGGGCCGGCACCTTGGTGAGGTCCACGAGGAGGGACTCGTCGTCCCCGTCACCCTCACCAGTGAGGTTGTCGCCGGTGTGTTCGACGGAGCCCTCGGGGCTGCGGAGCTGGTTGTAGAAGACGAAGTACTCGTCCCCGAGCACCCGGCCGGCCTGGCACAGCAGCGCGCTGGCGTCGAGGTCGAAGGGGGCTCCGGTGGTGGAGCGCGCGTCCCAGCCGAGCCCCACGAGGACCTGGGTGAGGTTGGGTGCGGCCTTGGAGAGGGAGACATTGCCTCCCTTGGCGAGCGTGACGCCCATGATGCTGTTCCTCCCCGGTGGTGATGAGGCACGTCCGGCGCCGCACGGGACGTGCGGCGCCGGACGGTTCGAAGGGTTCGGCTCAGACGTTGACGCCGAAGTCCTGCGCGATGCCGCGCAGACCCGAGGCGTACCCCTGGCCGACGGCGCGGAACTTCCACTCCGCGCCGTGGCGGTAGAGCTCGCCGAAGACCATGGCGGTCTCGGTCGAGGCGTCCTCGGAGAGGTCGTACCGCGCGATCTCGGCACCGCCGGCCTGGTTCACGACGCGGATGAACGCGTTGCGCACCTGGCCGAAGGACTGCTGGCGGTTCTCCGCGTCGTAGATCGAGACCGGGAAGACGATCTTGGCGACGTCGGCCGGCACGGTGGCCAGGCTGACCTTGACCTGCTCGTCGTCGCCCTCGCCCTCGCCGGTGAGGTTGTCACCGGTGTGCTCGACCGAGCCGTCCGCGCTCTTCAGGTTGTTGAAGAAGACGAAGTCCTGGTCGTTGCGGACCTTGCCCTCCTCGCTCACCAGGATGGCGCTGGCGTCGAGGTCGAAGTCCGTACCGGTGGTGGTGCGGACGTCCCAGCCCAGACCGACGGTCACGGCGGTGAGGCCAGGGGCCTCCTTGGTCAGCGAGACGTTGCCGCCCTTGCTGAGGCTGACTCCCACGAGTCCCTCCATAGGTTTTCAGGGGCAGCGCCCCCGGTGGTGCGTTGGCATCGGATCAACGACTGGATCCTAGTGACGGGTTCCCGGTCGAAACAGTCGATTCGCCCGGTGAATCCGAGGGTGTCGGACCCGGGGACGCTCAGAGGGCTTCGAGGGCCTTGACGTAGTCGCCGGCGTCGCGGGCGTCCGACAGGGCGTTCACGACGGTCCAGCGGACGACACCCGCCTTGTCGATGACGAAGGTGCCGCGGACCGCGCAGCCCTTCTCCTCGTCGAAGACGCCGTACGCCCGGGAGGCCTCGCCGTGCTTCCAGAAGTCGGAGAGCAGCGGGAATTCCAGGCCCTCCTGGTCGCCGAAGACGCGGAGGGTGTGGATGGAGTCGTTGGAGACGGCGAGGAGCTGGGTGTCGTCGTTGACGAACGCGTCGAGGTTGTCGCGGAGCTCGCGCAGCTCACCGGTGCAGACGCCGGTGAAGGCGAAGGGATAGAAGAGCAGCACCACGTTCTTCTCGCCGCGGAAGTCGGAGAGCCGCACGGTCCGGCCGTGGTTGTCCTTGAGCTCGAATTCCGGGGCCTTGGTGCCGACCTCGATCGCCATCGCGTACGCGTCCCTTTCGACGGGGCCCGGGCCTTGGGCCGTACCGGTGAACCCCACCCTACGGCCTGCGCGCGAAAGCCCCCGCCGGTGGACCGGCGGGGGCTTCTCGCTAGCGTGGTGATCAGCGCTTGGGAGCGGCCAGGCGGGTGCCCGTCCAGTCCTTGGCGATGCTGATGCTCTTGGTCTGGGAGAGACCAGCTGTCTGCGCGGCATCCTGGATGTCGGACGGCTCGATGTAGCCGTCACGGCCGGTCTTCGGGGTCAGCAGCCAGATGTTGCCGCCGTCTTCCAGAAGACCGATGGCGTCCACCAGTGCGTCGGTGAGATCGCCGTCCTCGTCACGGAACCACAGCACGACGACGTCGGCGACGTCGTCGTAGTCCTCGTCCACGAGGTCGGTTCCGATGACGGACTCGATGCCTTCACGGAGATCCTGGTCGACGTCGTCGTCGTAGCCGATCTCCTGGACCACCTGTCCGGGCTCGAACCCCAGCCTCGCTGCCGGGTTGGTCCGCTCCTCCGCGTGGTCCGCGGTCGCGCTCACGGCTTGCCTCCTGCTCATTCGGTAAATGCTGTGGGCCACGCGTATGCGCGCGGCGCTGGCCGTAGTCCACACGTGCCGGGGCGGATCGCGCAAGTACCCGGCCTCCGAGACCGCCGAAACGGTGACGTTTGGGGCCGTCTCGCCCCAACTTCCGGCATCGTCGGACCCTCCTCCGTGATCAGGCACACATGATTCGTCCGGTTTTAAGGACGTCTGCGGTTTCAGTCTGCCGAACGTCCGCACGAAACGCATGCGCGGGTTGGGCGTAAGGTTGCGATTTGACCGCACCCGGAGGTCTGCCGGAGGTCTGGAGGGCACGGCGGGGCACCCCCCGGGGGTTACCCCTGGGTAAATGTGACGTCCGCCGCCGTCCGGGTACACGATGGACATCCCCACCACCCCCGTGGCCTCGTGGGCTCCACCGAACAGCGAAGGAAGAGCGTGGCTCCCGGATCCGATCGCAACCCGATCATCATTGGCGGCCTTCCCAGCCAGGTCCCGGATTTCGACCCGGAAGAGACCCAGGAATGGCTCGACTCCCTCGATGCCGCCGTCGACGAGCGGGGCCGTGAGCGTGCCCGCTACCTCATGCTCCGGCTGATCGAGCGGGCCCGCGAGAAGCGCGTGGCCGTGCCCGAGATGCGCAGCACGGACTACGTCAACACCATCGCCACCAAGGACGAGCCGTTCTTCCCGGGCAACGAGGAGATCGAGCGCAAGGTCCTCAACGCCACCCGGTGGAACGCGGCCGTGATGGTCTCGCGCGCCCAGCGCCCCGGCATCGGCGTCGGCGGTCACATCGCGACCTTCGCCTCCTCGGCCTCCCTGTACGACGTCGGCTTCAACCACTTCTTCCGCGGCAAGGACGAGGGTGACGGCGGCGACCAGATCTTCTTCCAGGGGCACGCCTCCCCCGGTATCTACGCCCGCGCGTACCTTCTCGACCGGCTGAGCGACACCCAGCTGGACGGCTTCCGCCAGGAGAGGTCGAAGTTCCCGAACGGTCTCTCGTCGTACCCGCATCCGCGGCTGATGCCGGACTTCTGGGAGTTCCCGACCGTGTCGATGGGTCTCGGCCCGCTCGGCGCGATCTACCAGGCGCGGATGAACCGGTACATGGAGGCGCGCGGCATCGCCGACACCTCCAAGTCGCACGTCTGGGCCTTCCTCGGCGACGGCGAGATGGACGAGGTCGAGTCGCTCGGCCAGCTGTCCATCGCCGCCCGCGAGGGTCTGGACAACCTCACCTTCGTCGTGAACTGCAACCTCCAGCGGCTCGACGGCCCGGTCCGCGGCAACGGCAAGATCATCCAGGAGCTGGAGTCGATCTTCCGGGGCAACGGCTGGAACGTCATCAAGCTGATCTGGGACCGCTCCTGGGACCCGCTGCTCGCGCAGGACCGCGACGGCATCCTGGTCAACAAGCTGAACACCACCCCGGACGGCCAGTTCCAGACGTACGCCACGGAGACCGGCGGCTACATCCGGGACCACTTCTTCGGCGACGACCACCGGCTGCGGGCCATGGTCGAGGGCATGTCGGACCAGCAGATCTTGCACCTGGGCCGCGGCGGCCACGACCACAAGAAGATCTACGCGGCCTACGCGGCGGCGAAGGCCCACGCGGGCCAGCCGACCGTGATCCTCGCGCAGACCGTCAAGGGCTGGACGCTGGGACCGAACTTCGAGGGCCGCAACGCGACCCACCAGATGAAGAAGCTGACGGTCGACGACCTCAAGCGCTTCCGCGACCGGCTGCACATCCCGGTGACGGACCGGCAGTTGGAGGACGGTCTGCCGCCGTACTACCACCCCGGCCGGGACTCCGAGGAGATCCAGTACATGCACGACCGCCGCCGGGCGCTGGGCGGGTACGTGCCCACCCGGGTCGTGCGGGCGAAGCCGCTGGCCCTCCCCGACGACAAGGCCTACGCGGCGGCCAAGAAGGGCTCCGGGCAGCAGTCGATCGCCACCACGATGGCCTTCGTCCGCATCCTGAAGGACCTCATGCGGGACAAGGAGATCGGCAAGCGCTTCGTGCTGATCGCCCCCGACGAGTACCGCACCTTCGGCATGGACGCGTTCTTCCCGAGCGCCAAGATCTACAACCCGCTGGGGCAGCAGTACGAGGCGGTGGACCGCGAACTCCTCCTCGCCTACAAGGAGTCGCCGACCGGCCAGATGCTGCACGACGGCATCTCCGAGGCCGGCTGCACGGCCTCGCTGATCGCCGCCGGTTCGGCGTACGCCACGCACGGCGAGCCGCTGATCCCGGTGTACGTCTTCTACTCGATGTTCGGCTTCCAGCGGACCGGCGACCAGTTCTGGCAGATGGCCGACCAGCTGGCGCGCGGCTTCGTGCTCGGCGCCACCGCCGGCCGGACGACGCTGACCGGCGAGGGCCTCCAGCACGCCGACGGCCACTCCCACCTCCTCGCTTCGACCAACCCGGCCTGCATCGCCTACGACCCGGCGTACGGTTTCGAGATCGCGCACATCGTCAAGGACGGTCTGCGCCGGATGTACGGCCCCGAGGCCGAGGACGTCTTCTACTACCTGACCGTCTACAACGAGCCGATCCAGCACCCCGCCGAGCCCGAGAACGTGGACGTGGACGGCATCCTCCAGGGCATCCACCGCTTCAAGGCCGGCGAGGCGGGCGCGATCCCCGCGCAGATCATGGCCTCGGGCGTCGCCGTGCCGTGGGCGATCGAGGCGCAGCGGATCCTCGCCGAGGAGTGGAACGTCAAGGCCGACGTCTGGTCCGCGACCTCCTGGACCGAGCTGCGCCGCGAGGCCGTGGCGGTCGAGGAGCACAACCTGCTCCACCCGGACGAGGAGCAGCGCGTCCCGTACGTGACGCGCAAGCTCCAGGGCTCCGAGGGCCCGTTCGTCGCGGTCTCGGACTGGATGCGGTCGGTGCCGGACCAGATCTCCCGCTGGGTGCCCGGCCCGTACACCTCGCTGGGCGCGGACGGCTTCGGCTTCGCCGACACGCGCGGTGCGGCCCGCCGCTACTTCCACATCGACGCGCAGTCGATCGTGCTCGCCGTGCTGACCGAGCTCGCCCGCGAGGGCAAGGTCGAGCGCTCGGCCCTGAAGCAGGCCGTGGACCGCTACCAGCTCCTCGACGTGGCCGCCGCCGACCCGGGCGCCGCGGGCGGCGACGCCTGACGGCAGCCACGCCGTTTCAGCTGGTGAGGGCGGTGGGACGTGGTCCCGCCGCCCTTCGCCGTTCCCTACGATGCCGTTCATGCCCGTCATGAAGCTCCGCTGGGAAGAGCGCACCCAGACGCCGCTCCTGGTGCTCGCGGTCGCGTTCGGCATCGCCTACGCGGTGCCGATCGTGGCTCCCGGCGCCGAGCCGTGGGTGCACCGCCTGTGCACCCACGTCGAGTGGGTCGTCTGGGGTGCCTTCGCGCTCGACTACCTGGTCCGTCTCGGACTCGCCCCGGACCGCTGGCGCTTCGTGCGCAGCCATCCGCTGGACCTGCTCGCGGTGATACTGCCGATGGTGCAGCCGCTCCGGCTGCTGCGGGTCGTCTCCACGCTCCTCCTCGTGGGCCGGCGGGCCCGGATGGCCCCGCAGATAACGCTCACCACGTATGTGGCGGGCGCGGTGGTCGGGCTGATGATGTTCGGCTCGCTGGCGGTGCTGCACGTGGAACGGGACGCTCCGAACGGCAACATCAAGACGCTCGGGGACGCGGTCTGGTGGTCCTTCACCACGATGACCACGGTCGGCTACGGCGACCACGCCCCGACGACGGGCCTCGGGCGGGTCCTCGCCGTGGGCCTGATGCTCTCGGGCATCGCCCTGCTCGGTGTCGTCACGGCCAACATCGCGGCCTGGTTCATCTCCCGGTTCGACCGCGACGACGCGGTGGAGCGGCGGCAGACGGAGCTTCTGGAGGCGCTCACCCAGGAGGTGCGCGAGCTCCGCGCCGAGGTCGCGCGACTCTCGGTCGCGACGGCCCCGCCGGGACCGCCGGGACCGGACGAGCCGCACGACGTCCCCTCGCCTACCGCTCCCAGAGCTTGAACGCTCTGACCTCGTAGGCCGTCTGCGGCGCCCAGGTCCCCCGCCCCGGATACGTCTCGAACTCCCCCGTCTCCCCGCACTCCGCCGACTGGTACGTCGTGACCGGCCGCCCCGTGCGGTTCGCGAGGGACTGGGCCGAGGCGCCGGCCGGCAGGGCGACACAGCTGTCGATGTCGGTCGTGGCCAGCTCGTACGTCCACGGCCTGCCCTTGAAGTCGGGCCTCGGCCAGAGGCAGAGCCGGCCGGGCCCGCACGCTCCGAGAGCGGTCCCGGCCGCCGCAGCTGCCGCTGCCGGCGCGGCTACGGCGGCCGGGGCGGTGGCCGGTGCCGTCAGAAGGGCGGCCAGGGCGGCCGTGATCATCATGACTGTCTTCGTATACATACTGGCGAACCCCCGATTCGTCACTCTCCGTAATCACGAGAATGGCGGAGGTCTCCCCGCGATGGAAGAGGGGCCGCCCCCGTTCACGCGAACGGGTGACGGCCCCCTACGGGAACCCTGAGGAGCGGGCGTCAGATGTGACCGCCCATGCCGCCCGCCTCCGCGTTCTCCCCCCGCTTGGTGAGCGTGGCGACGAGCGCCGCGACGACGGCGACGGCACCGGCGACGGTGAAGGCCAGGCCCATGCCGTCGAGGAAGGTGTCGTGGATGACGCCGGTGATCCGCTGGAAGATCTCCGGGGTCATGCCCGGCGCCTGGGCCAGCTCCGGCGGGGCCATGCCGAACTCGGCGGCCTGTTCCAGCCGCGGGTCGGCCGGGGTCGGGATGCCGGCCTCCTTCCAGTTCCCCGCGAAGGAGTCGGCGACCTTGGAGGACATGACGGCGCCGAGCACCGCCGTGCCCAGCGCGCCACCGACCTGCATGGCGGCCTGCTGGAGACCGCCGGCCACACCGGACAGCTCGAGCGGCGCGTTGCCGACGATGACCTCGGTCGCGCCGACCATGACCGGGGCGAGGCCGAGGCCCAGGAGGGCGAACCAGAGGGACATGGCGAGGGTGCCGGTCCCGGCGGTGAGCGTGATCATGCCGAACATGGCGACAGCCGTGCAGACCATGCCGCCGACGAGCGGCACGCGCGGCCCGAACTTGGTGATCAGCGCGCCGGCCAGCGGCGAGGAGACGATCATCATCGCGGTCAGCGGCAGCAGGTGCAGACCGCTGTCGACCGGGCTGAGCCCCTTCACGCCCTGAAGGTAGAAGGTCACGAAGAAGAGGCCGCCCATGAAGGCGAAGGCCATCAGGACCATGAGGACCACGCCGGCCGAGAGCGGCACGGAGCGGAACATGCCCAGCGGGATCAGCGGCTCCTTGACCTTCGTCTCCCAGAAGGCGAAGACCGCGAAGAGGAACAGCGCGCCGATCAGGCAGCCCCAGGTCTTGCCACTGGACCAGCCCCAGGACTCGCCGGCCTTGATGAGGCTCCAGACCAGGGAGGCCATGGCGCCGGAGAGCAGCAGGATGCCGAGGACGTCGAAGGAGCGCGGCGCGTTCTCCGCGCGGTGGTCCTTCAGGATGAGCAGGCCGAGGACGAGCGCGACGACGCCCACCGGCACGTTCACGAAGAAGACGGACTGCCAGCTGACGTGCTCGACGAGCAGGCCGCCGACGATCGGGCCGCCCGCCGTGGACGCGCCGATGACCATGCCCCAGATGCCGATCGCCATGTTCAGCTTCTCGGCGGGGAAGGTGGCCCGCAGCAGGCCCAGCGCCGCCGGCATCAGCAGGGCGCCGAAGAGGCCCTGCAGGACGCGGAAGGCGATCACGGCCCCGATGGAGTGGGACAGGCCGATCGCGCCGGAGGCGGCGGCGAAACCGGCGATGCCTATGAGGAAGGTCTGCCGGTGACCGAAGCGGTCACCGAGCTTGCCTGCGGTGATCAGCGCGACGGCGAGCGCGAGCAGATAGCCGTTGGTGATCCACTGGACCTGGGCGAGGGTGGCGCCGAGGTCGGTCTTGATGGCGGGGTTGGCGATGGCGACGATCGTGCCGTCGAGCGCGACCATCATGACGCCGACGGCAACGCCGAAGAGCGTCAACCACGGGTGGCCGCGCAGCCCCTTCGCCGGGACCGGAACGGGTTCCCGGGCGTCCCCTTGACCCTGCGGGGCCTTTTCCACGGTGGTCTGACTAGTCATGCGAAGGAGGGTAGTGACAGTCACTGACAATTGACAAAGCGATTCACACGTCGGTAACTGTCACGTAGCTCACAGGTACGCTGAGCAGGACGAAACGCAGGGAGAGAGGCCTCCACGTGACCGTGCCCGGACTGCGCGAGCGGAAGAAGCAGCGCACGCGCGACGCGTTGACCCGGGTGGCCCTGGAGCTCTTCACCACCCGGGGGTACGAGCGGACCACCGTCGACGAGATCGTCGACACCGTGGAGGTCTCCCAGCGCACCTTCTTCCGGTACTTCTCCTCCAAGGAGGAGGTCGCCTTCGCCGTCCAGCAGATGGTGGAGGAGCGGTTCGTGGACGCCCTCCGGCAGCGGCCCCCGGCGGAGGCCCCGCTCGACGCGATGCGCAACGCCGTCCTGTGCGCCTGGGACACCATCGGCGAGGCGATCGCGGAGGTCGTCCCGGTCGAACTGCACCTGAGCACGTACAAGATGATCGAGTCGACGCCCGCGCTGCTCGCCGTCCATCTGCGCCGCTCCACCGAGATGGAGGAGACCATCGCCCGGATCATCGCCGCGCGCGAGGGCCTCGACGTCGACGAGGACCCGCGGCCCCGGATCGCGGTGGCGGCGTTCAGCGGGGTGATGAGGGTGACCGGGCAGATGTGGGGCCGGGGCACGGACCAGAGCCTGGAGGCCATCCGCGCGCTGACCGAGAACTACCTCGACCACCTCGGCCCGGCGCTCGCCCCGAGCTGGCGGGACGGGGCCGGGAAGACGTCGGACCCGCACGGGCGCGACCGGGCCTGACAAGCGCCCGAACCGGGTACCCCGCCCCCGTAAGAGCCGGAGTCACGCACCGTAGGGTGGCCGCCCGTGACCTCCGTCGACACCTCGCCCGCCCTCGTCGCCACGCGCGCGCTGCTCGCGCTCGCCGTCGTGTTCGTGCTCCTCGCGACCACCGGGTGGACCACCATCCGGCACCGGCCCGTACCGTGGTCGTCCCGCGAGGCCGCGCTCGCCGCCTGGGCGCGGGACGGGATCGACCACCGGCCGCTGCCCGACCCGGCCGCCCCGGCCCGTACCGTCGCCGAGTTCTTCGCGGCACTCGGCCCCGCGCGCGGCGCCCGGCTCGCCGTCCGGCACCCGCTCGTCGTCGGCAACCTCAACGGCGCCCCCCTCGCCCTGCGCTACCGCGCCAACCGGATCACCCTCGCCCACGCGTACGCCGCCGAGCGGAGCAGGGTCGACGACCCCAGGCTCTCCGCCGAGGGCCGGCACGAGGCGCGGCGCCGGGTCGACCGCTTCGCCTCACTGCTGCGGCCCGGCCGTCAGGTCCTCTCCTTCGACCCCACCGGTACGGGGCGGGCCGCCGAGGTCCTCGGGGACCTGGAGAGGGCCCGGCGCGTCTCGGTGATCGTGCCCGGCGTCGACACCAACCTCCTCACCTTCCAGAAGACCCACGGCCGGTACGGCGCCCCCGCCGGCATGGCCGAGGCCCTCTACACGGCCGAGCGGCGGGCCGCCCCACGCGCGCGCGTGGCGGTGATCGCCTGGGCCGACTACACCGCGCCGGCCGGGATCGGCGTCGACGCGGTCACCGGCCGGCTCGCCGAGGAAGGAGCCGTACGCCTGGTGGGTCTCACCGAGTCACTGCCCCCGCACGCGCGCGTGGCGCTCTTCTGCCACAGCTACGGCTCCGTACTGTGCGGGGTCGCCGCACCCCGGCTGCCCGCCCGCGTGACCGACGTGGCCGTGGCCGGAAGCCCCGGGATGCGGGTCGACACGGCCGCCGACCTCGGCAGCCCCGCGCGCGTGTGGGCCATGCGGGACGCCGACGACTGGATAGCGGACGTGCCGCACCTGGAGGTGGGCGGTGTCGGACACGGCGCGGACCCGGTCGCGCCGGAGTTCGGCGCCCGGCTGCTCTCCGCGCGCGGTGCGCTCGGGCACAGCGGCTATTTCGAGCCGGGTACGGAGAGCCTCGGCAACTTCGCCGCGCTGGGCGTCGGGGCCTACCGCCGACTGGTCTGCGCACGTGCCGACAGCGCTTGCCACGACGGAATATCCGGCGCGGAAGGGCTCTGACGCGCGTAGATCACGCAATTTCAGGACCTTTCACAGGGGCGACGCGAAGGCACACGCCGCTTACGATGAGGCGTATGGGTGATGTGCTGGCCGGAATTCATGCCACCTGGGAGCTCGAGAGCGACGCCCTCGTCATCCGCTTCGAACGGGGGATCCGCACGCCGAAGCTCTTCCAGGCGCTGCGCGAGCGACGCGTACCGCACGAGGCGCTGGCGTCGGTGACGCTCTCGCCCGGCAAGCGGGGCACCGTCGTGCTGCGCGCCATGCCGAGGCCGGGCGCCGATCCGCTGATGGAGGCGGCCGCGGGGCAGCTCAAGGAGGGCAGCGATCCGTACCGTCTGGTGCTCCCGGCGGAACGCGAGGCGCTCGCCGGGCACTACCGGGACGAGCTGCGGGCGCTGCTCGCGTCGCATCCGGGGGCCGCGGGGGCCGCCGGATACGAGGCGTACGCGGCGGTCGACGGGGGCCTCGCGCCCGCCGAACGGTTCCTGGTGGAGCCGCCGTCGGGGCCGCAGTCCTTCAAGGCGTACGACGGGAAGGCGGGCTTCGACGGGACCTCGGAGGTCGCGTTCCGCTGGTCCGGGACGAGGGCGTCCTCCGAGAAGTGGAAGGCCGGTGACCAGGTCTTTCCTGTACGGGACCTCTGCGGGGTCGAGTGGCGCGCGCCGGACGGCGACGACGGGTACCTGCGGCTCGTCCCCCGGGGCGGCGGGCCCCGGACCCTCCCGCCCGACCAGGACCCGGCGTGCGTCGTGCTCGGCCGCTACGGGCCGGTGTACGAGTCCCTGACCTTCGCGGCGTCGGTTCTCGCCGCGATCCGGGGCAAGGACCGCGCGCCGGTACCCGTGCCGGTCGCGGCGGGGGCGCGGGACGTGGAGCAGCGGGATCCGGGGGTGGTGGCTGAAAGGATTCGGCACTTGGGTGAGCTGCATCGGGCGGGGCTGGTGACGGATGCGGAGTTCTCGGCGAAGAAGGCGGAGCTCCTGGCGGAGCTTTGAGGGGGGTTGCGCCTTGCCCGGGGCGGGGGCGCCGCCCCGGGCGAGACGGCCGCCGCGACGGGGGAGGTCATACCCCGGTATCAGGTCCCACCCCCCTCCCCGGTATGACGCCCGCCGCCAGGGGGGCTGCCTACCCTGGGCCCGTCATGGTTACCGCATCGCGGCCCGAGCCGCCCGCCGCTTCCCTGTCCGTCGTCCGTCGTCGTTTCGGGGGTCGGGCCCGCGAGACGTTCCAGGGGCTGGGGGTCGCGCTCACCACCCCGGCCGCGCCGGGGGCTCCGCTGCTCGCGGGGGCCGCGAGCCGGCGGGTGCGGCTGCTGCCGTACGTCGTCGCGTTCGCGTTCGTCTCCGCGCTCCTGCCCTCCACCGTCGTCCTGCTCATGGGTGACTACGGCGTCAACGGTGCTCTGGCCGGGGCGATCGGCACCGCCCAGACCCTGCCCCTCCTGCTCGCCGTCGCCCGTCCCCTCCAGGCCTGGTGGATCGTCTTCGTCGCCGATGTGCTCGGCGCGGTCGCGCTGCTCGGCGCCGACGGAACCGGTGCCGACTATTGGCCCTGGCCGCCTCCGCTCGTGGTCGGCTACTGCGCCCTGATGGTCGCGCTCGGGCTCCGTGAGTCCCGCCGGGGGCTGTTCGGAGTGTGGCTGGCGACCGGCGTGGCCGGATACGTGCTGGAGGCCTTCCGGCCCGCCGGGTACACGAGCGTCCACACCCTGCTGCTCGTCCTGAGCGGGGTGCTGCTGCTCCTCGCCTCGGCCGTGCGCGCGCGGAGCGACGCCCAGCGGCGGCTCGCCGAACAGGAGACCATCAGCGAGGCCGAGCGGGCCCGCCGCACGCTCCTGGAGGAGCGGGCCAGGATCGCGCGCGAGCTGCACGACGTCGTCGCCCACCACATGTCCGTGATCACCGTGCAGGCGGACTCGGCGCCGTACCGCATCCCCGGGCTCCCGGAGGCGGCGCGTGAGGAGTTCACGTCGATCGCGGCGAGCGCGCGCGAGTCGCTGGCCGAGATGCGCCGGCTGCTCTCCGTCCTCCGCAGTGACGGCGGCGAGGGCGAGCGGGCCCCGCAGCCGGGCCTCGACCGGGTGCAGCAGCTCGTCGAGGCGACCGTACGCGCGGGCGTGCCGGCCGAGCTGCGGCTCGCCGCCGACCTCGGGGAGGTGCCGCAGACGGTGGACCTGTCCGCGTACCGGATCGTGCAGGAGGCCCTGGCCAACGTCGTGCGGCACGCGCCGGGGGCGTCGACCCGGGTGTCGGTCCGGGCGGACGAGGGGTGGCTGACGGTCCTCGTCGTCAACGGGCCTTCCCTGGAGGAGGGTTCCTCCGTCGAGCGGGGTGCCGCAGGTACCGGGCACGGGCTCGTCGGCATGCGGGAGCGCGTACGGTTGACCGGCGGCTCGCTGGACACCGGGCCGCTGCCGGACGGCGGCTTCCGGGTCGCGGCCAGGCTCCCCCTGCGTACGAAGGACTCCGAGTGACCATCCGCGTGATCATCGTCGACGACCAGGCCATGGTGCGGGCCGGTTTCGCCGCGCTGCTCTCCGCGCAGGCCGACATCGACGTGGTCGGCGAGGCGCCGGACGGGCGGCAGGGTGTGGAGGTGGCGCGCTCGGCGCACCCGGACGTGGTCCTGATGGACGTGCGGATGCCGGAGCTGGACGGGCTCGCGGCCGCCCGGGAGATCCTGCATCCGCCGGCCGGGGTCACGCACCGGCCGAAGGTCCTGATGCTGACCACCTTCGACGTCGACGACTACGTGTACGAGGCGCTGCGCGCGGGCGCGTCCGGCTTCCTCCTCAAGGACGCGCCGCCGGCCGATCTGATCGCGGCGGTACGGGTGGTGGCGGCGGGCGAGGCGCTGCTCGCCCCGTCCGTGACCCGCCGTCTCATCGCCGACTTCGCGGCCTCGCGCCCGGCGCCCCGCCGGGACACCACGGCGTTGCGCCTGAACGGGCTCACCCCGCGTGAGACGGAGGTCCTGGAGCTGATCGCCCGGGGCCTGTCCAACCAGGAGATCGCGGACGGTCTGGTCCTCGCCGAGCAGACGGTGAAGACCCACATCGGGCGGGTCCTCGCCAAGCTGGACCTGCGCGACCGGGCGCAGGCGGTGGTCTTCGCGTACGAGTCGGGCCTGGTGACGCCGGGCGAGTCCCGCTGACGCGAGGGGGGAAACCCCCACCCTGACAAGGGGGTTGGCCGCTCCTCCACCCCCTACCCGGGTATCAGTGGGGAGTTGGCTCCCCGGTGTGACGTGTCGTCACCCCTCGTCTTCCTACCTTCCTCTCGCCAACGACGAGAGCGAGGGAGGGCGGGCCGATGCGCCGCTTTTCGAGGAACCTGATCACCACCGCCGTGGTGGCCGGTGTGATCGCAGGGACGGCCGGCTGGGCGTCCGGGAACAGCCAGGAGGCCGTGACCGGGGCGCCGGCGGGGACGGCGGCGTGGCGGGCCGCGGGGCTGCCGGACCCGGAGCGGATGGACCCGGCCGGGGTCGCGCGCTTCTTCGCCGGGCTGAGTCCCGTACGGCAGCGGGAGCTGGCGCGCACGCACCCGACGGTCGTCGGGAATCTCGACGGGGCGCCCCTGGAGCTGAGGTACGAGGCCAACGCCCGCTCCACGCACGGGGAGTTCGGCGGAGCGCGGGTCCTCGCCCACGATCCGCGCGGCCGGGGGCAGGTGGCCCTGGTCTACGGGGACCTGGCGCGGGCCGAGCGGGTGGCCGTGATCGTGCCCGGCTCCGACGTCGACGCGGGGCACGTGCGGCCGCTCGCGGACATGGCGGCCGCCCTGCGCCGGGCGACCGGTGGTCACACGGCCGTCGTGGCCTGGGCCGGATACACCACGCCCGTGGGTGTCGGCCTGGACGCGGCCACCGGCCGGCTCGCCGAGGCCGGGGCCGGGCGGCTGACCCGGTTCGTGGACGGGCTCGCCGCGGTCGGCGCGGCCGAGCCGTCCCTGTTCTGCCACAGCTACGGCTCCGTGGTCTGCGGTCTCGCCGCCCACGGACTGAAGGCCAAGGATCTGGTGGTCTTCGGATCCCCCGGGATGCGCGCCGGGAACGTCGCCGAGCTCGGGACCTCCGCCCGCGTCTGGGCGGCGAAGGACCCCACCGACTGGATCGACCGGATCCCGAACGTCGAGTTCGCGGGGCTCGGGCACGGCGCCGACCCCACCGACCCGGCCTTCGGGGCGCGCCGGGTCCCGGCCGGGGACGCCACCGGGCACGGCGGCTACTTCGCGCCCGGCACCGCCTCCCTCCGTGCGTTCGCCGCGATCGCCGAGGGGGACGTCCGATGAACGGGCTCGTCGAGAGGATCGAGTCCTCCACGCCCTCCCACCGCGACCGGGCGATCGACGGACTGCGCGCCCTCGCCCTGATCGCCGTGCCGACCGGGCACTGGCTGCTCGGCGGCTTCACGCTCTCCGCCGACGGTGCGATCCACAACGCCAGCCCGCTCGGCACCTTCGCCGGTCTCGCGCCCGTCAGCTGGGTCCTTCAGATGCTGGGGATCTTCTTCCTGGTCGGCGGCTACGCGTCGGTCCTGTCGTACCGGCGCCGGACGGGCTCCACGCACGCGTGGCTGGGCGGCAGGCTCGCCCGGCTCGGCCGTCCGGTGCTCGGGGTCACGGCCGTGTGGGCGGCGCTGCTGCCCGTCCTGCACTTCGGCCTCGGGGTGCCGGTGGACACGCTGCGGACGGCGTCCACGCTGGTGATCCAGCCGCTCTGGTTCGTCGGGGTGTACACGGTGGTGACCGCGCTGACCCCGTGGTGCGTGCGGGCGGCCCGCCGTCTCGGGGTCTGGGCCGCGGCGCCGCTGCTCGGCTCGGTCGCCGTCGTCGACTTCCTGCGGTACGGGCCGTACGCCGATGCCGTGCCGTCCTGGCTGAGCGTCCTGAACATCCTGCCCGGCTGGCTCTTCGCGTATCAGCTCGGCGTCTCGTGGGGCGAGGGCCGGGTCGGCCGGCGCCACGCGTGGGGGCTGCTGCTCGGCGGCGCCGCGCTGTTCGCCGCCCTCCTGCTGGTCTTCGGCTACCCGGCGTCGATGGTCGGTGTCCCCGGCGAGGCCCGCACCAACTCGCACCCGCCGTCGCTGCTCGTCCTCGCCCTCGCCGCCGCGCAGAGCGGTGCGGCGATCCTGCTCAGGAGCCGGCTCGGCGGGCTCCTGAAGCGGCCCGCGCTGTGGGCGCCGGTCGTCATGGTCAACCTGTCCGCGATGACGATCCTGTGCTGGCACCAGACGGCGATGCTCACGGCCGCGATCCCCGCCTCGTACGCCGGGGAGGTCGCGGGCCTGGTGGGCGCGCCGGACTCGGTGGGCTGGATCCTCGCCCGTCTTGCCTGGATGCCGGTCTTCGCCGGCCTGTTGGTCCTGATCGGCCGGTACGCGCGCGCCTTCGAGGCCCCGTGGGCGAAGACCGGTCCGGCCCGCCGCACCCTGGCGGGGCTCCTCGCGGCGGGCTTCGCGGTCTTCGCCCTGGGGCTGGCGTGAGCGCGCGGGTACTACGCCTCCCGGGCCGCCGACGTGGAGCTCATGTCCGGGTAGCGGTCGCCCGCCACCTGGCCGGCGATCGGTTCCAGTTCGGCGAGTTCGGCGGCGGTGAGGACGATACGGGTGGCGGCGGCGTTCTCCAGGAGGCGGGAGCGCTTGCGGGTGCCGGGGATGGGGACGACCGTGAGGCCGTGCACGGCCGCGCGCTGCTGGACCCAGGCGAGGGCGATCTGGGCCGGCGTCGCGCCGTGGGCGGCGGCGATCTTCCGGACCGGGTCGAGGAGGGCCGCGTTCCGCTCGGCGTTCTCACCGGAGAACCGGGGCTGGTGCCGACGGAAGTCGTCGCCCGACAGCTCCTTGGAGGCGTCCGCGAACGCACCGGTCAGGAAACCCCGGCCGAGCGGCGAGTACGGCACGAAGGTCACGCCGAGTTCGGCGGCGGCGCCGACGGCGCTGCGCTCCACGTCCCGGGAGAAGAGCGACCACTCCGACTGGAGGGCGGCGATCGGGTGCACCGCGTGGGCCTCGCGCAGTTCGGGCCCGGTGACCTCGCTCAGGCCCAGGAAGCGGACCTTGCCCTCCTGGACGAGCTCGGCCATGGCGCCGACGGACTCGGCGAAGGGGACCTCCGGGTCGCGGCGGTGCATGTAGTAGAGGTCGATGGTCTCGACGCCGAGGCGGCGCAGGCTGTCCTCGGCGGCCTTCTTGATGTAGGCGGGGTCGTTGCGGACGGCCCGGTAGGCCGGGTCGTCGGCGCGGCGCTCTATGGCGAACTTGGTGGCGAGGGTGACCTCGTCGCGGTGGGCGGCGAGGAACGGGGCGAGGAACTCCTCGTTGGCGCCGCTGCCGTAGATGTCGGCGGTGTCGATCAGGGTGACGCCGGCCTCCAGGGCCGCGTCGAGGGTGTCGCGGGCGGCGGCCTCGTCGGTGTCGCCGTAGAACTCGCTGATGCCCATGGCGCCGAAGCCCTGGACGCCGATCCGGGGTCCGTCCTGGCCGAGGCGTACGGTGTCGATCCTGGTCACGCTGGTCATGAAGGTGTTCCTCCGCATACGGTCCCGTAATGGCCGATCTTGATGTCGAGCACGGCGAGCGTGTCCTGGAGCTCGGTGATCCGGGTGAGGACGTCCCGCCGGGTGGCCTCCAGGAGCTCCCGCCGTTCGTCCCGGGTGTGGTCCCCCGCGCGCACCAGCTCGGCGTACCTGACCATGTCGGCGACCGGCATCCCGGTCAGCCGCAGCTTGCCGACGAAGGCCAGCCAGCCGAGGTCCTGCTCGGTGAAGCGGCGCTGCCCGGTGTGCGACCGGTCCACGTGCGGCAACAGGCCGATCCGCTCGTACCAGCGCAGGGTGTGCGCCGAAAGGCCCGTCAGGGCGGCCACCTCACTGATGGTGTAGCGGTCCTTGCCCGCAAGCCTGGTCGTGCTCTCGATCACGCTCATGGGCCCCACGCTAAAACGTTGGAGCGCACTCGAAGCAAGTAGGCTCGGGCCCATGCAGAGCAGCTTGCCGAGCCTGGCGTCGATCGAGAACTGGCCCGTCCCCACCGCGGCCGCCGCCGTGGTCCGCGCGGACGGCACCCTGGCCGGGTCCCACGGCCCCACCGGACGGCGCTTCCCGCTCGCCTCCGTCACCAAGCCGCTCGCGGCGTACGCCGTCCTCGTCGCGTACGAGGAGGGGGCGATCGACCTCGACGAGCCGGCCGGGCCCGAGGGCTCGACCGTCCGCCATCTCCTCGCCCACACCTCGGGGCTCGCCTTCGACGAGAACCGGGTCATGGCCGCGCCGGGCACCCGACGGATCTACTCCAACACCGGCTTCGAGGCCCTCGGCGACCACGTCGCCAAGGCGACCGACATCCCCTTCGCCGAGTACCTGCACCAGGCGGTCCTGGAGCCCCTCGGCATGACCTCCACGATCCTGGAGGGCTCGCCCGCGAAGGACGGCGTGTCGACCGTGGACGACCTCGTGCGGTTCGCCGCCGAGGTGCAGGCGCCGCGGCTGCTCGACGCGCGGACCGTCCTGGACGCGATGACCGTCACGTACCCCGGCCTGACCGGCATCCTGCCCGGCTACGGGCACCAGAAGCCGAACGACTGGGGGCTCGGTTTCGAGATCCGCGACGGCAAGTCCCCGCACTGGACGGGCGCGAGCTCCTCGCCGCGCACCTTCGGGCACTTCGGGCAGGCCGGAACGTTCCTGTGGATCGACCCGGACGCCCGGTGGGCGGGTGGGAACAGCACAGGGGCCGCGTGCGTCGCCCTCACCGACCGGCCCTTCGGGGCGTGGGCGGTGGAGGCGTGGCCGCCGTTCACGGACGCGGTGCTGGCGGATCTGCGGGCCCGCTGACCCCCGGGGGTTCAGCTCTCGCAGCGCGTCTTCGGGAGGATGCCGTCGGCGCCCGTGACGCTCACCTCGACCTTGCCGCCGCCGTCCTCCGCGTACGCCGCCGTGCACACCAGCTGCTGGACGGCCGCCTCCGGCAGGTCCCTGACGGGGAACGGCGCCCGGAGCCGGACGACGCGGCGTCCCTCCGGGGTCCGGCCGTCCCCCGGGACCTCCTCGACGTGCGGTGTCTCCTCGGACACCGGGAGTCCCGTGGTCAGGCCCGCCGCCTTGTCGGCGGCGGCCGGGCCGGCGAGGAGCACCGCGAGCACCTTGTCGGTGGCGACCCGCGAGCCCGGCGTCTCCTGCGCCTGCCCGGAGCCGAGGCCCGAGCCGTTCCGGTGCTCCGCGTCAGCGAGGGAGCCGCTCGCGGTGAACGTCGAGTCGGGGAACGGCTGCCCGAAATCGCGGACCACCGGGGCCGGCCGGCCGTCCGGCCCGAGGAAGTAGAGCACCATCCGGAACTCGGGCTGCGGGCGGACGGCGACGGTCGCGGCGCCGCCCGCCTCGACGACGTCGGTCTCCTGGATGCCGCAGGCGGTGAGCGCGACCGTGCCCAGGAGGGCCGCGGCGGCGGTCCGGCGCCTCACAGCGGCATCCGTACGGTGAAGACCGCGCCGCCCGCCGGGTCGTTGGCGGCGTGGACGGTGCCGCCGTGCAGCCGGACGTTCTCCAGGGTGATCGCCAGACCGAGGCCGCTGCCCGCCGAACGGGTCCTGGCCCGGTCCGCCTTGTAGAAGCGGTCGAAGACGTGCGGCAGGACGTCCGGGTGGATGCCCGGCCCCCGGTCGGCGACCTCCGTCACCAGCTCGTCCCCCTCCGCGTGCACCCTGACCGTCACCGGCGCGGCCCCGTGCCGCAGCGCGTTGCCGACGAGGTTGGCGACGACGACGTCGAAGCGGCGCGGGTCGAGCCGCGCCCTGATCCCCTCCTCAAGGTACGTGACGACCCGGGCCGGGTCGGTCCAGTGCCGGTGCTGGAGGGTCTTGCGGACGCAGTCGGCGGCGTCGACCTCGTCGGTGTGGAGCTCGGCGGCGCGCGCGTCGAAGCGGGAGATCTCCATCAGGTCCTCGACGAGCACGGCGAGCTTCCCGGTCTCGGCGCTGATCAGCCGGACGGCGCGGGCGGTGTCGCTGTCGAGGCTCGCGGCGTCCTCGTCGAGGACCTCGGTGACCGCGAGCATGCCGGCGAGCGGGGTGCGCAGCTCGTGCGAGACGTCGGAGGCGAAGCGGCGGGCGCGGGCCTCGGCGTCGCGGAGCTCCGTGACGGAACGTTCCAGCTGGGCGGCGGACTCGTTGAACGTGCGAGCGAGGTCGGCGAGTTCGTCGCTTCCCTTGGCGTGGATGCGGGTGTCGAGCCGGCCGCGGCCCATGCTGTGGGCGGCGCGCCGCAGTTCCCGTACGGGGCGGAGCACTCCGCGGGAGGCGATGAGCGCGGGGATCAGGGCCACGGCCAGGGCCGGGAGGGCGCCGTCGCGGGCCGCGGTCACCATGGCCTCGATGTTGGCCTCCTCCTCGTCGAGTTCCATGACGGCGTAGAACACGAGGCCGGTGGGCTGGCCCGTCCCCTTCGTCGCGTGTGTCCGGAACACGGCGGGGACGGCGACCGTCAGATACGGCGTGCCGTTCTTCACGACCCGCTGGAAACTGCCGTGCGGGGTGGCCGAGCGGCCCTGGGCCCGGGCCCGCAGTTGCGGGGTGATGACGGAGGAGGTCGGCCGGTCGGTGGAGGAGACGCGGACGGTGCCGTACTCGGCGTAGACCCGCCAGGGACGGGGCTTGCCCTGGCCGGCGATGGCGATGGCCGTTTCCCGCAGGGAGTCGGCGTCGACGGGCAGGGTGATGGCCAGAGGTTCGATCTGGTCACGCAGGGCGGAGACGGCGGTGTCCTGGGTCTGCTCCAGGATGGCGGTGCGGGCGGCGCGGTAGGTGAGCGCGGCGGTGGTGCCGCAGCCGACGGCCGCGACGAGGAGGAAGGCGAGGACGAGGCGGGTACGGAGGCCGAAGGGGCGGAGCCGGGGGCGGCGGGCGCGGCCCCGTCCCTCCGGGTGCTCCGGGCTCCTGCGGGCCTTCACAGGGGGCCGAAGCGGTAGCCGAAGCCCCGGAGGGTCTGGATGTACCGGGGTTCGCCCGGGGTGTCCTCGATCTTGTTCCGCAGCCGACGGACACAGGCGTCCACCAGGCGGGCGTCCCCGTGGTAGCTGTGCTCCCAGACGTGTTCGAGGAGCTGCTGCCGGCTGAAGACCTGCTCGGGGGCGGCCGTGAGGTGCAGCAGCAGTTTCAGCTCGGATGGGGCGAGGGCGACGCGTTCGCCCGCCTTCGCGACGGTCAGGCCCGCCCGGTCGACGGCGAGTTCCCCGTGGAACTCCACGGCGGACCGGCCGGCGGCGGGCTCCTCGATGCGCCGCAGGACCGCGCGGATCCGGGCCTCGATGACCTCGGTACGGGCGGGCTTGACGATGTAGTCGTCGGCCCCGGCCTCCAGGCCGATGACGACGTCGAAGTCGTCGCCGCGGGCGGTGAGCATGATGATCGGCAGCTGGCTGCTCTCCCGTACCCGGCGGCAGACCTGGACGCCGTTCATGCCGGGCAGCATCAGGTCGAGGAGCAGCAGGTCGGGCCGGAACTCCCCGAGCGCGGCGAGCCCCGCCTCGCCGGTGGGGGCGGTGCGGACGTCGTGGCCGCGGCGGCGGAGGCCGAGCTCTACGCCTTCGCGGACGGACGGGTCGTCTTCTATGAGCAGCACGCGGGGCATGGCTGGAGTATCCCAAGGTCGATGTCGTCCCCTGCCGGGGAGGGTGACGGGCGGGCGGGCCGCCCACACGACGGGTGGGCCGGAGCAGCGCCCCGCACGGGCTCAGGCCCCCACCGGCCGGGCTCGTCAAGCCCGATGGGTCGCGGCGCGGAAGCGGGTCGTGGCCGCCGTCAGGAGGGTCTGGAGTTCCGTGAGGGCGAGCGGGCGGGACAGGACCGCGAACGTCGCCAGGACCGTCGCCGCTCCCGCCACGCCCGCCACCACCGGCCCCGCCACCCCCGCCGCGTCCGCGACGAACAGTCCGTACCCCGCCGCCGGCACCGCCGCGACGAGGAGCCGGGCCAGCGCGGGGAACGTCCCGCCGGACGGGCCGTCACCCAGCCGCCGCCCCAGGACGTACGCCGTGACCGCCCAGCCCGCCCACAGCGCCAGCGAGTACGCCGCCGCCATGCCCGTGACCGCCCAGCGGGTCGGGAGGAGGTGGTAGGCGGTCAGGGAGAGGCCCGCGTTCAGGGCGGCGATGACCAGGTTCAGGAAGAACGGGGTGCGGGTGTCGCTCAGGGCGTAGAACGCGCGGGTGCACACGTACTGGCCGGACAGGGCGACCAGGCCGGGCGCGAAGGCCACCAGGGTCCAGGACATCGCGCGGATGTCGTCGCCCGTGGTCGCCCCGTACCGGAAGACCACCGTCATCAGCGGGACGGCGAGCGCGAGGAGCGCGCAGGCCGCGGGGACGATCGCCGCCGCACTGGTGCGCTGCGCGTAGGCGACGTCCCGCCGGACCCCCGCGAGGTCGCCGTCGGCCGCCGCCCCGCTCATCCGGGGCAGCAGCGCGGTGACGAGGGAGACGGTGACGATGCCGTGCGGGACCGTCCAGAGGAGGTACGCGTTGTTGTACGCGGCGAGGCCTCCGCCGCTGACCGAACCGCCCGCCGAGGTCGCGAGCCACGTCGTCACCCAGTACGCGCCCTGGTTCGTGAGGACGAGCAGCACCAGCCATCCCGCCGAACGCAGCGGGGCGGCGAGGCCGCTGCCCCGCCAGTCGAAGCGGGGCCGCCAGCGGAAGCCGGCGGCGCGCAGCGAGGGCAGCAGGGCGAGGGCCTGGACGGCGATGCCGGCGGTGGTGCCCCAGCCGAGGAGGGCGGTCTCCCCGGGGGTGAGTTCGCCACCGTCGCTGACGGCCAGGAAGAGGCCGAAGACGGTGACGGTGACGACGTTGTTGAGGACCGGGGTCCACATCATGGCGCCGAACCGGCCCCGGGCGTTGAGGACCTGGCCGAGCAGGGTGAAGAGTCCGAGGAAGAAGATCTGCGGCAGGCACGCGCGCGCGAAGGCGATGGTCATGTCCCGCTGCGCGCCCGTGTAGTCGGTGTACGTGTCGACGATGAGCGGAGCGGCGAGGACCGCGGCCGCCGTGAGCGCGGTCAGGGCGAGCGCGCTCAGGGTGAGGAGCCGGTCGGTGTAGGCGACGCCCCCGTCCTCGTGTTCCTTGGCCGCCTTGACGAGTTCGGGGACGAAGACGGCGTTGAGGGCGCCGCCGAGGAGCAGCATGTAGACGATGGTGGGGACGGAGTTGCCGACCGCGTACCCGTCGGCGACGTAGCCCGCGCCGAGTGCGGCGGCGACGACGGAGGCCCGTACGAAGCCGGTGGCGCGGGAGGCGAGGGAGCCGGCGGCCATGAGGGCGCCGCTGCGCAGCGCGGAGGCTTTCGCCCGCGTGGGAGCGGTGAGCGTGGTGGCCGTCATCGACGGGCCAGATAGGCGTGGAAGGCGCGGTACAGCGCCCCGTTGGTCGTGCCCTGCATCGGAATCTCCCACTCCCCCAGCGTCTCGACGACCTGTCCGCCCGTGCCGAGCTTCCAGCGGAGGAGGCCGTGGGCGCGGTCGTCCGGATCGAGGGTGGAGGGTACCCCGCGGAGGTCGTAGACGGCGGCGCCGAGGGCGTGGGCGTCGAGCAGCATGCGCCACTGGAGGGCGTTGGAGGGCCGCACTTCGCGGCGGTGGTCGGCGGAGGCGCCGGTCTGGTACCAGACGCGGCCGCCGACGGCGAGCATGGTGTGCGCGGCGAGGATCTCGCCCTCGTGGCGGGCGAGGTAGAGCTTCATGCGGCCGGGCTGTTCGGCGTTGAGGACGGCGTACTGGCGCTCGTAGTAGGCGAGCGAGCGGCCGAGGCGGAAGCCGTCGCGTTCCTCGGTGACGCGCAGGAGCCGGTAGAACTCGGGCAGGTCGGCGGCGGAGCCGACGACGACCTCGACGCCGGACTTCCGCGCCTTGCGGACGTTGCGCCGCCACTCCTGGTTGAGGCCGGTCCACAGGTCGTCGGTGGTGCGGCCGGTGAGCGGGACCTGGAAGACGTGCCGGGGCTGGGCGTCGGCCCCGTCCTCGGAGTCGCCGCCGCACCTGCGCCAGCCGCGGGCCCGGAGCCGTTCGGCGACGGCGGTTCCCAGCGGGTCGACCTCGTCGGCGAGGACGTCGGAGAGCCGGCGGCCGGGTCCGGTGGCGGCCTTGACGGTGGCGGCGTTCCACCGGCGGTAGGCGGGCCCGGGTCCCATGCGGACGGCGAAGGCGCCGAGGGAGCGGAGGTGGCCGAGGAGCGGGGCGAGCCAGCCGTCCAGGTCGGGGTCGGCCCAGTCGGCGACGGGTCCTTCGGGGAGGTAGGCGAAGTACTTCCGGGTGCCGGGGAAGGGCCGGAGGAGGACGAGCGCGACACCCGAGAGCTCGCCGCCTTCCCGTCCCCATCCGACGAGTCGGTGGCTCCAGCCGTCCTTGACCTGGGCCCAGGAGGGGAGTTGGAGGAAGCTGGGCCCGTCCGCGCCGTGGCGGGAGCCGAGGAACGCCCGGTACGCCTCGGGGGTCACGGGCCCGAGCCTGACCGGTCCCGCGGGGGCGCGGCGGTCGGTGGGTGCGGCCGTCACGAGCAGCGCTGACACAACGGGAGCCTCCTTGTTCCGCCCCTCGGTGGTGGGGCGCACAGCAGGCTCACAGCCGAATGCGACGGGTGCGCGCGGTGATGGTGACCGGACGATGACCGTTGTGCCGCAGCCCTCGTCACAGAGGCGTCCGACGCCCCGAGAAGGTACGGAAGGGGCCTACAGTCCAGGACATCCCACCCTTTCTCCCTCACACCGCGGAGGTCTTCCGTGCTGCCGATACGCACAGCCCGTCCCGTCCTGGCGGCCGTCGCGCTGACCGTGTCCCTCACCGCCTGCACGGCCCAGGCCGCGAACGGGGGCCCGTCCGGGGCGTCGGACGCGCCGCCGGCGAAGGTGACGGTCGTGAGGAAGACGGCCGGCAGCCCGGTGGCGGTGACCGCGACCGGCGGCACCCTCACGGCGGTACGGGTCGTCGACGGCGACGGCGGTGTTCTGGAGGGCCGTACGGACAAGGGCGGTACGAGCTGGGCATCGGACCGCAAGGCGGCACCGGGCACCTCGTACACGGTCGAGGTGACGTCCCGTACGGCCGACGGCAGGGAGTCGACCAGCCGGTCGTCCTTCGCCACCCCGGAGCCCGACAAGGTCAACAAGCTGACCCTGGCCCCGGGCAAGAACACCACCGTCGGCATCGCCCACCCGCTCTCCATCGTCTTCGACCTGCCGGTGACGCGGAAGGCGGACGTGGAGAGGCAGCTCAAGGTGACGACCTCGAACGGCACCGAGGGTTCCTGGGGCTGGATCAAGGACTACTCGGGCCGGGACAGGGTGGACTGGCGTCCTCGCGCGTACTGGAAGCCGGGCACGAAGGTCACCCTCGAAGCGGACCTCGACGGTACGGACTCGGGTGGCGGCTGGTTCGTACGGGACTACCGCACCGGCTTCACCGTCGGCGCCGCGCAGGTGGTCGAGGTCGACCTCGACGCCCACCGGCTGACGGTGGAGCGCGACGGGCGGGCGGTCCGTACGATCCCGGTCTCCGGCGGCACCCCCGGCGGCGACAAGCGGTCCTGGCGGGGCACGGCCGTGCTGATGGCGAAGGAGGGCACGATCAACATGAACTCGGAGACCGTGGGGCTCGGCGACGCCTACGACAAGGACGTCGACTACTCGATGCGGCTGACCTGGTCGGGCATGTACGCGCACGCGGCTCCGTGGAACGCGGCGTACTTCGGGCGCGCCAACCGGAGTTCGGGGTGCATAGGCATGAGCGACGCCGACGCCGCCTCCTTCTACGCGGCGGTGAACGTCGGCGATCCCTTCGAGATCAAGGGCCGCGAGACGAAGGGGACGGTGGCGGAGGGCAACGGCTACGGGGCGTGGAACCTGTCCTGGCCGGCCTGGAAGTCAAAGAGCGCGCTGCGCTGACGCGGCGCCGTACCGGCTTGCGCCTCGCCCGGTGCGGGCGGCGTACGGCCCAAGCTCTCGGCTCCGCTCGAGCAGGGGCCCCATCGCCCCAGCGGAACGCCTGCCCACAACGTGGGGGGAGCGGGGGCGCCGCCCCTGGCGGGACGACCGCCCGCAGCGGGGCGTCAAGGCGCCCGCATCCCCCAGATCAGGACCTCCGCGTCCGCCGTCGCCGTCAGGGCGAGTCCCGGGGTGCCGGTGAGCCGGGCCGCGTCGCCGGGGGCGAGTTCCGTGTCGCCCAGCGACACCCCGCCCCGCACCACGTGTACGTACGTGAAGTCCGCCGCCGGCAGCCCGGCGGACTCGCCCGTCCTCAGGCGCTCCACGTGCAGGACCGCGCCCGCCGCCGGGAGGGCGTACGAGTCCCCGAGGCCGCGTACCACCTCGTACGAGGGCTCCCCGCCCGGCGACAGGGGGGCGAGCCACATCTGGACGAAGACCAGGGGGACGGCGGCGTCGTTGCGCTCGACGTGGCGCACGCCGGCCGCCGCGCTCAGGTGCTGGAGGTCGCCGGGGCGGGCCACCGTGGTGTGTCCCGCCGTGTCGTGGTGCGTGAGTTCGCCCTCCACCACCCACGTCACGATCTCCGTGTGGCTGTGGGGGTGCTCGTCGAAGCCTGCACCGGGTGCGAGCCGCTCCTCGTTGCAGGCGAGGAGCGCGCCGAAGCGGAGGTTGTCGGGGTCGTAGTGCGGCCCGAAGGACAGGGCGTGCCGGGTCTCGATCCCGGCCCCCGGGTCGCCCCCGGGGTACCGGTCACCCGCGCGCTGGATGCGTATCACGGCCGTACCGTAGCGCGGGGAGGCGGCCCCGACCCCGCATGCCCGCGTCCCGATAAGGCAGTCTTGTCCCCGTGCCTGAACCCGTGAACGCCCCCCATCCGCACGCCGCGACCCTGAAACGCCTCGAACAGTCCTCCGGGCGGCTCGCCGCCGGTGCCATCGCCCGCATGGACGAGACGCTGCCGTGGTACCGCGCGATGCCGCCCGAGAACCGGTCGTGGATCGGGCTGGTCGCGCAGGCCGGCATCGCCGCGTTCACCGAGTGGTTCCGGCACCCGGAGACCCCGCAGGCCATCTCCACCGACGTCTTCGGCACGGCGCCCCGTGAGCTGACCCGCGCGATCACCCTGCGGCAGACGGTGGAGATGGTCCGCACGACCATCGAGGTCATGGAGTCGGCGATCGAGGAGGTCGCCGCCCCCGGGGACGAGTCCGTGCTCCGGGAGGCGCTCCTCGTCTACGCGCGCGAGATCGCGTTCGCGACCGCCCAGGTGTACGCGCAGGCCGCCGAGGCCCGGGGTGCCTGGGACGCGCGACTCGAATCGCTCGTCGTCAACGCGGTGCTCTCGGGGGAGGCCGACGAGGGGGCCGTGTCGAGGGCCGCCGCGCTCGGCTGGAACTCGCCCGACCATGTGTGCGTGGTCCTCGGCACCGCCCCCGACGGGGACAGCGAGCTGACGGTGGAGGCGATCCGCCGCGCCGCCCGGCACGCCAAGCTGCAGGTCCTCACCGGCGTCCTCGGCAACCGGCTCGTCGTCATCGCGGGCGGCAACGACAACCCCCTCGCGGTGGCGAAGGCCCTGATCGGGCCGTACGCGCAGGGTCCGGTCGTGGCCGGCCCCATCGTCCCCGACCTGCTCGCCGCGACCCGCTCCGCGCAGGCCGCGGCGGCCGGTCTCAAGGCCTGTTCGGCGTGGCAGGACGCGCCCCGGCCGGTCCTGGCGGACGATCTCCTTCCGGAGCGCGCCATCGCCTCCGACCCTTCGGCGCGCGAGCAGTTGGTGGAGGAGATCTACAGACCACTGGAGGAAGCGGGCTCGGCGCTCCTCGAAACTCTCAGTGTCTACCTGGAGCAGGCGAGCAGCCTGGAAGGCGCGGCCCGGATGCTCTTCGTCCACCCGAACACCGTGCGCTACCGGCTTCGACGTGTGACCGACGTCACCGGCTGGTCACCCTCCGACGTGCGCTCCGCGTTCACGCTGCGGATCGCCCTGATCCTGGGACGCTTGGCCGACGGAGATCCGCAGTCCTAGACTTTTGTCGAACACCAACAATTCCCCCGACGGTTCTTGGTCCCTGTCCCCACGGGCGCTCGGAGCCGTCCCCAAGAGAGAGTGTGAGGGTGCTCGTACTCGTCGCTCCCGGCCAAGGCGCCCAGACGCCCGGCTTCCTGACCCCCTGGCTCGAACTCCCCGGCGCCGCCGACCGCATCGCGGCCTGGTCCGACGCCATCGAGCTCGACCTCGCCCACTACGGCACGAAGGCGGACGCGGACGAGATCCGCGACACCGCCGTGGCGCAGCCGCTCCTCGTCGCCGCCGGCCTGCTGTCCGCCGCGGCCCTCGGTGACGTGTCTCCCGGCGTCGTCGCCGGTCACAGCGTCGGCGAGTTCACCGCCGCCGCGTTCGCGGGCGTCCTCGACGACACCGCCGCGCTCCGCCTCGTCCGTACCCGCGGACTCGCGATGGCCGACGCCGCCGCGATCACAGCGACGGGCATGTCGGCGCTGCTCGGCGGCGACCCCGAGGTGACCGTCCCGCATCTGGAGAAGCTCGGCCTGACGGCGGCCAACGTGAACGGCGCCGGCCAGATCGTGGCCGCCGGCACCCTGGAGCAGCTGGCCGCCCTGGAGGCGGACAAGCCCGAGGGCGTCCGCCGGGTCGTCGCGCTCAAGGTCGCGGGCGCCTTCCACACGCACCACATGGCCCCGGCCGTGGCCAGGCTGGAGGAGGCGGCAAAGCAGCTGTCCCCGGCCGCTCCGGTCACCCGCTACGTCTCCAACAAGGACGGGCAGGTCGTCACCGACGGCGCCGAGGTCGTGGCCCGGCTGGTCGGCCAGGTCGCGAACCCGGTCCGCTGGGACCTGTGCATGGAGACCTTCCAGGCGCTCGGCGCGACCGCGCTGATCGAGGTGTGCCCCGGCGGCACCCTGACCGGTATCGCCAAGCGGGCCCTGCCGGGCGTGGCCACGGTCGCGCTCAAGACTCCCGACGACCTCGACGCGGCCCGTACGCTCATCGCCGAGCACGCGGCCGTCTGACAAGGAGTGTCGAGAAACATGTCGAAGATCAAGCCCAGCAAGGGCGCCCCGTACGCGCGGATCCTCGGTGTCGGCGGCTACCGCCCCACCCGGGTCGTGCCGAACGAGGTGATCCTCGAGAAGATCGACTCGTCCGACGAGTGGATCCGCTCGCGCTCCGGCATCGCCACCCGCCACTGGGCCTCCCCGGAGGAGACGGTCGCCGCCATGTCGGTGGAGGCCTCGGGCAAGGCCATCGCCGACGCCGGGATCACCCCCGAGCAGATCGGCGCCGTGATCGTCTCCACGGTCTCGCACTTCAAGCAGACCCCGGCGGTCGCCACCGAGATCGCCGACAAGATCGGCGCGGGGAAGCCGGCCGCCTTCGACATCTCCGCCGGCTGCGCGGGCTTCGGCTATGGTCTGACGCTTGCCAAGGGCATGATCGTCGAGGGTTCGGCGGAGTACGTCCTCGTCATCGGCGTGGAGCGGCTCAGCGACCTGACGGATCTGGAGGACCGCGCGACGGCCTTCCTGTTCGGCGACGGCGCCGGCGCCGTGGTCGTCGGCCCCTCCGAGGAGCCGCACATCGGCCCCACGGTCTGGGGTTCCGAGGGCGACAAGTCCGAGACGATCAAGCAGACCGTGCCGTGGAACGAGTTCCTCCCCCAAGCTCTCGGCTCGGCTGGAGCAGGGCGGACCCCCACCGGTGACGTCTCGCAGCTGCCGCTCAACGAGCAGGGCGAGATCAAGTTCCCCGCCATCACGCAGGAGGGCCAGGCGGTCTTCCGCTGGGCCGTCTTCGAGATGGCGAAGGTCGCCCAGCAGGCGCTGGACGCCGCCGGCATCACGGCGGACGACCTGGACGTCTTCATCCCGCACCAGGCGAACATGCGGATCATCGACTCGATGGTGAAGACTCTGAAGCTGCCGGAGCACGTCACGGTCGCCCGCGACGTGGAGACCACCGGCAACACCTCGGCCGCCTCGATCCCGCTCGCGATGGAGCGGCTCCTGGCGACCGGGAAGGCGAAGAGCGGCGACACCGCGCTCGTCATCGGCTTCGGGGCGGGTCTCGTCTACGCCGCGACGGTCGTTACCCTCCCCTAGGCACACCGGATCTTCCGGAAGCCCCCCTTACCGAAGTAACCGCAAGAAGGAGCGCCACTATGGCTCACACCCAGGACGAGATCGTCAAGGGCCTCGCCGAGATCGTCAACGAGATCGCCGGCATCCCGGTCGAGGACGTCCAGCTGGACAAGTCCTTCACCGACGACCTGGACGTCGACTCGCTGTCCATGGTCGAGGTCGTCGTCGCCGCCGAGGAGCGCTTCGACGTGAAGATCCCCGACGAGGACGTCAAGAACCTCAAGACGGTCGGCGACGCCGCTGACTACATCCTGAAGCACCAGGCCTGATTCGGCCCTCGCTGACTCGGTCCGCCACCCGGCGGTGGCGCCGTACTCCGACCATCACACACGTGGAGAAAGAATTCCTGTGAGCTCGACCAATCGCACCGTGGTCGTCACCGGTCTCGGCGCAACCACACCGCTGGGTGGCGACTCCGCATCGACCTGGGAAGGTCTGATCGCGGGACGCTCCGGCGTCAAGCCCCTCGAGGGCGAGCGCTTCGCCGAACTGCCCGTCAAGATCGCGGCGCTCGCCGCGGTCGACCCCGGCGACGTGCTGCCCCGCCCGCTCGCCCGCAAGCTGGACCGCTCGGCGCAGTTCGCGCTGATCGCGGCCCGCGAGGCGTGGGCCGACGCGGGCTACACCGGCCCGGCCGGTGAGGACGAGAAGATCGTGCCCGAGCGGCTCGGCTCCGTCATCGCCTCCGGCATCGGTGGCGTAACGACTCTGCTCGACCAGTACGACGTGCTGAAGGAGAAGGGCGTACGCCGCGTCTCCCCGCACACCGTGCCCATGCTCATGCCGAACAGCCCCTCCGCGAACGTGGGCCTGGAGGTGAACGCCCGGGCGGGCGTCCACACTCCCGTCTCCGCGTGCGCGTCGGGTGCCGAGGCGATCGGCTACGCCGTCGAGATGATCCGTACCGGCCGTGCCGACGTGGTCGTCGCCGGCGGTACCGAGGCCGCGATCCACCCGCTGCCGATCGCCGCCTTCGCCAACATGATGGCGATGTCCAAGAGCAACGACGAGCCGACGAAGGCTTCGCGTCCGTACGACACGGGCCGCGACGGCTTCGTGCTCGGCGAGGGCGCGGGCGTGGTGATCCTCGAGTCCGAGGAGCACGCGAAGGCGCGCGGCGCCCGGATCTACTGCGAGGTGCTGGGGCAGGGCCTGTCGGCCGACAGCCACCACATCGCGCAGCCCGAGCCGACCGGCCGGGGCATCGCCGCCGCGATGCAGAACCTGCTGGACTCGACGGACCTCAAGCCGTCCGAGGTCGTCCACCTCAACGCGCACGCCACGTCGACGCCGCAGGGTGACGTCGCCGAGATCAAGGCGCTGCGGAAGATCCTGGGCGACGACCTGGACCACGTCGCGATCTCCGCGACGAAGTCGATGACCGGTCACCTCCTGGGTGGTGCCGGCGGCATCGAGACCGTCGCGACGGTCCTGGCGCTCCACCACCGCCTGGCGCCGCCGACGATCAACGTCGACGAGCTGGACCCCGAGGTCGAGGCGGACATCGTCCGCGACGAGCCCCGCGAACTCCCGCAGGGCACGATCGCCGCGATCAACAACTCGTTCGGCTTCGGCGGCCACAACGTGGTGCTGGCGTTCCGCACGGTCTGATCCGCGCCTGACGCGTGAGGCCCATCCCCGGTGTCGGGGGTGGGCCTTTCGTGTGGGTCGGCGCAGGCGAGGGCCGAGGGTCCCGGGGCATCGCGCACGGGGCCCGCGCGGGCCTCAGGGCGTTCTCGGCGTCAGACGACCTGATGCAGCCAGCGGACGGGGGCGCCCTCGCCCGCGTACCGGAAGGGTTCCAGCTCGTCGTCCCAGGGCTTCCCGAGGAGCTTGGCGATCTCCGCCTCCAGCTGGGTCTCGCCCTGCGCGGAGCGCGCGAGGGCGGCCCGCAGCCGGTCCTCGGGGATCAGGATGTCCCCGTGCATGCCGGTGACGGCATGGAAGATGCCCAGGTCGGGGGTGGCGCTGTAGCGCTCGCCCTCGGCGGTGGAGCAGGGTTCCGCAGTGACCTCGAAGCGCAGCATCTGCCAGCCGCGGAGCGCGGAGGCGAGCTTGGAGGCGGTGCCGGTCTGGCCCTGCCAGGAGAACTCGGCTCTCCAGGTGCCGGGGGACGCCGGCTGGCGGATCCAGTCGAGCTGGACCCTCGCACCGAGGACGCCCCCGACCGCCCATTCGACGTGCGGGCACAGCGCGCGCGGTGCGGAGTGAACGTACAGGACTCCACGTGTCGTCACCGGGACCTCCAGTGTGGGACGAGGTTCGCCTTTTCCCAGCGGCCTCAGTAAACAGCATCAGGGGCAGAACATCGCAAACCATCAAAAAGGGGACAGCATGTGACGTGATGTAATTTACCGGAGCCGGTCGGCAAAGGTGCCTCTGGTTCGACGGGGGAAAAGCTACCGTGCCGCACCGTCATCGGTGTGACGTACGGTCGGTCCGGGGGCTGGTGAACACGAAGCTTTCACCCGCGAGGACGCCGAAGGAGGGACCCTGGATGCGCGGCCGACGCCGATTCCGTACCGCTGTCGCCGCCGCGACGGCGGCGCTGCTGTGCGGAGGGGTGATCTCCGGTTGCACGGCCGGGAGCCCGGAAGCAGCGGCGCCGAGCGCCCGCCCGACCGTCCGCCCGACGCCGGAGCGGGAACCCCTGTGGGACGTCTCCCCCGCCTCCGTGGCGGCCGTCGGCGACTCCGTGACCCGCGCGTTCGACGCGTGCTCGCTCCTCGCGGACTGCCCCGAGGTGTCGTGGGCGACCGGGACGGACACCGCCGTCAACAGTCTGGCGCTGCGGCTGCTCGGCCCGGAGAAGGTGGCCACCCGCAGCTGGAACCTGGCCCGCACGGGCGCCCGGATGGCGGAGCTTCCCGGGCAGATGGCCGGGGCGGCGGCCGAGAGGCCCGAGCTGGTGACGGTGATGATGGGGGCGAACGACGCCTGCCGGCCCACCCCGGACCTCATGACCCCGGTCGCCGATTTCCGCGCCTCCTTCGAGGCGGCCCTCGCCCGGCTGCGGGCGGGCGCGCCGAAGGCGCAGGTGTACGTGGCGAGCGTGCCGGACCTGAAGCATCTGTGGTCGACGGGGCGGGTGAGTCCGCGGGGGCTCGAGGTGTGGAGGCTGGGGGTCTGCGGCGCGATGCTGGCGGACGCGGAGGACCTGGGTCCGGCGGCCGAGCGGCGCCGGTCGGCGGTGCGGGACCGGGTGGTGGCGTACAACGAGGTCCTAAAGGAGGTCTGCGCGAAGGACGCGCGTTGCCGGTACGACGGCGGGGCCGTCTTCGGTTTCCGCTTCGACGGCGGGCAGTTGAGCCCCTGGGACTGGTTCCATCCGAGCAGGGACGGGCAGGCGCGGCTCGCGGAGCTGGCGTACCGGCGGATCACGAAGGAGTGAGGGGCCCCGGGGCGGTTGTCAGGTGCCGCCCCGGGGCCGGTCCCGGGGAGGTCAGACCTCCATGGTGGCGGTCAGTCGCGCGTCCGTCAGGGAGTGGGCGGCGACGACCTCGTAGGCGCCCGTGACGAGGGTCCAGCCGTTCTTCTCCTCGTCCCAGATCTCGAAGGCGCGGCGGGGCAGCGCGATCTCGGTCTCGACGGTCTCGCCGGGCGCGGCCTCGACGCTCGCGAAGCCGGCCAGCCAGCGGGCGGGGCGTTCGGTGCGGTCGGAGGCCGGGGCCAGGTAGATCTGGACGGTCTCGCGGCCGGGCCGGTCGCCGGTGTTGGTGATCCGGACGGTGGCCTTGCCGGCGGCGGCGATCAGGGAGTCGTACGACCAGGTGGTGTAGCCGAGGCCGTGGCCGAAGGGGTACGCGGGGACGACGCCGGCCCTGTCCCAGGCGCGGTAGCCGATGAAGACGCCCTCGGAGTAGGGCAGTTCGCCGTCCGTCGGGGTGACCTCGGTGACGGGGGCGTCGGCGAGGGTGGCGGGCCAGGTGGTGGGGAGGCGGCCGCCGGGCTCCTCGGCGCCGGTGAGGACGTCGGCGAGGGCGGCGCCGCCCTCCTGGCCGGGGAACCAGCCGAGCAGGATCGCGGCCACGTCCTCGCGCCAGGGCAGCTCGACCGGGGAGCCGGCGTTGACGACGACGACGGTGTTCGGGTTGGCGGCGGCCACGGCCCGTACGAGGTCGTCCTGGCGGCCGGGGAGGGCGAGGTCCTCGCGGTCGAAGCCCTCGGACTCGACGCGCTCGGTGGTGGCGACGACCACGACGGCGGTGTCGGCGGCGCGGGCGGCTTCGACGGCCTCGGCGATCAGTTCGTCGGGGTCACGGCGGGGGCCGAGGTGGACGAAGGAGAACATGACGGCCGGGAGCGGGGCCGCGAACTCCGTGTCCAGGGTGTGGAGCAGGGAGACCTCGACGGTCTCCCCCGCGGTGAGGGCGACCTTGGCGCGCTCGACCGGGGAGCCGAAGAACGCCTCGAAGGGGTCGGTCTCGGGGCCCATGGCCTGCACGCCGTCGTAGAGGGTCTCGCCGCCGACGGTGAGGGTGTAGGCGCCGAGGCCGCGGGTGCCGAAGGAGTGCTCGCCGGACTCGCGCGGGGTGAAGGTGCCGACGACCTCGATGGAGGCGAGGTTCTCGTGGGTGACGCCCTCGGGCAGGTCGTCGCCGATCCACTGGACCTGGCCGTTGGGCAGGGAGCCCTCGCCGAGGACGGTGCCGTCGGCGTCGCGGCAGACGGCTCGGAGGCTGAAGCCCTGGTCGGCGGGGGTGAGTTCCTCGCTGGGGTCTGCCCCCAGGCTGAAGGTCAGGGCGCCGTCCGGGAGGGCGGCGGTGAGGCCGTCGAGCGGGGAGACGACGTGGTCGGGGAAGACCTGGGCGGAGCCGCCGCCGAGGATCCGGGCGTCGCGTGCGGCGGCGCCGGAGAGGGCGACGGTGCCGTTCTTCAGCGGGAGGGCGCCGTTCTCGTTCCGTACGAGGACGAAGCCGCGGCGGGCGAGTTCGCGGGCGAGGGCGTCGCCGTCGATGGCGGCGGGGTGCTCCGTGACGACCGGCGGGGCGCCTTCGAGGGCGCCGACGCGGGCGGCGAGCCGCAGGACGTTGCGTACGGCCGTGTCGACGGCGGCCTCCTCGACCTCGCCGACGCGGACGGCCGCGGCGAGGGCCTCGCCGTAGACGGTGGTGGGTCCTGGCATGGCGACGTCGAGGCCGCCCTCGATGTCGGCGGTGGTGGAACGGGCGGCCATCCAGTCGGAGACGTTGCAGCCGTCGAAGCCCCACTCGCCGCGGAGGACCTCGTTCACGAGCTGGTGGTGCTCGGTCATCGACACGCCGTTGACCTGGTTGTACGCGGTCATGATGCCCCAGGGGTGGGCGTTCTTGACGATGGCCTCGAAGGGGGCGAGGTAGAGCTCGCGGAGGGGGCGGGGCGCGATCCTGTTGTCGACGGTGAAGCGGTCGGTCTCGGCGTCGTTGGCGACGAAGTGCTTGACGGTGGTGCCGACGCCGCCTTCCTGGACGCCCTGGACGTAACCGGTGCCGATGGCGCCGGTGAGGTACGGGTCCTCGCTGTATGCCTCGAAGTGGCGTCCGCTCCACCATGGCCGTACCTCCTCGTTGACGTGCCGATGACCCCGATGGGCTCATCGTGCCCCCACTACCTGTAGACCGGTAGGCAACGTGATGACTTCGTTACTTATGAGGGAGGGGGAGGGGGTACGGTCCTGTTCGACGAACCTGCGGAAGGGGGCCACGGCGATGGTGCGGGCCAGGAGCGAGGAACGGCGCGCGGACATCCTGCGCGCCGCCCTCGAAGTGATCGCCGAGCGCGGCTACCGGGGCGCCACCCTGGGCTCCGTCGCCGAGCGCGTCGGGCTGACCCAGCAGGGGCTGCTGCACTACTTCCCGACGAAGGAGGCGCTGCTCGTCGCGGTCCTGGAGGAGCGGGACCGCTGGGACACGAGCGGGGGCCGGGACCGCGAGGGCTGGCGGCTCGACCTTCTGGAGTCCCTCGTCGAGTACAACGCGATGCGGCCCGGGATCGTGCAGACCTTCTCCGCGCTGCTCGGCGAGAGCGTCACGGACGGGCACCCGGCGCGGGAGTTCTTCACCGAGCGGTACGCGCAGGTGCGGGCCAACATGGCGGACGTCCTGCGCCTGGAGTTCGGCGAGCGGCTGCCGGGCGGCCTCACCCCGGAGCGGGCGGCGCCGCTGCTCACGGCGGTGATGGACGGCCTCCAGTACCAGTGGCTCCTGGACCCGTCGGCGGTGGACATGCCGGGCGCGTTCCGGGACTTCCTGCGGCTGCTGCGCGGCGGCGGGGAACCGCGTTAACGGGCGACCGCCGCCAGGTCCTCGCCGAGGAGGGCCGGGTCTCCGGTCAGGAGGGCGTGGACGGCCTCCAGGACGGGGAGCTTCGCCGACGAGATGGCCAGGGCGACGTCCTTCGCGGCCAGGGCGACCGGGAAGTACGAGCCGGCGGCGGTGGCCCGGTCGACGGCGCCCGCGAGGGGGCCCGCGCCGAGGGTGCGCAGCGTGAGCTCGCGGGGCAGGCCGAGCGCGCCCGCGAGCGTGAGGGCCTCGGAGACGAGGGCGACCCCGCCGATGACGGCGTTGATGAGGACGAGCTTGAGGGCGGCGCCCGCACCGGGGCCTCCGCAGGGCGTGACGGTGCCGAGCCGGCCGAGGACGGCGGCGACGGGCGCCGTGTCGCCGCCCGCGAGGATCATCAGCTCGCCGGCGGCCGCGCGGTCGACGCTGCCCATGACGGGCGCGTCGATCAGGGTGACCCCGGCGGGGAGTCGGGCGGCGAGGGCGGCGACGGTGTCCGGACCGACCGTCGAGGTGTCGATCCAGTGGGTGCCGGGACGCAGCGCCGGGATCAGCTCGTCCGCGACGGCGAGCGCCGCGGCCGGGTCCGCGAGCATCGTGACGACGACGTCGGCGTCCCGGACGGCCTCGGCGGGGGTCGCGGCGCGGACGGCGCCGTCGGCGACGAGGGCGGCGGCCTTGGCGGCCGTACGGTTCCAGACGGTCAGGGGGTGGCCGGCGCCCAGCAGGCGGCGGGCCATCGGCAGGCCCATGGATCCGAGGCCGAGGAAGGCGATCTTCTGAGATGTGGTGTCCATGCCCCCGACGCTAGGGTCGCCCGAGGCATGCCACAAGCGAATGTCTAGCATGGTCGGCATGCCTGGTTCTCATGGCTTGTACGAGGTCTTCCTCGCGGTCGCCCGCGCGGGCTCCTTCACCGCCGCGGCGCACGTCCTCGGCTACACCCAGTCCGCGGTCTCCCGCCAGATCCAGTCCCTGGAGGACGAGGTCGGCGCTGAACTCTTCGAGCGGCTGCCGCGCGGGGTGCGGCTGACCGAGGCGGGCCGGGTGCTGGTGCCGCACGCGGAGGCGGTCCGGGACCGGCTCGCCGCCGCCCGGGCGGAGCTGGAGGCGCTGCGCTCCCTGGACGGCGGGCTGCTGCGGCTCGGGGCCTTCTCCAGCGCCACGGCGGCCCTGGTGCCGCGCGCGCAGGCCGCGTTCCGGCAGCGGCATCCGGGGGTGACGGTCAGCCGGGTGGAGGGACCCTCCGTGAAGCACCTGGGCCTGGTGGCCGCCGGGGAGGAGGACCTCGCGGTGGTCGCCCCGCCGCAGGGCACTCCCCCGCCACCGGCGGTGACGCTGCGCCATCTGCTCGACGAGCCGATGCTGGTGGCCCTGGCGCGGGGGCACCGCTGCGCGGGGCGGCGGGCGGTGCGGCTCGCGGAGCTCGCGGACGAGGAGTGGATCGTCGGCCACGAGCGCCTGGAGGACACGCTGTTCCGGCCGGCCGTCACGGCCGGCTTCCGGCCGCGCACGGGGCTGCTCGCCCATGACTGGATCGCCAAGCTCGGCGCGGTCGCGGCGGGCCTCGGCGTCACGCTCGTCCCGGCGCTCGCGGCGTCCTCGGTGCGCCCGGACGTCGCGCTCGTCACGATCCACCCGGAGGACGTCCCGTACCGCCGGATCTGCGCGGCCACCCCGCCGCTCCCGACGGTCGCGGCGACCGCCTTCCTCGCCGTACTCCGCGAGACGGCACAGGAGCTAACAGACTCCCTCCTGCGTTGACCCTTACAGATCCTCACGAGAGGATGACGGTCATGATCGTCGCTGCCACCCAGTTCGCCCCGGTCGCCGGGGACATCGACACCAACGTCCGTACGATCGCCGGTCTGGTCCGGGCGGCCGGGGCGGAGGGGGCCCGGATCGTGGTCTTCGCCGAGCTGGCGCTCACCGGGTACGAGCCGTCCCTGATCCGGGACACGCCCGCGCTGGCCCTCACCGAGAACGACCCCCGGCTCGAACCCGTACGGGAGGCCTGCCGGGCCGCCGGGGCGGCGGCTGTGATCAACGGGCCGGTGCGGACGGGTGGTTCGGGTGCCGGGATCACCACGCTCGTGATCGGTCCGGACGGCTCGCTCCTCGCCCGCTACGACAAGCGGCACCTGTACGGGGTCGAGGCGGAGGTCTTCGCGCCGGGCGACACCGACGGGCGGTTCACGCTCGACGGGGTCCGGTTCGCCCTCGCCACCTGTTACGACAACCGCTTCCCCGAGCTGGCCGAGCGGGCCGCCGCCGACGGCTGCACCGTGTACCTGGCGAGCTCGGTGCTCTCCGCCGACAACGACTCCTTCGAGAGCGTCTATCCGGTACGGGCCCGGGACTTCGGCCTGTACGTGGTGCTCGGCAACGTCCTGGGGCCCAACGAGGACGGGGTCGGCACGGGCAGGGCCGGGGTCTGGGGCCCGGACGGCGAACGGATCGCGGACGCGGGGCCGGAGAAGCCCGGTTTCGTGGTCGCCGAGGTGGGCTGAGGCACGAGGAGACCGGGCGGCCGTGGACGGTCGCGGCGGCCCGGGACGATCCCGACGAACCCGGTCCTCCGGGATGAGCCCGGTCCTCCGGGATGAGCCCGGCCCTCGGGGATGGGACGCGGGAGGGCCGGGGGCTCGGCTGGGATCAGTCGTACGAGAGGTCCCCGGCGGCGTAGCGGCAGGTGGTGCCGTCCGGGCCGGTGCCGGTCTCCTGGGGCTCCTTGCCGGTGTTGTTGCCGGTGAAGCGGGTGCACGGCTTGATCTTCTTCTGCGCGTCGCCGTGGATCCGGATGTTCCGCAAGGTCGCGGTGTCGCCGTAGTTGGCGTTGACGCCGACGATCGACTTGCCGGGCGCGGTGACGTCGACGTCGTTGATCAGGATCGTGCGCGGGTACTGCTTCTTGCAGTTGCCGCAGGAGCGAACGAGCTTGCCGAAGTCGGCGACCTGGAACTTGGTGACGACCAGCTTGCCCGCGCCGTTGAACTGGAAGACCTTGTCGGAGGCGCCCTTCGCGCCGCCGCCGTAGACCGCGTACACGGACGAGGCGGAGGTGCCCTTGAAGGTGGCGGCGTCCTCGCCGACGTTCTCCCACCAGACGTTCTGCAGGGTGCAGCTGCCGAGGCAGTGGACGCCGTCGGCGGCCGGGGTGCCGAGGACCACGTTCTTGAGGACGGCGCCGTCCTTGAGGACGAACAGCGGCTTCTGGCTCTCGTCCTGGCCGTCCGAGCCGAGCTCACCGGTGCCGTAGAAGCGCTTCAGCTTCCCGTCGTACGTGCCGGAGACCTCGATGGTCGTGGCGACCGGCTTGCTGCCCCTCGCCTCCGGCCAGGCCGCGACGGCGCTCGCCGCGCCCGCCGGGGCGAGCAGGCTGGTGGTGACGATCGCCGCGCCGGTGATGCCGAGGGCGCTCAGGCCGCCGATGACCGCGCGGCGGCGGCCCGTCTTCCGCTTGTGTGACGTCATGGTTCCTTCTTCAGTGGGGGAAGTGGTGCACCCCCTGGTCGCCACCGGAGGAAGGAAGGTTGCCGTCTTCTCGATCGTTTTCCCGGCCGTCCTCCCCAGGAGCGCCCCCGGCCGTCTCGCCGCGCAGGTCACGGGCCATCAGGGTGGCCCCGGCGACCGCGCCCGGCATGAGGAAGACGGCGACGAAGGGCACGAGGAAGGCGAGGGTCAGCGGAACTCCGAAGCCCAGGGCGGCCATCCGGCGCCCGCGCAGCAGCCGCAGCCGCTCCTTGAGCTCGACTCCCCGGCGCTGGAGCGCGACGGCCGTCAGCTCCTCGGCGAGGAAGAAACCGGAGACGCAGAACCCTATGGCGGGGACCACGGTCTGGCCGACGACGGGGATGAACCCGCAGGCGAAGAGCAGGACGCCGTAGAACGCGACCCGCAGCAGGACCCGCAGGCTGTCTCGGGCCGAGATCCACAGCTCGCGCCAGAGCGGCAGACCCGACTCGGGGACGTCGCCGCCCTCGCCACGGTCGACCTCCTCGGAGAGCGACTCGTAGAAGGGCTGCCCGACGAGGAGGGTGACGGCGGTGAAGGTGATCACCGCGAGGAAGAGCCCGAAGGCGAAGACGAGCGCCGTCAGGGTGCCGCGGACGACGTCGAGCCAGGGCGAGCTCCAGTCGTCGGCGAAGGGCGTCGCCCAGGCGGCGAGGTCGTCGGCGCCGTAGCCGAGACCGACGAGCGCGCCGGAGTAGAGGACGAGCGTCACGAGTCCGGGCAGCAGCCCGAAGCCGAACCAGCGCCCGTGCCTGCCGACCCATTTCTGGCCCCGCATCAAGTACTTGAAACCCACCCCGAAATCACGCATGGGGGTCACCCTAACCGCCGCTCGTACGGAAGGAATCGAGGGCCGTGTCGAAGTGGCCCCGGGCCTCGGCGGCGCGGCCCACCGGGGCCGAAACCCACAGGTCGTAGAGGGTCCCGGCCTGCTCCCAGCACAGGTCGACGGTGTGCCGGGGGCCCTCGGCGCGCGTGAAGCCGTCCCAGGTGAACTCCCAGCGGGCGGCCGGCAGTCCCTGGTGACTCGCCTCCTCGACGGTGGCGTCGCGGTACCCCTTGTTCGTACCCGGGCCGGCCGCGGCGGCGGTACGCATCGCCCCGATCGCCCCGCCGGCCGGGACCGCCCGGATCCTGACCCCGACCCAGACGGCCCCGTCGCCCGTGGTGTAGAAGATCCGGTCGCCGTCGGTCGAGCGGCGCGCCCCGGCGGGCACGGCCAGGGTGAAGCCCCGCTCGTCCTCGACGGCCGTGTACCCGGCGGGTACGGGGCGGGGCGCGGGGGCCGTCGTACGGGTGGAGGTGGCGGGTCCCGTCTCCGGTGACCGGTCGTCGCGGGCGGCGAGCAGCACCGCGACCGTCACGGCGGCGACGGAGGCCGCGAGGACGGCGGCCACGAAGGGCAGCGCGAGGGCGGCCTGGGCGCGGGAGCGGCCGGGGGCTGCGGGGCCGCCGTCCGTGGGGCCGCTGTGGGGGTGGCCCCCGGGGTGGTGGTGGTCGCCTCCGGTGGGGTGACCGGCCTCCGGGGTGAGCCTCGGGGTGGTGGCGAGCCCGGCGTCGCGGGCGGTCGGCGGGTGGCCCTCGGCCGCCGACCGGGTCCCCTCCGCCGCCTCCTCCCCCGTGGCGCAGGCGGCGAGCATCCGGCGGGCCTCGGGGGCGCTCAGGCGCCGGTCCGGGTCACGTTCGAGGAGGCCCCGGACGACGGGGACGAGCGGTCCCATCCGGTCGGACGGCCGGATCTCCTCGTACACGACGGCGTGCAGGACGGCCCCGATGGAGTCCCGGCGGAACGGCGACGTGCCCGTGGCGGCCGCGCACAGCAGCGCGCCGAGCGACCACAGGTCGGAGGCCGGGCCGCCGTCCTCGCCCTTCATCCGCTCCGGAGCGGTGTACTCGGGGGTGCCGACGAAGATCCCGGTCCCGCTGAGCGTGGTGGCGCCGGGGAGGCTGGCGATGCCGAAGTCCGTGAGGACGGCCCGGCCGGTGCCCTTCTCCAGGAGGACGTTGGCGGGCTTCACGTCCCGGTGGAGCACCCCGTGGGCGTGGGCCGCGGACAGCGCGTCGAGGAGGTCGAGGCCGAGGCGCGCGGCCTCCCGGGGGGACAGGGCGCGGCCGGCGGCCAGCCGGTCGGCGAGCGAGCCGCCGTCGACCAGCTCCATCACCAGGGCGGGGCGGCCCTCGTGCTCGACGACGTCGTGGACGACGATCACATGGGGGTGGCGGACCTGGGCGACGATCCGGGCCTCCCGCAGGGCGCCCGCCGGATCGGCGCCGTGGTCGAGCGCGAGCGTCTTGACGGCGACGGGGCGGCCGAGGAGTTCGTCGGTGGCCCGCCGGACGACGCCCGTCCCGCCCTGGCCGAGCCGCTCGCCGAGGCGGTAGCGCCCGCCGATCAGCCCGTGTCCGGTCTGCTCCGGCCCGTTGTGCGACGACACTCGACTCCCCCTGTCCGCAGGACACGGACATGATGCCGCAGCCGCTCCGGACACGGCGAGGGCCGCACCCCCGGTGCCGGGGGTGCGGCCCTCGTACGCGCTGCGCGTCCTGGGATCAGACCGCGAGCTCGACCGTGATGTTGCCGCGGGTCGCCTTGGAGTACGGGCAGACCTGGTGGGCCTTCTCGATGAGGCCCTTGGCGGTCTCGGCGTCCACGTTCGGGATGGTCGCCGAGATCTTGACGATGATCCCGAAGCCGTCGTCGTTCTTGCCGATGCCGACCTCGGCGGTGACCGTCGAGCCGGAGACGTCGGCGTTCTCGTTGCGGGCGACGACGCCGAGCGCGCCCTGGAAGCAGGCGCTGTAGCCGGCCGCGAAGAGCTGCTCGGGGTTGGTGCCCGCGCCGGAGCCGCCCATGGCCTTGGGCGGGTTCACGACGACGTCGAGCTGACCATCGTCGGTCGCCACCCGCCCGTCACGGCCGTTCTCGGCGGTGGCGACGGCGGTGTAGAGGACGTCGGAGTGCTGGATCGACATGCTGGTGTCTTCCTTGTTCGTTCCGCCGTCGACTCGCGCCCACGATCGCGGCGGCTGAGGGAAGACTAGCGGGTCGCCGAGACGATCATCTTTCCGGTGTTGTCGCCGCGGAGCAGGCCGAGGAAGGCGTCCACGCCGTTCTCGATGCCCTCGACGAAGGTCTCGCGGTGCTTCAGCTCGCCCGAGGCGAGCCAGCCGCCGACCTCCTGGACGAACTGGTTCTGCAGGCCGTAGTGGTCGCCGACGAGGACGCCCTGGAGCCGAAGCCGCTTGCCGATGATCATCGCCATGTTGCGCGGGCCGGGGACCGGCTCGGTGTCGTTGTACTGGGCGATCATGCCGCAGATGGTGGCGCGGCCGTGCACGTTGAGCGAGGAGATCGCGGCTTCGAGGTGGTCCCCGCCGACGTTGTCGAAGTAGACGTCGATGCCGTCCGGGGCGGCCTCGCGGAGCTGGTCCTTGACCGGGCCGTTCTTGTAGTTGAAGGCCGCGTCGAAGCCGAGCTCCTCGACGAGGAACTTGACCTTCTCGTCGGAGCCGGCGGAGCCGATGACCCGGGAGGCGCCCCTGAGCCTGGCCATCTGGCCGACCTGGCTGCCGACGGCGCCGGCCGCGCCGGAGACGAAGACGGCGTCGCCCTCCTTGAAGGAGGCGACCTCGAAGAGGCCGGCGTAGGCCGTGAGGCCGGTCATGCCGAGCACGCCGAGGTACGCGGAGAGGGGGGCGAGCGCCGGGTCGACCTTGGTGGCGTGCTGGGCGGGGACGTCGGCGTACTCGCGCCAGCCCAGACCGTGCAGGACGTGGTCGCCGACGGCGAAGCCCTCGGCGTTGGACGCGACGACCTCGCCGACCGCGCCGCCGTCCATGGGGTGGTCCAGCTTGAAGGGCGGGATGTACGACTTCACGTCGTTCATCCGGCCGCGCATGTACGGGTCGACGGAGAAGTGCAGGTTGCGCACGAGGATCCGGCCCTCGGCGGGCTCGGTGACCGGGGTCTCGCGCAGGGCGAAGTCCGACGGCACGGGCCAGCCGTGGGGACGGGCGACGAGGTGCCACTCACGGCTGGACGCGGGAAGAACGGACATGAGCACGGCCTCCAGAAAAGCTTCGGATTGCAAAAGGTTCACTACCTCAAACAACCATGCGCCTAGATATTTCAGGTTGTCAAGTATCTGGGTAGACTGCTGCCCATGGCCACCCCACGCACGGACCCCCTGACCCTCGAAGTCGTCGAGCTCATCGGCACGGTCGTCGCGCGTTACTACGAGGAGTACGAGCAGGCGGCCGCGCAGCACGCGCTGACCGGCGCCCAGGCCCGCGTCCTCGGCCTGCTCTCCCTGGAGCCGCTGCCGATGCGGCACATCGCCCAGAAGCTGAAGTGCGAGCCTTCCAACATCACCGGCATCGTCGACCGCCTGGAGGCCCGTGGCCTGGTGGAACGCCGCCCGGACCCGGCGGACCGCCGCGTCAAGCTGGCCGCCCCCACGGAAGAGGGCCGCGACACGGCCCGCCGCCTCCGCGAGTCCCTGGACTTCGCCCGCGAGCCGCTCGGCGAACTGACGGAGACCGAGCGGACCCTCCTGCGGGACCTGCTGAGGCGGATGCTGGGCGCGGACGTGGCGTAGGGCCGGGCCCTGAGCCCTAGGGCGTGTTTCGAAAGTCCCGTCTGCGCGGCGGCGCCTGGCACGCACGCTCGCCGCGTTGTCGGGATCGCCCTCGTACGCCCAGTACGAGGGCGACCCTCCGCCTTGCGATCGCACGCACCAGACACCGCCGCGCCCGCCCTCCGGGCGGACGACGCTACTTTCGAAACACGCCCTAGACGCACCACCAGAGGAAGCGGGTGCAGGTCGGGGTCGGGGTGGGTGTCGGGGTGCGGGTCGGGGTGGGGCTCGAGGCCGAGGGCGTGGGGGCGCCGGGGGTGTCCGAGTCGCCCGGCGTCGGGTCGCTCGCCGTCGCGGAGGTCGTCGCCGTGGGCGTGGTGGGCGGGGAGGCCGGTCCGGTGGTCGTGGGGGCCTCGGGCGGGGCACCGCCGTCCCCCTGGCCGGTGGCGGGACCCGGGCCCGTGCCCGTACCGGAGCCCGCACCCGCCCCCGTACCCCCACCGGAACCGGAGCCCGTGTCCGTGCCCGTGCCGGAGCCCGCGCCCGCGCCCGCGCTCGCCGTCGAGTCCGCGCTCACCTGGTGGGGGCGCGCGGAGGGGGAGCCCGGGGCGTCCGTGACCGGGGCAGGGCTCGGTCCGTTCGGCGGTTCGGTGTCTTCCACGGGCGCGGGCGGCAGCGGGGTCTCGGTGACCTCCAGCTCCTCCACGGCGGTGGCGGCGCCGTTCGGCGGGGGCTCCTCCAGGGCGAGCTTTCCCAAGGTCAGCGAGCCGGCCGCGAGGACCAGGCCCACCGTGCCCACCAGGACCGTACGGCCCCGGCGCGAGCGGGACCTCCTCCCCCGGCGCGGGGCGGAGCGGTCCCGGGCGGCGCGGTCCTGCGCGGCGACCCGGGCAGCGCGGCGTCCGCCGGTGGCCGGGCGCGGCGGTTCGAGGACGTCCAGCTCGTAGACGTGCTCGGGCGCGGGCCCGTCGGGCTCGCCGTAGGCCGCGGGCCGGTCCGGCTCGCGGTAGCCGCGGTCCGGGGTGGGGACCGCTATGCGGGGGGTCTCGTACCGCAGTTCCTCGACAGGCGTCCCGCACCCGGCACAGGCGAGGGCCCCGTTGAGATGCCGCCGGCACGCGTGGCAGTAGTCCATGGGGCCCGCAGGCTATGCGGCCGGGCCCGGCGTCAGGTAGGCGCGGAAGTGAGGATCCTGTGTGGAAACCGCAGGTCGACGGCGGTGCGTCGTGATTCTCCCGCTTCGGGACGGATCGCCTCCGGGCTCGCGGCGGAGCCTCCTCACCCGGAGTGGGAGGTAAGGCACCGCCCGGCACCGGGGCCCCGGGCGGCTCAGCCCAGCGCGCGCCGCGGCCCGGACGGCCGGACGATGCGAACAGGACCGCGAATCGCGACCCGCCTCGCCCGCGCCAGCACCGCACTCCGGAGGATCCGCCGTGACCGTCAGCCTTGAACAGCTGCGTCGTTGCCATGTCGCCGTCGACCTGGGTGCCGCCCGCACCCGGGTTTTCGTCAAGGGCGCCGGACTCGTCGTCGACGAGCCGAGCGTCGCCGCCGTCAACACCCGCACCGGCGCGCTGATCGCCGTCGGCGCGCTCGCCGAGAAGATGACCGGCCGCACCCCCGACTACATCCGCGTCGTGCGCCCGGTCTCGGGCGGCACGGTCGTCGACATCGAGATGGCGCAGCGGATGCTCCGTCACCTCCTGGGCGAGAAGCTGCGCCGGCAGCTGCGCCGCAAGCCCCGGCTGCGCGCGGCCGCCTGCACCCCGCACGACAGCGATCCGCTGGCGCAGCGCGCCGCCGTCGAGACCCTCGTGGGTCTCGGGGCGCGCCGGGTCGAGCTGGTCGACACCCTGATCGCGGCGGCCGTGGGCTGCGGGCTTCCCGTCGAGCAGCCGACCGCGACCATGATCCTGGTGTGCGGGGCGGCGACCACGCAGGTCGCGGTGCTCTCGCTCGGCGCGATCGTCACGGCGGAGCGGATGCCGGTCGGCGGCGACGCCATCGACCACGCCGTCATCCAGCACCTGCGCCACCACCACGAGCTGATGCTGCCGAGCCAGTCGGTGCGCCCCCTGCAACTGGCCCTCAGCGGCAACGGCCTGACGCCCCACGGTCCCGCCTGGACGGAGATCCACGGCCGGGACGTCGCCACGGGCCTGGCCCGTTCGGTGACCGTCGACACCGCGGCCGTACGGGAGGCGATCCACACGCCGCTGACGGCGGTCCTCGACGGCATCGGGAAGGTGCTGCGGGACTGCCCGCCGGATCTGGTGGCCGACCTCGCGGACCGCGGGATCATGATGGTGGGCGGCAGCGCCCTGCTGCCGGGCCTCGACCAGATGCTGCGCGAGGCGACCGGCATGCCGGTGCACATCGCCGAACGGCCGGACGTGTGCGCGGTCCTCGGGCTCGGCGCGATGCTGGAGGGCAAGGTCCAGCCGATGGTCCTCGACCCGCTGACGGAGCGCGACCCGCTCGCCGACACGGACTGAACCCGGGAACGGCCGAGCGCTGAAGCATTCGAAAGCGGATGATTCGTACGACAATGAGACCATGACGATCATGGATGAGGACGAGGACGCCCCCCGCCTGCCCATGCTGCTCGAAGCGGTCCTCAGCGTCGGCACCGACCTCGAACTCCGCGCCACCCTCCAGCACATCGTGGACTCCGCCACCGAGCTGACCGGAGCCCGCTACGGGGCGCTCGGGGTCGTCGACCCCGAGCGCCGCCGCATCACCGAGCTCTTCACCTCCGGCATGACGGACGAGGAGCGGCAGCGGATCGGCCGCCTCCCCGACGGCCACACCGGGCTGCTCGGCGTCCTGGTCCAGGACCCGCAGCCGCTGCGGCTCGACGACCTGACGGCCGACCCGCGCTCCTCCGGCGTCCCCGGGGGCCACCCGGAGATGCACTCCTTCCTCGGCGTCCCCATCCGGGTCCACACGGAGGTCTTCGGCAATCTGTACCTCACCCAGAAGCCCGCGGGCGGCTTCACCGAGGAGGACCTCGCCCTGCTGCGGGTCCTCGCCTCCCAGGCCGGGATCGCCATCGGCAACGCCCGGCTGTACGAGACGGCCCGGCAGCGGGAGCGCTGGATCGAGGGCGCGGCCGCGGTGACCACGGCCCTGCTCACCGGAGCCTCCGCCGAGAACGCCCTGACGACCGTCGCCGAGCGGGCCCGGCTCCTCGCCGGCGCCTCGGCCGGCGTGGTCCTCCAGCCCACCGACGAGGGCGGGATGGAGATCGTCGCCGCCTCCACCACCGACGACCCGGGCGACCTGGTCGGCACGACGATCGCTCCCGGCTCCCCCGTGCTGGTCCAACTCCTCGGTGGGGAGCCCGTCTTCGTCGAGGACTCGGCGACCGATCCCCGGATGACCACGCACGTCCGGTCCCGTTTCGGTCCGTCGATGATGCTGCCGCTGCAGAGCGGCGGGAAACTCATCGGCACCCTCGCCCTGCCCCGGCGGCGCGGTGACGCGCCGTACTCGGCGGTGGAGCGGCTGCTCGCCTCGCAGTTCGCCTCTCAGGCGGCGCTCGCGCTGGTCCTGGCGGACGCGCGCCAGGACCGGGAGCGGCTCGCGGTCTTCGAGGACCGCGACCGGATCGCCCGTGACCTGCACGACCTGGTGGTGCAGCGGCTTTTCGCCACCGAGATGATGCTGGAGTCGACCCGGCGGCGCGCGGCCGGCACCTCCGAGGAGAGCGCGCTGCTCGGCCGGGCCGTGGACGAACTGGACTCCACCATCCAGGAGGTCCGGACCACCATCTTCGCGCTCCAGCAGCCTCCCGCGGACGCGCCCACCACGTTCCGGGGGCGGGTGCTGCGCGAGACCGGCGGGGCCGCCGTGCTGCTCGGCTTCCAGCCGTCCGTGCACTTCTCCGGGGCGGTCGACACGCTCGTCGACGAGGAGACGGCCGCCGGGCTCCTCGCCGCCCTGCGCGGGGCGCTCGCGGCGGCGCACCGGCGGCCCGGCGTCGGCGCGATCACGGTCGAGGTCTCGGCCGGCGACGGCGGCGCCCGGCTGCGCGTCGAGGACGACGGCACACCGTCGGCCACGGTGACGTGGCCCTAGGGGGTGTCCCGTCGACCACGCCGGGCTCGCGGCGTGATCGACAAGACACCCCCCAGGCCTCCGACCCGCTCTGACGCACCCGTACGGACCAGCCCGGCGCGCCGAGTGCCGTCGCCCGTTCTTGACTGGAGAGGTGACCACCGAGACCAAGTCCCCCACAGCGGCGGCCTACCGCAACCTGGTGATGGCCACCATCGGCTTCACGCTCACCTTCTGGGCATGGGACCTGGTCGCGCCGCTCGCCAGTTGGTACGGCGACCGGCTCGGCCTCAGCTCCTTCGAGCAGTCGCTTCTCGTGGCGGTGCCGGTCCTGGTGGGCTCGGTCGGGCGCATCCCGGCCGGGGCGCTGACCGACAGGTACGGCGCGAAGGTGATGTTCCCGCTGGTCTCGGCGCTGACGATCGTTCCGGTGCTGCTCCTGATCGTCGTCAAGGACAGTTACGGCCTGCTGCTGGTCGTCGCCTTCCTGCTCGGCCTCGGCGGCACGACGTTCGCGATCGGCATCCCGCTCGTCAACTCCTGGTTCCCGCCCGCCAAGCGCGGACTTGCGCTCGGGGTGTTCGGCATGGGCATGGGCGGCGTGGCGCTCTCCGGCTACTTCACGCCCCGGATCGCCAGGCACGGCGAGAACCTGCCGTTCCTCGTCGTGGCGGTCGCGCTGGCGGCGTACGCGGTGCTGGCCACGTTCCTGATCTCCGACCGCCCGGACCGGCCGGTGCCCACCGCCCCCCTCGCGTCGCGGCTCCGCTCGGCGGGGCGGCTGCGGGTGACGTGGGAGCTGTCGGCGTTGTACGCGATCGGGTTCGGCGGCATCGTCGCGTTCGGCGTCTACCTGCCGACGTACCTGAAGACCTGGTACGAACTCGACCCGACGGACGCGGGCACCAAGGCGGCCGGCTTCGCGCTGGTCACGGTCGTCTTCCGCCCGATCGGCGGCTGGCTGTCCGACCGGGTCCACCCGGCACTCGTCACGGCCGTCGCGCTCGGCGTGGTCGCACTGCTCGCGATCGTCCAGGCCTTCGACCCGCCGCTGAACCCGGGCGGCACGATCGCGCTGCTCGTCATGGCCGCCGGGCTCGGCACGGCGAGCGGCTCCGTCTTCGCCCTGGTCTCCCAGGTCACCCCGCAGGCCAAGGTCGGCAGCGTGACCGGCATCGTGGGCGCGACGGGCGGCCTCGGCGGCTTCCTGCCGCCGCTGGTGATGGGCGCGATCTACAGCGCGAAGGGCTCGTACTCGATCGGCTTCATGCTGCTGTCGGACCTGGCCCTTGCGGGGTGCGTGTACGCGTACGGGCGGATGCGGGGGATCGGGCCGGGCGGCGAGGAACCGGACCCGGAGCGGGTCAAGGTCACGGCGGCCCGCCCGTAAACGAGGGCCTGTCCGGCGGACCAGGCGGGACCGCCACGCCGGATCCCGCCCGTAAGGATCCAGGGTCACCCGGCGGACCAGCGCCGGACAGGCCCTACGTGCCCACCCCCAGGAAGCGCAGCACGGCCAGTACCCGGCGGTGGTCGGCGTCCGCCCTGGGGAGGTCGAGCTTGGCGAGGATGCTGTTGATGTGCTTGGCGACCGCGCTCTCGCTGACCACGAGCTGTGCGGCGATGCCCGCGTTGGAGCGGCCCTCGGCCATGAGGGCGAGCACCTCCCCTTCGCGGGCCGTCAGCCGGTCCAGCGGATCGTTCGAGCGGCGTACCAGCAGCTGGGCGACGACCTGCGGATCGAGCGCGGTACCACCGTCCGCCACCCGCCGCAGTGCCTCGATGAACTCCTCGACGTCCGCGACCCGTTGCTTGAGCAGATATCCCACGCCGCTGGTGTTGGCGGCGAGCAGGTCGGCCGCGTAGCGCTCCTCGACGTACTGGGAGAGCAGCAGCAGGGCCGTCGAGGGCCGGCTGCTGCGGATCGCCAGCGCGGCACGCACGCCCTCGTCGGTGAAGCCCGGCGGCATCCGGACGTCCACCACCGCGAGGTCGGGCCGGTGCTCCTCGACGGCGGCGAGGAGACCCTCCGCGTCGCCCACCTCGGCGGCCACTTCGAAGCCGGCCATCTCCACCACCTTGACCAGCCCCATCCGCAGCAGCACGGAGTCCTCGGCGATCACCGCACGCCGCACACCGCGCTCCTCGTCCCTCGTGCCGGGGGCGGCACCCTTCAGCTCTTGCACGGCAGCTCCACGCTCATCATGGTCGGTCCCCCCACGGGACTGCTCATCCGGAATGTTCCGTCGACCGACCGCACGCGCTGGGCGAGCCCGGTCAGGCCGCTTCCCCTGACGGGATCGGCCCCGCCCAGGCCGTCGTCCGCGATCACCACCCGCAGTATCCCGCCCAGCAGGGTGACCGTCACCTCCGCCCGGCTCGCCTCCCGCGCGTGCTTGGCGACATTCGTCAGCGCCTCGGAGACCACGAAGTAGGCGACCGCCTCCACCGCCGGCGCGCATCGCCGCGGCAGGTCCGCCCTCAGCCGTACGGGCAACGGGGCGCGGGCCGCGAGCCCCGACAGAGCGGCGTCGAGGCCGAGTTCGTCCAGGACGGCGGGATGCAGCCCCCGCACCAGACTGCTCAGCTCCTCGATCGCCTCCTTCGCCTCCCGGTGCGCCGCGTCGATCACCTCGCGCGCCTCCGGTGGCAGATCCACCAGCGTGGCCCTGGCCAGGCCCAGGTTCAGGGCCAGCGACACCAGCCGCTGCTGCGCGCCGTCGTGCAGATCCCGTTCGATGCGCCGCCGCTCCGCGTCCGCCGCGTCCACCGCGCCGGCCCGGCTCTCGGTGAGGTCCTCGACCCGCCGCGCCAGGTCCCCTTCCCTGCTGCGGCCGAGCAGGGCGGGAACCACCTGACTCTCCAGGCGTACGAGGGCCGCGGCCAGGGGCGGGACGGCGGCCAGCGCGGCCAGTCCCGCGACGGAGACGTACGCCGCCTGCGTGGTGTAGCCGAGGTGCTCCGTCCGCCACTGCCAGGGCAGCGCGTAGACCCACACCGAGGCCGTCGCCGCGGCCACTCCGGCCACCAGCAGCGCCACCACCAGCGCTTCGAGTCCGCCGAACAGCGCCCCGGCCAGGCTGTGGTAGCCGAACTGACGCCACGGACCCCGCCACCCCGGGCGGGGGATGTCGATCCCGAGCAGCCGCCGGAAACGCCGGCACTGGGCGACGGTCAGCGCCGGCACGGAGAGCGACGTCACGACCAGTGCGAGCCCCAGGACGTACGGCGCGCTGCCGTCGTTCCCCGCGACGATCTCCCACACGAGGCCGATGACCACGAACAGCAGGAACCCCATGAGGAGGTGGAGCGGCACCCCCAGAGCGAGGAAGGAGGTGTCGCGCGTCAGTCGGGTGAGCGCCCGCCGCAGCCGGGGCCGGATCTTCATGATCCCACCGTAGGTGCCGGTCCCCGCGGCCTGCCATGAACCTGTCGCCCGCAACGGGGGTGCAGCCAGTACCACCCCAGGACGGACAACCGTGCTACTGACTGCGGAGACCGGAGACCGGAGGGTTGATCACGAGCCCGACGGCCGGGTTCGTGACACCGGAAGAGACCTCCGACGTGGCCCTCACCGCCTTCACCTCCCCTGTCGCCGGAAGCAGTCGCCCCGCGACCGGCACTGCCCACGGCTCCTTCGACCTCGGCCGGGCCCGCCGCCGGCAGGGCCGCGTGCTCATGGGCGCGGGGCTCGCCCTGCTGCCCTGGCTCGGTTACCTCGCCGGCACCCTGCCGCCCGCCGAGGCCGCCGCCTGGGTCACCCTCGACGTCCTGGAGGCCGCCGCGCTGCTCACCGCCGGCAGCCGTCTGGCGCGCGGTGACGCCCGTCACCGCGCGCCCGCGGCCGCCGCGGCGGTGCTCCTCCTCGCCGACGCCTGCGTCGACCTCGTCACCGCCGCCACCGGCCCGGAACTGGCCGTCGCCGTCGCCATGGCCGTGGCCGCGGAACTCCCCCTCGCGGCCCTGTGCGCGGTCATCGCCGTGCGCCCGCCCCGGAGTGGCCCCCCGACCCGGGCCACCGGCCACGCCACTCCCGCGGGACGGGCAGAATTCCTCCTGGTAGCCCCCGCTCTGGACGACCCGAGGAGTACGACCGGTGAGTGCGCTCTTCCCCGCCCTGAAGGACCCGTCCGACCGCACCGCCCTGCGCTTCGGCGCCGACGCGCTGACGTACGCCGAACTGGCCCGCGCCGCCGGCGCCCTGGCCGTCCGCCTCGGCGGCGCGCGGCGCGTCGCCGTCTGGGCCGTGCCCACCGCCCGTACCGCCGTCGCCGTGGTCGCCGCCCTGCTCGCCGGCGTACCGGCCGTACCGCTGAACCCCCGTACCGGTGAGCGGGAGTTGGCGCACATCCTCGGGGACAGCGCGCCCGACCTCGTGCTCGCGGGGCCGGGCGACGAGCTCCCGGCAGGGCTCGCGGCGCTCCCCCGGATCGACGTGGAGCTCACCGGGCCCGGGGATTCCCCGCCCACGACGGCGGTCGACCCCGAGGCGACCGCGCTCGTCGTCTACACCTCCGGCACCACCGGTCCCCCGAAGGGCGTGCTCCTCTCGCACCGGGCGGTCGCCGCCTCCCTCGACGCGCTGGCCGGGGCCTGGTCCTGGACGGCGGACGACGTCCTCGTGCACGCGCTGCCGCTGTTCCACGTCCACGGGCTCGTCCTCGGCGTCCTGGGTCCGCTGCGGCGCGGCGGCGAAATCCGGCACCTGGGCGGGTTCTCGGTGGACGGGGTGGCACGCGAGCTGAGCAGCGGCGGCACCATGCTGTTCGGCGTACCGACGATGTACCACCGGCTCGCGGACGCGCTCGATGACGACGCGGCGCTCACCGAGGCGCTGGCCGGCGCCCGGCTCCTCGTCTCCGGTTCGGCGGCGCTGCCCGTCCACGACCACGAGCGGATCGCGGCGGCGACGGGCCGGACGGTCGTGGAGCGGTACGGGATGACCGAGACGCTCATGAACACCAGCGTGCGCCCGGGCGGCGAGCCCCGGCCGGGGACGGTCGGGACCCCGCTCGCGGGCGTGGAACTGCGGCTCGTGGACGAGGACGGCTCCGTCCTGGAGGCGCTCGACGGGGAGACGGTCGGCGAGGTGCAGGTGCGCGGCCCGAACCTCTTCTCCGGGTATCTGAACCGGCCGGAGGCGACGGCCGCGGCCTTCGACGGCGGCTGGTTCCGCACCGGCGACATGGCGGTCCGCGAGGCGGACGGCGGGGTGCGTCTGGTGGGCCGGAAGGCGACCGACCTGATCAAGAGCGGCGGCTACAAGATCGGGGCGGGCGAGATCGAGAACGCGCTCCTCGACCACCCCGGCGTCCGGGAGGCGGCCGTCACGGGCGAGCCCGACCCGGACCTGGGCGAGCGGATCGTGGCCTGGGTGGTGCCGCAGGACGGCGAGAAGCCGCCGGCGGAGGCGGAGCTCGCCGACCACGTGGCGCGGCTGCTCGCCCCGCACAAGCGCCCCAGGGTCGTGCGCTATCTCGACGCGCTCCCCCGCAACGACATGGGCAAGGTCCTGAAGAAGGCGCTGCCCGCGTCCGGCTGAGCGGCCCGTTCGGGGAGAAGGGTCACGGCGTCGGGTCGAGGGCGTCGTAGCGGCGGAATCCGCGCCCGTACACGGCGAGGAGTCCGACCGCCAGGACACACGCGATCCCGCCGCCCGTGACGGCGACGGCCGGCGAGGTGAGGTCGGCGACGGAGCCCGCGAGGAAGTCGCCGAGCCGGGGCCCGCCCGCGACGACCACGATGAAGACGCCCTGGAGCCGGCCGCGCATCTCGTCCGGGGCCGCGACCTGCATCATCGTGTTCCGGAAGATCATCGAGACGGTGTCGGAGTAGCCGGCGAGGGCGAGCATGAGCAGCCCGAGCCAGAGGTTCCGGGTCAGCCCGAAGACGGCGACGGCGGTGCCCCAGGCGGCGACGGCGAGCAGGATCGCCTGGCCGTGGTGGCGGATCCGGCCCTGCCAGCCGGACAGCACGCCGCCGAGGAGCGCCCCGAACGCGGGCGCGGCGACGAGGAGTCCGGTGGTCTTCGCGTCGCCGCCGTACCAGAGGACGGCGACGGCGGGAAAAAGGGCGCGGGGGTGGGCGAGGATCATCGCGCAGAAGTCCGAGAAGAACGTCATGCGCAGGTTGGGGCGGGTGGCGAGGAACCGCAGGCCGTCGAGGACGGAGGCCCTCTTGCCTCCCGACCGTTCCGGGAGCATGGACGGCAGCCGCCACATCGCGTACAGGCTCGCGGTGAAGGCGACGGCGTCCACGAGGTACGCGGTCTGGTAGCCGGCGAAGCCGACGATCAGGCCGCCGAGGCTGGGGCCGACGAGCGTGCCGAAGGTGGTCACCATCGAGTTGAGCGCGTTGGCGGCGCGCAGCTGCTCGGGCGGCAGGAGCCGGGGGATCATCGAGGAGCGGGCGGGCGCGTTGAGCGCGGCGCACACGGCCTGGAGGGCGACGATCCCGTACAGGAACCAGACGCGGTGGAAGCCGGCGAACGCGGCGGCGGCGAGGGCGATGGAGAGCACCGCGGAGCCGCTCGCGCTCGCCAGCCCGAGCTTGCGGCGGTCGACGGTGTCGGCGATGGCGCCGCCGTACAGGCCGAAGACGACGAGCGGGACGAGGGCGAAGAGCCCGACGAGCCCGACGGAGAAGGGCGAGCGGGTGATGTCGTACACCTGGAGGGAGACGGCGAGCGCCGTCATGCCCTGCCCGACCCAGGAGACGGTGTTCCCGAACCAGAGGCGGCGGTAGTGCGCGGAGGTACGCAGCGGGGTGAGGTCGGCGAAGACCTTGCGGCGGTCCCGTTCCTGGTCCCGGGTGTCCTGGGTGGCGGTCACGCGATGTCGTACCGCAGCTCGGGGCGCTCCCAGTGGATGTGTCCCGTGGGCGCCACGGTGCCGGTGCGGACGGCGCCGGTCCGCAGGTAGAACTCCTCGGCGGGCGGATGCGCGACGACCCGCACGGAGCCGAGCCCGGCGATCCGGGCCTGCCCGGTCATGTGCTCCATGAGGAGCCGTCCTATGCCGAGCCCCTGCGCGCTGTCGGCGACGAACGCGAGGTCGAGCTCGGCGTCGTCGACGAGGAGCGCGTAGAACCCGAGCACCCGGTCGCTCGCGTCGACGGCGACGAAGACGGGGTGGTGCTCGATGTACGGACCGCCGACCTGGTACCCCTCGACCATGGCGGCGTAGTCACCCCGGTAGGCCCCGGAGGTCCGGACGAGGCGGGTGAGCCGATGGGAGTCGTCGGCGGTGGCACGCCGGATCATGATGTCGGACATGAAGTGAGTATAGGAGCGATCCCGCACGATGCTCCTTACAATTCGGTGAACGGGGGGCCGGGGCCCATTCCGCGCTCACCGTTCGGCAAGCCGCATCGGCCGCGGCCCCGGGGAGGACGATGCGCGGGCCCGGACGGGGCGGGCACGGCGAGACCGGGGCGGCCAGGGCGTGTTCCCGGATCCGGCCCTGGCCACATGCCGGGGCCTCGTCCGTCAGGCGCCGGTCGCGCAGGAGGCGAGGTCGTCGGGGTCGACGGAGTCGAGCCGGGCGGCCAGCGCTTCGAGCCGGTCCCGCAGCTCGCGGATCTCGCCGACCTCCAGGCCGGTGGCGGCGGCGATCCGGCGCGGCACGGCGAGGGCCTTCTCCCGCAGGGCGGTCCCGTCGGCGGTGAGGCGGACGGTGACGGACCGCTCGTCCTCGGGGCTGCGGCGCCGCTCGACGTGTCCGGCCGCCTCCAGGCGCTTGAGCAGCGGCGACAGGGTGCCGGAGTCGAGCCGCAGCCGCTCGCCGATCCCCTTCACGGGCAGCTCGCCGTGCTCCCAGAGGACGAGCATGACGAGGTACTGGGGATAGGTGAGCCCCAGCTCCTTGAGGGCCTCCCGGTAGACGCCGTTGAAGGCGCGCGTCGCCGCGTGCAGCGAGAAGCAGATCTGGTGGTCGAGCCGGAGGAAGTCCTCGTCCGGGACCGTGTCGAGCGTCTCCATGCTTCCAGGATACGCGAGGTCCCTCACACGCGATTAAGTTGTGCACAACTGAATAGTGCGCTACTAATGAGAGAGCACACCACGGAACCCGGACAGGAGAACGGAAGAACATGGACGCGATCTACACCGCCGTCGCCACCGCCAACGGCCGCGAGGGCCGCGCCGTCAGCTCCGACGGCCACATCGACCTGCCCCTCGCCCACCCCCAGGCCCTCGGCGGCAACGGTCAGGGCACGAACCCCGAGCAGCTCTTCGCCGCCGGGTACGCGGCCTGCTTCGCGAGCGCCATGGGCGTGGTCGCCCGCCAGGAGAAGATCGACATCTCCGAGGCCTCCGTGACGGCCGAGGTCTCCATCGGCAAGGACCCGGCGGACGGCGGCTTCGGCCTCGCGGTCGTGATGCGCGCCGAGTTCCCCGACCACCTCCAGGGCGAGGCGGGCCTCGCCCTCCTCAAGAAGACGCACGCGTTCTGCCCGTACTCGAAGGCGACCCGCGGCAACATCGAGGTGGAGCTCGTCGTCGAGTAGTGCGCCGAGCAGGATGAGCCGAGTCGTTTTCTGTCGGTTCGCGAACGCCCCCGGGGGTCATCGACCTCCGGGGGCGTTCGGTTGTGAGCTCTCACGTTCGGGCACGGGGGATTCGTCTGCCGTACGACGGGCAGTCATGGAACGGCCGCCGGGCCGTGGTTCACGGGCGCTCTCCTTGGGGCGCCCGTCGGCCGGGCCCGCCGGCCGCGCGCGCACCCGCACCCCCACCGTTCGCACGCACCCCGGAGGACGACTCCCCCATGGCCGACATCGATCGCCGCCGGTTCCTTCAGCTCGCCGGCGGCGCCGCCGCCTTCACGATGCTCTCGGAGAGCATCGCCCGCGCCGCCTCCATACCGGCGCAGGGCTCCACCGGCACACTCCAGGACATCGAGCACATCGTGGTCCTGATGCAGGAGAACCGTTCCTTCGACCACTACTTCGGGGCGATGAAGGGCGTACGGGGCTTCGGTGACCCGCGCCCGGTGACGCTCCCCAGCGGCAAGTCCGTCTTCCACCAGTCGGACGGCTCCAAGGAGACGCTCCCGTTCCGTCCGACCAGCGACAAGCTGGGCATGGAGTACCTCCAGGGCCTCAACCACGACTGGGCCGGCGGGCAGAGCGCCTTCAACAAGGGCAGGTACGACAACTGGGTGCCGGCCAAGACCAAGGCCACGATGGCCCATCTCACCCGCGAGGACATCCCGTTCCACTACGCGCTCGCCGACGCCTTCACCCTCTGCGACGCGTACCACTGCTCGTTCATCGGCTCGACCGACCCGAACCGCTACTACCTGTGGAGCGGGCACACGGGGAACGACGGCACCGGCGGCGGCCCCGTCCTCAACAACGCCGAGGCGGGTTACGGCTGGACCACGTACCCCGAGCGCCTCCAGGCGGCGGGGGTCTCGTGGAAGATCTACCAGGACATCGGCGACGGCCTGAACGCGGCGGGCTCCTGGGGCTGGATCAACGACGCCTTCCGCGGCAACTACGGCGACAACTCCCTCCTGTACTTCAACGCCTACCGCAACGCCCAGCCGGGCAACCCGCTGTACGACAAGGCGCGGACGGGGACGAACGCGAAGGCGGGCGAGGGCTACTTCGACGTCCTGCGCGCCGACGTCCAGGCCGGCCGGCTGCCCCAGGTCTCCTGGATCGCCGCCCCGGAGGCCTTCTCCGAGCACGCGAACTGGCCGTCGAACTACGGCGCCTGGTACATCGCGCAGGTGCTGGACGCGCTGACGTCGAACCCGGACGTGTGGGCCCGTACCGCCCTGCTCATCACGTACGACGAGAACGACGGCTTCTTCGACCACGTCGTCCCACCGTACGTGCCGGGCTCGGCGGCGCAGGGGCTCTCCACCGTGCCGACGGCGCTCGACCACTTCCCGGGAAAGACCGGGTACGTCGCGGGCCCGTACGGTCTCGGTCCGCGCGTTCCGATGATCGTGGTCTCCCCCTGGTCGAAGGGCGGCTACACCTGCTCCGAGACCTTCGACCACACCTCGGTCATCCGCTTCATGGAGAGCCGCTTCGGGGTGCGCGAGCCCAACATCTCGCCCTGGCGCCGGGCGATCTGCGGCGACCTGACCTCGGCCTTCGACTTCACGCGCACCGACACCCAGGCCGCCCCGCTCCCGTCGACGGCGGGCTACTACCCGCCGGACCGCAACCGCCACCCCGACTTCCTGGCCACCGCGCCGGCCGTCGGCACGATGCCCCGCCAGGAGCCGGGCGCCAAGCCCACCCGCCCGCTGAAGTACGCCCCGTACGTGGACGGTTCGGCGGACGTGACGGCGGGCACCTACCGGCTCACCTTCAGCGGCGGGCCCGCGGCCGGCGCCCAGTTCTACGTGACCTCGCCGAACCGAACGGACGCGCCGTGGACGTACACGGCGGAAGCGAACAAGTCGATCACGGACACCTGGAACACCAGGTACAGCAAGGGCCTCACCGACCTCACGGTCCACGGCCCGAACGGCTTCCTGCGCCGTTTCCGCTCCCCGGGCAAGACCGCGGTCCCGGAGGTGACCGCCCGCCACAACGCCTCCACGGGCAACCTGGACCTCACCCTCACCAACCCGACGACGTCGGCCGCGACCCTGACGATCGCCAACGCCTACGGAACCACCCAGACGATCACGGTCCCGAGGGGCGCCACGACCCCCCACACGGTCACCCTGACCTCGGGCCACCACTGGTACGACGTGACGATCACCTCCCCCACGACCCCGGACTTCCTCCGCCGCCTTGCAGGCCACATCGAAACGGGCACCCCGGACCGCTCGGACCCGGGCATCCTCACGTACTGACCCTGCCTCCCCGCCCCGGCACCGCACACGCGACGCCGGGGCGGGCCGACAGCCCGGGGTGCGGAGATCCCCCGACGATGCGCGGGCGGCGGTCTCGTGTGGGGGCCGGGTGAGTGGCGATGCCGGGGCGGGCTGGAGAGGACCTCGGATGTCCGGCGTGCGCGACGGTGATGGGGTGGCCGTCAGGGACACGGACCACCTCAGGCTCTCACCGGACACCCACCCGACGTGGCGGAAGGCGCCCCTCATCGCGACCTTGCCCGGTCTGCCTCTTCTGGTCGGTCGCGGCGGATCCCGGACCGTAGTTCTGGTACGGGGGCGCGGTCAGCGTCCGGAGGTGGGAGGCACGGGGGGTTCGGGACTCGGGGCGGGCCGGTCGTCGGTCAGGACCAGTGCCTTCGCCCTGTCGAACTCCTGGCGGTGATGTCTCCACGGGAGCGGAGTTCGGAGAGCCTGGCCAGTTCGTCGACGCTGCTGGGCCACGTGCCACCGGAAGCGGCCTCTCGGACGTAGGCGTCGAAGTCCCTCTGCCGGGCCCGGGCCTGGTCGATCTCGCGACGGCCTCCCACGGATCGGGGTCGGCGGGCGAGGCCGCTGTCGTCAGAGGGCCGGACCGGACATCTCGTGGCCCGTGATGCCCGCCCTGCGCAGGGCCGACCGCCACGCCAGCGCGACCGCCGTCTCCGCCAGGCCGAGGAGGACGAGCCACAGGCCCAGCAGCCTGGTCAGGGCCCGCGCCGACTCCGCCGGCAGAGCCAGGACCACGATCCCCGCGACGATGCCGAGGGCCGCGACGGCCATGACGATGCCGCGGTGCGGCATGTCCTTGGCGGCGATGGCCGTGTAGAGGGTGACGATGCCGGACACCAGCCAGACGGCGCCGGTGATCAGCGAGAGCGCGGAGATCGTCTGGAGCGGGTTCCTCAGGCACAGCACCCCGCCCAGGACACACAGGACGGCCACGATCAGGCCGGACACGCGATCGTCGGCGCGCCCGAACACGGCCACGAACCGGAAGGCGCCGATCAGCAACAGGTACACCCCGATGAGCACGGCCAGGACGTGCAGGGTGACGTCCGGCCAGACGAGTGCCAGGATGCCCGGGACGAGCGTCGCCACCGCGGCGCCGAGGAGCCAGACCCACGAGCGGCCGAGACGCGCCAGCTGGTCCGCCGGGTCGATCGCGGGAGCGGGGGGCGACGCCCCACCGACGCCGTCCTCCGGTCCGGCACGGGGCGCGGAGCCTTGTGACGTTGCCATGTGTTCTCCTCCCGCTCACCCGAGTCGATCCTCCCGGACCTCCTCAGAGCTCCGGCGGTCGCCACGTCTCCACGACGTTCAGGTCGAGCGACGGAGGAGACCGGCGGTTCGCACGGATGGGCTTCGCCGATGACGGGGCCGGACAGGAGTGCCGGTCCGGCCGTTGCCACGCGCCTCGGCCGGAACCAGGCCTTGGGATGTCTCCCGCAAGAGGCCGGAAACAGGAATGTGCGGAACTCCAGGACCAGTGTGCACCCTTCACCCGTCCGCCGCCTCACCTCATCAGGAGCGGGCAGGGCGGTGCCGGGCACCGGCAGCACGCCGCTGACGAGGGAGCGGGCAGATCCCGGTCGACCGTCCGTACGTCTCCGTCGACGCCGTACTCCGCTACGGCCTGGACCGGACCGCCGGCCACGCCCTCGTGCTCTCTTCCCCGCCCGGCAGCCTCGACGGAGGCGTCCCTTCCCTCGCCGGAGCCGATCCGAGCACCTTCGTCGAACGGCAAGCGTGACGAACAGGCCGCCGGGGACAGCACCTGACTGCCCTCGTGGACATCGGATCCAGGCCGTACGAGAAAATCACCGGACGTCTCGGCCTGCCGGCACCGCGACGCGCCGTCCCCTCCGCACGGCCGACCGCGGACCCGCCCTTTCGCAGCTGAAGTGAACCGGGCTCGCCGACGGGCGCACGTCCGGGTCCCCTCGATTCCGTCTTCCTTGTCGAGATGCGAGGAGCAGACGGCGGCGGTGACCATGGAGGGTGGCCGTTTGCTCGGGGCATCCGGCCGGTCGCGCCCCGCTCGGCCACGCCGGGCCCTCCGGGCGACGACCGAGGTCTCCAGGTGGGAGAGGTCATGGACGGCTACCCTCCGATCGCGGCTCACGGGCTGGTGGGCGATCTGCAGACGGCGGCGCTGATCGCTTCCGACGGGACGGTGGACTGGTGGTGCGCGCCGCGGTTCGACTCGCCCAGCCTCTTCGCGTCGCTGCTCGACAACGACCGAGGTGGTCACTGCCGTCTTGGCGCGGATTTCGTCGGTGAGCAGGGCACGGTGCGCCAGCTCTACATGCCCGATACACCCATTCTCATCACCCGGTTCATGGCCCCGCAGGGCGTCGGGGAAGTCATCGACTTCATGGAGCCCATCGCCTCGCGTGTTCCCGCCGGTACGCACCGGCTCGTCCGGGTGGCCCGGGTGGTGCGCGGCAGCCTTCCGTTCGAGCTTCTGTGCCGTCCCCGCTTCGACTACGGGCGTGCCGGGCACACGCTCAGCCGTCTCGACGACGGCAGCGTGGTCTTCCGCGGCCCCGACACCGACCTTCATCTCCAGGTATCCGGTCCGATCCAGCTGCACACGGACGGGGCCGACGCCACAGGCCGCTTCACCTTGAACGCCGGTGAGAGCGCCGCGGTGGTCCTCACCAGTGAGACCGACGTGACGGGCGATCGCAGCGGATGCCCCGGCGGGACGATCCCGACCATCGAAGAGATCACGGCGCTGTTCGACACCTGCCGTGACTTCTGGCTCACCTGGCTCAAGTCCTGTCGCTACAAGGGCCGCTGGCACGAGATGGTCATCCGCTCCGCGATCACCCTCAAACTCCTCACCTACGCACCGACCGGCGCTCCGATCGCGGCAGCCACCATGGGCCTCCCCGAGGAGATCGGCGGCGAACGCAACTGGGACTACCGCTACACCTGGGTACGGGACGCGTCCCTGTCCGTGCGTGCCCTGATCGACCTCGGCTTCACCGCTGAGGCGGACGCGTTCCGCCAGTGGATGCGGGAGCGGCTGGAAGCCGGTGGCACCGCTTCCGGAGAGCCGTTGCAGATCATGTACCGGGTCGACGGCGAGCCCCACCTGACCGAGGAGACCCTGGACCACCTCGAGGGCTACCGGCGCTCCGCTCCGGTCCGGGCCGGCAACGCGGCGGCCGACCAGATCCAGCTCGACATCTATGGGGAAGCCGTCTACGCCATCGCCCAGTCGAGCGACATCGGCGGTCTCCGCGGCTGGTACGTGTTCGCGAAACTCATCGACTGGCTGTGCGGCAACTGGGACCGTCCGGACGAGGGCATCTGGGAGACCCGCGGCGGCCGTAAGAACTTCACCTACAGCCGTCTGATGACCTGGGTCGCCTTCGACCGCGCGATCCGGCTCGCCACCGCCCATTCCCGCCCGGCCGACCTCGTCCGCTGGCGCGAAGCCCGGGACACGGTGCTCCAGCAGATCACCGAACGGGGATGGAGCGAGAAGCGCTCCGCCTTCGTCCAGCACTACGACACCGACGTCCTCGACGCCTCGCTGCTGCTGATGCCGCGCGTCGGGTTCGTGTCGCCCACGGATCCGGACTGGCTCAGCACCCTGGACGCGATGGGAGAGGAACTCGTCAGCGACAGCCTCGTCTACCGCTACGACCCGGCGGCCTCACCCGACGGACTGCGGGGATCCGAGGGAACCTTCAGCCTGTGCAGCTTCCTGTACGTCGAGGCTCTCGCCCGGTCCGGCCGGGTCCGCCAGGCCCGCTACGCCTTCGACAAGATGCTCACCTACGCGAACCACGTCGGCGTGTTCGCCGAGGAGATCGGCCCCTCCGGAGAGCAACTCGGCAACTTCCCGCAGGCGTTCACCCACCTCGCCCTGGTCGCCGCCGCACTCGCACTCGACGAGGAACTCGACCACGCCGACCGGCCGGGCGCCTGAACCGCCGGCTGCGAAGAGAGGTCAGGTCCCGTGACCGACGATGCTGCCTCCGACCGGCGCCCTCGCACCCGCCGCGTCGGACCGCGGATGCTCGCACCGCTCGCGCTGGCGCAGTTCATCTGCAGCTTCGCCGGCTCCAACATGAACGTGATGATCAACGACATCAGCAACGACCTGGACACCACCGTCCAGGGCGTTCAGATCGTGATCACCCTGTTCCTCCTGGTCATGGCCGCGCTCATGATCCCCGGAGGCAAGGCGACGGACCGCTTCGGCCGCAAACGCGTCTTCCTCGTCGGCCTGGCGGTCTACGGCGTCGGCGCCGTCCTCAGCGCCGTGGCGCCCGGGATCGGCGTATTGATCCTCGGCAACTCGATCCTCGAAGGCATCGGCACCGCCCTGCTCATCCCACCCGTGTACATCCTCACCACACTGCTCTTCACCGACCTCACCTCCCGGGCCCGCGCCTTCGGCGTGATCATGGCCGCCGGAGGGATCGGGGCCGCCGCGGGGCCGCTGATCGGCGGGCTCATCACCTCCGCGATCAGCTGGCGGGCGGGCCTTCGCCTTCCAGGCCCTCGTCATCGCGCTGATCATCGTCCTGAGCCGAGCCGTCGACGACCCCCTGCCGCCCGACCCCCACCGCCGCTTCGACGTCATGGGCGCGGTCCTGTCCGCGGGCGGGTTGGTACTGATCGTCCTGGGCATCCTCGCCGCCGACGACGACCTGATCCTGATGATCGTCCTCCTCGCTGTCGGCGTCCTCCTGCTGGCCTGGTTCCTCCACTGGATCCGCGGCCAGGAGCGTGCCGGAAGAGAACCCCTGCTGTCCACCAGCCTCTTTCGTGAACGCGCGTCCAATCTCGGTTTGATCACACAGAACGCCCAGTGGCTGCTGCTCATGGGCACGTCCTTCACGGTGGCCACCTACCTCCAGGTCGTCCGCGGCTACGACGCCGTCGAGACCGGCGTCATCTTCAGCGCGGCCACCCTCGGACTGCTCTTCTCCTCGCTCGCGGCGGAACGCCTCGCCAGACGTCTTCCTCAGCGGACACTGATCATGGCCGGCTTCGTCCTCACGATCGCCGGAACGGGTGTCCTGATCGCCCTGGTGGCGGGCACGCCGAGCCCGTGGGCCTTCGCGCCCGGCCTCCTGCTGATCGGCCTGGGACTCGGCGTCATGCTCACTCCGTCCGTCAACGTGGTCCAGTCCGCCTTTCCGGAAGAACAGCAGGGTGAGATCTCCGGCCTCTCGCGGAGCGTCTCCAATCTCGGCTCCACCTTCGGTGCCGCCATCGCCGGCACCATCCTCGTGGCCGACCTGACCGAGAACGCCTACGCCGCGGCCATGGCCACCCTCGCCCTGACGGCCGTCGTCGGACTCTTCACCGCCTCCCGCCTCCCCCCGACCACCCCTCTTGCCACTTCATCCGGCACCACTCGTCCTCGGTGAGCGAAAGGAAAGAGAAACACAAAGTCACAGAACAGATCATGGTACTCACGACGGCCCAGAAAGACGGTGGGGAAATCGAGTGGAACATCGGTCACGGCAGTTGAGCCTGCGCATTCCGGACGAGATCCGGAGTGAGATCGACCCGGTGCGCGCGGAACCCGGAACCCGCCGAAGCGGCACACAAGAAAGGGGAATACGACGGCGAGTGGACACCACCGTGCGTGCGGCGTCGACAGATGGCCGGATGAAACGATCCGAAGGAAGTACGGACATGAGCGGCGTCACGGACAAGTTCAAAGGCAGGATCAAGGAGATCACCGGAAAGATCACCGGCGACCAGAGGCTCGAGTCGGAAGGCAGGACCGACCAGGCGAGGGCGAAGGCCCGTGAAGCCGTGAGGGACGTCCGCGAACGCGCTCGTGGCATCAGGGACTCGCTCAGGAGGGATCGCTCCTGACAGGCTCCACCGTAGAACCGCCGCGGGCCCGGCCACCGGGCCGGGTGCACGACCGGCTCCGGTGGGTCGAGCGGACCGGCGGCGAGGCGTACCCGCTCGTCCGGACGGACGCCTGAGCCGGGCGGGACCGTCAGAACCCTCCTGCGGGGCCGGCCGGCCACGGGCGTGATCGTGCCGGCGCCGGGGAGGCGCGCGTGGCGCCACCCGACGAAGGAGCTGAAAATGAGAAGGCCGGAGACGATACCCTTCGAAGTCGTCTCGCGGAGCCACGGAAAGGCGCCGGGCTCCGCCGGAAACGGCGGATTCCCCGACCCGGAACACGGCAGGGATCAAGGTGGTGACCTATGTGCCGATGGCTCGCTTATTCGGGAACTCCCCTTTTGCTCGACACCATTCTGTACAGACCCGCTCACTCGCTGATCGACCAGAGCCTGCACTCGAAACTCGGCGTGGAGACCACCAACGGTGATGGGTTCGGCGTCGGCTGGTACACGGGGAGCAACGAATCCCCGGCCCTTTTCAGGGACATCGGCCCCGCCTGGAACAACAGGAACCTGCGGGAACTGGCGGACCACGTCCACTCCCCTCTGTTCTTCGCCCACATCCGGGCGTCGACCGGAACCGCGGTGCAACAGTCGAACTGCCACCCGTTCCGGCACGGCCGCTGGATGTTCATGCACAACGGCGCCATCACGGGGTTCCACCTCATGCGCCGCGACCTCACCATGCTCATCGACCCCGGGTTGTACGCCGACATCGAGGGGACGACGGACTCCGAGGTCATGTTCAATCTGACTCTCACCTTCGGCCTCGACCAGGACCCGCCCGCCGCCGTCGCCCGGATGGCGGGAGTGGTGGAGCGCGTCGGTCGCGAACACGGCGTGGAGTCTCCCCTCCAGATGACGCTCGCCATCACCGACGGGGAACGCACCTGGGCCTTCCGCTACTCCAGCGGACACACCTCCCGGTCCCTGTTCTACAGCAGCCGGGTGGAGGCGCTGCGCAGACTGCATCCTGATGTCACGTTCCTGCAGGACGTCTCCGAGGAGACCCGCCTCATCGTGTCCGAGCCCCTCGGCGACCTGCCGGGCGCGTGGAACGAAGTACCGGAAAGCACCTACGGGGTGGTCCAGCCCGGCTCCGACGAACTGCATCCCTTCGCCCCGGCAGCGGCGTAACGCGGCTCACGGCGCCTCACGGACGCACCACCTGCGGGATGGTCGGCGCTGCGGCCGCCGTCATCGCCGAGGGCACAGAGTTTCGGCATGGTGTGCGGCGTGTCACACCCGGGATCGGTGGGATCGTCGTGGGATCATCGTCGCGTCTCCACCCTCACGCCCCGCCTTGACCAAATCAAGACGGCCGGGACCTGGTGGGGCAGACCAGGGGCGCCCGCCTCGCCTCACCGGTGAGAGGCAAGCGCCGCACGCGAGAACACGCCTTCAGGGGCGTTTGCGCGGGTCAGAACGTGTTTCTCTGGTGGGGCGGGTGGGACTCGAACCCACGGCCGACGGATTATGAGTCCGCTGCTCTAACCGGCTGAGCTACCGCCCCGTACGGTGAGGCGCGTACAAGTGTGCGCGCCGTCTGCCGCAGCATAGCCGCTCATACGATCTCCTGCTTCGGATGATCGGCTCTGCTCGACCATGAAGACCGCGCCGGGCGCCGCACGGTTCCCGGGGACGCGAAAAAGGACCCCGAAGGGTCCTCTTCCGTCTGGCTCCCCCGGCTGGACTCGAACCAGCAACCCTCCGGTTAACAGCCGAATGCTCTGCCAATTGAGCTACAGGGGATCGCGCTCCCCCGACTGGACTCGAACCAGTAACCTGCCGGTTAACAGCCGGCTGCTCTGCCAATTGAGCTACAGGGGATTGCTGCGTTTGCACCGATCGGATCCGCCTCGGACCTTGCCGGGCGGCGCTCGCTCGCTGCGAGACATACATTAGCGCAAGCAGGGGGGTGCTCCGCCAATCGGTATCCCCAGGGCCTCCAGGGAAGGATCGCAGCCGTGCGGTACAAGCTGACGTTCGTCGTGGGACTCGCCCTCGGTTTCGTGGTCGGCACGCGGGCCGGACGCGAGCGCTACGAACAGATGAAGAAGTCCGCGACACGGATCGCGCAGAACCCGGCCGTGCGGAACGCCGCCGAGTCCGCCGCCCAGACCGGGCGCCAGGCCGCGGGCAAGGCGGCGCACCTCGTGGGCGACAAGGTGGGTGACCGGCTGCCGTCCTCCGTGACGGACCGGGTCCACGCGCTCCGGGACCGCGGCCGGGTCAACGGAAAGGTCGAAGAGGAGGACTGGGGCACAACCAACACCTGAACCCGTCGCGTGCGGCAGAATCATGTGTCATGGGGATAGTCGCCGGACTGGACAGCTCAACGGAGTTCACGCGCATCGTCGTCTGTGACACGGACACGGGTGCCGTACTGCGGCAGGGGTACGCCGCGCATCCCGGCGAGCCGAAGGCCGTCGACGTCGATCCGCAGAACTGGCTGCTCTCGCTCGGGGAGGCCGCCGGCGGCGGCCTCCTCGAGGGCGTGGAGGCGATCGGTGTCTCCGCGCAGCAGCACGGGCTCGTGCCGCTCGACGCGCAGGGCGGCCTGGTCCGGCCCGCGCTCGTCCGCAACGACAAGCGGGCCCAGGTCGCCGCCGCCGACCTCGTCGAGTCGCTCGGCGGCCGGCAGGCCTGGGCCGAGGCCGTCGGCTGCGTGCCCGGCGCCGGACAGCCGGTCGCCAAGCTGCGCTGGCTGGCCCGTACGGAGCCGGAGCACGCCCGGCGCGTCGCCATGGTCCTCCAGCCCCACGACTGGCTCGTCTGGCAGCTTCTCGGCCGCCCCGTCCGCCGCACCACCGACCGCGGCGCCGCCTCCGGCACCGGCTACTGGTCGGCGCGGACCGGGGCCTACCGGCCCGACCTCGTCGACCTGGCGCTCGGGCACCAGGCCGTGCTGCCCGAGGTCCTCGGGCCCTCCGAAGCCGCCGGGATCACCCCCGAGGGGCTCCTCGTCTCCGCCGGCACCGGCGAGACGATGGCCGCCGCGCTCGGGCTCGGCCTCGGTCCCGGTGACGCGGTGGTCTCGCTCGGGGCCTCCGGCTCCGTGATGGCCGTGCACCACGAGGCCCTCGCCGACCCCAAGGGCATGATCACCTCCTTCGCCGACGCCACCGGCATGCACCTGCCCGTCGTCTCCACCTCGAACGCGGTACGGGCGCTGCGCGGCACCGCCGAGATGCTCGGGCTGGAGTCCCTCGACGAGCTGTCGGCGCTCGCGCTGAAGTCGACGCCCGGCGCGTCCGGGCTCGTCCTGCTGCCCTACCTGGAGGGCGAGCGGACCCCGGACCTGCCGCACACGGCGGGCACGCTCAGCGGGCTGCGCCGGGAGGCGATGAAGCCCGAGCACCTGGCGCGCGCGGCGTTCGAGGGGATGCTCTGCGCGCTGACCGACGCCATGGACGTGCTGCGCGGGCGGGGCGTCGAGGTACGGCGGGTCTTCCTGCTCGGTGCGGCGGCCGCGCTGCCGGCGGTGCAGGCGCTCGCGCCGGCGCTCTTCGGCGCCCAGGTCGTCGTCCCCCAGCCGGCCGACTACGCGGCGCTCGGCGCTGCCCGGCAGGCCGCGTGGGCGCTCGGCGTGGCGCGCGGCACGCTCTCGCCGTCCGCTCCTCCGGCCTGGCAGGGCGCGGTCGCGCAGATCCTGGAGCCCGGCGAGGAACTGTCGGCCGGGCAGGCCGTGCGGCAGCAGTACGTGGCGACGCGGGAGCAGATCCACCCGGGCGCGTTCGGGTCGTGAGGCCGCCGACGCGGAGAGCCCCCCGTTCCTGGGAACTCCGTTCCGTGGAGCCGTGGTTCGTAGAGCCGCCGGTCCCGCGGGGCTCCGGTTCGTAAAGTCTTGCCCAGGGCTCCGGGCGCGCCCCATAAACCGAGTCGTAACGTCTCGGCGGTGCGGGCGATAGTAGGAGCCGTGCTCATAAGACTTCTCCGAACCCACCTCCGGCCCTATCGAAAACCCATCGCGCTGCTCGTCCTGCTGCAGTTCCTGCAGACGTGCGCGAGCCTCTACCTGCCGACCCTGAACGCCGACATCATCGACAACGGTGTCGTCAACGGGGACACCGGCTACATCCTGCGCTTCGGCGCCCTGATGGTCGGCGTCTCCGTCGTCCAGGTCGTGTGCAACATCGGGGCCGTGTACCACGGCGCGCGGACCGCCTCGGCGCTCGGCCGGGACGTGCGCGGCGCGGTCTTCGACCGGGTGCAGTCCTTCTCCGCCCGGGAGCTCGGCCACTTCGGCGCGCCCTCGCTGATCACCCGTACGACCAACGACGTCCAGCAGGTCCAGATGCTGGTCCTGATGGCGTTCACCCTGATGGTCTCCGCGCCCATCATGTGTGTCGGCGGCATCGTGATGGCGCTCGGCCAGGACGTTCCCCTGTCGGGCGTGCTGCTCGCCGTGGTGCCGGTCCTCGGCGTCGCCGTTTCGCTGATCGTGCGGCGGATGCGCCCGCTGTTCCGGACCATGCAGGAGCGGCTCGACACGGTGAACCGGGTGCTGCGCGAGCAGATCACCGGCAACCGGGTCATCCGCGCCTTCGTGAAGGACGGGTACGAGGAGGAGCGCTTCCGCGGCGCCAACGGCGAGCTGACCGACGTGTCGCTGGCGACCGGGCGGCTGATGGCGCTGATGTTCCCGACGGTGATGACCGTCGTGAACGTCTCCAGCGTGGCCGTGGTCTGGTTCGGCGCGCACCGCATCGACAGCGGCGGGATGGAGATCGGCGCGCTGACCGCCTTCCTCGCCTATCTGATGCAGATCGTGATGGCCGTGATGATGGCGACCTTCATGTTCATGATGGTGCCGCGCGCCGAGGTCTGCGCGGAGCGCATCGAGGAGGTCCTCGGGACGGAGACGAGCGTCGTGCCGCCGGCAGAGCCGGTGACGAAGCTGCTGCGGCGCGGTCACCTGGAGGTCAGGAGCGCGGACTTCCGGTACCCGGGCGCGGAGGAGTCGGTCCTCAAGGACGTGGCGCTCGTCGCCCGCCCCGGTGAGACGACCGCGATCATCGGGTCGACGGGCAGCGGCAAGTCGACGCTGCTCGGCCTGGTGCCCCGGCTCTTCGACGCCACCGGCGGCGAGGTACTCGTCGACGGCGTGGACGTGCGGAAGCTCGACCCGAAGCTGATGGCGAGGACCGTGGGGCTCGTCCCGCAGAAGCCGTACCTGTTCTCGGGGACGGTGGCGACGAACCTGCGGTACGGGAAGCCCGACGCGACCGACGAGGAGCTCTGGCACGCCCTGGAGGTCGCCCAGGCGGCCGACTTCGTGCGCAAGCTGGAGAACGGTCTGAACGCGCCGATCGCGCAGGGCGGCACCAATGTCTCCGGCGGGCAGCGGCAGCGGCTCGCGATCGCGCGGACGCTCGTGCAGCGGCCGGAGATCTACCTCTTCGACGACTCCTTCTCCGCGCTCGACTACGAGACGGACGCCCTGCTCCGGGCCGCGCTGGCCCGGGAGACGGCGGACTCGACCGTGGTGATCGTCGCCCAGCGGGTGTCGACCATCCGCGACGCCGACCGGATCGTGGTCCTCGACGAGGGCCGGGTCGTGGGCACCGGACGGCACAGTGAGCTGATGGCGGAGAACGAGACGTACCGGGAGATCGTGCTCTCCCAGCTGACCGAGGCGGAGGCAGCCTGATGGCCGGTCCTGGCGGACGCATGATGATGGGCCAGTCCGGTGAGCGGTCCATGGACTTCAAGGGCTCGGGCAAGCGGCTGCTCAAGCAGCTGGCGCCCGAGCGCGGCACGCTCTGGCTGATGCTGGCAGCCGGCGTGCTGTCGGTGGCGGCCTCCGTGGTCGGACCGAAGATCCTCGGCGGGGCGACGGACCTGATCTTCGCGGGCGTCGTCGGGCGCGGCATGCCCGAGGGCGTCACGAAGGCACAGGCCCTGGAGAAGCTCCGCGCCGACGGCGACGGCGGCATGGCCGACATGCTGTCCGGGGTCGACTTCACCCCCGGGCAGGGGATCGACTTCGGCGCGGTCGGCGGGGTCCTGCTGTGGGTCCTCGCGGTCTACGTGGCGGCGGGCCTGCTCATGCTGGTCTCGACCCGCCTGTCGATCAAGGTGATCAACCGGACGGTCTACCGGATGCGGGAGGACGTCCAGACGAAGCTGGCGCGGCTCCCCCTCTCGTACTTCGACAAGGCGAAGCGCGGTGAGGTGCTGTCCCGGGCGACCAACGACATCGACAACATCTCGCAGACGCTCCAGCAGTCGATGGGCCAGCTGATCAACTCGCTGCTCACGATCGTCGGCGTGCTCGGGATGATGTTCTGGATCTCGCCGCTGCTGGCGCTGGTGGCGCTGGTGACGGTGCCGGTCTCGGTGTTCGTCGCGGCGAAGATCGGCAAGCGCTCGCAGCCGCACTTCGTGCAGCAGTGGAAGTCGACGGGCGCGCTCAACGCGCACGTGGAGGAGATGTACACCGGGCACAGCCTGGTGAAGGTCTTCGGCCGGCAGGAGGAGTCCGCGAACGACTTCCGCGAGCAGAACGAGGCCCTGTACGAGGCCGGGTTCAGGGCGCAGTTCAACAGCGGTGTGATGCAGCCGGTGATGTTCTTCGTCTCGAACATCAACTACGTCCTGGTGGCCGTGGTCGGCGGTCTGCGGGTGGCGACCGGCAGCCTGTCCATCGGTGACGTGCAGGCCTTCATCCAGTACTCGCGCCAGTTCTCGATGCCGCTGACGCAGGTCGCGTCGATGGCGAACCTGGTGCAGTCGGGTGTCGCCTCGGCGGAGCGGATCTTCGAGCTGCTCGACGCCGAGGAGCAGGAGCCGGACGCGCCGACGAGCGAGAAGCCGCTGGACCTCAAGGGCAAGGTCGCCCTGGAGGGCGTCTCCTTCCGTTACGAGGAGGACAAGCCGCTCATCGAGGACCTGTCGGTCACGGTGGACCCGGGTCAGACGGTCGCGATCGTCGGCCCGACCGGCGCCGGCAAGACGACCCTGGTGAACCTGCTGATGCGGTTCTACGAGGTGACGGGCGGCCGGATCACCCTGGACGGCGTGGACATAGCGCAGATGTCCCGCGAGGAGCTGCGCAAGGGCATCGGCATGGTCCTCCAGGACACCTGGCTCTTCGGCGGCACCATCGCGGACAACATCGCGTACGGCGCCACGCGCCCGGTGACCCGGGCCGAGGTCGAGGCGGCGGCGCGCGCCGCGCACGCCGACCGGTTCATCCGGACCCTGCCCGAGGGGTACGACACGGTGATCGAGGACGACGGGGCGGGGGTCAGCGCGGGTGAGAAGCAGCTGATCACCATCGCGCGGGCGTTCCTCTCCGATCCGGTGATCCTCGTCCTGGACGAGGCGACCAGCTCGGTCGACACCCGCACCGAGGTCCTCATCCAGAAGGCGATGGCGCGCCTGGCCCACGGCCGGACGAGCTTCGTCATCGCGCACCGGCTCTCCACGATCCGGGACGCGGACGTGATCCTGGTGATGGAGAACGGCTCGATCGTCGAACAGGGCACGCACGAGGAGCTGTTGGCCTCGGGTGGCGCCTATGCCCGGCTGTACGCGGCGCAGTTCGCGCAGGCGGTCGCCGAGGTCGACTGAACCGGTTGACGGCTCGCAGTGGCCCGTGCCGCACCGTGTGCGGTGCGGGCCCCTGCTTCTAGTCCAGATAACCGCGCAGCTGGTCGGCGTAGGCGTGGTCGCGGAGTTTGTTGAGGGTCTTGGACTCGATCTGGCGGATGCGTTCGCGCGTCACGCCGAAGATGCGCCCTATCTCCTCCAGGGTGCGGGGCCGGCCGTCGTCGAGGCCGTAGCGGAGCTGGACCACCTTCCGTTCGCGTTCGCCGAGGGTGGAGAGGACGTCCTCCAGGTGCCGGCGGAGCAGCAGGAAGGCGGCGGACTCGACGGGTGAGGCGGCGTCGCCGTCCTCGATGAGGTCGCCGAAGGCGACGTCCTCCTCCTCGCCGACGGGGGCGTGCAGGGAGACGGGTTCCTGGGCGAGCCGGAGGACCTCGCCGACCCGCTCGGGGGCCACGTCGAGCTGGGCGGCGACCTCTTCGGCGGTGGGCTCGTAGCCGCGCTCCTGGAGCATGCGGCGCTGGACGCGGATGACCCGGTTGATGAGTTCGACGACGTGGACGGGGACGCGGATGGTCCGGGCCTGGTCGGCGAGGGCCCGGGACATGGCCTGGCGGATCCACCAGGTGGCGTACGTGGAGAACTTGTAGCCGCGCGCGTAGTCGAACTTCTCGACGGCCCTGATCAGGCCCAGGTTTCCCTCCTGGACGAGGTCGAGCATGGTGAGGCCGCGGCCCACGTACCGTTTGGCGACGGAGACGACGAGGCGGAGGTTGGCCTCGATCAGCTTGCGCTTGGCGATCCGGCCGAGGACGACGAGCCGGTCCAGGTCGCTCGCCAACCGGCTGTCCAGGTCGGGGGTGTTGGCGAGCTTCTCCTCGGCGAAGAGCCCGGCCTCGACGCGGCGGGCGAGTTCGACCTCCTCCTCGGCGCTGAGCAGCGGGATGCGGCCGATCTCGCGCAGGTACTGGCGGAAGAGGTCGGACGAGGGGCCGTTGCCGCCGAGGTCGCCGGTGCGGCGGCGCTGGGGCGGGACCTCGGGCAGTCCTTCCGGTTCGTCGGGGGACGGCTCCTGCGACACGGTCCGGGTCTCGGTCTGCACGGCGGGCGACCTCCAGGAGGAGCGGAACGGCACCGTCATCCAGTGTGGGGTACGACACATCGCCGCCACGAGGGGCGTGCGGTGACTTTTTGAGACCGGGGCGTGACGGAACGTACGAGCGGGCGTCAGAGGGCCGCGGCGCCGTTGTTCCGGAGGGACTGCCCGTACTGGGTGAGGACCCAGAGCTCGTTCTGCACGGCGGCGACCCGCTCGGGGTCGCCGTTCGGGCCGAGCCGGGCCAGGGTGCCCTGGACGTCGCGGATGCGGCGGTCGACGGCGCGGAGGCGGACGGTGACGAGCTGGTCGCCGGCGTAGGCCTCGTCGACGGTCTTGGCGAAGATCGTCTCGACGGCGAGCTCGGTGACGAGGGCCCGGACCGAGTCGTTGGGGGCGGCCTCGCGGACGGCGTCGAGGTAGTCGGAGGGGGCGCCGGTGGCGCCGCCCGCGTCCTGGATGCACTGGCGGACGGCGGCGTAGGGCGGGGCGGTGAACTCGTCGGCGCCGTACGCGTCGAAGGCCGGGGAGACGAGTTCGGGCCGCTGGAGGGCGAGCTTGAGGAGCTCGCGCTCGGTGCGGTGGGCGGGGCTGCGCAGGTTGAGCGCGGGGCCCGGGGAGGCGGCGGCCGGGGGCGGGGTGTCGTACGTCCGCGGGGAGGGCCGGCGGCTCGGGCCCTGCTCGCCGCCCTGCCGCTGCCAGCGGGCGATCTGGGCGACCCGCCGGACCACGAACTGGGTGTCGAGGATGCCGAGCATGCCGGCGAGCTGGACGGCGACCTCGTGCTGGGAGGCGATGTTCTTGATCTTCGCGACGATCGGCGCGGCCTCGTCGAGGGCGGCGGCGCGGCCCGCCGGGGTCTCCAGGTCGTACCGCCGCACGATCTGGCGGAGGGCGAACTCGAAGAGCGGGGTGCGGGGCTGGACGAGTTCGGCGACGGCCTCGTCGCCCTTGGCGAGGCGGAGTTCGCAGGGGTCCATGCCGTCGGGGGCGATGGCGATGTACGTCTCGGCGGCGAACTTCTGGTCGTCCTCGAAGGCCCGCAGGGCGGCCTTCTGGCCGGCGGCGTCGCCGTCGAAGGTGAAGATGACGCGGGCCGAGCCGTTGTCCATGAGGAGCCGGCGGAGGATCTTGATGTGGTCGCCGCCGAAGGCGGTGCCGCAGGTGGCGATGGCCGTGGTGACGCCGGCGAGGTGGCAGGCCATGACGTCGGTGTAGCCCTCGACGACGACGGCCCTGCTGACCTTGGCGATGTCCTTCTTGGCCAGGTCGATGCCGTAGAGCACCTGGGACTTCTTGTAGATCGGCGTCTCGGGCGTGTTGAGGTACTTGGGGCCGTTGTCGTCGTCGCGGAGCTTGCGGGCGCCGAAGCCGACGATCTCGCCGCCGACGTCCTTGATCGGCCACATGAGGCGGCCGCGGAAGCGGTCGATGGGGCCGCGGCGGCCGTCCTGGGAGAGGCCGGAGAGGATCAGTTCCTTGTCGGAGAAGCCCTTGCCGCGCAGGAAGCGGGTGAGGTGGTCCCAGCCGGCCGGGGAGTAGCCGACGCCGAAGTGCTCGGCGGCGGCCTGGTCGAAGCCGCGCTCGGCGAGGAACTTCCGGCCGATCTCGGCCTCGGCGGAGCCGAGTTGGTCGGCGTAGTACTGGGCGGCGATCTTGTGGGCCTCGACCAGGCGGATGCGTTCTCCGCGCTGGTGGCCGGGGTTGTAGCCGCCTTCCTCGTACCGCAGGGTGATGCCCGCCTTCGCGGCGAGGCGCTCGACGGTCTCCGAGAAGGAGAGGTGGTCGATCTTCATCACGAAGGCGATGGTGTCGCCGCCCTCCTGGCAGCCGAAGCAGTGGAAGAGTCCCTTGCTGGGGCTGACCTGGAAGGAGGGCGACTTCTCGTCGTGGAAGGGGCAGAGGCCCTTGAGGTTGCCGCCGCCCGCGTTGCGCAGCTGGAGGTACTCGGACACGACGGCGTCGATCGGGACCGCGTCCCGTACCGCCTTCACGTCGTCATCGTTGATCCTGCCTGCCACGCATGAAGTCTACGGGTGCCCGGGGCGGATCAGATCAGGCTCTCCAGGGGTACGGAGGGGTCGGCGAGGGCCTCCGGGTCCACGGCCGTACGGGACCGGATGAGGTCCTGGATCGGGCCTGTGACGTCCCACACATTCACGTTCATCCCGGCGAGGACCCGGCGGTCCTTGAGCCAGAAGGCGATGAACTCGCGCTTTCCGGTGTCGCCGCGGACCACGACCTGGTCGTACGTGCCGGGGGGCGCCCAGCCGGAGTACTCCATGCCCAGGTCGTACTGGTCGGAGAAGAAGTAGGGGACGCGGTCGTAGGAGACGTGCTGCCCGAGCATGGCGCGGGCGGCGGCCGGGCCGCCGTTGAGGGCGTTGGCCCAGTGCTCGACGCGGAGGCGGGTGTGCAGGAGCGGGTGGTGGGCGGCGGCCACGTCACCGGCGGCGAAGATGTCGGGGTCGGAGGTGCGCAGGGACTCGTCGACGGCGACGCCGCCGCCGTCGGCCCGGTCGACGAGGGCGAGCCCGGAGTTCTCGGCGAGGGCGGTACGGGGGGCGGCGCCGATCGCGGCGAGCACGGCGTGCGCCGGGTGCTCCTCGCCGTCGTCGGTGCGGACGGCGAGGACCATGCCGTCCTGGCCGATGATCTCGGTCAGCCGGACGCCGAAGTGGAAGCGGACGCCGTGGTCGCTGTGCAGGTCGGCGAAGAGCTGGCCGAGTTCGGGGCCGAGGACCCGGTGCAGCGGGGTGGGATCGGCCTCGACGACGGTGACCTCGGCGCCGTAGCCGCGGGCGGCGGCGGCGACCTCCAGGCCGATCCAGCCGCCGCCGGCGATCACGAGGTGGCCGTTGTCCCGGCCGAGGCCGGCGAGGACCTGGCGGAGCCGGTCGGCGTGGGCGAGGCGGCGCAGGTGGTGGACCCCGGCGAGCTCGGTGCCGGGGACGTCGAGCCGGCGCGGTTCGGAACCGGTGGCGAGGAGCAGCTTGTCGTAGCGGATGACGGTGCCGTCGCCGAGGCGGACGGTGTGGGCCTCGCGGTCGACGGCGGTGACGGGCTGGCCGAGGTGGAGCTCGATGTCGTTCGCCGCGTACCAGGCTGCCTCGTGGACGAAGGCGCTGTCGCGCTCCTTGGCGCCGGTGAGGTAGCCCTTGGAGAGGGGTGGGCGCTCGTACGGGTGGTCGCGTTCGTCGCCGATGAGGATCACCCGGCCGTTGAACCCCTCGGCGCGCAGGGTCTCCGCCGCTTTGGCCCCTGCCAGGCCCCCGCCGACGATGACAAAGGTCTGATCTGCGTCGACCACGTCGTTTTCCTCCTCGTTGCGACCGGTTCCAACCTACGCCCCCGGGCGTTCGTCCCGTCGTACCCGTCCGGGCCGTGCCTGCGAGGGTCCCGTACGGACGGAGGTGACGGAAGAGGACCTACCCCTGGCGGGTGCGGAGACGGGCGTGGAGGGCGCGGGCGGAGGCGTCGGTGAGGTTGGCGATCTGGTCGATGATGACGCGCTTGCGGGCCCGGTCGTCGGGGGCCGCGTCGAACGCGGCCCGGAACTGCGGTTCGAGTCCGTCGGGGGCGCGGGCGACGAGGGCCTCGGCGAGTTCGGCGACGACGATGCGCTGGTCGGCGCGGAGGGCCTCCTGCTGGGGTCGCTGCATCACGTACCGGTCGGCGACGGCCTTGAGGACCGCGCACTCGTTGCGGGTGGCGCGGGGGACGACGAGTTCGGCGGCGTAGCGGGTGAGGCGGCCGGAGCCCCAGGCCTGGCGGGTGGCGCCCTCGGCGGCGAGGCAGAAGCGGCCGATAAGCTGGCTGGTGGCGTCCTTGAGGCGGGCCTGGGCGACGGCCGAGCCGTCGTAGCCGTGCGGCCACCACTCCTGGGCGACGAGCCGGTCGAGGGCTTCGGCGAGCTCCTGCGGGTCGGTGTCCTCCGGTACGTAGCGGCCGACGGCGACGGCGAAGACGTCGGCGCGCTCGGGCCCGGCGAAGAGCATGTCGGGGTCGATGTGCCCGGCGTGCAGTCCGTCCTCGAAGTCGTGGACGGAGTAGGCCACGTCGTCGGACCAGTCCATGACCTGGGCCTCGAAGCACTTGCGGTGGGCGGGGGCGCCCTGCCGGATCCAGTCGAAGACGGGCAGGTCGTCCTCGTACACGCCGAACTTGGGCGAGCCGGGGTCCTCGGGGTGGGCGCCGCGCGCCCAGGGGTACTTGGTGGCGGCGTCGAGGGTGGCGCGGGTGAGGTTGAGGCCGACGCTGACGAGCTCCCCGTCGGCGTCCTTGACGAAGCGCTTGGGCTCGATGCGGGTGAGGAGCCGGAGCGACTGGGCGTTCCCCTCGAAGCCGCCGCAGTCCTTGGCGACGTCGTTGAGCGCCTGCTCGCCGTTGTGTCCGAAGGGCGGGTGGCCCATGTCGTGGGAGAGGCAGGCGGCCTCGACGAGGTCGGGGTCGCAGCCGAGGGCGGCGCCGAGCTCCCGGCCGACCTGGGCGCACTCCAGGGAGTGGGTGAGCCGGGTGCGGGGGCTGGCGTCCCAGGCGTGGCTCGGGGTTCCCCCTGCGTGAGCGAAGCCGAAAGCCTGGGGGAGGGTGCCGGGGGTGACGACCTGGGTCTTGCCGGCGAGTCTGCGGAGCGCGGCGGAGTGCAGCACGCGGGCGCGGTCGCGCTGGAAGGCGGTGCGGCCGGGGCGTTTGTCGGGCTCTGTGGCCCAGCGTGCGGTCGCGTCGGAGTCGTATCCGGGGGTGTCTGTGATGTCTGCGCTGTCCTTGGTGTCCTCGATGCCTGCCATGCCTCGAAGGTAACCGGAGGGACCGACAGAAGCGCTCAGATGGCGGCGAGTTCGCGTACGGGGGTGGTGGTACGGGCTGTGCGGGCGCGGTCGTAGCGGTGCAGGACCAGGCGGGCGAGTGCCGGGTGGTCGCCGAGCGGTGCGGCGGCGAGCCGGGGGGCGTGGGCGGCGGCGCGGGTCGCGAAGAGACCGGGGGCGGTGAAGCAGGAGGCGACGGCGACGCGGTGGCGGCCCCGGGCGGCGAGCGCGCGGACGGCTTCGGGGACGGTGGGCGCGGCGGCGGAGGCGTACGCGGGGACGACGGGGACGCCACCGAGGCGCTCGCCGAGGAGGGCGGCGATCCGGCGGATCTCGGCGCCGGATCGGGGGTCGCGGGACCCGGCGGAGGCGAGGACGACGCCGGTGGAGTCGCCGTGGCCGGGGGTCCAGCCGGCCTCGGCGAGACGGTCGGCGAGGGCCTCGACGAGGAGGGGGTGGGCGCCGAGCGGCTCGGCGACGCGGGCGCGGAGGCCGGGCGCGGCGGCGACGGCGGCCGGCAGGTCATGGGTGACGTGGTGGCCGGGGGCGAAGAGCAGCGGGACGAGTACGGCGTCGCGGTCCTCGGCGGCGAGGTCCGCGAGGGTGTCGTCGAGGAGCGGGGCGTTCAGTTCGATGTGGGCGAGGCGGACGTCGAGCCCGGGGCGGAGTTCGCGGACGCGGTCGAGGAGGCGGCCGAGGGTGGCGCGGGCCCGGGGGTCGCGGCTGCCGTGGCCGACGGCGACGAGGGTGGGGGCGGGCCCGGCGGGAGCCGTGCGGGGCGGGACGCCGGGCGTGGGGGCGGGCCCGGCGGGAGCCGTGCGGGGCGGGACGCCGGGCGTGGGGGCGGTTCCGGACGTGGCCGGTCGGACGAGAGTGGGGACGTTCATCGGTGGGCGTGCCTCCTCGTCGTACTTCCGCGGTCGACGGCCGTACGGACGCACGTGGCCGAGCTGGGTTCCCAGCTGCTCGCTGATCCTGCCGAGCAGCCCGGCGGCGCTGTCGCACGTGCTGTCCGGCTCCGTCATGGACCGATCCTGACGGGGGCGCGTTGCCGGGCCGTTTCGGGCGGGTGACGGGTCTTTGCCAGTGCCTCACGTGCGCCGCGCTCAGCCTGTCGGCCCGGCGGGCCCGCGCTGCTGTGGCATCACGCGGGGAGGGCGCCGAGAATGGGAGGGCCGGACACGGATCCGGCAGGGATCCAGGTGAGCGCGTATGTGCCGATGGCTCGCGTACCGGGGAACGCCGGTGCTCCTCGACTCCATCCTGTACAGACCGGCCCACTCCCTGATCGACCAGAGCCTGCACTCCCGGCTCGGGGTGGAGACCACCAACGGTGACGGGTTCGGCGTCGGCTGGTACTCGGCGCACAGCGACACCCCGGCGCTGCTGAGGGACGTGGGGCCCGCCTGGAACAACCGCAATCTGCGGGAGCTGGCGGATCATGTCCGCTCACCGCTGTTCTTCGCCCACATCCGGGCGTCGACCGGCTCGGCCGTGCAGCAGTCGAACTGCCACCCGTTCCGGCACGGCCGCTGGATGTTCATGCACAACGGCGCCATCGCCGGGTTCCACCTCGTGCGCCGGGACCTCACCCTGCTCGTCGACCCCGGGCTCTACGCCGACATCGAGGGCACGACGGACTCCGAGGTGATGTTCTACCTGGCCCTCACCTACGGCCTCGACCGGGATCCGCCCTCCGCCGTCGCCATGATGGCGGGCGTGGTGGAACGGGTGGGCCGTGAGCACGGGGTCGAGTTCCCGCTCCAGATGACGCTCGCCCTCACCGACGGCGAGCGGGTCTGGGCCTTCCGCTACTCCAGCGCGCAGGCCTCCCGCTCGCTGTACTACAGCAGTCGGGTGGAGGCCCTGCGCCGGCTCCACCCCGACCTCGCCTTCCTGCGCGACGTCTCCGAGGAGACCCGCCTCATCGTCTCCGAACCCCTCGGCGACATGCCCGGCGCGTGGCACGAGGTGCCGGAGAACAGCTACGGCGTCGTCCAGCCCGGCACCGACGAAATGCACCGCTTCGAACCCGCGGCGGCGTGACGGAGCGGACGGGTTACGCCGGGGTCCAGACGTAGCGGACGTCCGGCTCGCGCTCCTCGTTGCCCTCGCCGTCCGTGTGCTCGGCGGCGACGAACCCGTGCCGTTCGTAGAAGCGCCGCGCCGGGTCGTTGACCTGGAACGTCCACAGCGACAGGCCGGCGGTGCGACGCTCCTTGGCCAGGTCGACGAGGCGGTCGCCGATGCCTCGGCCGCGCCAGGGGGGATCGACGTAGAGCTGGTCGAGGTCTTCGCCGTCCAGGACCATCATGGCGACGACCGTGTCGTCGACCGTCGCCACCCAGGTCTCGAGACCGGGTACGACCACCTCCCGGATCCAATGGCGGACCTCGTCGTCCGTGTGGGCCCGGCGCACGTCCGGGAGCGCCGCCGTGTACGAGCGCAGCCACACCTCGGCCACCGCGGGGGCGTCGGAGTCGACCGCGCGGCGGAGGAGACAGTCGTCGATCTTCATGGTCGGAGCGTACGGGACCCGCACCCCTCCCCTCCCCCCTTTTTTCCTTCCGAATCACGGAATATCTTTTCCGGTATGAGAATGTCCCCTCCCGCGCTCCCCCGGCGCGCCGCAGCCGAGTTCATCGGCACCGCCGCCCTCGTCGCCGTCGTCGTCGGCTCCGGCATCCGCGCCGACTCCCTGAGCCAGGACGTCGGTGTCCGGCTGCTCGCCAACGCCGCGGCCTCCGCCCTCGGCCTCGGGCTGCTCATCGCCCTCATCGGGCCGCTCTCCGGCGCCCACTTCAACCCCGTCGTGACGCTCTCCGAGTGGTGGTCCCGCCGCCACGAGAGCAAGGGCCGTGACGTCCTCGCCTACATCGCCGCCCAGCTCGCCGGGGCCGTCACGGGCGCCCTGCTCGCCGAGGCCATGTTCGGGCGGGCGCCCGGCTCCTGGGCCACCGAACCGCGTGCGGCCCTCCACCTCCTCCTCGGCGAGGCCGTCGCCACCGCCGGACTCGTCCTCGTCGTCCAGGGCCTGCGCCACATCGGCCGCCCCGCCCTCGCCCCCGTCGCGGTCGCCGGCTACATCGCGGCGGCGATCTGGTTCACCTCCTCCGGCTCCTTCGCCAACCCCGCCGCCACCCTCGGCCGCGCGTTCTCCGACTCCTTCACCGGCATCGCGCCCGCGTCCGTGCCCGCCTTCGCCGCCGCGCAGCTGCTCGGCATGCTGCTCGGCATGGGCCTCGCCGGTGTGTTGTACGGAACACGCGGGGCGTCCGGCGAACCGAACGCCGCCGACGCGCGTCGGACGGGGTGACAGACCGACACCGATCCACCCGACCCCGGAGGTTCCCGCATGCCGGCACGGCTCACCCGGCTGATCCCCCGCACCACCCGGGCCCGCCGCCGTACCGTCCAGGCCGTGATGCTGGGCGCCGTCCTCGCCCTCGCCCCGGCGACCTGGATGCACACCGCCGCCGCCGGGAAGCTGCGTACCACCGCCGACGTGCCCGCCCGGGACGTCGCCGTCGTCTTCGGCGCCGGCCTCTGGAAGGGCCGCCCCACCCCGTACCTCGCGCACCGCCTCGACACCGCCGCCGAGCTGTACCGCGCGGGCAAGGTCCGGGTCCTCCTCGTCACCGGCGACAACAGCAGGACCGCGTACGACGAACCGAGCGCCATGCGCGCGTACCTCACGGCGCGCGGCGTGCCGGACGGCCGGATCGTCAGCGACTACGCGGGCTTCGACACCTGGGACTCCTGCGTCCGCGCCCGGAAGGTCTTCGGCGTCGACCGGGCCGTCCTCGTCACCCAGGACTTCCACATCAAGCGGGCCGTCGCGCTGTGCGGCCGCGCCGGGGTCGACGCGTACGGGGTCGGGGTCCCCGAACCCCACGACGGCACCTGGTACTACGGCACCACCCGCGAGCTCTTCGCCGCCGGCAAGGCGGCCCTGGACGCCGGGCTGCGCCCCGACCCGCACTTCCTCGGGCCGAAGGAGAAGGGCGTCACCGAGGCGCTGGCCTCACCCGCCGCGGCGCACCCGGCGGAGCGCATGGCACCGCGCCCGTAATACGCCGCGCCGCCCCGCGTAACACGCCGGACGCATGCTGGCCGCATGTCCGACGCCGCCACCGTCCCCACCCACTGCCCCTACTGCGCCCTGCAGTGCGGCATGTCGCTCCGCCCCACCGGCACCCCGGAGCTGCCCGCCGAGGTGGTCGAGCGGACCGACTTCCCCGTCAACCGGGGCGCCCTGTGCGGCAAGGGCCGCACCGCCCCCTCCGTACTCTCCTCCCGGGTCCGGCTCACCGAGCCCCTGGTCCGAAGCCCTGACACGGGGGCCCTGGAGCCCGCGTCCTGGGAGGAGGCACTCGCCGCCGTCGCCGACGGGCTGCGCCGGACCCGCGCCGACCACGGTCCCGATGCCGTGGGGGTCTTCGGCGGCGGCGGCCTCACCAACGAGAAGGCGTACACGCTGGGCAAGTTCGCCCGGCTCGTCCTCGCCACCTCGCAGATCGACTACAACGGCCGCTTCTGCATGTCCTCGGCCGCCGCCGCGCACCAGCGGGCCTTCGGCCTCGACCGGGGACTCCCCTTCCCCCTGGAGGACATCCCCAAGACCGGCTGCGTGATCCTCGTCGGCTCCAACCTGGCCGAGACCATGCCGCCCGCCCTGCGCTACCTCACCGAGCTGAAGGAGAACGGCGGCAAGCTGATCGTCGTCGACCCGCGCCGCACCCGCACCGCCGAGCAGGCCGACCTCCACCTCGCGCCGCGCCCCGGCACCGACCTCGCGCTCGCCCTCGGGATGCTGCACCTCGTGGTGGCCGAAGGACGGGTGGACGAGGCCTTCGTCGAGGAGCGCACCGACGGCTGGGAGGGCGCCCGCGCCGGGGCGATGTCCCACTGGCCCGAGCAGGTCGAGCGGATCACCGGCGTGTCCGTGCCGCAGCTGCGGGAGGCCGTCGCGATGTTCTGCGACGCGCCCACGGGCATGGTGCTGACCGCGCGCGGCCCCGAGCAGCAGTCCAAGGGCACCGACACCGTCGGCGCCTGGATCAACCTCTGCCTCGCCACCGGCCGGGCCGGCCGGCCGCTCAGCGGCTACGGCTGCCTCACCGGCCAGGGCAACGGCCAGGGCGGCCGCGAGCACGGCCAGAAGGCCGACCAGCTGCCCGGCTACCGCAAGCTCGACGACCCGGCCGCCCGCGCGCACGTCGCCGGCGTGTGGGGCGTCGCCCCGGAGTCGCTGCCGGGGCCCGGGCGGAGCGCGTACGAACTCCTCGACGCGCTCGGCGGCGAGGTGAAGGCGCTTCTCCTCATGGGCTCCAACCCGGTGGTCTCCGCGCCCCGCGCCGCGCACGTCGAGGGGCGGCTGCGGTCGCTCGACTTCCTCGCCGTCGCCGACGTCGTGCTCTCCGAGACCGCCGCGCTCGCCGACGTCGTCCTGCCCGTCACCCAGTGGGCCGAGGAGACGGGGACCATGACGAACCTGGAGGGCAGGGTGCTGCTGCGCCGCCGCGCCCTCACCCCGCCCCCGGGCGTCCGCAGCGACCTGGAGGTGCTGCACGGCCTCGCCGGGCTGCTCGGCTGGGAGAAGGGCTTCCCGACCGACCCGGAGGAGGTCTTCGAGGAGCTGCGCCGCGCCTCGGCGGGCGGCCCCGCCGACTACGCGGGCATCAGCTACCGGCGCGTCCAGGAGGAGCAGGGCGTCTTCTGGCCCTGCCCGGACGAGGACCACCCGGGCACCCCGCGCCTCTTCCTCGACCGGTTCGCCACGGCCGACGGGCGGGCCCGGTTCGTGCCGGTGGTGCACCGGGCGGCGGCCGAGGAGACGGACGCCGACTACCCGGTGGTCCTCACCACCGGCCGCGTCGTGTCCCAGTACCAGTCGGGGGCGCAGACCCGCCGGGTCGACGAGCTGAACGCGGCGGCGCCCGGCCCCTTCGTGGAGCTCCACCCCCGGCTCGCCGAGCGGATCGGGATCGCCGACGGCGAGGCGCTCGCGGTGGTCTCGCGGCGCGGGCGGGCCGTCGCCCCGGCCCGGATCACCACGGCGATCCGGCCGGACACCGTCTTCATGCCGTTCCACTGGTACGGGGAGGGGCGGGCCAACACCCTGGTGAACCCGGCGCTCGACCCGGTCTCCCGGATGCCCGAGTTCAAGGTGTGCGCGGTGCGCCTGGAGCCGGTCCCGGACTCCGCTTGAACCAGTCGCCGCTCTCGATGACCGGGCCGAGGGGCGCGTCCGGCGCCGCCAGGAACACCCAGGCGGACACCCGCGCCCCGTCCCGTACCCGTACGACGTCCATCGCCGCCCGCTCGTACCCGACGGGCAGCTCCAGGCGGTCGAGCAGGCCGAACAGTTCGCCGTAGGCGCCGCGCGCGGGCGTGAGCAGCGTGCCGACCACCTGGCCGCCGTCCGCCGGGACGACGTACGGATAACCGGGCCCGTCGTGCAGGACCGCCCCGTGCAGCACGGCGTCCGCCTCGGTGCCGATCCGGCCGCGGAGGAACCGGTCGTGGTTGTACGCCCCCGGGCGCAGCGTCCCGTACACGAAGAACGGCCGCTCGTCGTCCGCCGGGCGCGTGATCGCCGCGGCCGCCGCGGTCTCCTCCTCCACCCAGCGGGCGTAGGCCGCGCCGGCCCGGTGCACCCGGGTGGCGAGGATCTCGGGCGTCTCGTAGTCGTGGGCGGCGAGGAGGTGCGCCTCCAGGGCCGGGTAGCGGGCCTCGGTGGTCTTGAACGCCACCTGCCACTCCTCGGCGGTCTCGATCGCGCCTCCCCAGTGGTAGACGGAGGTGGCGGGCCCCGTGACCTGCGCGCAGGCGGCGAGGCGGGCCTCGACGGCGCCGCGCGCCAGGGCCTCGGCCTTGGCGCGCGCGTCGGTGGTGGTGTGGACGGTGACGATCACGTCTCCACCGTACGGGCGAACCGGGCGGCGTGCAGCCGGGCGTACGCCCCTCCGGCGGCGAGGAGTTCCTCGGGGGTGTCCTGCCCGGCGGTCGCGCCGCTCTCCATGACCAGGATCGTGTCGGCGTCCCGGATCGTGGAGAGCCGGTGGGCGACGACGAAGCCGGTGCGGCCGGCCCGCGGGGAGGCCATGGCCTGCTGGACGAGGAGGGACCGGAACGGCCGGAGGCCATGCGCCTCGCCCCGGGTCGTACGGTGAGGGCATGACGACACCCGCCGCGCACATCGAGATCGACGGAACCCCTGCGGCCGATCCCGGGCTCCTCGCCACCCTCATGAGCGGCTACGGCCACTTCACGGCGATGCAGGTGCGGGACGGGCGCGTGAAGGGCCTCGGCCTGCACCTCGACCGTCTCGACCGCTCGACCCGCGAGCTCTTCGGCCGGGAGCCGGACGGCGAGAGGGTGCGCGAGCTCGCCGCCGGGGCCCTGGCGAACGCCGGGCGGCGCGACGCCTCGCTCCGGGTGTACGTGTACGGGGACGCCCGCACCGTGGTGACCGTCGCCGATCCGGCCCCCGACGGCCCCGGCGCCCCGCAGCGCCTGACGAGCGTCGACTACTGGCGGCCCGCGCCGCACATCAAGCACCTGGGCGGCTTCGGCCAGAGGTACCACGGCGAGGCGGCCCGGCGGGCCGGTTACGACGAGGCCCTGCTGACCTCCCCGTACGGCGAGATCGCCGAGGGCGCCGTCACGAACATCGCCTTCTGGGACGGGACGTCGGTCGTCTGGCCGTCGGCGCCCTGCCTCACCGGGATCACGATGGCCCTCCTGGAGCCGCGCCTGGAGTCGGTCCGGCGCCCGGTCACCCTGGCCGACCTGCCGGGCTACCGGGCCGCGTTCGTGACCAACTCCCGGACGATCGCACCGGTGACGGCGATCGACGAGGTGACGTTCCCGGTGGACGAGGAGCTGATGGGGCGGGTGCACGCGGCGTACGGGGCGGTGGAGCGGGACGCGCTGTAGGCGCCGGGCACTTCCGTCGCTGGGCGGTCACCCGTTCGGGGCGGGCCGCCACCCGACGGCTCGCAAATGCGTCTGACCTGCGGAAACGTCTGCGCTCCAGGCGACACACCGTATCGGACGGACCAATCCTGATGCCTCATCAGGAGGCGGGGCGCGGGGCGTGGCTCTTATCTCGGTCATAGAAGGTCCGGCTCCGGGATGTCCCTCCCGGGAGGACCAGCCGGTATGACCGCTCGCGCGCCCCGGAGGACCCCCATGCGCACCACTGCCCGTCTGTTCACCGGTACCGCGTTGGCGGTCGCCGCGATCGGGGCGTTCGCCGCCCCCGCCGCGTACGCGAGCGACAACCAGGAGTGGAGCAACGAGAGCCACGAGTCGAGCGGGAGCCACCAGTCGCTGGAGATCTACCCGTCGACCGCGCATCCGGGCACGACCGTCACCGTGAACACGCTCGCCTGCGGCAAGCACGGGCACGGCGTCGGCGACGCGAACTCGCTCGGCGCGGGCGAGTTCCAGCTGAGCCCGAGCACGCACAAGGAGGTCGTGGTCGGGCAGTTCACGGTGCCGGAGCACGTCAAGGCCGGTTCCTACTGGATCAGCGTGGCCTGCGACAACGGCAAGACGGCCCGGGGCGACCTGATCGTCACGCACAGGAGCCCGAGCGGCCACGTCCAGACCGGTGTCGGGGGCAGCGTCGGCCCCGACACCGCCCAGGTCACGGCGGGCGCGGCGGTGCTGGCCGCGGCTGCCGTCGGCGGGGTCTGGCTCCTGCGGCGCCGGGCGAGCGGCGCGCGGGGCCTCTGAGACCACCGCCCGTCCTGCCCCCGCCGCGCGCCCGTATACGGCCCGGCGGGGGCAGGGCCACACCCACGGGCCTTCCGGTCCCTCCACGGGCCGCGGGCCGCCTCCACGAAGCGACCGAGGGAATCCAGGTGAGCAACAGGTTCAAGGGCTGGGGCATAGCCGTGGCCGCCTGCGCCGGACTCTGGCTCGTCCAGAACGGCTCGGAGAACGTCACCCCGCCCGTACCGTCGGCCGCGCAGGCCTTCGCCGCCGGCCCGAGCGTGCACACCGACGCCGCCGCCGACCCGCTGCCGCCCTCGCCGCCGGTCCGGCTGCGGATCCCCGAGACCGACGTGGACGCCCCGATGACCCGGCTCGGCCTCGCGGCGAACGGCGCGCTCGACGTGCCGCCGGCCGCCGACCGGAACCTGGCCGGCTGGTACGGGGACGGCACCACGCCCGGCGCCAAGGGCACCGCGATCGTCGCGGGCCACGTCGACAACGCCGAGGGGCCCGCCGTCTTCTACACGCTGGGCGCCCTCAAGAAGGGCCACCGGATCGAGGTGGACCGGGAGGACGGGCGGACCGCCGTCTTCACGGTCGACGCGATCGAGGTGTACGCCAACAAGGACTTCCCGGACCGGAAGGTGTACGACGAGGCCGACCGGGCCGAGATCCGGGTGATCACCTGCGGCGGCGGCTTCTCGAAGAAGAACGGCTACCAGGGGAACGTGGTCGCCTTCGGCCACCTCATCGGCGTGAAGTAGCCCCGGTCAGCTCCACTGGTCGAAGGCGAGCTTCGCGACCAGCGAGAGGACCACGACGAGCAGCACCCCGCGGACGAACTCGGCGCCCTTGCTCAGCGCCATCCGGGCGCCGACCGTCCCGCCGACCAGGTTGAAGACCGCCATGACGGCCGCGAGCTGCCAGTAGACGCTGCCCTGGTACGCGAACATCGCGAGCGCGCCCGCGTTGGTGCAGACGTTGACGATCTTGGCGGTCGCGGAGGCGGTCACCAGGTCCAGGTGGAGCACGGCGGTGAGCGCGAGGACCAGGAAGGTTCCCGTGCCCGGCCCGAACAGACCGTCGTAGAAGCCGATCCCGCCGCCGACGACCACGATCGCGGTCACGATCCGCGCCCGTGTCAGCGGCGCCCGCTCCTCCCCCTCGGCCTTCACGCCGAAGGCGGGCCGCAGCATCACGAAGGCCGCGACCGCCAGCAGTACCACCATGATCACCGGGCGCAGGACGTCGCTGCTGATCCCGGCGGCGAAGAAGGCGCCGGCCATGGAGCCCGCGAGGGCGGCGAGTCCGATCCGTACCGCCGTCCACACGCTGACCGGCGCTTTGCGGGCGTAGGTGACGGCGGCCCCGGTGGTGCCCACGATGGCGACGGCCTTGTTGGTGCCGAGGATCTGCGCGGCCGGGGCGTGCGGCAGTCCGAGCAGCAGGGCGGGCAGCAGGAGCAGCCCGCCCCCGCCCACCACGGCATCGATCCACCCCGCCACGAGCGCGGCGAGGCAGAGCAGGACAAGGGTCGTCAGCGAGATCTCGGGCATGGCCGTGAGCCTAGGGGGTCTCTTGGCGATCAGGCCGGGCTCGCGTGATCGTCGAGCTGGTTCAGAGCCTGGGGCCTCACAGCGGCCTCCGGCCCGGACGGAGATCAGCGTTCCGTACGGGAAACAGTCGGGATGCCGACGGGTAACACCGGCCCCGCACCCTTCCGGTATGAGTACACGGATCGTGGTGGTCGGGGGCGGGACGGCGGGCGCCCGGCTCGCCCAGCGCCTGCCCGTCACCCTCCTCGGCGAGGAACCGCACGCCCCCTACAACAGGGTGCTGCTGGCCGACGTCCTGGCCGGGCGGTACGCCCCCGAGGTGATCGCCCTGCCCGGGACCCGAGAGCCGGTACGGCTCGGGACGCGGGCGGTGCGGATCGACCGGGCCGCGCGGACGGTCGAGTGCGCGGACGGCTCGCTCGTCGGCTACGACCGGCTCGTCCTCGCCACGGGCTCCAACCCGGTGCTTCCGCCGCTGCGCGGTCTGCGCGGGGCGGCGCTCCCGGCCGGCGTCCACCCCTTCCGCACCCTCGACGACTGTCTGGAGCTGCGTGCCCTGGTACGGCCCGGGGTGCGGGCCGTGGTCATCGGCGGCGGGCTCCTCGGGGTCTCGGCCGCGCGGGCCCTCGCCGAGCGGGGCGCGGACGTGGTCCTCACCCAGCAGGGCGAGCGCCTGATGGAGCGGCAGCTCGACGCCCAGGCCTCCGCGCTGCTCCGTGAGCACGTCGAGGCCCTCGGGGTCGAGGTGCACACCGAGTGCCGGGTGAGCGGCCTGCGGCAGCGGGACGGGGCGGTGACGGCGGTCGAACTCGCCGACGGCTTCGTCCTCGACGCGCAGGTCGTGGTCCTGGCGTGCGGGGTCCGTCCCCGGGTGGCCCTGGCCCGCGAGGCGGGTCTGGAGGTCGCGCGGGGGATCGTGGTCGACGACGAGCTGCGGACGTCGGACCCGTACGTCCACGCGGTCGGCGACTGCGCGGAGCACGCGGGCCGCGTGTACGGCCTGGCGGGCCCGGCCCTGGAGCAGGCGGACGCCCTGGCGGACCTGCTGCTCGCGGAGCCGGCCGCGTCCGCCCGTGTGGGCAGTCCGATGGGACGGATGCCCGCGACGGTGGTGGGCACCGCCCCCACGGAGCGGGCGCCCGCGACGGGATACACCGGCACCCGCGCCCTCACCCGCCTGACCCTCGGCGGCCCCCAGCCCCTCGATCTCGCCGCCTTCGGCGAGGTCACCGCTCGGCCCGGCGACGACGTCGTCCAGCTCACCGATGCCACGCGCAGCGCCTACCGCAAGGTCGTCGTCCGCGGTGACCGGCTCGTCGGGGGCGTCCTCCTCGGCGATCTGGCCGCGGTCGGCACGCTCGCCCGCGCCTGGGAGGGCGACGAAGCCCTGCCCGACGACGCCCCCCTGCTCCACCTGCTCACCCACGACGGAGGCCCCTCATGACCACCCCCACCATCGTCCTGGTCGGCCACGGAATGGTCGGCCAGCGGTTCCTCGAGGCGCTCGCCGACCGTGGCGTCACCGAGCGGGCCAGGATCGTGGTCCTCTGCGAGGAGCCGCGCCCGGCCTACGACCGCGTCCAGCTGACCTCGTACTTCTCGGGCAGGACCCCGGACGACCTGTCGATGGTCGAGGCCGGTTTCATGGAGAAGCACGGCATCGAGCTGTACGTGGGCGACCCGGCCGAGTCCTTGGACCGGGAGGCCCGGACGGTCACGGCCCGCTCCGGACAGGTCTTCGCGTACGACCACCTCGTGCTCGCCACCGGCTCGTACCCCTTCGTGCCCCCCGTCCCCGGCAAGGACGCCCGCGGCTGTTTCGTCTACCGCACGATCGAGGACCTGCTCGCCATCGAGGAGTACGCCAGGACGGCGACGTCCGGCGCGGTCGTCGGCGGCGGTCTGCTCGGGCTGGAGGCGGCCGGCGCGCTGAAGGGCCTCGGCCTGGACACGCACGTCGTGGAGTTCGCGCCGCGCCTGATGCCGGTGCAGGTCGACGAGGGCGGCGGCGCGGCCCTGCTCCGGACGATCGAGCGGATGGGCCTGACCGTCCACACCGGGACCGGCACGCAGGAGGTCGTGACGGCGGACGGCGTCGTCACCGGCATGAAGCTCTCGGACGGCTCCGAACTGGCCACGGACATGGTCGTGTTCTCGGCGGGTGTCCGCCCCCGGGACCAGCTGGCCCGCGACTGCGGCCTCACGGTCGGCGAGCGCGGCGGCATCGCGGTCGACGAGCTGTGCCGTACGTCGGACCCGGCGGTCTTCGCGATCGGCGAGTGCGCGCTCGCCTCGGACGGCCGGGTGTACGGCCTGGTGGCGCCGGGCTACGAGATGGCGCAGACCGCCGCGGCGGCCATCGCCGAGGAGGAGGCCGGGGGCGGCTTCACGGGCGCCGACATGTCGACCAAGCTGAAGCTGCTCGGCGTGGACGTGGCCTCCTTCGGCGACGCGCACGGGACGGCCGAGGGCTGCCTCGACGTCGTGTACTCCGACTCCCGCTCGGGGGTCTACAAGAAGCTGGTGGTCTCCGGTGACGGGGTGCTGCTCGGCGGTGTCCTGGTCGGCGACGCCGAGCAGTACGGACTGCTCCGCCCGCTCACCGGTTCCGTGCCGCCGGTCTCCCCCGAGCAGCTGGTGCTCCCGGCGGGCGCGGGCGCCCCGGTCGCGCTGGGCCCGTCGGCACTGCCGGACGACGCGGTGATCTGCTCCTGCCACAACGTGACCAAGCACGCCATCGGCCAGTGCGAGTCGCTGGCCGAGGTGAAGAAGTGCACCAAGGCCGGTACGGGCTGCGGCAGTTGCGTGAAGGTGATCGAGAAGCTGCTGCCGGCCCCCACGGACAAGGGGCTCTGCGGCTGCTTCTCGTACACCCGGAGCGAGCTCTACGAGATCGCCCGCGCCCTGCGGCTCAACTCCTTCGCCGCGCTGCTCGACTCGCACGGGCGGGAGGAGGCGCGCGGCGGCGAGGGCTGCGAGGTCTGCAAGCCGACCGTCGGCTCGATCCTCGCGTCGCTCAACAACGGCTACATCCTCGACGGCGAGCAGGCCTCCCTCCAGGACACCAACGACCACTTCCTCGCCAACATGCAGCGCAACGGCTCCTACTCGGTGGTGCCGCGCATCCCCGGCGGCGAGATCACGCCCGACAAGCTGATCGTGATCGGCGAGGTGGCCCGGGACTTCGGGCTCTACACGAAGATCACCGGCGGTCAGCGGATCGACCTCTTCGGCGCCCGGGTGGACCAGCTCCCCTCGATCTGGACGCGGCTCGTCGACGCGGGCTTCGAGTCGGGGCACGCGTACGGCAAGGCGCTGCGCACCGTGAAGTCCTGCGTCGGGCAGACCTGGTGCCGCTACGGCGTCCAGGACTCGGTGAAGATGGCGATCCAGCTCGAGCTGCGCTATCGGGGCCTGCGCGCCCCGCACAAGCTGAAGTCGGCGGTCTCGGGCTGCGCCCGCGAGTGCGCGGAGGCGCAGTCGAAGGACTTCGGGATCATCGCGACGGCGAACGGCTGGAACCTGTACGTCGGCGGGAACGGCGGCGCGACCCCGCGCCACGCGGACCTGCTCGCGCAGGACCTCTCGGACGCCGAACTGGTCCGCCTCATCGACCGGTTCCTGATGTTCTACATCCGGACGGCGGATCGCCTGGAGCGGACGTCGACCTGGCTGGAGCGCCTGGAGGGCGGGCTCGACCACCTCAAGGACGTGGTGGTGCACGACTCGCTCGGGCTCTGCGACGAGCTGGAGGAACTGATGGCCGCCCACGTCGAGGACTACCGGGACGAGTGGGCCGAGACGCTGGACGACCCGGAGCGGCTGCGGCGCTTCGTCTCCTTCGTGAACGCGCCGGGGGCGCCGGACCCGTCGGTCCGGTTCGTACCGGAGCGCGACCAGATCAAGCCGGACCTCACGATTCTCACGATCGGAACGCTGGAAGGGGCCACCTCCCGATGACGACGACACTGGAAACGACGGGGACGCTCGAACTCTCCCTCTCCCCCGACTCCTGGATGGCGGTCTGCGAGGAGGCCCGGCTGACCCCGGGCCGGGGCGTGGCGGCGCTGCTGCCGGACGGCCGGCAGGCGGCGGTCTTCCGGGACCGCTCGGGCCGGACGTACGCGATCGACAACCGCGATCCGTTCACCGGGGCGCAGGTACTGTCCCGGGGACTGATCGGCTCGGCGGACGGCCGGCCGTTCGTGGCCTCGCCGCTCCTGAAGCAGCGCTTCGACCTGGAGACGGGCCGGTGCCTGGACGACGACGAGGTCACGGTGGCCGTGTATCCGGTCCGTACGAGGTGACTTGACCGATCGTTCCAGATAGCCGTACGGTCAACTCGTGGCCAGGACCAAGGAATTCGATCCGGAGGCCGCGCTCCAGGCAGCCCTCGAACTGTTCTGGGCGCGCGGCTACGAGGCGACGACGATGTCCGACCTCGTGGAGCGCCTGGGGATCGGCCGCGCCAGCATCTACGCGACCTTCGGCAACAAGCACGAGCTGTACCTGAAGGCGATGGACCGTTACCTGGAGACCCGCGACCCGCGGATCGTCGAAGAGCTGTCCACGCCGGGCCCGGCCCTGCCGGCCGTGCGGGCTCTCGTCCGCCGCTTCGCGGCCCAGGCGACGGCGGACGGGGAGCGGCTGAACGGCTGCTTCGTCACCAACTCGGCAGCGGAGCTGGGGCCGCACGACACGAGGGTCGCCCGGCGGGTCGAGCTGAGCTGGGAGCTGATCGAGACGCTGCTGTACGGCGCTCTCACCCGGGCGCGGGCCGGGGGCGAGATCCCGGCCGACCGGGACCCGCGCGCACTGGCCCGGATGCTCCTGGTCCTGCTCCAGGGGATCCGGGTGGTCGGCAAGGTGTCGAGCGAGCCGGGCCGGGTCACGGACGCGGCGGAGCAGGCGCTGGGTCTGCTGGACTGAGGAGCGGGCGCCCGCGGAGGGCGCCCTTTCTTCGGCGCTCATTTTGGAACGTACGGTCAAGTTCAGGGGGTACGGATGGCGGCGACGACACGGTTACGACGGTCCGGGCACAGGTCCGGGTCCGTGGACGCCCGGCGGGGGCCCCTCCTGCTCGGTGCCGTCCGGATGACGCTCGTCTTCACGCTCCCCTCACCGCTCGCCCGCCGTGCCGCGGCCGTCCTCATCGCCGCACCCGCCACCGCCGCATTCCTCCACCAGAAGGGCTGACCTGCATGTCCGCACGTTTCACCGACCGCACCGTCCTCGTCACCGGAGCCGGGTCCGGGCTCGGCCGGGCCATCGCGCTCGCCTTCGCCGCCGAGGGCGCGAAGGTCGTCGTCGCCGGCCGTACGGCGGAGTCCCTCGACGGGACGGTCGCACTGATCGAGGCCGCCGGGGGCACCGCCGCCGCGGTCACCGCCGACGTGTCGAGCGCCGAGTCCACCAGGGAGCTGGTCCGGCGCACGGTCGAGCTCTTCGGCGGTCTGGACGTCGCCGTGAACAACGCGGGGGTCTTCCGGGGCGGCCACAGCGCCGCCGACTTCCCGCTGGAGGACTGGCGGACGCTGCTCGACATCAACGTCACGGGGGTGTTGCACGCCCTCCAGGCCGAGGTCGCCCACATGCGGGCGAACGGCGGCGGGGCCATCGTGAACATCGCGTCCAACCTGGGCCCGCACGTCCGGTTCCCGGGCGTCTTCGGCTACCAGGTCTCCAAGGCGGCGGTCTCGGCGATCACCCGGGCCGCGGCCCTGGACCACATCGGCGACGGCGTCCGGATCAACGCGGTCAGTCCCGGCGCCGCGGAGTCCACGATGTCGCTGCTGCCCGGCGAGACGGAGGCGGAGCGGGAGGTCCGGATGAAGGAGCGGTCGCCCCTCGGCCGTATCTCGTCCGCGGCCGAGGTCGCGGCGGCGGTGCTGTACCTCGCGTCGGACGACGCGGGCTCGGCCGTCGGCACGGACCTGGTGATCGACGGCGGCGTCTCGGCCTGAGGCCGTGAGGCCGTGAGGCCGTCTCCGGGGGCGGGGCCCCGGACCCGCCCCGTACCGGAAGAGGCGCTCAGCCCTGGACGGCCGCCGGGTCCATCCAGAAGACCTCCCAGTGGTGGCCGTCCAGGTCGGTGAAGGAACGGCCGTACATGAAGCCCATCTCCAGCGGCTCCTTCGCCGGGCTGCCACCGGCGGCGAGGGCGGCGTCGGCCAGCTCGTCGCACTTCTCGCGGCTCTCGGCGCTCAGCGTGACCAGGACCTCGGTCGACCTGGTCGCGTCCGAGATCTCCTTGCCGGGCGCCATGAACGACGCGAACTTGGGCTCTTCGAGGAGCATCACGAAGATCGTGTCGCTGATGACCACACAGGCGGAGGTCTCGTCGCTGAACTGCGGGTTGGACGCGTAGCCGAGCTTCTCGAAGAAGGCCTTGCTCGCGTCGACGCTCTTGACGGGAAGGTTCACGAAGATCATCTGCGGGGCCATGGTGCTCTCTCTTTCCCTCGTGCGGTGCTGTCGAGAGATAGGACGGGCCTGCCCCTCGGAACTCATCGCTCTCCCGGGGATCCTTTCCGCTCAGGCCACGGAGCGCAGTTCCAGGGCCGCCAGCGGGACGAACCCGCCGCCCGTTCCCCCGGTGGCCGTCCCGGGCCCGGCGAGCCGGCGCAGCAGGGCGAGGGCGATCCGCTCGCCCTGCTCCTTGGCCCGCTCGGCCCGCGGCCCCCGGTGGAGTCCGTCGATGCTCGCCTGCCAGAGCTGCACCCACCGGCCGAAGTGGGCGGCGGTGAGCGGCCGGGCGCTGTGGACGGCTGCGTGCGGGGCGAAGGCGTCACGGCCGTAGTCGGCGGTACGGAAGAGGGCGCGCTCCCAGAAGTCGCCGATGCGCGGCAGGTGGACCTCCAGGTCGGTGCCGGCGATCTCGGTGAAGAAGGGGCCGATCAGCGGATCGGCGAGGGCGGCGCCGTAGAAGCGGCGCAGCAGCACGTCGAGGTCGTGGCGGTCGCTGATGTCCCGGGTGGCACGCATGTCCCCAGTGTGCCCCGCCACCGGGCGGTGCCCCAGTGCCGAAGGTCCTGGCGCCCGCCGCTTCCCCTTCACCGCTTGTTGATGCACAGTCAACTCCGTACTCCTAGGTTCCGGAAGCGCGCGACCCCCGCCTCCGACCGGTGTGGCGGGGCTGGTTCACCACCCTTACTCAGGAGTGAGACGTGGAGCGACGCAGTTTCCTGCGTGGAGCGGTCCTCGGCACCTCGGCAGCCGCCTTCGGCGGCAGCCTGTGGCAGAGCGCGGCCTTCGCCGCCCCCGCCCAGCCCGGCGCCGGCCCCTACGGGGCGCTCGGCGCGGCGGACGCGAACGGCATCCAGCTGCCGGCCGGGTTCACCAGCCGGGTGATCGCCCGGTCCGGCCAGACGGTGCCCGGCACCTCGTACGCCTGGCACAGCGCCCCCGACGGCGGCGCCTGCTTCGCCGACGGCACCGGCTGGATCTACGTGTCGAACTCGGAGATCAACCCCAGCGGCGGCGCGAGCGCGGTGAGGTTCGACTCCGCGGGCACGATCACCGGCGCGTACCGCATCCTCTCCGGCACCCGCCAGAACTGCGCCGGCGGCAAGACCCCGTGGAACACCTGGCTGTCCTGCGAGGAGGTCTCCCTGGGCTACGTCTACGAGACGAACCCGTGGGGCGGCACCGCCACCCGCCGGGACGCGATGGGCAGGTTCAAGCACGAGGCGGCGGCGGCCGACCCGGTGCGCCGGGTGGTCTACCTGACCGAGGACGAGACGGACGGCTGCTTCTACCGCTTCATCCCCACCACCTGGGGCGACCTCTCCTCCGGCACCCTCCAGGTCTTCAAGGCGGGCACCGCCGCCTCGGGCACCTTCACCTGGCAGAACGTGCCGGACCCGGACGGCTCCCCGACCACCACCCGCACCCAGGTCTCCGGCGCCAAGCACTTCAACGGCGGCGAGGGCTGCTACTACGCGAACGACACCGTCTGGTTCACCACCAAGGGCGACAACCGGGTCTGGCAGGTCAACCTCGCCGCCGGCACCTACGAGCTGGCCTACGACGACTCGCTCGTCTCCGGCGGCGGCGCCCCGCTGACCGGCGTCGACAACATCACCGGCACCTCCTCCGGCGATCTGTTCGTCGCCGAGGACGGCGGCAACATGGAGATCTGCGTCATCACGCCGGACGACGTCGTCGCGCCGTTCCTGCGGATCACCGGCCAGTCCTCCTCCGAGATCACCGGACCGGCCTTCTCCCCCGACGGCACCCGGCTGTACTTCTCCAGCCAGCGCGGCACGAGCGGCAGCTCCTCGGGCGGCATCACGTACGAGGTGACCGGCCCGTTCCGCGCGTGACCCGGGTGACCGGCTCTCCCGGGCGTGACCGGGGGAAGGCCGGCGTGCTCCGCGCGTAGCTACGACGTGACCTGCCCGTTCCGCGCGTACCCGCCCGGATAGCACCGCAGGCCCACCGTCCGCTGGGCGCCGCCGAGGAGGGCGGCGCCCAGCGGCGTCAGCGTGTGCAGGACCGCGTTGCCGTGGCGGAGGGTCGCGATGAGCCCGGCCTCGCGGAGCACGCCCGCGTGCTGGCTGGCGGAGGCCAGGGACACCCCGGCCCTGCGGGCCAGCTCGCTCGTCGTCCCGCCGTCCCCGATGGCGTGCAGGACGGCCGAGCGGGTCTGCCCGACCAGCTTGGCGAGCGAGGAGCCGCCCGGCGCGCTGACCGTCGGCGCCTCGCCGTGCGTGACGGGGTAGACGAGGACCGGCGGCAGCGCGGGATCGCGCAGCACCACCGGGGTCCCCCGGCAGAAGAACGAGGGCTGGAGCAGCAGCCCCCGCCCGTCGAGGTGGACGTCCCGGTCGACCGGGTAGTCCGCCTCCAGGACGGGCGCGCGCCAGCGCAGCATCGGCGGCAGCGAGGCGAGCAGCTCCTCGGCCCCGCCGTCCAGGAGCGCCCGGCCGCGGCGGGCCCGGTCGGCCTCGACGCGCGCCCGGATGTGCGGCCAGTACGGCTCCACGGCGGCCCGGTGGTAGCTCCGCAGGGCCCCCACGAGCCGGTCGAAGGGCTCCGCCCCGCCGTCGGCGAGGGCGCGCAGCGAGTGGGGCACGGTCCGGCCGCCGGAACGGTCGGCGGCGAGCAGGGAGAGCTCGCCGCGCAGCCGGCCGGGCTCGGTGGCCCGGATGGCCTGGAGGCCCTCGTCGAGCCCGTGGACGCCTTCGGCGGGCGTCAGGAAGTCGGGGAAATAGCCGCGGCTGGGAACGAGCGCGGCGAGGAGGCGGGTCTCACCGCCGAGCCGCATCCGGGCGTCCGCGCGCCATTCCCCGTAGACGACGGAGCCGCGCCGGTCCCTTAAACGGTGAAAGCTCAGAATCGTTTCCCACAGAACGTCCGGCCGGGCGGCCGTCCGAACCCCCGCCAGATCGTTTCCGGTGAAATGAATCCGCAGCATGAAAGTCCCCACCTGTGCACTCGCAACCACCCCCGACGACGAGTATGCACAGCATCACTGCACGTTACCAGGGTGTTTCAGCCACAGTTGAAAGGCATCGCGGCAATCGTGCGGAACCGAAAAGCTGTACGGGTCGGGCAGGAAACCTTCAGGACCGAGGTGACGTGGTGAAGACCGTGGGGGGCTTTGCCCGTCCGGCGGCGGTCGGCGAGGTTGCGGCTCACCTGTCCGGCATCGGTAAAGGGCGTGGCCTCCGGGTGGGGATCCGGGGGCCGCGCCCGCCCCGTTCTTTGCGCTGAGGAATCGAAGAAGTTCAATCTCCAATAATTCAATCGGCCGCAATTGAACATTGGCTCACATCAGCCCGGCAGACAAACGAACAAAGAACGGGACGGACACCTCCGCACAAAGGTGTCCGTCCCGTCTCTTTTTGTGAATCCGGAGCCGCCGCCCGTCGGTGAGGGTCAAGAGGAGACCGACGGCGGCCCCGGTGGTCCGGTGGGGCACGGCGCCCCGTGGCTCAGCGGCTGTCGCTGCCCTTCGACTCGGCGGCCGCGCGGCCCGCCTCCAGACGCGCCACCGGGATCCGGAAGGGCGAGCAGGAGACGTAGTCGAGACCCACCTCGTGGAAGAAGTGCACCGACTCCGGGTCACCGCCGTGCTCGCCGCAGACACCGAGCTTGATGTCGGGGCGGGTGGCGCGGCCGGCCTGGACGGCGCTGCGCACGAGCGCGCCGACACCGTCCTTGTCGATGGTCTCGAAGGGGCTGACGCCGAAGATGCCCTTCTCCAGGTACGCGGTGAAGAACGAGGCCTCCACGTCGTCGCGGGAGAAGCCCCACACCGTCTGCGTCAGGTCGTTCGTGCCGAAGGAGAAGAACTCCGCGGCCTCGGCGATCTGTCCGGCGGTCACGGCGGCGCGCGGCAGCTCGATCATGGTGCCGAGCGCGAGCTTGAGGTCGACGCCGGTCTGCGCCCGGACCTCGGCGATGACCTGCTCGGCCTCCTCGCGGACGATCTCCAGCTCCTGGACGGTGCCGACGAGCGGGATCATGATCTCGGCGCGCGGGTCGCCCTTGGCGTCGATGCGGTGGGCCGCGGCCTCGGCGATCGCCCGGACCTGCATGGTGAACAGGCCGGGGATGACCAGGCCGAGGCGGACACCGCGCAGACCCAGCATCGGGTTCTGCTCGTGCAGCCGGTGCACGGCCTGGAGCAGGCGCAGGTCGTTCTCGTGCGGCTCCTTGCGGGACTCGGCGAGGGCGACGCGCACCGACAGCTCGGTGATGTCGGGCAGGAACTCGTGCAGCGGCGGGTCGAGCAGACGGACCGTGACGGGCAGCCCGTCCATGGCCTCGAAGAGCTCGATGAAGTCCTGCTTCTGGAGCGGGAGCAGCGCCTTCAGCGACTCCTCGCGCTCGGCGTCCGTGTCGGCCAGGATGAGCCGCTCGACGTACTGGCGGCGCTCGCCGAGGAACATGTGCTCGGTGCGGCACAGGCCGATGCCCTGGGCGCCGAAGCGGCGGGCGCGCGAGGCGTCCTCGGCGTTGTCGGCGTTGGCGCGGACGCGGAGGCGGCGGACGCGGTCGGCGTAGGCCATGATCCGGTGGACGGCGGCGACGAGCTCGTCGGCGTCGTCGGCTCCGGCGTGCATGCGGCCCTCGAAGTACTCGACGACCGGGGACGGTACGACGGGTACCTCACCGAGGTAGACCTTGCCGGTGGAGCCGTCAATGGAGACGACGTCGCCCTCCTCGACGACCTGGCCGTCGGCCGTGGTCATCCGGCGGCGCTTGGTGTCGACCTCGAGCTCCTCGGCGCCGCAGACACAGGTCTTGCCCATGCCGCGCGCGACGACGGCGGCGTGCGAGGTCTTGCCGCCGCGGGAGGTGAGGATGCCCTCGGCGGCGATCATGCCGTCCAGGTCGTCCGGGTTGGTCTCGCGGCGGATCAGGATGACCTTCTCGCCGGAGCGGGACCACTTGACGGCCGTGTACGAGTCGAAGACGGCCTTGCCGACGGCCGCGCCCGGGGAGGCGGCGATGCCGCGCCCGATCTGCTCGACCTTCGCGTGCTCGTCGAACTTGGGGAACATCAGCTGCGCGAGCTGGGCGCCGGTGACGCGCTGGAGCGCCTCGGCCTCGTCGATCAGGCCCTGGTCCACGAGCTGCGTCGCGATGCGGAAGGCGGCACCGGCGGTGCGCTTGCCGACGCGGGTCTGGAGCATCCAGAGCTGACCGCGCTCGATGGTGAACTCGATGTCGCAGAGATCCTTGTAGTGGGTCTCAAGGGTCTCCATGATGTGCATGAGCTGGTCGTACGACGTCTTGTCGATCGACTCGAGGTCGGCCAGCGGCACGGTGTTGCGGATGCCGGCGACGACGTCCTCGCCCTGCGCGTTCTGCAGGTAGTCGCCGTAGACGCCCTGGTGGCCGGAGGCGGGGTCGCGGGTGAAGGCGACGCCGGTGCCGGAGTCGGGGCCGAGGTTGCCGAAGACCATCGAGCAGACGTTGACGGCGGTGCCGAGGTCGCCCGGGATGCGCTCCTGGCGGCGGTAGAGCTTGGCGCGGTCCGTGTTCCAGGAGTTGAAGACGGCCTCGATGGCGAGGTCCATCTGCTCGCGCGGGTCCTGCGGGAAGTCGCGGCCGGTCTCGGCCTTCACGATCTTCTTGAAGCGGTCGACGACCTTCTTGAGGTCGGCCGCGTCCAGGTCGGTGTCGCTGGCGACCTTCTTCGCGGTCTTGGCCTCGTCGAGGGCCTCCTCGAAGAGCTCGCCGTCGACGCCGAGGACGGTCTTGCCGAACATCTGGATCAGGCGGCGGTACGAGTCCCAGGCGAAGCGCTCGTTGTCGGCCTGGGCGGCGAGGCCGACGACCGACTCGTCCGAGAGGCCGATGTTGAGGACGGTGTCCATCATGCCCGGCATGGAGAACTTCGCGCCCGAGCGGACGGAGACGAGAAGGGGGTTGTCGGCCTGGCCGAGCTTCTTGCCCATCTTCTGCTCGAGGGCGTCGAGGTGGGCGCTCACCTCGTCGCGGAGCTCCACCGGCTCCGAGCCGCTCTCGAGGTAGACCTTGCACGCCTCGGTGGTGATCGTGAAGCCCGGAGGCACCGGCAGACCGAGGTTGGTCATCTCGGCGAGGTTGGCGCCCTTGCCACCGAGCAGGTCCTTCAGGTCCCTGTTGCCCTCGGTGAAGTCGTAGACGAACTTCTGATCATTGTTTTCCGACACGGGTCCCGACTCCTCGATGACTCGGTTGGCTGCCCTGACGGCGAGGAACATACCCAGATCGAAGGCTTCTAGGGAGGTACGCCTAGCGGTCACACGGTCTTAACCACCCGTCCGCCAGCACTTCGAAAGTTACCGATGCGAAGCTTCCGGTTTCACGCCCCGAAGCCCGGTTGAGCCAATCTCGCAGTTACGCGCTCACATGAGCGCACAATCGAGCACTTGCGTTCAAGTCTTGAACACAAAAGGGGTGGCACCCAGTGCCACCCCTTCAGGCTGTACAGTCGCTCGCAACTCGCTCATCTGAGCGTGACCACCCTCAAGGGTGGCGAGGATCACTTCCCCCGGAAGGGCCGGATCTCAGCCGCCGGACGTGTCCAGCTCGGCGTCCTCACTCACCCCGGCGCAGTCGTAAGGGTCCTTCAACCAGCCGTCCGGCAGGACAACCCGGTTGTTACCGGACGTACGCCCCCGAGGGCCGTCCGCACCCACCGGCCACGGCTGATCCAGGTCGAGCTCGCTCAACTGAGCGCGCAGCTCGTCCAGGGAGGAGGTGATCGCGAGCTTCTTGCGCATCTCGGAGCCGACCGCGAAGCCCTTCAGATACCACGCCACGTGCTTGCGGAAGTCGATGACACCGCGTGCCTCGTCGCCGAGCCACTCCCCGAGCAGCGCCGCGTGCCGCACCATCGCGTCCGCGACCTCCCGCAGCCCCGGCTGCGCGTAGGCGCCGGTGCCCTCGAAGCCCGCCACGAGGTCCCCGAAGAGCCACGGGCGGCCCAGGCAGCCGCGGCCCACGACGACGCCGTCGCAGCCCGTCTCGCGCATCATCCGCAGGGCGTCGTCGGCCGACCAGATGTCGCCGTTGCCCAGCACCGGGATCTCCGGCACGTGCTCCTTGAGCCGCGCGATCGCGTCCCAGTCGGCCGTACCGCCGTAGTGCTGCGCCGCCGTCCGCCCGTGCAGGGCGATCGCCGTGACGCCCTCCTCGACCGCGATCCGGCCCGCGTCCAGGTACGTGATGTGGTCGTCGTCGATGCCCTTGCGCATCTTCATCGTGACCGGCAGGTCGCCCGCGTTGGTCACGGCCTCGTTCAGGATCGCCCGCAGCAGCGGCCGCTTGTACGGCAGGGCCGAGCCGCCGCCCTTCCTGGTCACCTTGGGCACCGGGCAGCCGAAGTTCAGGTCGATGTGGTCGGCCAGGTCCTCGTCGACGATCATCCGCACGGCCTTGCCGACCGTCACCGGGTCCACCCCGTACAACTGGATGGAGCGCGGCTTCTCCGTCTCGTCGAAGCGGATGAGCTGCATCGTCTTCTCGTTGCGCTCGACCAGGGCCCTCGTCGTGATCATCTCGCTCACGAACAGCCCCTTGCCGCCGCTGTACTCGCGGCAGAGGGTACGGAAGGGGGCGTTGGTGATGCCGGCCATGGGGGCGAGCACCACCGGCGGCTGCACGATGTGCGGCCCGATGGCGAGAGGGGAGAACGCGGTCATTGGGCCATTGTCCCGCACTGCGGAGTTTCTTAGACAGCCATACGATCCGCACATGCCCGAGCTCACACGCGCTCGCCGTCTCGTCGTCCTCGCGATCTGCTGCATGAGCCTGCTGATCGTCAGCCTGGACAACACCGCGCTGAACGTCGCCCTGCCCGCCATGCGGCGCGATCTCGGCGCCACCGTCGCCGGCATGCAGTGGACGATCGACGCCTACACCCTGGTCCTCGCCTCCCTGCTGATGCTCGCGGGCTCCACCGCCGACCGGATCGGCCGCCGCAAGGTCTTCGTCACCGGACTCGCCGTCTTCGCCCTCGGCTCGCTGCTCTGCTCCCTCGCGCCGAACCTGGAGGCCCTGATCGCCTTCCGGGCGGTCCAGGCCGTGGGCGGCTCGATGCTGAACCCGGTCGCCATGTCGATCATCACCAACACCTTCACGGAACCGGCCGCACGCGCGCGTGCCATCGGCGTCTGGGGCGGGGTCGTCGGCGTCTCCATGGCCGCCGGGCCGCTGGTGGGCGGGGTGCTCGTCCAGTCGGTCGGCTGGCGGGCGATCTTCTGGGTGAACCTGCCGGTCGCCTTCGCCGCCCTGCTCCTGACCCTGCGGTACGTCCCCGAGTCCCGCGCGCCCCGGCCCCGGCGCCCCGACCCCGTCGGGCAGCTCCTGGTGACGGTGCTCCTCGGCTCGCTCACGTACGCGATCATCGAGACGGACCCGCTCTTCGCCGGGATCGCGGCCGCCGCGCTCGCCGGGTTGCTCGTCTACGAGCCCCGGCGCCAGGAGCCCCTCATCGACCTGCGGTTCTTCCGGAGCGCGCCGTTCAGCGGGGCCACCGTCATCGCGGTCTGCGCCTTCGCCTCGCTCGGCGGTTTCCTCTTCCTGAACACGCTGTACCTCCAGGACGTGCGAGGCCTCTCCCCGCTGTCCGCCGGGCTCTGGATGCTGCCGATGGCCGGCATGACCTTCGTCTTCGCCCCGCTGTCGGGGCGCCTCACGGCGACGCGCGGGCCGCGTCCCTCACTGCTGCTCGCGGGGACGGCGATGGCGGCCGGGCCGCTGCTCTTCGCGGCCTTCTCGGCCGAGACGAGCGATCCCCTGCTCCTCACCGGCTACGTGGTCTTCGGCATCGGCTTCGGCCTGGTGAACGCCCCGATCACCAACACCGCCGTCTCCGGGATGCCCCGCGCGCAGGCCGGGGTGGCGGCGGCGGTGGCCTCGACGAGCCGCCAGGTCGGGCAGACGCTGGGGGTCGCGGTGATCGGCACGGTCCTGGCGGCGGGCGTCGGCGCCGTGCCGGACGCGGACGCGTTCGTGGCGGCGGCCCGCCCCGGCTACTGGATCATCACGGGCTGCGGACTCGCCGTCCTGGCGGTCGGCGCCCTGACCAGCGGCCCGTGGGCGCGCCGCACGGCGGAGCGGACGGCCCGGTGCCTGGCGCCGGCGGAGAACGACCGGGAGGAAGGGAAGCGCGAGGGCCGCGTGGACGACGGCCGGGAAGGCGGGGCTCAGGCCACGGCCAAGGCGCCCTCCCCCTGAGCCTCCCGCTCCCCGATCACCAGGTCGAGAAGGCGGGCGACGCCGGCGTGGGTGGCGTCGTCGACGGGGACGTACGTCACGAGGTGCGTCCCCGCGTTCGGGCCGAGCCAGAGGTTGGTGTGCTCGAAGCTGAGCAGGCCGACCCGGGCGTTGCGGATGATCTTCACGCGGCCTCCGGGGGCGACCACCTCGTGCCGGGCCCAGAGCTCCCGGAACTCGGGCGAGGCCTCTTCGAGGCGGCGTACGAGCTCCTTCCAGGCGGGTTCGGCCAGGTGCTCGGTCATCGCGGCGCGGAGCTTCCCGGCGAGCATGCGCGTCACCTCGGGCAGGTCGGTGACCGAGGCCCGGAAGTCCTCGTTGGTGAAGGCCAGCCAGAGGGAGTTGCGGTCCTCGCGGGGCAGCGCGTCCAGGTCGCAGAAGAGCTGCCCGAAGGTGCGGTTGTGGGCGAGGAAGTCGTACCGGCTGTTCTGGATCGCGGCCGGCACGGGTTCCAGCTGGTCGAGCAGCCGGCGCAGGGTGGGCGTCACGACCGGGCAGGGCGCCTCGGGGTGCGGGTCGGCGTGACCGGCGAGGGCGAAGAGGTGGCTGCGCTCGGTCGGGTCGAGCAGCAGGGCGCCGGCGAGGGCGTCCACGACCTGCGGGGAGACCTGGATGTCGCGGGCCTGTTCGAGCCAGGTGTACCAGGTGACGCCGACGGCGGAGAGGTGCGCGACCTCCTCGCGGCGCAGGCCGGGGGTGCGCCGGCGCCTGCCCCGGGGCAGGCCGACCTGCTCGGGGGTGATGCGCTCGCGGCGGCTGCGCAGGAAGGCGGCGAGTTCGTGCCGCCGCACGTCCTGTTCGGTCGGCGCCGCGGGTCCGCTCATCGCCATGACGGTCATGCCTCCAGGGTGCCGGGGTGGTCAGCCGGTTTCCAGGTAGTGCTTGTACCAGGATAAAGAGACTCTGGTACCAGGCTGAGCGGAGGCGGAGGCTCGGTCGCGTGACTACGACCTCCACCCCCGTCCGTACCGTGGCCCCTCCCGGCCGGCCGGCTCCGGCGCTCGGCACCCTCGGCCTGTTCACCGTCCTCCTCGGCGCCGCGCTCCCCCTCATCGACTTCTTCATCGTGAACGTCGCCCTGCCGTCCATCGACCACGACCTGGCCGCGGGCCCGGCGCTCCTGGAGCTGGTCGTCGCCGGGTACGGCCTGTCGTACTCGGTGCTGCTCGTCCTCGGCGGGCGGCTCGGCGACCTCTTCGGCCGCCGGCGGCTCTTCCTCGCGGGCATGGCCGCCTTCGGCCTGACCTCGCTCGCCTGCGGGCTCGCCCCGGACGCCTGGACCCTGGTCGCGGCGCGGGTCGCCCAGGGCGCGGCGGCGGCGCTGATGCTGCCGCAGGTGCTCGCGACCATCACCTCCTCGACGCAGGGGCCGCGCCGGGCGAGGGCGCTGAGCCTGTACGGCGCGACCGCCGGTCTCGCGATGGCGGGCGGCCAGATCCTGGGCGGGGTCCTCGTGACCGCCGATCTCGCGGGCACCGGCTGGCGTGCGGTGTTCCTGGTGAACGTGCCGGTGGCGGTGGCGGGCCTGGCGCTCGCCGTCCGTACGGTGCCGGAGACGCGTTCGGACCGGCCGGCGCCGGTGGACGTCGCGGGCACGCTGCTCCTCGCGCTGGCGCTGCTCACCCTGCTCGCGCCACTGACGGAGGGCCGGGCGGCGGGCTGGCCGCTGTGGACCTGGGTGTCGCTCGCGGTGTTCCCGTTCGCGGCCGGGGCCTTCTGGTGGGTGGAACGGCGGGCGGACCGCCGGGGCGCCATCCCGCTGGTCCCGCCGAGTCTGCTCGCCCTGGTCCCGCTGCGGCGCGGCCTCGCGGTGGTGCTGCCGCTGTCGCTGGGCTTCAGCGGCTTCATGTTCGTGATCGCCGTGGCGCTCCAGCAGGGCCTGGAGATGGGCGCGGTGGCCTCGGGTCTGGCGCTGGTGCCGATGGCGCTGGCGTTCTTCGGCGCGTCGCTGGCGGGTCCCCGGCTCGTACGGCGCTGGGGCACCCGGATCGTGCCGGTGGGGGCGCTGCTCCAGGGGCTCGGCATCGCCGCCCTCGCCTGGTCGGTGGGGCGCGACTGGGAGGGGCTCTCGGTCGGGGACCTGGTGCCGGGCATGGCGGTCGCGGGACTCGGCCAGGGGCTCCAGCTGCCGGTGCTCTTCCGGGTGGTGCTCTCCGAGGTCCCGTCGGAGCGGGCGGGCGTCGGCAGCGGGGTCATGGTGACCACGCAGCAGTCGGCGCTGACGCTGGGCGTGGCGACGCTCGGTTCGCTCTTCCTCTCGCTGGCGTCCTCGCCGGCCGGCATGGGTGCGGCGCTGCGGACGACGCTGCTGGTCCAGCTGGGTGTGGTGGCGCTGACGCTGCTGCTGAGCCTGCGCCTCCCCCGTCACGTGAAATGAGAGATGGGATGACAGATATTGAAATCTGTCATCCCTCATGCCATGGTTGTTCCATGACGACCACAGCGAAGAACCCCCTCCCCACCCGCCCCCTCGGCGCCACCGGTCCCGTCGTGTCCGCGCTCGGCCTCGGCTGCATGGGCATGTCCGCGCTGTACGGGGAGAGCGACCGCGCCGAGTCGGTCGCGACGATCCACAGCGCCCTCGACGCCGGAGTCACCCTGCTCGACACGGGCGACTTCTACGGGATGGGCCACAACGAGCTGCTCATCAACGAGGCCCTGCGGACCGCGCCCGCAGCCGCCCGCGAGCGGGCGCTGACCAGCGTCAAGTTCGGCGCGCTGCGCACGGTCGAGGGCGAGTTCACCGGCTACGACGGCCGCCCGGCCGCCGTGAAGAACTTCGCGGCGTACTCGCTCCAGCGCCTCGGCACCGACCACATCGACATCTACCGGATCGCCCGCGTCGACCCGGACGTGCCGATCGAGGAGACCGTCGGCGCCATCGCCGAGCTGGTCGAGGCGGGACACGTGCGGCACATCGGCCTCTCGGAGGTCGGCGCGGACACCCTGCGCCGGGCGGCGGCCACGGCCCCGATCGCGGACCTCCAGATCGAGTACAGCCTCGTCTCCCGCTCCATCGAGGAGAAGATCCTGCCCACCGCCCGCGAGCTGGGCATCGGGATCACGGCCTACGGAGTGCTGTCCCGGGGCCTGATCAGCGGCCACTTCACCCGCGACCGGCAGCTCGGCCCCGGCGACTTCCGGGGCATGTCCCCGCGCTTCCAGGGCGAGAACCTCGACCGGAACCTGGACCTGGTGGACCGGCTGCGCGCGGTCGCCGAGGCCAAGGGCGCCACGGTCGCCCAGACGGCGATCGCCTGGGTCCTCGCCCAGGGCCGGGACATCGTCCCGCTGGTCGGCGCCCGGCGCAGGGACCGGCTCGCGGAGGCGCTCGGCGCCCTGGACGTCACGCTCGACGCCGCCGACCTGGCCGCGATCGAGGAGGCCGTCCCCGCGGGCGCGGCGGCCGGCGAGCGCTACCCGGCGGCGCAGATGGCCCATCTGGACAGCGAGCACTGACCGGTACTGTCGTTCCATGGCCGCCACCGAGACCCTGACCGCAGAGCGCATCCTCGAAGCCACCGAGGAGGTGCTGCGGCGCTACGGTCCCGCGAAGGCGACCGTCGTCGACGTGGCCCGGGTCCTCGGCGTCAGCCACGGCAGCGTCTACCGCCACTTCCGCACCAAGGCCGCGCTGCGCGAGGCGGTCACCGAGCAGTGGCTGGAGCGGACGATCACGGCCCTCCGGCCGTACGTGGAGGCCGGGGGTCCCGCGGACGAGCGGCTCACCGGCTGGCTCACGGCGCTCTTCGCCCTCAAGCGCAAGAAGGCGGGCGGCGACCCGGAGCTGATGGCCACCTTCCAGGTGCTGATCGGCGAGAACAGCACGGTGGTCGACCGGCACGAGGAGCACCTCGTCGAGCAGATCGCCCGCATCCTGGAGGACGGTCACCGCGAGGGCCTCTTCGCGCCGCCGGAGCGGGACTTCACGGCGACGGCCCGCGCGGTCTTCCACGCCACGGACCGCTTCCACAACCCGGCGCACGCCGCCGAGTGGTCGGCCCCGGGCGTCGAGGACGCCTTCACGGCGGTCGTCTCCCTGGTGCAGCGAGCACTGCGAGCCTGAGCAGTTTCGCCACTTGAAGATCATTTGGCTTGGAGTTTCCCCTTCCCTGTCCGGTGCATGACTAGCGTTCCCCCGCACCTCGACCGTGAGAACTCCCAGGGGGAACCATGTCCACACCCGCCAGACCGGCCCGCTCAGGCGGTTCCTCCGCGATCAGCTGGGTCCTCACCATCGGCCTCAACGTCGTCGCGCCGATCGTCACGTACAACATCCTGACGGAGGATCACGGCTGGTCCGAGTTCTCCGCGCTGCTCCTCAGCAGCGCCTGGCCGGTGCTCGACACCGCGATCATGGTGGCCTGGCGCCGCAAGATCGACGAGTTCGCCATGGTCACCCTGGTCTTCCTGGTGATCACGGCGGTGGTCTCGCTGGTCGGCGCGCACACCGCCCGCGCGCTCCTGGTCAAGGACTCGTCGGTGACGGGCCTGTTCGGCCTGCTCTGCCTGGGGACGCTGCTCGCCCCGCGCCCGCTGATGTTCTACTTCGGCCGCAAGTTCGCGACCGACGGCACCCCGGCCTCCACGGCCTGGTGGAACGGCATGTGGCAGTACGAGGGCTTCCGCTCCACGATGCGCACGATGACGCTGGTGTGGGGCGTGGCGTACGTGACCGAGGCACTGGTCCGTATCGCCCTCGCGTACGCGCTGCCGACGAAGACCATGGTCACGCTCAGCCCGGTCATGATCTACGGAGTCCTCGGCGCCCTCGGCGTGTGGACGGCGTGGTTCGGCAAGCGGCGCGCGGCGGAGGGAGCCCGCCGCCAGGCGGAGGCGTCGGCGGCCGCCGCAACCGCCGCCTGACACCACGGGAAGGCCCCCGGTTCCGAAGACGGAACCGGGGGTCTCGCTGTGCCGGCGAACAGATTCAGCAGCCCAGCAGACGGCTGCCCAGGTAGCTCTGGATCTGGTCGAGGGAGACGCGCTCCTGCTTCATCGTGTCGCGCTCGCGCACGGTCACCGCGTTGTCGTCGAGGGTGTCGAAGTCGACGGTCACGCAGAACGGGGTGCCGATCTCGTCCTGACGGCGGTAGCGGCGGCCGATGGCGCCGGCGTCGTCGAACTCGATGTTCCAGTTCTGGCGCAGGTCCGCCGCGAGGCCCTTGGCCTTCGGGGAGAGCTGCGGGTTGCGGGAGAGCGGGAGGACCGCGGCCTTGACCGGGGCCAGGCGGTGGTCGAGGCGCAGCACGGTGCGCTTCTCCATGACGCCCTTGGCGTTCGGCGCCTCGTCCTCGATGTACGCGTCGAGCAGGAAGGCCAGCATCGCGCGGCCGACACCGGCGGCGGGCTCGATGACGTACGGCGTGTACCGCTCGCCCGACTCCTGCTCGTGGAACATCAGGTTGGCGCCGGAGGCCTTGGAGTGGGCGCTCAGGTCGTAGTCGGTGCGGTTGGCGACGCCCTCCAGCTCGCCCCACTCGCTGCCGCCGAACGAGAAGCGGTACTCGATGTCGGCGGTGCGCTTCGAGTAGTGGGAGAGCTTCTCCTTCGGGTGCTCGAACCAGCGCATGTTCTCCTCACGGAGACCCAGGCCGGTGTACCAGTTCCAGCGCTGCTCCATCCAGTACTCCTGCCACTGCTCGTCCTCGCCCGGCTTGACGAAGAACTCCATCTCCATCTGCTCGAACTCGCGCGTGCGGAAGATGAAGTTGCCCGGAGTGATCTCGTTCCGGAAGGACTTGCCCATCTGCGCGATGCCGAACGGGGGCTTCTTGCGCGCGGTGGTCTGCACCTGGGCGAAGTTGGTGAAGATGCCCTGGGCGGTCTCGGGACGCAGGTACGCGACGGAGCCGGTGTCCTGGGTCGGGCCGAGGTGCGTGGAAAGCAGGCCCGAGAACTGCTTGGGCTCGGTGAAGGTGCCCTTGTTGCCGCAGTTCGGGCAGTTGAGGTCGGTGAGGCTCTCGGGGAGACGGCCGTGCTTCTCCTCGTACGCCTCCTCCAGGTGGTCGGCGCGGAAGCGCTTGTGGCAGGAGGTGCACTCGGTCAGCGGGTCGGTGAAGGTCGCGACGTGACCGGAGGCCTCCCAGACCTCGGTGGCCAGGATGACCGACGAGTCGATGCCGACGACGTCCTCGCGCGCGGTGACCATGTAACGCCACCACTGGCGCTTGATGTTCTCCTTGAGTTCGACACCCAGCGGTCCGTAGTCCCAGGCGGCACGCTGGCCGCCGTAGATCTCGCTGCACGGGTAGACGAAGCCACGGCGCTTGCTCAGGCTGACGATGGTGTCGATCTTGTCGGCGGCCACGGTGCTCTCTTCATTACGACGACGAAGTGCGAATGCCACAGGTTACCGGCGCGCACGCCCCCCGTATCAAATCGGTTCGGCCCCGGGGCCTGGTGCGCAGGGCCACACGCAGGGCAATTGACAACCGTTTCCATTTTTGTTGAAAATGAGTGTCATGAACGTACGCCGCCTGATACCCACCACCGCCCTCGCCGGAGCCGTCGCGCTCGGCCTCGTCTCCCTCACCGCCTGCGCCGGAAGCTCCGACGCGGCCGACAAGCGGAACGGCGGCAAGCTGGACGTGGTGGCGTCGTTCTACCCCATGCAGTACCTGGCCGAGCAGATAGGCGGCGGCCACGTCGCCGTCGACACGCTCACCCGGCCCGGCGTCGAACCCCACGACCTGGAGCTCAAGCCGAAGCAGATCGGCGAGCTCGGCGAGGCCGACGTCATCCTCTACCTCAAGGGCGTCCAGCCCGCCGTCGACGAGGCCATCGCCCAGGCCGGCGTGAAGAACACCGTCGACGCCGCCACGCTGACGAAGCTCGAAGAGCACGGCACCGAGGTCGGCCACGACCACGGCCACGGTGGGGAACACGGCGACGACCACGCGTCCGAGGCCGGCGCCGACCCCCACATCTGGCTCGACCCCGTGAAGTACGCCGAGGTCGCCCAGGGCGTCGGCAGCGCCCTGGAGAAGGCGGACCCGGACCACGCCGCCGACTACAAGAAGAACACCGCGGCCCTGGTGAAGAAGCTCGGCGACCTGAACACCGCGTTCGAGACGGGCCTCGGGAACACCGCCACCAAGACCTTCATCACCACCCACTCCGCCTTCGGCTACCTCGCCGAGCGGTACGGCCTGGAGCAGGAGGGCATCACCGGCATCGACCCCGAGTCCGAGCCGAGCCCCGCCCGCATCAGGGAACTCCAGGACATCGCGGAGCACGACAAGGTCTCCACCGTCTTCTTCGAGACCCTCGCGAGCGACAAGACCGCGAAGACCCTCGCGCAGGACACCGGCCTCAAGACCGACGTCCTGGACCCCCTCGAGGGAATCACGGACAAGTCCAAGGGCGATGACTACATCGAGGTCATGCAGTCCAACCTCGCCGCACTGAAGACCGCGCTCGGCGCCAAGTAGGAGGCACCTCGTGAGCGACGACCAGCCCGTCATCTCCGTCCGCGGAGCCACGGCCGCCCTCGGCGCCCGCCCCGTCCTGCGGGGCGTCGACCTCACCGTCCGCCGCGGCGAGGTCGTCGCCCTGCTCGGCGCCAACGGCTCCGGCAAGTCCACCGCCGTCCGCGCGATCATCGGCCAGGTCCCGCTGACCGGCGGCACGATCGAGCTGTTCGGCACCGAGCGGAAGCGGTTCCGCGACTGGGCCCGCGTCGGCTACGTGCCACAGCGCACCACCGCCGCCGCCGGCGTCCCCGCCACCATCCGCGAGGTCGTCTCCTCCGGCCGGCTCTCCCGCCGGAAGTTCGGCTGGACGACGAAGGCCGACCGGGCCGCCGTCGAGCGGGCCATCGAGCTCGTCGGCCTCGCCGACCGCGCCGAGGACTCCGTCTCCGCGCTCTCCGGCGGCCAGCACCAGCGGGTCCTGATCGCCCGCGCGCTCGCCTCCCGGCCCGAACTCCTGATCATGGACGAGCCGATGGCCGGCGTGGACCTCGCGAGCCAGGAGATCCTCGCCGCGACCCTGCGCGAGCAGGTCGCGGACGGCGCCTCCGTCCTCCTCGTCCTGCACGAGCTGGGCCCCCTGGAGCCCCTCATCGACCGCGCGGTCGTCCTGCGCGACGGCTGCGTCGTCCACGACGGCCCGCCGCCCGAGGCCCTCGGCCAGCACGCGCTGCCGGGCCACGACCACGTACATCCGCACGCGGCCGGCGAGCCGCTCCGCACGGGACTGCTGACCTGATCATGGAGTTCCTCGAACCGGCCTTCATGCAGCGGGCGCTCCTCGCGGCCGTCCTCGTCGGCATCACCGCCCCCGCCGTCGGCATCTACCTCGTCCAGCGCCGCCAGGCCCTCATGGGCGACGGCATCGGCCACGTCGCCATGACCGGCGTCGGCCTCGGCTTCCTGCTGAACTCCAGCCCGGTCTGGATGGCGACCCTCGTCGCCGTCGCCGGCTCGGTCGCCATGGAGCTGATCCGGGCGTACGGGAAGACCCGCGGCGACCTCGCGCTCGCGCTGCTCTTCTACGGAGGCATGGCCGGCGGCGTCCTGCTGATCAACCTCTCGCCGACCGGCTCCAACGCCAACCTCGGCTCGTACCTCTTCGGTTCACTCTCCACCGTGTCCACCGAGGACGTCACCGCGATCAGCGTCCTCGCCGCCTTCGTGGTCCTCGTCACGGTCGGCCTGCGCAGGCAGCTCTTCGCCGTCAGCCAGGACGAGGAGTTCGCCCGGGTCACCGGCCTGCCGGTGCGCGCCCTGAACCTGCTGATCGCCGTCACCGCCGCCGTGACCGTCACGGTCGCCATGCGGGTCGTCGGCCTGCTCCTCGTCAGCGCGCTCATGGTGGTGCCCGTGGCGGCGGCCCAGCAGCTGTCGAAGTCCTTCCGCGCGACCTTCGTCCTCGCGGTGGCGACGGGCATCACCGTCACCCTGGCGGGCACGGTCACCTCGTACTACCAGGACGTGCCGCCCGGGGCCACGATCGTCCTGTACGCGATCGGGGTCTTCATCGTCCTGACCCTGCTCGCCACGCCACTCGCCAAGCGGCGGGCCCGGGCGGCCGAAGTGGCCACCAGGGACTGCGACGCGCAGGTTCCGGCCACCCGGCGGCCCTCCGACGACGTGAAGGTCTGATCCGCGTCTGATCCCGGGGGCACGGGGGGCTGGCAGAATGGCGGGGCAGACAAGCATCCAAGGAGGCCCCCGTGGCGACGGCAGGACCCCCCGTACGCGGCCGCTCGACCAAGCAGCGGGCCGCAGTGTCGGCGGCACTGAACGAGGTGGACGAGTTCCGCAGCGCCCAGGAGCTGCACGACATGCTCAAGCACCGCGGCGACTCCGTCGGCCTCACGACCGTCTACCGCACGCTCCAGTCCCTCGCGGACGCGGGCGAGGTCGACGCGCTGCGCACCAGCGACGGCGAGACGGTCTACCGCCGCTGCTCGACCGGCGACCACCACCACCATCTGGTCTGCCGCGTCTGCGGCAAGGCCGTGGAGGTGGAGGGCCCGATGGTCGAGCAGTGGGCCGAGACGATCGCGTCCGAGCACGGCTTCGTGAACGTGGCGCACACGGTCGAAATCTTCGGCACCTGCGCGGAGTGCGCGGGGAAGTGACCTGACATACGAGGGGCCCGCACCGGATCGATTCCGGTGCGGGCCCCTCGTCTGTCGTCACACCCGTACGGCGTGCCGGTCCAGGAGCGCCCGCAGCCGGTCCGCGTCGGCCGGGCCGGCGAGCCCGCGCTTGGGAAGGTACGCGAAACCGGTCCCGGACGTGCGGTCCGTGAACAGGACGAAGAGCCGGGGCGTCTCCGCGTACCGGGACAACAGTGCCCACCGGATCGTGGTGTCGGTGTCCCGGGAGGTCCAGCGCCCGCCGTCCTCGTCCACGAACGCGCGGGCGTCGCCCTGGGCCCGGATCAGCCGGAACAGGCTCCGGGCCGTCGCCCACGGGATCAGCTCGACGGCGGTCACGGCCACCAGGCCGAGGAACGCGAGCAGGACCGCCTCGCCCGGGTCCCCGGCCGACAGGGCGAGCCCGGCGACGAGCCAGGCCGGCACACCGCCGCCCCACGCGACCCACCTCATGAGCCGCCACCAGCGGGTCGCCCGCAGCCTCACCCGTACCGCCTCGTGCACCTCGGCGAACTCCGCCGAGTAGACGAGCTCCATCCCCTCCCCCACGGCCGGCTCAGGCCTTGTCGAGGACGGCCATGTCGGCCGGGTCGACGCCACCGAAGCGGCGGTCGCGCTGGGCGAACTCGACACAGGCCCGCCACAGGTCGCGCCGGTCGAAGTCCGGCCACAGCACGTCCTGGAAGACCATCTCGGCGTAGGCGCTCTGCCAGATCAGGTAGTTGGAGGTGCGCTGCTCGCCGCTCGGGCGCAGGAACAGGTCCACGTCCGGCATGTCCGGGTAGTACAGGTACTTCTGGATGGTCTTCTCGGTGATCTTCGCCGGGTCGAGCCTGCCCGCCTTCACGTCCTCCGCGAGCGCCTGCGCCGCGTCCGTGAGCTCCGCGCGACCGCCGTAGTTCATGCAGAAGTACAGCGTCAGCTTCGTGTTGTCCTTGGTCTGCTCCTGCGCGATCTGGAGCTCCTTGGCCACCGACTTCCACAGCTTGGGCATGCGGCCCACCCAGCGCACGCGGATGCCGAGCTCGTCGAGCTGGTCGCGGGTCTTGCGGATGAAGTCGCGGTTGAAGTTCATGAGGAAGCGCACCTCCTCGGGCGAGCGCTTCCAGTTCTCGGTGGAGAAGGCGTACAGCGAGATCGCCCCCACGCCCATCTCGATCGCGCCCTGGAGCACGTCGAGCACCTGCTCGGCGCCGACCTTGTGCCCCTCGGTGCGCGGCAGCCCGCGCTCCTTGGCCCAGCGGCCGTTGCCGTCCATGACGATCGCGACGTGCTCCGGGACGAGCTCGCTCTGGAGCTTCGGCGGGCGGGCACCGGAGGGGTGCGGCTCGGGGGTCCTGTACTCCCGACGCTGGCGCCCGAGGAGTCGTGCGATGGCCATGAGTGGTCTCTCCTAGCTTTTCTCTACGTACCGCAGGGAGCGCAGGCCGCGCTCCAGGTGCCAGTGCAGATAGGCGGACACGAGTCCGCTGCCCTCTCTGACGTGACGCGGCTCGCACGCGTCCGCCGTCGCCCAGTCGCCGGTGAGCAGCGCGCTGAGCAGGCCGATGGCCTCCGCAGAGGGTACGACGCTTCCGGGCACCCGGCAGTCGCCGCAGATGACCCCGCCCGCCCCGACCGAGAAGAACCGGTTCGGCCCGTGGAGTCCGCATTTCGCGCAGTCGTCGAAGCTGGGCGCGTAGCCGTTCACGGCGAGGGAGCGGAGGAGGAAGGCGTCCAGGATGAGGTGCGGCGCGTGCTCGCCCCGGGCGAGCGTCCGCAGGCCGCCGACGAGCAGCAGGTACTGCTGCACGGCCGGCTCGCCCTCGTGGTCGGTGAACCGCTCCGCCGTCTCCAGCATGGCCGTGCCCGCCGTGTACCGGGCGTAGTCGGTGACGATCCCGCCGCCGTACGCGGCGATGGTCTCGCTCTGCGTGCACAGCGGCAGGCCACGCCCGACCAGCTCACTCCCCCGGGCGAAGAACTGCACGTCCACGTGCGAGAAGGGTTCGAGGCGCGCCCCGAACTTCGACTTCGTCCGGCGCACGCCCCGCGCGACAGCGCGTACGCGGCCGTGACCGCGCGTGAGGATCGTGATGATGCGGTCCGCTTCACCCAGCTTCTGGGTGCGCAGCACGATGCCGTCGTCGCGGAACAGACTCATGCGCCCATTCTCGCGCACGACGGCCGTGGTCCCTGCCGGGTCTCACGGAGCCGGGCTCAGGGCACCTCGCCCCGGCTCCGGGCGTTGACGTGTGCCGTGGCCGCGCTCAGTCGCTCGGCCGAGGTGGCCTCCCGCACCCCCTCGGGCTCGACGTCCCACTCCCGCCCGCCGCCCAGCGGGCGGATCTGGACGTAGGGGCCCTCGCGCCCCATGAGCCTCCCGACCCGTCCGGTGCGGATCTCGACGACGTACGACCCGATGGGCAGCGTCATGAGCGGCTCTCCTCCCTCGGCAGGACGGCGGCGGCGAGGAGCCGGGCCGTTTCCACCGTGCAGCATCCCAATTCCACGAGCGGCCTCGGAGGATCGGCGGCGAGGGTGACGACGTCGAGCCCGAGCGAGGGGATCGTGATTCCTGCCCTCGCGAGCGCCTCGCGCAATTCCGTCACTGCCTCGTTTGCGGCTTCGATGGCCCCCGTGGTCGTCTTCATGATGTCTTCCTTCACCAACGTATGCCTTTCTGAATCCATTTCCCGCTTCGCCTCACCAGGGTGGGGGCGGATCCGTAGAATCGGCAGATGCGCAGGCCATACAACTGCGGCGTAGGGTTGGGGAGTTAATCCATGGCCAGAAGCAAGCAGCAGGACGCGTGGGAGTTCTTCGGCGAGCTCCTCAAGGAACGCCGGGAGGCGGCGGGCCTCTCCCAGGGCGAACTGGGCAGACGGGTGTTCGTATCCGGGGCGTACATCGGCCTGTTCGAGCAGGGAATTCGAAAGCCGCAGCTGGATGTGGCGCAGCGAATCGACGAGGTCCTACAAACCGGCGGTATTTTCGAACGTACGTGGCGCAAGCTCATCAACAGGTCGCCGTACGCCGCTTATTTCAGCGAGGTGGCGGAGCTGGAGCGGGTGGCGACGCGGATCTGCGAGTTCGCGCCGACGGTGGTGCCGGGGTTGCTGCAGACGGCGGAGTACGCGCGGGCGGTGACGGTGGCGGCGAACCCCTTCGCAACGGAGGAGTACGTCGAGGAGAAGGTCAGCTCCCGGATGGACCGAGCGAGGATCCTCACGGACGCTACAAGACCCGAGTATTGGGTCATCCTGCACGAGAACGCGCTACTCACCCCTGTGGGCGGCCCGGAGGTGATGGCCACGACGCTGGATCACATCATCACCCTGGCGAGGGAGCGGTGGGTGTTGGTGACAGTGCTTCCACGGTCCGCAGGCGCGCACGCGTTCATGACCGGCTCGCTCAAGCTCCTGGAGTTCGACGACGCACCGCCAACGGCCTATACGGAGACCGAGTTTTCGGGGACGCTCCTGGACGATCCGGCAGTGGTGAAGCAGGCACAGCGCGCCTACGATCTGCTCAGGGTCGCCACCTTGTCGCCGGAGGCGTCCCTGACCCTGATCGAGTCGGCGGCGGAGGACTACAGACGATGCGCCAGTACGACCTGAGCAACGCCCACTGGTTCAAGAGTTCCTACAGCAACGGTCAGGGCGGCGACTGCGTCGAGGTCGCGTACGACTTCGTCGGCGCCGCCTGGCGCAAGAGCACCTACAGCAACGGGTCCGGCGGAGACTGCGTCGAGGTCCTCGACGACGTCCCCGGTGTCGTCCCCGTCCGGGACAGCAAGGTCACCGACGGTCCCGTCCTGGTCGTGCCCGCCGCCGCCTGGTCCGCCTTCGTCGACGGCATCGCCAGATGACGATCAGCCCGTCCGCGCCGGTGGTCCAGGGCGCCAAGAAGGTCTCCCTCCAACTCGACGGTGACGCGGTGCTCCTGAGCCGGCCGCAGGAGGAGGCGCGCATTCCCCTGGCCGCGATCCGGGAGGTCCGGGTCGAGGGGCGGTCGGTCACGGTCGAGCTGACGGCGCCGGCCGGAGCCGTACCGGCCGCGCACCGGGTCGACGGGGTGAGCGAGGCCGGAGCCGCCCTGTTCGCCGCGACGGTGAACGCCGCCCTGCCCGGGGCGGAGGGCCGGGACACGGCGGCCGACGGGTCCGCTCTCGTCGAGACGCGCCGGTTCGCGCTGAGCAGGCGGGCGCGGAAGCGGCGGTTCGTGACGTGGTGGACGGCCGGGCTCCTGACGCTGGTGATCGCCCTGTGCGTGCTCGCCTCCGTCGGCGGGCAGCCGGTCGCCGTGGTCCTCTTCGTGCCCCTGGGCCTGGTCGGCTCGGGATGCCTCGTCGCCGGGGGGAACGCCCTGGTCAACTGGTACCGCGAGTGGCGCCTGACCCGGTACGGCATCACGACCTTCGCCGCCGAGGTCCCGGAGCGGCCGGGGATGTACCTGTACACCGACCCCTCGGGCCTGATCCGCAACGTGTTCACCTGGGCCGGCCGCGTGGCCGTCAAGGTCAGCTACGACCCCGAGGACCCGGGGAACGTCGTCCTCCCGAGGACGGCGCTCCTCCGGCGCGGGGAGCTGGGGACCGGACTCCTGCTCACCCTCGGCGGGCTCTCCTCGTTCGCCACCCTGATCGGGATCACCGTCCAGATACTCCTCGGCACGATCGACCTCTCCGCGCCCGCCTAGGGGTACTTATGGAAGTCATAAGTCCACCTTATGAGGCCATAGACCGGGGGCGGGTACCACTCCGCGCGAGGGGTTATTTAGGGTGACCTAAGTGTCGGCGGCCTCGCCGCCATGTCGCTTGCGAAGGGAAACCCCGTCATGCCCCGCCCTCTCCGGGTCGCGATCGTCGGCGCCGGCCCCGCCGGAATCTACGCCGCCGATGCGCTGCTGAAGTCCGAGGCCGCCGCCGAGCCGGGCGTGTCGATCGACCTCTTCGAGCGCATGCCGGCCCCCTTCGGCCTGATCCGCTACGGCGTCGCCCCCGACCACCCCCGCATCAAGGGCATCATCACCGCCCTCCACCAGGTCCTCGACAAGCCGCAGGTCCGCCTCTTCGGCAACGTGAACTACGGCACCGACGTCCACCTCGACGACCTGCGCTCCTTCTACGACGCGGTGGTCTTCTCCACCGGCGCCATGTTCGACCGCGAGCTCCGCATCCCGGGCGTCGAACTGGACGGCTCGTACGGCGCCGCCGACTTCGCGTCCTGGTACGACGGTCACCCGGACGTGCCGCGCACCTGGCCCCTGAAGGCGGGGAAGGTCGCCGTCCTGGGCGTCGGCAACGTGGCCCTCGACATCGCCCGCATCCTCGCCAAGACGGCCGACGAGCTGCTCCCGACCGAGATCCCGGCCAACGTCTACGAGGGCCTCAAGGCCAACAAGGCCACCGAGATCCACGTCTTCGGCCGCCGCGGCCCGGCGCAGGCGAAGTTCAGCCCCATGGAACTGCGCGAGCTGGACCACTCGCCGAACATCGAGGTCATCGTCAACCCCGAGGACATCGACTACGACGAGGGCTCGATCGCCGAGCGCCGCAAGAACAAGCAGACCGACATGGTCGCCAAGACCCTGGAGAACTGGGCGATCCGCGACGCCGGCGACCGTCCGCACAAGCTCTTCCTGCACTTCTTCGAGTCCCCCGTCGAGATCCTCGGCGAGGACGGACAGGTCGTCGGCCTGCGCACCGAGCGCACCGAGCTCGACGGCACGGGCAACGTCAAGGGCACCGGCCGGACGACGGACTGGGACGTCCAGGCCGTGTACCGCGCCGTCGGCTACCTCTCCGACGAGCTGCCCAAGCTCCCCTGGGACGCCGTCTCCGGCACCGTCCCGGACCAGGGCGGCCGCGTCATCGAGGAGACCGGCGAGCACATGGCCTCCACGTACTGCACCGGCTGGATCCGGCGCGGCCCCGTCGGCCTCATCGGCCACACCAAGGGCGACGCCAACGAGACCGTCGCGAACCTCCTGGACGACTTCGCGAACGGGCGCCTGCTCACGCCGGAGACCCCGGAGGAGGACGCGGTCGTGTCCTTCCTGGAGGGCAAGGGCGTCACGTACACGACGTGGGAGGGCTGGTACGCCCTCGACGCCGCCGAGAAGGCGCTCGGCGAGCCCCAGGGCCGCGAGCGCGTGAAGATCGTCGAGCGCGAGGACATGCTGCGCGCGAGCGGCGCGATCGAGTAGCCGCCCGCGGGGCCCTCGCCCCCTCCCGGTCCTACGCTGGAAGGACCCGGAAGAGGTGAGGGCCGTGTCCGCACCCACGATCGACCCGATCACCCGGGCGAGGGCCGCGGCGGCCCGGGAGTCCTGGGCCGAGGCGTACGAACTGCTGCACGCCCACGACGCGCACCCCTCGCGCGCGCTGACCGCCGACGACCTGATGACCCTGGCCGACGCGGCCTGGTGGGCGGGCCAGGTGGACGAGTCGGTCGCGGCCCGGCTGCGGGCGCACGCGGCGTACGTGGCGGGCGGCGACCACCGGGGCGCGGGGCTCGCCTCCTGGTGGCTGTCGTACGAGTACGAGGGCCTCGGCCGGCCCGCCGCCGCGTCCGGCTGGCTCCACCGGGCCCACCACCACCTGGACGACCGGCCGCCCTGCCCCGAGCAGTGCTTCCTCGCGTGGACCGACGCGGAGGCGGCGGCGGCCCACGGCGACGGAGCGGCGGCCCTCGCCGCGACCCGCCGGATGACAGGGCTCGCCGTCCGCTCGGGCAGCCCGGACCTCCTCGCCCTCAGCCGCCAGGCCGAGGCCTCGGTCCTCTTCGCGACCGGCCGCCGCGCCGAGGCCCTCGCCCGCCTGGACGACGCGATGGGCGCGGTCTCGGCGGGTGAACTGAGCGGCCTGTTCACGGGCCGGCTTTACTGCCTCGTACTGACCCGGTGCATGGAGGCGGCGGAGTTCGGCCGCGCGGTGGAGTGGACGAACGCGGCGATGGAATGGTGCGCGCCCCCCTGGACGGGCCGCCCGGCGGACGCGGCGGCGAGCAGACCCGGTTCAGTCGCCGCCCCCGACTCCCCGGAAGACCCCGCCCCCGTCTCCGTACCCATGGCCGTCCCCTCCGGCGAGAACCCCTTCCGCGGGGTGTGCCGGGCGCGCCGGGTCGAGGTGCTCGACCTCCTCGGGGCGTGGGCGCTCGCGGAGGCGGAGGCCCACCGGGTCTGCCGGGAGGTGCCGGTGGACTGCCTGGGGTCGGCGGCCGCCGCGTACTACGTCGCCGGCGACGTCCAGCGGCGCCAGGGCCGCCTCGAGGAGGCCGCCGTCTCCTACGCGCACGCCCACGAGCTGGGCCGCATCCCGCAGCCGGGCCTCGCGCTGCTGCGCCTCGCGCAGGGGCGGACCGACGCGGCGGTGGCCGGGGTCGACCTGGCGCTCGCCTGCCAGAGCGACCGTCGCCACGACCTCCTCGGCCGGGCCCGGCTGCTCGCCGCCCGTACGGAGGTGGCGCTCGCCGTCCGTGACGTGCCCGGGGCGGCGGGCGCGGCGGCGGAGCTGGAGGTGCTGGCCGGGGACGTCCCGCTGCTGCGGGCGATGGCGGACACGGCGCGGGGGACGGTGGCGCAGGCGGAGGCCCGGCCGGAGCCCGCCCTGCGGCTGCTGCGCCGGGCGCTCGCCGGATGGCTGGAGCTGCGGGTGCCGTACGAGGCTGCGCGGGTGCGGACGGTGCTCGCGGCGGCCGACCGGAGGGTGGGCGACGAGGAGGCGGCCCGCCGGGAGCTGGGCGCGGCGCGGGCGGTGTTCGAGCGGCTCGGGGCGGAGCCGGAGGCCCGGCGGGCGGCGGCGCTGCTGACGGGCGGGGCGCGGCGGCGGCTGCCGGGCGGGCTGACCGCCCGGGAGGCGGAGGTGCTGCGGCTCGCGGCCTCGGGCGGGACGGACAGGGGCATCGCGCAGGCCCTGGTGATCAGTGAGCACACGGTGACCCGGCACCTGAACAGCATCGCCGCGAAGCTGGGAGTGGGCTCCCGCGCCGCCGCGACGGCCTACGCGTACGCCCACGGCCTGGTCTGAACGCCCCGACGGGGCGGCTACGGCACCGTCCTGGCCGAGGCGAGGAGGCGGACGGTGTCCTCGGGAGGGAGCGCCAGCGCGTTCCCGACGGTTCCGAGGACCTCGGTCTCGGCCGGGGTGTAGGCACCGTCCGCGAGCGCGATCCGGGCGGCCTGGAGCAGGATCGACTCCCGCCCGGCGGGGGCGAGGTGCGGGGTGAGCGGCTCCAGGGCCTCGTGGAGCTCGATCGAGAGGATCGTGCCCTCGGGGTTCACCTCGGGCATGAAACGCCCGGTGTCGGCCTCCAGGGCCTCGACGAGGTCGACGAGCTGGACGGCCGTGCACCCGTCGAAGCCGGCGGACCGGACGGCGGTGACGGCCCGGTCCAGGGCCTCGCGGGAGTCGGTGCCGCCGGCCGCGAGGACGGCCAGGGCGACGGTGTGCACGGCGTCCCGCAGCATCGCCGCGAAACGGCTCGTCGTCGGGTGGTCGAGCACCTCCGTACCGAAGTGCGTGTGACAGGCCGCGCACTCGACGACGGGGCCGGTACAGCCCCGGGGCAGGACGGGGACGCCCAGGACGGCGAACCTGCGGCGGCCGGTGCGGCGCCGGTAGTTGCGGTCGCCTCCGCACTCCTCGCAGAAGAACTCGCCGTCTCCGACGGTGTTCCAGGAGGTGCGGATCCCGCAGACGGTCACCTTCGCACCACGTGGATTCCGGGCAGACCGCACACGCACCTCCTCAACGGCCCGGCTGCACTGCCGGCGTTGGCGTGATGTTAGCCACATCCTTGATGTGGCGTCAGCACCCCGTCATGACTTCGCCGCGGAGATGGCCGAGACACGTCACCGCCCGGGGAGCGCTCAGGAGGCCCGGCGACGGCGCTTCGCAGAGGCCAGGAAGCCGCCGCCGACGGCGACGGCGGCCACGGCGGCGCCGATCGCGCCCGGTCCGATGGCCGAACCGGTCGTCGCGAGATCACCCTCCGGGGTGGCGGACGGAGCGGGGGTCGACGCCGTGGCGGTCGGGGTTCCGCCGGGGGTCTCGCCCGGGGCGGCCGGGGCCGACGGTGACGCGGAGTCCTCCGGAGCGGTCGGCGTGCTCCCGGGCCCCGGGGTGGTGGTGCCCGACGGGGAGGGGGCGGGGGTGTCGGTGGGCGCGGGGGTCTCGGGGGTGTGCCCCGCCCCCTCGTGGAGGGGACGGGGCACCGTACGGAGCGTGGGTCAGCGGGCGGAGCGGTTGACCGCCGAGATGACCGCCTTCAGGGAGGCGCGGGTCGTGTTGGCGTCGATGCCGATGCCCCACAGGACCTTGCCGTCGATGGCGCACTCGATGTACGAGGCGGCCTGCGCGGAGGCGCCCTCGCTCATCGTGTGCTCCTGGTAGTCCAGCAGGCGGGCGTCGACGCCGATGGACTGCAGCGCGGCGAAGAACGCGGAGATCGGACCGTTGCCGGAGCCCGTCAGGACGGTGTCGGCGCCGTCGACGACCGCCTCGACGGTCAGGGTGTCCGTGCCGTCCGTGTCGGAGGTGGTCTGGCCGGAGCGCAGCTGGATGCGGCCCCAGGCGTTGTCCGGGTTGGGCAGGTACTCGTCCTGGAAGACGGACCAGATCGCGGCCGGCGTGATCTCGCCGCCCTCGGTGTCGGTCTTCTGCTGGATGATCTTCGAGAACTCGATCTGCATGCGGCGGGGCAGGTCCAGCTTGTGGTCGTTCTTCAGGACGTACGCGATGCCGCCCTTGCCGGACTGCGAGTTGACCCGGATGACGGCCTCGTAGGAGCGGCCCACGTCCTTCGGGTCGATCGGCAGGTACGGCACCGCCCACTCGATCTCGTCGACGGTCTTGCCCTGGGCGGCCGCGTCGGCCTCCATGGCGTCGAAGCCCTTCTTGATGGCGTCCTGGTGGGAGCCGGAGAAGGCGGTGTAGACCAGGTCGCCCGCGTAGGGGTGGCGCGGGTGGACCTCCATCTGGTTGCAGTACTCGGAGGTACGGCGGATCTCGTCGATCTGGGAGAAGTCGATCTGCGGGTCGACGCCCTGCGAGAACAGGTTCATGCCCAGCGTCACCAGGTCGACGTTGCCGGTCCGCTCGCCCTGGCCGAACAGGCAGCCCTCGATGCGGTCGGCGCCGGCCATGATCGCCAGCTCGGCCGCCGCCACGGCCGTGCCGCGGTCGTTGTGCGGGTGGACGGAGACGCAGATGTACTCGCGGCGGGTCAGGTTCCGGGACATCCACTCGAACCGGTCCGCGTGCGTGGACGGCGTCGAACGCTCCACGGTGGCGGGCAGGTTGAGGATGATCTCGCGGCCCGGGCCCGGCTGCCAGACGTCACAGACGGCCTCGCAGACCTCCAGGGCGAAGTCCAGCTCGGTGTCGGTGAAGATCTCGGGGCTGTACTGGTAGCCGAAGGTCGTCTCCGGGCCCAGCAGCTTCTCCGCGTACTCCATCACCAGCCGCGTGCCGTCCACCGCGATCTGCTTGATCTGCTCCTTCGAGCCGCGGAAGACGACCCGGCGGAAGGTGGGCGCGGTCGCGTTGTACAGGTGGACGGTGGCGCGCTTGGCGCCGACCAGGGACTCCACCGTCCGCTCGATCAGGTCCTCGCGGGCCTGGGTCAGGACGGAGATGGTGACGTCGTCCGGGATCGCTCCCTCTTCGATGATGGAGCGCACGAACGCGAAGTCGGTCTCGCCGGAGGACGGGAAGCCGACCTCGATCTCCTTGTAGCCCATGCGTACGAGCAGGTCGAACATCTCGCGCTTGCGGGCCGGGGACATCGGGTCGATCAGGGCCTGGTTGCCGTCGCGCAGATCCGTGGACAGCCAGCGGGGCGCCTTGGTGATGCGCTTCTCGGGCCAGGTCCGGTCGGGGATGACCACGGCCTCGTACTGGCCGTACTTGTGGATCGGCATCCCGGACGGCTGCTGCGTGTGCGTCGCGTTGGTGATGGGCGTCGGGCGGCTGACGAAAGGCGACTGAGACATTGCGTAGGGCTCCTCGGGGTCCTGCGGGTGGACGGCCGACTGTCGAACGCAACACCAGGTCCCGCGGGGAGGGGGTCGGCCTACGACTACAGGCCCTCGCCGCGGCAGCTAAGGAGAAGCAGCCCGAAACGCATGATGTGCGTCACCATAGCCCAGGTCCGTGGAAGGCGGACGTCCTGTTTCAGTATGCGGGACGGCGTCCGCGTCAAGCCCGAAAGGTGACTCATCACTCCATTTCGCCAATCCTCGTCTCTTCTCGTGACAGTCCCGTCACGGAGTGCCACATTGCAGGGATGACTCCTCAGACGCCCGTCTTCTGCCCGATCGTGCCGCCCCACCTCCTGGAGCACCTCGCCCGCTCCTCGAACCCGGCCGTGGCCGCCGCCGCCCGCCGCACCCTGATCGCGGACGCCTCGGCCCGGACGTTCCGGGTGCTGCCGCTGCCCGGCGCCGTGCCGACGCTCGCCCCCGCCGACGCCGGCAAGCCGCACCGCTCCGTCCACGACTGCCGGCGCGGCACCGACCTGCCGGGCGAGAAGGTTCGCGGTGAGGGCGAGGAGCCGGTCGCCGACGCCACCGTCAACCGGGCCTACGCGGGCCTCGGCGCCACCTTCGACCTCTTCCTGAACGCCTTCGGGCACGACTCGATCGACGGTGACGGGCTGCCGCTGATCGCCTCCGTCCATTACGACGAGAAGTACGGCAACGCCTTCTGGAACGGCGAGCAGATGGTGTTCGGCGACGGCGACGGCGAGATCTTCCTCGACTTCACGCTGCCCGTGGACGTCATCGGCCACGAGCTCGCCCACGGCTTCACCCAGTACACGGCGAACCTGGAGTACTTCGGCCAGTCCGGCGCGCTCAACGAGTCGGTCTCCGACGTCTTCGGCTCGCTCGTGAAGCAGTACGCGCACAACCAGAGCGCCGAGCAGGCCGACTGGCTCATCGGCGAGGGCCTCTTCCACCCGGACGTGCAGGGGAAGGCGCTGAGGTCCATGAAGGCCCCGGGCACGGCGTACGACGACGACATCCTCGGCAAGGACCCGCAGCCCGCCCACATGGACGACTACGTCCGCACGGGCCGTGACAACGGCGGGGTGCACATCAACTCCGGCATCCCCAACCACGCCTTCTACCTGGCCGCGACCGAGCTCGGCGGCAACGCCTGGGAGCGGGCGGGACAGATCTGGTACGACGTGATGACCGGCGGCACCCTCACCCCCGAGACCCGCTTCTCCGAGTTCGCGCGGGCCACCGCGGCGGCGGCGAAGGCGCGGTACGGCGACGGGGAGGAGATCCAGGCGGTCCTGAAGGCGTGGACGGCGGTGGGGGTGCCCACCGAGTGACCGGCTGGTAGACAGGGCCCATGCGGATTCGAGTGCGGCGCACGGGTGGTTTCGCGGGCATCGAGCGGTCGGCGGAGGTGGACACCTCCGGCCGGCCGGACGCCGGCGACTGGCACGCCCTGGCCGGCACGGTCGTCGACGAGGGCGGCGAGGAGGGCCGGGGCGTCCCGGACGGCTTCTCGTACGAGATCACCGTCGACGGGGTCACGGTCCGCTGCTGCGACCCCCGCCTGACGGACGCCCAGAGGACCCTCATCACGAGGGTCCTCAAGGAAGGCGCGTAGGGGTCGTCGGGGTCTAGGGCGTGTTGCGAAAGTCCCGTCTCTGCGCGGCTCCGGGCGGACGACGCTACTTTCGAACCACGCCCTAGAAGCCGAGCTTGCGGAGCTGCTTCGGGTCCCGCTGCCAGTCCTTCGCGACCTTCACGTGGAGGTCGAGGAAGACCGGGGTGCCGAGGAGCGCCTCGATGTGCGTGCGGGACTTCATGCCGACCTCCTTGAGGCGGCTGCCCTTGGGGCCGATGATGATGCCCTTCTGGCTGGGGCGCTCGATGTACACGTTCGCGTGGATGTCGAGCAGCGGCCGGTCCGCCGGGCGGTTCTCGCGCGGGATCATCTCCTCGACGACCACCGCGATCGAGTGCGGCAGCTCGTCCCGTACGCCCTCGAGCGCGGCCTCGCGGATCAGCTCCGCGACCATGACCTGCTCCGGCTCGTCCGTGAGGTCGCCCTCCGGGTAGAGCGGGGGGGACTCCGGCAGGAGCGGGATGAGCAGGTCGGCGACGAGCTGGACCTGCTTGTTGCCGACGGCCGAGACCGGCACGATCTGCGCCCACTCGAAGCCCAGCTCCTTGCCGAGCTGGTCGACGGCGATCAGCTGCTCGGCGAGGGTCTTGGAGTCGACCAGGTCGGTCTTGGTGATGATCGCGACCTTGGGGGTCTTCTTGATCCCGGCGAGTTCCTTGGCGATGAACTTGTCGCCGGGGCCCAGCTTCTGGTCGGCGGGCAGGCAGAAGCCGATCACGTCGACCTCGGCCCAGGTGGTGCGCACGACGTCGTTGAGCCGCTCGCCGAGGAGGGTGCGCGGCTTGTGGAGGCCGGGGGTGTCGACCAGGATCAGCTGCGCCTCGGGGCGGTGCACGATGCCGCGGACGGTGTGCCGGGTGGTCTGCGGCCGGTTCGAGGTGATGGCCACCTTCTGGCCGACCAGAGCGTTCGTGAGGGTGGACTTGCCCGCGTTGGGGCGGCCGACGAAGCAGGCGAAGCCGGCCCGGTGGACGGCTTCGGTTTCTTGGTTGCGAGCGCTCATGGGGGCCATTGTCCCCGATGAGCGCCCACGTCACGCACTCAGTGCCCCGCGGCGCCGTATCCGCAGGCCCCAGAGGCCGGCCGCGCCGCCCACGACGAGGACCGAGGCGGCGAGCCAGGGCAGGGCCAGGAAGGACACGGTGCCGGTCTCCCGGACGTCCTTCGCGGTGGCGGTGAGCGTCACGTCGCCCCATTCGAGCTGCGGGGATCGGGTCCAGCGCTCGGTGAGCCGGATCTTCTGGCGGGGCAGCAGCTCGGCGGGGACCCCGGCCAGGTCGCGGTCGAGGAGGGTGCGGCCGAAGAGGCCCCGGGCCTTCAGGACGACCTTCGGGCTGAGGGTGACGTTGCCCCGGTTGTGCAGGGTGTACGAGACGAGGGCGCTGCTCGCGCGGGTGCCGGGGACCAGGGGCCGGTCCTGGTCGAGGGTGACGTCCTCGACGGCGAGGGCGGGGACGGTCGGCCCGTTGACCCGGAGGTAGACGCGGGCGCCGACCGCGCGCTGGACGCCGACGGCGACGGCGCCCTTCCCGCCCGGGGCGATCCGCTCGTCGAGGGCGACGAGGGCCCCGGGGTGGTCGCCGGGGTCCGCGTCGGCGGGGACGGTCAGGGTGTAGGGGACGGTGACGGCGGAGCGGGCCGGGACGGTGATCCGGGTCCGCTCGGGCCTGATCCAGGCCCCGGCGCCGGTCTGCTTCTCCCGCTGGGTGCGGACGGCGAAGCCGCCGTCGCGGTCGGTGTTGTAGGCATCGGCGCCGTACAGCCGGAAGGTGAGCGGAGCGGCGCTCTTGTTGGCGACGGTGACGCGGTCGGTGAGCGTGGTCCCGGGGTCGGCGGAGAGGTAGAAGTACGGGCGGCCGCCGAGCCGGGAGGCGGCGGGGTAGACGGCCCACTCGCCGTTATCGGCGGCCCGGGCGTCGGGCGCGAGGCCGAGCAGCGCGACCAGGGCGCTCAGGAGGAGTGCGGAGAGCTTGCGCACGGGTGCGGACCCCTCTTCTCATGGCTCGGCTCGCCCCCGGGCGCCCGGTGCGGGCGCCGACGGTCGATCGTGCTCGGCGGCTCGTTCCTCACCGCCTGCGCGCGTTCTCCCGCTCGGCACCCGCGGCGCCCTTCGGCTCACTCGCCGAGGTGTCTGGCAGTCGTCAGGACAGGGTCAGCGTGAGCACGCCCGCGTACGAGCCGGGCGCGGTGAACGCCGGGACGTCGAGGGAGAGCCGCGCGTCGACGGTGAACTCGCCGCCCGTGAGGGTGCCGTTCGGGGTGGAGGCGAGGGTCGCGCCGCCGCTGCCGACCGGTCCGGCGGAGCCCGCCGCGCAGGCGCTGGGGCTGCCGGGCTTGGCGGTGCAGGCGGGGGTCCAGGAGAGGTTCCCGGCCCCGATGGCGCCGCCGGGGCCGGTGAAGTCGGTGACCTTGCCGGTCAGGGACCAGCCGGCGGGGCCGCCGCGGAAGTCCTTGACGGTCACCGTCCGGAGCGCGCCGGTGGCCGCGCCGCCCGCGCCGAAGTCGACGGAGGACAGCTGGACGGCGTCCCCGGCCTGGGTCATGGACAGCTCGCCCGGCGTGACGGCCGCGGTGATCGTCTGGCTGTTCGGGGGAGCCGGGACGACGACCTTGTACGCGGCGGGGCCCGCGCCCTTCCCCGGATCCCAGGCCGTGCCCTCGTACGCGACGATCCCGGTGGTCGCCGGGTCGTTGACCTTGAGGCGCGCGGCGAAGCCTCCCTCGCTGTCGGTGGTGACGGTCATCCGGTCGGCGGTCTCCGCCGCTCCGGCGCGGCCGGTGACGGTGACCTCGGTGAGCGGGGTGAACCCGCTGCCCGTGACGGTGACGCGGACGCCGGGGTCGCCGGAGGCGCTGTCGAGCTGGAGCGCGCGGGTGTGGGGGCTGGTCACGGGGCTCGCGACGACCGTCTCGGAGACCGGGGCGGGCGGGTCGAGCACCGTGCAGGGGGTGTCCAGCTCCATGAGGTAGCTGGTGTGGATGTTGTAGTCGCCGGGCGAGAGGGTGATCGATCCGGCCTCGGTGGCGGTGAAGGTGCCCGTCATGGAGAAGGCCGGGAAGGAGCCCTTGCCGGGGACCGGCGGGTTCTTCTTGGGGCCGGTGACGGTGACCGTGCCGGTCTGGGCGCCGCCGAGGACCACCTTGCCGCTGGGCGTCATGATGTCGGCCGGGAGCGCGAGGTCGACGGGGTTGGACGCGGCGGGCTTGGTGATCGTGTAGGTCACGGTCACGGTCTCGCCGACCTTGGGGCTCGCCTTGTCGACCGTGATCGCGGCGGTGGTGGCGCCCGTGATGGGCGGGATGCCGGCGATCGGCGGCGGGACGCAGCGGGTCTGGAATTCCACCGGCTGGGAGCCGGCCGTCGCGCCGGCCGGGGCGGCGAGCGCGCCGCCGGCGGCGACCGCGAGGGCGGTGGCGTCGAGGACGGCGGTCCAGCGCCGTCTTCGGGCCGCCGCCCGGGATCGGGTGAGTGCCATGAATGTGCCCCCTCCTGCGGGATGAGTGGGCGCCATTGACGGCTGCGGCCATGGAGAAGTCAAGGGAATCGGATGCCGTCGACTGATGACCCGTCAGATACTGTCAAGATCGGTGGGTTTCCGGTGTTGCCGCAGGTCACGACGGAGACCGGTGCCGCCGAAGGCGACACCGGTCCGGGGTGGGAGCGGGGCTCAGCCGAAGACGAACGGCCCCGGCGACTGGGACGTCACCGCGTCGCAGTTCACCGTGACCCCGAAGATCACCATCTTGAGGGCGACCCCCGCGAAGTACGAGTTGAGGCTGTCGCCCGAGGCCACGGTCCCGCTGAGCGGGCCGATGACGACGGACTGCCCGGCACCGAGCGCCGGGTTCTTCTTCCCGGTGAAGACGCGGGTGCCACCGCCGCCCTTGGCCATCGTCAGCGTGGCGCTGATCTGGTCGGCACCGACCGCGATCGGTGTCGTGATGGCCGAGGTGAGCTTGATGGTCGCGGCGGTGCCGCTCTGCGTGGCCGCGAGGGTGGCGGTACCGCCGCCCCAGCTGCCGCAGTCGTACGTCGCCGTAGCCGTGCCCGGCGAGACGGCGCCGGCCGTCGGAGCGAAGGCGAGTCCGGCGGCGGCGAGCGCCCCGGTGAGTACCGCGACGGTCCCTAAGGTGCTTCTGCTTCTCATGGCGGGTTCGAACCCCTTCCGATACCGAACGCAGGGGTGCGGACACTGCGTGAACGATGGAGATCTGACGGTCCGTCGGACGAACCGCTGTCATTGACGCGCAGACCGCCGGGGAAGGCAAGAGAAGATGCGGTGATCGTTCACAAGCACACAAGGGCGGGCGACGGGATCAGGGTGGCGGGGGGGGGGGGCGCCGGTGGGGCCCCCCCTCCCTCATCCCTTTCTCCCTCCCCTATTGG
>NZ_JBVISK010000001.1:756382-1222859 GCF_055575535.1 Streptomyces sp. NPDC034084
GGGAGCCATGCTTTCCGGGAAGGGGAACCTGGGGGGAAGGGAGAGAGGGGGTGGGGGGAGGGCCAAAAAGAAAGAAGGGAGGCGAAAGGGGATCGGGGTGGGGTGTCCCCGCCCCCCTCTCCCCCCCCCGCCGCCCTGATCCGTTCATCAGCCCGCGGTGACGGCCGCCCGCAGCTGCCCGTCCGGACCCGCGAGCAGCACCGGGGTCTCCGGCCCGCCCAGGTCCCGTACGGCCGCGCGGTCCTCGTCCGAGGCGGCCTCGGCGTTCGACACCACGGCCGCCGCCTCCAGCGACTGGGCCCCGCTGGCCACCGCCATCGCGACCGCGGTCCGCAGCGCGCTCAGCTTGAGCGACTCCAGCTCCACGGTGCCGGCCACATAGGTGCGGCCCGTCTCGTCACGGACGGCCGCGCCCTCGGGCACGCCGTTCCGGGCGCGGGCGCTCCGCGCAAGGGTGATGATCTTGAGGTCCTCGGCGCCGAGGTCGCCGTGCTCGCTGCTGAGTGTCATGGGCCGAGCATAGATCCGTGAGGATGATCAGCCCGCGACCGGGTACATCGCCCCGCGGCGCCCCTCCGGCGACACCAGCCACTCCAGCTTCTCGGCCGTGTCCGCCTCCGGGAGCGGCGTGTGCATCACGATGACCAGGTCCGGGCGGGCCGGGACCCTGAGCTGGGTGGCCTCCACGACCAGCGTGCCGACCAGCGGGTGCTCCATCTCCTTGCGGTTCTGGCCGCCCGGCAGGATGTCCCGCCGCCTCCACAGCTCCGCGAACTCCGGGCTCGCCTCCGTGGCCGCCTCGACCACCGCCTGGAAACCCTCGTCGTCCGGGCACTCCGAGCACGCCGAGCGGAACTGCGCGACGACCTTCGGCGCCAGCTCCTCCCAGCGGGTCGACCGCGAGCGGTACAGCGGGTCCGTGAAGAAGGCGATCAGGCAGTTCTGCACGATCTCCTGGCGCATGCCGAGCACGATCGCCGCCGCGTCGTTCCACATCACCGTGTTCCAGTACTGGTCCATGATGTGCGCCGGGAACGGCATCCACGCGTCGATGAGCCGCCGCAGCCCGTCGCACATGTCCCGGTCCTCGGGGGCCGGTTCGAGCGCCGGCGGGTTCAGCGCCGCCAGGACGTACAGATGGCGCCGCTCTGCCGGGCTCAGCCGCAGCACCCGCGCGACCGAGTCGAGGACCTGCGGGGAGACCGTGATGTCCCGGCCCTGCTCCAGCCACTGGTACCAGGAGACCCCGACGCCCGCGAGGACGGCGACCTCCTCCCGGCGCAGGCCCGGGGTGCGGCGGCGCGCGCCGCCGTCCGGGAGCCCCGCCTCGGCCGGGCTCACCCGGGCCCGACGGCTCATCAGGAACTCGCGCAGTTCGCCGAGTCGGTGCTGCTTCGCGCTGGTGCTCTCGAGAGCGGTGGCCACGTGTGCTTCCTCCCCCTGGACGCATGGTGGATGCCGGGTGCGGCACCTGGCGCGGTGCCTGCTGGCGCCTGGTGCGGTGCCTGCTGGCGCCTGGTGCGGTGCCTGGTGGTGCGACCAACAGGATAAGTTCCCGCTCCCCAGCCTTGTTCCCGCCCGCCGAAGGTGGACGCATGGCAACGACGACCACTCTCCCCACCGCCCCCGCCGCCACCCCGGCCGCTCCCCCGGCCCTCACCGGCCGCGACCGGCTCGTCCTCTTCGTGCTGTGCGCCGCCCAGTTCATGGTGGCGCTCGACTTCTCCGTCCTGAACGTCGCCCTGCCCGTCCTCGGCGCCGACCTCCGCTTCGACCCGTCCGCCCTCCAGTGGGCGGTCACCGCCTTCGCACTGCCCTCCGGCGGTTTCCTCCTCCTCTTCGGCCGGATCGGCGACCTCTTCGGCCGCAAGAAGCTCTTCCTCTCCGGCCTGGCGCTCTTCGGCGCGGCCTCCCTGCTCGCCACGTTCGCCTGGAGCCCCGGCGCCTTCCTCGCCGGCCGCGCCCTCCAGGGCCTCGGCGCGGCGGCGATCGTGCCGACCGGCATGGCGCTGCTCACCACCGCCTTCCCCGAGGGCCCGCTGCGGGCCCGGGCGCTCGGCATCTCCGGCACCCTGATGTCCCTCGGCTTCACCATCGGCATGGTGCTCGGCGGTGTCATGACCGACACCCTCGGCTGGCGCTCCACGATGGGCCTGCTCGCCGTCTTCACCCTGATCGTGCTGCCGCTCGCCCCGGGCCTGCTGCCCGAGTCCCGCACCCCCGAGCGGCCCCGCCTCGACGTGCCCGGCGCGCTGACCGTCACCGGCGGCCTGCTCGCGCTGATCTACGCCCTCACGACGGCGGCCGAGCGCGGCTTCGGCGGCGTGGACGTCCCGGTCGCCCTCGCCCTCGGTGTGCTGCTGCTCGTGGCCTTCGGCGTGATCGAGTCCCGGCACCCGGCCCCGCTGGTCTCGCTGCCGGTGCTGCGCCGCCGTACCGTCGCCTTCGGCAACGTGGGCGGTCTGGTCACCTTCTCGATGATGTCGACGATCGTCTTCGTGCTGACCCTGTACCTGCAGGAGACCCTCGGCCTCTCGGCCTTCGCCTCCGGCATCGTCTTCGGCGTCCAGGGGGCGTTCTCGGTCCTCGCCGGCATGGTCACCCCGAAGGTGATCGGCCGGTTCGGCGCCCACCGCACCCTGGTGGTCTCGCTCGCGGGACAGGGCCTGCTCACCGCCGCGCTGCTCGGCATCGGCCGGGAGTCCGGCGCGGTCCTGGCGACCGTGGTCGTCTCCCTGGCGTCGATGCTGCACCTCGGCGCGATCATCGCCTACGGCGTGACCGTCACCTCCGGCGTACGCGACGAGGAGCAGGGGCTCACGACCGGTCTGGTCACCACCACCCAGCAGGTCGGTCTCACCGTCGGGATCCCGCTGCTCGGCGTCCTCGCCACCACCGGCTCCGACCTGTTCGCCGGGGTGCGTACGGTCATCGCCCTCGACGCGGCGATCGTGGTGGGCGCGGCGGTCGTGGTCGCCCTCGGCCTGCGGCGCCGGTCCTGAACTGTCGCCCTCGGCCTGCGGCGCCGGTCCTGGACTACGGCCGGTCGAGGCGGAGCCGTACGGCCTTCGGCAGACCCGCGACCACCAGGTCGTACGAGTCCTCGACGAGCTCCCGGACCAGCCGGTCCGGGAGCTCTCCGACGGTCACGGTGTTCCAGTGCCGCTTGTTCATGTGATACCCCGGGGCGATCGCCGGGTGCTCCTCGCGGAGCCGTACCGCCTCGTCCGGGTCGCACTTGAGGTTGACCCGCAGCGGGTCGCCGCCGAGCCACGACAGCGCGAACATCTTCCCGGCGACCTTGAAGACGGAGGTGTCCGGGCCGAAGGGGAAATCCTCCGCCGCGTCGTTGAAGTCCAGGCAGAAGGCGCGCAGCTCGTCGGGGGTCATTCCGGCTACTCCTCGGGTTCCAGCGGTTCCACGAGCACGGTGACGATCTTGTTCCGCCGGCCGGCGGACGATTCGGCGGTCAGCCGCAGCGAGCGCCCGTCCGGCAGCTCCACGACCGCCTTGGCGCCCGAGATCGGGACCCGGCCGAGCGCCTTGGCGAGGAGACCGCCGACGGTCTCGACGTCCTCGTCGTCGTACTCGTCGGGGCCGAAGCCGTACAGCTCGCCGAGGTCGCCGATGTCGAGGCGGGCGGTCACCCGGTAGCGGTCGTCGCCGAGCTTCTCGACGGGCGGCAGCTCCCGGTCGTACTCGTCGGTGATCTCGCCGACGATCTCCTCGAGGATGTCCTCGATGGTGACGATGCCGGCCGTGCCGCCGTACTCGTCGATGACGACGGCGACGTGGTTGCGCTCCTGCTGCATCTCGCGCAGGAGGTCACCGGCGTTCTTGGTGTCGGGCACGAAGGCGGCGGGCCGCATCGCGGTGGACACCAGGTCGGCCTCGGAGTCCCGGTTGACGTGGGTCCTGCGGACCAGGTCCTTCAGGTAGACGATGCCGACGATGTCGTCCTCGTTCTCCCCGGTGACCGGGATCCGGGAGAAGCCGGAGCGCAGCGCGAGGGTGAGGGCCTGACGGATCGTCTTGTACCGCTCGATGCAGACCAGGTCGGTCCGGGGCACCATCACCTCGCGGACGAGGGTGTCGCCCAGCTCGAAGACGGAGTGCACCATCCGGCGCTCCTCGTCCTCGATCAGCGACTCCTGCTCGGCCAGGTCGACCATGGCCCGCAGCTCGGCCTCGGAGGCGAAGGGGCCCTTGCGGAAGCCCTTGCCCGGGGTCAGCGCGTTGCCGATGAGGATGAGCAGCTGCGGGATCGGGCCCATGATCCGGGCCAGCGGCAGCAGCACGTACGCGGCGGCGGTCGCCGTGTTCAGCGGGTGCTGGCGGCCGATGGTGCGCGGCGAGACGCCGACGGCCACGTACGAGACGAGGACCATGACGGCCATCGCGACGAGGAGGGCCTCCCAGGTCTGCGGGAACGCCTCCAGGCAGGCGTACGTGACGAGGACGCCGGCCGCCATCTCACAGGCGACGCGGACGAGCAGCGCCACGTTGAGATAGCGGGTCGGGTCGGAGGCGATCTGGGCGAGCTTCTCCGCCCCGCGCCGCCCGGACCGGACGGCCTCGGCGGCGCGGAAGCTGGTGACGCGGGCGAGACCGGCCTCGGCGCAGGCGGCGAGCCAGGCGACGACGACCAGCGCGACCGCGCCGAAGATCAGCGAGGGGTCCATCGGCGATCAGGAGACGGTGGGCGCCGGGGACGGGCCGGTGAGGCCCCTCTCCGCGCGCCAGCCGTCGACGATCGCCGCCTGGAGCCCGAACATCTCGGCCTTCTCGTCCGGCTCCTCGTGGTCGTACCCGAGCAGGTGCAGCACCCCGTGGACGGTGAGGAGCTGGAGCTCCTCGTCCATGGAGTGCTGCGTCGGCGCGTCCTTGCCCTGCTGGGTGGCGACCTCGGGGCAGAGCACGATGTCGCCGAGGAGCCCCTGCGGGGGCTCTTCGTCGTCCTTCGCCGGCGGGCGCAGCTCGTCCATGGGGAAGGACATCACGTCCGTGGGTCCGGGCAGGTCCATCCACTGGATGTGGAGCTGCTCCATCGCCTCCGCGTCCACGACGATCACCGAGAGCTCGGAGAGCGGGTGGATGCGCATACGCGCGAGCGCGTAGCGGGCGATGTCGAGGATCGCCTGCTCGTCGACCTCGGTACCGGACTCGTTGTTGACGTCGATCGACATGGTGCTTTTGTACTACTTCCCGTTGCGGCTGTCGTACTGCTCGTACGCGTCGACGATACGGCCGACGAGCTTGTGCCGGACGACATCCTGCGACGTGAGCGTCGAGAAGTGCACGTCCTGGACGCCGTCCAGGATGTCCCGGACCTGCCGCAGACCGCTCTTCGTCCCGTTCGGCAGGTCGACCTGGGTCACGTCACCGGTGATGACGATCTTCGAGTCGAAGCCGAGGCGGGTGAGGAACATCTTCATCTGCTCGGGGTTCGTGTTCTGCGCCTCGTCGAGGATGATGAAGGCGTCATTAAGGGTGCGACCCCTCATGTACGCCAGCGGCGCGACCTCGATCGTTCCGCTCGCCATGAGCTTGGGGATCGAGTCGGGGTCGAGCATGTCGTGCAGGGCGTCGTAGAGCGGCCGCAGGTACGGGTCGATCTTCTCGTAGAGCGTGCCGGGCAGGAAGCCGAGCCGCTCGCCCGCCTCGACGGCGGGCCGGGTCAGGATGATCCGGTTGACCTGCTTGGACTGCAGGGCCTGGACCGCCTTCGCCATGGCGAGATACGTCTTGCCGGTGCCGGCGGGGCCGATGCCGAAGACGATCGTGTGCTTGTCGATCGCGTCGACGTACCGCTTCTGGTTGAGCGTCTTGGGACGGATGGTGCGTCCCCGGCTGGAGAGGATGTTCTGTGTGAGCACCTCGGCGGGGGTCTCGTCGCCGCCCTCCGCCGTTCCGTTCTCGCTCGCCCTGAGCATGGCGATCGAGCGTTCCACTGCGTCCTCCGTCATCGGCTGACCGGTGCGGAGCACCAGCATCATCTCGTCGAACAGTCGCTGGATCAGGGCGACTTCCACCGCGTCGCCGACCGCGCTGACCTGGTTGCCCCGGACGTGGATGTCCGTCTGCGGGAAGGACCGCTCGATCACGCGGAGCAGCGCGTCGCCGGAACCGAGCAGGGTCACCATCGGGTGTTTGGCCGGGACGGTGAAGTGGGCTCGGGCTTCGCCGGGCGCGCCGTTCTGGGATGTGGGTGTCTGAGTCATGGGCCGGCACTGTGGCCTGCACACACCTCCCGTTGCAGGGCCGTCGCCGCTCGACGGCCTCTGGGTTACCAAGCCTACGACTCGGGTCGGACAAGGCCGTAGCGGTTTACGAGGCGCCCGCGCGGAAGCCGATGGTCGGCACCGCCCTGCGCAGCGGCCAGGCGCGGGCGGGGGCGGGCAGGAGCCGTTCCAGGAAGGCGTAGCGGCCGCGCAGCGCCTCGGGGTCCTGCCGGGCGTGGCCCTGGACGTGCTGCCACCAGGCGGCGATCTCACCCCAGGTCGGGGCGGAGAGCGACCCCCCGAACTCCTGCACGGACAGCGCGGCGGTCAGGCCGGCGAAGGCGAGCCGGTCGGCGAGCGGCCAGTCGGCGAGGGTGCCGGTGACGAAGCCGGCGACGAAGACGTCCCCGGCGCCGGTGGGGTCGAGGGCGGAGACCTGGATCGCGGGGACCTCGGCGGTCTCGCCGGTGGCACCGTCGACGGCGTAGGCGCCCTCGGAACCGAGCGTGACGACGGCGTAGCGCACCTTGTCGGCGAGGGCTCGGGCGGCGGCCCTGGGGCAGTCGGTGCGGGTGTAGCGCATCGCCTCGGCGGCGTTGGGCAGGAAGGCCTCGCAGTGCTGGAGGTCTGTGAGACCGGCCAGGTCCCAGCGGCCGGTGTCGTCCCAGCCGACGTCGGCGAAGACCTTGGCGCCGCCGCGGGCGGCCTGGGCGACCCACGCCTCGGAGCGGCCGGGCACGAGGGAGGCGACGGCCGCGCGCGCGTGCGGCGGGTAGGCGGGCAGGGCGCCGTCGAGCGGCGGGGCCTCGTGGCCGTGGGAGACCATCGTGCGTTCGCCCTCGTAGGCCATGGAGACGGTGACCGGGGAGTGCCAGCCGGGGACGGTGCGGGAGAGCGACAGGTCGATGCCCTCGCCCTGCTCCAGGGCGTCCCAGCAGTACTCGCCGTAGTGGTCGTCGCCGAACGCGGCGGCGAGTGAGGTCCGCAGGCCCAGCCGGGCGAGGGCGGTGGCCATGTTGGCGACCCCGCCGGGGCTCGACCCCATCCCCCGGGCCCAGGACTCGGTGCCGCGCACGGGTGCGGAGTCGAGTCCGGTGAAGATGATGTCGAGGAAGACGGTGCCGGTCAGGAAGACGTCGCACGCCGGGTCGGTGGGCTCGCGCAGGCACACCAACGGGTCGACCCCGGCGTCGTGTTGCGGCTGCTCTCCCCTTGCTGTGGTCACGGCAGGCTCCCCGGTCGTGTGCGGATCAGATCAGTGTGCCCGATGGGGGTGGAGTGACGGGCGGGGCGCACAAGAAGGCGCCTTGCATACCCGCGAAACCATCCGGCAAACCCATAGTGACTCAGATCACGGCTCCCACCGGTGGAAACCGTCTTCTCGTGCCGGTCTCCCGCTTGATACACATGATCCCGCGACCCCGTGTCCCCGCGCACACCACCGGGCGCTCCACCCCTCCCCTTCTGTTCCCGGGAACGCCCATGTCCTCGCGGACTCGTGGCGCGGGGGGCCCTGTCGCCCCCGCCGCCCTCGTCGCCCTCGTCTCGCTCTTCGCGGCCGGCTACCTCGCGCCGTACCTGCTGCCGACCGTCGTCGGCCGCCTCTCCGCCGGACTCGGCCTCACCCCCGCCCAGGCGGGCCTGGTCGGCTCCGCCCTCCTCCTCGGCTCCTCGGCCGCCGGTTTCACGCTCGCCGCGCGCGGGGGGCGGACCGGGCCGCGCCGGGCCGCCCGCGCGGGCCTGCTCGCGATGGCCGTCGGGTACGGCTCCGCCGCCGCGACCGGCCTCGTGCCGCTGGTGGTCGCGGGCGCGGTCCTCGGGGGCCTCGGCTCGGGGACGGCGACGGCCGTGGCCGTGACCGGGATCGCCGGGCGGCGCGACCCGCACCGCGCGTCCACCCTCGGTCTGCTCACGGTCTCGGCGGTGGCCGGCGCCCTCTACCTGACCCTTCCGCGCCTGGGCTCCGGCCATGCTCCGCCGCTCGTGGCGATCGCCTGCGCGGCGGTCCTGGTGTGGCCGGTCACGGGCCGGCTGCCCGCCACGGCGCACCCCGTCCGGGAGGCCACGGGCGCCTCCGGCCCCCTGCCGCACCGGCGGACCGGTGCCGTGCTCGCCGGGGGCATCCTGTGCTGGTCCCTCGCGCAGAACGCCCTCTGGGGCGTCAGCGGCCGGATCGGCCTCACCCAGGCCGGCCTCTCCGAGGTCACCGTCGGCGCGGTCTTCGCGGCGGCGCTCGGCGCGGGCCTCGCCGGTGTCACGGCGGCGGGCGCGCTCGGTTCACGACTGGGCCGGGCGGTCCCCATCGGCATGGGCACGGTGATCATCGCGGGCTGCGTGTGGCTGAGCTCGTCCGCCGGGAACCTCACCACCTTCGCGACCGGCGAGATCCTGTGGAACGCCGTCTACCCGGTCGTCCTGTCCTACCTCCTGGGCCTGGCCGCCTCCTTGGATCCGCGCGGCCGCTGGGCGGTCATGGTCGGCTCGGCCTCCTCCCTCGGCGTGGCCTGCGGCCCGGTGACCGGCTCCCTGCTCTCCGAGCACGCGGGCTACCCGGGCATGGGCCTGGTCCTCTGCGCCCTGCTCCTGCTCGTCGCGGCCCCCATGACGGCGGTCGCCCGCCAGGCGAACGCCCCCGCGGCGGGCTTCACGGTGACGCCGATCCGGGTCCGGTCGTCCGGCCGCCGGCCGACACGGTCGGCGTTCGGTCTGGCGAGGCCGTCGGACCGGGGGTGAGGGTCCTCCCCCGTCCCCTCCCGTGACCCGGACCCGGCTACTCCGCGCCGAACTCGTACGCCTCCACCTCGGCCAGGTACCGCGTCCTGCGCGGCTCGTCGTCCTCCAGGAACGACGCCTCGAACGAGTTCCGCGCCAGCTCGCGGAGCTGGTCCGGCGTCAGGCCCAGCGCGTCCCGCACCCCGTCGAAGTTGTCCCCCGCGTACCCCCCGAAGTACGCCGGGTCGTCCGAGTTGACGGTCACGAGCAGACCCGACGACATCATGGCCCGGAGCGGATGGTCGGCGAGGGTGTCGATGACGCGGAGCCGGACGTTCGACAGGGGGCAGACCGTGAGCGGCACCCGCTCGCGGGCCAGCCGGTCGACGAGCTCCGGGTCCTCCATGCAGCGGAGGCCGTGGTCGATCCGCTCCACGCCGAGCACGTCCAGGGCTTCGCGCACATAGGCGGCGGGGCCCTCCTCGCCCGCGTGGGCGACGCGGCGGAGGCCGAGCCGGGCGGCTTCCTCGTACACCTCGCGGAACTTGGCCGGCGGGTGGCCGACCTCCGCGGAGTCCAGGCCGACTCCGGTGATCCGGTGCAGGTACGGCTTCGCGGCCTCCAGGGTCGCGAGCGCGGACTCGGCCGACTCGTCGCGCAGGAAGCACAGGATGAGCCGGGTGGAGATCCCGTACCGCTCCTCGGCGCGGTCGAGGGAGGCGCCGAGGCCCTCGATCACCGTGCCGATCGGTACGCCGCGGGCGGTGTGCGCCTGCGGGTCGAAGAAGATCTCGGCGTGCCGGACGCCCTGGGCCGCGGCCCGCGCCAGGTAGGCGTCGGCGAGCTCGGTGAAGTCCTCGGCGGTGCGCAGGACGGCCATCAGGCCGTAGTAGAGGTCCAGGAAGGACTGGAGGTCGCTGAAGCGGTAGGCCTCGCGGAGGGCGGCGGTGTCCGCGTACGGCAGGGTGACGCCGTTGCGGGCGGCGAGCGCGAAGGCCAGCTCGGGTTCGAGGGTGCCTTCGATGTGGAGGTGCAGTTCGGCCTTGGGTACGGGCATGGTCACGTTCGTTTCGGTACGGGGACCCTCATGAGGTCCTGGGCGATGCTCAGCTCGCCGTCGAACCCGGCGGTCCGCGCCTGGCGTTCGAATGCGGCGGGGTCGGAGTAGCGCTGCGAGAAGTGGGTGAGGACCAGGTGCCGTACGCCCGCGTCGCGTGCGACGGCGGCGGCCTGGCCGGCCGTCAGATGGCCGTGGTCGGTGGCGAGCCGGACGTCCTCGTCGAGGAAGGTCGACTCGATGACGAGCATGTCGGCGCCTTCGGCGAGGGCGTGCACTCCCTCGCAGAGCCGGGTGTCCATGACGAAGGCGAACCGCTGCCCGCGCCGGACCTCGCTGACGTCGTCGAGGGTGACGCCGTTCAGGCTGCCCTCGCGCTGGATCCGGCCGACGTCGGGGCCCTCGATGCCGTGCGCGGCGAGCCTCTCGGGCAGCAGGCGGCGCCCGTCGGGCTCGGTGATCCGGTAGCCGTAGGACTCGACGGGGTGGGAGAGCCGGCGGGCGTCCAGGGTGAAGTCGTCGGTGACGGCGAGCGGCCCGTCGGCGGCGACGGGCGACTCGGTCAGCCGGACGGTCTCGCGGTAGGCCGTGGCGTACCGCAGCCGCTCGAAGAAGTGCTGCCCGCTCGCCGGGTAGTGGGCGGTGACCGGGTGCGGGACCTGGTCGAGGTTGATCCGCTGGATCACCCCTGCGAGGCCGAGCGAGTGGTCGCCGTGGAAGTGCGTGACGCAGATCCGGTCGAGGTCGTGCGCGGCGACCCCGGCCCGCAGCATCTGCCGCTGGGTGCCCTCGCCGGGGTCGAAGAGGATGCCCCGGCCGTCCCAGCGCAGCACGTAGCCGTTGTGGTTGCGGTGCCGGGTGGGGACCTGGCTGGCGGTTCCGAGGACGACCAGTTCGCGGACGGACACGGGCTATCCGGGGGGCCAGTTGAGACCGCGGCCGCCCAGCACGTGCGCGTGGGCGTGGAAGACGGTCTGGCCGGCGCCCGCGCCGGTGTTGAAGACGATCCGGAAGCCGCTGCCGTCGATCTTCTCCTGCGCGGCGACCTCGCCCGCCTCGCGCAGTATGTCGGCGGCGACGGTCGGCGCGGCGGCGGCCAGGGAGGCGGCGTCGGGGTAGTGGACGCGCGGGATCACGAGGACGTGTGTGGGTGCCTGCGGGTTGATGTCGCGGAAGGCGACGGTGGTCTCCGTCTCGCGCACGATCGTCGCGGGCACGTCCCCTTCCGCGATCTTGCAGAACAGGCAGTCGCTCTGCGGCTCTCCGGCCATGTCCCGGACCTCCTCGGTCTGATGCCGATCACTGACGATCACTACGCGCTCATGCTATCCGCCGCCTCCGACAGGGGACCGGCACGCCTCAGTCCTTCGGCGCGCGGCGGTTGAGCGCCGAGCGGCTCACCCAGTACGTGACGACCACGCCCCAGAACAGGGGCGTGCCGAATCCGCTCACCACCCCGGGGTCGAAGGACCACAGGGCGAGCGAGGCGAGCGAGTAGAGGCCGAGGAGCCCGACGGCCCCCGCCATGAACAGCACGGGCCGGCAGCCCCGCGCCACGAGGAGCAGGGGCCGGCGCAGCCGGGGCGGCACCCGGCGGGCCATCCACACCGCCCATCCGGTCCAGGCGCCGAGGAGCACGGCGGCGCCGACCAGGAGCGGGACGGCCGCGTCGGCCCAGGTCGCGCGGCCGGGGATCGCGGCGATGGCGACGGCGGAGGCGAGGAAGCCGAGGAGGGCGACCCAGCGTGCCCCCGCGGCGGTGTTCCAGGCCATGGCCTCCAGGTTGTAGCGGGCCTTGCGGTCCTGGAGGTCGAGCGCGGCGGAGGCGACGAAGCCCTCGGCGGCCTGGGTCCAGGCCCCGCGCCGGAACCAGCGGCGGCGCAGCCGCAGCAGCGAGAGGTTGTTGTGGGCCTCGCTGCTCTGCGGGTTGAGGCGCAGGGTCGTCTCGTACGCCCGCTGCGCGGTGGCGTGGTCGCCGCGCCGCTGGGCGGTGAGGCCGACCAGGAAGTGGGCGGCGTCCTCCTCGGGGGCGAGGCTGACGGCGGTCCGCGCCGCTTCGTACGCCTCGACGGTCCGCGCGCGCGTGCGGGTGTGTTCGGCGTGCTCGGCGAGGACGGTGCCGAGCGCGTAGTGGGTGCCCCAGTGGTTCGGGGCGAGTGCGACGGCGTGCCGGGCGGTGGCCTCCGCCTCCTGGAACCGCCGGTCGGCGAGGAGGATGTGGACGCGCATCAGCCAGCCGCCGAGCAGCTCGGGTTCGGCCCGCAGCGCCTGGTCGGCGGCGGCCAGTGCGGCGGCCCGGTCGCCGGCCCGGTGATGGCAGCGGGCGAGCAGGACGAGCGCCTCGGCGTCCTCGGGGTCGGTCGCCAGGTGCCGGGCGACGAGTTCGCCGGCCTGCGCGTAACGGCCGGTCTCGTAGAGCGCTTCGGCGCGGGCGAGCGCGGTGGACGAGCTGGACGGGCCGGCCGGGCTCACAGCTTGCGCTTCCGCTTGAGGTGGGCGAGGAGGTCGTCGTACAGGCCGCCCTCGTTGGCGAACATGGCGACGTTCCGGGCGGCGGCGAACCACGGCTCCGTGGACGGTTTGATCTGCTTGGCCGCCCCGAGCAGGTCCTTGGTGGTGATCAGACGTACGGAGCCGGTGCGGGCGGAGTCGAGGAGCGCGGCCTCGGCGGCCGTCTCGCAGACGTGGGCGAGGTCCGCGCCGGAGAAGTCCTCGGTGGCCTTGACGAGCTTGCCGAGGTCGACGGCCTCGATGGGGCGTTCCCGCAGGTGGTAGCGGAGGATCGACTCGCGGGCGGCGGCGTCCGGCGGCAGCACGAGCAGGGTGCGGTCGAGGCGTCCCGGGCGGCGCAGCGCGATGTCCACGTCCCAGGGCACGTTGGTCGCGGCGAGCACGAAGACGCCCTCGTTGCCGGCGCCGCTCGCGATGCCGTCGAGCTCGGTGAGGAGCTGGTTGACGACGTTGCGCAGTCCGCTGTGGTGGGTGCGCGAGCGCTTGGCGCCGAGGGCGTCCAGCTCGTCGAGGAAGACGACGCAGGGCGCCTGGCGGCGGGCGGTCTCGAAGATGTCGTGGATGTTCTTCTCGGAGGCGCCGATCCACATGTCGAGGACGTCGGAGAGCGAGACGGTGAGGAAGTTGGCGCCGAGTTCGCCCGCGACGGCCCGCGCGATGAAGGTCTTGCCGCAGCCGGGCGGGCCGTAGAGGAGCAGGCCGCCGCGGAGCGACTTGCCGTAGAGCCTGCGCAGTTCGGGGTTGCGCATGGGGGCGAGGAAGGCGGCTTCCAGGCGTTCCTTGACCTCGTCCATGCCGCCGACGTCGGCGAGGCGTACGGTGCCGGGGGCGTCGACGTCCCAGGCGTCGGCGTCCCCTGCGGTGCCCTCCCCGCCGTCGGCCTGCGGTTCCTCCAGGAACCGGGGCCCGACGAGGTCCTGGACCTGCTGTTCGGCGGCGTCCCAGTCGAAGGAGGGGGAAGGCGCGGCGGGCTCTTCAGGAGCCGGGACGGGTTCGGCGGGCTCCTCGGCAACCGGTGCCGGCCTCTCCGTCTCCGCGGGCCGGGGAGCGGCCGGGGGCTCCGGAGCCGGCGCGGCGGCCGGGGGCAGGCCCATCGCGCGGACCATCAGCGCGCGGGCGTCCGCGTCGCCGGGCGCGTGCTGGAGCGCGACGGCCGCCTCCGCGACGGCCTGCTCGCCCAGCCCCTCGGCGAGGAGGAGTTCGGCGAAGTGGAGGCGCAGGGGTACGTCACCCGGGGCGGCGGCCACGGCGGCGCGCAGACTGCGGATCAGAGGGGACTCGTCGGCCATGCGGTCAGCCTAAGGAGCACCTGGGGGCCGCTGTCCACCGGGTGCGGCAGGGCGCGGGGCGTAGGGTGCGCGGCATGAGACGGGAAGGCGCGCCGCGCAGGCTGAGCGTGGACGGCACGGTGTGGCTGTGGAACGTCCGGCACCGTCACCCCGACTGCCGGACGGTGCTCTCGCTGCGCCGCGCGGAGCACCGCCACGCGCAGCTCCGGCTGGTCTTCCGGGGCGGCCCAGGCCGCATCGTGGCCGGGTATCCCTTCGGCCTGGGCGACGTGGCCTCGGCCGGCGGCGACATCCTGAACCTGAACGAGCCCGGTGTCGTACGCCGGTTCCTGGAGGAGGCCGGGGCCCGCGGCCTCCTTCCCACCGCCCACGGCGTCCGCGAGGAGGACGCCTGGCCCCTCTACGACACCCTGACGGGGACGGGGACGGCTTAGCTCCAGCGGCCCGTGCGTCCCAGGACCAGGGCCGTCGCCGCCGTCCCGGCCGTCGAGGTGCGCAGGACGCTGCGGCCGAGGCGGTACGGCTTCGCGCCGGCGGCCTCGAAGGCGGCGAGCTCGTCCGGGGAGACCCCGCCCTCGGGGCCGACGACGAGGACGATCGAGCCCTTGGCGGGGAGTTCGGCGGTGGCGAGCGCCCCGCTGGGGTGGCCGCGGTCCTCGTGGAGGACGGCGGCGAAGTCGGCGCCCGCGAGGAGGGCGGCGACCTGCTTGGTCGTCATGAGGTCGGTCACCTCGGGGAAGCGGGTGCGGCGCGACTGCTTGCCGGCCTCGCGCGCGGTGGACCGCCACTTGGCGAGCGCCTTGAGGCCCCGGTCGCCCTTCCACTGGGTGATGCAGCGGGAGGCCGCCCAGGGCACGATCGCGTCCGCGCCGGTCTCCGTCATGGTCTCGACGGCGAGTTCGCCCCGGTCGCCCTTGGGGAGCGCCTGGACCACGGTGATCCGCGGCTCCTCCTCGGGGTCCTCGTGGACCTCGTCGACGCGCACGGTCAGCTCGTCCTTGCCCTCGGCGGAGACCACCACGCACTCGGCCCAGCGGCCCCGCCCGTCGGCGAGCACGAGCGCCTCCCCGGCCCGCAGCCGCTTCACGGAGACGGCGTGCCGCCCCTCGGGCCCGTCCAGGAGGAAACTCCCGGCCCCGGGGACGGTGGCGACGACGAAGACGGGTGCGGTCATGAGGCGCTCCTGTGGGCGAGCCCGGAGAGGGCGGTGTCGAGTTCGGCGGCCAGCACCTCGACCAGCTGCCCGGCGGGGAGTTCGCGGGCGAGACGGTGGCCCTGGCCGGCCCACAGGGCCATGCCCTGGGCGTCGCCGGCGGTGGCGGCGGCCTTGCGGAGCGGGGCGGTGAGGTGGTGGATCTCGGGGTACGCGGCGGGGGCGTACGGCCCGTGCTCGCGCATGAAGCGGTTGACGAGGCCGCGCGCCGGGCGCCCGGAGAAGGCCCGGGTGAGGGCGGTCCGGGTGAACAGCGGGTCCGTCAGGGCCCGCTTGTGCAGCGGGTGGGCGCCCGACTCGGGGCAGCACAGGAAGGCGGTGCCGAGCTGGGCGGCCTCGGCGCCGGCGGCGAGGACCGCGGCGATCTGGGCGCCGCGCATGATCCCTCCGGCGGCGACGATCGGCAGCGCGACGGCCTCACGGACCTGGGTGACGAGGGCGAGGAGCCCGGTGCCGGGGGCGCCGTCCTCGGCCGGGTCGTCGCGGAACGTGCCCTGGTGGCCGCCGGCCTCGACGCCCTGGACGCAGACGGCGTCGGCGCCGGCCCGCTGCGCGGCGAGGGCCTCGTCGGCGGAGGTGACGGTGACGATCGTGTACGTGCCGACGCGGTCGAAGGCGTAGAACGTCTCGCGCGGGGGGCAGCCGAAGGTGAAGGAGACGACGGGGACCGGGTCCTCCAGGAGGATCGCCAGCTTGGCGTCGTAGGCGTCGTCACGGGAGTCGTCGGTCTCGCCGAGCGGGGTGTCGTACCAGGTGGCCTCGCCCGCGAGCTGGTGACGGTAGACCTCGACGGCGGCGGGGTCGGCGGGCCGCCCGTCCTGCGGCAGGAAGAGGTTGACACCGAAGGGGCGTGCGGTGAGCCCGCGCACCCGCTTGATCTCCTGGTAGAGGCCGCCGGCCGTCTTGTACCCCCCGGCGAGGAAGCCGAGCGCCCCGGCCTCGCAGACGGCTCCGACGAGCTCGGGAGAGGAGGCGCCACCCGCCATGGGGGCCTGCACGATCGGAAAACGAGAGAGATCGTTCAGTGCGGTGGTGGACATATGGGCATCGTGTCATGCCGCCGGGAGGGCACGGAAAAGGGGCGGCGCCGAAGCGCCGCCCCTTTTCCGGTCCCGTACATCAGCACCTGTTGAACGCGTCCTTGAACCGCGAGAACAACCCCTGCTGCCCCGGCCGACCGTGCTGATGACCCGGGGGGACGACCCCCGGACCCCCAGCCGAGCGCCTACCGCCCGTTGAACGCGTCCTTGAGCCGCGAGAACAACCCCTGCTGCCCCGGCTGGAACTGCCCCGTGGGCCGTTCCTCGCCGCGCAGCTTGGCCAGCTCGCGCACGAGCCGTTCCTGCTCGGCGTCGAGCTTGCTCGGGGTGGTCACCTCGACGTGCACGATCAGGTCGCCCCGGCCGTTGCCCCGCAGGTGCGTGACGCCGCGCCCGTGCAGCGGGATCGACTGGCCGGACTGCGTGCCCGGCCGGATGTCGATCTCCTCGACGCCGTCGAGGGTCTGCAGCGGCACCTTGGTGCCGAGCGCGCCCGCCGTCATCGGGATGGTGACCGTGCAGTGCAGGTCGTCGCCGCGCCGCTGGAAGGTCTCGTGCGGGGTCTCGTGGATCTCGACGTACAGGTCGCCGGCGGGGCCGCCGCCGGGGCCGACCTCGCCCTCGCCCGCGAGCTGGATCCGGGTGCCGTTGTCGACACCGGCCGGGATCTTGACCGTGAGCGTGCGGCGGGAGCGGACCCGGCCGTCGCCCGCGCACTCGGGGCACGGGGTCGGGACGACGGTGCCGAAGCCCTGGCACTGCGGGCAGGGGCGGGAGGTCATGACCTGGCCCAGGAAGGACCGGGTGACCTGCGAGACCTCGCCGCGGCCGCGGCACATGTCACAGGTCTGCGCGGAGGTGCCGGGTGCGGCGCCCTCGCCCGAGCAGGTCGTACAGACGACCGCCGTGTCGACCTGGATGTCCTTGGTCGTGCCGAAGGCCGCCTCGTTGAGGTCGATCTCCAGGCGGATCATGGCGTCCTGGCCCCGGCGGGTGCGCGAGCGCGGGCCGCGCTGCGAGGCCGTGCCGAAGAAGGCGTCCATGATGTCGGAGAAGTTGCCGAAGCCACCGGCTCCGAAGCCGCCGCCCGCGCCACCGCCGCCGGAGGCCGACAGCGGGTCGCCGCCGAGGTCGTAGACCTGCTTCTTCTGCGGGTCCGACAGGACCTCGTAGGCGGCGTTGATCTCCTTGAAGCGTTCCTGCGTCTTCGGATCGGGATTGACGTCCGGGTGCAGCTCGCGCGCGAGCCTCCGGAACGCCTTCTTGATCTCGTCCTGGGAAGCGTCGCGGCGCACGCCGAGTACGGCGTAGTAGTCCGTGGCCACTTACGACTCCGCCAGGATCTGTCCGACGTAACGTGCCACTGCGCGTACCGCTCCCATCGTTCCGGGGTAGTCCATGCGGGTCGGTCCGACCACGCCGAGTTTGGCGACTGCCTCGCCGCCCGAACCGTAGCCGACCGAGACGACGGACGTGGAGCTCAGCCCCTCGTGGGCGTTCTCATGCCCGATTCGTACGGTCATGCCCGATTCCTTGGCCTCGCCGAGCAGCTTGAGGAGCACGACCTGCTCCTCCAGAGCCTCCAGGACGGGCCTGATCATCAGGGGGAAGTCTTGTCCGAAGCGGGCGAGATTGGCGGTGCCGCCGATCATCAGCCGCTCCTCGTGCTCCTCGACGAGCGTTTCGAGGAGGGTCGCGAGCACGGTCGAGACCGTGGCGCGGTCCTCGGCCTCCTCGAAGGACTCGGGAAGGTCCTGCACCAGCTGCGGCACGTCGGCGAACCGGCGGCCGACGACCCGGCTGTTGAGCCGGGCCCGGAGGTCGGCGAGCGAGGTCTCGCCGAAGGGCGCGGGGCAGTCGACGACGCGCTGCTCCACCCGGCCGGTGTCCGTGATGAGGACGAGCATCAGGCGGGCGGGGGCCAGCGAGAGCAGCTCCACGTGCCGGACGGTCGAGCGGGTCAGCGAGGGGTACTGCACGACGGCGACCTGGCGGGTCAGCTGGGCCAGCAGCCGTACCGTACGCCCGACGACGTCGTCGAGGTCGACGGCTCCGTCGAGGAAGTTGTGGATCGCGCGGCGCTCCGGCGTCGACAGCGGCTTGACGCCGGCGAGCCGGTCGACGAAGAGCCGGTAGCCCTTGTCGGTGGGGATGCGCCCGGCGCTCGTATGAGGCTGGGCGATGTACCCCTCCTCCTCGAGCACGGCCATGTCGTTGCGCACGGTGGCGGGCGACACGCCGAGCTTGTGGCGCTCCGTGAGCGCCTTGGAGCCGACGGGCTCCTCCGTACCGACGTAGTCCTGGACGATGGCGCGCAGAACCTCGAGTCTGCGTTCGCTGAGCATCGTGCGCACCTCCAGCTGTCGTCGACGTTCCGGTTGCTCCGCTTTTGGCACTCGCCCAGTCCGAGTGCCAGCGATCCCCGGCCAGTGTACGGCGGCGGGCGTCGCTCCTGGCAAGGAGGCGGCGTCCCCACCGGTTAGCGTCGCCCCATGGACATCGATTGGGAAGCGTACGGGTGGGAGCGGCTCGCGGACGGAGTGGGCCGGCGACGGCTGCCCCGGTGGGACGCCACGGTGGGCCTGGTCCTGGGCACACGGGCGGTGCTGCTGTACGACACGGGGTCCTCGCTCGCGGAGGGCGCCGCGCTGCGGGCGCAGGTGGCGGAGCTCACGGGCGGCCGGAAGGTGACACACATCGCACTCAGCCACCCCCACTTCGACCACGTCCTCGGCACGGCGGTCTTCGCGGGCGCGGAGGTCTTCGGCGCGGTGGGCTCGGACGACCTCCTGGGCGGCGCCCGGGCCCGGGAGGAGCTGCGCGGGGACGCGGTACGGCAGGGTCTGGACGCGGCGGAGGCGGAGGCGGCGGCCGACGTCCTGGTGGCGCCGGGGCACGTGGTCTCGGGCGAGTGGACGCTCGACCTGGGCGACCGCCAGGTGCTCCTGGCGAACGTGGGCCCCGGACACTCGGGCCACGACCTGGCGCTCTGCGTCCCGGGCACGCGCGAGGTCGTCTTCTGCGGGGACCTGGTGGAGGAGTCGGGCGAACCGCAGGCGGGCCCGGACGCGATCCCGTCGCGCTGGCCGGACGCCCTGGACCGGCTGCTCGCCCTGGGCGGCGAGGACGCGGCGTACGTGCCGGGGCACGGGGCGGTGGTGGACGCCACGTTCGTACGGGCACAGCGCGATGAACTGGCACGCCGCTTCTCGGTGTCATAACGTCGCCCGAATGCGCAGCTACAACCCGGATCTGACGCCCCCTTGGAAGAAGTCGGCGCCCGTCCCGCAGGTCCCGGCGGACCCCGACCTGGTCGTCGAGGAGGTCACCACGGGCTTCTGCGGGGCGGTGATCCGCTGCGAGGCGGGCACGGTGACCCTGGAGGACCGCTTCGGCAAGCACCGGGTCTTCCCGCTGGAACCGCGCGGCTTCCTCCTGGAGGGCAAGGTCGTGACCCTGGTACGGCCGGTGTCGGGCGGTCCGGCGCGCCCCACCCGTACGGCCTCCGGCTCGGTCGCCGTCCCGGGCGCACGCGCGCGCGTGGCGCGGGCGGGCCGCATCTACGTCGAGGGCCGCCACGACGCGGAGCTCGTGGAACGGGTCTGGGGCGACGACCTGCGCGTCGAGGGCGTGGTCGTGGAGTACCTGGACGGCGTCGACGACCTGCCGGCGATCGTCGCGGAGTTCGGCCCGGCGCCGGACGCCCGCCTCGGCGTCCTGGTGGACCACCTGGTCCCGGGCTCCAAGGAGTCGCGGATCGCCGCGCAGGTGACCTCCCCGGACGTCCTGGTCGTCGGCCACCCGTACATCGACGTCTGGGAGGCCGTGAAGCCCTCCGCCCTGGGCATCCCGGCCTGGCCGGCGGTCCCGCGCGGCCAGGACTGGAAAACGGGCGTCTGCCGCGCCCTGGGCTGGCCGCCGGACAACACGGGCGCGGTCTGGCAGGCGATCCTCGAACGCGTGACGTCCTACAAGGACCTGGAACCGGAGCTCCTGGGCCGAGTGGAGGAACTGATCGACTTCGTCACGGCCCCCTGAGCCGCCCGCGCGTGGGCACGCACGCCCCGGGAGCGGCGCGGCGGCAGCCCCTAGGTGCCCCGGGGGGTCAGCTGTCCCACCCAGTGCCCGGCTTCGAAGAGGGGGGTGTCCGCGCCGCCGATGGGCTCGTACGACAGCTTCCGTTTCCCCTTCTCCTCGCTCTCCCAGAAGGTCAACGAGGGGGCGCTATCGGCGCAGCCGGTCGGTTGCTTGCTGTCCGCGAGCTCCGCGGGCGCGGTGCGGAGCCGGGCCGACTCCTGGGAGAACACCTGCGCCTTGTACGCGCACCTCTCCCCCATCACGCTGGTGGACACGAGGCGGATGTCGCGTTTCGTCGCCCCTTCGCCGATCGTGACTTCGAAGCGGTAGGTGCCGTCCTGCCCCCGGCCGCCCCACGAACCCCGATAGTTCTCCGGCAGCGCGCCCTTGGCGGACGATGCCTTCGTGAACGTGTCAGGTTGGTAGGAGGTCTTCCCGTCGTTGCCGTAGTCGTAGTACCCCGGGTCGTCCTCCCACTCGTACGTCCCGTTCCACGAGGCCACGAACGCCCCCGTGCCGTCCTGGGTGGAAGAACCGTAGTCCTCGCTGTTGTCCTCGCAACGATCCGCCTCCGACTTGGGGCTCGCGCTCTTCAGCCGACTCGTGCCGAGCTTGATCGCGTCGCTTCTGGAGTCGGTGATGGTGCTGTCCCAGACACACAGCCGGTCCCTGCTCAGCAGGGAGTACTCGACGGTGCCCTTCGCGTCGACGAGCAGGCGTGCGGTCAGCCCCTCTATGGGGAGGCCGCCGCTTTCCCTGTCGAGGGTCGCCTCCCAGCTCCCCTGCAACGTCTTCGGAGCGCTCAGCGACGGTGATTCCCCCGTCCCGCGCCGGCCGTCCAGCCACGGGCGGAGCGCGAGCAGTCCGCCGATGGCGACGAGTACCACGACGACTGCCACCCCCGCCACGACGGCCGGGCGACCCGGCGGGTCCGGGGGCTGCGTCGGGCCGTGGGAGCCTGCCGTTTCGTCGTGTCCCGGCCCGACCGTGGGCGCGTACGCGAGCGCGTCCGGCGGGGATGCCTCAGGCGCTCGGACGGGCTGGGGTGATGCGGGCGCTTGAACGGGCCGGGGCGCGGGCGCGGGCCGGGCCAATACCGGCGGAACGGGGCCCTGGGCCGGCACGAGGGCCGTGTGCGGGCGCAGCGGGTCGAAGTCCAGCAACTGTGCGGCGTGTCGCCCCAGTCGGCCGAGCAACGCGCCTGGCAGCCATTCGTCGGCGTCTTCTGTGGCGGTGCGGGCGGCGACCTGTTCCGGCGTGGGGCGTCGTGCCGGGTCCTTCTGCAGGCATTCCCGTACGAGTCCGAGGAGCGCCTCCGGCAGCCCGTCCAGGTCCGGCTCCTCCTCGGCGACCCGGAACAACTGGGCGTGCAGCCCGTTGCCGGTCGCCCCGAAGGGCTGGCGCCCCGTGGCGGCGTAGGCGAGGACCGAACCCAGGCAGAACACATCGGAGGCGGGGGTGACGTGGACCCCCCGCACCTGCTCCGGGGACATGAAACCGGGCGAGCCGATCACCATGCCCGTACGGGTCTGCAGACTGTCGCCGCTGATGCTGTCCAGCGCGCGGGCGATACCGAAGTCGATGACCCGGGGCCCGTCCACGGTGACCAGGACGTTGGACGGCTTGAGGTCGCGGTGGACGAGGCCCGCCTCGTGGATGGCCCGCAGGGCGAGCGCGAGCCGGTTGGCCAGGACGCGCACCGACCGCTCGGGCAACGGCCCGTGCTGCTCGGCCACGACGGCGTGCAGATCGGGCCCGGGAATGTACTGCGTCGCGACCCAGGGTCTCTCCGCGTCCGTGTCCGCGTCGAGCACGGCCGCGGTCCAGCCCCCACCGACCCGCTTCGCCGCGGTGACCTCGCGTGCGAACCGTGAGCGGAACTCGGCGTGTCGGGCGAACTCGGTCTGCACCATCTTGACCGCGACAGTGCGCCCGCCTTCGGAGCGGGCGAGGTAGACCCGGCCCATGCCGCCGGCGCCCAGGCGGGCGATGAGACGGTAGGGGCCTATGTGGTGCGGGTCTTCAGCGGTCAACTGGTCCACGAGGAAGGAGGGTAGCCCAACTGCCCCACGGCGAAAGGTCGGACGAGTTCGTCGGAAACTGTCGTTCGTTGGTCCGGGTGTGTCGTCGACAGCGGACCGACTGCCCGCACCGGGCGCGCCGGCCCGGCCGAACCGCCCCGCGCGAGCGGGCCCGCCTCAGTCCACCAGGTCCCGCACCACCGCGTCGGCCAGCAGCCGTCCCCGCAGCGTGAGGACCGCCCGCCCCGACGCGTACGGCTCCGCCGCGAGGAGTCCGTCGGCCAGGGCGCGCTCCGCCGCCGCGAGGCCCCGCGGACGCAGGATGTCCAGCGGGCACCCCTCCCGCAGCCGCAGCTCGAGGAGGACCCGCTCCACCCGCCGGTCCTCGTCCGACAGCAGCTCCCGCCCGGCGCCGGGCGACCGGCCCCCCGCGAGCGCCGCGGCGTACGCGCCGGGATGCTTCACGTTCCACCAGCGGACGCCACCGACGTGCGAGTGGGCGCCGGGCCCGGCCCCCCACCAGTCGGCCCCGCGCCAGTACAGCTCGTTGTGGAGGCAGCGCCCGGCCTCGGAGGTGGCCCAGTTGGACACCTCGTACCACTCGAAACCGGCCTCGGCGAGGACGGAGTCCGCGATCAGATAGCGGTCGGCGTGCACGTCGTCGTCGGTCATGGGCACCTCACCCCGCCGGATGCGCCGGGCGAGCTGCGTGCCCTCCTCGACGATCAGGGCGTAGGCGCTGACGTGGTCCGGCCCGGCCCCGATGGCCGCCTCCAGGGAGGCCCGCCAGTCGTCGTCGGACTCGCCGGGCGTGCCGTAGATGAGGTCGAGGTTGACGTGGTCGAACCCGGCGGCACGCGCCTCGCCCACGCAGGCCTCGGGCCGCCCCGGCGTGTGCGTGCGGTCGAGGATCTTCAGGACGTGCTGCCGGGCGCTCTGCATCCCGAAGGAGATCCGGTTGAAGCCGCCGGCGCGCAGCTCGGCGAGGTAGGCCGGGTTCACGGAGTCCGGATTGGCCTCCGTCGTCACCTCGGCGTCGTCCGCGAGCCCGAACTCGTCCCGGACGGCCCCCAGCATCCGTACGAGGTCCCCGGCGGCGAGGAGCGTCGGCGTGCCGCCGCCGACGAAGACGGTCCGCACGGGCCGCGGGTCGTCCCCGAGGACCTTCCGGGCGAGCCGGATCTCCTCGACGACCTGCTCGGCGTAGTTGTCACGGGAGGCGAGCACCCCGCCCGTACCGCGCAGCTCGCTCGCCGTGTACGTGTTGAAGTCGCAGTAGCCGCAGCGCGTCGCGCAGTACGGCACGTGCAGGTAGAACCCGAGCGGCCGCTCCCCGGCCCCTTCGAGGGCGCGCGGGGGCAGCGCCCCGTCGTCGGGAACGGTCTCACCATCGGGCAGTACGGAAGGCATGAGCCCCATTGTCCCGTACTGCCCGGGTGAGCGGGGTCCGCGCGGGATCAGGACTCGCGGGAGCCCGCGTACATCTCCTCGATGAGGTTCTTGTACTCGCGCTCGACCACCGGACGCTTCAGCTTCAGGGACGGGGTGAGCTCGCCGTGCTCGATGTCGAGGTCGCGCGGCAGCAGGCGGAACTTCTTGATCGTCTGCCAGCGCTGGAGGCCCTCGTTGAGGCGGTCGACGTAGCCCTGGATGAGCTTGACGGTCTCCGGGGCGGCGACGACCTCCGCGTACGACTTGCCGCCGAGCCCGTGCTCGGCCGCCCAGCCGAGGAGGGAGGGCTCGTCGAGGGCGATGAGAGCGGTGCAGAAGTTCCGGTCGGCGCCGTGGACCAGGATGTTCGAGACGAACGGGCAGACGGCCTTGAACTGGCCCTCGACCTCGGCCGGCGCGATGTACTTGCCGCCGGACGTCTTGATCAGGTCCTTCTTCCGGTCGGTGATCTTGAGGTAGCCGTCGGCGGACAGCTCACCGATGTCGCCGGTGTGGAACCAGCCGTCGGACTCGAGGACCTCGGCGGTCTTCTCGGGCAGGCCGTGGTAGCCCTCCATGATGCCGGGGCCGCGCAGCAGGATCTCGCCGTCGTCGGCGATCCGGACCTCGGTGCCGGGGAGCGGCTTGCCGACGGTGCCGGTGCGGTAGGCCTCGCCCGGGTTGACGAAGGAGGCGGCGGAGGACTCCGTGAGGCCGTACCCCTCCAGGATGTGGATGCCGGCGCCGGCGAAGAAGTAGCCGATCTCGGGGGCGAGCGCGGCGGAGCCGGAGACGCAGGCGCGCAGGTTGCCGCCGAAGGCCTCGCGGATCTTGCCGTAGACGAGGGCGTCGGCGACCTTGTGCTTCGCCGAGAGGCCGAAGGGCGCGGAGGCGGTGCCGGTGCGGCGGAAGTTGTCCTGGGTGGCCTTGGCGTACTCGCGTGCGACCTCGGCCGCCCACTGGAAGATCTTGTACTTGGCGCCGCCACCGGCGCGGGCCTTGGCGGCGACCCCGTTGTAGACCTTCTCGAAGATGCGGGGCACGGCCGCCATGTAGGTCGGCTGGACCACCGGCAGGTTCTCGATGATCTTGTCGACACGGCCGTCGACGGCGGTGACGTGACCGACCTCGATGTGGCCGGAGGTGAGGACCTTGCCGAAGACGTGGGCGAGCGGCAGCCAGAGGTACTGGACGTCGTCGTGGGTGACGAGGCCGGTGGCGGCGATGGCCTTGGCCATGTACGACCAGTTGTCGTGCGGGAGGCGGACGCCCTTGGGGCGGCCGGTGGTGCCGGAGGTGTAGATGAGGGTGGCGAGCTGCGTGGGGGTGATCGCGGCGACCCGCTCCTTGACGGCCTCGGGGTGCTTCTCCAGGTACGCCCTGCCGCGCGCCTCCAGCTCGGCGAGGGAGAGGACGAACTCGCCGTCGCTCTCGACGCCGGTGGCGTCGATGACGACCACGTGGTGGAGTTCCGGCAGGTCGGCGCGGCGCTCGACGGCCTTGGCCAGCTGGGCCGCGTCCTCGGCGATGAGGACCCTCGACTCGGAGTCGGAGAGGATGAACGCCGACTCCTCGGCGTTGGTCTGCGGGTAGACCGTGGTGGTCGCGGCGCCGGCGCACATGACACCGAGGTCGGCGAGGATCCACTCGACCCGGGTGGAGGAGGCGAGGGCGACGCGCTCCTCGGCCTGGACACCGAGGTCGACGAGACCGGCGGCGATCGCGTAGACCCGCTCGGCGGCCTGACCCCAGCTGAGCGACTTCCATTCGTCCGGGCCGGCGCCGGAGGCGGCGGGGACCGGGTAGCGGTAGGCCTCCGCGTCCGGGGTCCGCTCGACGCGCTCAAGGAAGAGGCTCGCCACGGAGGGCGGCCGGTTCTCGATCTGGGTCTGTGTGTCGCTCACGACGTCCTCCGGGCGGCGGCGGTGCCTTCTGGTGGTTCGTAACTAACTGGCGAGTAACCTTCGAGCCGGGATCAGAGTAAGGGCCCGAGGACCGGCGCGTAAGGCCTTACAGGGCGTCGCTTCATAACGAACGGGCCCACGCGCACGCGGCACGTGGACCCGTTGGCTGCACAGGACAGCTATTTCCTCGCCCGCCCGGCTACTTCTTCTTGCCGGAGGACTCGTCGCTGGAGAGGACGGCGATGAAGGCCTCCTGGGGCACCTCCACCGAGCCGACCATCTTCATGCGCTTCTTGCCTTCCTTCTGCTTCTCCAGCAGCTTCCGCTTACGGGAGATGTCACCGCCGTAGCACTTGGCGAGGACGTCCTTCCGGATGGCACGGATGGTCTCGCGGGCGATGACCCGGGAGCCGATGGCCGCCTGGATGGGCACCTCGAAGGCCTGCCGCGGGATGAGCTCGCGCAGCTTGGCGACGAGCCGGACACCGTAGGCGTACGCGGCGTCCTTGTGGGTGACGGCCGAGAAGGCGTCCACCTTGTCGCCGTGCAGCAGGATGTCGACCTTGACGAGGCTGGAGGCCTGCTCGCCGGTGGGCTCGTAGTCGAGGGAGGCGTAACCGCGCGTCTTGGACTTCAGCTGGTCGAAGAAGTCGAAGACGATCTCGGCGAGGGGCAGGGTGTAGCGGATCTCGACCCGGTCCTCGGAGAGGTAGTCCATGCCGATCAGGGTGCCGCGACGGGTCTGGCAGAGCTCCATGATCGCGCCGATGAACTCGCTCGGGGCGAGGATCGTGGCGCGCACGACGGGCTCGTACACGTCGTTGATCTTGCCCTCGGGGAACTCGCTCGGGTTGGTGACGGTGTGCTCGCTGCCGTCCTCCATCACGACGCGGTAGACCACGTTCGGCGCGGTGGCGATCAGGTCGAGCCCGAACTCGCGCTCCAGCCGCTCACGGATCACGTCGAGGTGGAGGAGACCGAGGAAACCGACGCGGAAGCCGAAGCCGAGCGCGGCGGAGGTCTCCGGCTCGTAGACGAGCGCGGCGTCGTTGAGCTGCAGCTTGTCGAGGGCCTCGCGGAGGTCCGGGTACTCGGAGCCGTCCAGCGGGTAGAGGCCCGAGAAGACCATCGGCTTCGGGTCCTTGTAACCGCCGAGCGCCTCGGTGGCGCCCTGGTGCAGGGAGGTGATCGTGTCACCGACCTTGGACTGACGGACGTCCTTCACACCGGTGATGATGTAACCGACCTCGCCGACGCCGAGACCGTCCGAGGACGTCATCTCGGGGGACGAGACGCCGATCTCCAGCAGCTCGTGCGTGGCGCCGGTGGACATCATCCGGATGCGCTCGCGCTTGTTGAGCTGCCCGTCGACGACACGGACGTACGTGACGACGCCCCGGTAGGAGTCGTACACGGAGTCGAAGATCATCGCGCGGGCGGGGGCGTCGGCGACACCGACCGGGGCCGGGACGTCCCGTACGACACGGTCGAGCAGCGCCTCGACGCCCATGCCGGTCTTCGCGGAGACCTTGAGGACGTCCTCCGGCTGGCAGCCGATGAGGTTGGCGAGCTCCTCGGAGAACTTCTCCGGCTGGGCGGCGGGCAGGTCGATCTTGTTGAGCACGGGAACGATCGTGAGGTCGTTCTCCATCGCGAGATAGAGGTTCGCGAGAGTCTGCGCCTCGATGCCCTGCGCGGCATCCACGAGCAGAATCGTGCCCTCACAGGCGGCCAGCGAGCGCGAGACCTCGTAGGTGAAGTCGACGTGCCCGGGAGTGTCGATCATGTTCAGGATGTGCGTACTGCCCTGAGCCGGCCCCTCGGTCGGCGCCCAGGGCAGCCGCACCGCCTGGGACTTGATCGTGATGCCGCGCTCCCGCTCGATGTCCATCCGGTCGAGGTACTGAGCACGCATCTGCCGCTGGTCGACCACACCGGTCAGCTGGAGCATCCGGTCGGCGAGCGTGGACTTGCCGTGGTCGATGTGCGCGATGATGCAGAAGTTGCGGATCAGAGCCGGGTCGGTACGGCTCGGCTCGGGCACGTTGGTAGGAGTCGCGGGCACGCAGGGATCTCGTCTCGGGCGATGTTCAGAACGGATACGTCGACACCATGGTCCCATGCCCGTCGCCCGGCGCCCGGTTTGGGCGGCCCAGAAGGTGACTGATACTGTGGACAGCTGTGTCTCGTATGCCCTCTCAGCTGCGAGGCGCATCCAGAAGGAACACCGAACCTGTAAAGGCTCTTTTCGTGGCGAACATCAAGTCCCAGATCAAGCGGAACAAGACGAACGAGAAGGCGCGCCTGCGCAACAAGGCCGTCAAGTCCTCGCTCAAGACCGCGATCCGCAAGGCCCGTGAGGCTGTCGCCGCCGGCGACCTCGAGAAGGCCACCGTCGCCACTCGTGCCGCCTCGCGTCAGCTCGACAAGGCTGTCTCGAAGGGTGTCATCCACAAGAACGCCGCCGCCAACAAGAAGTCGGCGCTGGCGATCAAGGTTGCCGCTCTCCAGGGCTGAGCTCTGATGTAACCGGCCGTACGGGACCCAGCGGGCCCTCTCTCCCGCTCCCACCCGGCCACCCCGGACTCGCGCGCGGACGCGTTCGCCACGCGGGCGCGAGCCCACCATCTACAACGCCGAAGGCCCCCCTGCCTCCTTCCCCAGGAGCAGGGGGGCCTTCGCCGTACGCGGAGCCGAAGGGGGTGGCGCGGGGCGGGGGCAACGTAGGGGGCCCGGAACGAGCGGCGCGCACGACGCAGCCTCGGGACCCAGTGGCGGGCCCGGACGGACCGCCCCTTGGACCGGCCGCAGGCCGGGCGAGCCCCCGCCGAGCTACGGGGGCGCAAGACGGGCGAGCCCCCGCCGAGCTACGGGGCGCAGGACGGGCGGGGCGAAGCCCCCGCCCTACCAGGGGGCCGGGGGCGGAGCCCCCGGAGAAACGCACCTCCCCCCCACCACCAGCCCCCGGCGGGGTTTCGGGAAGGGGCGGGGTGGGGGACCTCCCGGACGGCACCGCCCGACTCCGCATCGACGACGAGCCGCCCGCGCCGCACGGCAGACCGCACGGCCCGCGGCCCCCGGCTCACCCCCGCCGCATCCTCGCCGCCCGCGCCACCGCCACGACCGCCTTCTCCAGCGCGTAGCCCGGGTCGTCGCCCCCGCCCTTCACCCCCGCGTCCGCGTCCGCGATCGCCCGCAGGGCCAGGGACACCCCGTCCGGGGTCCAGCCGCGCATCTGCTGCCGCACGCGGTCGATCTTCCAGGGCGGCATGCCCAGCTCCCGCGCCAGGTCGGCCGGCCGGCCGCCCCGCGCCGAGGAGAGCTTGCCGATCGCCCGTACCCCCTGGGCCAGCGCGCTGGTGATGAGCACCGGCGCGACCCCGGTCGAGAGCGACCAGCGCAGGGCCTCCAGCGCCTCGGCCGCCCGCCCCTCGACGGCGCGGTCGGCGACGTTGAAGGAGGAGGCCTCGGCTCGGCCCGTGTAGTACCGCCCGACGACGGCCTCGTCGATCGTCCCGTCCACATCGGACGTGAGCTGCGCGACCGCGGACGCGAGTTCCCGCAGATCACTGCCGATCGAGTCGACCAGCGCCTGGCAGGCCTCGGGCGTGGCCGACCGCCCGAGTCTCCGGAACTCCTGCCGGACGAACGTCAGCCGCTCCGCCGGCTTCGTCGTCTTGGGGCAGGCGACCTCCCGGGCGCCCGCCTTGCGCGCCGCGTCGAGCAGCCCCTTGCCCTTGGCGCCGCCGGCGTGGAGCAGGACGAGCGAGATGTCCTCGATCGGGTCGTCCAGATACGCCTTGACGTCCTTGATCGTGTCGGCGGAGAGGTCCTGCGCGTTCCGCACGACCAGCACCTTCCGCTCGGCGAAGAGCGAGGGGCTGGTGAGCTCCGCCAGCGCCCCGGGCTGGAGCTGGTCGGGGGCGAGGTCGCGCACGTCCGTGTCGGCGTCGGCGGCCCGCGCGGCCGCCACCACCTCCTGGACGACGCGGTCGAGGAGCAGGTCCTCCTGACCCACGGCGAGCGTCACGGGGCCGAGGAGGTCGTCGGGGGAAGTCTTTCTGGTGGCCATCGCCGTCCAGCATCGCACGGGCCACTGACAGCCCCGCCCGGGAAGAGGACGAGAATGGCGGGGTGAGCGAACGACACGTACTGGTACTCCCCGACCGCGACGCCGCCGAGGAGGTCGCCGGGGAACTCCCCGACCGTTTCGGCGTGGCCGAGGAACCGCAGCTCGTGCGGGACGCCCTGGCCGGGGAGGACGACGCCGAGGACGCGCAGTGGCTGGTGGTCGTCGAGGACCCGGACGCCCGCCTCGACCCGGCGGCCCTGGACGCCCTGGCCGCCGAGTACGAGGGCTGGCTGGAGGCCCCGTAGGGCAGGGGCCCGCCGCGCCTCCGTACGGCCGGCGGCGCCCCGCCATCCGTCAGCCCTTCTGGGAACGATCTGGATGTCGAGGCCGATGCCGATACTCGATCCGACGGCCGCGATCCCCGCGCGAGCAGCGTCTGCCAGATGAGGGTGAAGTCCTCCCGGTGCAGCTCGGTGGTGGCCCGGCAGGCGCCCCGCGCCTCACCTTCCAGTCCGCTCCCGAGGCCCAGGTACCGGGCGTCCAGGGTCACCGTGCGGCTCACCCCGTGGAGGGTGGGCGCTCCGGTGACGGCCCGGCGGCTGCCGCCCCGGTGGACGAAGCGCTCGCTGAAGAACTCCAGCGTCGTGTGGACGCCGACGTCGAGGAAGTCACCGGAGCGCAGGTGGTCGTCGCGCATCTGGACCCCGGTGTCGATGGAGGCCGCGTCGATGACGACGTGCATCGCCGAGTGCTCCATGCGCTCGGCGATCCGCACCGCGCCCACGAAGCTGTTGAACCGTCCGTGGATCCGGGGGCGAGGCCGATGCGCGCCGTGAAGCCGATCTGCGAGTGGGCGGGGTCGATCTCCCAGTCACCCGGCTCAGGGAGCTGGGGCCGGGGCGCGACCTGGAGCAGGACGTCGCCGAGGCCGTGGTGCTCGCCCTGGGTGACGACGGCGCTGCCGAGGAGGGGACAACGACACCCGCGAACGGGAGCCGCGCGCGGCTCCCGCCGCCCGGGGCAAGTGTTACCGAGGGTCCGAATTGAGGGTTTCGCTACGTACGGTCGGCAGCACGTCGAGCTCGATGCCGAACAGCTCCCGGTACGCGCTCCTCACCTCCTCGTCGCCGTCGAGGATCCGCTCCTCGCGCTCCCCTCCGACTCTGGTGATCAGCTTCGGCGCGCTGAGCGTGATCCGGCCGTCCTCGGTGAGGCGGGAGCAGATGAGGGACCGGGGAAAGTGCGAGTCGGGCGAGGTCTGGTGGTACCAGGCGCCGGCCATGAAGTCGACGAGCTCCCGCGGTCGCCGCTCCAGCCGGTACTGCGGCTTCCCGTCCCGCAGCACATCCAGGTCGCCGTCCGCGGTCTCCACGATCCGGAAGGTCCCGCCCGGGTCCCGCTGGTCGTCGCGGGCGTCGAAGGCCAGCGGGAAGTGGCTGTGGTCGCCGAAGCCGACATCGGCCAGCCAGCGCTCGCCCTCCGCCGTCTCCACCAGCAGCGCCATGTGGTCGTACGGGATGCCCGGCGCCCCGTCCGGCCCGATGACCCGTCCCTGGAGCAGCGCGACCTCGTATCCGAGCTCCCGCAGCAGGACGGCGAACGCCGTGTTGACCTCGTAGCAGAACCCGCCCCTGCGGGCTCCGACCACCTTGTCGAGGAGTGCCTTCTCGTCCAGGACGACGGGCTCGCCGAGGTGGATCGAGAGGTTCTCGAAGGGCACGGTCCGCAGGTGGTACAGATGCAGCTCGCGCAGGGCGGCTGCGTCCGCGCGCCGCGGCCGCTCCGCGCCGATGCGGCGCAGGTAGGCGGCGATCAGGGCTGGTTCGTGTGTCGGCATACCGGCAGTCTGCCCGCCCCATGATCCACCCCGCTAGCCGACGGGCAGTGATTCCCCTTCCCGCAGGGGCAGTTCGCGCATCCGCGGCAGCGGCGAGGGCAGCAGCCAGAGCACGGCGAGGACGGCCCCGGCGGTGGCGATCCACAGCGTGGGGCGCAGCCCGATCGCGGCGCCGAGCAGGCCGCCGACGAGTGCGCCGAGCGGACGGAAGCCGTGGTTGAGCGTCCGATACGCGCCCATGACCCTGGCCCGTACGGCGTCGGGTATCAGCGCCATCTGGAACGATCCCGCGGCGATGTCGGCGAGCATCACCCCCAGGCAGGAGAGGAACTCCGCGACGAACACCAGGCCCGCCACCACGGGCAGCGGCCCGTCCGCCAGGGGTATCAGGAGCAGGGGCAGGGTGAATCCGAGGAAGCCGGCGACGAGTGAGGCGCCGAGGCCGATCCGCCGGACGACGGCACCGCTCCACACCGCCCCGAGAAGTCCGCCCACGGCTCCGGCGGCGAGCACGAGGCCGAGCAGGCCCGCCCCGATGCCGAGTTCGGTGGAGGCGTAGAGCACGAAGAGGGTGTGGAACATGTAGTTGAAGAACTGGATCGTGCCGGACGCCGCGAACAGCGCGCGCATGGAGGGCTCCCGTACCACCCAGCGCAGCCCCTCGGTGAAGTGTCCCTTGGCCACGGGCGCCGGCGCGGGTTCGACCGGCTTGATCCGGGCCAGGTACCCGGCCGACAGCAGGTAGGTGAGGGCGTCCGCGACAAGGGCGAAGGGAGCGGTGAGGAACTGCACGAGCAGTCCTCCGATCCCGGGCCCGGCGAGCCAGGCCATCGAACGGCTGCCGTTGACCAGCGAGTTCGCCTGGACGTACCGCTCGGTGGGGACGAGTGCGACGAACAGCGTGACGTTGCAGACCTCGAAGAGCACGGTGAGCGCACCGATCCCGAAGGCCACCGCGTACAGCTGGCCGAGCGTCAGCGCGTCGAGCGCGTAGGCCACGGGGAGGGTCAGGACCAGCGCCGCCCGCCCCAGGTCGGCCGCGATCATGGCGCGCCTGCGGCGGGCCTGCCGGTCGGCCCAGGCGCCGAGCGGCAGGTTGAGCAGGAGGGCGGGGAGAAGTTCGGCGGTCTTGAGCAGGCCCATCGCGGTGGCGTCGGCGCCCAGGATCAGGACGGCCGCGAGCGGGATGGCGATGAGCGAGACCTGGTCTCCGACGAGGGAGACGGTCTGCCCCGTCCAGTAGCGGCGGAAGGTCCGCTCGCGCAGCAGCGCCGGCACGCGTTTCACGAGGGCCATCTCGTCACTCCTCTTCGCTGCCGGGGACGGACTGGTCCAGGTACGCGATGCGCAGGATGCTGACGGGCCGGGCACCCTCGGGCCTGAGGGACGGATCGGACGCGCGCTCCTCGTAGGGGCGGAGCAGCTCCTCGATCCGCTCTCCGAGGCCGGTCAGCTCCTCGGCGGTGAGGTGGAGCACGGAGTCGCCGAACTGCTCGGCCTCCCGCCACTTCCTCGGCAGCCGGTGCCGGTTCTCCACGGCCCGGGTGACCCGCGCGAAGTAGTTCTCCGCGACGGCGGCGCTCAGCGCGTCGGCCGCCTCGGCGACCGTGGCGTCCTCGCTGTGCCCCGGCCACTCCGTGTACCGGGCCGTGGCCCGCCAGGGCTTCTCCCGGCCCCGCCCGCCGGGTGCTTCCTCGACGAGCCCGTACTTGGCGAGTATCCGCAGGTGATAGGAGCAGTTGGCCACGGATTCGCCGGTCAGCTCGGCCGCCCGGGTGGCGGTGAAGGGCCCACTGGTGCGCAGCAGTCCCACCAGCGACAGCCGCAGCGGGTGGGCGTAGGCCCGCAGGGCGCGCGGGTCGGTGAGTCGGATACTGCGGGGCTGCTCGTCCCCGGGCTGCTGTTCAGCGATCTCCGGCATGATGAAAAGGTATCCTTAGAAAGACTTCTTTACAAGCGTTCCTTTACAATCTGGGGTTCGCAGCGCATTCCACGTCTCACCCCCCTCCCGGTACCGCCACAAGCCCGCGCCCGGCCCCCACCACCGCGATGGCCCCGTCCCGATCGGTCCGCAGCACTCGCGCCCCGCCCGCCCGCAACGCCTCCAGCGTCCGGGGCGAAGGGTGGCCGTACGGGTTGTCGCTCCCCGTGGACACGAGCGCGAGCCGCGGCCGCACCGCTCGCATCAGACCGGGGTCCTGGTGCGCGGAACCGTGGTGGGCGACCTTGAGCACGTCCACCGGCCCCAGATCCGGATGAGCCCGCGTCAGCGCCCGCTGGGCCGGCGGTTCGAGGTCACCGAGGAGCAGCAGGCTCAGCCCTCCGGCGGTACGGACGAGCAGCGTGACACTGGCATCGTTGGGCCCTCCCTCGGACGCCCCGGCCTTCCCGGCACCGGCCCCCGGCCACAGCACCCGCCACTCCAGGGACCCGAGCCTCCGCCGCTCGCCCGGCCCCGCACGGATCAGCGGCACCCCGGCGGCGGCCGCCGTCCTCCGCACGAACGCCGCCTGACCCGGTGGCTCTTCGAGCTCCGTGGTCTGGATCGCGCCCACCGCCCTCCCCCGCAGCACCCCGGGAAGTCCGGCCACGTGGTCGGCGTGGAAGTGGGTGAGCACCAGCAACGGCACTCTCCGCACACCGAGTTGGCGCAGACAGCGATCCACCGGTACGGGGTCGGGACCCGCGTCCACCACGACGGCGGAGTCCCCACCCGCCGCGAGCACCGTCGCGTCCCCCTGTCCCACCTGGCACATCGCGAACACCCAGCCCGGCGGCGGCCACCCCGTCACCCAACGGGCCAGCGGCGCCGGCCGCACCACCACGAGCAACAGCAGCGCGGCGACCGTCGCGCCGACCACCCCCCGGTACGGCAGTCTCCGCGCCCCCAGGACCACCAGCGCCGTGAGCATCGCGAGGCCGAGGCCGCCCCACCACCCGCCGGGCCAGGCCAGCTCGGCCCCCGGGAGTGCGGCGCCCGTACGGGCCACCCGCGCGATCCATCCGGCCGGCCATCCCGCCACCCATGCCACGCCCTCCGCGGCCGGCATCCAGACCGCCGCCAGGGCGAGCGTGGCGAACCCGCACACCGTCGCAGGCGCCACCGCGAATTCCGCGAAGAGGTTCGCCGGGATGGCGACCAGACTCACCCGCGCGGCGAACACCACCACGACCGGCGCACACACCGCCTGCGCCGCCAGGGCCGCACCCAGCGCCTCCGCCAACCGCCCCGGCACCCGGCGCCGCCGCAGCGCCTCGCTCCAGCGCGGCGCGATCGTCAACAGCGCCCCGGTCGCCAGGACCGAGAGCAGGAAGCCGTAACTCCGCGCGAGCCAGGGGTCGTAGAGCACCAGGATCAGGACAGCCGCGGCCAGCGCGGGAATCAGCGATCTCCGGCGCCCGGTACCGATCGCCAGCAACGCGACGAGCCCGCAGGCCGCGGCACGCAGCACGCTCGGGTCCGGACGGCAGACGATCACGAAGGCGAGCGTCAGCCCTCCCCCGCCCAGCGCCGTGACCCGCAGCGACAACCCGATCCGTGGCGCGAGCCCGCCCCGCTCCACCTGGTGCGCCCGCCCGGGCCGCCCGATGAGCAGGAGCAGCACGACGGTGAGATTGCTGCCGGACACCGCCAGGAGGTGGGTGAGATCGGTCGCCTCGAACGCGTCCCGCAGCTCCTGGCCGATCCTGGAGGTGTCCCCGACGACCAGTCCGGGCAGCAGGGCCCTCGCGTCCGGGTCCAGCTTCTCGGTCGCCCTCCGCAGCCCGGCGCGCAGGTCCCCCGCCGTCCGTTGCAGGGCGCTCGGCGGCCCGACGATCAGCGGTGGCCCGGCTCCGTCGACCTTGAGCACCGCCGCGAAGGGCTCCCCGGACCGCAGCGGTGCCGCGAGCCGTGCACCGACCCGCAGCCGGGTGGTGGGAAGGAGCCGCAGCCACTCCTCGCGTCCCTTCCCCGACGGCACGATCAGCAGAACCGGCGTCCGTGTCCGGTGGACCGAACCGTCCGGCCGCTCGACCCGGGTCACCTCGCCGTCCAGGACGATCGAGACCGGCGCCATCGCGTTGCCCCGGACCTTGGGCCGGGTGAGCCGCGGATCGGAGGTCACCGCCACCTCCAGCCGGGCCCGTGCGTACTCCCGCGCCAGCTCCGGCACCGGACCCCGGTGGAGATCCGCCGTGTGCAGCCCCGCGGAGGTGGCTCCGGCCGCCGCGCAGAGCAGAACGCCGGCCCAGGCGGTCGCCCGTAGGCGCCACCCGGGCGTGGTCCCCGGTACGACGGCTCGACGGCCACCTTTCGGACCCCCGCGCCGCCTCACAAGGCCCCGCATCAGCAGGACCAGCGCGCCCGCCAGACAGACCATGACGCCGGCCACCGTCCACCACCCGGTGGTGCCCACGGCCCAGGCCGCCGCCGCCCAGGCCGCCAGCGCGAGGGGAACGAGCCGGAGATCGGTCGGCCCCTCGCGCCACGACGGCTCCCGCCCGCCGCGCTCCTCACCGCTCACCTCGTCGCGACTCATGGCCGGACCAGCGGTTCGAGGTCGGCGAAACGGCGCTCACCGATGCCGTTGACCTCCCGCAGTTCCGCGACCGACTGGAAGCCACCGTGTTCCGTCCGGTGGTCGACGATGTGCTGGGCGAGCACGGGCCCCACACCCGGAAGGCCGTCGAGCTGTTCCGCCGTGGCCGTGTTGAGGCTCAGCGGCACCCCCGCCGGCGCACCGGCCCCGCGACCGGAGCCGCCGCCCGGCCCCGGCCCGGCCCCCGGGGCCCCGGGCAGACCGACCAGGACCTGCTCGCCGTCGAACAGGACGCGGGCCCGATTGACCCCCGTGAGGTCCGCGCCGGGCTCCGCACCCCCCGCCGCCCGCAGGGCATCCGCCACACGCGAGCCGGCCGGCAGGGTCAGCACCCCGGGCCTGCGCACCTTGCCGCCGACGTCGACGACGACCCGCCCCCCGGAAGCCACAGCCCCCGGCACCGCTCCCGGACCCGATCCCGCCCCGGGCCCCGATCCGGCTCCCGGCGCCTCCCCCATCCCCTCTCCCGCACTCACCTTCGGCGCGGGCGCGGCGGCCACGGGGGACGCGGCGCGGACGAGTTCGGGAGCGCGCACCGGCTCGGGCCGCCCGGTCCAGAAGTACCCGCCCGCGAGGCCCGCGGCCACCAGCAGAACCACCGTCAGCGCGCCCAGCGCCCTCGGCTCGAGCCCGCACCTGGTCTGCACCCACACCGGGGTCCGGTCGCGGAGGAGCGCGGCCACCCGCTCGCGTACCCCTGGCGGGGAACCACGCTCCGGCGCCTCCGGCACCTCCGGAGCACGCAGGGGAGGCGGTGGCGGTCCAGCCACCGGCACCGGCGGTGTCACGGTCAAGAACAGCGCGTCCCCCCGCCGCCGCACCACCCCTCCTGGCACGGCGGGGGCCCGGCCGGCCCGGACGCGCCTCCGGGCCGGCCCAGCGGGCGAGCCGCGCCCTCCGGGGCGGCTGCGTCCGTCCGAACCGGGCGCCCGTCCGGGCCCGCTCGTCGGAGCACCTCCCGAAGGGGAGATCCTGGAGGAGGTGGTCGATGCGATACGTGTACGAAGAGTCATGTCCGTGACGGTAGAGATCACGGACGACCCGTGCGGAGCTCAGCCGTCTTCCGTGGACAGGCACTCCACTGTGGAAAACTCCGTCCCCCTGGTGAGGGACACCCGAGGACGCCCGAAGACCCCCGAGGACGCCCGGAACGAGACCGTCGCCAAGGACGGACGGTCTCAGCGCGGCGAGACGACGACCGCGAGGAGGCCGGGGCCCGTGTGGGCGCCGATGACCGCACCCACCTCGCTGACATGGAGGTCCTCGATTCCGGGGACCCGCTCTCGGAGCCGGTCCGCGAGCACGGCGGCTCGCTCCGGTGCGGAGAGGTGGTGCACGGCGATGTCGACGGAGCCGGAGCCGGCCCGCTCCACGGCGATCTCCTCCAGGCGCGCGATGGCCTTCGAGGCCGTCCTCACCTTCTCCCTCAGTTCGATCCGCCCGCCGTCGAGTTCGAGGAGCGGCTTCACCGCCAGCGCCGAGCCGAGCAGCGCCTGAGCGGCGCCGATGCGCCCGCCCCTGCGCAGATAGTCCAGGGTGTCGACGTAGAAGTAGGCGGAGGTCTCCGCGGCACACTTCTCGGCCGCCGCGGCCGCCTCGTCGAGGGAACCACCGGTCTCCACGACCTGCGCCGCGGCGAGGGCGCAGAAGCCCAGCGCCATGCCGACCATGCGGGTGTCCACCACCCGTACGGGCACGGGGGCGTCCTTGGCCGCGAGCACGGCGGCGTCGTAGGTCCCGGAGACCTCCGCGGACAGATGGAGGGAGAGGACGCCCTGCGCCCCCGCCTCGGCGGCCTGGCGGTAGGCCTCGGCGAAGACCTCGGGGCTCGGCCGGGACGTGGTGACGGACCGGCGCTTCTGCAAGGCCTCGACAAGGGCTTTCGCCGAGATCTCGGTGCCCTCCTCGTGGGCACGGTCGCCGATGACGACGGTCAGCGGGACCGTGGTGATGGCGTGCCGCTCCCTCGTCTGGCGTGGCAGGTAGGCCGTGGAATCGGTGACGATCGCGACATGCCGGGACATGAGCGGGAGGTTACCCGCCGAAGCTGTCGCGCGGCAGCCCGCCCCCCACCGGACGCCGTCCGCCGCCCCGTCCCGGCCGGCTCCAGGGCCGTTCCGTCAGGTGGTGGTCTCCGGGCGGGCCGACTTCTCCCAGGGGTAGGCCGCCCGTCGGGGATCGGGCGCCGTGATCGCGGACCGCTCTCCGTCGGCCCCCGGACCCGTCCGGTCTGCGGGGTGGGCGGGCTGTCCCCATCCGTCGGCCGCCTCCGCGTCCGCGGCCCCGGTCGCCGCCCCGGGACCGGCTGCCCCGGCCGCCCCCCGCCCGGTCTCGGGAGCCGCCCAGTGGCGCAGGGCACCCGCCTCGATGTCGATCTGCGCGCTGAGCGTCGACAGGTCGTCCTCCGCGAACTTCAGCGCCCGCTCCCGGGCGGCGCGCCGCAGCGCGTCTGCCGAGCCGGTGATCCGCTCGGTCCGCGCGGCGAGTTCGGGGAGCTGGCCGGCCACCCACGCCTTGTCGGGCTCCCGCTCCAGACGCTTGAGGTCCGTGTCGAGTTCGAGCCCGTGGGTGCTGAGCCGGTGGAACAGGTCGAGGGACTCCTTCAGCGAGGCGTCCTCGCCGACCCCCGCCCGCAGTGCCTCCTGGGTGGCGCGCATCGAGGTGCGCAGCGAGAGCCGAAGCCGGGCCAGCTCGCTCGCCGTCCCGGCCGCGCCGAAGCTCTTGGCCCGCAGTGTGGTGTCCTCGACCGTGCGCCGGGCCTGGTCGATGGTGCGGTCCACCCCTCGCTTGGCTGCCTTCGCGGCCTTCACGGTGACGTACACCCCGAGCGCCACGAAGGACAAGAAGAGCAGCGCCATGATCGTGATAATCGTGGCTTCCATGTGCGCCCCTCCGGCGTCCGTCGAATCCCCACGGCTGTGGTTCCTCCACCGTAAACGGAAGGGGCAGGCCAGGGGTTCCATCGGAACCCCCAACCTGCCCGTAGGGGAAACCCCTATGTGTCGCTAGCCGTGTCTCTAGCCGGCGACGATGTTGACCAGCTTCGGCGCGCGGACGATCACCTTGCGGATCTGCGCGCCGCCCAGCGCCGCGACCACGTGCGGGTCGGCGAGCGCCAGCGTCTCCAGCTCCGCGTCCGTGATCGACGGGGAGACCTCCAGGCGGGCCTTGACCTTGCCCTTGATCTGCACGACGCAGGTCACGGTCTCGTCGACGACGTACGCCGGGTCGGCGACCGGGAAGTCCTGGTGGACGACCGAGTCGGTGTGGCCCAGCTTGCGCCACAGCTCCTCGGCGATGTGCGGGGCCAGCGGGGCGACCAGCAGCACCAGCTGCTCGGCGACCGGCCGGGAGACCGCGCCACCGGACTTGGTCAGGTGGTTGTTCAGCTCGGTGATCTTGGCGATGGCGGTGTTGAAGCGCATCGCGGCCATGTCCTGCGCGACGCCGTCGATCGCCTTGTGCAGGGCGCGCAGCGTGTCCTCGTCGGGCGCGGTGTCGACGACGGTGACCTCACCGGTCGCCTCGTCGACGATGTTGCGCCAAAGCCGCTGCAGCAGCCGGTACTGGCCGACCACCGCGCGCGTGTCCCACGGGCGGGACACGTCCAGCGGGCCCATCGCCATCTCGTACAGGCGCAGGGTGTCGGCGCCGTACTCGGAGCAGATCTCGTCCGGCGTGACGGCGTTCTTCAGGGACTTGCCCATCTTGCCCAGGACGCGGCTGACCTTCTCGCCCTGGTACCAGAAGCCGCCGTCCCGCTCCTCGACCTCGGCCGCCGGAACGGCGATGCCCCGCGCGTCCCTGTAGACGAAGGCCTGGATCATGCCCTGGTTGTACAGCTTGTGGAACGGCTCGGCCGAGGAGACGTGGCCCAGGTCGAACAGCACCTTGGACCAGAAGCGCGCGTACAGCAGGTGCAGCACGGCGTGCTCGGCGCCGCCGACGTACAGGTCGACGCCGCCGGTGGGCATGCCCTCGCGGGGACCCATCCAGTACTGCTCGACGGCGGGGTCGACCAGCTTCTCGGAGTTGTGCGGGTCGAGGTAGCGCATCTCGTACCAGCAGGATCCGGCCCAGTTCGGCATGGTGTTGGTCTCGCGCCGGTAGCGGCGCGGGCCGGAGCCGTCGCCCAGGTCCAGGGTGACGTTGACCCAGTCCTCGTTGCGGGAGAGCGGGGTCTCCGGCTGGGTGTCGGCGTCGTCGGGGTCGAAGGTGCGCGGCGAGTAGTCCTCGACCTCCGGCAGCTCCAGGGGCAGCATCGACTCGGGCAGCGCGTGGGCGACGCCGTCCTCGTCGTAGACGATCGGGAAGGGCTCGCCCCAGTACCGCTGGCGGCTGAACAGCCAGTCGCGGAGACGGAAGTTGACGGTGCCCTCGCCGATGCCGCGGTCGGCCAGCCAGGCGGTGATCTTCGCCTTGGCGTCGACGACGCCCAGGCCGTCCAGGGAGATCTCGTCGTTGGCGGAGTTGACCAGCTTCGCCTCGTACGAGGAGAAGGCGTCGTCCCAGGTCGAGGGGTCGGTGCCGCGGTCGTCCGAGGGCTCGACGACGCAGCGCATCGGCAGCTCGAAGGCGCGCGCGAAGGCGAAGTCTCGGCTGTCGTGCGCCGGGACGGCCATGATCGCGCCGGTGCCGTAGCCCATCAGGACGTAGTCGGCGATGAAGACCGGGACCTGCTGACCGCTGACCGGGTTGGTCGCGTACGCGCCGGTGAAGACGCCGGTCTTGTCCTTGGCCTCGGCCTGGCGCTCGACGTCGGACTTCGAGGCGGCCTGCTTGCGGTAGGCGTCGACGGCCTCGGAGGGGGTGGCGTGACCGCCGGTCCACACCTCGTGGGTGCCCTCGGGCCAGGCGGCCGGGACGATCTTCTCGACCAGGTCGTGCTCGGGGGCCAGGACCATGTAGGTGGCGCCGAACAGGGTGTCCTGGCGGGTGGTGAAGACGGTGATGGCTCCGGTGCCGCCGACCTGGAAGTCGACGCGGGCGCCCTCGGAGCGGCCGATCCAGTTCCGCTGCTGCAGCTTGATGGCCTCGGGCCAGTCCAGCGCGTCCAGGTCGTCCAGCAGGCGGTCCGCGTAGGCGGTGATCCGCATGTTCCACTGGCGGAGCTTGGCCTTGAAGACGGGGAAGTTGCCGCGCTCGGAGCGGCCGTCGGCGGTGACCTCCTCGTTGGCCAGGACGGTGCCCAGGCCGGGACACCAGTTGACGGGCGCGTCGGAGGCGTACGCCAGGCGGTACTCGCCCAGGAGGTCGGAGCGCTCGGCGGCGCTCAGCTCGCTCCACGCGCGCGTGCCGGGGACCTCACGCGTGCCGTTCTCGAACTGCTCGATCAGCTCGGCGATGGGCCGGGCCTTCTTGGCCTCGTCGTCGTACCAGGAGTTGAAGATCTGCAGGAAGATCCACTGGGTCCACTTGTAGTACTCCGGGTCGATCGTGGCGAACGACCGGCGCTTGTCGTGGCCCAGGCCCAGCCGGCGCAGCTGGACCTTCATGTTCTCCATGTTGGCCTCGGTGGACACGCGCGGGTGCGTGCCCGTCTGCACGGCGTACTGCTCGGCCGGCAGGCCGAAGGCGTCGAAGCCCAGGGTGTGCAGCACGTTGTGGCCGGTCATGCGCGCGTGGCGGGCGAAGACGTCCGTGGCGATGTAGCCCAGCGGGTGGCCGACGTGCAGGCCCGCACCCGAGGGGTACGGGAACATGTCCATGATGAACTTCTTGGGCAGGGCGGCGACGGCGGGGTCGCCCGCCAGGTCACCGGTGGGGTTCGGCGCCTCGTAGGTTCCCTCGGCGTCCCAGAAGTCCTGCCAGCGTGCCTCGATGTCGGCGGCCATGGCTGCCGTGTAGCGATGAGGGGCCGCCGTCTCGGCGGCCGAAGTGATCTCGGTCATGGTCCTTGATGCTCCATCGATCGTCTCTGCCCACTGCCACGAACTGCCCGAAATGAAAAATCCCCTCGCACAGGAGGGGATGCCGCGCCGACTCCGAGGGGATGTCTGTCACCCGTCGGGACTGGTCAGCGCGGCTCGGTAAGCAGGAGGCGTACGGCACGCATGGCGCCAGGGTACCGCAGGGCCCGAGCGGGCCGCACCGGCGTTCCACGGAGCGGCGACGACGGGTGCCAATGAAGAAGCGGGCCACCCGATCCGGGTGGCCCGCTTCTTTTCTGTGGAGCTAAGGAGAATTGAACTCCTGACCTCCTGCATGCCATGCAGGCGCTCTACCAACTGAGCTATAGCCCCTTGCTGTTTTCCGTCTCCGTTTCGGTTTCCCTCGCGGCGACAGACAGAACATTAACCGGCTCCCCGGCAGATCTCCAAATCGATTCTCGGAGCCCCTCTGACCTGCCGGGTAGGGTCGCCGACTGTGTCCGTCTCCGTGCTCTCCAAAGCCCGCGCCCGGCCGTGGCCCATGGCCACCGCCGCGGCGGTCTGCCTGCTCTCGTTCGCGGCCTTCTGGGTGGCGCAACGCCTCGCCCACGTGAACATGCTCGACGTGATGGTCTACCGGGCCGAGGGCGAGACGGTCCGGGCCGGCGGGGACCTGTACGCGATGCGCGCGACCTCGGCGAACCTCGGGATGACCTATCCGCCGTTCGCGGCGCTGCTGTTCGTCCCGCTGACCCTGGTGGGCGTCCCGCTGATGCGGACGCTGACCACGGCGGGGAACCTGCTCCTGGTGATCGCCCTGGTACGGCTGTCCCTCCAGCTGGTCCGGCCCTCCCTCTCCCGTACGGACCTGTGGCGCACGGCGCTGTGGGTCGCCGCCGTCGCGGTCTGGTGCGAGCCGGTGTGGACGACCCTGCGGTACGGCCAGATCAACCTGCTCATAGCGGTGGCGGTGCTCTGGGACCTCACCCGCCGCGAGGGCAGCCGCTGGGCCGGCCTGGGCATCGGCCTGGCGACCGCGGTGAAGCTCACTCCGGGGCTCTTCGTGGTGCTGCTGCTCGCGGCGGGTCTGCTGCTGTGGCGCCGGGACCGGGGCATGAACCAGTGGCTGCGCACGGCGCTGACGGCGACCGGGGTGTTCCTCGGGACGACGCTGGCCGTGGCACTCGCCCTGCCGGCGGACTCGAAGCGGTTCTGGACACGGACCCTGTTCGAGACGGGCCGGGTCGGCTTCGCCGAGGAGACCGCCAACCAGTCGATCCGCGGGGTCCTGGCCCGGCTGATGCACACGGACGACCCGGGTATGTGGTGGGCGGTGACCGCGGCCGTCCTGGGCGGCGCGGCGATGCTGCTCGCGGTACGGGCGGCGGTGCGCGGCGACAAGGCGGTGGCCGTGGTCGTCTGCGCGTTCACGGCGCTGATGATCAGCCCCATCTCGTGGTCCCATCACTGGGTCTGGTGCGTGCCCCTGCTGATCCTGCTCGCGGACCGCGCCACGCGCGCGTGGCCGGTGACGGGGGCGGTGGCGCTGGTCTTCGCCTCGTTCGCGCTGTGGTGGGTGCCGCACGACCCGGGCCGCCCGGAACTGGACCAGAACGCCGGGCAGATGCTGCTGTCCGCGGTCTATCCGCTGACGGCGACGGCGCTGCTCGTGGGCTACGCGCTGACGCTGCGGCGTCAGGCCGTGGCGAAGGAGTAGAACCGCTTGAGGGTGCAGTGCTCGTCGAGGAGCCGGCCGTAGATCGGCTCCCCCTCCAGCTCGCGGTAGGTCTCGATGGGGTCGCCTTTTATGATCAGCGCCCGCGCGCACTCCTCGCACCAGTACTGGAATCCGGGGTTGACGGGGTCCATGTCACGCACGATGGGCGTGCCGCTGCCGCACCAGTCGCACTTCCGCCTGTGTGCACCCATCAGTCAGCTCCAGCTGTGGCCGCAGGCCGTGCACCCATAGGACACCCTGCCGTTGTCGCCGAGCACTTGGGTCACCCTCCCGTCCGGATCGTCGTCCCCCTCCGGCCGTCCGATTCTGCCATGGCACCGCAAGAGGGTCAGCGTGATCGTCGCGGCAGTCCCGCCGTGGCGCCCAGGAAGCAGGCGGCGGCCAGGGCCAGGGCGGTCGTCCACAGGGCGTCGGCTGACTCCAGGGCTCCGGAATCCGCGTACCGGCCGAGGAAGAGCGTGCCGAAGGCGGCGACGCCGACGAGCTGTCCGAGCTGGGTGACGGTGGCGAGCAGTCCGCTGGCGTCGGCCGCGTCCTCGGGGCGTACGGTGGCCAGCGCCCCGGTCAGGGCGGGGCTGAAGGCCAGTGAGATCCCCGCGCCGAACGCGCCCAGGGCCGGGTACAGCCCCCAGCCTCCGGTGCCGCCGTCCCCGAGCAGTCCTCCGACACCGAGGGCCCCCGCGGCCGCGAGCAGGAATCCGGCGGGGACCAGAGCGCGGTGCAGCCGGGCCGGCCGGCGCCGCCAGGTCAGGCCGACGGTGCCGAAGACGACGGCAGCGGGGCCGAAGGTGAGTCCGGCGCGCAGGGCGCTGTGGCCGAGGCCGCCCTGCAGGTGCAGGGTGAGGGTGAACAGGAAGCCGGCGTTGACGCTCATCGCCACGGCGATCGAGACCACGGCCCGCCCCATCCCGGGGACGCGCAGCACGCGGGGGGCGATCAGCGGGGCGCCGCCCCGCCGGGCGAGCCGGGACTCGTACACGCCGAAGACAGTGGCGAGCACCAGGGAGCCGCCGAGAGAGAGCCAGGACCACAGTGGCCAGTCCTGCTCCTGGCCGAGGACCAGGGGGACGGTCAGGAGGGACACGGCGGCGGCGAGCAGGAGCAGACCCGGCAGGTCGAGGGCACGCGCGCGCGTGGGCCCCGCGTGTGCGTCCCGGGGCAGCATCCGGGCGCCGAGGACGAGCAGGGCGATCCCGATGGGGACGTTGACCAGGAAGACCGGTCGCCAGCCGGTGCCGAAGAGGTCGGCGCTCACCAGGACACCGCCGGCGACCTGCCCGGCGGCCGCGCCGGTGGCCAGGACCGCGGAGTACGCGCTGAGGGCCCGGGCCCGGGGCGCGCCCGAGAAGTTGCGCTGGATGAGACTCAGGACCTGAGGGATCATCAGGGCGGATCCCGCGCCCTGCACCAGCCGGAAGGCGATCAACTGGTTCGCGTCCGCGGCGAGTCCGCAGGCGAGCGAGGCCGCGGTGAAGAGGGCGAGTCCGCCGAGGTACGCGCGGCGGTGGCCGACCAGGTCACCGAGGCGGGCCCCGGTGATCAGCAACACCGCGTAGGTGATGGTGTATCCGGCGATGACGAGCTGGAGCGCGCCTCCGGACGCGGAGAGTTCGGTCCGGAGGGTGGGGGCGGCGACGTTGACGATGAAGACGTCGAGGAGTGCCATGAACTGGGCGGCGAGCACCACTGCGAGCAGCAGTCCGGGGCGGCTGTCGGTGGCACCGTCTTTACTGAGTACGGGACGTGTCGTGGTCGAGGTCATGCGACGAGCGTGACCGCGATCGGATACGGGTGACGAGAGCCCGCCGATGCTGGTACTGACACCACCTGGCAGCGGCGGCAGGGGGCCTCGACCATGGGGGTGTGACGATTGTGGCAGCGGTACCGACGCAGCGACGGCGACGACCGGAACTGGCCGCGTTCCTGCGCAGCCGCCGGGCCAGGGTGACCCCGGAGGACGTGGGCATGCCGCCGGGACTCCGCCGGCGCACGCCAGGGCTGCGCCGCGAGGAGGTCGCCCAGCTCTCCGGCGTGGGCGTGACCTGGTACACCTGGCTGGAGCAGGGTCGGCCGATCAACGCCTCCGGGCAGGTCCTCGACGCGGTGGCCCGCACCCTCCGCCTCGACCGGCCGGAACGCGAGCACCTCTACCACCTGGCCGAGGTGCCGTACGCACCGGACCGGTCGGCCTCGGACGCCGAGGAGGTCAGCCCGGAGATCCAGGGCATCCTCGACGCTCTGGACCCGCTCCCGGCAGTGCTCTACAACGCCCGGTACGACGTGCTCGCGACCAACGTCCTGTACGAGCGGCTCCTGATGCAGAACGGACAGGGCCTGGACACCGGCCCGTTCGGCATACGCAACGTGCTCTGGGCGCTCTTCAGCGTGCCGGGGCCAACGTGCCCGGTGGTCGACAGGAAGCGGGAGCTGCCGCTGATGGTGGCCCAGCTGCGCGGTGCGTACGGCCGCCACGTGGGCGAGCCCGGCTGGGAGGAGTTCGTACGCCGTCTCGCGGAGGCCAGCCCGGAGTTCGCCCGGCTCTGGCGCAGCGGTGACGTGGTACCGCCGGGGACGAGGGTGAAGACCTTCCGGCACGAGCAGGTGGGCGAGGTCCGGTTGACCTCGGTCTCCCTGTCGGTCAACGGGATGCCGGAGTGCCGGATCGTGACGTACACGCCGAGCGACGAGGAGAGCCGCCGGGGGATCGAGATCCTTCGGACCATATGACGAAAACGACGAATCCCGCCCCCTGATGGGGGCGGGATTCGGTGACTGTGGAGCTAAGGAGAATTGAACTCCTGACCTCCTGCATGCCATGCAGGCGCTCTACCAACTGAGCTATAGCCCCTCGTGTTCTTCGCGCTCCGCGCTGCGAACAAGAAGAACTCTAGCCTGTGACCTGCCGGAAAGTGAAATCCGGGTCCGGCAGGCCCGGTCGTGGGGCTCAGTCGTCGTCGCCGAGGACCGGCTCGGGCAGCGTGCCCGCGTTGTGCTCCATCAGACGCCAGCCGCGGGCGCCCTCACCGAGCACCGACCAGCAGCAGTTGGAGAGCCCGCCCAGGCTCTCCCAGTGCCGGGCCTCCAGGCCCAGGAGCCGGCCGATGGTGGTGCGGATGGTGCCGCCGTGGCTGACCACGACGAGCGTGCCGTCCTCGGGGAGCTTGTCGGCGTGCTCCAGGACCACCGGGGCGGCCCGGTCGGCCACCTCGGTCTCGAGCTCACCGCCGCCCCGGCGCACGGGCTCGCCGCGCTTCCACGCGGCGTACTGCTCGCCGTACCGCCCCACGATCTCCTCGTGGGTCAGTCCCTGCCACTCCCCCGCGTACGTCTCGCGCAGGGCGGAGTCGTGGGCGACGGTGTGGCCGGTGAGCGCGGCCAGCTCGGCGGCGGTGGCCGCCGCCCGCTTCAGGTCGGAGGCCACGATGGCGTCCGGCTTGAGCGCGGCGAGCAGACGTGCGGCGCGGCGCGCCTGGGAGACGCCGGTCTCCGTCAGCTCGATGTCCGTCGAGCCCTGGAAGCGGCGCTCCAGGTTCCACGAGGTCTGGCCGTGACGCCAGAGGACGATGCGGCGGCCGCTGCCGCCCTTGGTGGTGCTCAGCTCAGCTCACCGTCCGGTCCCTCGGGAAGGCCGGACCCGGCCTCGATGTCGGCGCCGGTCAGAGCGGCGTGCTCGGCGGCCTTGCCGCGGGTCTTCAGGGCGTCCTCGGGCAGGTCGAGCTCGGGGCAGTCCTTCCACAGCCGCTCCAGGGCGTAGAAGACCCGCTCCTCGCTGTGCTGGACGTGGACGACGATGTCGACGTAGTCCAGCAGGATCCAGCGCGCGTCGCGGTCGCCCTCACGGCGGACCGGCTTGGCGCCGAGCTCCTTGAGCAGCCGCTCCTCGATCTCGTCGACGATCGACTTGACCTGGCGGTCGTTGGGCGCGGAGGCGAGCAGGAAGGCGTCGGTGATCGACAGCACGTCGCTGACGTCGTACGCGATGATGTCGTGCGCGAGCCGGTCGGCTGCCGCCTGGGCGGCGGTCTTGACGAGCTCGATGGAACGGTCCGTAGCGGTCACAAGCAGGCTTTCGTCGGCGGTCCAGTACCCCTCCAGGGTCTCACGGACCGCCGACGGTCCCGTCGGCCTTTTCGGGGGTGCCCCTTACCGGGCCGCCGGGACCTTGTAGTCCTGCCCCAGGATCACGGTGACCGCGATCGTTCCCGAGGGCTTGCCCTTCTCGACCGAGCCGGCGGGCAGCCCCAGCGTCTTGGCCACCTCGGCCGCCGTGGCCTTCTGGGCGTCGTCGCCGTAGAGGACCTGCGATTCCTCCCGGGTCGGCGCCTCGGCGCCGCCCACGAACGTGAAGCCGCCGTTGATCAGGACGATCCGGGCCGCCTCAGCCGCCTTCTTGCCGGAACCGTCCCGCACCGAGACCCGGGGCACCTCGCCCGCCTCGGGCGCGGTGACCTTGCCGCCCAGGATGTCCTTCACCACACTGTCGCTCGCGCTCTCGGTCAGCGCGCCGTCCTGCCCCACGGGCAGCAGGGCCGTCTTGTAGTCGCCGATCTTGGCGTGCTCGGCGAGCTTGGCCAGGGAGGCGGCGAGGTCCTTCTCGGGGAGCGAGGGGTCGAGGATCTGCTGGAGGGTCTCGATGGTGACCGTGGCCGCCTCGGGGTCGCTGGAGAACTTCCGCAGCACTCCGTACATGACCTGGCCGAAACGCTGGAGCTGCTTGGCCTCGGCCTCGCCGGGCGCCCTGTACGTGGCGTAGGCGACGGCGGCGCGGCCGTTCAGGGTCTGCTTCTCGCCCTGCCTGACCAGCGGTTCGGCGCCCTTCTTGGTGTCGGGGACGGTCGTGTCGGTGTCGATCTCGATGCCGCTGACGGACTCGACGAGGTTCTCCAGGTACGGGGTGTCCAGCCGCCAGGTGCCGGTGATCTCCGTCCCGAGCAGGTTGCCGATGGCCTCCCGGGTGCCACTGGAACCGTCGTCCTCGACGGACTTCCCGAGGGTGGTCCCGGCGCCCTCTGCGTCGGCGACGACGACGGAGTTGGGGAGGAGGACCGTGGTGCCCTGGCGGGTGGTCGTGTTGTCCACGAGCAGGGCGGTGGAGGTGGTGCCGTTCTTGAGGTCGTGGAGGTGGACGACGATCGTGTCGCGCTGCTGCGGGCCCGACGCGGTGCTCCCGCCCTTGCCGTCCGGGTCGGACGAACCGGGCAGCAGGCCTGCCGACCAGAGGTAGCCGAGGCCGCCCGCGACGGCGAGGACGAGGACGACGACGAGCGCGACGACCCGGTTGCGGCCGCGCCGTCTGGCCTCCTCGCGCCGCTCCGAACGGCTCTCGGTGAACTTGAGCCAGTCGATGACGTCCTCGGAGTCCTCGTCGGGCTCCTCGATGAACGAGAACTGTTCGGTGCGGTACGCGCGGTCGTCCTCGTCCTGCCGCGCCGGGGCGGACCGCTCGGACGCGGGACGCTGGCCGGGGACGCCGGCGGGCGCCGCGACCGGGGCGGCCGGCGCCGGCTGCACGGGGGCCTGTACGGGTGCGGGCGCGGGCTCGGCCTGGGCGGCCCACTGCTGTCCGGTGTCGTAGGACGGGTAGGCGTAGCCCTGGTGCGCGTAGGGGTCGTACTGCGGGGACGGCCCCGGCTCCTGGGCGGGTGGCTGCTGGGCGTACGACTGCTGCGCGGGAGGCTCCTGGGCGTACGGGTCGTAGCCGTACGTCTGCGGGGGCTGCTGCTGCCCGTCGTACGGGTCGTAGTGCTGTGCCTGCGGCTGCTGTGCCTGCGGCTGCTGGTACACCGGCTGCCCGTACTCGTCGTAGCCGATGAGCTGCGGCTGCGGATAGTACGGGTCGTACGGGTGCTGCTGATCGTTCACCGGTGGCCCTCCCCGAAGCTCACTCGCCGCGGTACAACTGGCGCTTGTCGATGTAGCGCACCACGCCGTCCGGGACCAGATACCAGACGGGGTCGCCCTTCGCGACCCTCGCCCTGCAGTCGGTGGAGGAGATGGCGAGCGCGGGGATCTCGACGAGCGAGACCCCGCCCTTGGGCAGTCCGTCGTCGGTGAGGTCGTGGCCCGGCCGGGTGACGCCGATGAAGTGGGCGAGCGAGAAGAGCTCCTCGGCGTCGCGCCAGGTGAGGATCTGCGCCAGCGCGTCGGCTCCGGTGATGAAGAAGAGGTCCGCGTCGCTGTTGAGAGACCGCAGGTCCCGCAGGGTGTCGATGGTGTAGGTCGCGCCGCCGCGGTCGATGTCGATCCGGCTCACCGAGAACTGCGGATTGGACGCCGTGGCGATGACCGTCATCAGGTAGCGGTCCTCGGCCGCCGAGACGACCTTGTGGTTCTTCTGCCACGGCTCCCCGGTCGGCACGAACACCACCTCGTCGAGGTGGAACAGGGCGGCGACCTCGCTGGCCGCCACCAGGTGTCCGTGGTGGATCGGGTCGAAGGTTCCACCCATCACGCCGAGTCGGCGCTTGCCGCGCCCGCCAGTAGGCACTTCCTGCTCTCCCATGCGTGCAGAGCCTACTGGCACGGCGGCAGACGCCGGATCAGCGGTCTCCGGTTCAGCGGTCGCGGTTGAAGCGGGTGGTGATCCACAGCAGCAGAAGCAGGGCACCGAAGGCGCCGAAGCCGGTGAGGTAGGGGCTGAGGCTTTCGTGGTTGCCGCCGTGCTCGGCACCCTCGGCGAGGGTGACCAGGTTGGCGGCGGTGCTGTGGAGGCTCATCTTCGGCAGACCTATCGATCGGGGATGGGAGCGGAGACTTCGCGCACATCGTATGCGGGCGGTCCCGGCGTGCTCACGCCGACTCAGGCGTTGGCGTCACGGTCCGTGCCGCCGCCGTCGGGGGTGCCGGCGCCCGCGCGGGTGCCTTCCTGGTCGCGGATGGCCGCCGCGTCGCTGCTGCCGGCCGTGTCGCGGGTGTCGGCCGCTTCCGTCGTGCCGTCGGTGCGGTATCCGCGCAGCAGGAACCAGGCGAGCAGGGCCACGCCCACGATCGAGACGAGCAGCACGATGCGGAGCGTGCCACCCGGCCCCTGCTGTGCGGCGGCCGCGAGCAGGACGGCTGCGGCGTCTGCGGTGTCCGGCATGTCGGTCGTGTCCTTCGGTCGTCCTCGGTGCCCCAGTTATCCACAGGCCCCGCCCACACGGTAGCGCCAGCGCCTACGCTGGGCTCAGTCAGGGGGACGAGCATCGACTCGTACGAACAGGGGGCATCCATGACCGAGAACGACCTGGGGAACGTGCCGAGCAGGCAGCGGAAGCGGTTCCCCGGCATCTCCTCGCGCGCCTACGAACATCCGGCCGACCGCTCCGCCCTCGTGGCGCTGCGGAAGCTCAGCGGCTTCGACACGGCCTTCAAGGCGCTCAGCGGACTGCTGCCGGAGCGCAGCCTGCGGCTCCTCTACCTCTCGGACTCCGTCCGGGTGAGCGACGCGCAGTTCGTCCACCTCAACGACATGTTGAGGGACGCCTGTTACATCCTGGACCTGGAGAAGGTCCCGCCGATGTACGTCACGCAGGACCCGAGGCCCAACGCCATGTGCATCGGCATGGACGAGCCGATCATCGTGGTCACCACCGGTCTGGTGGAGCTCCTCGACGACGAGGAGATGCGGGCGGTCGTCGGCCACGAGGTCGGGCACGCGCTCTCCGGACACTCCGTGTACCGCACGGTCCTGCTCTTCCTCACCAGCCTCGCGCTCAAGATCGCCTGGATCCCGCTGGGGACGGTCGCGATCACGGCCATCGTGATGGCGCTGCGCGAGTGGTTCCGCAAGTCGGAGCTCTCCGCCGACCGGGCGGGGCTCCTCGTCGGCCAGGACGTGCAGGCGTCGATGCGCGGGCTGATGAAGATCGCCGGCGGCAACCACCTGCACGAGATGAACGTGGACGCGTTCCTCGCCCAGGCCGACGAGTACGAGAAGGCCGGGGACCTGCGGGACTCGGTCCTGAAGATCCTCAACGTACTGCCGCGTTCGCACCCCTTCACCACCGTCCGGGCGGGGGAGCTGAAGAAGTGGGCGGAGAGCCGCGACTTCCAGCGGATCATGGACGGTCACTACCCGAAGCGCTCGGAGGACAAGGACACCTCGGTCACGGACTCCTTCCGCGAGTCGGCCGGGCACTACGCCGACACGGTGCGGACCAGCAAGGATCCGCTGATGAAGCTGGTCGGGGACATAGCCGGCGGCGCCGGTGACCTGGCGGGCGACCTCGGCGGACGGCTGCGCAACCGGTTCGGCGGCGGCCAGGGCGGCCCGAAGGCCGACGGCGGGCCGGCCGGGGACGGCACGGGCGCCGGAGGCGAGGCCGGGAACCGGAAGGCCGACGGCGCCGGGGACGGTCAGAGCGACGGCTGAGCGCTCGGCGCCAGCGTCCCGCAGAGTGCGGGGGCGGCGGGCCGGGCGGTGGCGTAGGGGTCGGTGACCGCCGGGCCGCCGCCCGCGTCGGAGGCCCGCGCTCCCGCCAGGAGCGGCTTCAGGGAGCCCGTGGCATCGACGCCGCATGCCTGCGGACCGGCCTCAACGGTGCTGGTCAGCAGCTCGGCTCGGTGCATGCGCAGGTCCTCGCGGTCGAAGCGGAAATGCACCACGCGGTGGACCGTGAAGAGGGAGGCCGCGGCGGCCGGCCCCGTGCCGTGGACGGCCGGACGGAGGGCGTAGGTGTACGTGTGGTCCGCGGTGACGTCCAGGGTGTCGGGTCCGGTCTCCTCGAAGCGGAGGGTGCCCTGCACGCGGACGGCGGGGTCCGCGAGGGCCACCTGCCGGGGGTCGAAGCGGACGAGCCAGCCCGCGAGGGCGTGCCGGCCGTCGTCGGAGGGGGACTCGACGCTCCGGTCGAACTGTCCGAGCTGGTCCGGATCGAGCAGCAGGCGCGCGGGCCGGACGGTCGCCCCGGACAGGACGTCGGGCTCCAGGGCGGAGGCCACCAGGTACTCCTTGGCGATGCTGAGGCCGGTGACGACCTGGCTCTCGGCGAAGTGGGAGGTGCGGCCGGCGACGGGCAGGTTGATGCCGGCGGCCCCGGTGCGGTACTCGGCGGCCGGGCTGTGGGCGAAGAGCTGAGCGGGTGTGCCGCCCGGGACAGGGTTCAGGGGGGCGAGCGGGACGACGGTGGTCCGCAGGGGTTCGGCCCGCTGGTCGACGGGGGGCAGGTACGGGTTGCGGACACCGAGGTAGATGGCGGTGCCGAAGGCGAGGAGGATCAGCAGCACCAGCAGGACGGCCTGGCGGGAGCCGGTCCGGGCCTCCCAGGAGGAGCGGCTGCGGACGGCCTGGGCGTGCTCGCCCATCCGCTCCTGGGCCGAGAACTCCTGGAGGTGGGCAGCACGGATGAACGCCTCGTCGAAGACGACGGATCGGTACTCGTCCTCACCACCGCCGGGGAATCCCTCGGGTGTCCCCTCAGGCGGGTCGCCACGCCCTGCCATACCTTCAGGGTAGGTCCGCGGGGGCTTCGGTAAACGCCCAGGTACACGACAAGTTCGGAAGAATTCCGCCGTCTGGGTGGACCGGGGCGCGCGGCGCGGCGGGGCCTGTCCGGCCCTGTCCGCCGGACAGGCCCTAGCGGGGTGACGCCGACCGGGCCGCGGGGGCGGGAGCGTGGGCCGCCGGTGGGGCCGGGTTCGGTTTCGGTGTGTCGACGCCGGTGGTGGCCGGCGGCGGGACCTGGTCGTCGTGGTTGGCGGCCGCGCCCCGGTAGACGGCGCTGAAGGCGAGGGCGACCATGCCGACGCCCATGACGAGGGCGAGGATCCAGGCGACGGGCCGGTACCAGCGGGCCCGGCCCCGGTAGGGGCGCAGGGCTCCGCCGTGGCGGCCGTAGGGGCTGGCGTCGTCGCCGATGTCGTCGGGCTCGTAGGTGAGGCCGAAGACGTCGGGGCCGTCGTCGTAGGGGTCGTCCTCTGCCGATCCGACGCCGGCGAGGGCGCGTGCGGCCTCTGCCTCGGCTCGGGCCTGGGCGGCGGCGAGGAGCCGCTCGACCGCGGTGGGCTCGTGGATGGTGGCGGCCCGTACGAAGTCCTCGTCGAACACCACGTCGGCGTAGACCTCGTCGGCGCCTCCGCGGTCGACAGAGTCCTCGGGGTCCCCGCCGTCCTGGAACGGCTTGCCCCCCACGTCGTCCGGCACGGATTCAGAGTAGACCCGCGAGGTGGTTTTGGGCAGGGAGAGGGCGAACCCTCCCGGCCCTTCCCGCCCGTACCGAAAGGAGGTGTTACCGCACGTGACCGTCACCGGTGACGATGTACTTGGTCGAGGTCAGCTCGGGAAGGCCCATGGGGCCCCGGGCGTGCAGCTTCTGGGTGGAGATGCCGATCTCCGCGCCGAAGCCGAACTGGCCGCCGTCCGTGAACCGGGTGGAGGCGTTCACGGCGACCGTGGTGGAGTCGACCAGCTGGGTGAAGCGGCGGGCCGCGGCCTGCGAGGTGGTGACGATCGCCTCGGTGTGACCGGAGGACCACATCCGGATGTGCTCGACCGCCTTGTCGAGGGAGGAGACGACGGCGGCGGCGATGTCGTACGAGAGGTACTCGGTCTCCCAGTCCTCCGGCGTGGCCGGGACGACGGTGGCCTTGGAGCCCTCGGCGAGGGCGAGGACCCGCTCGTCGGCGTGGACGGTGACGCCGGCCTCGGCGAGGGCGGCGAGGGCCTTGGGGAGGAAGGCCTCGGCGATGTCCTGGTGGACCAGGAGGGTCTCGGCGGCGTTGCAGACGCTGACCCGGTGGGCCTTGGAGTTGATCAGGATGTCGACGGCCATGTCGAGGTCGGTCTGGGCGTCCACGTAGACGTGGCAGTTGCCGGTGCCGGTCTCGATGACCGGGACGGTGGACTCCTCGACGACGGTGCGGATGAGGGAGGCGCCGCCGCGCGGGATGAGGACGTCGACGAGGCCGCGGGCGCGCATCAGCTCGCGGACCGACTCGCGGGACTCGCCGGGGACGAGCTGGATCGCGTCGGCGGGCAGTCCGGCGCCGCCGACGGCGTCGCGCAGGACGGTCACCAGGGCGGTGTTGGAGGCGTACGCGGAGGAGGAGCCGCGGAGCAGGACGGCGTTGCCGGACTTGAGGCAGAGGGCGGCGGCGTCGACCGTGACGTTGGGGCGGGCCTCGTAGATGATGCCGACGACGCCGAGCGGGACACGCACCTGGCGCAGGTCGATGCCGTTGGGGAGGGTCGAGCCGCGGACGACCTCGCCGACGGGGTCGGGCAGCGCGGCGACGTCCCGGACGTCGGCGGCGATGGCCCGGACGCGCTCCGGGGTGAGGGTCAGACGGTCGATGATGGCCTCGCTGGTCCCGGCTTCGCGGGCCTTGGCGATGTCCACGGCGTTGGCTTCGACGATCTCGGCGGTGCGGACTTCCAGGGCGTCCGCGATCGCGAGGAGCGCGTCGTCCTTGGCCGCGCGCGGGAGTGGCGCGATTTCGGCGGCGGCGCCACGGGCCCGGTAGGCGGCCCGGGTGACCGGGGAGAGGTTGTCGAGGGGCGTGAGCGAGGTCATGTCCGCAGGGTACTGGCACCTCTGCGGACATCCCTCACGTATCCCGCACTCCGAGACGTCATCCCGCCGCTCAGTAGGGGTGGACGCCGACCGGGGCGGCGGGCGGCGGGCCGTAGCCCTCCGCGATCCGCTGGTGGTAGGTCTCGCGGTCGATGACCTCGAGCCCCACGATCTCCCAGGGCGGCAGCTTGGCGGTCTGCCGGTGCTCGCCCCACAGGCGCAGGGCGACGGCCGCCGCGTCGTGCAGGTCGCGGGCCTCCTCCCAGTACCGGATCTCGGCGTGGTCGTTGGCGTAGCGGCTGGTCAGCAGGAAGGGGTGGTCGTGGGCCAGCTGTTCGAGCCCGCGTCGGACCTCCTTCAGCGGTGACTCCACGCCCGACACACTGAGAGTGATGTGCCAGAGCCTGGACACCGGCCGTTCCTCCCGTGTCTCGGTGGTGGTCTCGGTCTTCCTGTCCGTGGACCTGTCCCGTGCCTCGTCGAAGTCGGCTCCGGCCTCGACACTGGTCAGGGCGCGTTCGGCAGTCCCACGGGGCGGTGCCCCTGGGCGCGCTCGTCTCACCGGCGGCCTCCTGTGTGATGCGTGTGGTGCTGTACCCCGCCTTGTCTTACCCCCGGGACAAAGTTGACCAGCCCGCGGCGGCACATGGGGCGGTTTTGGTAAACGTCCCTTCCGGATGGCCAGACTTTCAGCCGTTTCGGCGTCGGCCGCGTCAGCGGATGACGACCAGGTCGTCGCGGTGGACGACCTCTCGCTCGTACTCGGGTCCGAGGTCCTTGGCGAGCTCGCGGGTGGAGCGGCCGAGCATCCGGGGCAGCTCCTTGGCGTCGAAGTTGACGAGGCCGCGGGCGACGGCCCGGCCGGAGGAGTCGCGGAGTTCGACGGGGTCACCGGCCACGAAGTCGCCCTCGACGGCCGCGACACCGGCGGCGAGCAGGGACTTCTTGCCCTCGACGACGGCCTGTACGGCTCCGTCGTCGAGGCTGAGGGAGCCCTGCGGGGTGGAGGCGTGAGCGAGCCAGAGCAGCCGGTCGGCGGAGCGGCGGCCGGTGCGGTGGAAGTACGTGCCGGTGTCCCGGCCGGCGAGGGCGTCGGCGGCGCGGCTCGCGGAGGTGAGGACGACGGGGATGCCGGCGGCTGCGGCGATCCGGGCCGCCTCGACCTTGGTGACCATGCCTCCGGTGCCGACGCCCGCCTTGCCGGCCGAGCCGATCTCGACGTGCGCGATGTCCGAGGGGGCGGCGACCTGCGCGATCCTCGACGTGCCGGGCTTGGACGGGTCTCCGTCGTAGAGCCCGTCGACGTCGGAGAGCAGCACGAGCAGGTCGGCGCGGACGAGGTGGGCGACGAGGGCGGCGAGCCGGTCGTTGTCGCCGAAGCGGATCTCGTCCGTGGCGACGGTGTCGTTCTCGTTGACGACGGGCAGCGCGCCCATGGCGAGGAGCTGGTCCAGGGTGCGGTACGCGTTGCGGTAGTGGGCGCGCCGGCTGGTGTCGTCGGTGGTGAGGAGGACCTGGCCGACGCGGACGCCGTAGCGGGCGAAGGAGGCGGTGTAGCGGGCGACGAGGAGGCCCTGGCCGACGCTGGCCGCGGCCTGCTGGCGGGCGAGGTCCTTGGGGCGGCGGGTGAGGCCGAGCGGTGCGAGTCCCGCGGCGATGGCGCCGGAGGAGACGAGGACGATCTCCTTCTCGCCGCCGCTGCGGACCTTGGAGAGGACGTCGACGAGGGCGTCGACGCGGTCGGCGTCGAGGCCTCCGGAGGCGGTGGTGAGCGAGGAGGAGCCGACCTTGACGACGATCCTGCGGGCCTCCGTCACGTACTGCCTCGTCACGTCCGTCTGTCCCGTCACCTGCGTCGCCACCTGCGTCGTCCTCACTCGGCTGTCCCACGCGCCGCGCACTCCCCGCCGCGGCTGCCTGGCAATCTACGCGAGCCGGGAGGGCCGCCGCTCGTCCGTTTCGCTCCCTGGACCGGAGGCGGGGGGCCGGCCGGTGCCGCGGGGCACCAGGATCCGCTGGGAGATCAGGTAGGTGAAGGGGATCGCGACGACGGCCGCCACGAGTGGCGCGATCCTGTCGTCCATTCCGGCCCAGGTGACGAGGGCGTAGAGGCCGACGCTCTGCACGAGGTAGTTGGTGACGTTGGTGAGCGGGAAGAGGGCGAACTTCTTCCACGTCGGCCGGGTGCGGTAGGTGAAGTAGGTGTTGAGGAAGAAGGAGCCGATCATGCTGAGGAGGAAGGCGAGGGAGTACGCGGCGAAGTACGGCATCCAGGGGTGCAGGAGCAGGTAACAGCCGAAGAAGGTCCCCGTGTTGACGCCGCCGACCAGGGCGAAGCGGAAGATCTCCGCGAGCCGCGCCCGGCGCCCCCCGGAAGCGGCGCCGGCCTCCATCAGCGCTCCCGCTCGGCGGTCACGACGCGGATGCGCTCGGCTGCGGCGCGCTCGGCGGCCGCGCGGCCGAAGGAGCGGTGGGTCTCCTTCACGAGGAAGTGGGGCCGCCGCTTGGTCTCGTAGTAGATGCGTCCGATGTACTCGCCGATCAGCCCCAGCATCACCATCTGCACTCCCCCGAGCCCCACGATGATCGCGACCAGCGTGACGTAGCCGGGGGCGGTGACGCCCTGGGTGATCGCGGTGACGGTCACCCAGAGGGCGTAGAGAGCGGCGAGGCCGGTGAGCATCATGCCGAGCCAGAGGGCGATGCGCAGCGGACGGTTGTTGAAGGAGATCAGCCCGTCCATGCCGTAGTTGAGCAGGGAGCTGAACTTCCACTTCGTCTCGCCGCCCTCGCGCGCGGCGTTCTGGTAGTCGAAGGTGACGGCGTCGAAGCCGATCCAGGAGAAGAGGCCCTTGGAGAAGCGGTTGTACTCGGGGAGCGACAGCAGGGCGTCGACGGCGGGCCGGGAGAGCAGACGGAAGTCGCCGACGCCGTCGGTGAGTTCGACGTCGACCCAGCGGTTGACGGCCCGGTAGTACACACGACTGAGCGCCGTACGGACCTTCTTGTCCCCCTCGCGGGTGCGCCGCGCCATCACCTGGTCGTGACCCTGGTGATAGAGGTCGAGCATGCGTGCGAGCAGCTCGGGCGGGTGCTGGAGGTCGGCGTCCATGATGACCACGGCGTCGCCGGTGGATTTGCGCAGGCCGGCGAGCATCGCGGCCTCCTTGCCGAAGTTGCGGCTGAAGGAGGCGTACTGGGTGCGCTGCGGGTGCCGGGCGGCGATCTCGCGCAGCTTGCCCAGCGTTCCGTCGGAGCTCCCGTCGTCGACGTAACAGATCTCGTATCCCACGGGGAGCGCGTCGAGCACATGTCGCATCCGCGTATCGAACCGCTCAATGACGTCTTCCTCGTTGAAGCAGGGGACGACGACGGAAAGCCTGGTCATGGAACGGTCACTCCAGAGGGATGGGCGAGAGGACGTCCGAAAGGACTGGCAGATCTGGCAGGTCTGGCAGCACCGACAGGGCTGGAAGGACCGCCACCGGACTCTCCTTCGAGCAGGGCGGCCACGGTACGGCGCGGCGGTGACCGCCGGGCGTCGTCAGCGTGACCGCCCCTGGTCGGCATGTCGTCCATGGAGCAAAGCATGCGGGGAAAGATATTGGTGTACGTGGCATTTCACCCATTTGTCACTCGTAGGAGCGACATGCCACGGACTTGGGTTACGGGAGCGATGACCGTTGAGCAGGACGACCATCTCGGAGCACGGTGACGCACCGATGCCGAACGACGGACCGGACCTCGGCGAGGACACCGGCGCCGGGAAGAAGGGAGAGGCGGCCGGAGGCCCGGAGGGCCCCGCCCGGGTACTGTCCTGGGTCGCGCTCGTCGTCGCCGCAGGCGCAGGGGCGCTGCTCTCGGTCGGCGCCTTCCTCGGCGTCTACGTCCGCCCCACGTCGGACGACTGGTGCGCCCTCTGGAAGGCCCGCGACATGGGCGTCCTGGGCATCACCTCGGACTTCTACCGCACCCAGAACGGGCGCGTCACCAACGCCTTCCTGACCGGCCTCCTCTACTCCGACGGCATGCGCGGGCCGAAGCTGCTGCCCGCCTTCCTGATTCTCACGCTGGGCGTGGGCCTGTTCCTCCTCGCCCGGGAGGTGCTGCGGGTGCTGCGCCTGCCGTTCCCGCCGGTGGCGACAGCGACGGCGGTCCTGGTGCTCGAAGCGCTGCTGTTCCTGGCGGGGACCCGCTCGTACCAGGTGCTGCTCTGGGCGCCGGCCACCCTCTCCCACACGCTCCCGAGCGTCATCGGCGTCTGGGCGGCGCTCTCCGCGGTGTGGGCGGCCCGCGGCCGGCGGCCCTGGGCCCGGCCCGTCGCCGTCGGCTCGGCGGTCCTGCTCGGCACGGCGATCGGCACCCTCAGCGAACCCTTCGTCGCCATGTCCGGGCTGATCGCCGTGACGGCCGGCGTGCTCTGCCTCCCCCGGCTGCGTCTCACCCACGACCGGTTCGCGTCGATGTGGTGCGCCGCCTGGTGCCTGGGTCTGCTGATCGGCACGGTGCTGCTCTCGACGTCCCCCGGCGCCCGCTGGCGGCGCGCCCAGCAGCCGGAGCGACCGCTGTCCCTGTCGGAGCTCGGGGCGACCCTCCAGGACTGGGGGCGCGTCTGGGAGACGATCGGCGGCCAGTGGGCGTACACGGGCGCCCTCGCCGCGGGGATGCTCCTCGGCCTGGCCCTGGCGCTCCCGGGCCGCCGCCGCACCCCCGGGACCTCCCAGGACGGCGCGGAGCGGGGCCCCCGGGCTGCGCGCGGCACGGTGCTCGTCGTCGCCGTCCTGCCGGTGCCCCTGATCGCGCTCGGCAGCCTTGTCGCCACGTACGGTCTGCGCGGCGGTTACGGGGCGACCGGCTGGACGTACGCGCGCGCGTGGACCAGCTTCCTCGTGCCCTTCCTCATCGCGCTCTGCGGTTACGGCGTCTGGCTCGGCCACCGGATCGGGCGCGGGCTCGGCGCCCGGCCCGCCCTGGCCGCGGCCGCCGCGGGCGTCGCGGGAGCCGTCGCCCTGGCGGGTACGGCCGCCCTGGTGCTGCCGACGCGGACCCTGACCACCAACACGGTGGCGCGCGGCCTGGCCTGGGACCGGCAGGACGCCAGGATCCGCGCGGAGGCGGCGGCTGGCCGCAGGGAGGTGGCGTACCGCCCCCTGCTCGTCGGCGGCCTCGCGGAGCCCTTCTTCACGACGGTGTACGCGCGGGACTGGGCCGCGCAGTGCGCCGCCACGTACTACGGGGTGGAGCGCCTGACCCGCCCCTGATTCGCACATTCCTGCGAAGGGTGACAGGCCGTAACGGATGGTGAACGCCAGGGAGTTTGAGTTGCGGGTGCAGCAAAGACAAGTGAATCGAGGTGCACGTGCCTGACGTCTCCGTGGTCGTCATCGCCTACAACGACGCAGAGCGTCTGCCGACGGCCGTACGGTCGGTCCTGGAGCAGACACTGCACGGCGTCGAAGTGGTGATCGTCGACGACTGCAGCAAGGACGACACCTTCGCGGTCGCCCAGGCCCTGGCCGCCGAACACCCGGACCGGGTCAGGGCCTTCCAGCTGCCGCGCAACAGCGGCGGCTGCGGCGCGCCGCGCAACTTCGGCATCCAGCAGGCCGCCGGCACGTACGTCATGTTCCTCGACAGCGACGACGTCCTGGAGCGCAACGCCTGCCGCAACATGCTCGGCGCCGCCGAGAGCACCGGCGCCGACCTCGTCTCCGGCCTCTGCGTCCGCGTCCACCTGGACACCCGCAACCGGAAGACCACCGAGTGGTACCCCTGGCTCTACTCCCGGACCCGGACGATCGACTCGATCACCGAACTGTCCGACCTGCTGGTCTTCGACACGCTGTCGACGAACAAGTGCTACCGGCGCGCGTTCCTCCTGGATCAGGGGCTGGAGTTCCCCGTCGGCATCCACTACGAGGACCTGCTCTTCTCGGCCCAGGCCTATGTCGCCGCGAGCCGCATCACCCTCATCCCGAACCGCGTCTACTACTGGAACGTGCAGGAGAGAGCCTCCGCCAAGTCGATCAGCAACCGGCGCCACGAGATCGCCAACTTCGTCCACCGCATGGAGATCCACCGCCGCGTGGACGCGCTCCTGGAGAGCAAGGGCTACGACGAGCTCAAGTACCGCAAGGACATCAAGTTCCTCAAGCACGACCTCGTCCTCCACTTCCGTGACCTGGCACTGCTCGACGAGGACTACCGGCGCGAGTTCGCCGAGCTGGCCAACGGCTACCTCGCCGAGATCGACCCCCGGGCGTACGAGGAGGTGCAGCCGCTGCACGCCATCTGCGCCTATCTCCTGAGCAAGGAGGACTGGGACAACCTCCTGCGCGCCACCGAGGCGCTCGCCAACCCCGGCCGCCTCACCACCGCGCTCGCCGAGCGGGACGGACGCGTCTACTGGTGCGCCGAGCACCTGGACACCGAGCAGGGCCGCCGCATCCTGGACGTCACCGCCGCCGGCTACGACACCCGCCCGCTGACCTCGCTCGCCCTCGGCAACCGGCTGACCTCGTACGCGGGCTCCGGCGGTGTCGTCGAACTCGCCGGACGCGTCGTCAATCCGCTGGGCCGGATCACCCCGGACGCGGACCTCGGCGCCGTCCTGGAGATCTCGGCCCGCCGCGGCGTCAGCGGCAGGGCCGCGCACGTCCCCGTCACCTCGGTCCGCCACGCCGGCGACCGGATCGAGTGGGACGCCCGGGTGGACATCGCCCGTACGGTCCGTCCGCTCGGCATCATCGACGCCGTCTGGGACGTCCGCCTGATCCTCACGGTCGACGGCCGGAAGCTCAGGACCCGGGTCTCCGTCGGCGGCACCCCCATCGACGAAGCCGCCGCCGTCCGTATCCGCCCCCGGCTGACCCAGCTGGTCTCCGACCGCTTCGTCCCCGAGGTCACGAGGAAGGGCAACCTGTCGTACGTCCTCGCGGCCGAGGGCAGGGCGGCCGTGCGCACCTCGGCGTTGATCGAGGGCGCCATGCACGGGCGGGCGGCGCGCCTCGCGAAGACCGGCCTGAAGCGACTGCTCCACGCGAAGCGCAACCTGAACTCGGGCGAGACCAAACTCCGCCTCTACCACCGGCTCTACAGCAAGCTGCCGATCCGCAAGGGGCTCGTCGTCTTCGAGAGCCACCTCGGCAAGCAGTACAGCGACAGCCCCAAGGCGATCTACGAGGAGATGCGCCGCCGGGGCATCGCCTTCGAGGGCGTCTGGTCCTACGCGGGCGCCCGGCCCACCGGGTTCCCGGAGGACGCCGTCCTCGTGAAGCGCTGGAGCCGGCAGTACCTCCGGGCGCTGGCCCAGGCCGAGTTCTGGATCGACAACCAGGGCTTCCCGCTGCGCCTCGCCAAACGTCCCGGCACCACCTACATCCAGACCTGGCACGGCACGGCACTCAAGCGCATGGGCTTCGACGAGCCGCACACCAAGTCCCGGGGTCTGGCGGCCCAGGAGACCTTCCAGAAGGCGCTGGACCGCTTCGACCACTTCCTGATCCGCGGCGAGCACGACCGGCGCACCCTCGCCAAGGCCTTCCGGCTCCGCGACGAGGTGCTGCTGCCCGTCGGCTACCCGCGCAACGACGAACTCGTCGCGGCGCACCGGCGGGAGGCCGAGACCGGCAGGCGGGAGCGCGGTCCGCTCGCGGACGAGCTGGGCCTCGACCCGGGGAAGACCGTGCTGCTGTACGCGCCGACCTTCCGCGCCACCCCCGGCGGCAAGGTGCGCTCCTTCCAGCTCCCCTTCGACGTCGAGGAGTTCGCCGAGCGCTTCGGCGACACCCACACACTGCTGATCAGGACGCACTATCTGAACAGCGTGTCGCTCCCGCCGTCGGTCCAGGGCCGGGTCGTCGACGTCTCCCGCCGCCACGACGTCACCCCGCTCCTCGCCCTCGCGGACGGGCTGATCACCGACTACTCCTCCGTAATGTTCGACTACGGGCTCCTCGACCGCCCGATGGTCTTCCTCACGTACGACTACGAGGAGTACGCGAAGGAGAACAGGGGCACCTACTTCGACCTGAAGGAGCGTGCCCCCGGTCCCGTCGTGACCACGGAGGAGGAGTTCTTCGGAGTGATCGCCAACTTCGGGGACGAGGCCGACATCAAGTACGCGGCTGCCCGCCAGCGGTTCAACGCCGAGTTCAGCGAGTACGACCGGGGCGACGCCGCCCGCCGGATCGTCACCACGTTCTTCACCGCGGGCGGAAAGACCGGGGGCGGGAAGTGACCGAGCTGCTTCACGAGGAGCGGGAAGTGACCGAGCAGAGCACCGTCTCCGGTGGCCGTGACATCTTCATCGTCTCCAACAGCGTGGACGAGATGGGCGGCGTGACCACCTGGACGCACCAGATGGCCCGGGAGTTCACCGACCGGGGCCACCGGGTCCACGTCATCGGGATCAAGCCCGCCCCCGCGGGACGGGAGCACGAGTTCCCCGAACCGCTCCCGTACGCCACGACCACCCTGTACGACGCGCATCCACCGCAGCTGCGGCCGCTGCGCGGCGTCAAGGGCAGGCTCAACGCCGTCGAGCGCCGGCGGCACGCGGCCCGCGCCGCCGGCATGCGCGAGCGGGCCGACCGGATGACCGCGCTGTTCGCCCGCGCCCGGCCCGGCGCCGTCCTGATCGTGACCCAGGTGTGGGCGATGGAGTGGGTGTCCCTCGCCGACACCAAGGGGCTCCTCGTCATCGGCATGAGCCACGAGTCGTACGCCGCCAGCGCCGCCACCTCCCGCCTCACCCGGGTGAAGCGGCACTACAGGGACGTCGACCGGCTGCTCATCCTCACCCCGGGCGACGCGGACCACTGGATCCGGGCCGGCATGGACAACGTCGGCCACATGCCCAACGCCCTGCCCTTCATGCCCGCGGTCCCCGCCCCCCGCAGCGAGAAGGTCGTCGTCTCCATCGGCCGCCTCTCGCACGAGAAGGGCGTGGACATGCTGCTCGACAGCTGGGCCGAGATCGCCCCCCGCCACCCCGACTGGACGCTGCGGATCTATGGCACCGGGGACGAGGAACAGCGGCTGCGCGCCCGGACGACCGAGCTGGGCCTCGACGGGTCCGTGGAGTGGAAGGGCCGCACCAACGACGTCCTCGGGGCGCTCTCCGAGGCCTCGGTCTTCGCCCAGGCCTCGCGCGCCGAAGGCTTCCCGATCACCCTGCTCGAAGCGATGGCCACCGGACTGCCCTGCGCCGCGTTCGACTGCGCGCCGGGGGTCAGGGAGATCATCCGGGACGGCGAGGACGGGCTGCTCGCCCGGCTCGGGAACACCACCGAGCTCGGCGGCCACATCAGCACGCTCATCACCGACAAAGAGCTGCGGGACCGGATGGGCGACGCCGCCTTCGTGAACGTGAAGCGGTACGCCGCCGACGAGATCACCGACCGCTGGGAGGCGCTCTTCGCCTTCCTGGAGCGCTGAGGGTTCACCGGGACGACGGAAGGGCCGGGGAGTCTCGCACTCCCCGGCCCTTCCCCACATGCTCCGCGGTCAGACGGTCGCGCCGCGGCGGGAGACCCAGCCGGCCCAGGCCGACTCGATCATGTCGCGGACGTCGTGACGGGCCTTCCAGCCCAGCTCCGAGGCGATGCGGTCGGCGGCGGCGACGACCCGGGCGGGGTCGCCGGGGCGGCGCGGGGTGACCAGGGGCTCGGCGGAGTGGCCGGTGATCTCGTTGATCAGCCGGACCATCTCGGTGACGGAGACGCCCTCGCCACGGCCGATGTTGACGGTCAGGTCACGCGGCTCGCCCGCCGCGGCCCACTCCGCGAGCTTCCGGGCGGCGACGAGGTGCGCGTCGGCCAGGTCCTCGACGTGGATGTAGTCACGGATGCAGGTGCCGTCGGGCGTGTCGTAGTCGTCGCCGAAGATCCGCGGGGACTCGCCGGCGTCGAGGCGCTCGAAGACCATCGGGACCAGGTTGAAGACCCCGGTGTCGGCCAGCTCGGGGGTGGCCGCGCCGGCCACGTTGAAGTAGCGCAGGCAGGCCGTCGAGATGCCGTGCGCGGCGCCGGCGGCGCGCACCAGCCACTCGCCCGCCAGCTTGGTCTCGCCGTACGGGCTCAGCGGCAGGCAGGGGGTCTCCTCGGTGACGAGGTCGACGTCCGGCATGCCGTAGACGGCGGCGGAGGAGGAGAAGAGGAAGTTGCGCACACCGGCGGCGGCGACGGCCTCCAGGAGGACGGTGAGGCCGACGATGTTCTCGCGGTAGTAGTGCAGCGGCAGCTCGACGGACTCGCCGACCTGCTTCTTCGCCGCGAGGTGGACGACGCCCGTCACACCGTGCTCGGCGATCGTCCGGTCCAGGACCTCGCGGTCGAGGGTGGAGCCGACGACCAGGGGCACGCCCTCGGGCACCCGCGCCTCGTACCCCGTGGACAGGTCGTCGAGGACGACGACCCGCTCGCCCGCCTGCGTCATGGCACGGACCACATGGGAGCCGATGTAACCGGCACCACCGGTGATCAGGTAAGTCATGCCCCAAACCCCTTTCGCTGTGATCTACGGGCGAGCCTGTGGAGCTTGGCTCCGACCGCCTGGAGCCCGTCGCGGGCACCGGGTGCGAGCCGTACCGCCAGCGAGCCGTTCGCCGTCGTGTACTGCCGCACCAGCAGTACACCGTACCGGCTGCTCGGCACGACCGAACGTCGCTGCCGCTCCTCCGGCAACCGCAGCGCCGTCGTGAAGGTGCCGCCGTCGGCGCAGGTCACCGTCGCCCGGACGTCCCAGAGCTGCACGCCCCGGAGCCCGCGGCGGCGGCCCTCCCGGGCCAGGCCCGTGAGTTCGGCCCGGACGCGGCCGGACCAGCCGCCGGTCACCTCCGAGAGTTCGGCCCGCTCGGTGAGGACGGGCGTGTCGGCGCCTCTGGGCAGGAAATCGATCGTGGCGGTACGGGGAAGGGCGGCGCGCAGCCGTCCGTACAGGTCCCGGACCGTGAACCGCAGTTCCCCGCCGGCCACCCCGGCGCGCAGCTCGCCGTCGACGAGCAGCGGAAGCCCGGCGAGCGGCAGGCCCTCCACGCCGTCCAGCTCCACGGGAAGGTCCTCGGACCAGACGGCCGCTCCCCCGCTGCGGGCGAAGGGCGGGAGCAGCCGGGCGGGCTCGGCGGCGAGCCGGGCGAGCCGCTCCAGGTCCCGGGGCTCCTCGGCGGCGAGGACGAGCCGGGCGGCCCAGCGGGCGGGCGCGGCCGCGGCGGCGATCGCGCTCTCGCCGAAGGTGCCGATGTGCTCCCGGGCCAGCGCCCACCATTCCGTCCGGTACGCGGCGTCACGGAGCCTCAGCTCGCGGGCGTACAGGCGCAGGTCGTGTTCGAGGAACTTGGTGCGGCAGGCGGCGGCCAGTTCCTTGCGGCCGGCCTCCTCGAAGGTCTCCACGGCCATGCGGTGGGCGGCGATCCGCGCCCGCCAGTTGGCGATGCCGTCGCGGTCCAGGGAGATCGAGGGCCGCGCCGTGTCCCGGCGCACGTGCCAGATGTAGACGGTGTCGGGGACGACCGCGACGCGCGGCGCGGCGGCCAGGACGCGGGCGGTGAAGAGGAAGTCCTCGTAGACGCAGCGGCCGTCGGGGAACCGGATGCCGTTCTCGGAGAGGAAGGCCCGGTCGTACACCTTGTTGACGCAGAGGGTGTCGTGCACCAGCGGCACGAGGTCGGACGCCGTCTCCAGGAGGGCCGGCTCGTGGTAGAGCGCGGGCTGCCAGCGCACATCGCGGCCCTCGGGCAGCTCCCGCCGGACGCAGGCGCCGACCGCGACGGGGGCTCCGTGCCGCTCGGCCGCCGCCACCAGGGCCTCGGCCGCGCCCTCGGGCAGGACGTCGTCGCTGTCGAGGAATATCACGATGGGGGCGGTGACGGCCCGCACGCCGTCGTTGCGGGGGGTGCCGCAGCCACCGCTGTTCTCCGCGCGGTGCACGACGCGCAGCCGGGGGTGGACGGCGGCCAGTTCGTCCAGGACCCGGGCCGTGCCGTCGCTCGATCCGTCGTCGACGGCGACGACCTCCGCGACCACGGGGCCCTGGTCGAGCACGGACCGGATCGCCTCACCGACCAAGCCCTCGTCATTGTGTGCGATTACCACAACGCCGAGCTTTCCTGCCACCTGAGGGGAAGTGATACTAGTCACGCCGAGGATGGTACGGGACCCGGCCACCCGATCGGCCCCCTTCCGGCCCGCCGCCGAAAGCACGGAAGGCGGGACGGCCCAGGGCCGCCCCGCCTTCCCTCACCCGGGGAGGAGACCTCCTAGAACGGGTCGAACTCGTCGTACTCGCGCTGCGGGTCGTCGCGCTCGGCCTCCCGGTCACGACGGCGCTGGGCCGCCGGCCGCGGGGCCTCCAGACGGTGGTCCTCACCGCGGCGGCCGAGCATCTCGGCACCGGCCATCATGGTGGGCTCCCAGTCGAAGACGACCGCGTTGTCCTCGGAACCGATCGCGACACCGTCGCCCGCACGGGCACCGGCCTTCATCAGCGCGTCCTCGACGCCGAGGCGGTTGAGGCGGTCGGCCAGGTAGCCCACGGCCTCGTCGTTGCTGAAGTCGGTCTGGCGGACCCAGCGCTCCGGCTTCTCGCCGCGCACCCGGTAGACGTCTTCCTGCTCGTCGTACGTGACGGTGAAGCCCGCGTCGTCGACGGCCTTCGGGCGGATGACGATCCGGGTCGCCTCCTCCTTCGGCTTGGCCGCGCGTGCCTCGGCGACGATGCCGGCGAGGGCGAAGGAGAGCTCCTTCAGACCCGTACGGGCGACGGCGGAGACCTCGAACACCTGGTATCCGCGCTCCTCCAGGTCCGGGCGGATCATGTCGGCGAGGTCCTTGCCGTCAGGGATGTCGATCTTGTTGAGGACGACGATCCGGGGCCGGTCCTCCAGGCCGCCGTACTGCTTGAGCTCCTCCTCGATCACGTCGAGGTCGGTGACCGGGTCGCGCTCGGACTCCAGCGTCGCCGTGTCGAGGACGTGGACGAGGACGGAGCAGCGCTCCACGTGGCGGAGGAACTCCAGACCGAGGCCGCGGCCCTGGCTGGCGCCCGGGATCAGGCCCGGCACGTCGGCGATCGTGTAGACGGTCGAGCCGGCCGTGACCACGCCGAGGTTCGGGACGAGCGTGGTGAAGGGGTAGTCCGCGATCTTCGGCTTGGCGGCCGACAGGACGGAGATGAGCGAGGACTTGCCCGCGCTCGGGTAGCCCACGAGCGCCACGTCGGCGACGGTCTTGAGCTCCAGGACGATGTCCCGCGCCTCGCCGGGCTCGCCGAGGAGCGCGAAGCCGGGGGCCTTGCGGCGGGCCGAGGACAGTGCGGCGTTGCCGAGCCCGCCGCGGCCGCCCTGGCCGGCGACGAAGGTGGTGCCCTGGCCGACCAGGTCGGCGAGGACGTTGCCCTGCTTGTCGAGGACGACGGTGCCGTCGGGCACGGTCAGGACCAGGTCCTGGCCGTCCTTGCCGGAGCGGTTGTCGCCGGCACCGGGCTGACCGTTGGTCGCCTTGCGGTGCGGCGAGTGGTGGTACTCGAGGAGGGTGGTGACGGACTGGTCGACGACCAGGGTCACATCGCCGCCACGGCCGCCGTTGCCGCCGTCGGGGCCGCCGAGCGGCTTGAACTTCTCCCGGTGAACGGAGGCGCAGCCGTGGCCTCCGTTACCCGCGGCGACGTGCAGCTCGACGCGGTCCACGAAGGTGGTCATGGTTCTGTGCCTCCAGAGAATTACGGGTGGAATGTCTATCTAGTAACACGCGAAAGGCGGACCCTCTTCCCTTCCGGGAAGTGAGGTCCGCCTCCGCAAAGATCCGATCAGGCGACCGGAACGATGTTCACGACCTTGCGGCCACGGTGGGTGCCGAACTGCACCGAACCGGCCTGCAGGGCGAACAGCGTGTCGTCGCCGCCACGGCCGACGCCCGCGCCCGGGTGGAAGTGCGTGCCACGCTGGCGGACCAGGATCTCACCCGCGTTGACGACCTGACCGCCGAAGCGCTTCACGCCGAGCCGCTGGGCATTGGAGTCGCGCCCGTTCCGGGTGGACGATGCGCCCTTCTTGTGTGCCATGTCTCAGTCCCTCTTACTTCGCAGCCGCGGGGATACCGGTGACCTTGATCGCCGTGTACTGCTGACGGTGACCCTGGCGACGGCGGTAGCCGGTCTTGTTCTTGTAGCGCAGGATGTCGATCTTGGCGCCCTTGTGGTGGTCCACGACCTCGGCCGTGACCTTGATACCGGCCAGGACCCACGGGTCGCTGGTCACGGCGTCGCCGTCGACAACGAGCAGGGTCGAGAGCTCGACCGTGTCGCCAACCTTGGCAGTGGAAATCTTGTCAACCTCAACGATGTCGCCGACAGCAACCTTGTGCTGGCGACCACCGCTGCGCACGATGGCGTACACGCGGATCTCTCTCTCACTCGGGGTGGAACCTCTGAAGCCAGCCGCTCACACGGGCCCGGGGGCCCGCGGCGTTCCGGAATCGGACGAGCGGCCTCTCCCGACGAGCGGGAGGGAGGTGCTCAGAGGCGCGGCGCATCGATAGACACGCCGACGGTCTAGGTTACGGGCGGCTGCCACAGGGGGTCAAATTCGCCCGTCCGGCGCGGGCCGCCCCTCCGCTCGGGGGAGGCGGCCCGCACTGACAGGTCAGTCCTGAGCCGGGGCGGCGGTCTTCTCCGCCGCCTTCTTGGCCGTGGCCTTCTTGGCGGTGGTCTTCTTCGCCGCCGTCTTCTTGGTCGCCGCCGTCTTCTTGGTGGCGGCCTTCTTGGCCGTGGCCTTCTTCGCGGTCTTGCGCGCGGCCGTCTTCTTCGCCGGCGCGGCCTCCGCCTCGGACTCGGCCTCGGCGGGCGCCTCGGCGGTCTCGGCGGTCCCGGCCGGGGCCGTGGTCACCACGACGACGGCCGCCTCCTCGGCGCCCGAGGGCGAACCGGCGGGAGCGGTGGCCTTGCGGACCACCCGGCGGCGGGCGCGCGGCGGGGCTGCCACGGGGGCATCCTCGGCGGCGGGCTCCACGACGGCCTCGGCGGCGGGCTCGGCCACCGGCTCCGGCGCCACGGCCGGCTCCGGCGCCGGAGCGGGCGCGGCGGCCGGCTCGGTGACGACCTCGGCGGCCTCGTCCGTGGTCGAGACGACCGGGGACGTCACCCGGCGGGTGGCACGGCGACGGCCGCGCGGGGCCGGGGCCGCGGTCTCCTCGACCACCGGCTCGGGCTCCACGACGGGCTGCGCCTCGGCGACCGGCTCGGCGGCGGGCGCCGGCTCGAAGTCGACGGCCTCGGTCTCCACGACCGGTGCCGGAGTCGAGACGACCGGCGCGGACACCCGGCGGGTGGCGCGACGGCGGCCACGGCCGCGCGTGGCGGCGGCCTCCGCCTCGGCGACGGAACCGTACAGCTCCTCGTCCGGGGCGATCGGCTCCGGCAGGGCCACCGGGGCTGCCAGCTCCGCGGCGACCTCGGCCTCGGTCTCGGTCTCCTCGGTCTCCGGCTCCACGGCCTCGTGCTCGTGCTCGTGGGCGTGCTCGGCGCCGCCGCGGCCGCGCTTCTTCGAGCGCTTGCCGCCGCCACCGCCACCGGCCGTGGCCGGCTGCTCCATGTGCACGATGACACCGCGGCCGTTGCAGTGGACGCAGGTCTCGGAGAAGGACTCCAGGAGGCCCTGGCCGACCCGCTTGCGGGTCATCTGGACCAGGCCGAGCGAGGTGACCTCGGCCACCTGGTGCTTGGTCCGGTCCCGGCCCAGGCACTCCAGGAGGCGGCGGAGGACCAGGTCGCGGTTGGACTCCAGGACCATGTCGATGAAGTCGATGACGACGATGCCGCCCAGGTCGCGCAGGCGCAGCTGGCGCACGATCTCCTCGGCCGCTTCGAGGTTGTTCCTCGTCACGGTCTCCTCGAGGTTGCCGCCCTGGCCGGTGAACTTGCCGGTGTTGACGTCGACGACGATCATCGCCTCGGTCTTGTCGATCACCAGCGAGCCGCCGCTCGGCAGCCAGACCTTGCGGTCCAGCGCCTTCATGAGCTGCTCGTCGATCCGGTACGTCGCGAAGACGTCGACCTCGCTGGTCCACTTGGACAGGCGGTCGGCCAGGTCGGGCGCGACGTGCGAGACGTACCCGTGGATGGTCTCCCACGCGTCGTCGCCGCTCACGATGACCTTGGAGAAGTCCTCGTTGAAGATGTCGCGGACGACCCGGACGGTCATGTCCGGCTCGCCGTAGAGGAGGCTCGGCGCGGACGTCGAGAGCTGGGCGGCCTTCTTCTGGATGTCGGCCCACTGCGCCTGCAGCCGCTCGACGTCACGGCGCAGCTCGTCCTCGCTCGCGCCCTCGGCGGCGGTGCGCACGATGACGCCCGCGTCCTCGGGGACGATCTTCTTGAGGATGGTCTTCAGGCGGGCGCGCTCGGTGTCCGGGAGCTTGCGGCTGATGCCGGTCATCGAGCCCTCGGGGACGTACACGAGGTAGCGGCCGGGCAGAGAGACCTGGCTGGTCAGACGGGCGCCCTTGTGGCCGATCGGGTCCTTCGTGACCTGTACGAGGACCGACTGGCCGGACTTGAGGGCGGACTCGATGCGGCGCGGGCCGTGGCCCATGCCGAGCGACTCGAAGTTGACCTCGCCGGCGTACAGGACGGCGTTGCGGCCCTTGCCGATGTCGACGAAGGCGGCCTCCATGGACGGCAGCACGTTCTGGACCTTGCCCAGGTAGACGTTGCCGACGTACGAGGTGGCCTGCTCCTTGTTGACGTAGTGCTCGACGAGCACGTTGTCCTCGAGGACGCCGATCTGGGTGCGCTCGCCGTTCTGGCGGACGACCATGACGCGCTCGACGGCCTCACGGCGGGCGAGGAACTCGGCCTCGGTGATGATCGGGACGCGGCGGCGGCCCTGCTCGCGGCCTTCGCGGCGGCGCTGCTTCTTGGCCTCCAGACGGGTCGAGCCCTTGATGGACTGGACCTCGTCCGCGCCGGTGCCGGGCTCGGCCTTCTCGCGGGCCGGGCGGGGCTCGCGGACCTTGACGACCGTACGGACGCCGTCCTCCTCGCCCGCCTCGACGTCGCCGGAGGCGTCCCCGCTGCGACGGCGGCGACGGCGACGGCGACGGGAGCTGCTGGAGCCGCCGGCGTAGCCCTCGGCCTCGTCCTGCTCCTCCTCGCCCTCCTCGGCCTCGTCGGTGGTCTCGTCCTCGGCGTGCGGCTCCTCGCCCTCCTCGGTCTCCTCGACCTCGGTGAGCTCGCCGCGACGGCGACGGCGGCCGCCACGGCGGCGGCGACGGGACGGGCGGTCCTCGTACTCGTCCGTCTCCTCGGCCTCCTCGGCCTCGTCGATCTCGTCGGCGACGGTCTCGACCTCGGGCTCGTCGGCGACGGTGACCGGGACGGGCTCGACGGCGACGGGCTCGCCACGGCGGCGACGGCGACGGCGGGAGCCGGACTCGGCGCGCTCGGCGGGCTCGGGGGTCTCGACGACCTCGGGCTCGACGGCCTCGATCTCCTCGACCGTCTCCTCCTCGTCCTCCGGCTCCACCGTGACGGCGGCGGCCGCGGCGGCGGTCTCCGGGGTCTGGAACATGGGCTCCGCGAAGACCGGGGCCTGGAAGACGGCGACGGCGGGGCGCGCGGCGCGGCGCGTCTCCCTGATCGGGGCCGGCTCGGAGGTGAACTGCGGGGAGGTGGCGCGGCGGCGGCCGCGGCCACGGGTGGCGGCGGTCTCGGCGGCGGCGACCTCGGCCTCGTCGGCGGCGATCTGCTCGACGGCGGCCTGGGGCAGCGACTCGCCGGTGGCGGCCGTCTCCGCGGTCGCCTCGGGCGAGGTGACCTTACGGGTGGCACGGCGGCGCGCACGGGGGGCGGGCGCGGCGGCCTCTTCCACGGCCTCGACGGCCTCGGCGACCGGCTCGGCGGCGGGAGCGGCGACCACGGTCTCCGCGCTCTCCTCGGCGGCGGGCGCGCCGGCCGGGGCGGTGGCCTTGCGGGTGGCGCGGCGGCGGGTACGGGCCGGCGGCGCGGCCTCCTCGGCGGCCTCGGCGGCCGACGCGGCGGCGGCAGGCTCGGGGGCGGCGGTCTCCGCGACCGGCTCGGCGGCGGCCGGGGAGGTCACCGGCGAGGTGGCCTTACGGGTGGCACGGCGGCGCGGGCGGGCGGGGGCGGCCTCGGGGGCCTCCTCGACGGCCTCGGCCGCGGCGGTCTCCACGACCGGCTCGGCGACCGGCTCGGCGACCGGCTCCGCCACGGTCTCCGCCGCGGGCGCGGTGGCCTTGCGGGTGGCCCTGCGGCGCGTCCGGGGCGCGGGGGCGGCCTCGGTCTCGGCCGGGGCGGCCTCCACGGCGGGGGCCTCGGCGGCCGGGGCCTCCACGGGGGAGGTCTCGGCGGCCGCGCCCGTCACCGGCGGACCGGCGGGGCGGGAAGCGGCGCGGCGCCTGCGGCGCGGCGGCAGCTTGTCACCGGGGGCGTTGGTGTCTTCGTTGGACTCGAGCATGCGGGGTTCTCCCGTCACGCTCCCGGGCGCCGCGCCTGGTTCCGGTCCGGCGGCACGGTCGCGCCTGTGGCGCGGTGCCGCCGTCCGGGGCGCGGGCGCCGCACGGGAGCTCTATGTCTGGCTCGCCGGTTCCGTACGCCCTGTGCGGACGGCCTGGCGAAAGTCTTCTGGTCAGTGCGCTGCCCGACCCAGGTGGCTCCCGAGTGCCAGGGCGGCGCTACGACGACCGCTCCCTACGCGGTACCGGCACCCGGCGCCGTCGCTGAGGCGGTCGCGGCGGCCGTGGGTGAAGCGGCCGTGACTGCCTCGCGGTCGGGCGCGAGCGGGTCGGTCACCGTGCCGGACTCCTCGTCGAAGAGCCCCTGCGCCAGCCTGGTCACCGCAGCGGGGACCGGCGGCGCCAGGTCGGCCACAGCTCGGAGACCGGACAGGACGTCGTCGGGTCGCACGGCAGGTGTCACGTGCCGAACAACCAGCCGCAGTATCGCACAGGCGCTGTCCAGCGGCCTATCACCCTGGGGATCGCCCTGGGGACGGGCGGCCGTCAGCTCGGTCACAGCGGAACGGGCGTCGAAGGTGCGGACTCCGTTCTTGGTCTTGCGCTGTACTTCCACCGTCTCGGCCGCGAGAAACGCCTCGACGGCCTTCTCGGCGTCCTCGACGGCGACGCCCTCCAGGCGCAGCTCCCACACGGAGGCGGTGAGCCGGTCGGCGAGACCCGAGGTGCGGGCCTCGACGGCGTCGGTGATGTCGAGACCGGCCGGGAGGGACTCGTCGAGCAGGGCCCGCAGGGTCTCCGGGTCGCGTGCCTCGGTGAGCGCGATCTCCAGGTACTCGGCCTCGGAGCCCGTACCCGTCGGGGCGGCGTTGGCGTACGACACCTTGGGGTGCGGGGTGAAGCCGGCCGAATACGCCATGGGCACCTCGGCACGGCGCAGGGCACGCTCGAAGGCGCGCTGGAAGTCACGGTGGCTGGTGAACCGGAGGCGGCCGCGCTTGGTGTAGCGCAGTCGGATGCGCTGCACCGCCGGTGCGGGCGGCGGGCCTTCGGGCTGTCGCTTGCCCAGTGGTTCTTCTCCTCGGTGCGGGGCGGACGCGGGTGGCGCTCCGCCCGGAAGCTCTTGGGCGTCCCGTGGGCTCCCGCCCGGTTCACCCCCGCTTCCGCGGGGAGATCTCGGGGGCGGGCGCCGCGCCGGGGACACTCCTTGTACTACCCAGAGTACGCGCCCGGGCCACCTCGGGTTCCCCGGAGATGTGCCGGGGAGGCCGGCGGGCGGGTCAGCGGGGGCCGCCGAAGAGGGCGGTCCGCATCTCCCGGGCGGCGGTGCGGACGGCTCGGCCGACGACGGCGAGAGGCTCCCACACCCAGGTGCGCAGCCAGTGGCCGACCGGGGTGAGGATCACGCGGTACACCCAGGCGAGGGGACGGCCCACCGCGTTCCACAGCACCCAGCGGAGCGCCCGGCCGAGGGCCCGCGTGACCTGTCCGGCGATCCGCCAGGCCCAGGCGAGGACCTCGCCGGCGAAGCGGCAGACGGGGCCGAGCACGTACCGCCAGAGCCAGGTCAGCGGGGTGACGAGGAGAAGGTCGACGACCCACCAGAGGGCCTTGCCGACCGGGACGAGGACCCATTCCCAGAGCCACAGGAGGGGGACGACCAGGAGGTGGTGGAGCAGCCATCCGAGGGCTCGGCCGACCGGGGCGAGGATCCAGCGCCACAACCAGCGCAGAGGAACGACCAGGAGGTGGTGGAGCAGCCATCCGACAGCTCGGCCGACCGGGGCGAGGATCCAGCGCCACAGCTGGCGCAGGCACCAGGCCAGAGCGTCCCAGACCAGCCGTACGGGCAGGACCACGACGAGGACGACGGCGCGCGCCACGCCCGTGAGGCAGCCCGGGTTTTCCGTGTTCATGCCCGGAACGACGTGCCGGGCGCCCGGCTGGGTTTCCCCCCGGGCCGGCCGAGACCAAGGCGTTACGCGCCGGGCCCCGCCCGAGGCCGTACGGACCGCCCCGCTTCCCGGACCCCGCCCCGTAACCTAAGGTGCGTCACTTCCGTGCGCACGTCCCGCACGCCCCCGCAGCTCGGGGGTTCCCCCTCAATCCGCAGACAACGAGGCTCGGCGTGAAAATATCCTTCATCCTGGTAGACCGCTGTCACATCGGCGGCGTGGTGAGCGCGATCCACAACCTGGCCGGGGCACTCGCGGACCACCACGAGGTCGAGCTTGTCTCCCTCCGCCGCAACCGCGACCAGGCGTTCTTCCCGCTCGACCCCCGGGTGAAGACCCTCGCCCTCTCCGACTACCGGAAGCACTCCCACACGTACGACGGCGACGACCCGCAGATCGAGGTCTTCCCGCACATCTACCCGAACGAGCCCACGGACAAGAAGCCGTGGATCAGCCGCCTGGCCGAGAAGCGGCTGATGGAGTACCTGGCCACGACCGACGCGGACGTCGTGGTCAGCAACAACCCCAAGATCACCATCATGCTGGCCTACGCGGACCGCGACTTCCTGAAGGTCGCCATGGAGCACTCGCGGCCCGCGCGGTACGGCGCGCACATCCGGGAGGCCCTCTTCCGGGACGCGTACCCGAAGATGGACGCGATCACCGCGCCGACGCCGGACGAGTGCCGGACCATCGCCGGGGTCGTCCCCGCCGTGAGCCACCTGCTCTCCCCGATGCCCAATTGCATCCCCGCCCACCAGGGCCAGATGTCCACCGGCGACAACAAGATCGTCGTCACCGCCGGCCTGCTCAAGTCCCACAAGGGCTTCGCCGACCTCATCGAGGCGTTCTCCACCGTGGCGCCGCGCCACCCGGACTGGAGCCTGCGGATCTACGGCTCCGGTCCCGAGCGCGCCAACCTGCGCAAGAAGATCAACGAGACGGACAGCAACAACCAGATCTTCCTGATGGGCCCGGCCACCCCGGTCACCCCGGAGTTCGCCAAGGCCTCCGTGTTCGTCCTCCCCTCCCACCTGGAGGCGTTCGGCAACGTCACCGTCGAGGCGATGGCGGCCGGCCTGCCGGCGGTCTGCTACGACGCCCCGCACGGCCCGCGCAACATCATCACGCAGGGCGAGGACGGCTACGTCGTGCCGCTCGGCGACAAGAAGGCGCTCGCCGAGCACATCGAGAAGCTGATCTCCGACGAGGACCTGCGCCGGAAGATGGCGGCCGCCGCGGTGGCCAACGTGGTCCGCTTCCAGGAGGCCGAGACCGTCGCCCGCTTCGAGCGGCTCGTGGAGACCATGCGGGCCCGCCGGGCCATCCCCCGCACGGCCACCGCCGTGGTCACCCCGCAGGGCGACGTCCGGGTGCGGATCGACGGACTGCCCGCCGACGGCGACGCCGAACTGGTCTGCAAGAACACCCGCAAGAAGGCCGACGAGGTCGTCCTCCCCTTCACCGACGGCGAGACGCTGATCCCCGCGCTCGGCACGCTCGTCGAGGGCGACTGGGAGCTGCAGATCCGCTCCGCCGGCTTCGACATGCCGCTGCGGTCGGCCGGCTGCGACACCCTCCAGATCCTGTCGCTGAAGCTCCCCCGCACCGACGGCCCCGCCCTCTCGCTGCTGCTGCCCCACGCCCACACGGACGGCACGCTGCGCGTGCAGAGCCGGGTCCGCGCCCAGCACGTGGAGGTCGCGGCCCTGAAGGCCGGCGCCACCTCGATCGTCATCGAGGCCGCGGCCTGGGGCGTCGAGCCCGGCACGGGCAGCAAGATCGAGGCCGTCCACCGCAAGGAGACCGACAAGAACTTCTCCTTCCCGGTGAAGCCCGGCGCCGACGGACGCTTCACGGCCACCCTGGACAACGCCTCCGCGGCCCGCCTCCACCAGGCCGGCGCCGAGGACGTCTGGGACCTCTGGCTGCTGCCGGACCAGGAATCCGCCCGCGTCCGCGTCTGCAAGCTGGCCACCGACGTGCTCGTCCCCATGGACGTCTTCACCTACCCGTACCCGGTGGTCAAGCCGTCCGGCGCCCCGGCCCAGGCCGCCGCGGCCCCCAAGCCGAAGAGCGGCTGGCGCGGCCGCCTGTCCTCCGTGCCCGCCGCCGTCGCCCCGCCCAAGCACGAGCTCCGCCCGTACTTCTCCAGCAACGGGCAGCTCTCGCTGAAGATCATCGACAAGAAGTAACCGGTACGACGAACGAGGGAGCCCCGGTCCGCAGCGGCGGACCGGGGCTCCCTCGCGTGGAGGCGTCGCCTACAGCGGCGCGCCCTCCTCGGCCATCTTGAACATCAGGTCGGCCAGCCTCGCCGACGCGTGGCCGTCGTCGAGGTCGCAGAACAGGTGGTGGAACTTGTCGTACTTCTCCTGGTACTCGCCCGCGACCTCGTCCACCTCACGGATGGCCGTGATCAGCTCGTCGGACGTGCTGATCAGCGGCCCCGGGGCGTCGTTCTCGAAGTCGAAGTAGAAGCCGCGCAGCTTGTCGCGGTAGTGCTCCAGGTCGTACGTGAAGAACAGCATCGGGCGGCGCAGGTGGGCGTAGTCGAACATGACCGAGGAGTAGTCCGTGATCATGATGTCGGCGGCCACGTAGAGGTCCGCGATGTCCGGGTAGTCGGAGGCGTCGAAGACGAAGCCGTTACCGGCACCGGGGATGCTGTCCACGATGTTGGAGTGGCGGCGGATGAGGAAGACGTGGTCGTCCCCCAGCCGGCGGCGCGCGTCCTCGAGGTCGACCCGGAGGTCGAACTTGAACTGGCCGCGGCTGTGCGACAGGTCGTCCCGCCAGGTCGGCGCGTACAGCACGACCTTCTTGCCCTCGGGCAGCCCGAGCCGCTCCCGCACGGCCTTGGCCCGCTCCTCGCGGTCCTCGGCGTAGAGGTAGTCGTTACGCGGGTAGCCCGTCTCGGCGATCAGCCCGTCGTATCCCATCGCCCGCTTCAGGATGGGCGTGCTGAACCGGTTGGACGAGACGAGGATGTTCCAGTTCGCCGCCTCCTGGACCAGACGCTCGTGGTAGTTCGGGTCGAACTTCGGCGCGTCGATGTCCAGGCCGATCTTCTTCAGCATCGTGCCGTGCCAGGCCTGCACGATCACCTGGCCCGCCCGGCGCTTGATCCAGTGCGGGAGGTGGCCGTTGGTGACGATGTAGCGCGACCGCGCCAGCGCCTCGTACCACTCGGTGCCCTGGAACCGGACCGCCTTGACCGTGTCGGGGAGCTCGACCTGACCGTCCCTGACGGCCCACAGGTGCTCCACGTCCGAGCCGCGGCGCAGCAGCTCCTCGTGGACCGCGCGCGGGCTGTCGGAGTACTGCTTGCCGTTGTAGCTGACGTACAGCACCTGGTCGCGCAGCGGCAGCTCGCGGCCCGCCTCGTACACCTCCTGCCGCAGCTGGTACTGGCGGTTGTCGCCCCGCTCCATCGGCGTGAGGTCGCTCAGGCAGTTCAGCTGCGGGTGGTCCTGCCAGTGGACCTCGAGCTGGTACTCGCGGCCGTTGTGCTTCCCCTCCAGCGGGAACTGGGACACGGCGAGCCGGTCCACGACGAGCGGCATCGACGGGCCGTCGCCGTCGGCGTCCAGGCGGAACACCCAGCGGCCGGTCTTGAGCGGCAGCCGACCGCCGGTCCCCGACATGGTGGAGGGGCGGAAGGACGCCTCGAAGGTCCCGTCCGGGCCGGTGGTCAGCGGGACGGTCCGCTCGTCGAAGCGGTTCTTGGCGCTGACGACCAGGTGGTGGCCGGAGAGCGTCACCGGAGCGGTGCCCCGGATCGTGAAGGTCCCGTCCTCGACGGCGATGTCCACGATCTTGGCGCGGAGGGGGCGCCCGGAGAACTTCAGATAGCCGTTGGTGCCGGAGAGGACCGCCACCTCGTTCAGCTCGGCGCCCTCGCCGAAGGACGCGGGCAGACCGACCTGGTGGTCGGCCACGCCGTCCTTGACGACGACGCGGACCTTCCGCGGGTTCTCCCTGCCCGGCTCCTCGACCTGGAGCTGCGTGCTCCAGTTGCGGCGCATCGCCTTCGCCGGGTCGGCGCCGCCGGTCTCCGTGGTGTCCAGGTGCTCCGGCAGCAGGGCTATGTCACGCAGCGGGACACGGACCCGCAGCGAGGTCCGGCCACCGGCGGTCCCGGTGACCTCCGCCGGGTACTCGAGCACCTCGCCGCTGCTCTGGTTGACGACGCGCAGGGTGAAACCGGTGCCCGCCTCGGCCGCCTCGCGGAACACGCCGTCGATGACGATCCCGTCACCCTCGGACTCGAAGCCGGTGACCACGAACGGCACCTTCTCGATGCGCAGCTTCAGCGCCGCCCGGCGGAGCTCCGGGACCATCCGGTAGTCCTCGTCCAGCCAGTGGTACGGAGGGTAGGCCTTGCGGTCCGAACCGTACGAGTGCACGGAGCGGGAGCGCACGAGGCCGCCGGACATGACGCGCATGCCCACGTGCCAGAGGCCCTCCTGCCACTGGCCGCCCTTGCGGAAGCGGGCTGGGTCGATGACCGTCTCCCAGCCCGCCCAGTCGAAGCTGTGGCCGCGGCCCGCGTAGCCGGAGGCCGTGGTGGCCTCGGGGTTGAAGATGTTGGCGAGCGGGATCAGCATCCGGCGCTGGGTGCCGTCCTTCTTCAGCTGCAGCACCTTGACGACGCTGCGCTTGCTGTTCTGGTCGACCCGGTCGACCCAGGCGTTGCCGGCCAGCCGCAGCTTGCCGTCCTGCCACTCCAGCTCCGTCAGCGGGGAGCGGAGCTGCAGGTCCTGGTCCATGCGCAGGACCTTCTTGGGCAGCAGGTCCCCGGCGGCTTCCAGCGCCGGGAACTTCGCGTACTTGCGGATGGCGCCGTCGAGCTCGACCGGCTCGCCGAGCCGCTCCGCCTCGATGAAGTCCAGCAGCTCGTTGAGGGCGTGCTTGCGGACGAGCAGCCACTTGACGCGCAGCGCCGTCGGCAGCGCCTTGACCGTCTTCAGGTCGACCTGGTCGAGGTACTTGTTGGCCACGCGGAGGAACTCGGTGCGGTACTCGTCGTTGCCGTCGGGCAGCACGTTGAGGAAGATCCGCAGGTCGCCGGTGAGGACGGTCCTGTCGTACTCGCGCTTCAGCTCGTCGGCGAGCGGCTCCTTGCGGGAGGCGAGGAACCGGCTCACGGACTCCACCGCGGAGGCGCGGTCCCGGGCCGCCTTGGGCTCGTTGCGGCGCTGCGTGATCGAGGGGCTCGCCTCGCCCTCGCGCAGCCGCCAGTAGTACGTGGTCTGGCTGATGATGTCGACGGACTCGGCGAGGTACTGGGCCGGCACGATGACCGGGGTGTCCTCGTACAGCACGCCCTCGGGGAAGCGCAGGGAGTTCGCCTCCCAGAAGTCACGGCGGAAGACCTTGTTGCAGGCGATCCGGTCCGTCAGGAGCATCCGCTTCCTGGAGACGTGCGTCTTCTTGACCGCGCCCCGCGAGAGGAAGCGGTGCATCGGGGACTGCCACACCTTGGTCGAGTTGATGTGCTCCACGTTGCCCGTGGCGAAGGAGGAGCCCGTCTCCTCCAGCGTCTCGATCATCAGCCGGTAGGCGTCCGGCGGGATCATGTCGTCACTGTCGACGAAGGCCAGGAACTCGCTCTCCGGCGCCAGGCTGTCGAGACCCGTGTTGCGGGCGGCACCCAGGCCGGCGTTCTCCTTGCGGATCAGCCGGAAGCGGTCGTCCTTCGCCGCGAACTCCGCCGCGATGGCGTTGGACCCGTCGGTGGACCCGTCGTCGATCATCAGCACTTCCAGGTCCTGGAAGGTCTGCACGGCGAGCGAGTTGAGGCAGGCCGGAAGGTACTGCTCCACGTTGTAGATCGGGACTATGACGCTGAGCCGGGGTGCCATGAAGTTCTGCGTTCCTTTCCGTTTCAGACCCGCTCGACAAGCTCGAGCGCCTGAGAGGGTGACGGGGCGTGCTTTCGGTTTTCCAGCGGACCGACAGAGGACGTCTCCACCCCCCGAGGAAGACCCGCCTGACGGCCGCACGCCCGCCGTCGAACTGCAGTACTTCTCCCGGTACCCGGTCCGCAGCTTAGCTGTCGGCTCATCCGCCCCGGCTCCGGAGCACGGGGACCTGGCTACATGACTCTGCGGTGGCCCCCGGCCACCGCAGCTCTCCAGGATAGACGATCCGCGCCACTGGCGTTCGATCGCCGTTGGGCCTCCTGTCATACTGCGTTCGAGCGGTTCGACTGAGGAGAAACACGGCATGCCGGCTGCAGCTAACCCCCGATTCAGCGTGATCATCCCTGTGTACGGGGTCGAGGGCTACATCCGCGAGTGCCTCGAATCGGTGACCTCGCAGAGTTACCGGGACTTCGAGGTCATCGCGGTCGACGACTGCTCCCTCGACAGCAGCGGTGCCATCATCGACGAGTTCGCCGCCCGCGACCCGCGGGTCCGCGCCGTCCACCGCGCCGAGAACGGCGGCATCGGCGCCGCCCGCAACACCGGCGTCGAGCACGCCCGCGGCGACTACCTGCTCTTCCTCGACGGCGACGACTCGATCCGCCCCGGCTCCCTCCAGGCCATGGCCGACCGGCTCGCCACGGCCCGGGACCCCGAGATCCTGATCTTCGACCACGTCCGCACCCACGTGGACGGCAGCGTCGAGACCAGCAAGACCGGCCCCTACCTGGCCGCCATCCGCGACCAGGTGGTCCGCCCCGTCGACCACCTCGAACTGCTCCGGATCTTCGCCGTCGTCTGGAACCGCGTCTACCGCCGGGACTTCTTCACCGGCGAGGGCTACGCCTTCACCGACGGCCTGTACGAGGACGCGCTCATGGTCTACACGACCATGGCCGCCGCCCAGCGCGTCGCCGGCCTGGAGTACGTGGTCGTCGAGTACCGCCAGCGCCGCCAGGGCAGCTCGATGCGCAGCAGCTCCCCGCGCAAGCACTTCGTGATCTTCGACCAGTACCAGCGGGTCTTCGACTACCTCGAAGGCCGCCCCGGCCTCGACGAGTACCGCAAGATCGTCTTCGAGCGGATGGTCTCCCACTTCCTGTACACCTTCGCCCGGGGCTTCCGAATACCCCGCAGCCACCGTCGCGCCTACCTGAAGCGGGCCGGCCAGGTCTACCGCCGCAACGAGCCCGCGGGCTTCACCCCGCCGCCCGGCATGATCGGCCTGAAGTTCAAGGTCCTGCGGACCGGCTCGTACACCGCCTTCGAGGCCCTCAAGACGGTCAACGGCACCCGCGAGACGGCCTTCGGCGCCCTCGGGAAGTCCAAGCGCTGGGGCGGCCGCAAGGCCCTGCGCGCCTACTACGCCGTGCAGCGCCGGCTCCCCGTCGACGAGAACCTCGCCGTGTACTCGGCGTACTGGGGCCGCACCCCCGGCTGCAACCCGCTCGCCGTGCACGAGGCCGCCAAGAAGCTCGCGCCCGGCATCCGCGGCGTCTGGGTCGTGAACCAGGCGTACGCCCGCGACCTCCCGTCCGGCCTCACCCGGATCGCCCCGGCCACGTTCGGCTACTGGAAGGCGATGGCCCGGGCCAAGTACCTGGTCAACAACGTCAACTTCCCCGACGCCGTGATCAAGCGCCCCGGCCAGATCCACCTGCAGACCCACCACGGCACCCCGCTCAAGCGGATGGGCCTCGACCAGCAGCACTACCCGGCCGTCGCCCGCAGCATGGACTTCGACAAGCTCCTGGAGCGCGTCGACCGCTGGGACTACAGCGTCTCGTCGAACCAGCACTCCACCGAGCAGTGGGAGCGGGTCTACCCGGCCGCCTTCCAGTCCCTGAACACCGGCTATCCCCGCAACGACGTCTACTACCGCGCCACCGCCGCGGACGTGCGCCGGATCCGCGGCGAGCTCGGCATCGCCCCCGGCAAGAAGGCGCTCCTGTACGCCCCCACCGTGCGCGACCACCAGAAGGACGCCTTCGTCTCCCGCCTCGACCTCGCCCGCTTCGCCCGCGAGCTCGGCCCCGACTACGTCCTCCTGGTCCGCGCCCACTACTTCTACGGCGGCGACCCGGAGCTGGAGATCCTCGCCGAGCGGGGCGCGCTCGTCGACGTGTCCCGCCACCCCTCGGTCGAGGAGCTCTGCCTGGCGGCGGACGCCCTGATCACGGACTACTCCTCGATCATGTTCGACTACGCCAACCTCGACCGGCCGATCGTGACGTACGCGGACGACTGGGAGATGTACCGCACCTGCCGCGGTGTGACCTTCGACCTGCTCTCCGGCGAGCCCGGCGACACCCCCGGCGTCATCGCGACCACCGAGGACCAGCTGATCGACGCCTTCCGCAGCGGCGCCTGGCAGGGCGAGCGGGCCGCCTCCCTGCGCCAGGCCTTCCGCGAGCGGTTCTGCGCCTGGGACGACGGCTTCGCGGCCGAGCGGGTCGTCCGCCGCGTCTTCCTCGGCGAGGACCGCCTCCGCCCCCCGGTCGTCCCCGTCCAGGAGCGCACCACGGCCCCCACCCCCGAGGTCGCCGAGGGCGCCCCGCTCCTCCCCCGCGACGACCTGGCCGAGGCCCGCTCGGACCACTGAGCCCGACACACCGAGAGGCGCCCCGGACCATGTGGTCCGGGGCGCCTCTTCGTACGCGCGTGCGCTACTTCACGACCGTCAGCGGCAGCAGCTTCTTGCCGGTGGGGCCGATCTGGATGTGCGTGTCCATCTGCGGGCAGACGCCGCAGTCGAAGCACGGGGTCCAGCGGCAGTCCTCGACCTCGGTCTCGTCGAGGGCGTCCTGCCAGTCCTCCCAGAGCCAGTCCTTGTCGAGGCCCGAGTCCAGGTGGTCCCAGGGCAGGACCTCCTCGTAGGTGCGCTCGCGGGTGGTGTACCAGGCGACGTCCACGCCGAAGTCGGGGAGGGTCTTCTCGGCGCAGGCCATCCAGCGGTCGTACGAGAAGTGCTCGCGCCAGCCGTCGAAGCGGCCGCCGTCCTCGTACACCGCGCGGATGACCGCGCCGAGGCGGCGGTCGCCGCGGGAGAGGAGGCCCTCGACGATGCCGGGCTTGCCGTCGTGGTAGCGGAAGCCGATCGAGCGGCCGTACTTCTTGTCGCCGCGGATCTTGTCGCGGAGCTTGCGCAGGCGCTCGTCCGTCTCCTCGGCCGAGAGCTGCGGGGCCCACTGGAAGGGGGTGTGCGGCTTGGGGACGAAACCGCCGATGGAGACGGTGCAGCGGATGTCGTTCTGGCCGGAGACCTTGCGGCCCTCGGCGATCACGTTCATCGCCATGTCGGCGATCTGGAGGACGTCCTCGTCGGTCTCCGTCGGCAGGCCGCACATGAAGTACAGCTTCACCTGGCGCCAGCCGTTGCCGTACGCGGTGGAGACGGTCCGGATGAGGTCCTCCTCCGAGACCATCTTGTTGATGACCTTGCGCATGCGCTCGGAGCCGCCCTCGGGGGCGAAGGTGAGGCCGGAGCGGCGGCCGTTCCTCGTGAGCTCGTTCGCCAGGTCGACGTTGAAGGCGTCGACGCGGGTCGAGGGGAGGGAGAGGCCGACCTTGTCGTCGGTGTAGCGGTCCGCCAGGCCCTTCGCGATGTCGCCGATCTCGCTGTGGTCCGCGGAGGAGAGGGAGAGGAGGCCGACCTCCTCGAAGCCCGTCGCCTTGAGGCCCTTCTCGACCATCTCGCCGATGCCGGTGATGCTTCGCTCCCGCACGGGGCGCGTGATCATGCCGGCCTGGCAGAAGCGGCAGCCGCGGGTGCAGCCGCGGAAGATCTCGACGGACATGCGCTCGTGGACGGTCTCCGCGAGCGGGACGAGCGGCTGCTTGGGGTAGGGCCACTCGTCGAGGTCCATGACGGTGTGCTTGGACACGCGCCACGGGACGCCGGAGCGGTTGGGGACGACGCGGCCGATGCGGCCGTCCGGGAGGTACTCGACGTCGTAGAAGCGCGGGATGTAGACCGCGCCGGTCTTGGCGAGGCGGAAGAGGACCTCCTCGCGGCCGCCCGGCCTGCCCTCGGCCTTCCACGCGCGGATGATCTCGGTCATGTCGAGGACGGCCTGCTCGCCGTCGCCGATGATCGCCGCGTCGATGAAGTCCGCGATCGGCTCGGGGTTGAACGCTGCGTGGCCGCCGGCGAGCACGATCGGGTGGTCGACCGTCCGGTCCTTCGACTCCAGCGGGATGCCCGCCAGGTCGAGGGCGGTGAGCATGTTGGTGTAGCCGAGCTCGGTGGAGAAGCTCAGGCCGAACACGTCGAACGCGCCGACGGGGCGGTGGCTGTCGACCGTGAACTGGGGCACCTTGTGCTCGCGCATCAGCTCCTCGAGGTCCGGCCACACGCTGTAGGTGCGCTCGGCGAGGACGCCCTCGCGCTCGTTCAGCACCTCGTAGAGGATCATGACGCCCTGGTTGGGCAGACCGACCTCGTACGCGTCCGGGTACATCAGCGCCCACCGGACGTCGGCGGACTCCCACGGCTTGACCGTGGAGTTCAGCTCTCCACCGACGTACTGAATCGGCTTCTGCACGTGCGGGAGCAGAGCTTCGAGCTGCGGGAAGACAGACTCGGCAGCAGACATCTCGAACCTTCGTGAGCTGGCAGGGGGGCGACTCTCAAGCGTACCCCGGTGCTCAGCGGGTCAGAGCCGCGCGGAGTCCCGGGGCCGGGCCCTCGCCCAGGCCGCGGGCAGCTCCCGCTCGGACCGCTCGGCCGCGGCCTCCTCGCGTCCGTAGAGAAGTCCCCAGGTGAAGGCCGATTCGCCGGAGCCGTGGGCCTGGATCCCGATCTCCCGGAGGGCCGCGCGGGCGACGACGGCGTCCTGGTGTTCACCGAGGAGGGACTGGACGGCCTTCACCCGCTTCGCCAGCCGCTTGGCGGGCTTCCCGAGGGTCGGACGGGCGGCGTCGGCCGCGTACCGGGCGCGTTTGGCGGCCTTGCGGGCCTCGTGGAGGGCGAGGTCGCGGTCGTGGCCGGGGGCGAGGGAGAGGGCGTGCTCGACGCGGGTGGCGAGCCGCTCGTGGTCCTTGCGGACGGCACGGGCGAGCACCTTGCCCGCGCCGCGTCCGGCGGGCTTGCGGAAGGGCGGGTCGGCGAGGAGGGCGTCGAGGCCGTCCAGGAGGGAGAGGTGACGGTCGGAGTCGAGCGCGGCGAGTACCTGGTGCCGGGCGCTCGTGCCACGGGCTGCGTCCCGGCGGCGCAGCCGGGCCTTGACCGGGCCGAGGACGAGGGTCACGGGCAGGTCGGCGACGTGCGCGCGCAGCCGTTCGTCGAGGACCTCCAGGTCGCGGGCCACGCCCAGCTCTCCCGCGAGCCACTTCAGCTCCCGGCCGAGGGGGTCGGTGACGTCCCGGTCGAGGACGGCGCGGTACGTCTTGAAGGCGCTGCGGAGCCGCCGGCAGGCGACGCGCATCCGGTGCACGGAGTCGGGCAGGTCGCGCCGTACGGCGGGGTCGAGCGTGACGATCGCCTCGATCTGCCGGCGTACATAGGCGAGGACGGCGGCTCCGGCGGTGCCGGGTTCGCCGGGGGTGGCCACAACCGGGGGCTCCGCCCCGGTCTCCGCCAGGGCCCGGGCGAGTTTCGACGGGGCGTCCGAGGGGCGGATGCCCGCCTTCGTGAGGCGCTTCTCTATCCGGTCGAGGACGCGGGGGTCGGCGTCGTCGGCGAGTTCGACCTCGATCTCGGTCCAGGCGGCCTCCGCTCCCCCGGGCAGCCGTTCGGCGTGGACGGTGTCGACGGAGAGTTCGGCGAGGAGGGTGCCGTCGGCGTCGAGGAGGTGGCGGACGTCACGTGCGGAGCGGAGGCGGACGGCGGGGACGACCTCGCCGTCGCGGACGCGGGAGCGCAGGAGCCCCGCCAGGGACCGCGGGAGCGTGTCCGAGAGCGAAGCTCTGATCTCGTCGCGGACGCCCTCGGCGACGGGGAACTTCAGGTGCCAGCCGGCGTCGTCGCCTCCGGTGCGGCGGCGCAGGGTGAGGGAGTCGGCCGCGAGGCGCAGGTCGGGTGTGTCGTAGTAGACGGCGTCGAGTTCCATGACGCCCCGGTCCGCGACCTCCGAGACCCCCGGGATCCGTGTGAGGTCCGGTACCAAGGTCTCGCCGTCGGCTTCGTACTTCCGCTCGATCTCGCGTTTCGTCTCGGCCATACCCGGAATCTAACCGCGCATGGCGCGCCTAACCGTGCTCAGGCCGTCATCGGGCGCTGTACGCGGATCGACTGGAGGAGTCCGATCGCCACCCAGACGGCGAACATGGACGAGCCTCCGTACGAGACGAAGGGCAGGGGCAGGCCGGCGACGGGCATGATGCCGAGGGTCATGCCGATGTTCTCGAAGGACTGGAAGGCGAACCAGGCGATGATTCCGGCCGTGACGATCGTGCCGTAGAGCTCGGTGGTCTCGCGGGCGATCCGGCAGGAGCGCCAGAGGATGACGCCGAGGAGGACCAGGATCAGGCCAGCGCCGACGAAGCCGAGTTCCTCGCCGGCGACCGTGAAGACGAAGTCGGTCTGCTGTTCGGGGACGAACTGGCCGGTCGTCTGCGAGCCCTTGAAGAGTCCCGCGCCGAGGAGGCCGCCGGAGCCGATGGCGATGCGGGCCTGGTTGGTGTTGTAGCCGACGCCGGCGGGGTCGAGGTCGGGGTTGGCGAAGGCGGCGAAGCGGTTGATCTGGTACTCGTCGAGCATGCCGAGGGCGGTGACGAGGACCGCGCCGAGGACGCCCGCGCCGATGAGGCCGAGGACCCAGCGGTTGGAGGCGCCGGAGGCGAGCAGGACGCCGAGCACGATGACGGCCATGACCATGACCGAGCCGAGGTCGGGCATCAGCATGACGATGCCCATGGGGAGGGCGGCCAGGGCGAGGGCCTTGGCGACGGTGCGGTGGTCGGGGTGGAGCTGGTCGCCGGCGTCGACCTTGGCGGCGAGGAGCATCGCCATGACCAGGATGATCGTGATCTTCACGAACTCGCTGGGCTGGAGGGAGAAGCCGCCGCCGATGACGATCCACGCGTGGGCGCCGTTGATGGTGGCGCCGAGCGGGGTGAGGACGGCGAGGATCAGAAGGATCGAGAGGCCGTAGAGGATCGGCACCGCGCCGCGCAGGGTGCGGTGGCCGAGCCAGATCGTGCCGACCATCAGGGCGAGGCCGATGCCGGTGTTGAGCAGGTGCCGGAGGAGGAAGTAGTACGGGTCGCCCTGGTTGAGCTCGGTGCGGCCGCGGGTGGCGGACCACACCAGCAGCGAGCCGATGCCGGAGAGGGCGAGCGACGAGAGCAGTATGGGCCAGTCGAGCCGGCGGAGCACCGAGTCGCGGGCGGCCAGCTTGGCCAGGGTGCCGCGCTCGGGTGCGTACCGGGAGACGGAGAAGCCGTGGGGTGCGGTCATGGGGCGCCTCCTCAGTCTCGGTTGCGGCCGGCGGGCGGGCCCGCGAGTGCCTGGTCGTCGTCGTCCGGCTTTTTCGTGCCGTCCGGGGTCTTCGGAGGCGCGTTCGGGTCGACCTTCTGTGCCTCGGGGTCGTACGGCTTGATCTTCGGCGCGTCGATGGAGCCGTCGGGCTGGATCCTCGGCAGGGCCTTCTGGGGCTGCGGCAGCAGGGCCCGCTTGAGGTCCTGGTTGCCGGCGTCGTCGAGTCCGTAGAGCGCGTCGTAGATGTTGCGCACGGCGGGGCCGGAGGCGCCGGAGCCGGTACCACCCTGGGAGATCGTCATGACGATCGCGTAGTCCTTGGTGTACGTGGCGAACCAGGAGGTCGTCTGCTTGCCGTAGACCTCGGCGGTACCCGTCTTGGCGTGCATCGGGATCTTGTCCTGCGGCCAGCCGCCGAATCGCCAGGCGGCGGTACCGCGGGTGGCGACTCCCGCGAGGGCTTCGTCTATCAAGTCGCGGGTCTCCGCGTTGAACGGCAGCCGGCCGTGGGACTTCGGCTTGATCTCGGTGACCTTCTTGCCGTCGGCGCTGATGACGGCCTTGCCGACGCCGGGGTTCCACAGGGTGCCGCCGTTGGAGATCGCGGCGTAGATGGTGGCCATCTGGATGGGGGTGACGAGGGTGTCGCCCTGCCCGATGGAGTAGTTGACGGAGTCACCGGCTCGCATCAGGTTGCCTTCGAGGCAGTTCTCGTACGACAGCTGCTGGACGTAGGTGCCGCCCTTCTTGCCGTACTTGCACCACCACTCCTTGTTGGCCTCCCAGAACTTCTGCTTCCACTGGCGGTCGGGGACGCGGCCGGTGACCTCGTTGGGCAGGTCGATGCCGGTCTCGGCGCCGAGGCCGAACTGATGGGCCGTCTTGTAGAACCAGTCACCCGGGTTCTTCTTCGGCTTCATGCCGCCGTCCTTGATCCACTGCTGGTGGGACAGGGCGTAGAAGACGGTGTCGCAAGAGACTTCGAGGGCGCGGCCGAGACTGATGGGTCCGTGGTTCTGCGACTCGAAGTTCTTGAAGACCTGGTTGCCGATGGAATACGAGCTGGTGCACGGGTAGCGGCCGTCGAAGTCGTAGCCGGCGTTGACGGCCGCGGTGGTCGAGATGACCTTGAAGATGGAGCCGGGCGCCGCCTGGCCCTGGATGGCCCGGTTGAGCAGCGGGAAGTTGGAGCCCTTGCCGGTGAGGGCCGCGTAGTCCTTGGCGGAGATGCCGCCGACCCAGGCGTTGGGGTCGTAGTCGGGCTGCGAGGCCATGGCGACGATCCGGCCGGTCTTGGCCTCCATGACGACGACGGCGCCGGCGTCGGCCTTGTAGTTCTCGTTGGTGTTCTTGTCGAAGGTCTTGCGGGCCTCCACCATCGCGTTGTGCAGCTCCCACTCGGCGACCGCCTGTACGCGGGCGTCGATGGAGGTGACGACGTTGGCGCCGGGCACGGCGGGGTCGTTCTTGGCCTGGCCGATGACGCGGCCGAGGTTGTCGACCTCGTAGCGGGTGACGCCGGCCTTGCCGCGCAGCTGCTTGTCGTAGGTGCGCTCGAGGCCGGAGCGGCCCACCATGTCGGAGCGCAGGTACGGCGAGTCGGTGTCCTTGGCCTTCTCGATCTCCGCGTCGGTGACGGGCGAGAGGTAGCCGAGGACCTGGGAGGTGCGGGCCTTGCCGGGGGCCGGGTACCGGCGGACGGCGGTGGGTTCGGCGGTGATGCCGGGGAAGTCCTCGGCGCGCTCGCGGATCTGGAGGGCCTGCTGGGTGGTGGCCTCGTCGGTGACGGGGATGGGCTGGTAGGGCGAGCCGTTCCAGCAGGGCTTGGGCGTCTTGGAGTCGCAGAGCCGGATCTTGTTGATGACGTCCTGGGGCTTCATGTCGAGGACGTCGGCGAGCCGGCCGAGGACGGCCTTGCCGTCGTCCTTCATCTTCATCAGCTCGGTGCGGGACGCTGAGACCACGAGCCGGGTCTCGTTGTCGGCGAGCGGGACGCCGCGGGCGTCGAGGAGGGAGCCGCGGACGGCCGGCTGGACGACCTGCTGGACGTGGTTGTTCTTCGCCTCGTCCGTGTACTCCTTGCCGTTGCGGATCTGGAGGTACCAGAGCCGGCCCCCCAGGGTGAGGAGCAGGGAGAAGACGAGGATCTGGATGACGACGAGCCGGATCTGGACCCGGGGGGTCCGTCCTGTCTCGGGGATGTTGCTCATGCTGCCGGTGCCCCCTCGGTCACAGTCGCTTGACTCCCTTGATGCGTCCGGCGCGTGAAGCGCGGCTCCGTGCGGCCTTCACGCGCAGGCCGCCGCGCTGGCTGCCGATCCTGAGGCCGGTGCCGGAGGAGAGCCAGCCGGAGGCGACGTCGGTGCCGTTGCCGCCGCCGGCGTCGGCGAGCGGGTCGTTGTCGGCGCGGCGGGCGAGGGCCATGATGAGCGGCACCGTGAAGGGCGCGAGGAGCAGGTCGTACACGGCCGCGGTGAACAGCAGGAAACCGAGGCCGACATGGCGGGCGGCGGTGTCGCCGACGAGGGCGCCCACGCCCGCGTACAGGAGCGTGGAGCCGACGGCCGCGGCGACGACGACGGCCATGGGGCCGGTCGCGGAGGTCAGCCGACCGTTGTCCGGCCGGGCGAGGCCGACGAGGTAGCCGATGACGCAGAGCACGAGGGCGTAGCGGCCGGCGGCGTGGTCGGCGGGCGGGGCGAGGTCGGCGAGGAGGCCGGCGCTGAAGCCGACGAGGCAGCCGCTGACGGGTCCGTACACGAGGGCGAGTCCGACGACGGTCAGGAGGACGAGGTCGGGGACGGCGCCGGGGAGCTGGAGGCGGGCGAGGACGGAGACCTGGACGACCAGGGCCACCACGATCAGGGCGGCGGAGAGGAGGATGCGGTTGAACTTCACGGTGTCACGCCCCCCTGGTCCTGCTGGTTCGGCTGGTCGGTGTTCGGCTTCTGTCCGTCGGCCGGTTTCTGTCCGTCAGCCGGCTTCTGTCCGTCCGGTGGTGGCGGTGTGACCGTGACCGTGACGGTCGGCGCGGGCTTGGGCTTCTGCGGCAGCACCGTGTCGCGGGGGTCGGAGCCGGGGGCCTGGACGACGACGCCGACGATGTCGAGCTTGGTGAAGCCGACGTACGGGCGGACGTAGACGTTACGGGTCAGGCCGCCGCCCGCCGGGTCGACGCGGACGATCTCGCCGACCGGCACGCCGGGCACGAAGGGCTTGTCGGCGCGGGAGCCGAAGGTGACGAGCCGGTCGCCGGGCTTGACCTTCGCCTTGCCGTTGAGGAGCTGGACGAGGAGGGGGCTGTCGCCCTGGCCGGTGGCGAAGCCGAGTTCGTCGCTCTTCTCCATGCGGGTGCCGACGGTGAAGTCGGGGTCGTTGGCGAGGAGGACCGTGGAGGTGGAGGGGCCGACCGTGGTGACACGGCCGACGAGCCCGGCGCCGTTCAGCACGGTCATGTCCCGCTTGATGCCGTCGCGGGCGCCTGCGTCGATGGTGACGGTCCAGGAGAAGCCCTGGGCCGCTCCTATGGCGATGACCTGGGCGCCCTTGATGCCGTACTGACCGGCGCCGGCCGTCTTGAGCATGGCGTCGAGTTCGCGCAGCCGGTTGCGGTTGCGGTCGTCGCTGCCGAGCTTCGCCTTGAGTTCGGCGTTCTCCTTCTCCAGGGCGGCGATCCGGGTGTGCCGCTCGCCGGAGTCCCGTACCGCGCCTATGGCGTTGCCGACGGGATCGACGGCGGCCGCCACACCGTTCTCGACCGGCCCGAAGACCGCCGCTGCGGCCTGTCGGGCACCGTCGACGGGTGACTCCTGACCGCCGCGGATGTCCACCGTGATCAGTGCGAACGCGATGGCGATCAGCAGCACCAGGAGCAGCCGGCTCTCTCGTGTGTCCCTCACGTGCGGCGGCCGTGCCTTTCCTCGTGGTTCGGTTGTTCGGCTGTACGGGTGAAACGGTTTGGCTAGCGGCGGGGCTGGGCGTCCAGGACCTGCTGGAGGGCCTCGAACTCCTCCACGCACTTGCCGGAGCCGAGCGCCACCGAGTCCAGCGGGTCCTCGGCGATGTGGATCGGCATGCCGGTCTCGCGGCGGAGGCGCTCGTCGAGTCCGCGGAGCAGGGCGCCGCCACCCGTGAGAACGATGCCGCGGTCCATGACGTCACCGGACAGCTCCGGCGGGCACTTGTCCAGGGTGGTCTTCACGGCGTCGACGATCGCGTTGACCGGCTCCTCGATCGCCTTGCGGACCTCGGCCGCGGAGATGACCACGGTCTTGGGGAGACCGGAGACGAGGTCGCGGCCGCGGATCTCGGTGTGCTCGTCCTTGCCGAAGTCGTACGCGGAGCCGATGGTGATCTTGATCTGCTCGGCGGTGCGCTCACCGAGGAGGAGCGAGTACTCCTTCTTGATGTGCTGGATGATCGCGTTGTCCAGCTCGTCGCCGGCGACCCGGATCGACTGTGCCGTGACGATTCCGCCGAGGGAGATGACGGCGACCTCGGTGGTGCCGCCGCCGATGTCGACGACCATGTTGCCGGTGGCCTCGTGGACGGGGAGACCCGAGCCGATGGCCGCCGCCATGGGCTCCTCGATGATGTGCACCTGGCGGGCGCCGGCCTGGGTCGACGCCTCGATCACGGCGCGGCGCTCCACCCCGGTGATGCCGGAGGGGACGCAGACGACGACGCGGGGGCGGGCCAGGTAGCGGCGCTTGTGGATCTTGAGGATGAAGTAGCGGAGCATCCGCTCGGTGATCTCGAAGTCGGCGATCACACCGTCCTTGAGCGGGCGCACGGCGACGATGTTGCCAGGGGTCCGGCCGATCATCTTCTTCGCCTCTGCGCCGACAGCGAGGATGCCTCCGGTGTTGGTGTTGATGGCGACGACGGACGGCTCGTTCAGAACGATGCCTCGACCCCTGACGTACACCAGCGTGTTGGCGGTCCCGAGGTCGACAGCCATGTCACGGCCGATGAACGACATTGAGTTCCCCTTGATTTCCCATGGCTGAGGATGGTGCGGCGTGGAGTTTTCCATCGTAGTGCCGCCCGCGCGGATGGCGCGCGGTGGTCCACCTCTGTACAGGTGACGGCAGGACGCGGCGATCCGTTCCCGGGTTTGACGTTCATATGCCTGGGGGCGACCGAAATTCCTTCGGTCGCCCCACAGGGTGGCTGCAATCGGCTGACGCCGAGTCAGCGTTCGGCTCAGGCGAGACCCGGGAAGAAGATCTTGAGCTCGCGCGCGGCGGACTCCTCGGAGTCCGAGGCGTGGATCAGGTTCTCCCGGACGATCGTGCCGAAGTCGCCCCGAATGGACCCCGGCGCCGCGGCGATCGGGTCGGTCGGGCCGGCGAGCGTGCGCAGGCCCTCGATGACCCGCTCGCCCTCGACGACGAGCGCGACGACCGGGCCGGACTGCATGAAGCCCATGAGCGGCTCGTAGAAGGGCTTGCCCTTGTGCTCGCCGTAGTGCTGCTCCAGCGTGTCCTGGTCCAGCTCGCGCAGCTCCAGGGCCGTGATGGTCCAGCCGGCCTTGCGCTCGATGCGTCCGAGGATCTCGCCGATCAGACCACGGCGGACGGCGTCGGGCTTGAGCAGGACGAGCGATCGCTGGCTCACGGGGGAACTCCTTCGGAAAAGCGGTGTGCGGGACCTCCGAGGCTACAGGGCCCGCACGCCCCTCGGTTACGCAGCGTCAGGCCCTGCCGAGGCCTGCGCCGCGGCCCAGCGGGCCTTGACCTCGTCGATCCGCCGTCCGTAGTGGACCGAGGCCCACCACAGGCCGGCGAAGACCGCGCCGAGGAAGAACATGGTGGGGACCGCGAAGCCGCTGAGGATGAGCCCGATCTGCAGGGCCCAGCCGAGCTGCACCCCGCCCGGCCGGGTGATCATCCCGCACAGCAGCACCGAGAAGACCATGCCCGCGCCGCAGACCCACCAGACGGTGGAGGTCGCGAGGGTGTCGTCCTTCATGGCGACGAGCCCGGCGAAGCCGATCACGAAGAACTCGCCGATGAGCGTCGAGGAACAGAGCGTACGCATTCGGGTTCAGCCCCTCCGCAGCAGCAGTCGGGCGTCGCCGACCGTGAAGATGGAACCGGTCACGAGGACACCCGCGCCGCCGTACTCGGCCTCTTCCTCCGCGAGGGTGATGGCCGCCTCGATGGCGTCGGGCAGCCGCGGCTCGACGACGACCCGGTCCTCGCCGAAGACCTCGACCGCGAGCGCGGCGAGCGCGTCCACGTCGGTGGCCCGCGGGTTGGAGTTCGCCGTGATCACGACCTCCGCGAAGATCGGCTCGAAGGCCTCCAGGAGCCCCTTGGCGTCCTTGTCCCCGCTCGTGGAGACCACGCCGATGAGTCGGGAGAAGCCGAACGCCTCGCTGACGCCCTCCGCCGTCGCCCGCGCGCCGTGCGGGTTGTGCGCGGCGTCCAGGATGACGGTGGGCGAGGAGCGGACGATCTCCAGGCGGCCCGGCGAGGCCACCTGGGCGAAGGCCCGGCGGACGGTGTCGACGTCCAGGGTCCTGGCGTGCTCGGCGCCGATCCCGAAGAAGGCCTCGACCGCCGCGAGCGCCACCGCGGCGTTGTGCGCCTGGTAGGCGCCGTGCAGGGGCAGGAAGACGTTGTCGTACTCGCCGCCGAGGCCGCGCAGGGTGAGGAGCTGGCCGCCGACCGCGATCTCGCGGGAGGCGACGCCGAACTCCATGCCCTCGCGGGCCACGGTCGCGTCCGTCTCGACGGCCTTCTTCAGCAGGACCTGCGCCGCGTCGACCGGCTGCTGGGCCAGGACCACGGTCGCGCCCGCCTTGATGATCCCGGACTTCTCGGCCGCGATCTCGGCGGTCGTCCCGCCGAGCCGGTCGGTGTGGTCGAGGTCGATGGGGGTGACGACGGCGACGGAGCCGTCGATGACGTTCGTCGCGTCCCAGGTGCCGCCCATGCCGACCTCGACGACGGCCACGTCGACCGGGGCGTCGGCGAAGGCGGCGTACGCCATGCCGGTGAGGACCTCGAAGAAGGAGAGCCGGTACTCCTCGCGGGCGTCGACCATCTCCACGTACGGCTTGATGTCCTGGTACGTCTCGACGAACCGCTCGGCGGAGATCGGGGCGCCGTCCAGGCTGATCCGCTCGGTGATGGTCTGCACGTGCGGCGAGGTGTAGCGCCCGGTGCGCAGCTCGAAGGCGCCGAGCAGGGCCTCGATCATGCGGGCCGTCGACGTCTTTCCGTTGGTGCCGGTGATGTGGATCGAGGGGTACGCGCGCTGCGGCTCGCCGAGGACGTCCATCAGGGCCGCGATCCGGGTGACGGAGGGCTCCAGCTTGGTCTCGCCCCAGCGGGTGGACAGCTCGGTCTCGACCTCGCGCAGCGCCTTGTCGAGCTCGGGGTCCTCGGGGCGGCCGGGCACGGGGTCGCCCGGGGGCGGGCCGCCCTGCGTGCGCAGGGTGCGGCTGCCGGCCTCGATCACCGCGAGGTCGGGGTCTCGGTCTGTCTCGGTGTCGACGATGTCGTCGAACTGGTCGTCGTGCTGGTCGCTCGGCTCGCTCACGGGCTCAGTCTACGGAGCGGTACCGACAGGACCTTGGACCCACCCCTTTCGGGACTTTCGGTCCACCGTCCGCCGGACCGGCCCGGCAAACTTGGCGATCATGGACATTGGGATCGACCTCGGCACGGCCAACACGCTCCTCTACGCCCGCGGCCAGGGCATCGTGCTCGACGAACCGTCCGTGGTGGCGGTCCAGGAGGGCTCCCGGCAGGCACTCGCGGTCGGCACGGAGGCGAAGGAGACCATCGGCCGCACGCCCGGCTCGATCACCGCGATCCGGCCCCTGCGCGACGGCGTGATCAGCGACTACGAGGCGGCCGAGGAGATGATCCGGCACTTCGTGCGCAAGGCCGTCCCGGGCCGCCGGCGGCCCCGCACCCGGATGGTGGTGTGCGTGCCGAGCGGGGTGACGCAGGTCGAGCGGCGGGCCATCGTGCACGCCGCCCTCTCCTCGGGGGCGCGGGCGGTCCACCTGATCGAGGAGCCGATGGCGGCGGCGATCGGCGCCGGCCTGCCCGTCGCCTCGCCGCGCGGCTCGATGGTCGTGGACATCGGCGGCGGCACCACCGAGGTGGCGGTGATCTCCCTCGGGGGGATCGTCACGGCCCAGTCGCTGCGGGTGGGCGGCGACCGCCTCGACTCCGCCCTCACCGACTACGTCCGCAAGCAGCACTCGCTGTTCATCGGCGAGCGGACGGCCGAGGACGTGAAGGTCGCGATCGGCTCGGCCTGGCCGGTGCCGGGCGGGGAGGAGTTCGAGCGGCGGACGTTCCGCGCCCGCGGCCGGGAGAGGGTCAGCGGACTGCCCCGGACGGTGGAGCTGACGGTGCCGGAGGTGCGGGCCGCGCTCGACGAGCCGGTGGAGGCGATCATCGCGGCCGTACGGGTGACGCTGGAGGAGTGTCCGCCGGAGCTGTCCGGCGACGTGATGGAGCACGGCATCGTCCTGACGGGCGGCGGTGCGCTGCTGCCGGGCCTGGACCTGCGGATGGCCTCGGCGACCGGCATCCCGGTCTTCGTCGCCGACGAGCCGCTGAACTGCGTGGTGCTGGGCTCGGGCCGGTGCGTGGAGGACCTCGACGGGCTCCAGCGGGTCCTCGGGAAGGCCGAGACGGTCCGCTGAACTACCTCTGGAGGCCGGTCGGGAGCAGCGCCGTCACGAGGTAGGCGCCGCCCTCGCGCCGGGCCTCGAGCGTGCCGCCCATGCTGGTGACCCGCTCCTCCATGGAGAACAGGCCGGTGCCGGTGGAGACGGGCGCCGGGTCCGGCGGGCTCTTCGGCAGCGCGTTGCGCACCTCGATCCGCAGATCGGGTCCCTCCACGGTGATCGTGACCGTCACCGGGAGGCCGGGCGCGTGTTTGGCGGCGTTCGTCAGGCACTCCCGGACGACCCGGTGGACGGCGGCCTGCCGGAGCGGGGACAGCGCCTTGGCCTCCTCGGCGACCGTCAGCTCGACGGGGCTGCCCATCCGTTCGCTCTCCCCCGCGAGGGCGGCGAGCCCTTCGAGGCCGGGGGTGGCGTCGTCGCGGTCGGCGCGGCGCACGATCGTCTCGTTGAGCATGAGGTGGGCGCGCCGGGCGGTGTCCGCGAGCTCCTCGAAGTCCTTCTGGTGGACTTCGCCCCTGGCCCGTACGGCGAGGACCTCGGCCCGTACCGCGAGGACGGTGAGCTCGCGGCCGACCAGGTCGTGGACGTCCCGGCCGACGGAGATCCGCTCCTCCTGCACGGCCTGCCGGGCGGCGGCCTCGCGGCGCTGGACCTCCAGGGCGCGGACGAGGTCCTGCCGGTACGCGGCGATGCCGACGCCCGCCGCGAGGACGCCGATCGGGACGACGAGGCTGAGGAAGTCGCTGAGGGTGTCGCCGTGCCGGGCGGGCCAGCCGGGCGTGAGGAAGAGGCCGTACGCCACGCCGACGTACAGCAGGGTCGCGAGGATCGCGGCGCGCCGTCCCCGGTAGCGGCCGATCGAGTACAGCGCGAACTGAATCATGGTCAGCTCGTGCAGCCAGCCCATCATGCCGAGGGCGACGAGGTACGGGAACCACGGCAGCCGCCGCCTGAGCACGAGTGTGGCCGCGCCGCCCGCGAGGACCAGGGTGGCGGTGACCCCGGTGAGGGAGTTGTCGGCGCGTGCGAGGCCCGGCACGTCCAGGACCATGAGGCCGAGGGCGCTGAGCGCGGCGACGACGTCGAGGGCGCGGGGCGAGCCCGCCCACCGGTCCACGCGGCGGCGGAGCGCGGGGACGGCGGGGAGGCGGGGCATGCCCTCCATCATTCCGGGTCTTTCGTCCCGGTCCCCTGGACTTCGGTCACAAGTCGCGTGATCTCACCCACAAGCGGACAAAGGCGAAGGGGCCCGGAACCGTGCGAACGGTTCCGGGCCCCTTCCTCCGTACGGGTCAGGCCTGCGGCAGGGTCGCCAGCTGGGCCTGGATGCGGGCGATGTCCTCGTCCGCCTTGGCCAGGCGAGTACGGATCTTGTCGACCACGTTGTCCGGGGCCTTGGCGAGGAAGGCCTCGTTGCCGAGCTTGGCCTCGGCCTGGGCCTTCTCCTTCTCGGCCGCCGCGAGGTCCTTCGCGAGGCGCTTGCGCTCGGCGGCGACGTCGATCGTCCCCGAGAGGTCGAGCGCCACGGTGGCACCGGCGACCGGCAGGGAGGCGGTGGCGGCGAAGCCCTCGCCCTCGGGCTGGAGGCGCAGGATCTGGCGGATGGCGGCCTCGTGCGCGACGAGCGGGGTGTCGTCGAGCGCGAGTCGGGCGGGCACCTTCTGGGCGTCCTGGAGACCCTGCTCCTTGCGGAAGCGGCGGACCTCGGTGATGACCCGCTGGACCAGCGCGATCTCCCGCTCGGCGGCGTCGTCGCGGAAGCCACTGTCCTTCGGCCAGTCGGCGATCACCACGGACTCGCCGCCGGTCAGCGTCGTCCACAGCGTCTCGGTGACGAACGGGACGACGGGGTGCAGCAGCCGCAGCATGACGTCGAGGACCTCGCCGAGGACGCGGCCGGAGACCCGGGCGCCCTCGCCGCCGGCGAAGAACGTCGTCTTCGACAGCTCGACGTACCAGTCGAAGACCTCGTCCCACGCGAAGTGGTACAGGGCGTCCGACAGCTTGGAGAACTGGTAGTCGTCGTAGAAGGCGTCGACCTCGGCGACCGTCTTGTTGAGCCGGGACAGGATCCAGCGGTCGGTCGCCGACATCTCCGAGGCGTCCGGCAGCGGGCCCTCGACCGTCGCACCGTTCATCAGCGCGAAACGGGTGGCGTTCCAGATCTTGTTGGCGAACTTGCTGGAGGCCTGGACCCAGTCCTCGCCGATCGGGACGTCGACACCCGGGTTCGCGCCGCGGGCCAGGGTGAACCGGACCGCGTCGGAGCCGTAGGTGTCCATCCAGTCCAGCGGGTTGACCACGTTGCCGAAGGACTTCGACATCTTCTTGCCGTTCTGGTCACGGACCATGCCGTGCAGGGCGATGGTGTGGAACGGCGGGGTGCCGTCCATCGCGTACAGACCGAACATCATCATCCGGGCGACCCAGAAGAAGAGGATGTCGTAGCCGGTGACCAGGACGGAGTTCGGATAGAACTTCTCGAGGCTCTCGGTCCGCTCGGGCCAGCCGAGCGTGGAGAACGGCCACAGGCCGGAGGAGAACCAGGTGTCCAGGACGTCGGTGTCCTGGTGCCAGCCCTCGCCCGCCGGCGGCTGCTCGTCCGGTCCGACGCAGACGACCTCGCCGTTCGGGCCGTACCAGACCGGGATGCGGTGGCCCCACCACAGCTGGCGCGAGATGCACCAGTCGTGCAGGTTGTCGACCCAGTCGAAGTACCGCTTCTCCATCTCCTGCGGGTGGATCTTGACCTTGCCGTCGCGGACCGCGTCACCGGCGGCCTGCGCGAGCGGGCCGACCTTGACCCACCACTGCATCGACAGGCGCGGCTCGATGGTGGTCTTGCAGCGCGAGCAGTGGCCGACGGAGTGGACGTACGGACGCTTCTCGGCGACGATCCGGCCCTCGGCGCGCAGGGCGGCGACGATGGCGGAACGGGCCTCCAGGCGGTCCAGACCCTGGAAGGGACCGTGGACGGTGATGACCGCGCGCTCGTCCATGACGGCGAGGTTCGGCAGGTTGTGGCGCTGGCCGATCTCGAAGTCGTTCGGGTCGTGCGCCGGGGTCACCTTGACGGCGCCCGTGCCGAACTCGGGGTCGACGTGGGTGTCGGCGACGACGGGGATCGTACGGTCCGTCAGCGGCAGCTTGATCTGCTTGCCGACCAGGTGCTTGTACCGCTCGTCGTCGGGGTGGACGGCGACGGCCGTGTCACCGAGCATCGTCTCGGCGCGGGTCGTCGCGACGACCAGGGAGTCGGCGCCCTCGCCGTACCGGATGGAGACGAGCTCGCCCTCGTCGTCCTGGTACTCGACCTCGATGTCCGAAATGGCCGTCAGGCAGCGCGGGCACCAGTTGATGATGCGCTCGGCGCGGTAGATCAGCTCGTCGTCGTAGAGCTTCTTGAAGATGGTCTGGACGGCCTGGGACAGCCCCTCGTCCATGGTGAAGCGCTCACGGGACCAGGCGACGCCGTCGCCCAGACGCTTCATCTGGCCGGAGATCTGGCCACCGGACTCGGCCTTCCACTGCCAGACGCGCTCGACGAAGGCCTCACGGCCCAGGTCGTGGCGGGACTTGCCCTCCTTGGCGAGCTCGCGCTCGACGACGTTCTGCGTGGCGATACCGGCGTGGTCCATGCCGGGCTGCCACAGCGTCTCGAAACCCTGCATGCGCTTGCGGCGGGTGAGGGCGTCGATGAGCGTGTGCTCGAAGGCGTGGCCCAGGTGGAGCGAACCCGTGACGTTCGGCGGCGGGATGACGATCGTGTACGGCGGCTTCTCGCTCTTCGCGTCCGCCTCGAAGTACCCGCGCTCTACCCAGCGCTCGTACAGCGGCCCCTCTACCTCGGCCGGCGCGTACGTGGTCGGCAGTTCGGTGGTGGGCGCTGTCTGCTGCTGAGTGTTCTCGGTCACGGGGCCAGTTTAGGGGTGTCCCGGTCCTGTCCTGAAACGCTTTGGTTCGGTAACGGTGTGGCCCCCGCCGCACTTGCCGGCCGGCGGTTCCGCCAGGATGTTCGGCAGACATAAACATCCTGTGAGGGGAACCTGTCCATGAGCTACAACCAGCCGGGTCCGTACGGCGGCCAGCAGCCCGGCCCTTACGGCCAGCCGGGCCCGTACGGCCAGCAGCCGCAGCAGCCGGGCCCTTACGGCCAGCCGCAGGCTCCGCAGCCTGGTTACGGATACCCCCAGCAGGCCCCGCAGGGCGTCCCGCCGCAGCAGCCCCCCTACGGCTACCCCCAGCAGCCCGCCCCCTACGGCCAGCAGCCGCAGTACGGCGCCCCCCAGGGCCCCGGCGGCTACGTCCCCCACCCGCCGGCCCCGAAGAAGTCCAAGGCCGGCTGGATCATCGGCGCGGTCGCGGTCGTCGCGGTGATCGGCGTCGGCGCGTATTTCGTGCTGGGCGGGGGCGGTGGGAACGGCGCCGTCGCCGACGACACCAAGGGGTACAAGATCACCCCTGCGGCCACTGTCGGGGAGTATAAGAAGGAGGGCTCCGACAAGAGCGGCGACCTGACGTCGAAGCAGAAGGCCAGCGCCGACGCCATGGGGATCAAGAACCCCAAGGCGGTCCAGGCCTCCTACAAGGCCGGTGCCTCCACCGACCCCCTCAAGGGCAAATCCATGGGTTTGAACGGCATGTGGGGTGAGATCGCCGATCCGGAAAAGGCTCTCGACACTGCCTTCGCGAACTACCAAAAGGACCAGGTCGGCGAGGCCGCAGATATCAAGGTGACCCCGGTCGGTAGCCCGGAGAGCAAGACGCCTGCCGGCTTCAAGGGCGCGCTGATGAAGTGCCAGAACCTCACGCTGGAAAGCACCAAGACGGAGACCACGCCGGGCCCGAAGTCGTTCACGGTGCCCACATGCATCTGGGCCGATTACAGCACGTTGGGAGTCGTCAACGCCATGGAGCCGGCCGCGATGATGAGCGGCGGTGAGGGCTTCACCCTCGACCAGGTCGCCGAGCTGGCCGCGCAGCAGTACAACGCCTCGCGTTCCAAGGCCTAATACCCTCACGGGACGGGCACGGTGATGCCCGGGCCGTTTCGACGAACCGCCCGGGCATCACCGTGAGTCACACGGAGTCTTTCAGCTAAGCCAGGTTGCAGGCCGCGTGCGCGTCGCTCTGCCTGACTCCGGCGTTGACGAGCCCCGCCAGGCAGAAGCCCCACTGCCAATCGCTCTCGTAGCCACAGGCGCGTGTGACCTTCGGGCCGACGATATACCCCTTGTAGTGGAGATACGTCTGGCACTCGACGATCGAGGCTTGCGCAGGTGCGGCAGTCAGCACCGGCGCGATGGCCGCGGCACCGGCCACACACGCGGCGGCCAACACCCTCTGAACCTTTGAGCGAAGCACGTCCGCCCCCTATACATCTCGTCCAATCGAACTAACGCTCTTAAGTGTTCGATTCGCGCGCTGCTTCAGCAAGGGTCGCTCGGGGAAATGGCTTGATCAATCATTTCCATGGCCCGGACGCAGCCAAAGCGCAGAGACGCCCGGGTGGTCAGCTGACCACCCGGGCGTCTCCGTTCTCTCAGTACCGCTAGGCCGACTTCTCGTGCCTGCCGTCGTTCTTCACGATCCGCGGGACCAGCGTCGGGTTGACGTTGTTGCGGACGACGTCGGCCGTGATGACCACGCGGGCCACGTCCTTGCGGGACGGGACCTCGTACATGACCGACTGGAGGACCTCCTCCATGATGGCGCGCAGGCCGCGCGCGCCGGTGCCGCGGAGGATCGCCTGGTCGGCGATGGCCTCCAGGGCCGGGCGGTCGAAGTCCAGCTCCACACCGTCGAGTTCGAAGAGGCGCTGGTACTGCTTCACCAGCGCGTTGCGCGGCTCGACCAGGATCTGGAGGAGCGCCTCGCGGTCCAGGTTGTGGACGGAGGTGAGGACGGGGAGACGGCCGATGAACTCGGGGATCATCCCGAACTTCACCAGGTCCTCCGGCATGACCTCCTGGAACTGGTCGCTCGCCTCGATCTCCCGCTTGGAGCGGATGGTCGCCCCGAAGCCGATGCCCTTGGCGCCCGCCCGCGACTCGATGATCTTCTCCAGGCCGGCGAAGGCGCCGCCCACGATGAAGAGCACGTTCGTCGTGTCGATCTGGATGAACTCCTGGTGCGGGTGCTTCCGGCCGCCCTGCGGAGGAACGGAGGCCGTCGTGCCCTCCAGGATCTTCAGGAGGGCCTGCTGCACGCCCTCGCCGCTCACGTCTCGCGTGATCGACGGGTTTTCGCTCTTACGGGCGACCTTGTCGATCTCGTCGATGTAGATGATCCCGGTCTCGGCCTTCTTGACGTCGTAGTCCGCGGCCTGGATCAGCTTGAGCAGGATGTTCTCGACGTCCTCGCCGACATAGCCGGCCTCCGTCAGCGCCGTCGCGTCGGCGATGGCGAAGGGGACGTTGAGCATGCGGGCCAGGGTCTGCGCGAGCAGCGTCTTCCCGGAGCCCGTTGGGCCGAGCAGCAGAATGTTGGACTTGGCCAGTTCGATGGCGTCGTCACGGCCCTGCGCGCCGCCGTTCTCGCCGGCCTGAACGCGCTTGTAGTGGTTGTACACCGCGACCGAGAGGGCCTTCTTCGCGGGCTCCTGCCCGACGACGTACCCCTCGAGGAACTCGTAGATCTCGCGGGGCTTGGGGAGTTCCTCCCACCGCACCTCGCTCGTCTCCGCGAGTTCTTCCTCGATGATCTCGTTGCAGAGGTCGATGCACTCGTCGCAGATGTACACACCGGGTCCTGCGATGAGCTTCTTCACCTGCTTCTGGCTCTTTCCGCAGAACGAGCACTTGAGCAGGTCGCCGCCATCACCGATGCGTGCCACGAGGTGCTTCCCCTTCGCCTGGGAGCGCTTGGTTCAGCGACTCCTGGTGCCTCATATTCGACGGTACCTTGCCGGGCCCCCCGTTCGGGCCCCCCTTGGCACGGTTCACATGGTCGCGATTCGGCCACACAGGCCGTCAGGGCCCCGAGAACCGTGCCGAGGGAAGGTCGGGCGTCAGCGCTCCGAGGAGGCCGTGCTCTTGCGGGTCGAGACGATCTGGTCGATCAGGCCGTACGCCAGGGCGTCCTCGGCCGTCAGGATCTTGTCGCGCTCGATGTCGTCGCGGATCTTCTCGATCGGGGTCGAGGAGTGCTTGGCCAGCATCTCTTCCAGCTGGTTGCGCATCCGCAGGATCTCGTTGGCCGCGATCTCCAGGTCGGAGAGCTGCTCACGGCCGGTGCCGCCGGACGGCTGGTGGATCAGCACGCGGGCGTTCGGCAGGGCCATCCGCTTGCCGGGGGTGCCGGCGGCGAGCAGCACGGCCGCGGCGGAGGCCGCCTGGCCCATGCAGACCGTCTGAATGTCGGGCTTCACGAACTGCATCGTGTCGTAGATGGCCGTGAGGGCGGTGAAGGAACCACCCGGGCTGTTGATGTAGATCGAGATGTCGCGGTCCGGGTCCATCGACTCCAGGCACAGGAGCTGCGCCATGACGTCGTTGGCGGAGGCGTCGTCGATCTGCACGCCGAGGAAGATCACGCGCTCCTCGAAGAGCTTCGCGTACGGGTCGTACTCGCGGATGCCCTGCGAGGTGCGCTCGACGAAGCGCGGCACGACGTACCGGTTGTCCATCGGCGCGCCGGTGTAGAGGCCGCTCGGAGAGAGGTTGTTCTGCATCTGGGTGTTCACCGTCCTGGTGGCGTTCGGCGGGGGGCTGGGGCTCTTCGGGGGGCTGCCGGCGGTCAGGCGCCCGTGCCGCCGCCGCCCGGAACACCCGCGGCGTGCGTGATGATGTCGTCGATGAGGCCGTACCCCTTGGCCTCCGCCGCGGTGAACCAGCGGTCGCGGTCGCCGTCGCGGATGATCGCCTCGACGGTCTGGCCGGAGTGGTGCGCGGTGATCTCGGCCATGCGCTTCTTGGTGCGCAGGAGGTACTCGGCCTGGATCTTGATGTCGGAGGCGGTGCCGCCGATGCCGGCGGAGCCCTGGTGCATCAGGATGTCGGTGTTCGGCAGCGCGAAGCGCTTGCCGGGGGTGCCCGCGGTGAGCAGGAACTGGCCCATGGAGGCCGCCATTCCCATGCCGATGGTGACGACGTCGTTCGGGATGAACTGCATGGTGTCGTAGACCGCCATGCCGGCCGTCACCGAGCCGCCGGGGCTGTTGATGTAGAGGTAGATGTCCTTCTCGGGCTCGGCGGCCAGGAGGAGCATCTGCGCGGTGATCTTGTTGGCGATCTCGTCGTCGACCTGCTGGCCGAGGAAGATGATGCGCTCGCCGAGCAGCCGGTTGTAGACATGGTCGCCGAGGCCGCCACCGATGGACGGCTCACCCGCGGCGTAAGGCTTCAGATTCGTCACGTATCCACCTGCTCGTCTCCGACGGCCCCGGGCCGTCTCAGCGTCTCGTTCAGAGGGCAGTGCCCTCGTATTCATGGACCCTAACGCGCAGGTCGGACAACGCCATCCCGGTTCCCGAACTGTTCGCTGGGAGCGCAAGGTAGTTGGGGGCGTGTGAGCGGGTCCGGGTACGCCCACGGGCCCGTACGCACAGCAGTGCGTACGGGCCCGTGGAGCAGGGTCCGCCAGGGGCGGGAGCCCTTACTTGTCCTCGGAGACCTCGGCCTCGCCGGTGGCGGCCTCGACGGCCTCGGCGGCGGTCTCGGCGTCGTCCTCGTCGTCGGAGAGGTCGACGACCTCGCCGTTGGTGTCGACGACCTTGGCGGCCTCGACGACGACCGCGAGGGCCTTGCCGCGGGCGACCTCGCCGACGAGCATCGGCACCTGGCCGCCCTGGGCCACGGCCTGGGCGAACTGGTCGGGGCTCATGCCGGAGGAGGCGGCACGGCGGAACAGGTGCTCGGTGAGCTCCTCGCGGGAGACGTCGAGCTTCTCCTTGTTGACGAGCTCATCGAGGATGAACTGCGTCTTGATGCCCTTCTCGGCCTGCTCCTTGGTCTCGGCCAGGAACTCCTCCTCGGTCTTGCCCTGGATCTCCAGGTACTTGGCGAGGTCGAGGCCCATCTGGCCGAGCTGGTGGTGCTCCAGGTTGTGCTTGCGGGTGTTGATCTCGTCCTCGAGAAGCTTCTCGGGCATCGGGACCTCGACCAGCTTGAGGAGCTCGTCGAGGACGCGCTCCTGGGCCTGGGTGGCCTGGTCGAACTGCTTCATGTTCTCGAGGCGCTTGCGGCTGTCGGCCTTGAGCTCGTCGAGGGTGTCGAACTCCGACGCCATCTGCGCGAACTCGTCGTCGAGCTCGGGGAGCTCACGGGCGGCGACGGTGGTGACCTTGACGGTGACCTCCGCGTCCTTGCCCTCGGCGGAGCCGCCCTTCAGCTGCGAGGTGAAGGTGGCCTCGCCGCCGGCCTCCAGGCCCTTGACGGCCTCGTCGATGCCGTCGAGCAGCTCGCCGGAGCCGATGGTGTACGAGACGTCGCTGGCGACACCGTCGGGCAGGACCTCGCCGTCGACCTTGGCCTCCAGGTCGATGGTGACGACGTCACCCTCCTGGGCGGCGCGCTCGACCGGGGAGGTCGAGGCGAAGCGCTCACGGAGCTGCTCCACGGACTTCTCGACGTCCTCGTCGGTGACCTCGACCGCGTCGACGGTGACCTCGATGCCGGAGTAGTCCGGGATCTCGATCGTCGGGCGGATGTCGACCTCGGCGGTGAAGGCCAGCAGCTCGCCGTCCTTCAGCTCGGTGATGTCGACCTCGGGCTGGCCGAGCGGGTTGACCTCGGCCTCGTTGACGGCCTCGGTGTAGAACTTCGGGAGCGCGTCGTTGACGGCCTCTTCCAGCACGGCGCCGCGGCCGAACCGCTGGTCGATCACGCGAGCCGGGATCTTGCCCTTACGGAAGCCCTTGACCGTGACCTGCTGGTTGATCTTCTTGTACGCCGCGTCGAGGCTGTCCTTGAGCTCCTCGAAGGGCACCTCGACAGTGAGCCGAACCCGGGTCGGGTTCAGGGTCTCCACGGCGCTCTTCACGGTTCGGTCTCCTTGTGGCTGATTCCTGGAATCCACCGGGGCCGCGGTCAGCGGTACCGGCGGGTCGGCCCGGTCAGAAAGACACACGGGCACGCAGCTTGCATAGTAACCGCAAGCGGGATGACGCCCACAACGTGATCAAGAACGGCGAGGTGGGCGCGTGATCGTCATGGTCGGGGTGGCGGGATTTGAACCCACGGCCTTCCGCTCCCAAAGCGGACGCGCTACCAAGCTGCGCCACACCCCGTCGGTGCGACACGTAGGGTACATGGACGGGGACTGTGCGGCGCCCCGGTTTTCCGGGTGTGCGCGAAAGCCCCCGGACCGGCTACCATGCTCCTCGTGCCGCGGTCCTCGTGACCTGCGGCGCGATGCTGTGCGGGTGTAGCTCAATGGTAGAGCACTAGTCTTCCAAACTAGCTACGCGGGTTCGATTCCCGTCACCCGCTCCAGACAAGGCCGGGGCCCGGTTCGCACCACGCGAACCGGGCCCCGGTCGTTTCGCCCCCGGTCTTCGGCCGCCGCCTCAGAACTTGATGGAGGCGACCGTCTGCGTTATCGAGTCCAGGAAGCGCTGGATGTCGTCGGCCATGCCGGTGGAGGCGAGGAAGAAGCCGAAGAGGACCGCGACGACGGCCGGGCCGCCCTTGAGGTTTCCACCGCGGATCAGTACCACCAGGATGATTGCCAAGAGCAACACGACAGACAGTGAAATGGCCACAACTGATCACACCCTAGGTCGGTCCGCCTTGCCCACCAGGGAGCCCCTGTCTCGGAACATCCCCCACTGCCACCATCGTGCCACCAACCCCCCTGCCCCCGCTGCCGGGTGACGAATCGTCGTGGAGAAGATCACGTCACCGGGCGGGAGAGCAGCAGCAGGGCGCGGTCGTCGTTGACGTCCTTGGCGACGGCTTCGATCAGGTGCCAGGCGACGCCCTCGAAGCCTTCGGGGACGCAGCGGTCGGCCTCGCCGGTGAGGCGGTCGATGCCCTCGGCGATGTCCCGGTCGGCGGCCTCGACCAGGCCGTCGGTGAAGAGCATGAGGACGTCGCCGGGGCGCAGCGAGCCCTTGACCGGGTGGAACTCGGCCCCGTCGTAGACGCCGAGGAGGGGTCCGTCGGCGGCCTTCTCCTCCCAGCGGCCGCTGCCCGCGTGGAGCTGGAGGGCGGGCAGGTGGCCGGCGGAGAAGAGTTCGTAGTCGCCGGAGTCCAGGTCGAGCACGAGGTGGATCGAGGTGGCGAAGCCCTCGTCCCAGTTCTGCCGGAGCAGATAGCCGTTGGCCGCCGGCAGGAAGCCGTGCGGCGGGAGCGAGCCGAGGAGGCCGCCGAAGGCTCCGGAGAGCAGCAGGGAGCGGGAGGCGGCGTCCATGCCCTTGCCGGAGACGTCGGTGAGGACGACCTCCAGGGTGCGCCCGCCGTGGGTGCGTGCGGCGACGACGAAGTCGCCCGAGAAGGACTGGCCGCCGGCCGGCCGCAGCGCCATCTCGCGGTGCCAGCCCTTGGGGAGCCGGGGCAGGGCGCTCTGGACGCGGATGCGTTCGCGCAGGTCGAAGAGCATGGTGCCGCCGCGCCGCCAGGGCACGCCGACCCGGGCGCGGAACTGGGCGATGAGCAGTCCGAAGAGTCCGCAGGCGGCGACGACCAGGACGGTGCCGGGGGTGACCCTGGCCGGGCCCTGGGTGTACGGGCCGAGGACGACGGACTCGACGATGAGGGCGCCGGCGGCCGCCGCGTACAGGGCGAGGAGGCTGGCGGGCCGCAGCAGCAGGCCGCCGGCCACGATGGGCAGGACGAGCGCGGGGGGCGCGAACCAGACGGGGTCGACGATGGTCGCGCAGGCGATGGCGGGGATCATCAGGAGGAGTCCGGCGAAGGCGAGCCAGTCCGAGCCGTCGCCGCGGAAGTAGTCGACGCCGGATCTGCGCAGCGCGACGCGGGCCCGGCGCACGCGCCTGCGTGTCCGGGCCGCGTACGTGTTCATTCCGGCGCGCTGTCCCATTGGCCTGGACCCTATCCATCCCGCCGGAGATCCTGCAGGGGTACCCCGGTGACAATGTGCCTGAAATCGGGTCGCCTCGAACGGGCGTCGCTGATATCGATGGCATATGACGACTGAGCTGCGGGTTCTCGACCCGTCGGAGTGGGACCGCTGGTACGGGGTGTTCGAACTTGCGTTCGGGGGCGTGCCGGAGGCCCCCGAGGAACGGCAGCTGTGGCGCGACCTGACCGAATTCGACCGTTTCCTGGGGGCCTGGGACGGCGACCTGTGTGTGGGGACGGCGGGGGCGTTCACCTTCCGGCTCACGGTCCCGGGCGGGGCGTCGGTCCCGGCGGCCGGGGTGACGATGGTGAGCGTGGCCGGGACGCACCGGCGGCGCGGCGTCCTGACCTCGATGATGCGACGGCTGCTGGACGACCTGCGGGCGGCGGGCGAGTCGCTGGCCGTGCTGACGGCCTCGGAGGGGGAGATCTACGGGCGCTTCGGTTACGGGATCGGCTCGTACGCGGTGCGCGCGACGATCGACACGGACCGGGTGCGGCTGACGGTGCCGGAGGGCACGGACGGGGTCTCCCTGCGCATGGCGGACCTCCGGGAGTCCTCCGCCGTCTGCGAGGCGGTCTACGCGAAGCTGGTGCCGGCGCGTCCCGGCATGCTCGCGCGGCGGCCGGGGTGGGAGCGGCTGCCGCTGATCGACCCGCCGGGCGACCGGGCGGGGGCTTCGCCGCGGCTGTGCGTGCTCGCGGAGCGGGGCGGGGAGGTCGTGGGGTTCGCGCACTACACGATCAAGCCGGACTGGACGCACTCGGGGGCCGACGGGTCCGTGAACGTCCACCAGTTGATGGGGCTCGACCCGGTGGCCGAGGCGGCGCTGTGGCGGTTCCTCTGCTCGGTGGACCTGACCTCACGGGTACGGATCCACAGCCGGCCCGTGGACGACGGCTGGCAGCACCTGGTGGGTGACGTGCGGCGGTGCGAGCCGACCCTGCGGGACGCCCTGCACGTGCGGCTGGTGGAGGTGGGCGCGGCGCTCGAGGCGCGGACGTACCAGGCGCCGGTGGACGTGGTGTTGGAGGTCGCGGACGCGTTCTGCCCGTGGAACGATGGGCGGTGGCGGCTGACCGGCGACCAGAAGGGGGCGAGCTGTGTGCGGACCTCCGACCCCGCCGACCTCGCGCTGTCCGTACGGGAGTTGGGGGCCGCCTATCTGGGCGGGACCTCGCTGGTGTCCCTGGCCTCGGCCGGACGGGTACGGGAGCTGAGGGAGGGGGCGCTCGTGGAGGCGTCCGTGGCCTTCGGGTCCCCGGTGGCGCCCTGGCTGCCGCACGGGTTCTAGGGCGCCTGACTCTGCTGGCAGGTCGGGCACCAGAAGAGGTTGCGGGCCGCGAGGGCCGCCGTGCGGATCTCCGTCGCGCAGAGGTGGCAGGGCTGGTTCGCGCGGCGGTAGACGTAGACCTCGCCGCCGTGGTCGTCCACGCGGGCCGGGCGGCCCATCGCCTCCGGGGTGTGCTCGGGGCGGACCGTGTCGATGCGGTTGAGGCGGACGCCCTCGCGCATCAGCGCCACGAGGTCGGTCCACATCGCGTCCCACTCCCGCGCGGTGAGGTCCTTGCCCGCGCGGTACGGGTCGATGCCGTGCCGGAAGAGGACCTCGGCGCGGTAGACGTTGCCGACGCCCGCGACGACCTTCTGGTCCATGAGGAGCGCGGCGATCGTGGTGCGGGACTTCGCGATCCGGCGCCAGGCCCTGTCCGGGTCGTCCCCGTCCCGGAGCGGGTCCGGGCCGAGCCGGGCGTGTATCGCCTGCTTCTCGGCGTCCGTGATCAGGGCGCAGGTGGTGGGGCCGCGCAGGTCCACGTAGCCGTCCCCGTCGGCGATGCGCAGGCGGACCGTGTCCGTGGGCGGCGGGGCGGGGGCGTCGCCGAAGTTCACCTTGCCGAAGAGGCCCAGGTGGATGTGGATCCACTCCCGGTCCTCGAAGGCGAGGAAGAGGTGCTTGCCGTGGGCCTCGGCGGTCTCCAGGACGGTGCCGTCGAGCAGGGCCGCCGAGTCGGCGAACTTGCCCTGGGGGCTGGAGACGCGCACGCGCCGGCCGCCGAACCGCTCGCGGTGGTCGGCGGCCAGCCGGTGGATGGTGTGCCCCTCGGGCATCAGGCGGTCGGCTCCTGCGGGTGGTGCGCCGGGATCGGGGGGAGCTCGCCGGTGTTCTCGTACGCGGTGAGCATGTCGATGCGGCGGGTGTGACGCTCGTCACCCGAGTACGGGGTGTTCAGGAAGATCTCGACGAACTTCGTCGCCTCTTCCCGGGTGTGCATCCGGCCGCCGACGGAGATCACGTTGGCGTTGTTGTGCTCGCGGCCGAGGGCGGCGGTCTGCTCGCTCCAGGCGAGGGCGGCGCGCACCCCCTTCACCTTGTTCGCGGCGATCTGCTCACCGTTGCCGGAGCCGCCGATGACGATGCCCAGGCTGTCCGGGTCCGCGGCCGTCTTCTCGGCGGCACGCAGGCAGAACGGCGGGTAGTCGTCGAGGGCGTCGTAGATGTGGGGGCCGCAGTCGACGGGCTCGTGGCCGTGTGCCGTGAGCCACTCGACGAGGTGGTTCTTGAGTTCAAATCCGGCGTGGTCGGAACCGATGTAGACGCGCATGACGCCGAGTGTGGCACGCCAGGGCGCGGGTAGCAGGCAGCGGGGTCGGGACCTTCACCCGACCTGGTACGGACCTTCGGCTCTCGCGAGGTCGCCCGTACAACAATCCGGAATGAGGTCTTCCGATCATCCCTGTTCACGGGGTTGAATGCTCGGGCTCGCGATCCGAGCAGCCCCCACACACGAGGAAGCGTCGATGAACACGCAACCGCCCCTGACGAAGGAAGGCGAGGAGACCGGTACCCCCGGGGCTTCGCACTCCCCCGACGGCCTCAAGGCCGGGCTCAAGAACCGCCACCTGTCGATGATCGCGATCGGCGGCGTCATCGGCGCCGGTCTCTTCGTCGGCTCCGGCTCCGGCATCGCCGCGGCCGGCCCCGCGATCCTTCTCTCGTACGCGCTCGTCGGCGCCATGGTCGTCTTCGTGATGCGGATGCTGGGCGAGATGGCCGCCGCCCGGCCGTCCTCCGGCTCCTTCTCCGCCTACGCGGACCGGGCCCTGGGCCGCTGGGCCGGTTTCAGCATCGGCTGGCTGTACTGGTTCTTCTGGGTGGTCGTCCTCGCCGTCGAGGCGACCGCGGGCGCCAAGATCCTGGAGAGCTGGGTCCCGGCCGTGCCGCAGTGGGGCTGGGCCCTGATCGTGATGGTGGTGCTGACCGCGACCAACCTGGGCTCCGTCGCCTCGTACGGCGAGTTCGAGTTCTGGTTCGCCGGCATCAAGGTCGTCGCCATCGGCGCCTTCGTCGTCATCGGCCTGCTCGCGGTCTTCGGCGTGCTGCCGGGCTCGGACAACCCGGGCGCCGGGTTCGCGCACCTCACCGACAGCGGCGGCTTCTTCCCGATGGGCGCGGGAGCGGTCCTCACCGGTGTGCTGATGGTCGTCTTCTCCTTCATGGGCAGCGAGATCGTCACCCTCGCCGCCGGCGAGTCCGAGGACCCGCAGAAGGCGGTCACCAAGGCCACCAACAGCGTGATCTGGCGGATCGGCGTCTTCTACCTGGGCTCGATCTTCGTCGTCCTGACGCTGCTGCCGTGGAACGACAAGTCGATCGTCGACAAGGGCTCGTACGTCGCCGCCCTCGACTCCATCGGCATCGCGCACGCCGGCCAGATCATGAACGTGATCGTCCTGACGGCCGTGCTGTCCTGCCTGAACTCGGGCCTCTACACGGCCTCCCGCATGGCCTTCTCGCTCGGCCGCCGCGGTGAGGCGCCGAAGGCGTTCGCCCGGGTCAACAAGCGGGGCGTGCCGACGGCCGCGATCCTCGGCTCGGTCGTCTTCGGCTTCGTCGCGGTCTTCTTCAACTACAAGTGGCCGGACACGGTCTTCGCCTTCCTGCTGAACTCCTCCGGCGCGGTGGCGCTCTTCGTCTGGCTGGTCATCTGTGTGACCCAGCTGCGGATGCGCGGCATCATCCTGCGCGAGTCGCCGGAGAAGCTGGTGGTGCGGATGTGGCTCTTCCCGTACCTGACGTGGGCGACCATCGTCATGATCGTCGGCGTGCTCGGCTACATGGTGTACGACGGCGGCAGCAACCGCGACCAGGTCGTGCTGTCCCTGCTCGTCGCCGCGTTCGTCATCGCGGTCTCGCTGGTCCGCCAGCGCTTCGGCAAGGCCGAGCGGCCCGCGGAGGCCCTCGAAGGCCGGTGAGCCCCTGAGGCCGTGCGCGAGAGGGCCCGCCGTTCCCCGGGGAGCGGCGGGCCCTCTCGTACGCGTACGGGGATCAGCCCTTGCGGCCGACGAGCTTCCAGGCGGCCGGCAGGGCGCCCATGGCGAGCGCGGCCTTGAGGGCGTCGCCGATGAGGAACGGGGTGAGGCCGGCGGCGACGGCCTGGCCGAGGGTCATGCCGGTGGCGAGGGCCAGGTAGGGCACCCCGACCGCGTAGATGATCGCCGAACCGAGCACCATGGCGCCGGCGGTGCGGAGCACGGAGCGGTCGGCGCCGCGGCGGGCGAGGGCGCCGACGACGGTCGCGGCGAGGAGCATGCCGAGGATGTAGCCGAAGGACGGCATGCCGTAGCCCGAGGTGGCCTGGGCGAACCACGGGACGCCCGCCATGCCCGCGACGGCGTACAGGGCGAGGGCGAGGAAGCCCCGGCGGGCTCCGAACGCGGTGCCGACGAGCAGGGCGGCGAAGGTCTGTCCGGAGACCGGGACCGGCGAGCCGGGGACCGGGACCGAGATCTGGGCGGCGAGGCCGGTGAGGGCGGCGCCGCCGACGACCAGGGCGATGTCGCGGGCGCGACTCGCCGGGATGAGGTCGGCGAGGACGGTGCCCGCCCGGAGGGAGCGGGCGGGGGCGGCGGCGATGCTCATCGGTACTCCGCGAGGGTGAGGGTGGAAGGGACAGGTTGACGGTATGCCAGGAGTGAACGCCCGATCACCGTCAGCCGCCGACAAAGCGGCGGTCGAGCGCTTCGTGGAGACCGAACAAACCCGGCCGATCACACCTCGCGCCACGTGACGCTTGTCACTGGGAACTCCTGCACGGAGGTCCCTTTTGCGCCAGGGGGCGTTCACTGGAGAGACTGTGGAGTCTCCATAAACCGCCAGAGAGCGCGAGCCCCCACATGCACGACCCCCTCGCTCCCGAACCGGAGCCCCTCTCCCACGGCCTGAAGCAGCGTCATCTGACGATGCTGGGGCTCGGCGGGGTGATCGGCGCCGGGCTGTTCGTCGGCTCGGGCGCCGGCATCGCCGTCGCGGGGCCCGGCATCGTGGTCTCGTACCTGATCGCCGGCGCGCTCGCGATGCTGGTGATGCGGATGCTCGGGGAGATGTCGGCGGCGATGCCCGCCTCGGGCGCGTTCTCGGTGCACGCGGAGCGGGCGCTCGGCCGCTGGGCGGGGTTCTCGGTGGGCTGGCTGTACTGGTTCCTGCTCGTCGTGGTCCTCGCCGTGGAGGCGACGGGCGCGGCGCGGATCGCGCACGGCTGGGTGCCGGGGGTGCCGCAGTGGGGCTGGGTGCTGATCTTCATGGTCGTGTTCACCCTGGCCAACCTGGCGGCGGTGAAGAACTTCGGCGAGTTCGAGTTCTGGTTCGCGGCGCTCAAGGTCGGTGCGATCGTCCTCTTCCTGGTGCTCGGTGTGCTCGCGATCGCCGGGTGGCTGCCCGACACGGACCCGGTGGGGCTCGCGAACCTGACCGGGCAGGGCGGATTCCTGCCGAACGGCTGGTCGGGGGTGGTCTCGGGGGTGCTGGCCGTCGTCTTCGCCTTCGGCGGTCTGGAGGTCGTCACGATCGCGGCGGCGGAGTCCGACGACCCGGCGCGGAACGTGGCGCGGGCGGTGCGCAGCGCGGTCTGGCGGATCCTGCTCTTCTACGTGGGCTCGATGCTGGTCATCGTGGCGCTGCTGCCGTGGACCTCGATGAGGCCGGGCGAGTCGCCGTACGTGGCGGTCCTGGACGCGATCGGGGTGCCGGCGGCGGGGCAGATCATGAACGTGGTGGTGTTCGTGGCGCTGCTCTCGGCGCTCAACGCGAACCTGTACGGCTCGTCCCGGATGGTGTTCTCGCTCGCGGAGCGCGGGGAGGCGCCGAAGGGGCTGCTCAGGGTCTCCGGCGGCGGGGTGCCGCGCCGTGCGGTGCTCGCTTCGGTGGCCTTCGGCTTCGTCTCCGTCCTGCTCAATCTGAAATGGCCCGATTCCGTCTTCCTCTACATGCTGAACGCCGTGGGGGCGGTGCTCCTCTTCGTCTGGGCGCTGATCGCGGTCTCGGAGCTGCGGCTGCGGCGCCGGATCGAGCGGGAGGCGCCGGAGACGCTGACGCTGCGGATGTGGGGCTTCCCCTGGCTCACCTGGGTGGCGCTCGCCGCGATGGGTGCGGTGCTCGTCCTGATGCTGTACGACGACGGGGCGCGGCCGCAGGTGCTGTGGTCGGCCGGGGCGACCGGGGCCGTGCTCCTCGTGGCGTGGGTGCGGGAGCTGCGCACGAACCGGAACTGATTCTTCACCTTGTGTGAAGGTCGTGCCCGTATAGCGGACTCCGGTTCCCTCTGATCGGTGCGTCCACTCAGACTGTGGGCTCCCGTCTCAGCTAGTGAACAGGGCTCGCCCATGTCTCGGACCACCGTGCCCGCGCCGGCCGACCGCAAGGACGGCGCGACCGCACCTGCCGAGGGCCTCACGCACGGCCTCAAGCAGCGCCATCTCTCGATGATCGCCCTCGGCGGCGTCATCGGCGCCGGGCTCTTCGTCGGCTCCGGCGCGGGCATCGCCGCCGCCGGGCCCTCGATCGTGATCGCCTACGCGATATCGGGCGTCCTCGTGATGCTCGTGATGCGGATGCTCGGCGAGATGTCGGCCGCGAACCCGGCCTCCGGCTCCTTCTCCGTCCACGCCGAGCGCGCCTTCGGCTCGTGGGCGGGGTTCACCTCGGGCTGGGCCTTCTGGTTCCTGCTCTGCGTGGCGGTCGGCCTGGAGGGCATCGGCGCCGCGAAGATCATGACCGGCTGGTTCCCCGGCAGCCCCGAGTGGGCCTGGGTCGCGCTCTTCATGGTGGTCTTCACCGTCACCAACCTGGCGGCCGTGAAGAACTTCGGCGAGTTCGAGTTCTGGTTCGCGGCGCTGAAGGTCGGCGCGATCGTCCTCTTCCTCGGCATCGGCGTGCTCGCGATCGTCGGCGTCCTGCCCGGCACGGACGCCCCCGGCGGCGCGAACCTCAGCGGCGCCGGCGGCTTCTTCCCGCACGGCTCCGAGGGCCTCATCGTGGGCCTGCTGGCCTCCGTCTTCGCGTACGGCGGCCTGGAGACGGTCACCATCGCTGCGGCCGAGTCCGAGCACCCGGTGCAGGGCGTCGCCAAGGCCGTCCGTACGGCGATGTGGCGGATCGCGCTCTTCTACGTCGGCTCCATGGCGGTCATCGTCACCCTCGTCCCGTGGGACGACAAGGCGGTCGTCGAGAAGGGTCCGTACGTCGCCACCCTCGACCACCTGGGCATCCCGGCCGCCGGCCAGATCATGAACGTGGTCGTGCTCGTCGCCCTGCTCTCGGCGATGAACGCCAACATCTACGGCGCCTCCCGGATGGCCGGCTCGCTCGTCGCGCGCGGCCAGGGACCGAAGGCGCTGGGCAGGCTGTTCGGCGGGGTCCCGCGCCCGGCCGTGCTCGTCTCCTCCGTCTTCGGCTTCGCCTGTGTGCTGCTGAGCTACTGGCGGCCGGACGACATCTTCATCTGGCTGCTCAACACCATCGGCGCGATCATCCTGGTCGTCTGGTTCTTCATCGCCGCGTCCCAGCTGGTGCTGCGCCGCCGCACCGAGCGCGAGGCCCCCGAGACGCTGGTCGTGCGCATGTGGGCCTTCCCGGTGCTGACCTGGGTGGCGCTGGCGGGCATGGCGGCGATCTTCGTCCTGATGGCACGCGAGGAGGGCACCCGCGTGCAGCTGTACTGGACGGGCGGCCTGACCCTGCTGCTCGCCGCCGTCGGCTTCGTCCGCCAGCGGGCGGCGGCCGGCCGGGCCTCCTGAGCCCCGTTCCTCCCCGCACGACGCGACCCCCGGACCGCCGCTCGGTCCGGGGGTTTCCTCGTACCCGGGGACGGGACCTAGGACGAAGGGCTGATCAACTTCCCGGTGTACCTGCTGCTAGCCTGCACTTGCATAAGGGTTGCAATAAGCCGTCGAAGGGCTCGGGCACATGGCGATCTACACACTTCCGGAGCTGCCGTACGACTACGCGGCGCTGGAGCCGGTGATCAATCCGCAGATCATCGAGCTGCACCACGACAAGCACCACGCCGCGTACGTCAAGGGCGCGAACGACACCCTGGAGCAGCTGGAGGAGGCGCGCGACAAGGACCAGTGGGGTGCGATCAACGGCCTGGAGAAGAACCTCGCGTTCCACCTCTCGGGCCACATCCTCCACTCCATCTACTGGAACAACATGGACAGCCCGAAGAACGGCGGCGGCGGTGAACCGCTGGCCGCGGACGGCGTCGGTGAGCTCGCGGACGCGATCACCGAGTCCTTCGGCTCCTTCGCCAGGTTCAAGGCCCAGCTGACCAAGGCCGCCGCGACCACCCAGGGCTCCGGCTGGGGCGTCCTCGCGTACGAGCCGATCAGCGGCCGGCTCATCGTCGAGCAGGTCTACGACCACCAGGGCAACGTCGGCCAGGGCTCGGTCCCGATCCTGGTCTTCGACGCCTGGGAGCACGCCTTCTACCTGCAGTACAAGAACCAGAAGGTCGACTTCATCGAGGCCATGTGGCAGGTCGTCAACTGGCAGGACGTGAACAGGCGCCTCCAGTCGGCGAGGGCGTCGGTGCCGCTGATCTCGTTCTGACCCCGCACTCCTGCTCGTGATCGTCTTCTCAACCTTCACCGGGCAGGCGGATGAACGAAGAACCCCCGCGATGACGTGAATCGCGGGGGTTCTTCCGTGCCGGGGGCGCGCCGTCTACTCGAAGCTGGGCGCCGCCGTCCGGGTGCGCTTGATCTCGTAGAAGCCAGGCGTCGACGCCACGAGCAGCGTGCCGTCCCACAGCCGGGCCGCCGCCTCGCCACGCGGGGTCGGGGTGACGACGGGGCCGAAGAAGGCGACCTCGTCGCCCGTCGGGCCCGGCACCGCGATGACCGGGGTGCCGACGTCCTGGCCGACCTTCTCGATGCCCTCCGCGTGGGAGGCGCGCAGCTCGGTGTCGTACGTGTCCTTGTCGGCGAAGTCCGCCAGGTCCTCCGGCAGGCCGACGTCCTTCAGGGCGCCGGCGATCGCCTCGCGGGTCGGGCCCTCGCCGTTGTTGTGGAAGCGGGTGCCGAGGGCCGTGTACAGCTTGCCGACGACCTCGTCGCCGTGCAGCTGCTGGGCGGCTGTCACCACGCGGACCGGGCCCCAGGCCTGGGTCTCCAGCATCTCGCGGTACTCGGCGGGCACCTCGTCGAGCCGGTTCTCGTTGAGCACGGCCAGGCTCATGACCTTCCAGCGCACGTCGACCGGGCGGACCTGCTCCACCTCCAGCATCCAGCGGGAGGTCATCCAGGCCCACGGGCACAGCGGGTCGAAGTAGAAGTCGGCGGTGGTCCTGCTCTCGGACATGTCACTCCTCGGTGGGGCCTCGGGAAGAAGAAGGGTGGTGCGCCGAAAGGAGGCAACCGGCGGAGGCGCCGACGCATTCCCGTGTCCCGCGTGACAGCGGCACATGGGAGGATCACTGCTGTTTCGAACGCGCCACGAAGGAGTGACCGTGCCCGGTGAGAACCTGTCCCGCGAGGAAGCCCACGAGCGGGCCGCGCTGCTGTCCGTCGACGGGTACGAGGTCGCCCTCGACCTGCGGTCGGCGGTCGGCGACTGCGCCGAGGCGGTGCGCACCTTCCGCTCGGTGACGACCATCCGGTTCCGCCGCACCGGCGAGGGCACGAGCACGTTCGCCGACCTGGTCGCCCCCTCGGTGAACGCGGTCACGCTCAACGGCCGCTCGCTCGACCCCGCGGTGGTCTTCGACGGCGCGCGGATCGCGCTCGACGGCCTCGCCGACGAGAACACGCTCGTGGTGGACGCGCAGTGCGCCTACAGCCGGACCGGCGAGGGCATGCACCGCTTCGTCGACCCGGAGGACGGCGAGGTCTACCTCTACACGCAGTACGAGCCGGCCGACGCCCGCCGGGTGCACGCCAACTTCGAGCAGCCCGACCTCAAGGCCCCGTACCGCTTCTCGGTGACGGCGCCGGAGGGGTGGACGGTCTGGTCGAACGGCGCGGGCGAGCGGGACGCCGAGGGCATCTGGCGGTTCGCGGAGACGGCGCCGATCTCCACGTACATCACGTGTGTCGTGGCGGGCCCCTACCACTACGTGACCGACAGCTACACGCGCGGCGAGCTGGAGATCCCGCTCGGCGCCATGTGCCGCAAGTCGCTGGCGAAGCACTTCGACGCGGACGACGTCTTCCTGATCACCAAGCAGGGTTTCGACTTCTTCCACGACAACTTCGACTACCCGTACCCCTTCGGGAAGTACGACCAGGCCTTCGTCCCCGAGTACAACCTCGGCGCGATGGAGAACCCGGGCCTGGTGACCTTCCGCGAGGAGTACATCTACCGGGGCAAGGTCACCCAGGCCGCGTACGAGAGCCGGGCCAACGTCATCCTGCACGAGATGGCGCACATGTGGTTCGGCGACCTGGTCACCATGGTGTGGTGGGACGACCTGTGGCTGAAGGAGTCCTTCGCGGACTTCATGGGCTCGTTCGTGAACGCCGAGGCCACCCGCTTCACCAACAGCTGGGTGACCTTCGCGAACAACCGCAAGTCCTGGGCGTACCGCGCCGACCAGCTGCCCTCCACGCACCCGATCACGGCCGACATCCGTGACCTGGAGGACGCCAAGCTCAACTTCGACGGCATCACGTACGCCAAGGGCGCCTCGGTGCTCAAGCAGCTCGTCGCGTACGCCGGGCGGGACGCGTTCCTGGAGGGCGCGCGCCGCTACTTCAAGCGCCACGCCTACGGGAACACGCGCCTGGCCGACCTCCTGTCGATCCTGGAGGAGACCTCCGGGCGGGACATGAGGACCTGGGCGAAGTCCTGGCTGCAGACCTCCGGCGTCAACAGCCTGACCCCGGCCGTCACCTACGACGCGGAGGGCCGGATCACCGAACTCGCCGTCCTCCAGGAAGGCGACGAGCTGCGTCCGCACCGGGCCGCCGTGGGCCTCTACCGGCTCTCCGGCGGGGAGCTCGTGCGGTACGCGCGGGCCGAGGCCGACCTCACCGGCGCCCGGACGGTCGTCGCCGAGCTCGCGGGCGAGGAGCGGCCCGACCTGGTCCTCGTCAACGACGACGACCTGACGTACTGCAAGATCCGCTTCGACGAGCGCTCGCTCGCGACCCTCCGGGCACACCTCGGCGACATCACCGACCCCCTGGCCCGCGCCCTGTGCTGGTCGGCGCTGTGGAACCTGACGCGCGACGGACTGATGCCCGCCCGGGACTTCGTCGCCGTCGCGCTCGCCTTCGCGGGCCGCGAGACCGAGATCGGCGTCCTCCAGATGGTGCACGCCTGGACGAAGTCGGCCGTCACCCACTACGCGGTGCCCGCGTGGCGCGAGGAGGGCGGGCGGCTGCTCGCCGAGGGCGGTCTGCGCGAGCTGCGCCTGGCCGCGCCGGGCAGCGAACACCAGCTGACCTGGGCGCGGTTCTTCGCGGCGACCGCCTCCACCGAGGCCGACTTCCAGCTCCTGGAGGGGCTGCTCGACGGTACGGCGAAGATCGACGGCCTCGACGTCGACCAGGAGCTGCGCTGGGCGCTGCTCTCCCCGCTCGCCGTGCACGGCCGGGCGGACGAGACCCGGATCGACGAGGAACTGGCCCGGGACGACACGGCCACGGGGAAGCGCCACCAGACCCGCCTGCTCGCCTCGCGGCCCTCGGCGGCCGTCAAGGCGCAGGCCTGGGCGCGGGTCGTCGAGTCGGACACCCTGTCGAACGCGCTGGTGGAGGCGACGATCGCGGGCTTCGTGCAGCCCTCGCAGCGCGAGCTGATCGCTCCGTACGCGGAGAAGTACTTCGCGGCGATCGAGCGGCTGTGGGGCGAGCGGTCGATCCAGATCGGCATCGACGTGGTCCGGGGCCTGTTCCCGGCGCTCCAGGACGACGAGGCGACGCTGGCCTCGACCGACGCCTGGCTGTCGGAGCACGCGGCGGTCGCGCCGGCGCTGCGCCGCCTCGTCCTGGAGGCGCGGGACGACCTGGCGCGGGCGCTGCGGGCGCAGGCCTGCGACGGCCGCGCGGCGGCGGTCTGACCGGTATGCCCACGGGGGCGGCGCCTGCCCGGGGCCGCCCCCATCGGCACTCGAACGTGCGTACTTTAGGGCGAGCTTGTCCCGGAATGTCGACGAGCGTGTAACAGGGGTTAGGGGAGCATGCGGAAGCGGAAGACCCCCGGCATGAACCACAACACCCCCATCCCTCCCCGCCCCCTCCCCCTCTCCTCCCGCACCGGCCGGACGCAACGCCTCGCCTCCGCCGACCAGTTGAGGGCGCAGGGCGTCCCCGCCGCCGAGGTCGCCGCCCACTGCCGGCCCGGCGGCTGGCAGCAGCTGCTGCCCGGTGTCTTCCTGCTCCAGCCCGGACCGCCCACCAGCGAGGACCGGCTGCACGCGGCGCTGCTGTACGCCCGCAGGGCCGGGGCCGTGCCCCCGCAGGGACCCGACGCGATGATCACCGGGCTCGCGGCGCTCACCCTGCACCGCTTCCCCTCCGCTCCCCCGCTGACCGCCCTGGACCGGATCGACGTGCTCGTGTCGCGCACCCGGCGGCTGCGCTCGACGGGCTGGGTGCGGGTGGTGCGCGCCCCCGAGGTCCCCGAGCCGGTGGAGCTCACGGGCGTGCCCGTCGCCCCGGTCGCCCGCGCCGTCGCCGACGCGGTGTCGGGCCTCTCGGACACGGAGACGGTACGCCGGCTGCTCACCGAGGCCGTGCGCGGCGGTCACTGCGAACCGGGCGTGGTGGTAAGGGAGTTGAGCCGGGCACGGCTGCTCTCCCGGCCGCACGTGGTGGACGCGGTGGACTCGCTGCTCGCCGAGGGGCGCTCGCTCTCCGAGCAGCGGCTCTACGAGATGGTGCGGGAGTTCGCGCTCCCGGACCCGCTGTGGAACGTGGACCTGCGGATGCCGGGCGGCCCGCACCTGGGCGGGGTGGACGCCTACTGGCCGGACCAGGCGGTCGCCGTGGAGCTGGACACCCGGGCGCCCCGGCAGGACGACGACGAGCTGTGGACCGAGTACACCCGCAAGCGGGAGCACCTGGAGCGGCTCGGCATCACGGTCGTCCACCTCACCCCGCGCAAGCTGCGCGAGGCGATGGACCAGCAGGCCACCGTGGTCCGTACGGCCCTGATGGCCGCGCCGGACCGGCAGCCCGCCACGTATGTCGTCGTCCTGCCGCGGTGAGCGCTACTTCTTCGGGTCGGTGCCGCAGAACTCGGCCTCGATGACGTTCTGGGTGCCGCCCGTCCAGTCGGCGTTGAAGTTGCCGGCGAGGGAGTGCTCGCCGTCGCGGGTCACCTGGGCGAAAGAGGTGGAGCCGTGGATGCCGCCGCCGTGGCCCCAGATCTCCTCTCCGCAGCTGAGCTTCTCCTTCATGATCCCGAGGCCGTAGCCGACGTTCGGGTGCTCGGGGATCGCGACCGTGGTGGTCATCTCCTTCAGACCGCCCTTCGTGAGGAGCCGGCCCTTGAGCAGTGCGCGGTAGAAGGTCTGCAGGTCGCGGGAGTCGGAGATGATCTCGCCCGCCGCGCCCGCGAGGCTCGGGTTGAGCGCGGAGACGTCGTGGACGGGGGCGTTCACGTCCCGGGAGAGCTTCGAGTACGCCGGGCTGCTGGGCTCCGGCATGGCCGAGCGGGTCCCGGGGACGGTGGTGGCGCGGAGCTTGAGCGGCTTGATGACGCGGTTCTCGACGGCCTTGCCGTAGGGGCGGCCGGTGACCTTCTCGATCACCATGCCGGCGAGGACGAAGTTGGTGTTGGAGTAGTTCCAGCCGGCGCCCGGGGCGAAGTCGGGCCGGTGGGCCATGGCGACGCCGACGAGCTGCCGCGAGGTCCAGGTGTCGTAGCGGTGCTCCAGGAAGCCGGGGCCGAAGACCCGCTCCTGGAAGGCGGGGTCCTCCGTGTAGCTGTAGATACCGCTGGTGTGGTTGAGCAGCTGACGGACGGTGATCTTCCGGCCGTCGTGGCCGTGGCCGCGGACGACGCCGGGGAGCCACTTCTCGACCCGGTCGTCGAGGTCGATACGGCCCTCGGCCTGGAGCTGGAGGAGGACGGTGGCGGTGAAGGTCTTGGTGATGGAGCCGACCCGGTAGCGGTCGTCGCCCGCGCGCTCGCCGGCGGTGCCGGTCCAGCGGTCGTGTCCGTCACGGGCCTGGGCGACGGCGCCGGGCACGCCCTCGGCGGCGGCGGCGTCCAGGGCCCGCTGGGTGGCCGCGTGGTCCGGCTTCGCGGAGGCGGTCTTCGCGGGGGCCCGCTCCGTGGAGGCCGCGAGGGCGGGAGTGGCGAGAGCGGTGGCGGTGAGGCCCGCGACGAGGGTGGCGGCGAGGACGGTACGGGCACGGCGGGCGGTGCGTATGGCTGACATGCGGGCTCCCCTGATCGTTCTGCTGCGGTCGGGTGAGGGGACCGCGGGAGGACGGGCCGGGGTTGCTCGGGCTCGGGGCGGTTGAGCGTGTTTCAGCCGTTCGACGGATCGGTCAGCCGGGAGCGGCCGACCGGGGGTCGCTCGCGCCACAGGTCGAGGCCGATGTCGACGAGTTGGACGCGGGGCAGCGCGGGAACGGCGTCGAGGGGGTGCCAGGCGGCGAGGTCCGTGGAGCCGCCGGTCTCGTGGCGCAGGAGACCGCCGGTGACCTGGGCTTCGTAGATGATCCGCAGGCCCTGGAAGTCGCCGGGCCGGCCGAGCCGGCGGAGCCAGGGGTGCCGGATGGAGTCGATGCCGAGGAGGGCGGTGGGCTCGGTCGGATAACCCGTCTCTCCCCCTAGGCCTGACGGCCTGGGGGGACCCCCACCTCGACCTCACGGACGACGGTACGGACGGGATCCTCGCCGTGGTCCATGCCACCGCCCGGCAGGGTCCACCGCTTGGTGCCGTCCTTCGCGACCCAGCGGGCGAGGAGCACCCCGCCGTCCCGGACGCACACGGCATAGGCCGCCACCCTCAACTCCTGCTGCATGGAACGAGGTTAGAACCAGTACGCGGGGTACGTCCGCCCCGTCACCCGGGCCGCGCCGAGCCCGACGGCGACCAGGAGGAGGGTGGCGAGGGCGAGAAGGCCGAGAAACGACCAGAAGGGCGCGGACTGGAGGGCGACGATGACGGCCGTGGCGGCGGCGGGCGAGTGCGGGGTACGGGCGAGCGTCATCACCCCGAGAGCGAGGCCGCCCGCGACGGCGGCGCCCCACGGGCCGGGGCCGGCCAGGGCGAGGACCGCGAAGCCGGTGAGGGCGGAGAGCAGCTGGCCGCCGACGACCGAGCGCGGCTGGGAGAGCGGCAGGTCGGGGGCGCCGGCCACGAGGGCCATGCTGGCGGCGAGGGGCGGGATGAGCAGGGGCTGGTGGAGGAGGGCGCCGACGCCGACCAGGAGGAGGAGCGCGGTGACGGCGGCGGCCGTGGAGGCGAGCACGACGCGGGGGTGGGGGCGGGCGGGAGGCCGCCGGCGCGTGGGGAAGGGCGGCATGGCCACGGGGGCCGGAGCGGTGGTCACGGGCGGTCCTCGGGAGTCGGCGTTCTCGGGGGAGGCACGGTCAGGGCGTGGTCGGGTTGGACGGGGAGTACTCCGGGGGTGACCAGCGCAGGGGGCTGCCGGCCGGGGTCTCGACCGTGCGGTCGACGCGGAAGCGGACGACGCGGCCCCCGGGGCCGTACTCGGCGTGCGCGCGGCCGCTCAGCTGGAGGGTGAGTCCCGTCTCCCAGTCGAGGAAGAGCAGTCCCGCGCGGCCGTCCGACTCCAGGTTGCCGAGGGTCAGGAACATCGCGTTGCCCGGGTAGTCGCGCCAGCTGAGCTCCCGGGGCGTGTCGACCCGGACGAAGCCGGGGTTGCCGCCGCGGTGGCTCGCGTCGACGCCGTCGGGGGCGGCGGTGGAGACGAAGAAGGTGTCGGCGGCGCGGATCCGGCGCACCTGGTCGGGGGTGAGCGCCTCGCCGTGCCGCGCGGCACCGGCCTCGGGGCCGGCGGGCTGGGAGCCGTACCACTCCCGCTTCTGAAGGTACTTGGGGCAGTTGGAGAAGACCTGCTCGGCCTCGACGGTGAAGCCGCGTGCGCTCGTCCGGGCGATGCCGTTGAGGCGCATGCGGCGGCGGGTGCGGGGGTCGAGGGCGAGCGTGCCGACGGGGGCGCCGTCGGGGGTGCCCTCGGGGAGGGCGGCGGCCACGGAGACCGTGTGCGGGCCGGTGGCGCGGACGAAGCCGGGTGCGCCGGTGAGCAGGCTCGACCAGACGCGGCCCTCGCGGTCCGCCGCGCCGATCACCAGCATCGGCTGGGCCGCGAGGAAGGCGGCGGCGATGGGCCGGATGCCGTCGGTGAGGGAGCGGCCGGCGTGGTCCGCGCGGTCGCGGACGCCGACGCGCTCCTGCACGGCCAGGGAGCCGGGGTGGTACGCGTTGTTCACGGGGCCTCCGTTCGGTGCCGGGTCGGTGGGTGCGGGTGCGGCCCTGGGCGCGGGCGCGCGTTCGGCGTTGTGCCCACCCGTTCCGCCCCGGCGGAACGATTGCCCACAACGAGGTGCGACTAGAAGAAACCGCAGGTCGGAGCCGTTTCCGACGGGGCTTCTGCCTCTTCCGCGCCCTTCGGGACCGAGATTTCCAGGCGGGTGCCGTCGGGGTCGTGGAAGAAGATGCCGCCGGAGGCCGCCCCCTCGCGGTGGGCGACGACACCCTCGTACGCGAAGGAGGCGCCGCGCGCGGTGAGCGCGGCCTCGGCGGCGCGGACGTGCTCGATGGACTCGGCCTCGAAGGCGAGGTGGTGGAGGCCGGGCCGGCCGGAGTCGTAGGCGCCCTCGGACTGCTGCCAGAGGGTGAGGACCAGGCGGCCGTCCTGGCCGAGGAAGGCGTAGCGGCTGTCCTTCTCCGCGCCCTCGCCGAGGACCTCGAAGCCGAGGACGTCGCCGTAGAAGGCGAGCGAGCGGTCCAGGTCGGTGACGTTGAGGCCGACGTGGTGGGTGGCGAGCGTGCCGATCGCGGACATGAGGGTTCCCTCCCCTGACGTGGCCACCCCCTGGGGGCTAACCTCTTAATTCGACTTTAGAGGTTAGTCGCGGAGAGAGTCAACCACTCCCGTACGCTTGAGTGGTTAGTTCACCGAGGAGGGTGTCCGCCATGACCGCCATCGACCCCCGGCCGCTCACCGGCGAGCCCGTCTCCCTGGACCTGCTCAACACCCACTGGAACAAGGAAGGCGTCCGCCAGGACCTGCTGGCGGAGGTCGAGGGGCTCGCCGTCTGGCTCACCACCAACGGCCTGGAGGAGCGGTTCGCCGCCGACGCGACCACCTTGCGGCACACCCTCACCGCCCGGGACGCGCTCGCCGCGCTCGTCGACCACCCCGGCGACCCCGCCGCCACCGCGCGCGTCGACGCCGTCCTCGGCCACGGCCGCATCCGCGCCACGCTCACCGCCGAGGGCCCCGGCGAGGAGGCCGAGTTCGCCGATCCCGCCTGGGGCCCCGGCTGGACCGCCGCCCGCGACTACCTCGACCTGCTGCGCACGGCGCCGGACCGGATCCGGGCCTGCGCCCACGAGGCCTGCATCCTGCACTTCTTCGACACCTCGCGGAACGGCACCCGCCGCTGGTGCCGGATGGCGGTCTGCGGAAACCGCGCCAAGGCCTCCCGCCATCACGCCCGTACCAAGGAGAGTTGACCCCGGTCGACGGGCAACTCGCCCCGGTCCGGACCGTTTCGTTCCTCGTGGCGCCTTCCCCGCGCTGGCGGGTATACGCCGCGGCGGCATTCCGACCCTGGGCAACTCTCCACAAAACCCTGTGTCTTACGAAAGGCTGAGCGGTCATCCGGCTTCAGAATCCGGACACTCTCCTTTCACCCACAGGGATGTAGATGACCACCCCCGAAACTCGGAGCTCCATACCCGGCAGCTCGACGCACGGGCCCAGACGCGCGGCCCGTATCGCGGCCGCCGCCGGACTCGTCGCCGCGCTGGTCGCGACCGGTGCCGCGCCCGTGCTCGCCGCCGACGACCCGGCCACCACTCCCCCGGTCAAGGCCTCGGACCCCGCCGACAAGCTGGGCGCCATCGACGCCCAGCGGCTCACCGAGGCCCAGGCGAGCGGCGAGAAGAACGTCACCGTCCTCGTCGCCACCGTCCCCGGCGCCACCGAGCAGGTCGCCGAGCAGCTCGACGCCGTCGCCGGCGGCTCCGTCGGCAAGCGGCAGGACGCGCTCGGCTACGTCCGCGCGACCCTGCCGACCGCCAAGGCCGCGGCCGCCATCAAGGCCGCCACCCGCCTCTCCTCCGTCCAGTCCGTCGACCTCCAGGCCGAGATCCCGCTGGACGACCCGACGCCGGACGCGGGCGCCGCGACGGGTGCCGTCGCCGGCACCACCGTCACGACGACGTACCCGGCGCCGAGCAAGGCCACCCCGGCGAAGAACCCGTACAACCCGTCGCACGAGACGGGGGCGGTCGACTTCGTCCAGGAGCACCCGAAGGCCGACGGCCGCGGCGTGACCATCGGCATCCTGGACTCCGGTGTGGACCTCGGCCACCCGGCGCTGCAGAAGACCAGCACCGGCGAGCGCAAGATCGTCGACTGGGTCACCGCCACCGACCCGCTGACCGAGGGCGACGCCACCTGGCGCGCCCAGATCACCCCGGTCACCGGCCCGGTCTTCACCGCCTCCGCACAGAGCTGGACGGCCCCGGCGGGCTCGTACCAGTTCAGCCGCTTCTCCGAGGCGGCCACCGCGGGCGGCGACCCGAAGGGCGACATCAACCGGGACGGCGACACCACCGACGTCTTCGGCTTGCTGTACGACCCGGCCGCCGGAACCGTCCGCGTGGACACCGACCAGAACAACGACTTCACGGACAACGCGCCGATGAAGCCGTACAAGGACGGGTACCAGGTCGGGTACTTCGGTACCGACAACCCGGCCACCGAGGTCGCCGAGCGCACCCCGTTCGTCGTGGAGATCCGCAAGGACGTCCCCATGGACCCGCTGGGCGGGACCTGGGTCGGCCAGAAGCGCGACTTCGTCAACATCGGTCTCGTCGAGTCCTCGCACGGCACCCACGTCGCCGGCATCACCGCCGCCCACAGCCTCTTCGGCGGCCGGATGAACGGCGCCGCGCCCGGCGCGAAGATCGTCTCCTCGCGCGCGTGCACCTGGTCCGGCGGCTGCACCAACACGGCCCTGACCGAGGGCATGACGGACCTCGTCGTCAACCGCGGCGTCGACATCGTCAACATGTCGATCGGCGGCCTGCCGCAGCAGAACGACGGCGACAACGTCCGCTCGCGCCTCTACACCCGCCTGGTCGACCAGTACGGCGTCCAGCTGGTCATCTCGGCCGGCAACGAGGGCCCCGGCATCAACACGATCGGCGACCCCGGCCTGGCCGACAAGGTCCTGTCGGTCGGCGCGGCCGTCTCCAAGGAGACCTGGGCCGCCAACTACGGCTCGGCCGTCGAGAAGAAGTACGCCATGTTCCCCTTCTCCTCGCGCGGCCCGCGTGAGGACGGCGGCTTCACCCCGACCATCACCGCCCCCGGCTCGGCCGTGAACACCATCCCGACCTGGCTGCCGGGCGCCGGCGTCGCCGAGTCGGGCTACACCCTGCCCGCCGGCTACGGCATGCTCAACGGCACCTCGATGTCCTCGCCGCAGGCGGCGGGCGCGAGCGCGCTGCTGATCTCGGCCGCGAAGCAGAAGGGCATCGCGCTCTCCCCGCTCACCCTGCGGACCGCGCTGACCTCCACCGCGCAGCGCATCCCCGGTGTCGCCGCGCACGAGCAGGGCTCGGGCCTCATCGACATCGAGGAGGCCTGGGAGTCGATCAAGGACGGCGCCACCGCCCACGACTACAAGGTCGAGGCCCCGGTCGACACCGTGATCTTCCCGGCCCCGCACACCGGCACCGGTGTGTACGACCGCGAGGGCGGCCTCAAGGTCGGCCAGAAGCGCGTCTACGACGTCACCCTCACGCGCACGAGCGGCCCGAACCGGCCGATCGAGCACGAGCTGGACCTCAAGTACAACGACGGCACCTTCCGCATCCTCGGCGACGACGAGATCGACCTGCCGCTGAACAAGCCGGTCACCGTCAAGCTCCAGGCCCGCGCCGCCACCGCCGGTGCGCACAGCGTCATCCTGGAGGCCGACGACGAGCGCACCGAGGGCGTCGACAAGCAGATCCTCGCCACCTCGATCGTCGCGAACGACCTGGCCGCCCCGGGCTACGGCTTCTCCGCCGCCGGCTCGGTGCAGCGCAACAGCAGCAAGTCCTACTTCGTCACCGTGCCGGAGGGCGCCAAGACGCTGGAGGTCGCGCTCGGCGGTCTGAAGGAGAAGAGCCAGACCCGGTTCATCTCGATCCACCCGGTCGGCGTGGGCGTCGAGGACAGCGCCACCACCCAGTGCTACCCGCACTACAACCCGGCCAACACCTGCCGCCCGGACCTGCGGTCCTACGCGGACCCGACGCCCGGCGTCTGGGAGGTCGAGGTCGAGGCCCGTCGCACGTCGCCGGACCTGGACAACCCGTACACGCTGAACGTCACGGCCCTCGGCGCCGACTTCGACCCGGCCGTCCAGACGGTCGCCGAGGCGAAGATCGGCACCCCGGCCGCCGTCCAGTGGACGGTCACCAACCGCTTCGCGGACATCGCGGGCACCCTCAAGGGCGGCTCCCTCGGCTCGCAGAAGAGCGAGACGCCGACCATCCAGCACCACGAGCAGCACACCAAGACCGTCACCATCGGTGAGGGCGTGGAGCGGCTCGACATCGCCATCGGCAACACCTCCGACAAGGCCGCCGACCTCGACCTCACGGTCACGCTGAACGGCAAGACCGTGGGCCAGTCGGCGGACGGCGACTCGGAGGAGTCCGTCTCCCTGCTGAAGCCGGCCCCGGGCACGTACACCGTCGTCGTCGACGGTTACTCGGTCCAGGCCGCGGGCGGCACCACGTACGACTACAAGGACGTTTACTACTCGTCCTCCCTCGGCACCGTGAAGGTGGACGGCTCGAAGCCGGTCACCCTGGCCAACGGCGCCTCCGCCCCGGTGGCGGCCGAGGTCGTCGTCGCCGGCGCGGCCCCCGAGGGACGCCAGTTCTTCGGCGAGGTCCAGCTGCTCAACGCGCGCGGCACCGTCGCGGGCACCGGCAGCGTCCTGATCGGCACCGTCACCCCGTGACACCGGGTGCGTGAGGGGGCGGGTGCCGGAACCGGCGCCCGCCCCTTTCGCGTCCGGAAGATCGTCGTCGCGACGCGTCCCGACCTGTGGACAATGGATTGGACAAGGTGCCCGGGGACATACGCATCATGGACCGGCAGCACCCTGCACATACGTACGGAGGAGTCCCCCGTGAAGGTCGGAATCGTCGGAGCCACCGGTCAGGTCGGCACAGTCATGCGGAAGATCCTGGCCGAGCGGAAGTTCCCGGTGGACGAGCTGCGGCTCTTCGCCTCCGCGCGCTCCGCCGGCACCGTCGTCGACGGCATCACGGTCGAGGACGCCTCCACCGCCGACTACACCGGCCTCGACATCGTGCTCTTCTCCGCCGGTGGCGCCACCTCCAAGGCCCTCGCCGAGAAGGTCGCCTCGCAGGGCGCCGTCGTGATCGACAACTCCTCCGCCTGGCGCCGCGACCCCGAGGTCCCGCTGGTGGTCTCCGAGGTCAACCCGCACGCGATCAAGGACCGCCCCAAGGGCATCATCGCCAACCCGAACTGCACCACGATGGCCGCCATGCCGGTCCTCAAGCCGCTCCACCAGGAGGCCGGCCTCACCGCGCTGATCGCCACCACCTACCAGGCCGTCTCCGGCTCGGGCGTGGCCGGCGTCGCCGAGCTGCGCACGCAGGCGTGCGCCGTGGCCGAGACCGCCGACCAGCTGGCCTTCGACGGCGAGGCCGTCGAGTTCCCCGAGCCCGCCGTCTACAAGCGGCCGATCGCCTTCAACGTGGTCCCGCTGGCCGGCTCGATCGTCGACGACGGCAGCTTCGAGACCGACGAGGAGCAGAAGCTCCGCAACGAGTCCCGCAAGATCCTGGAGATCCCCGAGCTCAAGGTCTCCGGCACCTGCGTCCGCGTCCCGGTCTTCTCCGGCCACTCGCTCCAGGTCAACGTCCGCTTCGAGCGCCCGATCAGCGTCGAGCGCGCCTACGAGCTCCTCAAGGACGCCGAGGGCGTCGAGCTCTCCGAGATCCCGACCCCGCTCCAGGCGGCCGGCAAGGACGCCTCCTACGTGGGCCGCATCCGCGTGGACGAGACCGTCGAGAACGGTCTCGCGCTCTTCCTCTCCAACGACAACCTCCGCAAGGGCGCCGCGCTCAACGCGGTGCAGATCGCGGAGCTGGTGGCGGCCGAGCTCAAGGGCTGACACCCGCACGCACCCCTGAGGGGCGGCCGTCCGTGGGACGGCCGCCCCTCGCGTGTTCGCCCTGGGAAATGCGCGATGCGCGGGCCGACGGCCCCGTGGAAGGATGGGCCAAACGTCACGAAACCGAGGAGTTGACCGGGTGCCTGGTACGAACCTGACCCGTGAAGAGGCTCAGCAGCGGGCGGCGCTGCTGACCGTGGACGCGTACGAGGTCGACCTCGACCTCACCGGTGCGCAGGAGGGCGGCACCTACCGGTCCGTCACCACCGTCCGCTTCGATTCCGCAGAGGGAGGCGCCGAGACCTTCATCGACCTCGTCGCCCCCGCCGTCCACGAGGCCGTGCTGAACGGGCACGCGCTGGACGTGGCCGCCGTCTTCCGCGACTCGCGGATCGCGCTGCCCCATCTGAAGCAGGGCCGCAACGAGCTCCGCGTCGTCGCGGACTGCGCGTACACGAACACCGGTGAGGGTCTGCACCGCTTCGTCGACCCGGTCGACGGACAGGCCTATCTGTACACGCAGTTCGAGGTGCCGGACGCGCGCCGGGTCTTCGCCTCCTTCGAGCAGCCGGACCTCAAGGCGACCTTCCAGTTCACGGTGAAGGCGCCGGAGGGCTGGAGCGTCATCTCCAACTCGCCGACCCCGGAGCCGAAGGACGGGGTGTGGGTCTTCGAGCCGACCCCGCGCATCTCCACGTACATCACGGCCCTGATCGTCGGCCCGTACCACTCGGTCCACTCGACGTACGAGAAGGACGGGCAGACCGTCCCGCTGGGCATCTACTGCCGCCCCTCGCTGGCCGAGTTCCTCGACGCGGACCACATCTTCGACGTGACCCGCCAGGGCTTCGACTGGTTCCAGGAGAAGTTCGCGTACGACTACCCCTTCGCCAAGTACGACCAGCTGTTCGTGCCGGAGTTCAACGCGGGCGCGATGGAGAACGCGGGCGCGGTCACCATCCGCGACCAGTACGTCTTCCGCTCGAAGGTGACGGACGCGGCGTACGAGCGGCGCGCCGAGACCATCCTCCACGAGCTCGCCCACATGTGGTTCGGCGACCTCGTCACCATGGAGTGGTGGAACGACCTGTGGCTGAACGAGTCGTTCGCCACCTACACCTCGGTCGCCTGCCAGGCCTCCGTGGCGGGCACCCGCTGGCCGAACGCCTGGACCACCTTCGCCAACGCGGAGAAGACCTGGGCCTACCGGCAGGACCAGCTGCCGTCGACGCACCCGATCATGGCCGAGATCAACGACCTGGAGGACGTGCTCGTCAACTTCGACGGGATCACGTACGCCAAGGGCGCCTCGGTCCTGAAGCAGCTCGTGGCGTACGTCGGCCAGGACGAGTTCTTCAAGGGCGTGCAGGCCTACTTCCAGGCCCACGCCTTCGGGAACACCCGCCTGTCCGACCTCCTCGGCGCCCTGGAGGAGACCTCCGGCCGTGACCTGAAGACCTGGTCGAAGGCGTGGCTGGAGACGGCCGGCATCAACATCCTCCGGCCGGAGATCGAGACCGACGCGGACGGTGTCATCACCGCCTTCGCCGTCCGCCAGGAGGCCCCGGCGCTGCCCGCCGGCGCCAAGGGCGAGGCGGTGCTCCGCCCGCACCGCATCGCGATCGGCTTCTACGACCTGGACGAGACCGGCAAGCTGGTCCGCACCGACCGTCTGGAGCTGGACATCGCGGCGGCCGGGCTGACCCCCGTGGAGCAGCTGGTCGGCAAGGCGCGCCCGGCGGTCGTCCTCCTCAACGACGACGACCTGTCGTACGCGAAGGTCCGCCTCGACGAGGTGTCCCTGAAGAACGTCACCGTGCACCTCGGCGACTTCGCCGAGTCCCTGCCGCGCGCGCTGTGCTGGGCCTCGGCCTGGGACATGACCCGCGACGGCGAGCTGGCCACCCGGGACTACCTGGACCTGGTGCTCTCGGGCATCGCCAAGGAGTCCGACATCGGTGTGGTGCAGTCGCTCCAGGGCCAGGTGAAGGCGGCCCTCGACCTGTACGCGGCGCCGGAGTGGCGCGAGACCGGGCTGTCCCGCTGGACGGAGGCGACGCTCGCGCACCTGCGCGCCGCGGCGCCGGCGAGCGACCACCAGCTGGCGTGGGCGCGCGCCTTCGCGACGGCCGCCCGCACCCCGCAGCAGCTCGACCTGCTCGCGGCCCTTCTGGAGGGGCGCGAGACGATCGAGGGCCTGGCGGTGGACACCGAGCTGCGCTGGGCGTTCGTGCAGCGGCTCGCCGCGACCGGGGTCTACGACGAGACGGAGATCGCCGCCGAGCTGGAGCGCGACCGTACGGCGGCGGGCGAGCGGCACGCGGCCACCGCGCGCGCGGCCCGCCCGACGGAGGCGGCGAAGGCGGAGGCCTGGGCCTCGGTCGTCGAGGACGACAAGCTGGCGAACGCCGTGCAGGAGGCCGTCATCGGCGGCTTCGTCCAGTCCGACCAGCGCGAGCTGCTCACCCCGTACACCGCGAAGTACTTCGCGTCGATCAAGGGCGTCTCGGAGACCCGCAGCCACGAGATCGTGCAGCAGATCGTGGTCGGCCTCTACCCGACGTTCCAGGTCTCGCAGGAGACCCTGGACGCGACGGACGCGTGGATCGCGGAGCACGACCCGGCCCCGGCGCTGCGGCGTCTGGTGACGGAGTGCCGCGCGGGCGTCGAGCGCGCGCTGAAGGCACAGGCCGCGGACGCGGCCGCCGCCAAGTAGCACCCGGTCGTACGGAGAAGGGGCGCCCTCCCCCGCGGAGGCGCCCCTTCGCCGTGCTTGGAGTCCGCCCGGCGGGCGGGCGTCGGCGCGCGGCCGCGCCGCCGGGCGGAAGCGGGTCAGCCGCCCAGGCGGGCGTACCGGGCGCGCAGGTCGGCCGCGCCCTGGTCCGTGAGCGTGCCGTGGAGTCGCATCCGGGCGACGCCGCCGTCGGGGAAGGCGTCGAGCCGGACGTGGGTGACGACGGTCTGCGCGGGCAGCTTGAAGCGGTGCGGGGTGTCGGGCTGGAGGCGGGTGCGCGGGATGATCTCGAACCACTCGCCGGACTCGCCGTCGCGGCCCTGGAGGGCGATCCAGCCGGCCGAGTTGCCCTTGAGGTAGGCGGTGTCGATCTCGACGGCGCGGACGGCGCCCTGGGCGACGAGCCGGAAGCGGACCCAGTCGTTGGTGCCGCGGACCCGGCGGCGGCGGTTCTCCCAGCCGTCGTCCATCTTGCGGGAGGTGCCGGGCAGGATGATCTGGGTCGGCGAGGAGTAGAACTTGTCGGAGGCGTCTTCGTACGAGCCGCCGTTGAGCACGGCGATCAGGTCGAGCGTGCCGAGGAGTTCCAGCCATTCGGGGTCGGGCACGACCTCGCCGTGGACGCGGAGCCGGGCGACGCCGCCGTCGGGGTGCTGGCAGAGCCGTACGTGGGTGAAGCGGCGCTCGGCGGTGATCTCGAAGCCGTTGGCGGCGTGGCCGCGGACGGGGGTGGGCGGGACGAGCTCCTCCCACTTCGCGTCGAGCAGCTCGGCGGGGCTGGGCGAACCCTCGACGGCGGCGGCCTGGATGCTCACCTTCTGCGGGTAGTTGCCGCGGAAGTGCGCGGTGTCGACGACGATCCCGCGGATCACGCCGGGGGCGCCGAGGCGGACGATCGCCCAGTCGTGGTCCTCGGGGGCGGGGAAGACGTTCTCGGCGTCGGCGCCTCGGCGGCGGCGGGTCTCCCAGCCGTCCATGATCTTGCCCTTGTGGCCGAAGTGCTCCGGGTCGAAGACGGCCCGCTCGCGGACGAGGAGGTTCTCCCGCTCGGCGAAGAACTCGTCGTTGGCGGCGACGACGCCGGCGCCGAGCCGGCGGTCGGCGAGGTCGACGAGCTCGGTGAAGGTGAAGTCACCGGTGCGGTAGTCGGCGTAGGGGTCCCCGCCGGAGTAGGGGGCGGCGTCGTTCGCGTGCGGGTCCTGGTGCGCTTCGAGGCTGCTCATGGCCCCGACTCTCCCCCGACGGCGACTCTACGGTCCATCGAATGTTTTCGACGATGCTGTTCAGTTCCGCTGAACGGTCTCGCGGTCCGCCGCCGCCTGCCGGAGGGCTGCCAGCACCCGGGCCACCGCCGGGCCCTGCTCCGCCCCGCTCCGTACCGCCGCGACGACATGGCGGCGCGGCTGGTCGGCGGAGAGCACCCGCATGACGACCCCTGTGCCGCTCCGGCGGTCCGCGGAGGCCATCCGGGGCACGAGCGCGACGCCCATCCCGGCCTCGACCATGGCGAGGATCGCGGTCCAGCCGGAGGCACTGTGGGCCTGTTCGGGCACGAAGCCGGCGGCCTCGCAGGCGGCGGTGGTGATCTCGGACCAGGGGCCCGAGCCACCGAAGATCCACGGCTCGGCCGCGAGGTCGGCGAGCCGCAGGCCGGGCGCGTCGGCGAGCGGGTGGCCGGCGGGCAGGGCCACGTCGAGGGGGTCGGCGAGCAGCGGCACCCGGCTGTACTTGGGGTCGCGCGCGGGGGGCGCGTGGGCGGCGAGCGAGAGCGCGAGGTCGACCTCGCCGACCGTGAGGAGCTCGTACGCCTCCGCCGCCTCGGCCTCGCGGATCCGGACGTCGAGCCCGGGGTGGGCGGTCCGCAGCCGGCGTACGGCGGGCACGAGGAGCGCGGGCACGGAGGTGGAGAAGGCCGCCACCCGGACCTGACCGGCCTCGCCCCGCAGGTAGCCGTCGAGTTCGGCGTCGGCGCGCTCCAGCTGGGCGAAGACCGCCTCGGCGTGGCGCAGGACGAGATGGGCGGCGTCGGTGAGGCGGACCCGGCGCCCCTGGGCCTCGAGAAGCCGCACCCCGAGCTGTTTCGCGAGGTTGGTCAGCTGCTGCGAGACGGCCGAGGGGGTCATGAGCAGCGCCTGGGCGGTCGCGGTGACGGTGCCGCGGTCGCGGAGGGTGCGGAGGATCTGGAGCTTCTTGATGTCCCACTCGGTCATGGGGCGCAACCTATCGGGCCGAACTGAGGGCGACGCCACCGAGGATGAGCGCCATGCAGGCGCCGCCGAGGGCGCCGAGCCGTTCGCCGAGCAGCGCGTACGACAGGAGGGCGACGCAGACGGGCTGGAGGTAGTACACGACCCCGGCCCGGGCGGCCCCGATGAGGGCGATCGCCTTGTTCCAGGCGAAGAAGGCGACGGCGGAGGAGAAGACCCCGACGTACAGCAGGGGGCCGACGGTCGCGGTGCCGACGGTGAACCCGCCCTGGACGGCGAGGGACACGGCGTACGCGGGGGCGAGCATCAGGGCGCCGAGCAGGAACGTGGTGAAGAGGAAGGCGAGTCCGTCGATCTCGGCGGGCTTGCGCTTGAGCAGGGCGCTGTACGAGGCGAAGGAGAGGGCGGCGGCGAACATCCACAGGTCGCCGGCGGTGAAGTCGACGCGGAGGGAGCCCTTTCCGACGAGCAGGAGCACTCCGGCCGCGGCGATCAGCATCCCGAGGACGCGTCGGGTGCCGAGGCGCTCGCCGCCGAGCCGGGCGTAGACCGCCATGATCACCGGGGAAGCGGCCATGATCATTCCCATCGTGGAGGCGGAGGTGGTCAGGCCGGCCTGGTGCACGAGGGTGTTGTACAGGGCGACGCCGAGCAGTGCGGCGAGGGCGACGAAGCCGAGGTGGCGGCGGATCGTCCTCCACTGCCGCAGGAACGGGCGGGCGGCGAACGGCGCGACGGCGGTCAGCGCGATGATCCAGCGCCAGAAGACGGCCTGGACGGGCGGGACGGTGTCGGCCATGCCCCGGGTGGCGACGAAGCTGCCGGACCAGACGGCGGTGGCGAGGAGGGCGAGGAGCACGCCGAGGCCGGCGCCCCGCGCGAGCTTCCTCGCGGGCGCCGGCCTCTCGGTGGCTGCGGTGTCGGTGGGGTCGGTGGGGTGACGGGTGGTGGTGATCAGGCTCATGGCCCTTACCGTCGCAGCGCCGGACCCTCCAGGTCCATCGAAACTTCCTGACTGTTCTCTTCAGCTGCGCTGAACGGTTCGGCTTCGGGTGCGACCACCTGGGCCTTGGGTGCACGGGGGCTCAGCTGGCCGGCCAGGGTGGCGGCGAAGGCGATCACCATGCCGAGCACCTGCACCGGGCCGAGGGCCTGGCCGAGCGCCACCCAGCCGATGACGGCCGCGGTGATCGGGGAGAGCGGCCCGAGGAGGGTGGCGGAGGAGGCGCTCAGCCGCTCGATGCCACGGAACCAGAGGAAGTAGGAGATCGCGGTGTTGCCGAAGGCGAGGTAGGCGTAGCCGGCCAGGTTGGTGCCGGTCAGGGCCGGCGGAGCGCCCTCGATCAGGAAGGCGAGGGGCGCGATGACCAGACCGCCGGCGGTGAGCTGCCAGCCGGTGAGCGCGAGGGCGCCCACGCCCTCGGGGCGGCCCCAGCGCTTGGTGAAGACGATGCCGGCGGACATGGAGAGCGAGGAGAGGAGTCCGGCGAGCACGCCGATCAGGTCGAAGGCGGCCCCGGCCTTGAGGACCACGAGGCTGACGCCGAAGGCGGCGGCGACGGCGGTGAGCAGGGTCTTCGCCTGGGGCTTCTCGCCGAGGAAGAGGGTGGCGAGGCCGACGACGAAGAGGGGGCCGACGGAGCCGACGACCGCGGCGACTCCGCCGGGCAGCCGGTAGGCGGCGAGGAAGAGCAGCGGGAAGAAGGCGCCGATGTTGAGGGCCCCGAGGACCGCGGACTTCCACCACCAGGCGCCCTGCGGGAGCTTCCGGGTGAGGGCGAGGAGCAGGAGGCCGGCGGGCAGGGCGCGCATGAGGCCGGTGAAGAGCGGCCGGTCGGGCGGCAGGAACTCGGTGGTGACGAAGTAGGTGGAGCCCCAGGAGATCGGGGCGAGGGCGGTGAGCGCGACGACGGCGGCCTTGCGGGACATGACGGTTCCCCCCTGCTGTGGAGTGCCGGACTCTGCGGAGAGCCGGACTGGCTTGGCGGTAATTAACTTACCACTAAGCTACTTACTTGCAAGAGGCTTACTTGCGATCGAGTTGAGAAGAAGGGAACACTGAGGCCCATGACGAAGCAGACCCCCGAGCACGACGCCGTCGACGCCATCACCGACCAGTGGGCGGCCGTCCGCCCCGACCTGGACACGGTGCCGATGGCGGTCTTCGGCCGCATCTACCGGCTGGCCAACGCCATGCGCGCCAAAGTGGACAAGGCGTACGCGCCCTACGGCATGGCGCTCGGGGAGTTCGACGTGCTCGCGACGCTGCGCAGGTCCGGAGCGCCGTACACGCTCTCGCCGCGCGAGCTGACCGCCACGCTGATGATCACCACCGGCGGCATGACCGGCCGGCTGGACAAGCTGGAGAAGGCCGGGCTGCTGACCCGCAGCCCCGACCCGAACGACCGGCGCGGGCTGCGAGTCACCCTCAGCGAGCGCGGCAGGGAACTGGTGGACCAGGCCGTCGGAGCCGGTCTCGGGGAGCAGCGGGCCGCCCTGGAGGCCGCGCTCACCCAGGAGGAGGCGGACCAGTTGGCGGGGCTGCTGCGGAAGCTCCTCGCGACCACCGTGTGAGGAGCCCGTACGCGCGTGAGGGCGCCGCACGGTACGTCGTACCGTGCGGCGCCCTCGCGGGAGAAAGAGGAGGCGGTCAGGCCTTCTTGGACTTGTCGAGCACCATCACCAGGCCGGCGATCACCGCGAACAGCACCAGCGGCGCCGCCACGTACAGGCCGAGGGTCTCGGCGACACTCAGCTTGGGGGCCGGGTCGTCACCGTCGTCGCGGGTGAGCGCGAACGCGGGGGACGACATGAGCAGCATCATCAGCGTCGTACCGGCCGCGAGCGAGCCGGCGCGCAGAGCGTTCTTCTTGTCCACGGTGCAAACGTAGCGAACGCCTAGACGGGCCGCGCGCCCGGGGGTGCCGTACGGGCGTTCCCGACCGCCGTCCGGGCGTGCAGCTCGCGCAGCAGGGCGTGCGCCCGGGGCGAGGCGGCGAGCTGCTCCAGGGTGAGCGGCTGGCCGTCCGCACCCGCCAGCGGCAGCCGCCAGTTGGGATACTCGTCCCAGGTGCCCGGCAGGTTCTGGGGCCTGCGGTCCCCCACCGCGTCCGGCAGCCACACGCCGACCATCCGGGCGGGGGTGGCGAGCAGGAAGCGGTGGACCGCCCTGATCTCGGCCTCCTCGTCCCCCGCCCCCTCCGGAAGCAGCCCCGACCGCGCGAACACGCCCAGCCACTCGGCGGTCTCCGCCGCGTCCGCCGCGCGCTCCCGCTCCACGTCACCGGGGAGCAGCCCGAGCCGGTGCCGCAGGCCGATGTGCTCGCCGGAGAGCCGGGCGGCGGTGGGGGGCAGGTCGTGGGTGGTGGCGGTGGCGACGCACTCCGCGCGCCACTCCCCCGCGGGCAGCGGCCGGCCGGTGCCCGCCCAGTCCCGCTCGAACCAGAGCACGGAGGTCCCGAACACCCCGCGCCGGGCCAGCTCCTCCCGTACGCCCGGCTCGACCGTGCCGAGGTCCTCGCCGATGACGAGGGCGCCGGCGCGGTGCGCCTCCAGGACGAGGACGGCGAGCATCGCCTCGGCGTCGTACCGGACGTACGTGCCCTCGGTGGGTTCGCGGCCCTCCGGCACCCACCAGAGCCGGAAGAGGCCCATCACGTGGTCGATGCGCAGTGCGCCCGCGTGGCGGAGGAGTTCGCGCAGCAGTCCCCGGTACGGGGCGTAGCCGGCGGCGGCGAGGGCGTCGGGCCGCCAGGGCGGCAGGCCCCAGTCCTGGCCCCGGGAGTTGAAGGCGTCGGGCGGGGCGCCGACCGACATGCCGGCCGCGAAGGCCTCCTGCTGGGCCCAGGTGTCCGAGCCCTCGGGGTGGACGCCGACCGCGAGGTCGTGGACGATCCCGGCCTCCATGCCGGCCTCGCGGGCGGCCGCGGCGGCGTCGGCGAGCTGCCGGTCGGTCAGCCAGGCCAGTCGGCAGTGGAAGTCGACCCGGGCGGCCAGGGCGGGGTCGGCGCGGACGGCGGCCTCTGCGGTGCGCGGCGTGCGCAGCTCCTCGGGCCAGGTCCGCCAGTGGGGGCCGTGCCGCTCGGCGAGGGCCTGGTAGGTGGCGTGGTCCTCCAGGGCGCGGCCCCGCTCGGCGAGGAAGTCGTGGAAGTCGGCGCGGCGGCCGGGACCGGGCTCCACGGTGCCGAGCACCAGTTCCAGGGCCCGCCGCTTGACCTCCCACACGGCGTCCCGGTCGATCAGGGCCCCCTTGCCGAGGACCCGTTCGCGCAGTTCGGCCGCGTCGGCGAGGATCCGGTCGAGCTCCTCGCGGCGCTCGGGCCCCACCAGGGCGTACTCGGGGATCTCCTCGATCCGCAGATGGACGGGGTCCGGGAAACGGCGCGTGGACGGGCGGTACGGGGAGGGGTCGCCCGGCGACCCGGGTACGGCCGCGTGGAGCGGGTTGACCTGGACGAACCCGGCTCCGTGCGTGCGGCCCGCCCAGGTGACGAGTTCCCGCAGGTCGCCCAGGTCGCCCATGCCCCAGGAGCGGATGGAGAGCAGCGAGTACAGCTGGACGAGCAGCCCGTAGGCGCGCCGCCCGGGGCCGGGGACGCGCGCGGGGCTCACGATCAGGGTGCCGGTGGCCGCACGCCCGTCGGGGGCCTGGGCCTCGACCGTGTGGACGCCGAACGGCAGCCCGGACCAGTCCTGGCCGGTGACGACCGCGCCGTCCTCGGTGGTGACGCGCAGACGGGTGCCGGGCGGCAGGTCCGCCGGCGGCCTGGCCGGTTCGTCGCCGTGGTGGTGGATCAGGACCGGGGGCAGCAGGCGCTCCCGGTCGGCGCGTTCCGCCGCGTCGAGGGCGGCGGCGACCGCCTCCGGGGTGGCGGCGTCGACGCCCAGGGCGGCGAGGACGGCCACCACGGTGGCCTCCGGCACGGGAACCGTGACGCCTTCCGACGGGCTGTGGGCGGTGGCGACGCCGTGACGGGCGGCGAGACGGGCCAGGGTCACTTCACACTCCGGGGGACTCCGGGCCGCCCGCGCTGCCGGGGGCGGTGGGTTCGCTGGTCAGGGGGGCCGCCACGGCCAGGGGCGGTTCGCTGGTGAGGGGGGAGGCGTCGGGCAGGGGCGGCTCGCTGGTCAGCGGTTCACCGGCCGGCGCCGACTGCTGGGGAACTCGTATCCGTCCGAGGTGGGGGGCGGTGGTGGTCACGGGGATCTCCCGGTTCGTCTCGACAGGTGGGACCTGGGCAACGAGAGAGACCTACCCAGCGCACCTCGTTTTACCGGCGGAACGCGGTGAAGTGACGTCACCTCGCCGACGGCTCGCCGGGCAAAGCCGACACATCGGCCACGCGCATTGACACGTCCGTGCGACGGGTGGTGGGCTCGTGACCCACTCGTGACCAAACCGGCGGAGCGGCCGGCCCCGGCCGAAGGGAGAGCCCCGTGCACCTCGGGCGCAGGAAGCGCACCGCGACGGCCGTCGCCGCCGCCGTCATCGGCGGGTTCCTGGGCGGCGCGGTGCCGGGCCCGGCGCAGGCCGCCCCGACCCCCTTCGCCCCGACGGCAGCCGCGACGCCGAGGGACCCTTCCGCTTCCGCGACTCCCCCGGCTCCCGTGAAGCCGGCCGCCACCGCGGCGGCCCCGGGGAACGCCTCCGCCGCGCGCGTACCCGCCGTCTGGCCCCGCCCGCAGTCCCTGACCGCAGCCGGGCCCTCCGTACGCCTCGGGGACGAGGTGACGCTGCTGGCGGACGCCGACGCCGATCCGTACGCCCTCGCCGCCCTGCGCGAGCTGCTGCGGGCCGCCGGGGTACGGACCCTCCACACCGGCCTGCCCGGCCGTGGCCCGGTCCTGCGGGCCGCCGGACCCTCCGGCGAGGGCGTGGAGGAGACGCTGACCGCCCTGCGCGTGCCCGAGCGCCTCGATCTGCCGCGCGGCGGCTACCGGCTCGCGACGGGCCGCTTCCAGAGGCGGGACACCGTCGTCCTGGACGGGGTCGGCGAGGACGGCCTGTTCCACGCCGTCCAGACGTTGCGTCAGCTCCTCGGCGCCGGCCGGGAGGTCCCCGGGGTGGTCGTCCGCGACTGGCCCGGGACGGCCGAGCGCGGCATCACCGAGGGCTTCTACGGCCGCCCCTGGACCCGGGAACAGCGACTGGCCCAGCTGGACTTCCTGGGCCGGACCAAGCAGAACCGCTATCTGTACGCGCCCGGGGACGACCCGTACCGCCAGGCGCAGTGGCGCGAGCCCTATCCGGCCGCGCAGCAGGACGAGTTCCGCGAGCTCGCCGAACGGGCCCGCGCCAACCACGTGACGCTCGGCTGGGCCGTGGCGCCCGCCCAGTCCATGTGCCTGGCCTCGGCCGGCGACGTGGCGGCGCTGACGCGGAAGCTGGACGCGATGTGGGAGCTGGGGGTGCGCTCCTTCCAGCTGCAGTTCCAGGACGCCTCCTACGACGAGTGGCACTGCGACCGGGACGCCGACGCCTTCGGGCGCGGACCGGAGGCCGCGGCGACCGCCCACGCGCGCGTGGCGAACGCCGTCGCCCGGAGCCTCGCCGACCGGCACCCGGGCGCCGAGCCGCTGACGGTGATGCCCACGGAGTACTACCAGGACGGCGCGACCGCGTACCGCACGACGCTCGCCCGGGCGCTCGACCCGGAGGTGCGGGTGGCGTGGACGGGCGTCGGCGTCGTCCCGCGCACGATCACCGGCGGCGAACTGGCGGGGGCGCGCGAGGCCATGGGCCGCCACCCGCTGGTCACCATGGACAACTACCCGGTCAACGACTACGCGCAGGACCGGCTCTTCCTCGGTCCCGCCACCGGCCGCGAGCCGGCCGTGGCCGCCGGTTCCGCCGCCTTCCTCGCGCACGCGATGGAACAGCCCGCCGCCTCCCGGATCCCGCTCTTCACCACGGCCGACTACGCCTGGAACCCCCGGGGCTACCGGCCCCGCGAGTCCTGGCAGGCGGCGGTGGACGATCTCGCGGGTGCCGACCCCGCCGCCCGCGAGGCGCTGCGCGCGCTCGCCGGGAACGGCTCCTCGTCGATCCTCGACCCGGCGGGCGAATCCGCCTATCTGAAGCCGCTCCTGGCGGCGTTCTGGGCGTCCCGCTCGAGCACCGGCACGACGGCGCGGGAGAAGGAGACGCGGGAGCGGGCGGCGCGCGGGCTGCGGGCCGCGTTCACCGTGATGCGCCGGGCCCCCGAGCGGCTCACGGCCTCGGCCGACGGCACCCTCGACGACGAGACCGGGCCCTGGCTGGAGCAGCTCTCGCGGTACGGCCGGGCGGGCGAGACGGCGGTCGACATGCTCCTCGCCCAGACACGCGGCGACGGCGCGGCGGCCTGGCGGGTGCAGCTGGACCTGGAGGCACAGCGGAAGGCCCTGGAGACGAGCCGGGTGACGGTCGGCCCGGGCGTCCTCGATCCCTTCCTCACGCGCGCGGTGGCGGAGTCGGCGGCCTGGACCGGCGCCGCCCGGACCCCGGCGGCGCGCGCGGACCGCGCCCCCGGCTCGTACACCGTGCGGCTCGACCGGACCCGGCCCGTGGAGGCGCTCACGGTCATGACGGAGCCGGGCGGCGCCGCTGAGCGGGGCGACGCGCGCGTGGAGGCGTACGTCCCCGGGGAGGGCTGGCGGCCGCTCGGCCCGCTGTCGGCGTCCGGGTGGACGCAGACCGAGCCGAAGGGGCTGAAGGCGGACGCGCTGCGGGTCGTGTGGAGCGGCGACGGTCCGGCGCCCGTGGTGCGCTCGCTCGTGCCGTGGTTCGCGGACGGGCCGCGCGCCGGACTCGACCTCGCCAGGACCGAGACGGACGCGGAGATCGGCGGCCCGGCGCAGCGGGTGGACGTGGAGCTGACGGGCCGGCGGGCGGGCGAGGTCCGCGGGCCGCTGACGGCGAGGGCCCCGAAGGGCATCGCGGTCCGACTGCCGGCGCGGGCCGCGGTGGCGCGCGGCGCGCGGACCAACGTCCCGCTGGAGGTGTCGGTGGCTGCGGGGGTGCCGGCCGGGTCCTACCGGGTCCCGGTGTCCTTCGCGGGCGAGGAGCGGGTCCTGACGGTGCGGGCCTTCCCCCGGGCGGCGGGCCCGGATCTGGCGCGCGCCGCGAGGGCCTCCTCCTCGGGCGACGAGACCCCGGACTTCCCGGCGGTCGCCGCGGTGGACGGCGACCCGGCGACCCGCTGGTCCTCGCCGGCGGAGGACGGCGCCTGGTGGCAGCTGGAGCTGCCCGAGCCGGCCCGGATAGGGCAGGTGGTGCTGCACTGGCAGGACGCGTACGCCTCCCGCTACCGGGTCCAGGTCTCCGCCGACGGGCGGGTCTGGCGGACGGCGGCGACCGTCGCGGACGGCAGGGGCGGCCGGGAGTCGGTCCGGATGGACGCGGCGGACACCCGCTTCCTGCGGGTGCAGGGCGAGACACGGGCGACGCGCTTCGGCTACTCGCTCTGGTCGGTGGAGACCTACGCGGTGGCCCCGCAGGACCCTCCGAAGAGCACGCCCGAGGACACGTCCGCGGGGGCGGCCGAGAGCCCGCCCGAGGGGGCGCCCGAGGCCACGCCTGACGGCACGCCCGAGGAGCGGCCCACCCCCTGAGGGGTGCACCGCTCCGTACCGGCGGCCCCCGCGTACGCGAGAGGCCCGGCTCAACCCGTCGTCAGGGCCCTCACGGGGGTCTCCGCGACGGAGTCGATCCGGGCCATCACGTCCTCGGCGCCGTACGGCTCGAGGTACGGCAGCCAGCGCGGGTCCCGGTGTCCGGTCCCGATGATCCGCCAGGCCAGGCCGGTCGGCGGGGCGGGTTGGTGCCGCAGCCGCCAGCCCAGCTCGCGCAGGTGCCGGTCGGCCTTGACGTGGTTGCAGCGGCGGCAGGCCGCCACCACGTTCTCCCAGGCGTGCGTGCCCCCGCGGCTGCGCGGGATGACGTGGTCGACGCTGGTGGCGACGGCCCCGCAGTACGCGCAGCGCCCGCCGTCGCGCGCGAAGAGCGCCCGGCGGGTCAAGGGAACGGGCCCCCGGTAGGGGACCCGCACGAAGCGCTTCAGTCGCACCACGCTGGGAGCGGGGAGGACTTGGGTCTCGCTGTGCAGGAAGGCGCCGGACTCCTCGAGGCAGAGAGCCTTGTTCTCCAGTACGAGGACGAGTGCGCGGCGGAGCGGTACGACGCCGAGCGGCTCGTACGACGCGTTGAGGACCAGGACATGCGGCACGGATGCCTCCTATGACGCCGGCGGCGCGTGGCTCGCGCCGGGACGAACTGCTCTCAGTCTCTCCTCATGCCTGGTCGCGGCGCCACCACGTACCGGAATCGGGGTGACGGCCCCGGGGTGTTCTCGACCACATCGGCATCTCTCCCCGGTATGTGCCCAGGTGAGGTCGGTCTCTCCCTCGAACAGGGCTACGGGACCAGGCCCGGCGCGCCGTTACTGTGGATGGCCTGCGTACGCAAAGCCTGGAGGTTGTCCCGTGTCCTGGTCCGCCCTGGCGGCTGCCACCGAACCCGAACCGATGCCGACGACCCTGGACGAGGCCGCGGACCGGGCCACGAGCGCGGCGAGCTGGGTGGAGGAGAACTGGTCCACCTGGCTGAACACGGGGCTGCGCATCCTGCTGATCCTGGTCGTCGCGCTGCTGCTCCGGATGGCCGTCCGGCGTGCCCTGACGAAGCTGATCGAGCGGATGAACCGCTCGGCGCAGGCGGTGGAGGGGACGGCGCTCGGCGGGCTCCTGGTCAACACCGAGCGGCGGCGGCAGCGCTCGGAGGCGATCGGGTCGGTGCTCCGCTCGGTGGCGTCCTTCCTGATCCTGGGCACCGCCGGGCTGATGATCCTCGGCGCCTTCAAGATCGACCTGGCGCCCCTGCTGGCCTCGGCCGGTGTGGCCGGTGTGGCGATCGGTTTCGGCGCGCGGAACCTCGTGACGGACTTCCTGTCGGGCGTCTTCATGATCCTGGAGGACCAGTACGGCGTCGGCGACTCGGTCGACGCGGGCGTGGCCTCCGGCGAGGTCATCGAGGTGGGCCTGCGGGTGACCAAGCTGCGCGGGGTGGACGGCGAGATCTGGTACGTGCGCAACGGCGAGATCAAGCGGATCGGGAACCTCAGCCAGGGCTGGGCGACGGCCGGGGTGGACGTGACCGTCCGGCCGACGGAGGACCTGGAGCGGATCCGGTCCGTGATCTCGGGCGTGGCGGAGTCCATGGCGAAGGAGGAGCCGTGGAACGAGCGCCTGTGGGGCCCCGTGGAGGTGCTCGGCCTGAACGAGGTGCTGCTCGACTCGATGACGGTCCGGGTCTCCGTGAAGACGATGCCGGGGAAGGCGCTGGGCGTGGAGCGAGAGCTGCGCTGGCGCATCAAGCAGGGCCTGGACGAGGCCGGGATCCGGATCGTGGGCGGCGTCGCGGCGCAGGCGGAGGAGGCGGCGGCCGACCCGACGGCCGGCATGGCGGCCCCGTCGGTGTTCGCCTCGGCGACCTCGCCCCAGTCGGCGGCGGCCACCCCGCTGCCGAGGCCGGACCTCTCCAAGTAGTCCCTCCCTTCCCTCACGCCCCCGCCGGTAACGCTTCGGTTGCCTTCGGGGGCGTGTCGCGTTCCCGGCTATTGACGCCTCCGTGACGGCCGCCTTACCTTCTCCCCAACCAAATAGGAAACTTTCCTAACAGTGTTCTTCACCGTACGAGGGCAGGTGCGAGTCCCATGGCCGGTACGACCCCGGGAACCCCCGGCACGCCACGCGTCCTGCGGGCCATGAACGACCGTGCCGCGCTGGACCTGCTCCTGGAGCACGGCCCCCTCTCGCGAACCCGGATCGGCAAGCTCACGGGCCTGTCCAAGCCGACCGCCTCCCAGCTCCTCGCCCGCCTCGAAGCGGCCGGGCTCGTCGTCGCCACCGGCACCACCGAGGGCCGGCCCGGCCCGAACGCCCAGCTGTACGCGGTCGACGCGCGGGCCGCGTACGCCGCCGGGCTCGACGTCGACCAGCACCGCATCCACGCCGCCGTCGCCGACATCACCGGCGCGATCATCGGCGAGTTCGAGCTCCGCACCCCCGGCCGCTCCGCCTCCGGCGTCGTCCGCCAGGTCACCGACGCCCTCGACGGCGCGGTCAAGGCGGCCGGGATCACCCGCGAGGACGTGCGGCGCCTGGTCATCGGCACCCCCGGCGCCTTCGACCCGGCCACCGGGCGCCTGCGGTACGCCTCCCACCTGCCCGGCTGGCACTCCCCCACCCTCCTGGAGGAGCTGGCCGCGGCCCTGCCCATGCCGTTCGAGTACGAGAACGACGTCAACCTCGTCGCCGTCGCCGAACAGCGCCTGGGCGCCGCCCGGGGGCACGACGACTTCGCCCTCCTGTGGAACGAGGGGGGTCTCGGCGCCGCCCTCGTCCTCGGCGGGCGGCTGCACCGCGGTTTCACCGGGGGCGCCGGCGAGCTCGGCTTCCTGCCCGTGCCCGGCACCCCGCTCGTACGGCAGGTCACCAAGGCCAACTCCGGCGGCTTCCAGGAGCTCGCGGGCATCCAGGCCGTGCCCCGGATCGCCCGCGCCGCCGGGATCGAGACCCCCGACCACCCGTACGTACCGGTGGTGACCGGGCTGCTGTCCCGGGCCGTCGAGACCCACGAGGACGACCCCCGGTACGCGGAGCTGCTCGACCGGTACGCCGAACGCCTCGCCACCGGACTCGCCTCCCTCGTCGCCGTCCTGGACCCCGAACTCATCGTGCTGTCCGGAGACGCCCTCGTCACCGGCGGCGAACCCCTGCGCGCGCGCGTGCAGGCCGAACTCGCCGACCTCGCCCCCTCCCGGCCACGGCTCGTCCTCTCCACCGTGCGCCGCGGCCCCGTCCTGCGCGGGGCCCTCGAAAGCGCCCTCGCCACCACGCGCGACGAGGTCTTCGACACCTCGCGCTGACCGTCCCCGCCCCTCCGCCACGCCGAAACCCGCCCAGGGAGATTCCGTCATGCCCGTCCGCCCGCGCAGAGCCGCCGCCGCGCTCGCCGCCACCGCATCGATCACCCTCTTCGCCTCCGCGTGTACCGGCTCCCCGGACAACGCGGCCACCGACGACCCCAAGGCCGAGACCACCATCACCTTCTGGCACGGCTGGTCGGCGCCCGCCGAGGTCAAGGCGATCGAGGACAGCGTCGACCGCTTCGAGAAGGCCCACCCGAACATCAAGGTGAAGCTCGTCGGCGACATCAACGACGACAAGCTGGGCCAGGCGCTGCGCGCGGGCGGCTCGAACGGACCCGACGTCGTCTCCTCCTTCACCACCTCCAACGTCGGCAAGTTCTGCGCCTCGGGCGCCCTCGCCGACCTCAAGCCCTTCATGGAGAAGTCGAAGCTGGACCTGGACAAGACCTTCCCGAAGGTCCTCCAGCGGTACACCCAGTTCGAGGGGAAGCGCTGCTCCCTGCCGCTGCTCTCCGACGCGTACGGGCTCTACTACAACAAGGACGCGTTCAGGGCCGCCGGTCTCGACCCCGAGGCCCCGCCGAAGACCTGGTCCCAGTTCACCGAGGTCGCGAAGAAGCTCACCAAGCCGAAGGGCGACTCCTACGAGCAGCTCGGCTTCATGCCGACGTACCTCGGCTACGAGACCGTCGTCGAGCACTACATGTCGCAGTGGGACCACGCGTACTTCGACGAGAACGGCAAGTCGAACGTCGCCAAGGACCCGGCGTTCGCCGAGATGATGACGTACCAGAAGTCCCTGGTGGACTCGCTCGGCGGATTCGAGAAGCTCGACAGGTACCGCACCACCTTCGGCGACGAGATGGGCGCCAAGCACCCCTTCCACACCGGGCAGGTCGCCATGCAGCTCGACGGCGAGTGGCGGCTGAACTTCATCAAGCAGGCGAACGTCGGCTTCGAGGTCGGCGTCGCGCCGCTGCCGGTCGCCGACGACGAGGTGGCGGAGTACGGCAAGGGCTACCTCTCCGGCACGATCATGGGCATCGCGCCGCAGAGCAGGAAGCAGAACGCGGCCTGGGAGCTGGTCAAGTACCTGACCACGGACACCGACGCCGTGGTGCAGTTCGCCAACGCCATCGGGAACGTGCCCTCCACGTTCGAGGCCCTCAAGTCGCCGAAGCTGACCTTCGACAAGCGTTTCAAGACCTTCCTGGACATCGCCCGGCACCCCGAGTCCACCACCCCGGACGGCGCCGTGAACGGCCCCGCCTACCAGGAGACGCTCTCCCGGCTCGCCCAGCAGTACGAGAAGGGCCGGGTCACGGACCTGAAGAAGGGCCTCGCGGACGCCGCGGCCCAGATCGACCGCGACATCGCCGCGGCGAAGTGACGGCCGGCGGTCACCCATGAGCACGGACACCCTGCCCGCGAAGGCGGCGGCCGGCACACCGGCCGCCACCGCCCCGGGGCGGCACACGCCGAAGTCCAGGCGCCGGCGCGAAGCGCTGCGCGCCCTGGCCTTCATGTCGCCCTGGCTGATCGGCTTCGGCGTCTTCTTCGCCTACCCGCTGATCTCCACCCTGTACTTCTCGTTCATGCGGTACGACGGCCTCAACCCGCCGACCTGGCGGGGCCTGGAGAACTGGACGTACGTCCTCACGGCGTTCCCCAAGTTCTGGCCGGCCCTGCAGAACACCCTCTGGCTCTGCCTCGTCATGGTCACCTGCCGGGTCGTCTTCGGCCTCGGCGTCGGCATGCTGATCACCAAGATCAAGACAGGGGCAGGAGTCTTCCGCACCCTCTTCTACCTGCCGTACCTGGCACCCCCGGTGGCGGCCACGCTCGCGTTCGTCTTCCTGCTCAACCCCGGCACGGGACCGGTCAACTCACTCCTGGAGGCGGTCGGCGTCCCGGCCCCCTCCTGGTTCAACGACGCGGCCTGGGCCAAGCCCGCGCTGACCGTGCTCGCCGTCTGGGGCGTCGGTGACCTCATGGTCATCTTCATGGCCGCGCTCCTCGACGTGCCGAAGGAGCAGTACGAGGCCGCCGAGCTCGACGGCGCCTCCGCGTGGCAGCGCTTCCGCTACGTCACGCTGCCCAGCATCTCGCCGATCGTGCTCTTCGCGGTCGTCACCGGGATCATCGGCGCGATGCAGTACTACACGCAGCCGATCGTGGCCTCCAAGGTCGCCTCGGGCGTGTTGGGCGGCTCGGGCGTCACCTTCCAGCCCGGTTATCCGGACGACTCGACGCTGACCCTCCCGCAGCTGGTCTACAGCCTCGGCTTCAGCCAGTTCAACTACGGCGCGGCCAGCGTCGTGGCCCTGGTGCTCTTCGCGTTCTCCATGGCCTTCACCGCGCTCCTCATGCGCCGGCGCGGCGGCCTGATCGGTTCGGGTGACTGACACATGACGACCGTGACCGCCGCCCGCGCCGTGGCGAGCCCCGCCGAGAAGCGGGCCCGCCGCAAGGCGCTGCTCCACTGGATCGCCGTGCACTCGCTCGGCATCGCCGCCGCGCTGTTCTTCGTCCTCCCGTTCGTCTTCGTCTTCCTCACCTCCCTGATGAGCGACCAGCAGGCGCTCACCCGGGACCTGACCCCGGACTCCTGGCACTGGGACAACTACGTCAAGGTCTTCCGGACCGAGGGCTTCCTCATCTGGTGGAGGAACTCCCTGCTGTACGCGGGACTCGGCACCGTCCTCGTCGTGGTGTCCTCGGTCCCCGTGGCGTACGCGCTCGCCAAGTTCCGCTTCCGTGGCCGGCACCTGTCGATGCTGCTCGTCATCGCGACGATGATGCTGCCGCCGCAGGTCGTGATCATCCCGATGTACCTGTTCTGGGCCAAGCAGATGGACCTCTCCGGAACACTGTGGCCGCTGATCGTCCCCATGGCCTTCGGTGACGCCTTCGCGATCTTCCTGCTGCGCCAGTTCCTCCTGACGATCCCCGACGAGTACGTCGAGGCCGCGCGGATCGACGGCTGCGGCGAACTGCGCACCCTGATCCGGATCGTGCTCCCGATGGCGAAACCCGGCATCGCCGCCGTCGCGCTCTTCCAGTTCTTCTCCTCCTGGAACGACTACTTCGGGCCGCAGATCTACGCCTCCGAGAACCCCGGCGCCTGGACGCTCAGTTACGGCCTGGAGTCCTTCAAGGGCGCGCACCACACCGACTGGAATCTGACCATGGCCGCGACCGTCCTGGTCATGGCCCCCGTGATCCTCGTGTTCTTCTTCGCGCAGAAGGCGTTCGTCGAGGGAGTCACACTGACCGGAGTGAAGGGCTGAGTCATCTCATGAAGCTCGCTGTCGTGGGGGGCGGTTCCACCTACACCCCCGAACTGATCGACGGATTCGCGCGCCTGCGCGACACCCTGCCCCTCACCGAACTCGTCCTCGTCGACCCGGCCGCCGACCGCCTGGAACTCGTCGGCGGCCTGGCCCGGCGGATCTTCGCCAGGCAGGAGCACGGCGGGAAGATCGTCACCACCACCGACCTCGACGCCGGGGTCGAGGGCGCCGACGCCGTCCTGCTCCAGCTGCGGGTCGGCGGGCAGGCCGCCCGCGAGCAGGACGAGACCTGGCCGCTGGAGTGCGGCTGCGTCGGCCAGGAGACCACCGGCGCGGGCGGTCTCGCCAAGGCGCTGCGCACGGTCCCGGTCGTCCTGGACATCGCCGAGCGGGTCCGGCGCACCAACCCGGACGCCTGGATCATCGACTTCACCAACCCCGTCGGCATCGTCACGCGCGCGCTGCTCCAGGCCGGGCACAAGGCCGTCGGACTGTGCAACGTCGCCATCGGCTTCCAGCGGAAGTTCGCCGCGCTCCTCGGCGTGGCCCCGTCCGAGGTCCACCTCGACCACGTCGGGATCAACCACCTCACCTGGGAGCGGGCGGTACGGCTCGGGGGCCCCGAGGGCGAGGACGTACTGCCCCGGCTGCTCGCCGGACACGGAGACGCGATCGCCGGCGACCTCCGCCTGCCGCGCCCGGTCCTGGACCGGCTCGGCGTCGTCCCCTCGTACTACCTGCGGTACTTCTACGCGCACGACGAGGTGGTGAAGGAACTCGGCACGAAGCCCTCGCGGGCCGCCGAGGTCGCGGCGATGGAGCGGGAGCTCCTGGAGATGTACGGGGACCCGGCACTCGACGAGAAGCCTGCCCTGCTCGCCAAGCGCGGCGGCGCCTTCTACTCGGAGGCGGCGGTGGACCTGGCGGCGTCCCTGCTCGGCGGGGGCGGGTCGCCGTACCAGGTGGTGAACACGTACAACAACGGCACGCTGCCGTTCCTGCCGGACGACGCCGTGATCGAGACGCAGGCGGTGGTCGGCGCCCATGGCGCCGTGCCGCTGCCGGTCGCGCCGGTGGACCCGCTGTACGCCGGTCTGATCGCGAACGTCACGGCCTACGAGGACCTGGCCCTGGAGGCGGCGCTGCGCGGGGGCCGGGACCGGGTGTTCAAGGCGCTGCTGGCGCACCCGCTGGTCGGGCACTACGCGTACGCCGAGGGGCTCACCGACCGGCTGATCGCGCACAACCGGGAGCACCTGGCGTGGGCGTGAGGCTGGGTGGGGGGCTTCTCGCGATCGACGCGGGGAACAGCAAGACCGACGTCGCGGTCGTCTCCCGGGACGGGACCGTCCTGGGGTCGGCGCGCGGCGGCGGGTTCCAGCCGCCCGTGGTGGGGGCGGGGGCGGCGGTCGACGGGTTGGTGGAGATCGTCGGGAGGGCGTGGGAGGAGGCGGGCGGTGGCGGGCTTCCTCCGGCGTTCGCGCATGTCTCGGCCTGTCTCGCCAACGCCGACCTGCCCGTCGAGGAGGCCGCTCTCCAGGCCGAGTTGCTCGGCCGGGGCCTGAGCGGATCCGTACGGGTGCACAACGACACCTTCGCCGTCCTGCGGGCCGGGCTCGACGAGCCGCGCGGGGTCGCCGTGGTGTGCGGGGCCGGGATCAACTGCGTCGGGATGACCCCGGACGGGCGGACCGCGCGCTTCCCGGCGATCGGGAAGATCTCCGGGGACTGGGGCGGGGGCGGCGGACTCGCCGACGAGGCGCTGTGGTGCGCGGCACGCGCCGAGGACGGGCGGGGCCTGCCCACGGCCCTCGCCGACGCGCTGCCCTCGCACTTCGGCCTGGAGTCGATGTACGCGCTGATCGAGGCGCTGCATCTGGGCAGGGTCCCGATGGCGCGGCGGCACGAGCTGACGCCGGTGCTGTTCGCGGTGGCGGCCGGGGGTGATCCGGTGGCGCTGGCGCTCGTGCACCGGCTCGCCGAGGAGGTCGTCGCCATGTCGACGGTCGCGCTCCGTCGGCTCGGGCTCGACCACGAGGAGGCGCCGGTGATGCTGGGCGGCAGCGTGCTCGCGGCGCGCCATCCGCAGCTGGAGGAGCGGATCCGTGAACTCCTCGCGGCACGGGCGCCGAAGGCGGTGATCGGCTTCGTGACGGCGCCACCGGTCCTCGGGGCGGCGCTGCTCGCCCTGGACGAGGTGGCGGCGGGCCAGGAGGCGAAGGCCCGGTTGCGGGAGCGGTACGAGGGCTGAGCGTGGTGGGTGCGGGGCGTCCCGTCGGGTGCGGGGGGAAGCCCCGCACGCATGTTCACCTGTTCGAGCGATGGCCGATACGGAACCGATCCGGGCCGGGCGACGTATTCAGAGTGTGGGGGTTCGCCCGCTGACGCGTGGGAGGCATGGGGCACGATAGGCACAAGATCGAGTCAATCCCGGTGTGCGGACGGCCCCCTGCGGCCATACTGCTGGCCGGGTGGTCCACCATCGGAACCGGACTCACCGGCCGGCCGGAGGGGCCGACGTCAGCGACCGAGGGGGAGGTCAAGTGACACACCCGCCGAACGCGCCCGCCGCCTCGGCCGCGCAGGGTACGGCGCCGGCGCCCGCGCGCCCGGGCGGCGTGCCCGCGCAGCCGTCGCCCGCGCCCGCCGCCACCCCGCCCGCGGGACGTGGCGCCTGGGCCGTGGGACGGGAGCGGCTGCGGGAGGCCGCGACCACCGAGCCCGGCCGGCTCCAGATCCTGGGGGCCGTACTGGCGCTGCTCGTGGTCGCGTTCGGGGCCGTCACCGCGCTTGAGGTCACCGACCGAGCCTCCGCCGCCGACGACGTCGTCAGCCGCAGTCAGCCCCTGAGCGCCGACGCGGCCGCCATCTACCGCTCCCTCGCCGACGCCGACACGACCGCCGCCGGCGGGTTCCTCGCGGGCACCCTGGAGCCCGCGGAGTCCCGCGCGCGGTACACCCGGGACATCACCACCGCCTCCCGTCTCCTCGTCAAGGCCGCGGCGAACACCGACGGTTCGTCCGAGTCGGCCCGCGAGATAGCCACCCTCAACGAGCAGCTCCCCCGCTACACGGGGCTGATGGAGCGCGCCCGCGCCGCCAACCGGCAGGGCCTGCCGCTCGGCGGCGCCTATCTGCGCTACGCCAGCCAGCAGATGTCCACCGAGCTGCTCCCGGCCGCCGAGCGGCTGTACGCGGCGGAGACGGAGCGGCTCCACGGGGACGACGACTCGGCCCGCGCCTGGCCGTTCCTGTCGCTGGCGCTCGGGCTCCTCGCCCTCGGCGCCCTCCTCTGGGCCCAGCGCCGCGACTACGCCCGGACGAACCGGGTCTTCAACCACGGGCTGCTCGCCGCGACGGCCGCGACCGTGGTCGTCCTGCTCTGGCTCCTCGCCGCGCACACCGTGACGCGGGCCGAGCTGAACAACGCGCGGGCGCACGGGCAGGAGTCCCTCCAGGTCCTCAACACGGCCCGGATCAGCTCGCTCACCGCCCGCGCCAACGAGAACCTGACGCTGGTCGCCCGGGGCGCCGTCCTCACCGAGGACGGCAAGAACGACAAGTACGAGGCGGAGTACACGGCGAGCATGAGCGCCCTGACGACGGCGCTCGCCGCGGCGCGCGAGCTCGCCGACGACGACGCCGGACGCGGCCCGGTCGACGACTCGGCCGCCCGCGCGGCCGACTGGCGGGAACGCCACAAGGACGCCCGTGCGAAGGACGAGGCCGGCGACTACGAGGGCGCCCTCGTCCGGGTCGTCGGGGCGCAGGACTCCACCGGCCAGTCCTTCGACCAGGTCGACGCGGCCCTGGAGCGGGCCCTCACGCACGAGCAGAGCGAGTTCACCCGCTCCGCCGGGGACGCCAGGGACGCGCTGACCGCGCTCCCGCTGGGCGCGGCGGCCCTCGGGATCCTGGGGGCGGCGGGCGCCGTCCTCGGCGTCAACCGCAGACTTTCGGAGTACCGGTGAGAGGGGGCGGGATGCCGAACGGCGCGGACCCGCTGGTGCGGCGGGCGGCGAATCGGCTGCGGGGCTGGGGCGGGGTGGCCGCGATGGCCGTGGCCTGCGGGCTCACCGCCTCGCTCACCCTGCTGCCGCTCGCCCGGGAAGGCAGCGGCGCGGCGGCCGCGCCCCGGTCGCCCGGCCCCGGCGTCGGCACCGGCGTGCAGATCAAGGCCGACACCTGCGAGCACCCCGAGGCCTCCCTGACGCCCTCGTCGGCGGACGGCCCCTCGATCCGGGCGATCAAGGACCGGGGGAAGCTGATCGTCGGCGTCGACCAGTCCAGCTACCGCTGGGGTTACCGGAACCCCGAGAAGGGCGTTCTGGAGGGCTTCGACATCGACCTGGCCCGGGCCATCGCCAAGGACGTCCTCGGCGACCCGGAGGCGATCATCTTCCGGACGATCCCGACCAACCAGCGGATCGCCGCGCTCGACAGCGGCAAGGTCGACCTCGTCGTGCGCACCATGACGATCAACTGCAAGCGGATCGAGCAGGTCGCCTTCTCCACCGCCTACTTCCAGGCCGGACAGCAGGTCCTGGCGCCCAAGCTCGACAAGAGCATCACCGGCTACGACTCCTCGCTGCGCGGCAAGCGGATCTGCACCGCCGAGGGCTCCACGGCCTATGACGCCCTCGCGGAGAACTCCTTCGGCGCCCTCTTCAAGGACGAGGCCGACGGCACCAAGGACGACAAGGACCTGCTGACCGTCCCCAACCAGCTGGACTGCCTGGCCCGGCTCCAGATGGGCGAGGTGGACGCCGTCGTCACCGACAACGCCCTCGCGGCCGGCCAGGCGGCGCAGGATCCGGCGGTCGAGCTCAAGGGCCGGCCGTTCACCAGGGAGTACTACGGAGTGGCGGCCAAGCTGGGCAACGACGACCTGGTGCGCCGGGTCAACCAGGTCCTGGTGGGCTACCGGCAGGGCCCCTGGCAGAAGGCGTACGAGGAGTGGCTGGCGAAGGACCTCCCCGGGATATCGGGGCCTCCCGCGCCGCTGTACAAGTAGCGGTCCTGTCCACGCCCCCACGAACAACCCTGCACACGAAGCGGAAGAGGTGACCGATGGGCGTCACGGGACCCCCCGGGCCGGTGATGGACCGGGACGAGGTGGACCGTGCGCTGGCGCGGCTCGGCGCCGAGCACAAGGCGATCGAGGACTCGCTCCTCGCGCTCCAGGACCACGCGGGCCGCAGGCTGCTCGAAGGGGCCGAGCTGACGGGCACGACCCGGGAGCGTTGGGCGGCCGCCGAGCGGACCATCACCCTGCTCTGGACCTGCTTCGACGTGTACACCGGCGCCCTGCGGGACGTCCGGGAGCTGCGCGCGCGGCGCCGCTGGCCCGGCCGGGAGGAGCTCGTGGAGCTGACCGACCGGCTGCGCGGCGACACCGTGCTGGTCCCGGGCGGGGCCGCCGAGGGCGCCCCGCTCACGGAGCGGTTCAGCCTGGAGGGCCTGGTCCGGCGGATGAACGAGCTGTACGCCTCCTCGCTGGACCTCGTCGTCACCGCCGACGCCGTCTGGTCGGCGCTGCCGGCCCGGATAGACCTGCTCGCCGCCGAGCTGGGCCGGACGCGTTCCCTCGCGCACTCGGTCGGCGTGCGGCCCGGGGAGCATCCGGCGGGGGACGAGCTGGAGGCGATCACGGCCGAGCTGACCGCGCTGCGCTCCCAGGTCGTGACGGACCCGCTGGCGTTCTGGCGCCCGGCGGCCGGGAGTTCGGCGCCCGGGGGCGGACGTCCGGACACCGAGCGGTACGACCGGGCCGCCCTGGCCCTGGAGGACGTACGGCGCGAGATCGAGGCGGTCCTCGCGGTCCGGCAGGACTCCGAGGACCGGCTGCTCCGGCTGCGGGACGTGCTCTCGCGGGCGGACCGGACGCTCGCCGAGGCGCGGGCGGCGCGCGGCGAGGTCCTCGCGAAGATCGCCGCCTCCGAGGTGCCTGCCGTCAGCGGGCCGCCGATCGTGCTCCAGGAACGGCTCGCGGCCGCCGCCGAGTACCGCCGGCGCGCCCAGTGGCACCGGCTCTCCCCGCTCCTGGAGTCCCTGGAGCGGGAGGCGGAGGACGAACTGCTGCGGGCCCGCGAGTCGTTGACGGCGGTCACCGCGCCGCTCGCGGTCCGGGCCGAGCTGCGCGGCCGGCTCGACGCGTACAAGGCGAAGGTGGCGCGGCTCGGCGCGGCGGAGGACCCGCTGCTGGTCGAGCGGTACGACGCGGCGCGCCGGATGCTGTGGAGCGCGCCCTGTGACCTGCGGGTCGCGGAGCACGCGGTGCTGCGCTACCAGCAGGCGGCGGCGGACGTCCTGTCCGGGCCGAGGGACACGCGGGACGCGGGAGACGCGGGAGGAAGGCAGTGGTGAGCGGGGAGACGGGCGTGGGGAGCTGTCAGCGTCCTTCGTGCGAGGGTTCGTACGAGGACATGGGAGGCGGCGAGCTCTACTGCGACACCTGCGGGCTCGCCCCGGTCGTCGCGCCCGGGGGGCTGATCGGGTCGACGCCGACCGGGATGGCCGTGCCGGGCAGGGGCACGGGCGGTGTCGGCGGGCGGGACTCCGGTTCCGCGCGGAGCGGTTCGCGTGCCTCCTCGCGTGCTTCCTCGCGCGCCTCGTCCCGCTCCTCGACCTCGCGCCGGTCGGTCTCCGGGCGGCTCTCGCGCTCGCTCTCCGGGGCCTCCGGCGTCTCCACGGGCCGCTCGGTGTCGGTGCGCAGTTCGGGCTCGTCGACCGGGCAGTCCGCCCGGAACCGGCTGGGCGCGGGCCTGGTGACGATTCCCGAGGTGCCGCGTCCCGACCCGCGGGGCGCGGTGATGGAGAACGCCGAGGTTCCCGAGCGGAAGCGTTTCTGCTCCCGCTCGGACTGCGGGGCTCCGGTGGGCCGTTCGCGGGGTGACCGGCCGGGCCGTACCGAGGGCTTCTGCACCAAGTGCGGGCATCCGTACTCCTTCGTGCCGAAGCTGCGCGCCGGGGACATCGTGCACGGCCAGTACGAGGTCGCGGGCTGCCTCGCGCACGGCGGGCTCGGCTGGATCTACCTCGCCGTCGACCGGGCCGTCTCCGACCGGTGGGTGGTGCTCAAGGGCCTGCTCGACACCGGCGACCAGGACGCCATGGCCGCGGCGATCTCCGAGCGCCGCTTCCTCGCCGAGATCGAGCACTCCAACATCGTCCGCATCTACAACTTCGTCGAGCACCTCGACCAGCGCACCGGCTCCCTGGACGGCTACATCGTCATGGAGTACGTGGGCGGGAAGTCGCTCAAGGAGATCGCCAACGACCGGCGCACCCCCGACGGCCGGCGCGACCCGCTGCCGGTGGAGCAGGCCTGCGCGTACGGCATCGAGGCCCTGGAGGCGCTCGGGCACCTGCACAGCAGGAACCTGCTGTACTGCGACTTCAAGGTCGACAACGCCATCCAGTCCGAGGACCAGCTGAAGCTCATCGACATGGGCGCGGTCCGGCGGATGGACGACGACGAGTCCGCCATCTACGGCACGGTCGGCTACCAGGCGCCGGAGGTGGCCGAGGTCGGCCCGTCGGTGGCGAGCGACCTGTACACGGTGGCGCGGACGCTCGCCGTCATGACCTTCGACTTCCAGGGCTACACGAACGTCTTCGTGGACTCGCTGCCCGACCCCGACCACATCGAGGTCTTCCGGACGTACGAGTCGTACTACCGCTTCCTGGTCCGCGCCACCGACCCGGACCCCGCCCGCCGGTTCGCCTCCGCTCAGGAGATGGCGGAGCAACTGACGGGCGTCCTGCGCGAGGTGGTGGCGCTCCAGTCGGGGCGGCCGCGACCGGCGCTCTCGACGCTGTTCGGCACGGAGGTGCGGGTCACGGACACCACGCTCTTCGCCGAACTGACCGACGACGTCTCGATGCTCGGTGCCCGCCGGGGGCGCGGGCGGCGCGGGTCGGCCACCGCGGGCGCGCTGCCGCCCGGGGCGGTACCGGGCCAGGCGCCGCCCTCGGGCGCGCCCGCGTTCTCCGGCGCCGGGCTCGGGGGGCTGCTCGCGCCGATCGACGCGCCCGCCACGGCGCTGGCGCTGCCCGTGCCGCGGGTCGACACGAGCGACCCCAACGCCGGTTTCCTCGCCGGTCTCGCGGCCGCCGCCCCCGGCGAACTCCTCGGGGCACTCCAGGCCGCGCCCGCGCCCTCCACGGAGCTGCGGCTGCGGACCCTGCGGGCCCAGCTGGAGCTGGGGGACCTGCCCTCCGCCGCGCGGACCCTCGCCGGCCTGGAGGAGCGGGACCCCGACGACTGGCGGGTCGTCTGGTACAGGGGGGTCGCCTCCCTGGTGACCGGGGACCACGAGCACGCGGCGCTGGCCTTCGACGCGGTGTACGACGCCTTCCCCGGCGAGCCGGCGCCGAAGCTGGCCCTCGGGATCTGCGCCGAGGTCCTCGGCCAGCTGGACAACGCCGCCGAGTACTACCGCCTGGTGTGGGCCACGGACCCCAGCTTCGTCAGCGCCGCCTTCGGGCTCGCCCGGGTGCGGCTCGCGGCGGGCGACCGCACGGCGGCCGTCCAGGCCCTCGAGTCCGTACCGGAGGCGTCGATCCACTACACGGCGGCGCGGGTCGCGGCCGTGCGGGCGCGGCTGCGGCGGCGCCCGGCGCACGAGCCGCTCGGCGCCGATCTGACGGCGGCCGCGGCGCAGGTCTCCGCGCTCCAGGGCTTCGGTCTGGACGCGGTGCGCCGGGAGCGGTTGTCGACCGAGGTGCTCGGTACGGCCCTCGACTGGGTACTCTCCGGTAGTCCCGGTGCGGCACCGGGCGGCGGCGCGCTGCTGCTCGGCAGTGAACTGGACGAGCGCGGACTGCGCTTCGGCCTCGAACGCTCGTACCGGGTGCTGGCCCGGCTCGCCCAGCGGGGCGAGGAGAGGATCGAACTGGTGGAGCGGGCCAACCGCTTCCGCCCCCGGACGTGGGTGTGAGGATGTCCCAGAAGCCGAAGCCGTCGCACGGACTCGCCGCCTGCCCGGGCTGCGCGGAGCCGCTGGAGCCGGGTGACCGGTTCTGCGGGGCGTGCGGCTACGACCTGTCGGCCGTCCCGGTCGCCGAGGCCGCGCCCGACCGCCCGACCGTGGCCATCGGCACCCCGGTGGCCTGGCCGGCCGCCCCGCCCCGCGAGCCCGGTTCGCTCTCGACCATGACCCAGCACCCGGGCGACCTCCCGGGCACCGACTCCGGCGGCCACGACCTGCCGACGGTGGAGGTCCGCACGGACGGGCCGGTACGGGCGGAAGGCGCGGCGGGCCATGGTGCCGCCGCGCGAGGTGGCGCCCCGCACCCCACGGCGGGCACGTCGGCCGACGGGGACTTCGAGCTGGCCGCACCCGACCCCCGTACCGCCGTGCGCGCGGACCCCGCCCCGGCCCCCGCCCCCGCCGCCGCGTCCGAGGCCGCGGCCCTCTGTGTGGCCTGCCGGGCCGGGCGGGTGGACACCGACGGGTACTGCGAGAACTGCGGGCACGCGCAGCCGCGCGAGCGCGATCACATGGAGCGGGAGATCGCCGGAGTCGCCGCCGTCAGCGACCGCGGGCTGCGCCACCACCGCAACGAGGACGCGTTCGCCGTCTCGTCGACCACCCTGCCCGACGGCTCCCCCGCCACCGTCGCGATCGTCTGCGACGGCGTCTCCTCGGCGACCCGCCCCGACGAGGCCTCCGCCGCCGCCGCGGAGGCGGCCGGCGCCTCGCTGCTCGCCGCGCTGCCCCGGGGCACCCACCCGCAGCAGGCGATGCACGAGGCGATCGTGGCCGCCGCCGAGGCCGTCGACTCCCTGGCGGAGGAGCCCGGTGAGGACGGCGCGGAGCACGACCCGCAGCGCCACCGCAACGCCCCGGCCTGCACCATCGTCGGCTCCGTCGTCGCCGCCGGCCTGCTCGTCGTCGGCTGGGTCGGCGACAGCCGCGTCTACTGGGTGCCGGACGACCGCAGCACCCCGCCCGCCCGCCTCACCGAGGACGACTCGTGGGCCGCGCAGATGGTCGCGGCGGGCCTGATGAACGAGGCCGAGGCGTACGCGGACGAGCGGGCCCACGCGATCACCGGCTGGCTCGGTGCCGACTCGTACGAACTGGACCCGCACACGGCGGCGTTCAAGCCGGATCGTTCCGGCGTGGTCGTGGTCTGCACTGACGGCCTGTGGAACTACGCGGAGGGCGCGGAGGACATGGCCAGGATCGTGCCGCCGGACGCGGCGGACCGGCCGCTGCACAGCGCCCAGGTCCTCGTCGGCCACGCCCTGGACGGCGGAGGCCACGACAACATCACGGTCGCGCTCGTCCCGTTCACCGTCGCACCCCAAGGGGCAGGATCCGCCTGAGAGCGGTCGCCGATCCCCGTCCCCTTCATCGTTGTTGCGTCTGTCGCGTAGGAGCCGAATCAGATGGCGAACTTCTCCAAGCCGACCGGGCCCCAGTTCTCGGTGGACGTCTACCAGAACGAGTTCCTGCCGGAGGGCGGCCGGGACGTCAGCGCGATCGTCACGGTCACCTCGACCGGGGGCGGCACCACCGGAGGCCTCGCGGCCGGCCCGGGCGCCGCCGGAGTCGTGATCATGGTCGACTGCTCCGGTTCGATGGACTACCCCGCCACCAAGATGCGCGGCGCGCGCGAGGCGACGGCCGCCGCCGTCGACACCCTGCGCGACGGCACCCACTTCGCCCTCGTCGCCGGTACGCACATGGCGCAGGAGGTGTACCCGGGGAACGGCGGCCTCGCCGTCGCCGACGCCCGGACCCGCGCCGAGGCCAAGGAGGCGCTGCGCCGGCTCTCCGCGGGCGGCGGCACGGCGATCGGCACCTGGCTGCGGCTCGCGGACCGGCTGCTCTCCTCCGCCGAACTCACCATCCGGCACGGCATCCTGCTCACCGACGGCCGCAACGAGCACGAGTCGCCGGAGGATCTGCGGGCCGCGCTCGACGCCTGCGCGGGCCGGTTCACCTGTGACGCGCGCGGGGTCGGCACGGACTGGGAGGTCAAGGAGGTCACCGGGATCGCCTCGGCGCTCCTCGGCACCGCCGACATCGTCGCCGACCCGGCCGGGCTCGCCGCGGACTTCACGGCGATGATGGAGCACGCGATGGGCAAGGGCGTGGCGGACGTCGCGCTGCGCCTGTGGACCCCCGTGGGGGTCGAGATCATGTTCGTGAAGCAGGTGGCGCCCGCGGTCGAGGACCTCACCGGGCGGCGTACCGAGGCCGGGCCGCGCGCCGGGGACTACCCGACGGGCTCCTGGGGCGACGAGTCCCGCGACTACCACGTGAGCGTGCGGGTCCCCCGGGCGGCGGTCGGCCAGGAGATGCTCGCCGCGCGGGTCTCCCTGATCGCCCCGGACCCGGCGGGCGGCGATCCGCGCCCGCTGTCTCAAGGACTGGTACGCGCGGTGTGGACGGACGACCTCGCCATGTCGACGTCGATCAATCCGCAGGTCGCGCACTACACGGGCCAGGCCGAGCTGGCGGACGTCATCCAGCAGGGTCTCGATGCCCGCAAATCGGGCGATCACGACGGCGCGACGGCCAAACTGGGCCGTGCCGTGCAGCTCGCGGCGGCCTCCGGCAATGCGGATACGGCGAAACTGCTTTCGAAGGTGGTCGACGTCGTCGACGCGGCGACCGGTACTGTGCGTTTGAAGGCGAAGGTCGCGGAAGCGGACGAGATGACACTCGAGACCCGCTCCACCAAGACCGTTCGCGTCAAGAGGTAGCCCGGCCGCCGGGCCGGAAGACGAGAGGGGGAAGCACCGACATGCCGACCTGCCCGAACGGACACCAGTCGGTCTCCGACGACTGGTGCGAGGTCTGCGGCCATCGCATGGCCGGGGCGGGCGCGCCGACGGGTGCCGTGCCGCCGCCTCCCCCGCCGCCGCCCCCCGCGTACGGACACCCCGGCCCCGCCGACCCCGGCAGGCCCCCGATGGGGCCGCCGCCCGGCGCCCCCGGTGGCCCTCAGGGTGCTCCCGGCGGTTTCGGCCCCGGTGGGGACCCGAACGCGACGGCCCAGGCGGAGCTGTGCCCGCAGTGCCGTACGCCCCGCGAGCACATGGCGCCGTTCTGCGAGGAGTGCCGCTGGAACTTCCTCACGAACACGGCGACCTCGTACACCCCGTTGGCCCCGCACAGCGCCCCGCACAACCCCCCGCCGAGCGCCCCGCCGCAGCAGCCGGGCCCGCCGCCGGGCCTCAGCCTGCCGCCGGGCTTCCAGTCCCAGCCGCCCGCGCCGCCGCGGCAGCAGCCCCCGCAGCCGGACCCGTTCGGCTACCAGGGCTCGCGGCCCTCGCAGGTGAACCGGCCGGCCGAGCCGCTGGGCGCGGAGCCCACGCACCACCAGGCCCCGCCGCAGCGCCCCTCGGCGCAGCAGCAGCCTGCGCCGCCCGCGTTCCCCCAGGCCCCGGCCCAGGCTCCCGCGCCGCCCGCGCCGCCGCAGCCGCGCGCGGACGACGACTGGGTCCTGCCGCCGCCGTCGCAGCACCAGGCCCCCCAGGCCCCGCCGCAGCACCAGGCCCCGCCGCAGCACCAGGCACCGCCGCACCAGGCCCCGCCGCAGCAGCACCAGCCCCCGCAGCACCAGGGGCCCCCGCGGCACCAGGGTCAGCAGCCGCACCAGGGACCTCCGCCGCAGCAGGGCCAGCAGCCGCCCCAGCAGTTCCAGCCGCCGCAGCAACCGCAGCAGCCCCGCACCTGGACCGCGGTCATCGGTCCCGACCGTGAGTACTTCATGGCGATGATGCAGCGCAGCGGCCCGGAGGCCACGGGCCTGAACCTGCCCGCGTACTCGCCGGACAAGCGCCTGCCGCTCCAGGGCAACCAGGTCTCCATCGGCCGCCGTCGGCACTCCACCGGCGAGTCCCCCGACATCGACCTGTCGGTGCCGCCGGAGGACCCGGGCGTCTCGCACCAGCACGCCGTGCTCGTGCAGCAGCCCGACGGCTCGTGGGCGGTGGTGGACCAGAACTCCACCAACGGCACCACGGTCAACGGCGGCGAGGAGCCGATCCAGCCCTACGTCCCCGTCCAGCTCCAGGACGGCGACCGGGTGCACGTCGGCGCCTGGACCACGATCACGATCCGTCTCGTCTGACCGGTCAGGCGCTCCCCGGCAGGGGCCAGGCGTACGGCCCTCCGGGGTCGTCCAGCCAGGCCCACTGCCGGTCGCCGCTGACCGTCACCCCGAAGCGCTCCCGCCCCGGCCGCCGCTCGCGCAGCCAGAGCGAGAGCGCTTCGCGTCTGTCGAGCCGGCCGGCGACGAGACCCCACAGGAAGAGGAAGCGTTCGTCCCCGGCAGGGCCGGGGCGAGGGTTGTCGCGCCCGGGGAGCTGGGCGGCGGCGCCCCGGAGCGCCACGAAGTAGGCGGAGGTCGCGAGGAACCGCCCTTCCGCGTGCGCGGCGTCGCGCACCCGCAGCCGGATCAGCCCGGTGGAGAGCGGGGCGAGGACGAGCGCGCCGGGCCGGCACTGGGCGAGCCAGGGATGGGGGACGGCGGGCACCTCGCAGGTCGCCACGATCCGGTCGTACGGGGCGTGTTCGGGGCAGCCCCGGGCGCCGTCGGCGGCGAGGACGGCGGGCCGGTGGCCCGCGGCGGCGAGATGGGTGCGGGCGGACTCGGCGATCTCCTCGTCGAGGTCGACGGTGGTGACGTGCTCGTCGCCGAGCCGGTGGCAGAGCAGGGCCGCGTGGTAACCGCTCCCGGCGCCGATCTCCAGGACGTCGTCCCCGTCGCGTACGTCCAGGGCGTCGAGCATCAGCGCCATCAGGGAGGGCTGGCTGGCGGAGGAGACCAGTTCCCCGTCCCGTACCCGGGTGGCGACGGCCGTGTCCGCGTACGCCCCGCGCAGCCAGCGCTCCCGCCGCTCCGGCGCGGGGTCGCCGGACCAGAGCCGCTCGTAGCCGCCGGGCGCGGAGACGTAGTAGTACGGGACGAAGAGGTGGCGCGGCACCTCGGCGAAGGCCTTCCGCCAGGCGGGGTCGGTCAGCAGGCCGTCCGCCTCGATCTCCCGCACGAGCGCGCGCCGCTCCCGCGCCCCGGCCTCGCCGAACTCGTCCCGCAGCGCACCCATGCCCCCACTCTCCCGCGCTCCGGGGCGGTGGGCGAGCCCCCGTACGGGGGGTGGTCCTAAGCCCCGGGTCCTCGGCCGGGGCATCTGAGACGATGGAACGGTGAACGAGATTTCCGGGGAAACGACGCAGGAGCAGACCTTCTACGAGCAGGTCGGCGGCGAGGAGACCTTCCGCCGCCTGGTCCGCCGCTTCTACGAGGGCGTCGCGGCGGACCCGCTGCTGCGCCCGATGTACCCCGAGGAGGACCTCGGCCCGGCCGAGGAGCGCCTCGCCCTCTTCCTCATGCAGTACTGGGGCGGCCCCCGCACCTACAGCGACCACCGGGGCCACCCCCGTCTCCGGATGCGGCACGCGCCGTTCACCGTGGACCGGGCCGCCCACGACGCCTGGCTCCGTCACATGCGCGACGCCCTCGACTCCCTCGACCTCGCCCCGGAGCACGAGAGCGAGCTGTGGCGGTACCTGACGTACGCGGCGGCCTCGATGGTCAACAGCGCGCACTAGCGCTCCACCCCCCGCTGGCACGGACTGAAACGTTCCGGACACGGAACGCCGAATAACGGTCACGATCGAGTCAAGGTCCGCGTGGAAGCGGTTACCAGCGGCGCGTGCCCTCTGAAAGCATCCGAGGAAACGTGGGCGGGGCCAGGGGGATGGGTGACGGGGTTCGTTTTTCTGCGTGTCAGGGCACACCGGCTGCTGCTCGCCGCGGCGCTGCTCGCCGTGCTCCTGACGACCTCGGTGCTCGCCACCCTCGCCGCCTTCTCCGGGGCGATCGGGGACGCGGCGCTCCAGGCCGGACTGCGCGGCCGGTCCTCGGCCGCCGCCTCGCTGCTCGTTCGCGGACAGATACCGGCGGGGAAACGGGCCAGTGCCGAGGCCGCCGTCGAGGACGGGATGCGGAGGACCTTCGACGGGCTGCCGGTGACCGTGCGGCGGCTCGAACGCTCGGGGTCGTACGCCCTGCCCCGCACCCTCCAGCCGCCCGCCGCCCGCAAGGGCGACCCGGACCTGACACAGTTCGCGGCGCTCGACCGCTCGCGGCTCTCGCTCGTCAAGGGCGCCTGGCCCGCGTCCGGCAGGACCGGCGGCGTGGTCGAGACCGCGCTGCCCGAGGAGGCCGCCCGACGGCTCAAGGTCGGCCCCGGCACCGTGCTCGACCTCACCGACCGGCTCGCGGACCGCACCGTGAAAGCCCGGATCACCGGCGTCTACCGGCCCGTCGACACGAGTGACCTGTACTGGCAGCTGGACCCGGCGGGCGGCCGCGGCGTGCAGACCGTCGCGTTCACCACGTACGGCCCGCTGCTCGTCGACCCGGCCGTCCTCGGTTCCGGGGCGCTGAGCTCCGGCGACACCTCCTGGCTCGGCTCCGCCGACTTCACCGGCTTCACCACGGACCGGATGGACGCCCTGCGCGCGGCGGCGACCGAGGGCCCGAAGAAGCTCGCCGACTCCACGGACGGCTTCGGGACGACGATCTCCGTGTCGACCGCGCTCCCCACCGTCCTGGACCGGACCGGGCGGGCCCTGCTCGTCTCCCGCTCCACCCTCCTGATCGTCGCCGTGCAGCTGGTGCTGCTCGCCGCGTACGCGCTGCTGCTCGTCGCCCGGCTGCTCAGCACCGAGCGCTCCGGCGAGACCGCGCTGCTGCGGGCCCGCGGCGGTTCGCGGCGCCGGATCGCCGGGCTCGCCGCCGCCGAGGCGCTGCTGCTCGCCCTGCCCGCCGCGCTCGCCGCCCCGCTCCTCTCCGGCCCGCTGACCCGGCTCTTCGCCGAGCGGTCCGCGCTCTCCTCGCTCGGGGTGCGCCTCGACACCTGCCCGTCGCCACAGGTGTGGCTGGTCGCCGCGCTCGTCGCGCTCTGCTGCGCGGCGGCCGTCGTCGCCCCCGCGCTCGCCGCCGGGGACGGCTCCGTCGTCCCGCTGCGCAAGGCCCGTTCGGCGGCGCTGCCCGCTCCCGTACGGGCCGGGGCCGACCTCGGCCTCCTCGCCGTCGCGGCCGTCGCGTACTGGCAGCTCCAGCGGCCGGTGACCACGGGCGGCACCCTCGGCGCGGACGAGGCCGGCGGGGGCTCCGTCGACCCGGTCCTGGTCGCCGCGCCCGCCCTCGCCCTGCTCGCCGGCACCGTCCTGACGCTGCGTCTGCTGCCGCCCGCCGCCAAGCTGGCCGAGCGGCGCGCGGCCGGCGGACGCGGGCTGTCCGCCGCCCTCGCGGGCTGGCAGTTCAGCCGCCGCCCGCTGCGCGGCGCCGGGCCCGTCCTCCTCCTCGTCCTCGCCGTGGCGATGGGCATGCTGGCCATCGGGCAGAGCGGCTCGTGGGAGCGTTCGCAGCGGGACCAGGCCGACTTCCGCGTCGGCACGGACGTCCGCGTCCTCGGCGCGGGCCCCGGCGAGCCGACGCAGACCCAGCGGCTCGCCGCCGTCCCGGGCGTCAAGGCCGCGGCACCGGTGCACCGCACCTCCCTGGACGTGGCCGGGAAGAACGCCACCGTCCTGGCCGTGGACACCCGCGAGGCCGCCGACGGCCTGCTGCTCCGCTCCGACCTCGCCGGCGTCCCGGCCCGGTCCCTCCTCGCCCCGCTCACCCCGAAGTCCGCGGGCCACCCCGGTCTCCCGCTGCCCGCGGGGACCCGCACGCTCGCCGTCGACCTGCGGACGTCCGCGCCCGCCGGAGCGTTCGAGACGCGGGTCACGGCCGTCCTGGAGGACCCGAACGGCATCCCGTACCGGCAGGCCCTCGGCCGGCTGCCCTCGGACGACCGCACGCACCGGCTGTCCCTCGACGTCGGCGCCCTGACCGCCGCGCCCGGCACCACGGGCGACCGCGGCTCCGACGGCTGGCTCACCCTCACCGGCCTGGAACTCACCGGCCTGATCCCCGACGGCGTCCACCACACCCAGACGCTCCACATCGAGCGCTTCACCACGGTCGGGGCCGGCGGCGGCGCGCGGACACACGCCCCCGGGCAGCTCCTCGCCCCCTGGGCCTCCTCCTTCGAGCAGACCGACGACAGCGGCACGGCGACCGGCCGCGCCGGATCCGCCGGAGCGGGCGGCCGCCCGGCCCCGTACTCCGTCACGTACACCGTCACCGGCGCGAAGGCCGGCGCCTACAGGGGGCCCCACGAGTTCAGCCTGCGGATGAGCGCCCCCGCCCCCAAGGCCCCCGAGCACCTCGCGGCCGTGGCCACCGAGGCCTTCATGACGGCGACCGGTGCCGAGCCCGGCGACCAGATCGAGGTGGGCCTGGGCGGCCGGACGGTCGACGTCACCGTCGACCGGGTGGTCGAGCAGCTGCCGACCACCGGCGCGGGCGCCCAGAGCGCCTCCGCCGTCGCCACCCCCGAGGACGGCGGCGCGATCCTCCTCGACCTGGCCGCCGTCAACCAGTTCCTCGCGGCCGGCTCCGACGGAACGGCGACCGTGCCGCCCACCGAGTGGTGGCTGACCACCGCCCCCGGCCGCGCGGACGAGGTCGCCTCGGCCCTGCGCGCCCGCGCCGACACCGACCCCGCGCGGGTCCTCGTACGGGACGAGATCGCCGCCGAACTCCTCGGCGACCCGCTCGGCGCGGGCCCCAACGCCGCACTGATGGCGGTGGCGGCGGCCGCAGCCGCGCTCGCCGCCGTCGGCTTCGCGGTCGGCTCGGCCGGCGCGATGCGGGAACGGGCCGCCGAGTTCGGCGTGCTGCGGGCGCTCGGCGCTCCGCGCCGCAAGCTCGCCCGGCTCGTCGCCGCCGAACAGGGCCTCCTGATCGGCATCGGCCTGCTCGTCGGCATCGGGCTCGGCACGGTCCTGGCCCGGGCCGTCGTCCCGCTGGTCGTCCTCACCGGCCAGGCCGCCCGGCCCGTCCCCCCGGTCCTCGTCGAACTGCCCCTCGGCCAGGTCGCCCTGCTGCTCGCCGGCGTCGCCGCCCTGCCGCTGGCCATCGTCGCCGCGATCGCCCTGCGCCGCGCCGACCCGGCCGTGACCCTGCGCCACCAGGGGGACAACTGATGCCGCCGACCTCCCCGTACCGCGACAGCGACGACGGCACCGAGACGCGTGCCGACCGCAGGAAGGCCCCCGAGATGCCCCGGTCCGACAAGCCCGCCCGCGCCGTGGCGCCCTGGGTGCGGACCCGGCTGCGGACCGCGCCCTGGGCCGCCGCCTCCCTCGCCCTGCTCGTCCTGGTCACCGCGTACCTCGCGGCCGCGCTGCCGCGCGCGGTCGACCGGTACGAGACGGAGGGCCTCCGGCACGACATCCGGCACGCCGCGCCGCGGAACGCCGTCCTCGAGCTGACCTCCCCGATCCCGGTGTCCGAGCGGGGCCCCGGCCTGGCCCCCGGCGTTCTCCAGGGACAGCGCGACCAGGTGCGCGCCCTGCTGCCCGAACCGATCCTGACCGACCCGGAGCAGACCGTCCACGGTGTCCGTACGGTCAAGCGCCTCGCGGGAAGCGACCCGTGGCTGCCCCGGCCCGACGGGATCCCCCCCGAGTTCGTGCTCTCCGCCCCGTCCGGGCTGACCGAGCACGCGACGCTCACGAAGGGCCGGCTCGCCGCGGGCACGGGCGACGCCCCGGAAGCCGTCGTGACCGCGAGGACCGCCGAGTCCCTGCACCTGAAGCCCGGCTCCGTCGTGCACGTGGCGAGCAGGACGAGCCCGGAACCGCTCGCCGTGACGATCACCGGGATCGTGGAGCCGCGCCGCCCCGAAGCGCCGTACTGGGCCGTCGAGCCGCTGCTGCGCACCCCGGCGCTCGCGGCGCTGGCCGGCGACGAGGTGAAGTACTACTGGCAGGGGGCGCTGCTCCTCTCCCCCGCCTCCGCGCCCGCCGTGCTCTCCACCACCGGGGAACCGGAAGTCTTCTTCCGCTTCATGCCGACGGCCGGCCACCTCACCGGCCGGGACACCGACCGGCTCGACGCCGCGCTGGACGCCGCCGCCGGCGGCCCCGACCTCGTCAGGATGCGCAAGGCCGTGGGGGGCAACGCCGCCCTCACCACCGAACTCGACGCGATCGTCGACTCGTACCGCTCGATGCGCGAGGCGATCAACCCCGTCGTGGCCGTCGCCGTCTTCGGGATCGGCGCGGTCGCCGCCGTCGTCCTCGCCATGACCGGCGGCCTGTTCGTCGCCCGCCGCGACAGCGAACTCGCGCTGCTCCGCTCCCGCGGCGCCTCCCTCCCCGGCATCGGCGTGCGGCTCCTCGGCGAGACCTCGGCCGTCGCCGTACCCGCCGCCGCGCTCGCCCTCGGCCTCGCCGTGGCCACCGTGCGACCGCCCGACGGCGGATCCGGCGCGATCCCCCTCGGCCCTTCCGTCCTCGCCGCCGCGCTCGTCGCCCTGCTCGCGATGCTGGTCCTGCCCGTACGCGCGATCGTCCGGCACCGCCGCCCCCGTCTGCACGGCGGCCGCGACGACCTGCTCACCGCCCGCCCCTCCCGGCGCCGCACCGTCGCCGAACTCACCCTGCTCGTCCTCGCCGTGGGCGCCGTCGCCTCGCTGCGGCTGCGCGGCACCGGCGACTCCGGGGACCACCTCGTGAGCGCCGCGCCCGTGCTGGTCGGCCTGATCGCCGCTTCCGTCCTCGTACGGATCTACCCGCTGCCGCTGCGGTGGCTGGCCCGCCCGGCCCGCAGGCTGCGCGGCGCCGTCGGACCCCTTGCCCTGGCCCGGGCCGGACGCGCCTCGTCCTCCGGCACCCTCCCGCTGCTCGCCCTCGTACTCGCGCTGGCCACGGCGGCCTTCGGCGGCTCCGTCCTCGCGGGCGTCGCCGACGCCCGCGACCGGGCGGCGCTCCTGGCCACCGGGGCGGACGCCCGGATCGGCGGCTCGGTCGAGTGGACCCCGGTACCCGCCGGACTCACCGAGTCCGTGCGCGGTCTCGCGGGGGTACGGGACGTGGCCCCGGTGCAGATCGAGTACGGGGTCGCCCTGCCGTCCTACCAGGGGACCTCCGCCCAGCCGATGAGCGCGCCGATCGTGGGCGTCGACCCCGCCTCGTACACCCGGCTCGCCGACCGCACCGGCTTCGGGCCCTTCCCCGCCGGGCTGCTCGCCCCGACGGGGCGGGGCGGCGAGGACGCCGTCGCGGACACCGAGCGGGTGCTGCCCGCCATCGCCTCGCCGAGGGTCGCCGAACGGCTCGGCGACGCGCCGCAGGACATCGTCTCGGCGTCCGGGGTCTTCAAGGTGAAGGTGGTCGCCGTCCGCTCCACCACTCCGGCCCTCGACGACGCCGACTTCCTCCTCGTCAACGGCGCCGACCTCACCCACCGGGCGCCCACCGCGCTGCTCGTCACGGGGCCCGTGGACGGCGCCGGGCTCCGCGCGGTCGTGAAGGCGAAGTCGGACTCCCTCTTCGTGGCGCTGCGGTCCGAGGCGCGGGCCGCGTACGTCGACTCGCCGCTCCAGTCGGGCGCCGAGCGGATCTACCTGGGCGCGATCGGCGCGGGCGCCGCCTTCGCCGTGGTGGCCGTGCTGCTCTCCCTCCTGCAGAGCGCCCCCGAGCGGAACACGCTCCTCGCCCGGCTGCGCACGATGGGCCTCACCCGGAAGCAGGGGCGGCGGCTGCTGGCCCTGGAGGCGCTGCCGCAGGCCGTCCTCGCGGCTTTCGGCGGCATCCTCGTCGGCTGGGCGACGGTGCCGCTGCTCGCCCCGGGCATCGACCTGCTCCGGCTGGCCCTCGCGACGGCACCGGGCTTCGCCCCGCTGGACAGCGCCCCGTTGCGGGCGGACCCGTGGTCGCTGGTGCTGCCCGCGCTCGCCGTCGTAGTCCTGACGGGGCTCGCGGCGGTCGGACAGGCGTGGTGGGCGGGGCGCAGGGGCTCGATCAAGGAACTCAGGGCAGGAGACGCACGATGACGAAGACCGGCACGGCCCCGTCCGACACGACCCTGGAGGAGCTGGAGCGGCGGGCGACGGCGCGGCGCGACCGGCCCTCGTACGGCCATGACGCGCTCATCGCCTGCGACCGGCTCGTCCGTATCTTCACCACGGACGGGGTGGAGGTGCAGGCGCTCCAGGGGCTCGACCTCCTGGTGAAGGAGGGTGAGTTGATGGCCCTGGTCGGCGCCTCCGGTTCCGGCAAGTCGACTCTCATGAACATCCTGGCAGGCCTGGACGTGCCGACCGCCGGCGCGGCCCGGGTCGCCGGCTGCGACCTGCTCGGCATGGACGGCAAGGCGCGGCTGCGCTACCGCCGCGAGGTCGTCGGCTTCGTCTGGCAGCAGACCGCCCGGAACCTCCTGCCGTACCTGACGGCCGCCCAGAACGTGGCGCTGCCCATGCAGTTGCGGGGCCGCTCGAAGCAGAAGGCGGAGCGGGCCGGGGAACTGCTCGCCATGCTGGGCATCGCGGAGATCCGGGACCGGCGCCCGCACCAGCTCTCCGGCGGACAGCAGCAGCGGGTGGCCATCGCGGTGGCGCTGGCCAACAACCCGGCCGTGCTCCTCGCCGACGAGCCCACCGGCGAGCTGGACTCGGCCACCGGCGAGCAGGTCTTCGCGGCCTTCCGCCGCGCCAACGAGGAGCTGGGCACGACGATCGTGATCGTCACCCACGACCAGGCGGTCGCCTCCGAGGTCCGCCGCACGGTCGCCATCCGCGACGGCCGCACCTCCTCGGAGGTGCTGCGCCGCACGGAGGTCGACGAGCAGGGCCAGGAGTCGCTCGTGGCACGGGAGTACGCGATGCTCGACCGCGCGGGCCGCCTCCAGCTCCCGGCGGAGTACACCCAGGCCCTCGGCATGGAGCACCGGGTGGCCCTGGAACTGGAGCAGGACCACATCGGGGTGTGGCCGGACGACGCGGAGGGCTGACGGGGCGGGGGGGGCTCCGTCTCCGCGTCCGGGTCCGGCTCCGGGGAAACCGGGCCGGGTCGGGGGACGTCCTATCCACGGGGGTGGTGTCCATGTCATCGACGGATTCGTCGACGACGTCATCGGCGGCCGCGCGGAAGTGGGGAACCACGGCCCTGCCCGCCGTCTGCGCGATCGCGGTCTACGGCTGGTCGGCCTGGTCCTTCGAGGGCGCCTCGGCGCCGTCCACGACGGTCGCGGTCTCGGTCGGCGGGGCGGCCGTCCTCGTCGCGGCGGTCGCGTACTTCCTGCTCGTCGACGGGGTCATGGGCTTCTTCGGCGCGCTCGCGCTGGTCGCCGGGCTGCTGCTGACCGTGGCGGCGGCGGACCAGGCGGCCTCGCGCGGGGCGGTCGCCGACTGTGTCGTCCTGAAGGTCCAGGAGCAGGAGAGCTCCTCGGTCGGCGAGGGCGGCGGGACCAGGGTGCGGTACCGCCACAGCCTGCGCTGCCCGGGCGGCTACCCCTCGACCGTCACGGAGGACCACCGGGTCGCCCCGGACGGCGGAGAGGTCCGGGTCGCCTACGATCCGCGGCGGCGGGTGGCCCCGGCGCTCGACGGTTCGACCTCGCCGTGGCGCCAGGCGGTCCTCGCCGTGATCCTGCTGGCCGCCGCCACGGCGGGGGCGAGGCGGTTCAGCCGGTAGGGCCGTCGACCTCGACGGCGGTCGTGAGGGGCGTACGCCGCCCATCATCGGTCCTCGGTGCCCGGCGACATCGATCAGCGCGGGGAGACGCCCAGCGAGATCGGAGGCGCGGTGCGCAGCGCCACGGAGCCGTACGGGGTACGGAGCCGCAGCCACGGCCCGGACGCGAACAGCGCCACCGGCGCCTCGCCGGGCGGGAGGAATCCGAGGGACTGGGCGGCGTGCACGGCGCGCAGCGGCAGCCCGGTGGTGCCGAGGGTCCGGGACCAGATGTCGTGGCCGATGGCGTCGCGCTCGGCCCGGTTGCGCCGCTCGTCCGGCAGCTCCTCGTCCCGCGAGCGGAACTCGCTGACGGCGGCGGCGACGGCGCCCCGCAGCCCGGCGGCGTCGGGAAGGCCGGAGACCGGCTCCCAGCCGCGGCGCGGCGGGAGGACACCGGCCCACGGCGGGCCGGTCACGGAGTCCGGGACGACCGCCTTGCCGGCCGACTCCTCGATGCCGTCGAGGAGTTCACCGGCGGAGACGGTGACGTCCAGGTCCACGGCGTCGACGAGGCGGGCCGTGCGGATCGCGAGCACCTCGAACGACGGGGGCCGCCCGAAGACGGCCAGCGCCCCGCCGCCCGCCTGGAGGCGGACGGCGGCGGCCCGGTCGTAGTGGACGAGCCGGGTGAGGAAGGCGGCGAGAGCGGCCGCCTCCCGGGCGTCGGCGAAGTGCAGCGGAGCGAGCACGGTCATGCGGCGGACGACATCCCGTCGTCGACGTACTCCTGGAGGAACTCGCGCTCCTCGGAGGTGATCCGGCGCGGCCGCTGGGCCTCCAGGTCGAAGGGCACGACGACCGTGGACGCCCGTACGTAGGTCACGTCCGGGTCCTTGATCTCGTACGCGATCGTCAGGGACGCCGCGCCTATCTTCGTGACCCACGACTCGATGGTCACCGGCTCGTGCCGGTGGACCAGCGGTCGCACGTAGTCGATCTCGTGCCGGGCCACGACGGACCCGCCGGAGAACGAGGGGGAACCGTCCCCCGGCGCCAGCCGGAACATGAAGTCGATCCGCGCCTCTTCCAGGTACCGCAGGAAGACGACGTTGTTGACGTGCCCGAAGGCGTCCATGTCCGACCAGCGCAGGGGACAGCTGTAGATGTGTCTGGCCACTGACCTCAGCCTCGGGTCAGCTTCTTGTAGGTGGCGCGGTGCGGACGGGCCGCGTCCGCGCCGAGGCGCTCGATCTTGTTCTTCTCGTACGACTCGAAGTTGCCCTCGAACCAGAACCACTTCGAGTCACCCTCGTACGCGAGGATGTGCGTGGCCACTCGGTCCAGGAACCACCGGTCGTGGGAGACGACCACGGCCGCACCCGGGAACTCGAGGAGCGCGTTCTCCAGGGAGGACAGCGTCTCGACGTCCAGGTCGTTGGTGGGCTCGTCGAGGAGCAGCAGGTTGCCGCCCTGCTTGAGGGTGAGCGCGAGGTTCAGACGGTTGCGCTCACCGCCGGAGAGCACACCGGCCGGCTTCTGCTGGTCCGGGCCCTTGAAGCCGAAGGCGGAGACGTAGGCGCGGGAGGGCATCTCGACGTGGCCGACGTTGATGTAGTCGAGCTCGTCGGAGACGACGGCCCACAGCGTCTTCTTCGGGTCGATGTTGGAGCGGCTCTGGTCGACGTACGAGATCTTGACGGTCTCGCCGACCTTGATGGAGCCGGAGTCCGGGGTCTCCAGACCCTGGATCATCTTGAAGAGCGTGGTCTTGCCGGCGCCGTTCGGGCCGATGACACCGACGATGCCGTTACGGGGCAGGGTGAAGCTGAGGTCGTCGATGAGGACCTTGTCGCCGAAGGCCTTCGAGAGGTTCTCGACCTCGACGACGATCGAGCCCAAACGCGGGCCCGGCGGGATCTGGATCTCCTCGAAGTCCAGCTTCCGCATCTTGTCGGCCTCGGCCGCCATCTCCTCGTAACGCGCGAGACGGGCCTTGGACTTGGCCTGGCGCCCCTTGGCGTTCGACCGGACCCACTCGAGCTCCTCCTTCAGACGCTTCGCACGCTTGGCGTCCTTCTGGCCCTCGACCTTGAGGCGGGTGGCCTTGGTGTCGAGGTAGGTGGAGTAGTTGCCCTCGTAGGGGTGGGCGCGGCCGCGGTCGAGCTCGAGGATCCACTCGGCGACGTTGTCGAGGAAGTACCGGTCGTGGGTGACGGCGACGACGGTGCCGGGGTACTTGGCGAGGTGCTGCTCCAGCCACTGCACGGACTCGGCGTCCAGGTGGTTGGTGGGCTCGTCGAGGAGCAGCAGGTCGGGGGCCTCGAGGAGAAGCTTGCAGAGCGCGACGCGGCGCTTCTCGCCACCGGAGAGGTTGGTGACGGGCCAGTCGCCGGGCGGGCAGCCCAGGGCGTCCATGGCCTGCTCCAGCTGCGCGTCGAGGTCCCAGGCGTTGGCGTGGTCCAGGTCTTCCTGGAGCTTGCCCATCTCCTCCATCAGCGCGTCCGAGTAGTCGGTCGCCATGAGCTCCGCGACCTCGTTGAAGCGCTTCAGCTTCCCCATGATCTCGGCGGCGCCGTCCTGCACGTTCTCCAGGACGGTCTTCGACTCGTCGAGCGGCGGCTCCTGGAGGAGCATGCCGACGGTGTAGCCGGGCGACAGGAAGGCGTCACCGTTGGACGGCTGCTCCAGGCCCGCCATGATCTTCAGAACGGTGGACTTACCGGCACCGTTCGGGCCGACCACACCGATCTTCGCGCCCGGCAGGAAGCTCAGCGTCACGTCATCCAGGATGACCTTGTCGCCGTGCGCCTTGCGCGCCTTGCGCATCGTGTAGATGTACTCAGCCAAGAGAAACCGTCCGGCAAAGAGTGAGTGGGCAGATACACCCCATCTTGCCTGACCGCCACCCCTGGGGGCGAACCAGTAGGTGGGGGGCCCGCTGACCTGCGCACTCCTGGGCCACTCCCGGTAGTCGACCTGTCACTGCCAGCCGCTGAACCGGTCCTCCCGGTCCCCGTCGCACCGCCCCAGCCCAGCCGTCGCCGCCCGCGAGCCGTGCGCCGGCGCGGCCGCTCCTCGTCGTCGCGCCGCAGCGCCGGGCTGACGGACCCGGCGGTGGACGTGCGACGACCCCGGGCGCGGGTGCGCTCCGGGGTCGTCGGGGGTCACCTCAGGGGCTCACGGAGTGAGGCCGGGGTGGGCCCGGGTGCCGGGGTGAGACCGGCACCTGGGGCTTGGCTCACTGGCCGGCGGTCTTCTTCTTGCGGAGGAAGAACACCGCGCCGCCACCGACCACGACGAGCGCGGCGGCGATGCCGGCGATCATCGGGGTGGCGTTGGAGCTGCCGGTCTCGGCGAGGTCGCCGCCACCGGTCGTGGTGGTGCCGGTCGTGCCGCCCGTGGTGTCACCGGTGGTACCGCCGGTGGTCGACGGGGTGGACGGCGTGGCCGAGGGGGTGGTGGAGGGGGTCTCCGACGGCTTCGGGCCGGGGGTGGCCGTCTTGCAGTCCAGGACGCCCTCGAAGGTCTCCTCGAAGCCGTTCGGGCCGGTGATCGTGAACTTGTACGCCTCGTCCTCGGCGAGCGGGACCGTGATGGTCTTCGTCTCACCGGCGCCGACCGTGTACGAGGTGCCCTTCAGGTCGAAGGTCCAGGGCTCGTCGCCCTTGTTGCCGGCGATGATCTCCAGGCCGCCCTTGGCGCAGTCCTTAGCGACCGCGACAGACGGGACGGCACCCTTCTTGGCCCACGTGGCGGAGGCCTTGGCGTTCACGGTGGAGTCGCTGGAGCCGGCGAGGATCAGGGTCTGCGACGGGCCGTCGATGGAGACGAAGGCTCGGCCGAGCGAGACCTTGGTGGTGGCTTCGGCGGTCAGCTCGGCGGTGCCGTCGGCGGTGCCGGCCGGAACGTCGAAGTAGACCTGGTCGCCGTTCTTGGCGTCGGTGACCGGCTTGCCGTCCTTGTCGACGACCTGGATACCGGCGGCGGCACCCGGGGCGGGCGCGAGCTTGGCGGTCTCGGCGTTGGTGGTGACGGTGATCGGGCCGAGCTTCTCGCCGGCCTTGCCCGCCACGGTGGCCGGGGAGAGGCTCAGGGATGCCTTGGGCTCCTGCAGTTCGCCGACGTTCTGGAGCAGGTAATCCGTCAGCTTCTTGGCATCGGGCTCCTTCGGCGTGGCCTCGACCCCGTCCGAGAACTTCCAGATCGCGGCCTGGGTGCCCGCGGCGGCCTCGCCCTTGGAAAGGTCTACGCCGAGCTTCGCCCCGAGGGCCTCGGTGGAGAGCTTGGGGTAGGCGTTCTCCAGGATCCAGAGGATCTTGCCGGCGTTCTCGTTGCTGTGGAGGGACGACTGGTCCCAGCCGACCTCCTTGTAGTCGAAGTCGTGCTGCGCGTCGGTGTGGAAGTCGATGCAGTAGGCCGAGAGAGTGCCCCCGCCCTCGACCTGCATGGTGAAGAGGCCACCGCCGACCGTCCGGACCTTGCCGTTCTCCTCCTTGACCTCGACGTCTCCTCCGTCGGTGATGCGACCGAGCTTCGCCGTGACGCCGCCGGTGCCCGCGGCACCGTCATCGGCCAGGGCCGGACCGGCGGTCGCTATCGCACCGGCCGCGACGAGTCCGGAGACAAGGGTCGCGGCGGCAAGGCGGGCGACGCCACGCCCACGAACTGAAAACATTGGATTCCCCTCCGGGCGAGCCGCTCCGCGAACTTGGTCGATCCGCATGGGGGGAGCGCACGCCAGCAAGACTCACAGACTCGATGGGCTCAAGTGCCACATGAGTACCCGGGAATCCTAGGGATGCGGAGCCCCCCGGTGCCCTGGCATACGGTCAGATAACCATTCCGACTCGGAATCGTTATCACGCAGGGCGAGTTGGTCGACAAATCCCCACAACGCAAGGTCAGGGCGCGGTTACCAGCTGCGGAGGTACCGCCTCCGTCCCCTCCTCCGCCGCAACCACCCACGGGTCCTGCTCCGGCTGCGGCCTGGGCTCCGCCGCCCGCGCGGCCCGCCGGAAGGCCGCCGTCCCCCGGCTGAGGTCGTGCCCCACGGCCACCGCGTCCACGTCCACGAACGTCTTGCGCTGCCCGTCGCGTTCCTCCTCCCGTACCTTCAACCTGCCGTGGACCACGAGCGGTTCCCCGACGGAGACCGAGGCCGCGAGGTTTGCCCCGAGCGTGCGCCAGGCCGACACCGTGTAGAAGCTGGTGTTCCCGTCGGACCAGAGTCCCCGCTCCCGGTCCCAGCGGCGCGCGGTCACCGCGAACCGGAAGCGGGCCACCCCGCCGGCCACGGTGTCCCGGTACTCCACCGCCGTCGCCACGTTGCCGACGAGCGTCACGGTCGTGTCGTTCATGGTTCGCCCCCACTCTCCGGTGTCCTGCTGCGTGGACACCTCGTGGGAACCATGCTGGGGCGGCCGGGCGAACCCCGCTCGCGCCTGTGGACGGGCGGCCGACAGGGGACAACTCCCTCACTCGCAAGGGTGAAACCGAGGGCGCGCGACCCCGACCGGGAGCACCCGGCCGGCATCCCTCCACGCCCCCTACCTCCCGCGTACGCCTGCCCTCGTCGCCCCCAGTCGCGTCGTACCGGAGCGGCCGGTGCCGACCACCCGGGCGGCCGCCGCCGACGGCCGTGAGCCCACCACCGTCGCGTACTGCTCGCGCACCTCCCGGTACCGCATCAGCTCCGCCGCCACGGGGTCGAGGACCCGGGCCCGGCCGCATGCGGCGGCCGCCTCCCGCAGCCGGCGTTCGGCCTCCTGCCCGTACCGTCGGGCCGGCCCCTTCACCGCGCTCTCGCAGGCCCATTCGACGAGCGGCCCGCCGATGATGCCGCCGAGCATCACGAGGACCGGCGGCAGCAGGCCCGGCTGGACGACACCGACGATCTGCCCCACCAGCCAGAGTGCGCCGAAGACCTGAAGGAGCGTCATCAGGACCTGGGCGAGGACGGCCGCCGGCCACCAGGCGGGCCGGGGCGGCCGGGCCGCCGGGTCGCCCATGGAGACGGTCAGCTCGTCGAGCGCCTCCGGCAGCCCCTCGGCCCCGCGCGCCGCCGCCTCGCGCACCGCCTGCGCCCAGGGCGCGGGGAGCCCGCGCGAGGCCTCGTCGGCGACGATCCGTACGGCCTGCTCGACACGCTGGCGAGCCGTCAGCTCGTCCTCGACGGGCGAGGCGAGGTGCGGGTCGGTGGAACCGTGCGTACGCATCCGCTCGTACCACCGGTAGAGCCGCAGCCAGGGGGTGCCGCAGGCGCGGATGGCGCCCCGGCGCCAGACCCGTTCGGCGGCCTCGCCCGCGGCCTGGGCGCCGACGGAGACGGCGAGCCGGTCCGCGAAGGCGTCCCGGGACCGTTCGTCGAGGCCGGGCCGGCCGTCGGCGACGTAGGCCTGGCGCAGCCGGGCCGCGGCGGCGTCGACGTCGGCGGCGAGACGGCGCTCGGGAGCGGTGCGCTCCTGGACGAACCGGGCCACGAGTTCGCGCAGTTCGGGTACGCCCTCACCGGTCAGCGCGGAGACGGCGAGGACGGTCGCGCCGGGCTCGCCGTGCTCGCCGAGCGCGACGCCGTCCTCGTCGAGCAGGCGGCGCAGGTCGTCGAGGACGAGGTCGGCGGCCTCGGTGCCGAGCCGGTCGATCTGGTTGAGGACGACGAAGGTGACCTCGGCGTGCCCGGCGAGCGGCCGCAGGTAGCGCTCGTGGAGGGCCGCGTCCGCGTACTTCTCGGGGTCGACGACCCAGATCACGGCGTCGACGAGGCCGAGGACCCGGTCGACCTGATCGCGGTGGGCGGTGACCGCCGAGTCGTGGTCGGGCAGGTCGACCAGGACGAGTCCCTGGAGTTCGGTGTCGGCGGCGCCGCCCGCGAGGGGCCGGCGGCGGAGCCGGCTGGGGACGGCGAGCCGGTCGAGCAGCCCGGCGGCGCCCTCGGACCAGCTGAGCGCGATGGGCGCGGAGGTGGTGGGGCGGCGCAGTCCGGTCTCGGAGACGGGCACGCCGGCGAGGGCGTTGAAGAGCGTGGACTTCCCGCTGCCGGTGGCGCCGGCGAGGGCGATCACGGTGTGCCGGGAGGAGAGCCGCTGGCGGGCGGCGGCCTCGTCGAGGACGCGTCCCGCCTCGGCGAGGGCCTCGCTCTCGACCCGCGTACGGGAGAGCCCGACGAGCTCGTGGAGGGCGTCGAGGCGGCGGCGGAGGGGCCCGCCGTAGCTGCCGCCGAGGGGCGGCAGGGCGTCCTCGTCCACCCGGGGCTCGCGCGGCTTCGCCTCCGTGACGGCGGCCCGCTCGCTCGCGCGTCGCGCGATCAGCCCGTCGTCCCAGCGCTCGCGGCCGCGCTCCCGGTCGTCTTCCTCCACGTCACTTCTCCTTCTGCAGTACGGAGAGCGCGGCGATCAGCTCCGCCTGCGGCTCGGGGGTCACGTCGAGCGCGTCGAGGGGGGCGAGGCGGCGGTCGCGCTCGGCGTGCAGGACGCGGTCGACGTACGAGAGGACGAGTTCGCCGCCCTTGTCGCGCAGCCGCAGCGCGACCTGGGCGCCGAGCAGTTCGGCGAGGCGTTCACCGGCCGCGCGGGCACGGCGGCCCCCGAGGAGGGAGGCGGCGAGGAGTGCGGCGACGGTGTCGGGCTCGGCGACGGCGCCGCGGGAGCCCGAGGGCCGGGGGGCGGACGCCCCGGAACCGGAGGACCTGGAGCCGGGGGCGCGGTGGTCCACGCTCCGTACCTCCTCCTCGACCAGCTCTTCGAGCACGCGGCGCCAGCGGCGTACCTCCACGCCGATCCGTTCCGCCGTCTCCCGGTCGCCGCCGGTCCGCGGCGGGCCGAGGGCCTCGGAGGCGGGTTCGCGGCGCCAGGTGTCCCGGACCCGTTCCTCGGCCGCGGAGACCGCGCAGTGGAGGAGGGCGGCGAGGGACTCGGAAAGGGCGTCCAGGAGCTCCTCGGCGGTGCTGTCGCGGGGGTAGCCGCGCCAGCGGGTGCGGGCGTCCCCGGCGAGGACGGCGCCGCGGCCGAGCTCCTTGCGGACCCGTCTGCCCTGCTCCCCGTACGCGGCCTCGACGGCGCCGCCGAGGCGGACGGCGGCGGCGTACTGGGTGGCGACGGCGGCCGCCAGTTCGGGCAGCCGGGCGTCGAGGGAGTCGATGACGCCGGTGGCGGTCCGGTCGGCGGCCTGCTGGCGGGCCGCCGGGTCCAGGGCGCGGTGGGCGAGCCAGCCGCGCAGTGCGGCGACGGCGCTGTCGGGCAGCAGGCCGCTGCCGCCGTCCGCGGACTCGGGGAGCTCGGGGATGGTGAACCGGGGCACGTCGCCGAGGCCGGCCTTGTCGAGCAGCGCCTCGTACTGGCGGGAGACCTCGCCGATGACCTGGTGGGGGACGCGGTCGAGGACGGTGACGAGGGTGGCGTCGTACTCCTTCGCGGTACGGAGCAGGTGCCAGGGCACGGCGTCGGCGTACCGCGAGGCGGTCGTGACCATGACCCAGATGTCGGCGGCGCAGATCAACTCGGCGGCGAGGAGCCGGTTCTCGACGACGAGGGAGTCGATGTCGGGCGCGTCGAGCAGGGCGAGCCCCCGGGGCAGCGAGGCGGCCGTCTCGACGCGCAGCGCGTTCTCCTCGGGGGCGGGCTCGTCGACCGCGTGGTCCTCGTCGGCCTGGGGCAGCCAGACGCGGGTGAGCTGCGGGAGGACCCGCATGCCGGCGAACCAGTGGTGGTCCTCGGGGTGGCAGACGAGGACGGGCGTCCGGGTCGTGGGCCTGAGCACTCCCGACTCGCTGACGCGACGCCCGACAAGGGAGTTGACCAGGGTGGACTTCCCGGCGCCGGTGGATCCGCCGACGACGGCGAGGAGCGGGGCGTCGGGGTCCTTCAGCCGGGGGACCAGGTAGTCGTCGAGCTGGGCGAGCAGTTCGGCCCGGGTCTGGCGGGCCCGGGGCGTGTCGGGGAGGGGCAGTGGGAGACGCACGGCGGCGACTCGGTCGCGCAGGGCGGAGAGTGCGTCGATCAGCTGAGGCCGTTCGTCCAAGGTCACCACATGTGAAGAATGCCCAATTTATGAGTGTTTTTGAAGCGTATGGCGGCCCTGCGCGCCGAAGAGAAAGGTGGTGACCGGAAGGCCGGGCATAACGAGTGCACAACACCCGCCCCGAGTGGCGCGAAAAGCGCTGCGCGAATCGCACCTGCCTGCGATTATCGGTTCGCTTCACCGAACCTCCACATCGTGCCACGCAGGTGAAGCAACCGGGCCAAGGCGATCGGAGCCCTATCCTTGTCCCGGCAGGCCACACCCCACCCACCAGGGGCTCCTGGCCACACGGCCACCACCCGGCCCCCGTAGCTCAGTGGATAGAGCAGGTGCCTTCTAAGCACTTGGCCGCAGGTTCGAGTCCTGCCGGGGGCGCATGACGGAAGACCCTCCTTCGGGAGGGTCTTTTTGCTGGTCAGGGCTGAATTCAGCCGATGGTGAAGGTGCCGGGGAGAGAACCTCGGATGGCTGGATCCGTCCGGCTTGACGCGCTCGGAGCCGGCCTCTGGCGGCCGCTTTTCCCGGAGCGGAACTCACAGGCCACGATCAGCGCGTTCGCCTCCGGGCCGGCCGTGCAGAAGTCGTGCGCCCGGTTGATCGCCGCTCCGCCGGCCACGCAGCCCAGCCGGCCTGTCGGCAGCTGCCGGGTGATGGAGGAAAGCCCCGTCGAGTCGATGAGCCGGGCGGTGAGCGAGGGGGCCTCGTGAACCCGGTGCAGGACACGTAGATGATCAGGTCGATACCGGTGGCGCGCAGCCCGGCGTCCTCCACCGCCCGCCGTACCGGGGCCAGGAATTTCGCACGGACTGTGGAATGAATACCCGTCTGCCGATACCCGACGGTTCGATCTTCGTGAGCGGGTGCGCACTGGCCGGCCTCCGCCGCCGCCGGGGTGGCTCGGGGAGGTGCGTCGCGCAGTGCCGTCGATGAACTCGACCCGGTCAGCCTGCCAGTCGGGCGAGGGCCAGCGCGTGGGCGCGGGCGAGGGAGTCGGCAGCAGGGCAAGGGACGTCCGGATGCACACCGGCGCCCTCCCAGTTCGTGCCGGAGACCGGGTTGACGGCGCGGCCGACGGGGACGGTGGCTTCCAGATGGGGGTGCACGGTCCAGCCCCTGCACGGGTGTGCGCCGCCGCGGGTGCGCTCGCCGACGACTATGGCGCGGCCGAGCTGCTGGAGGTCGTACGCCAGTTCCTCGGCGGCGGAGAAGGTGCTGTCGCTGGACAGCACGTACAACGGCTTGCCGCCGCCGAAGCGCGCGCCGGGAACGTGCGGCAGGCTCCAGGACTGCTCGCCGCGCTCGCCACCGCGCCAGTGCATCGTGTTGAGGTGGGTGCGCTCGTCGAGGAGGTAGCTGCAGACGAACGCGACCGTGTCCGGGTCGCCGCCCCGGTTGGTGCGCAGGTCGACGATCAGCGCCTGGGCGCGGGAGGCCAGGGTGAGCGCGGCGCTCAGCGGTTCGGCGGCCCACTCCAGCGGGAACAGCATCGGTGCCAGCTCCACCACGGCGACCCCTCCGTCGAGCAACTGCACCCGGGGCGCCCCGCCCAGCGAGGTGTCGAAGTCCCGGCGCATGGCGTCCCGGGTGGCCGCCCCCTGCTGCGGGGACACCGGGTCGGCGTGGTGCTTCAGTCTCAGGTGTCGGTCGCCGTTGACGGACTGCAGGTCCGCGGTGACCCGCCGGGCGAGCTCCCCGGCGTCGTCGACGTCGTAGGCACCCTCGGCGAGGCGTCGACGCAGTAGGCCGGCGAGCTGTTCGGCTGTCTCCGGGAAAACGTAGTGCCCGGTCAGGAGCCGCACCGTCTCGTCGATGACAGGGGCCGGCAGAAGCTTCGTCGAAGTCGTCATGGCAGGAGTAGAGCACCGCGCTTGCGGAAGCGTCAAAGAATTTAGACACTTTCGGTATGAGTGATCAGCCTCCCTATATGCCACCCCCTGAGGATGTTCTGGAGATCGGCGCGCCCGAGCAATTCGCGGCGCTCTCTCATCCGTTGCGCCAGCGGTTGCTCTTCGCCCTGGGTCACCGGCCTGCCACCACCAGCCAGCTCGCGGCGCAGCTCGACGCGAAGAAGGGCAACGTGGCCCACCACCTCAAGGTGCTCCGCGAAGCCGGGCTGGTCCACATCGCCGAGACCCGCCAGGTCCGCGGCGGCACGGAGCAGTACCACCAGCGCACGGCCCGCCACATGGTCGTCGCCGAACCCCAGGCGGCAGGCACGGCCGCGATGCTCGCCGCGGTCGCCCAGGAGCTGGACCGCTCTCCCGCCGAGACCCGGCTGACGCTGCGCCACCTGCCTCTCAGCCCCGCGAAGGCGAGAGAACTCGGCGATGCCCTCGCCGAGCTGGTCGACGAGGCCGAGGAGGATGCCGAGGACCAGCCCCTGCACGGCGTGTTGGTGGCGCTCTACCAGCAGGCCCCGCCGACCGGCACCACCGGCTCCGGCTAGAGCGAGTTTCGAAAGTCCCGTCTGCGCGGCGGGCGGACGCCGCTCCTTTTGCCCCGCCGTCAGGTCGCCGGAGTGAACACGCAGAACTCGTTGCCCTCCGGGTCCGCCAGGACGTGCCAGTCGATCTCGTCGTCCGGCTCGCGGAGCACGGTCGCGCCGAGTGCCACGAGCCGGTCGGGAGCGCCCCACACGTCGAGGTGCATACGGTTCTTCGTCTTCTTCGGCTCGGACACCGGGTTGATCCAGATCAGCGGGCCGGCGCCGGTCGGATCCACCAGCGGGACCGGCCAGGCGCCGGGGCGCTCGGACCCGTCGGCCGGCGGCTTCCGCTCGTAACCCAGGGCCGCGCACCACCAGTCGGCCACGGCCTGGTGGTCGACGGCGTCGAGGGCCAGGTCCTTGAAGCGGGCCGGCGACCCGGTCTCGTTCTCGTACGCGTCACTCATGCCGCCCATGCAAGCACGTCGGTATCGGCGTCTCTGCGGTCAGGTCACGAGGGGGTTGGGCAGGGGGATCCACTCGTCGCGGTCCACGCCGCGCAGCCGCATCAAGGTGAGGGCCTTGACCCGGAGCTCCGGGCCGAAGAGGGCCGCGCGGTCGGCCCGGTTCTCCGGGGTCGCGGGGAGGTCGTCGTAGGCGCGGCGGGCAGCGGCGGCGACGACCGACCAGAGGCGGGCCTCCGCCGTCCGGTCGCGGTCGGCGAGGGCCGCGACCAGGGTCCCGAAGGTGGTGCCGAAGAGATGGCCGAAGAGCATCGTGCGGAGCACGGCCGGGTCGTCGTCGATCACCCGCCCGGCGACGGGAGCGGCGTCGAAACCGTGCCGGGCGAGGCGCCCGGGGCTCAGCCGGACGTCGGCGAGGTCGCGGTAGACCAGCCGGCGGGGGCGGGCGTGCGCGTCGAGCACGACCAGGAGGTTCTGCCCGTGCGCGGCGGGCGCGACGCCCCGGCTCAGGAGGCCGAGGAGCGGCGGGACCGCGAGGCCGGCGAAGGCGGCCAGCCAGTCGGCGCTCGCGTCCCGGGCACCGGCGGACGCCAGGAGCGTCCGGATCAGGGGCGGTCCGTCGCCGGCGGGGCGGGCGGCGAGCGCCGCCAGCGGCAGGACCCTCTCCCCCGGTCGCGGGCGGGCGGCGGCGGTCGGCGACTCACGGAGCAGGACGGCGAGGTCGGCACTGGCCTCCCCGCGTACGAGGGCGGAGGCGCCGCCCAGGTTGCGGGTGATGCGCAGCGTGTCGGCCAGGTCGGCCACCACGTGCGCCAGGAGGGCGGAGAGCGGCGCGCTGTTCTCGACACCGCTCGCCGAGATGTCACGGATCGCGCTGGTCATCCGCGTGGTCAGCGCCGTCTTCAGGTGCGGGCCCCCGGCGAGCGGGGCGAGGGTTCGTACGCTCATCAGCGGACGGGCGGGGATCGCCCCCGTCTCGAACGGCCGGTGTCCCAGCCCCGGCAGGACGTGCTCGCTCTGCCAGGGGTGCACGGGCAGCAGCAGCCGGTCGCCGTCCCGCAGCCGCTCCGGCCACTCCCCCGCGACGCGGCACCGGTCGGCCGGGACCGCCACCAGGTCGAGGCCGACGACCGGCCGGTGCTCGGGTGCGTACGCGAGCTGCTCGGCGACCGAGAGGCCCGGGCGGCTGCGGCAGCAGGGGTGGTACGGATGCCCGTCGACGATGCTCTGCTCGACGTACGCCAGGTCGTCCGCCCCCGCGGTCCCCGTCCCCGCCTCTGCCGCCCCCGCACGGGACAGCGCCAGGGAGGCGACGCTGTGGGCGAGCTCGGCGACCAGGGGGCCGGCGCCGGGCAGGCCGAGCGCGGCGAGGAGGGCGGCCGGGTGGTCGTGGGCGCGGCCGTCGAGCCGTACGGTCACGTCCTCGCCGGGGACCACCAGGTCGTACGGGAGCCGGGGCGGCCCGCTGAGGACCCGGCCGTCGGCGAGGCGCACCCGGCCGGTGTGACCGTCGCGCGCCGCGACGCCGGGCAGCGGCTCGTGGAGCAGCGCCCGCCACAGCCGGCCGAGCACCGCCACCCGGGCCGCGGGCAGCTCCCGGCGGTAGGCGAGGAGGAGCCGGGGAGCGACGTCCGCCAGGTCGGCGGCGAAGTCGGTCTCGACGGTGAGCGCCGCCTCTGGGGCGACGGCGCCGGCCGCCTCCGCGGTGGGCGCGCCACCGGCCGCCTCCGGCCCAGGGTCTCCCCCCGACGCCGCCCCCAAGGTCGTCTCAGGGGCGCGCGGGTCTCGGCGTGCGCTCGTATCGTGATCCGGAGCGAAGTGCATGAAGGCTCACTACCCTGCACAGGATGTCCCTACCGGTGGACGACCCGCCGGGGAACGGGTGGAAGGCGCTGTCGTGAGTGAAGCCAAGGGCCGGGCCGACGCCCTGTCGGCCACCGCCCTCCTCAACTGCCTCGTCCGGGAGGTGGCCGAGACCGAGCCGTGCCCGGACGCGGACCACGCCGTCCACCGGCTTCCGGCGACCGGCCGGCTGCTGCGGGTCCGGGCCGGCCGCCGGCCCACCGAGCCCTGCGTCCGCACCGACGGGGGCTGGCTCCCGCTGACCTTCGACGCCCTCGTGGCGCTGACCGCCGACGAGCTCGGCCGCCGCACCGGCGTCACCAACAGGACGGTCGTCGGCGAGATGACCGACAGCAGGGACGTCGTCGTGGCGCTGCAGGACGCGCGCGCGTCCGCGTCGCCGCCGGACGATCCGTACCTGCGGTCGGAGCAGGCGCTGCTCGCCGGGCACCGGTTCCACCCGGCGCCCAAGGCACGCGGGGCGGGCGCACCGGAGAGCTGGCTGCCGTACGCGCCCGAGGCGTACGCCCGCTTCCCGCTGGAGCTCCTCGGCGTCCGGGCCGACGTCGTCGCCGAGGACGGCGACCTGTCGCTCCTGGACGCACTGGGGACGGGGACGCCCGAGGGCTACGTCGGCCTCCCGATCCACCCCTGGGAACTGGACCTGCTGGGTGAGCTGCCCGCGTTCCGCGACGGGCGGCTGCTGCGGCTCGGCGCCAGTGCGCCGGCGGCGGGCCCGGCCGTGCCGACCTCCTCCGTACGAACCGTGTACCTGCCGGAGGCCGACCTCTTCTGCAAGTTCAGCCTGGACGTGCGCATCACCAACGGGAACCGCCGTCTGGAGCTGCGCGACCTGCTGTGGCTGCGGACGATCGCCGGCCTCCTCGCGCCCGTCCTCGATCCCTTCCCCATGGCGACGTTCCTCGCCGACCGGGGTTACCGCACCGCCGACCTCGGCGGACAGCACGCCTACGAGGGCTTCGCGGTGATCGCCCGCGAGGGACTGCGGCCGCACCTGCTGCCCGGGGTGACACCACTGCTCGCGGCGGGCATCGGCGAGGGCTTCCCCGGGAACCCGCTCGACGGGCTCGCCCCGGAACGGGCGCTCGTCTGGTGGCAGCGCTACCTCGACCTGCTGGTGCCGCCGGTGCTGCACGCCTGGCGGGCGCACGGCCTGGTCCTGGAGTGCCATCTGCAGAACGTCCTCGTCGGCGTGGACGGCACCGGCCTCCCGGCGCAGGTGATCTTCCGCGACCACGAGGGGGTACGGATCGTCGCCGAGCGGCATCGCGGGCTCCTGGACAGGCACGGGCCACAGGCGCCCGCTCCCGCGGTGAGCGCGGCGCACGGCTGGGAGCGGCTCGCGTACTGCCTGGTGACGAACAACCTCTCCGAGATCGCCGGCGCCCTCACCGACCGCCACCCGGAGCTCGCCGGTGAGCTGTGGTCCCGGGCGCGGGCGGTGTTCGCCGGGTACGCGGCGGAGCACGGCGGACCGGCGGAGATCGCCGCGCTGCTCGGCTCGCCGCACGTGCCCGCGAAGACCAACCTGCTGCTGCGCTGGCTCGACGCGGACGGCGCCGACGCCCGTTACGTACCGATGGCCAATCCGCTTCGGCCGCCGGGCTGACAAGGCCGCCGGGCTGAGAAGGCCGGCGGCCCGAGCCGGTGTCCGCAGCGGCAGCCCCGGACCGAGCCGGTCAGCGGACCGGGCGGTTCAGCCTCACCCGTACGAGGGTGGTCTCCACGTCGCTGTCGACGAGGCGCCCCCGCGCGTCGAAGGCCTCGGGGCCGTCCGTCATCCCGAAGTCGTTGTCGTTGAGCAGGACGAGGGTCGAGGAGCCCTCGACGGCGACGCCCTCGATCTTCCCGGGGACGCCCTCGACGGTGTTGAGGTCGATCACCAGCCGCTTGCCGAGCACCGGCACCCCGGCGGCGGCCGAGTCGTCGAGCTGCTCCAGGGTGGGCTCCGCCCCGGTGTCCCAGGGGGTGCCGAGGAGGTCGACGCCGCGGCGGAGGCGGACCTCGTAGAGGCGGGCGGCCTTGTCGGTGCGCTCCTGCACGAGGAGGCGGTCGCCGCCGACGGCGACGAGCGCGGAGAGCTTCAGCTCGGAGGTCCTGGTCTGGCCGGGCTCGACGGTGCCGACGGCGTCGAAGCGGTAGGCGTACTCGGCGGTGACCCGGTTCCGGCGGGGCGAGAAGCGCAGCAGCCGGGTCGTGCGGGAGTTCTCCCCGGAGACCTTGTCGGGGTTGAGCAGCGGGCTCTGCAGGCCGAGGACGAGATCGCCGTCGGGCAGCAGCGCGAGGCCCTCGAAGCCGCGGTTGACCTTGCGCTGGAGGAAGATCGACGGCAGCGACTCGACGACCGGGTAGTCGGCACCGGTCAGGCCGAGCCCCTGGGGCACGTGGCGGGCGAGGACCCGGCCCCGGGCGGAGACGTGCACGAGCGAGGGCCCGTACTCGTCGGCCAGCCAGAAGCCGCCGTCCCGGTCGCGGACGAGGCCCTCGGTGTCCAGGCCGTTCGGGTCGTACGCAAGCGGGGTGGAGGCGTCGTACGAGTACGGGGCCTCGTCGCGTCCCGGCTGGTTCGGCAGACCGGTCACGGGGGCGCCGGATGCCGTGGTCAGCGGGATGGACTTCAGGACCTGGATCCGGCCGCCGACGGCGCGGATCTTGACGATGGCCGGGTCGAAGCCGGGCACGGGGAAGGTGCGCCGCTTGTCCTTGCCGACGACTGTCTGGCCGTTGGGGCCCCGATCGGTGACGGTCCAGTACTCGCCGCGCCGCTCGGCCGGGTACAGGTCGCTGCCGATGCCGCCGAGGTCCACGCCCCGGTCGTCGGCGACGCTGCCCGGCAGCATGCCGTTGCTGAAGGCGGCCAGCGGGAGGTCGGGCAGGGCGGAGGTGGAGACGACCCGGGCGGCGGGCCGGCCGTGGTGCGCCGGGGTGGCGTCGGCCGTCCCGACGACCACCGAGAGCGCGAGCGCGGTGGACAGGACCAGGACGGCGAGGGCGGGCCGGCGCAGGAGGCGCGGATTCATCTGTACTCCCTGGATGACGTGGAAGGGCGCCGGTGAGGGCGGCCTCATGGTCCAGTCCTCCGCGCAACGCGGGGCGACGTGTTCACGACGCCGGGGGGAGCCCCGGGTGAACGCCCGGTCCGCCCTCGTACGTCGAAGGGGATGTCTCAAGACACTTCCTAGTACCGGTCGAGGATGAGCCGCGTCTTGAGGATGTCCCCGTGGTACAGCCAGCCGTTGGCCTCGGCGACGGCGATCGCGTCCGCGTGCAGGTCGGCCGCGGCGGTGTACGAGTCGGTCTTGAAGGAGAGCTCGACGACGTGCTCCGTGCCCGTTCCGCTCGCGCCGACCACCGGCAGCACCTCGATGCTCGCGTCGTCGGAGGGCCCCCAGGTTCCGCCGTACACCTTGGCGGTGACGGGTCCGTGGGCGCGGGAGGCCTGGAGGGTGGTCTTCCCCCAGTCGGTGCTGTTCCAGTCGTCCAGCTCGCCGGGGATGTCGTTGACGAGCCAGGTGCGGCCGGTCGTGCTCGTCGGCATCGCGGTGCCGGAGTAGCCGCTCGCGCTGTGGGACTTCTCGTGGGAGAAGCCGAGGGTCTGCTTGGCGTAGCCCCAGTCGACCTCGGCCTCGTAGTCGGTGTCGCCGCTGTCGAAGCCGGCCGCGTCGGCCGTGGTGAGCGCGGCGTCGATGTCGCCGTTCGTGACGGGGAACCGCTTCTTGTACGTCTCCTCGAACGACGAGCCGCTCTTGTGACGGAGGCGCACGCTCCAGCCCTGGGCGTCGAGGGCGAGCGCGTCCGTGTCGTAGTAGCCGTACGAGCGGGCCTTGGCGGAACCGGTGATGCCGAAGGCCGACTTGACCGCCGCGCTGGGCGCGTAGCTCGCGTCGAGGGCCGCCGCGGTGAGGTTGATCTTCACCTCGTACGTCGGGAGGGCGTCGGCCGCGGCGTATGCCGGCGAGGTCGGGGCGAGGAGGACGGCGGCGACGGCGAGCGCGACGGCCGAACCGGCGGCGGCCGGGCGCGTGGCCCGGGGCGGGAAGGTCATGCGCCGATGGTCACGAGCGCGGGTGAGGACCGCGTGACCCGCGGACGTGGCCCGGGTGAACCGGCGGCGTCGGAAACCGCACGGGCCCTACCGCCGCAGCAGGTTCGCGCCCACGTCCGCGGGGACGGCTTCCCGGGCGGGGGTGCTGTCCGGGCCGGGGCGCCGCATGCCGGGGACGGGCGTGGTGGGGGTGGTGCGGTGGAGGAGGACGGTGCCGTCCCGGTGCCAGACCGTCGTGTAGCCGTGGGCGAGGAGGAGTTCGACCCGCTGTCGCTGTTCCTCGGTGGAGGCGAAGGGGAAGGTGCGGTCGTTCACCCGGAGGAGGACCCAGTCGGCGCCGCGCGGAGTCCCGTCGGCGATGACGACGTCCGTACGGGCGGTCAGGCGGGGCGCGATCGTGTTGTCGGCCTCCACCGTCGCGCCGTCGGGGATGAGCGCGGCCGCCGTGGCGAGGGGGCGTTTGTCCGGGGACGGCCGCCAGAAGTCCGGGCGGACGAGGAGGTTCAGGCCGAGGACGACGGCCGCCGCGGAGGAGAGGACGAGCGCGGTGACCGCCCAGGAACGGATTCCGCGACGCGCGTGCAGCCGGGCCAGCGTCTCCAGGGCGGCCGTCAGGAGGATCGGCCACAGGAAGGCGTCGTAGTGGTTGATCACCGGCCAGTGGTTGGGGTTGTCGGAGAGGACGCGCTCCGCGAGGAGGGGGACGGCGAGCAGGAAGGTCGGGGAGCCGAGCGGGAGGAGGGCGAGGGAGCCCAGGATCCAGGCCACCATGGCGACTTTCACGAAGGGGGTGACGGCGACCTGGAGCAGGACCCACGGGGCGGTGAGGACGTGGGCCAGGGCGTCCCCCGGGTCGGCGCCGAGGCGCCCGTACGACCAGTAGTAGCCCTCGGGGCCGCCCATCGCCGGGATGAACCATCCGATCACGACGGCCGACACCAGCGGTCCGATCACGGCGAGCGCGATCCCCGTGGCGCGGCCCGTGCGGTGGACGGCGCGGTGGGCGCGGACCGCGAGGACGAGGCCGTACGCGCCGACGACCAGGCCCATGTCCTCCTTGGCCGTGCACAGCAGGGCCGCCCAGGAGGCGGTGGCGCCGTAGCGGTGGGCCAGTCCCCGTTCCAGCATGAGGAGGGTGAACGGGACGGCGAAGGCGACCTCGTGGAAGCCGTTGTAGGCGGAGTTGAGCAGCGGCCAGCCCAGGGCGTACACGAGTGCGGCGAGGTCGGCCGCCCTGCGGACGACCTGGGACTCCGCGTTCACGAAGGCATGCCGGGCGATGCGGCGGACGACCGGCACGCCCGCCGCGAACAGCGCGGCCTGCGCGAGGATCAGGGTCCGCGGGTCGTCCCACAGCCGGTAGAGCGGCGCGAGGAGGGCGAGCGCGGGGGTGAAGTGGTCGCCGAGGAGCGAGAAGCCGGGCGGGAATTCGTGGTGGACGTTCTTGATCGGCGACCTCGGCAGCTCGAAGTGGGCGTACGCCCGCACGGCCTGGTCGAAGATCCGAGGTCGAAGCCCGTGGCGCGCAGGGCCGTCCAGGACTGCAGCCCGAGGCCCGCGCAGACGAGGAAGCAGAGGGCGGCGGGCGCGAGCCCCCGGCCGCCGCCGTCCACGGTCCCCGCGGGAGCCGTCGCCGTGTCCCGTACCGCTGACGGGCGCGGGCGCGGCACACGGACCGTGGCCTCGCTCGGCGGGTCGGTGGTGACGGATGGCGACGCGGGTCCCATGGCCACGACACTACGTTGCGTCCGCGGGCGGTCGGGGAGGGAGAATCGCGCCATGGTGATCACCGCGCGCGCCCTCAACCGCTCCACGCTGCATCGGCAGTTGCTCCTGGAGCGGGCGCCGCTCGGGGTGCCGGAGGCGGTACGGCAGGTGGTGGGCGTGCAGGCGCAGCACCCCGGATCGGCCTACGTGGCGCTGTGGAACCGGGTCGCCGGCTTCGACCCGGGGGATCTCGACGCGGCTCTGAGCGGCTTCGAGTTGGTCAGGTCGACGCTGATGCGACTCACGCTGCACCTGGTGCACGCCGAGGACTACCGGGCGTTCCGGGAGGGCATGGAGCCGACGCTGCGCGGTTCGCGGCTGCACGATCCGCGGTTCAAGGCGGCGGGGTTCACGGCCGCCGACGCCGACGCGCTGCTGCCCGGCCTCCTGGCGTACGCCGGGACCGCGCGGACCGGCGCCGAGCTGCGGGGGCACATCGAGGAGGGCCGGGGCGGGCCGGTGGAGGCCGTGGTCTGGCGGATGGTGCGGCAGTACGCGCCGCTGTGGCACGCGCCGACGGGGCCGCCGTGGTCGTTCGGGGCCGCGCAGTCCTTCGTGACGGCGAGCGAGCTGCCTGCGCTCGGCGACCCGGAGGCGTCCGCCGCCGGTCTGGCCGTGCTGGTCCGGCGCTATCTGGAGGGCTTCGGGCCCGCGTCCGTACCGGACATGGCGCAGTTCACGACGGCCCCGCGCGGCCTGGTGCGGGAGGCGGTGACGTCCCTGGCGGACGGCCTCGTCCGCCTGGAGGGGCCCGACGGCACGGTGCTGTACGACGTGCCGGGGGCGGCGCGGCCCGGCGAGGACGTCCCGGCGCCGCCCCGGCTGATGGCGATGTGGGACAACGTCCTGCTGGCCTACGCGGACCGCAGCCGGATCATCCCGCCCGCGTACCGCAGGCACGTCATCCGCGTGAACGGCGACACGCTCCCCACGCTCCTCGTCGACGGGCACGTGGCCGGGGTCTGGCGGCCGGTCGACGGCGGGATCGAGGCGTCGGCCTTCCACCCGCTGACGGCCGGGGACTGGGACGGGCTCGCGGCCGAGGCGGCGGCCCTGGGGGCGCTGCTCGCCGGCCGCGATCCGTGGGTGTACAGGCGGTACGACCACTGGTGGGCGAAGGGCCTGCCGGCGGCCGAGACCCGGACACTGCCGTACTGACATTCCGTCAGTTCTCTTAGCGGGAGGCCGGGGCTGCGGACGTCGACGCGGGGTTCGCCGACGAACCCGGGCCGCCCGCCGCCTCCGTCGACACGCCCCTGACGCCGTGCGTGCCCGTCCTGACGCTTCCCCTACGGGAGAAGTCCTCCCCATTGCCAGCCACCGGGAACGGACATATCTTCGAGCCGACACCTACGGACCGGGATGCTCGTCAGTCCCGGGGCGGTCCGCCGTTCACGGGCCGGACGGCGGGGAGCGCACCTCCTGGACGACGGAGGGGCGCTGGACGCCGGGCGTACGGGATACCCGTATCCACGTACCCGCAGGAGCTGAGCAGTCCATGAGCAAGCACGTCCTCGCCCAGAACCAGTACGGCAAGGCCGAGAACCGCATCGTCACGGTCACCCGCAAGGGCGGCGACGGCGCGTGGCACGAGATCCGCGACCTGAACGTGTCGGTGGCGCTGCGCGGGGAGTTCCGCGAGGTCCACCTGACCGGCGACAACGGCAACTGCCTGCCGACCGACACCACCAAGAACACGGTCTACGCCTTCGCCAAGGAGCACGGCGTCGACTCCCCCGAGGCCTTCGGCATCCTCCTCGCGCAGCACTTCGTGAGCTCCCAGACCGTGATCCACGAGGCGCAGATCCGGATCGAGGAGTACACCTGGGAGCGGATCCCGGTGCCCTCGCGCAAGGAGCAGCACTCCTTCGCCCGCAAGGGGCAGGAGGTCCGCACCGCGCAGATCACGTACTCGGAGCACACCGGGCTCCAGGTCCTGTCGGGCCTCAAGGAGCTGACGGTCATGAACTCGACCAACTCCGAGTTCCACGGCTTCATCAAGGACCGGTACACGACGCTCCAGGAGGCCTACGACCGGATCCTGGCCACCAAGGTGACCGCCCGCTGGGCGAACTCGGCCTCGGCGGCGGCGAACCCCGGGCACGACTGGGACGCCTCGTACGCGAAGGTGCGGCGCCACATGCTGGAGGCGTTCGCGGAGACGTACAGCCACTCGCTCCAGCAGACCCTGCACGCGATGGCGGACCGGGTCCTCGACCACGTCTCCACGGTCAACGAGGTGCGGCTCAACCTGCCGAACAAGCACCACTTCCTGGTGGACCTGGAACCGTTCGGCCTGAAGAACGACAACGAGGTGTACTTCGCGGCCGACCGGATGTACGGCCTGATCGAGGGCACCATCCACCGGGACGGCGTCCAGCCGGTCATCGCGACCAGCGACTGGATCACCGCCTGAGCCGCCTGAGCCGCTAGGTCATCCGAGCCCGGCCGCCGTCTCCACTCCCAGCCATACGGCTCCGAGTCCGGCGGCCAGGCTCCCGGCCACGTTCAGCGCCGCGTAGCTCCTCGCCCCGTTCTCGTACAGCCGGAACGTCTCGTACGAGAAGGTGGAGTACGTCGTCAGCGCACCGCACAGGCCCGTGCCGAGCAGCAGGTGCGCCTGCGCCGAGGAGACGCCGGTCAGCAGGCCGAGGACGAGCGACCCGACGACGTTCACGGCGAACGTGCCCCACGGGAAGACCGAGTCGTGGCGAGCCTGGACCGCGCGGTCGGTGAGATAGCGCAGGGGCGCGCCGACGGCGGCCCCCGCCAGGACGAGCAGCCAGTTCACGCGTGCCTCCCCCGGCCGCGTACGACCGTCCGGGCGGCGGTGACGCCCGCCCAGACGGCGGCGAGGGCGGCGAGCAGGGTCCCGCCGAGGTAGAGGAGTCCCCGCGTCGGGTCGCCCGCGCTCAACAGGCGCTGGATGTCGAGCCCGTACGTCGAGAAGGTGGTGAACCCGCCGCAGACACCGGTGCCGAGGAAGGGCCGGAGCAGCGGATGCGGGGCGGTCGTGGTCTCGGTGAGGAGGACCATGAGGATGCCGAGCACCGCGCAGCCGGACGCGTTGACCGTGAGGACCGTCCAGGGGAAGGCGCCGTCGGGGGTGGGCCAGGCGAGCGAGGCGCCGTAGCGCGCGGCCGCGCCGAGGGCGCCGCCGGCGGCGACCACCGCGACGGCCGGCAGTTCCCCGCGCAGAGCCATGCGCCCAGCGTACGAGAGCCGCCCGTGCCCCCCGTCAAGGCGAGGCGCACAGGCGCGGTCCCCGGCCTGGGGCATTAACCGGGGTCCGGCCCGTGCAGCCTCGCTCTGCGATGGTCCGGCCACGCCCTGCGACGGGTCAAAGCGGGGCCGGCGAGTCTGTCAGATCCCCCCTCGGGGTATGACGGAGCCCCATGACAGGGGTGCGTGGCATGTCGGCGGTGGGGGCTCTGACCTGCGGCGACACGAGGGGAGGTGGTCCGGCCACCATCCTGAATCCATTTCGGGTGCCGGGTACACCTCGTGCCCGTGCGCGGGTCCGGGCGAGGGTGGTGGAGCAGCGGGAGGGAGCTGCGCAACCTTCGGGCAGGAGTGTCGTGAGTACATCCGTCGCAACCAAGCGCAGGACCGCCACCGGGACCGTCGGCCCGGCCGTGCCCCTGGGCGTCGTCAGGTCCTCCGGCGGCGCGGCCGACTCGCGCGGGGACGTCTACGCCGAGCTGTGTGCCGCGCTGTTCTCCGGCTTTCCGCGCCGCGACCAGCGCCTGAAGGCCGAGCAGTACCTGCACGGCCTGCTCACCGCGCAGGGCCGCAAGTCGATCCGTAACATCGCCGCCCAGATCGGCGGGCCGGCGGCCGAGCAGAGCCTGCACCACTTCGTGTCCAGTTCCACCTGGGACTGGCAGCCCATGCGGGCCGCGCTCGCCCGGTACCTGGAGCGCAACAGCTGCCCGCAGGCGTGGGTGGTGCGGCCGATGCCGATCCCGAAGGCCGGGGAGCACTCGGTGGGCGTGGACCGGCGTTTCGACCCGGAGCGCGGGCAGGTCTTCCACGGGCAGCAGGCGTTCGGGGTGTGGTTCGCGAGCGACGAGCTGAGCGTGCCGGTCAACTGGCGGCTGTTCCTGCCGGATCCCTGGGTGAACGACCGCACGCGGCGCGACCGCGCGGAGGTCCCGCAGGAGGCCGGCGAGGAGACGCTCGAGGAGTGCGCGGTCGCGGCGGCGCTCGACACCGCCCGCTGGTCCGACGTCACCCGCAAGCCGGTGCTGCTCGACATCCGGGGCGGTGCGGGGCGGGCGGCCCTGACGCGGCTCGCCGGGGCGGGGGTGCCGGTGGTGGCCCGGATCAACCCGGGCTCGCGGCTCGCGATCGCCGATCGTTCGCTGCCGGGCTTCGGGGCGGGCCCGCTGTCCGCGGTGCAGATCCTGGAGTCGCTCAAGGGGCTGCGCAGGCCGGTGAGCTGGGTGGACACGGTGGCGGGGGCGCGGACCTCGCGGACCTCGCTCGCGACGGCCGTCCGGGTGGCGCTGCCCACGCCGGGCGGGGAGCGGATGCGTCCGCTCGTGCTGCTCGGCGAGTGGGACGACCCGCGCCGGGCCCCGGCCCGGGTGTGGATCAGCGACCTGACGGGCTCTCCGGTCGGTTCGCTGGTGCGGATCACGAAGCTCGGCCGCCGGGTGGAGCGGGACTTCGCGGAGGTCGGCGAGGGGGCGGGGCTGCGGGACTTCGTGGGCCGTTCGTTCCGCGGCTGGCACCGTCACATCACGCTGGCCTCGGCGGCCCACGCGGCGACGGTCATGGCCGGCGGCTGGGACGCGGCGTACGACACGGGATACGGCCCGCGGCGCTCGGCGAGCTGAGGGCCGGCCCCGTGGTCGGGGGAGCCAGGCGCGTCAGGCCGGTCCGGCGGGCCCCGCGGGTCCCGTCTGCCCGCGTCCGCGGGCCAGGACCTCGCGGGTGCGCTGGAGGCGCAGCGCCAGCTGGACCTCCAGGACCTGGCCGGGCTTCTGCCATTCGGGGCCGAGGAGTTCGCCGATCCGCTCCAGACGCCGGGAGACCGTGTTGGGGTGGACGTGGAGCGCCTCGGCCGCGTTCGTGGGGCTGCCGCCCGACGCGAAGTACGCCTCCAGGGTGTGGGTGAGGTCGGTGAACCGCTCGGCGTCGTAGTCCAGTACGGGTCCGATCGCGGCCTCGACGAAGCCGTCGACGTCGTTGTCGTCGGAGAGCAGCAGCCCCAGGAAGCCGAGGTCCTGCACGGAGGCGGCCGAGCCGGTGCCGCCGAGCGCGCTCATCGCGTCCAGGCAGCGGCCGGCCTCCTGGTGGATCCGTCCGATGCCGTCCGGGCTCTGGGCGGGACCGGCGGCGGCGACGGAGACGGGGTGCCCGAGCAGCGGGGACAGCTCGGCGGCGACGGCCTTGGCGGCGGCCGAGGCGTCGATGCCGGGGAGCAGCAGCACGATGCAGCCGCCCTGCACGGTCTTGAGGCCGGAGAGCCGGTACGCGTACGAGGACGCCCACACCACCGCCCGGCCCTGCTCGCCGCCCTCGGGCCTGGCGAGCACGAGGACGTGCGGGCGGCGCAGGTCGACGCCGAGGCGGCGGGCGCGCTGGGCGATCTGCTGCGGGGCGTGCGGCGGGTCGGCGATGAGGTCGTCGAGGAGTTCGTCGCGGACGGGTCCTTCGGCGACGGCGGTGGAGCGGCGCATCAGGAGGAGGAAGGCGACGGACTGGGCGGCGAGTTCGAGGAGACGTTCGTCCTCGCCGGTGAGGCCCCCGGCGGCGCGGATGACGAGGCCTCCGAGGTCCTCGGAGCCCGCGATGACCGGCGCGACCCAGGTGTCGTCGGCGGCGAGGACGGGGCGGCGGCGGGCGTGGGCGTCGAGGGACGCCTTGGCGACGGCTTCCTCGTCGAGGCCGGGGATGTCTCCTGCGGCGGCGAGGGGGCGGCCGCCGGGGTCGCGGATCAGGACGGTCGCGTCGAGCGCGTCGGCGGCCGCCTTGGCGACGTGGCACAGGTCGCCGCCGGCGAGGACGAGGTTCATGATGCGGCCGTGGGCCTCGCTGACGTGCCGCATCCGGGTGAGGCTGGTGCGCACCCGGGAGCTGTCCCGCTCCAGTTCGGAGACCTCGGCCCGGGTCCGGTCGAGGAGCCCGGCCTTCTCGACGGCGAGGGCGGCGAGGTCGGCGAGCCCCGCGAGGAGCCCGATCTCCTCCCCGGTGTGGTGGCGGACGCGCCGGTCCGCTCCGTAGAGGACGCCGATCACGGTGTCTCCGCTGCGCAGCGGGGCGGCGACGATCGCGTGGAGTCCCTCGGCGCGCAGGGCGGATTCGGCGGCCTCGTCGAAGGCGGGGGCGTGGACGCCGGCGTCGAGGGAGCCGGAGGGGGCGAAGCGCTCGTCGGCGAGGTAGTCGGCGGTCCAGACGGGTTCGCCGTGCAGCTGGACGGCGCCGCCGAGTCCGTACCCCTCGGCGAACCGCAGTCCGGGAGCGAGGCGCGGGCCGGGGCCGGTCGCGGTGCGGGCGCCCTCGGTGGTGTGGACGTAGCAGGCGCCGTGTTCGCCGCGCAGGGCCACATAGGCGAGGTCGAGCCCGAGGAGCCGCCGGGCGCGGCGGGTGATGACGCGCAGCAGGCTGTCGAGGTCGTAGGAGAGGGTGAGGTCGCGGGCGGTGTCGGTGAGGGCGGCGAGTCCGGCCTCGCGGCGGGCGTCGCGCGCGTGTCCCGAGCGGACCTCGGCCGCGAGTTCCACGGCCCGCTCCAGGCGGTGGAGTTCCTCGCCGGCCGTCCCGGTCCGCCGGGCGTCGTCGAGGAGGGCGTCGAAGTCGGCGGGCGGGGCCTGCCGGGCGAGCAGTTCGAGGACCGTGAGCAGCGCGTCGGCACCACCGGCTCCGTCCGCGCCGTGCAACGTCATGGCCCCTACCCCCGTGGTCGAGCGAAATCGGGCACCTGGGAGGAAACCCGTACTGCTCGCCGAAAGTAATTCGGCTTCGGGAGTCGGTCAACGGTGAGTTGCCGCACTTCATTCCCCCTGACGGGCATTCCGTCCGGCGGACGGCCCCCCGGGCGGGTGTCGGTCGGGCGCCGGTCGGTCAGCCGACGGAGCCCGCGGGGACGAGCCGGGGGCGTGCGGGGCCGTACTGCGCCGAGCCGTACTGGGCGGGGACGTACGGGGCGGGAACATGCGCGGCCGGGACGTGTGAGGCGGGGGCGTACCGCGCGGGGGCGTACTGCGACGGGATCCGTGGGCCGTACGCGGGCCGGCCGGCCGTCTCCCGTACGGCCAGGACCGAGCGCTGGAGCCGGCGGAGCCGCGCCGAGGGTTCCCTGCCGCTCTCGCCCCTGAGGTTCACGCGCAGCCGCTCGTACACGGTGAGGGCCTCGTCGTGCTGTCCGCAGCGCAGCAGGGCGACCATGAGGTGGGCGTGGAGGGGCTCGTTGGTGCGGTAGCGGGCGACGAGTCCGGTGAGTTCGGAGACGAGTCCGGCGTGCCGGCCGAGGCCCAGCTGTGCTTCCACCCACTGGTCGAGGACGCTGAGCCGCGAGGTCTCGAGGCGCTCGATCTCCCTGCGGAGCCGGGGCCCCGCGGCCACGCCCGCGTAGGGTTCGCCGCGCCACAGGGCGAGCGCCTCGCCGAGGCGGAGCGCGGCCCGGGACAGGTCGCCGGCCTCCATGGCCCGGTAGCCCGCGCCTGCCGCGCGCTCGAACTGCCAGACGTCGTGCGCGCCGCCGCCGGTGTCGAGCCGGTAACCGCCGGGCTGGGATACGAGGATGGCGTCGGCGCTGCGCCGGTCCGACCAGCCGTGCCGGGGCTCGGCCGGGTCGCTGTCGCGCAGGGCGCCGGCGATCAGGGTCCGCAGCTCCGCTATGTGCGCCTGGAGTTCGGCGCGGGCGCCGCGCGGCGCGCCGGACGGCCACAGCTCCTCGGTCAGGACCGTCACGGGGACGACCTGGTCGGCGCTGGCCGTGAGCAGGGCGAGCAGCTGCCGGGGCGCGGCCGCCGTCGGGGTGATCGACACCCCGTTCTCACGTACCGACAGTCCCCCCAGAATCCGGACGTCCACCTTGCCCCCTCAGTGCCTGTGCGGTGTCTGCGCGCGGGATGACTCCCGATGATTAGAAAAGACCCCCGTAGGCATGTCAATAAGAAACCGGAGGGTACGGAATGGCACCCCCGGATATCGTGGTGATTCACCCCCTTTGTCGGGATTTCAGGGCGTCAGGTTTTCGTCAGTGGCGCAGATCCCGTGCATGCCGAGAGACTGTTTCCGGACTCGGGGGTACGCTTTCGCAGGGTCCTAGCGGATGCGAGGAGGGCTTCCACCCGCGAGTTCACGCCAGAAACCGGCACGGCGGTACGGTCTACTCGAGCACGGCGGCGGCGGTGAGCAGACCGAACGCGAGGGTGATCAGGGCCGTACGGACGCGGTGGAAACCGTTCCAGCGCTTCTCGAAGGCGGCCCGGACCGCCGACGGATCGCCCGCCGGGCCAGCCGTCGGATCGCCCGCCGGGCCGGCCGTCGGACCGCTCGCCGGCACCTTCTCCGACTCCGCGAGGGCCGTGTTGAGCGGGATGTTCCCGCCGATGGTCACCGCGTGGTTGAGGGCCGCGCAGACGAGTCCCGCGAGGACCAGCCACTTCTGCGTGTCCGTCCGCCCCTCCTGGGGGACGAGGAACGCGGCGGCGGGGAAGGCGATCACCCCGAGGAAGACCGTCAGGAACACGGCCCTCGGCACGTACTCGTTGATCCGGCGCATCGCCGTGACGAACTCCGGGTCCGTCAGACGGGCGAGCGCGGGCATGATCCCGGCCTGGAAGATCAGCATGAAGCCGGCGTAGAGACCGGTGCACACGACGGCGAGGGCGAGCAGCAGGGTGGCCATGCGGCCATTCTGACCCGCCGCCCGCCGCGCGCGTCAGCTGTACGGATCACCCGACCCCGACTCGCCCTCCCTGGAAGGGTTCTCACCCTCCTCGGGGCCGCGCAGCTCCTCGGCCTGACGGACGGCCTCGGCCAGCTCACGGACGACCGCCGAACCCGACCGGCCGGTGATCGCTTCGGCGCGCTCCGCGAGCACCCGCAGCCCCGGGCGGCCCGGCAGGTCCCCGCCGCGCAGCGCGTCCGCGAAGTAGGCGGCGATCGCCGTCAGTTGCAGACTGTCGTGACCGTCGCCCCAGATGTCCCCGGCGAGCGCCGGGGAGCCGGTCGCGACCGTGCCGGAGCGCTCGCGCGGGGCCCGGGTGGCCGGGTCGAGCCAGCGGACCGTGGCGGTGGCGAGCGTACCGGCCGCCCCGGCACGGGCCTTGACCGCGTAGAGCGCGGTGACCGTGTGCCCCGCCCCGACCTCGCCGCCGTCCACCCGGTCGTCGCGGAAGTCGTCGTCGGCGACCGCCCTGTTCTCGTAGCCGATGAGCCGGAACTTCTCGACGTTCCCCCGGTCGAAGGCGACCTGCGCCTTGGCGTCCCGGGCGCGCAGCTCGACGTGGGCGGGCAGCTGGTCGACGAAGACCTTGCGGGCCTGCGCCGCGTTCGAGACGTACGCGGTCTGCCCGTCGCCCTTGTCGGCGAGCCGCTCCATGAACGCGTCTCCGTACTCGCTGCCGACGCCCACGCCGAAGAGCGTGATGCCGTACTCCCTGCGCTCCTCGTCGATGCGCGCGAGGATCGACTCGGCCTCGGTGTCACCGGTGTTGGCGAGCGCGTCGGAGAGCAGTACGACCCGGTTGGTGGCGCCCTTCCGGTGGCCGGCGACGGCGACGTCGTAGCCGGTGCGGACGCCCGCCTCCACGTTCGTGGAGGAGCTCGTCGCCAGGGCGTCCACGACCTCGCGGATCCGGCTCCGGGCCTCTCCGACGCGGGTCATGGGCAGCCGGGTCTCGGCCTCGGAGCTGAAGGTGACGAGCGCGATCGAGTCGTCGTCGCGGAGTTCGCCTGCGAGCAGCCCGAGGGACTCCTTGACCAGGTCGAGCCGGCCCGGCTCGTCCATCGAGCCGGAGACGTCGACGACGAAGGTGAGGGCGGCGGGCGGGCGTTCGGCTCCCCGGTCGGCGCCCCGGGTGGCGAGCCCGACCCGGAGCAGAGACCAGCCGTCGGCGCCGGTGCGGGCCCCGTCGAGGGTGACGCTGAAGCCGTTGTCCTTCGGGCGCGGGTAGTCGGGGCGGAAACTGTTGACGAACTCCTCGGGACGGACGGTCGCCGGGTCGGGCAGCCGCCCCTCGGCGAGGGCGCGCCGGGCGTAACCGTACGAGGCGGTGTCCACGTCGAGGGCGAAGGTGGACAGGTAGTCGGGGGCGGGCGACGGGGAGCGCTGCTCGCCCTCCTGCGGCGCGGCCGTGCCGGTGCGCCCGCCGTCGGGGACGGCGCCGCCCCGCTCCGGCGCGCGGACGCCGCTCCTGTCCGCGTTGCTCCCGTCGCCGCCCGCGCCGCAGCCGGTGACGGCGAGTCCGGCCGCGAGCAGCGCCGCGAGCACGGCGGGGAACCGGGCCCCGCGGCGCCGGGTCACCGGCTCGTCGTGTCGTTCCATCTCATCTCCCCCTCGTCGTACGTCACTTGTGAATGTGACGAACGAGAGGCCCGCAGGGAGCCGTCGAAGGAGTTGCGGATGGATCTCGATGCGGCAACGGCGACGCGGGTGAAACGACCTGGCATGGATTCGCCATCCTTCTCAACAGGGGTTGTCACCGTGTGCAGTCGCGTGCGTACATGGAGTGGACATCGATCGGGCGGGGGTGGTCAGCGGTGGCAGACAGCGCGGGCTCCGTGATGCTCGCCCGGTCGGCGATGAACCGGGCCGCGACCGAGGGACAGCGGCCCGCCGGGCGGCCGGTCCGGGGTGCGCGGCGGATCAGTGCGGCGCTCGCCGGGCTGGCCGCCTCCACCCGGTACGAGCTGCTGACCTTCGACGACCCGGTCGCGTCCGCGGGCTGCGCGATCCCCGAGCCGTTCCTGGAGCTGGCGGGAGCGTGCATGCGGGCCGCGGCGGAGCGGGCCGAGGAGGTCAGACGGATCGTCCCGCGCCATGCGCTGCCCCGGATCGTGGAGGGGCTCCGGTTGCCCGGCCAGGCCCGGCTCGCGGACTCCATCCCTTTCAAGATGATCCTCGTCGACCGGACGGTGGCGGCGGTGCCGCTCGATCTGGAGCTGCTGTACAACGGGCTACTGCTGATCCGCGACCCGGTGGTCGTGCAGGCCCTCGTCCGGGCCCACCACGCCTGCTGGGTGACGGCCGAGGAGCTGACCTACGCGAAGGCGCCGTCCCCGCCGCCGCCCCGGGACCTGCCGCCTCAACTGCGCCCGGTGCTGGACGCGCTCCTTTCCGGGGTCACGGATGAGACGGCGGCCGCCCGGCTCGGGATGTCCGCGCGGACGTACAGCCGCAGGGTGGGCGAGCTGATGGCGGCCCTCGGTACGACGAGCCGCTTCCGCGCGGGCGCGGAAGCGGCTCGGAGGGGGTGGCTGTGAGGAGACGGGGGGAACCGCTACGAGACGATGTCCTTGCGGGCGAAGCCGCGGAAGGCCAGCGCGAAGAGGACCAGGGCGTACGTGACGGAGATCGCCGTGCCCTTCACCATGCCGCCCCACTCCAGCTGGGGCTGGAGCGCGTCGATCCAGGCGAACTGCCAGTGCGCGGGCAGGAAGTCGCGCCAGTCGCCGAGGGCCGTGACGGCGTCCAGGACGTTGCCGACGATGGTGAGGCCGACGGCTCCGCCCACCGCGCCGAGCGGGGCGTCGGTGCGGGTGGACAGCCAGAAGGCGAGTCCGGCGGTGACCAGTTGGGAGGCGAAGACGAAGGCGACGGCGATCCCGATCCTGAGCAGGGCGTTCCCGGCGGGCACGGAGCCGCCGGTGGGCAGCTGGAGTGGCCCCCAGCCGTAGGCGACCGTGCCCGCCGCCAGGGCCACGAGCGGAAGGAGGACCATCGCGGCCGCGCTGTAGGCGAGGGCGACCGCCAGCTTTGAGGCGAGGAGCCTGGAGCGCGGGACGGGCGCGGCGAGCAGGTACCGCAGGGAGGACCAGCTCGCCTCGGAGGCGACCGTGTCCCCGCAGAACAGCGCCACCGGAATGACGAGGAGGAAGCCGGCCGAGACGAAGAGGCAGGTCGCCGCGAAGTTGGCGCCGGAGGCCGTCGCCGTGTCCATGAGGGTGATGCGGCCGTTGCGGTCACCGTTCCCGGCGCCGCCGATCGCGAAGGCCGCGATGAGGACGAAGGGGAGGGCGACGAGGATGCCGCCCATGATCAGTGTCCGTCGGCGCTTCCACTGGCGGAGGGCTTCGACGCGCAGGGGCAGGGTGCGGCCGGGCCGGTAGCCGGGGGCGCTCGTGGGCGTGGTGGCCGTGGCGGTCACGCGGCTCCTCCGATCAGGGTCAGGAAGGCGTCTTCCAGACGCCGGTGAGGGCCGACGCCGGTCAGGGGCACGTCCAGGCGGACGAGTTCGCCGATGAGGGCGGTCGGGTCGAGGCCGTCGAGGCGGACCAGGAGGCCGCCGTCGGCGCGGGCGGCGGAGCCGATGCCCGGCACGCCGCCGATCTTTTCGACCAGGGCGTCGGGGACGCTCTCCCCGAGGGTGACGAGCAGGGTGTCGCCGGAACCGGTGATCTCGGCGACCGGGCCGGCCTGCACGAGTCGCCCCCGGTCCATGACGACCAGATGGGTGCAGGACTGTTCGACCTCGGCGAGGAGGTGGCTGGAGACGATGACGGTTCGGCCGCCGGCCGCGTACCGGATCATCACCTCGCGCATCTCGCGGATCTGCGGCGGGTCGAGTCCGTTGGTGGGCTCGTCGAGGATCAGCAGGTCGGGCAGGCCGAGCATGGCCTGGGCGAGGGCGAGGCGCTGCCGCATGCCCTGCGAGTAGGTGCGGACGGCGCGTTCGAGGGCGCCGCCCAGGTTCGCGATGCGCAGGGCCTCGTCGACGTGGGCGTCCCCGGCCGGGCGGCCGGTGGCCTTCCAGTACAGGTCCAGGTTCTCCCGCCCGGACAGGTGCGGCAGGAAGCCGGCGCCCTCGACGAAGGCGCCGACGCGGGAGAGCACCGGGGCGCCCGGCCTGACGGCCTGGCCGAAGACCCGGATCTCGCCCTCGTCGGGGGTGATGAGGCCCATCAGCATGCGCAGGGTGGTGGTCTTGCCCGCGCCGTTCGGCCCGAGGAGGCCGAGGACCTGGCCCCGTTCGACGCGGAAGGAGAGGTCCTGGACGCTGTATCGGTCGCCGCCCCTGTACTTCTTCGACAGGCCGGTGATCCGGAGGGGTACGGAGGCCGGTGCGGGGTCGGGTGCGGGAGCGGTCGTCCTGCGGCGGGCGGTGAGCAGCAGGGCGGCGGCGACGGCGAGGCCGAGGAGCGGCAGGCCCCACACCCACCAGGGCAGGGCGGCGGCCTGCGTGGAGAGGCCGGGTGCGGTGGGGACGGTGAGCGGGCTCTCGACGGCGACGGTGTAGCCGGCGGGGACCGTCGGGGAGGCGTAGCCGAGGTCGGTGGCGGCGACGACGAGCCGCAGCCGGTGCCCGGCCTCCACCTCGTGGTCGATCGCGGGCAGGGCCAGGGTGACGCTCTTTCCTGCCTTGGCGCCGTCGACGCGGACGGGGGTCACGAGCTGGGCGGGCAGCACCTGCCGCCGTCCGTCGGGCCCCACGTCGTACACCTTGGCGAAGAGGACGGCGGAGCCGTCGGTGGCGGTGGAGGTGACCCTGAGGCGGACGGTCGGCGATCCGCTGATCCGCAGGGCCTCGGTCCGCGGCTCCGCGTCGAACCGGGCGTGCTGGCCGGGGAAGTCGAGGGAGAGTCCGAGGCCGAGGGAGGAGAGTCCGGAGAGTCCGGCGCCGAGGCCGGGGACGGCAGTCACGGCGGGCGGTGCGGCGCCCGGCGGGTTGGTGAAGGTCTGCGGGGCTCCGCCGAGGGGAAGGCTCTCGGTGCCGGAGGCGAGTCCCGGGTAGCGGTCGGCGGTCGCGGCGCGCAGGGTGGCCTGCCCGTCGGTGGAGTCGACGCCTCCGGTGCGGCTGACGCGGAAGGCGGGGCCGGTGTCGACGGAGGTGTCGCGCTTGAGCCAGCGGTCGAACCAGGTGGTGACGCGGTGTTCGACGCGCTCGGTCTCGCGGTCGCCGCCGTCGTGGCCGCCGGAGATCCAGTCGACGGCGACGGGGGCTCCGTTGGCCTGGAGGGTGCGGGCCATGGCGTCGGACTGGGCGAGGGTGAAGAGCGAGTCGGACTGGCCCTGGACGAGGAGCGCGGGCACCTTGAGGCGCGCGCCGACGGCGGAGGGGCTGCGGGCTTCGAGGAGGGCGCGGGCGGCGGGGTCGGGCTTCCCGGAGACGGCGACGCGCTGGTAGAGGGAGCAGAGTTCGGCGGTGAACCGTCCGCAGGAACCGTTCTTCGCGGGCCCGGGGCGCTGCGCGGGCCGGCCCCCGGCGGCCTGGCCGGCGGCGGGCGGCTCGCCCGCCGAGAAGAAGATCCCGGCCCAGAGCTTCTTGAAGACGCCGTTCGGGAAGAGGGCGTCGGCGAGGTTCCAGTAGGTGATCTGCGGGGCGATCGCGTCGACGCGCGGGTCGTGGCCTGCGGCGAGCAGGGAGATCGCGCCGCCGTAGGAGGCGCCGGTGACGCCGACGCGCGGGTCGCCGGGCTTGTCGAGGAGGACCTCGGGGCGGGCGGCGAGCCAGTCGATCAGCTTCCGTACGTCCTTGACCTCGTGGTCGGGGTCGTTGAGGCCGATCTCGCCGGTGGAGGCGCCGAAGCCGCGGGCGGACCAGGTGAGGACGGCGTAGCCGTGGCGGGCGAGGTCCTCGGCCTGGGCGCGGACGTCGTCCTTGGAGCCGCCGAAGCCGTGGCCGAGGAGGACGGCGGGGCGACGTCCGTCGCCGGAGCCCGTGAAGTACGAGGTGTCGAGCCGTGCCCCGTCGACGTCGAGCGTCCGGTCCGCGCGGTGCACGGGCGGTGGATCGTCCTGGGCGACGGCGGTCCACGTGCCGGCGCCCGCGAGGACGGCGAGCGCTGCGGTGACCGCGGCCCACCGGGGAAGTCGGAGTCGCATGATGTCGAGCCTAGGGGTCCCGCCCGTCCGCGGCGGCTGCCCAGGGACGGAGCCGCCCCACCTCCTGGGGTCGTACGACGCCTCCGCCCCGTACCGCGGGCGCGGTACGGGGCGGTGGGGCTGCCGGTCGTGTCAGTGGTTGCGCGGGAAGCCGAGGTCGACGCCCGCCGGGGCCTCGGACGGGTCCGGCCAGCGGGTGGTGACGACCTTGCCGCGGGTGTAGAAGTGCACGCCGTCGTTGCCGTAGATGTGGTGGTCGCCGAAGAGCGAGTCCTTCCAGCCACCGAAGGAGTGGTAGCCCACGGGCACCGGGATCGGCACGTTCACGCCGACCATGCCGGCCTCGACCTCCAGCTGGAAGCGGCGGGCGGCGCCGCCGTCACGGGTGAAGATCGCGGTGCCGTTGCCGAACGGCGAGGCGTTGATGAGGGCGAGGCCCTCCTCGTACGTCTCGGCGCGCAGCACGCAGAGGACCGGGCCGAAGATCTCGTCCTGGTAGGCCTTGGCGGAGGTCGGCACGCGGTCGAGGAGGGACAGGCCGATCCAGTGGCCGTTCTCGTGGCCCTCGACGGTGTAGCCGGTGCCGTCGAGGACGACCTCGCAGCCCTCGTCCGCCGCGCCGTGGACGTACGAGGCGACCTTGTCGCGGTGGACGGCCGTGATGAGCGGGCCCATCTCGGAGGTGGGGTCGGTGCCGGGGCCGATCTTGATCTTCTCGGCGCGCTCACGGATCTTCTGGACGAGCTCGTCGCCGATGGAGCCGACGGCGACGACCGCGGAGATCGCCATGCAGCGCTCGCCGGCCGAGCCGTACGCGGCGGAGACGGCCGCGTCGGCGGCGGCGTCGAGGTCGGCGTCCGGGAGGACCAGCATGTGGTTCTTCGCGCCGCCGAGCGCCTGGACGCGCTTGCCGTTGGCGGAGGCGGTGGTGTGGATGTACCGGGCGATCGGGGTCGAGCCGACGAAGGAGATCGCGGAGACGTCCGGGTGCTCCAGGAGGCGGTCGACGGCCACCTTGTCGCCGTGGAGGACGTTGAAGACGCCGTCCGGGAGGCCCGCCTCGGCGAGCAGCTCGGCGATCTTGAGGGACGGCGAGGGGTCCTTCTCGCTCGGCTTGAGGATGAAGGTGTTGCCGGTCGCGATGGCGATGGGGAACATCCACATCGGCACCATGGCCGGGAAGTTGAAGGGCGTGATGCCGGCGACGACGCCGACGGGCTGGCGGATCGAGGCCACGTCCACGCGGTTCGAGACCTGGGTGGACAGCTCGCCCTTGAGCTGGGTGGTGATGCCGCAGGCCAGGTCGACGATCTCCAGGCCGCGGGCGACTTCGCCGAGCGCGTCCGAGTGGACCTTGCCGTGCTCGGCGACGATCAGCTCGGCGATCGCGTCGCGGTTGGCGTCGAGGAGCGCGCGGAACTTGAAGAGGATCGTGGTGCGCTGGGCGAGCGAGGAGGTGCCCCAGGCCGCGAAGGCGTCCTTGGCGGCCGCGACGGCCGCGTCGACCTCCTCGACGGAGGCGAGGGCGACCCGCGTGGTGACGGCACCGGTGGCCGGGTCGGTGACCGGGCCCCAGTTGCCCGACGTGCCCTCGACGGTCTTGCCACCGATCCAGTGGTGGACGCTCTTCGTCATGACGAGTTACTCCTTCAGGGCCTTCAGAGATGGCGGCGTCGGGCGGTGACGTGCCGGTCGTACTCCTCGCGGGCCTTGACCGCCGACGGGCGGGTCGACGTCTCGGCCACGGGCACATCCCACCACGCCTGGGCCGGGGGCGGGCCCGACACACTGTCTGCCGTTTCGGTCTCGACGTAGACACATGTGGGATCCGTGGCCGTGCGGGCGTCCGCGAGGGCTTCCCGCAGGTCACGCACGGTGCGGGGGCGCAGGACGCGCATCCCGAGGGAGGCGGCGTTGGCGCCGAGGTCGACGGGGAGCGGGGGGCCGGTGAAGCTTCCGTCGTCGGCCCGGTGGCGGTAGTCGGTGCCGTACCGTTCGGCGCCGACGGCCTCGGAGAGTCCGCCGATGGAGGCGTACCCGTGGTTCTGGAGGATGACCAGCTTCAGGGGCAGCCGTTCCTGCACGGCGGTGACGATCTCGGTCGGATTCATCAGATACGTACCGTCGCCGACGAGGGCCCAGACGGGCCGGCCGGGCGCGGCGAGGAGGACGCCGACGGCGGCGGGGATCTCGTAGCCCATGCACGAGTACCCGTACTCGACGTGGTACTGGTCGGACGAGCGGGCCCGCCACAGCTTGTGGAGGTCGCCGGGGAGCGAGCCGGCGGCGTTGATCAGGATGTCGCTCGCGTCGACCAGAGTGTCGAGTACGCCGAGGACCTGGGTCTGGGTGGGGCGGGCGTCCTCGTCGGGAACGGCGTAGGCGGCATCGGTCCGTTCCTGCCAGTCGACCTTGGAGGACATCCACTGGGCACTGTCCTGCCGGTGGTCGCCGAGGGCTTCGGTGAGGGCCGTGAGGCCTTCGCGGGCGTCGGCGACGAGCGGCAGGGCGCCCGTCTTGTGGGCGTCGAAGCCGGTGATGTTGAGGTTGAGGAAGCGGGTGCCCTCGGGGAAGAGGGTGCCGGAGGCGGTGGTGAAGTCGGTGTAGCGGGTGCCGACGCCGATGACCAGGTCACTGGTGCGGGCGAGGGTGTCGGCGGTGGCGGTGCCGGTGTGGCCGATGCCGCCGACGTCGCTGGGGTGGTCGTACGGAAGGACGCCCTTGCCGGCCTGGGTGGTGGCGACGGGGAGGTACGCGCGCTCGGCGAGGGTGCGCAGGGCGTCCTCGGCGCGGCTGTGCTTCACGCCGCCGCCGGCGATGATCATCGGCCGTCGGGCGGTTCTCACGGCCCGTACGGCGGCGGCGAGTTCGTCCGCGTCGGGGCGGGGGCGGCGCACGCGCCAGATCCGCTCGGCGAAGAACTCCTCCGGCCAGTCGTACGCCTCCGCCTGCACGTCCTGGGGCAGGGCGAGGGTCACGGCGCCGGTCTCGGCGGGGTCGGCGAGGACCCGGACGGCGGCGAGGGCGGCCGGGATCAGGGCCTCGGGCCGGGTGACCCGGTCGAAGTACCGCGAGACCGGGCGGAGGCAGTCGTTGACGGACACGTCGCCCGCGTACGGAAGTTGGAGCTGCTGGAGGACGGGGTCGGCGGGGCGGGTCGCGAAGGTGTCGCCGGGCAGCAGCAGGACGGGGAGGTGGTTGATCGTGGCGAGGGCGGCGCCGGTGACGAGGTTGGTGGCGCCGGGACCGATGGAGGTGGTGACGGCGTGCGCGGAGAGCCGGTTGCTCTGGCGGGCGTAGCCGACGGCGGCGTGGACCATGGCCTGCTCGTTGCGGCCCTGGTGGAAGGGCATGTGCTGCTCTTCGGTCAGCGCCTGGCCGATCCCGGCGACGTTCCCGTGGCCGAAGATGCCCCAGGTGGCGGTGATGAGCCGCTGCCGGGCGCCGTCGCGCTCGGTGTACTGGGCGGCGAGGAAGCGGACGAGGGCCTGCGCGACGGTGAGCCTCATGCGTATCCCTCCGTGTGGTCCGGGTGGAAGCAGATCTTCCACTCCCGCTCGGGTCCGGGGCCCGCCATGACGTTGAGGTAGTAGAGGTCGTGCCCCGGTTGGGCGATCGAGGGGCCGTGCCAGCCGTCGGGGACGAGGACCGCGTCGCCGTCCCGGACCTCGGCGAGCAGGTCGGCGCCGCCGGGCCGGGAGGGTGAGATCCGCTGGTAGGCGAGGCCTCGGGGGCCGGCGATCTCGTAGTAGTAGATCTCCTCCAGGTCGGACTCGGCGCCCGGGCGGTGCTCGTCGTGCTTGTGCGGCGGGTAGGAGGACCAGTTCCCGCCGGGCGTGACGACCTCGACGGCGATGAGCCGGTCGCAGCCGAAGGCGTCCGCCGAGGCGAAGTTCCGCACGCGGCGGGCGCGGTTGCCGCCGCCCCGGGTCTCGACGGGAACCTCCGGCGCGGGGCCGTAGCGGGCGGGGAGTCGTCGCTCGCACTTCGCTCCTGCCAAAGCGAAGCGGCCTCCCGCGCCGGAGGCGATCTGGGCGTGGGCGTCGCGCGGTACGTAGGCGAAGTCGGTCACTCCGTCGAACACGCTCGCGCGGCCCAGGAGTTCGATGATCTCGCCGTCGACGCGCACGCTACAGGCACCGGAGAGGGGAAGCACGACCCATTCGGAATCCCCGCTCTCGAAGGAGTGGATCTCCCCCGGTCCGAGGACGAGGACCCTGAGCGCGGAGTACGCCCATCCGGCCCGCCCGGGGTCGATGTCGACCGTGTACGGCCCGTGGGCGGCGGTCCCGGCGGGGAGGTGGAGGGAGGCGGGACGGTCGGCGCCAGGGGCGGGCGGCCCTGAACTCGGGGCAGGTGCGCGGGGCGCGGCGGGCGGCCCCGGGCTCGTGGAGGGCGGTCCGGCGGACGCGGCGGGCGGCGGCCCTGGGCTCGGGGCGGGGCGGTCGGCGTTCATGGGCCGATCCCTACCCCTTCTCCGGGATCGTTCCCGTGCCCGCCGCGAGGGCCTCGGCGATCTCCGTGGCGTCCGGCATGGCGGAGGAGCAGGCGAGACGGCCCGCGACGATCGCGCCGGCGGCGTTCGCGTGGCGCAGGACCGTGTCCAGGTCCCGGCCGGCGAGCAGTCCGTGGACGAGCGCCCCGCCGAACGCGTCGCCCGCCCCGAGCCCGTTGACGACCTCGACCGGCAGCGGCGGCACCTCGGCGCGCGTCCCGTCGGCGGCGAGCGCGAGGACGCCGGCGGGCCCCTGTTTGACGACGGCGAGCCGGACCGCGCCGGTCGCGAGGAGGGCGCGGGCGGCGGCCTCCGGCTCCCGCTCCCCGGTCGCGACCTCGCACTCGTCGAGGTTGCCGACGGCGACGGTCGCGTGCCGCAGCGCCTCGGCGTAGAAGGGGCGGGCCGCCGCCGGGTCCGTCCAGAACATCGGCCGCCAGTCCAGGTCGAGGACGGTGTGCTCCCGGCCGGACCTGGCCCGCAGCGCCTCCAGGGTCGCGGTGCGGCTGGGTTCGGCGCACAGGCCGGTGCCGGTCGCCCAGAAGACCCGGGCGGCGCGGATCTCGTCGAGGTCCAGCTCCTGCGTCCGGATCTCCAGATCGGGGGCCTGGGGGCGGCGGTAGAAGTACAGCGGGAAGTCGTCGGGCGGGAAGAGGGAGCAGAAGGTGAGGGGGGTGGGGTACGCGGCGACCTCGGTCACCCAGCGGTCGTCCACGCCGAAGCCCTTGAGTTCGCGGCGCAGGTAGGTTCCGAAGGGGTCGGCGCCGGTGCGGGAGACGAGCGCGGTGCGGCGGCCGAGGCGGGCGGCGGCGACGGCCACGTTGGCTGCGGAGCCGCCGAGGAACTTGCGGAAGGTGTCGACCCGGTCGAGTCCGACGCCGGTCCGGAGCGGGTACAGGTCCACGCCGAGGCGCCCCATGGTGATCAGCTCGTACGGCTCCGTCTCCACGCGCCACCTCTCGGTTCGGCCGCTCCGGGCTCCGCACCCAGGTCTAGCCGTCCGCCGGGAGGCGTGTCAACGATATGTCCGGACATTCGGACGACCGGCCAGGCCCGCTTGACGGTGCTCTCGGGCCCCGGCCAAGGTGGCGGTCATGACGAAGCCGTCGCCGCAGCCGTCGCCACCGTCCCGCATCCGTATCGGATCGGCTCCCGACTCGTGGGGGGTGTGGTTCCCCGACGATCCCCGGCAGGTGCCGTGGCAGCGTTTCCTCGACGAGGTGTCGGGTGCCGGCTACACGTGGATCGAGCTGGGTCCGTACGGCTATCTGCCCACCGATCCGGCGGTCCTCGCGGAGGAGACCGCGCGGCGCGGCCTGCGGGTCTCGGCGGGGACGGTCTTCACCGGGCTGCACCACGGCCCGGACGTCTGGGACCGGACCTGGGCGCACGTCGCCGAGAACGCCGCGCTCGCGCAGGCCATGGGCGCGGGCCATCTGGTGGTCATCCCGTCGTTCTGGCGGGACGACCGGACGGGCGAGGTCCTGGAGGAGCCGACGCTCACCGCCGCGCAGTGGCGGGACCTGACCCGGCTGACGGAGCGTCTGGGACGGGAGGTGCGCGAGCGGTACGGGCTGCGGATCGTGGTCCATCCGCACGCCGACACCCACATCGACGGCGAGGAGAGCGTGACGCGCTTCCTCGACGCCACCGACCCGGACGCGGTCGCGCTCTGCCTGGACACCGGCCACTACGCGTACGCCGGCGGGGACAGCGTCCGGCTGATCGGGACGTACGGGGAGCGGATCGGCTACCTCCACCTCAAGCAGGTCGACCCGGAGGTGCTGGCAGCGGTGGTGGCCGAGAAGGTGCCGTTCGGGCAGGCGGTGGCGCGGGGCGTGATGTGCGAGCCGCCGTCCGGGGTGCCCGCGCTCGAACCGGTGCTCGCCGCCGCCTCCGCCCTGGACGTGGACCTGTTCGCGATCGTCGAGCAGGACATGTACCCGTGCGACCCGGACGTCCCGTACCCGATCGCGCTGCGGACCCGGCGCTTTCTCCGCTCCTGCGGAGTGTGACCGGCGCGCGGCCCGGCGCATACCGCTCTGATCAGGGGTGACGCACGCGGACACGCCGGTGTCCGCGTGTGCCGCTTCCGTCACGCGGGTCGCTCCGCCGTCACGCTTGTCTCCGTTACGCGGGTCTTCCGTCACAGTCGTCCGACAGCCGCTCTCCTCCTGGAGGGCGGGGCGTTGCACCGGGCACAGGCTGATTGATCGCTTGATCGCAACCGCCCGCCCGCAGCGCCCCCGAACGGCACCCCCGCCTCCGCTGCGCGGCGCGCAGGGAGGTACCGGGCATGACGGACAGAAGGCTCTGGTCGTACAAGGACATCGCGGCGCACATCCGGGTGCAGCCCGACACGGTCCGCTCCTATCGGAAGCACGGACTCCTTCCGGATCCCGACCGCATGGAGTCGGGCAGGCCCTATTGGTACGCGGACACGATCCGCGCCTGGGTCGCCACCCGCCCCGGCAACAGGGGCCGCCGCGACTGACCCGCGCAAGGCCCCCATGGAGGGCCGGTCCCGGCGACCCCGGGCCCGGCCCTCCGCGCGTGTCACTGGCCGAACTCCTGGACGTCGCCGTCGACCCGGCGATCGCGCTCGACCGCGAGCGCCCACCGGTGAGCGCCCTCCCCGAATACGACATATCGGGTGTTTACCATGGACCCCGGTCGCACGCCCGCCCGGAACCGTGGACACCACGGGGCTTCATCCCGAGTGGACTTCATACCCCCCGGGGGTATAACCTCGGTGTCGCAAGGCCCCGAACCATCCAGGAGGAGAGCCCCATGTCCGCAGAGACGAAGACCGAGATCACCACCGTCTACCAGGTCAAGGGCATGACCTGCGGCCACTGCGAGGGCGCGGTCTCCGGTGAGATCTCCGAGATCCCCGGCGTCTCCTCCGTCACCGCCGTCGCCAAGACCGGCGAGGTCACCGTCGTCTCCGCCGCCCCGCTCGACCGCGAGGCCGTCGCCGCCGCCGTGGACGAGGCCGGCTACGAGCTGGTCTGAACCCCCCGCCGGACAGGCGTCGCAGGGCCGTACCGTTACGGGTACGGCCCCGCTCCCCTTTGGAACCGCACATGTCCAGCACCACCGTCACCGAGCTGACGATCGGCGGGATGACCTGCGCCTCCTGCGCCGCCCGCGTCGAGAAGAAGCTCAACCGGATGGACGGCGTCACCGCCACCGTCAACTACGCCACCGAGAAGGCGCTCGTCGAGCACGCCCCGGACGTCGGCGTCGACGCGCTGATCGCCACCGTCGTCAAGACCGGCTACACCGCCGAGGAACCCGCCCCGCCCGTCGTGGAGCCCGAGGAGCCGGACCACCCCGGATCCGGGCAGCCGGCCGACCCCGAGCTCGTATCCCTCCGGCAGCGCCTCACCGTCTCCGCTCTCCTCGCGGCGCCCGTGGTCCTGCTCGCCATGGCCCCCTCCCTCCAGTTCGACAACTGGCAGTGGCTCTCGCTCACCCTCGCCTCCCCCGTCGTCGTCTGGGGCGGGCTGCCCTTCCACCGGGCCGCCTGGACCAACCTCCGGCACGGCGCCGCCACCATGGACACCCTCGTCTCGGTCGGCACCCTCGCCGCCTACGGCTGGTCCCTCTGGGCCCTCTTCCTCGGCGACGCCGGCATGCCCGGCATGCGCCACGGCTTCGACCTCACCGCCGACCGCGCCCACGCCTCCTCCTCGATCTACCTGGAGGTCGCCGCCGGGGTCGTCACCTTCATCCTCCTCGGCCGCTACCTGGAGGCCCGTGCCAAGCGGAAGGCGGGAGCCGCGCTGCGGGCCCTGATGGAGCTCGGCGCCAAGGACGTCGCCGTCCTGCGCGGAGGCACGGAGGTGCGGATCCCGGTCGGCGACCTGCGGACCGGCGACCTCTTCGTCGTACGCCCCGGAGAGAAGATCGCCACCGACGGCACCGTCGCCGAAGGCGCGTCCGCCGTCGACGCCTCCCTGCTCACCGGCGAGTCGATGCCCCTGGACGTGACGCCCGGCTCAGCGGTCACCGGCGGCTGCGTGAACGTCTCGGGCCGCCTCGTCGTCGAGGCCCGCCGGGTCGGCGCCGACACCCGGCTGGCCCGGATCGCGAAGCTCGTCGAGGACGCCCAGAGCGGCAAGGCCGACGTCCAGCGGCTCGCCGACCGGGTCTCCGCCGTCTTCGTCCCCGTGGTGCTCCTCATCGCCCTCACCACCCTCGTCACGTGGCTCCTCGTGACCGACGACGTCACCGCGTCCTTCACCGCCGCCGTCGCCGTCCTGATCATCGCCTGCCCCTGCGCCCTGGGCCTCGCGACCCCGACCGCCCTCATGGTCGGCACCGGCCGCGGCGCCCAGCTCGGCATCCTCATCAAGGGCCCCGAGGTCCTGGAGTCCACCCGCCGCGTCGACACGGTCGTCCTCGACAAGACCGGGACCGTCACCACCGGCCGCATGCGGCTGACGGGCGTGCACCTGCACGGCGGGCGGTACGGCACCGGCTCCACCGACGAGACCGAGCTGCTGCGGCTCGCGGGCGCCCTGGAGCACTCCTCCGAGCATCCGGTCGCCCGCGCGATCGCGGCCGCCGCCGCCGAGCGCTGCGGGGAGCTCCCCACGCCGAAGACCTTCGAGAACGTGCCCGGCCTCGGCGTGCGCGGCTCCGTCGACGGCCGGCTCGTCCTCGTCGGGCGCGCCGCCCTCCTCGCGGCCGAGGGCGTCGAGGCGCCCGCGACGACGGAGCCCGGCGCCGTCCACGTCGCCTGGGACGGGGTGGCCCGGGGCACCCTGACCGTCGCCGACACCGTCAAGGACACCAGCGCCGAGGCCGTCGCCCGGCTCCGCGCCCTGGGACTGCGGCCGGTGCTGCTCACCGGGGACCACCGGGCGGTGGCGGAGGCCGTGGCGGCCGCGGTGGGCATCGACGAGGTGATCGCGGAGGTGCTGCCCGAGGAGAAGGCGGAGGTGGTCCGCCGGCTCCGGGCCGAGGGCCGTACGGTCGCGATGGTCGGCGACGGGGTGAACGACGCCGCCGCGCTCGCCGGCGCCGACCTCGGCCTCGCGATGGGGACGGGCACCGACGCGGCCATCGAGGCGAGCGACCTGACCCTGGTCCGCGGCGACCTGCGGGTGGCGGCGGACGCGATCCGGCTGGCCCGGCGGACCCTGGCGACGATCCGGGGGAACCTGGGCTGGGCCTTCGGCTACAACCTCGCCGCGCTCCCCCTCGCGGCGGCCGGACTCCTCAACCCGATGATCGCGGGCCTGGCCATGGCCTTTTCGTCCGTCTTCGTCGTATCCAACAGCCTTCGTCTGCGGCGCTTCACGTGAATTCACCCACGTGTGACGCACAGGACCTTCACAAGGAGATCTAGATCACAGATATTGGTGGGTAACCATCTGGGCTGTTCGCGAGTCTAAGTGGGCGATGCCAAGAACGTCTTGGGGGACGTTCATGGGATGTCTTGGGGGACGTCCCAGGCAAGCGCGGCCGGGGCACGTGCACCGGGGAGCTTTGAGCGGCCCTCCCGTACGTACCCCGGCAGACCGCGCACCGGACGCCCGGCCCGGATCCCGTGGGGGGAATCCGCACCGGGATATGGAAAGCGCCCCGCTCGCCGACCCGTGGGGGGATCGGTGGGCGGGGCGCTTTTCGCCTTTTCAGCGGCCCGGTTCGCCTCCGGGGCGCTGGAGCCGGGCGCGTGAGCCTGAGGTCAGCGGGCCTCGACCGGGACGAAGTCGCGGAGGACCTCGCCCGTGTAGATCTGGCGCGGGCGGCCGATGCGGGAACCCGGCTCCTTGATCATCTCGTGCCACTGGGCGATCCAGCCCGGGAGGCGGCCGAGGGCGAAGAGGACCGTGAACATCTCGGTCGGGAAGCCCATGGCGCGGTAGATCAGGCCCGTGTAGAAGTCCACGTTCGGGTAGAGGTTGCGCGAGACGAAGTAATCGTCGGAGAGCGCGTGCTCCTCCAGCTTGAGCGCGATGTCGAGCAGCTCGTCGGACTTGCCGAGGGCCGAGAGGACATCGTGCGCCGCCGCCTTGATGATCTTGGCGCGCGGGTCGAAGGACTTGTACACCCGGTGGCCGAAGCCCATCAGGCGGACGCCGTCCTCCTTGTTCTTCACCTTGCGGATGAAGGAGTCGACATCGCCGCCGTTGGCCTGGATGCCCTCCAGCATCTCCAGGACCGACTGGTTGGCGCCACCGTGCAGCGGACCCCACAGGGCCGAGATGCCGGCGGAGATCGAGGCGAACATGTTCGCCTGCGAGGAGCCGACCAGACGCACGGTGGAGGTCGAGCAGTTCTGCTCGTGGTCCGCGTGCAGGATCAGCAGCTTGTCGAGCGCGGAGACGACGACCGGGTCCAGGTCGTACTCCTGCGCCGGGACCGAGAAGGTCATGCGCAGGAAGTTCTCGACGTACCCGAGGTCGTTGCGCGGGTAGACGAACGGGTGACCGATCGACTTCTTGTACGCGTACGCCGCGATCGTCGGCAGCTTCGCGAGCAGCCGGATCGTGGAGAGGTGACGCTGCTGCTCGTCGAACGGGTTGTGGCTGTCCTGGTAGAAGGTGGACAGCGCGGAGACCACCGAGGACAGCATCGCCATCGGGTGGGCGTCCCGCGGGAAGCCGCGGAAGAAGTTCTTGACGTCCTCGTGGACCAGCGTGTGCTGCGTGATCTCGTTCTGGAAGGTCGACAGCTCGTCGACCTTGGGCAGCTCACCGTTGATCAGCAGGTACGCCACCTCAAGGAAGGTGGAGCGCTCGGCCAGCTGCTCGATGGGGTAGCCGCGGTACCGCAGAATGCCCTGCTCACCGTCGAGGTAGGTGATGGCGGATTTATAGGCGGCGGTGTTGCCATATCCGCTGTCCAGGGTGACCAGACCGGTCTGGGCTCGGAGTTTGCCGATGTCGAAGCCCTTGTCGCCGACGGTGCTCTCGACCACCGGGTAGGTGTATTCACCGTCCGCGTACCGCAGTACTACAGAGTTGTCGCTCACGTCATCCCTCACCGACGTAGTGCCTCTTCTTCGAGGTGCCCTGACTGTCTCTACCATCCCCCATTTGGCTCAGGAGAGTGCACTCGGGGTCGCTCATTGGGCCAATCGGCGGCACTCAGTGCCGCCAACCTTCATATCCTGCCCCCTTCGCCCCGGTTCCGGTAGCCCTCCGTGATCTTTCACACGAGGGCGTCCCCTGTGAGCCGGTGGGCCAGTGCGGTAAAGCGCCGGCCCGCCGAGACCGTACGGACCGCCTGGGCGATCGCCCGGCGGGAGCCGACCAGCACGACCAGCTTCCGGGCCCGGGTCACGGCCGTGTAGAGCAGGTTGCGCTGGAGCATCATCCAGGCACTCATGGTGACCGGAATCACCACCGCCGGATACTCGCTGCCCTGCGAGCGGTGGATGGTGACCGCGTACGCGTGGGCGAGTTCGTCCAGCTCGTCGAAGTCGTACGGCACCTCCTCGTCCTCGTCCGTCCGCACGGTCAGCCGCTGCTCGACGGTGTCCAGCGCCGTGACGACGCCGACCGTACCGTTGAAGACCCCGTTCGCCCCCTTCTCGTAGTTGTTCCGGATCTGGGTGACCTTGTCGCCCACCCGGAAGACCCGGCCGCCGAACCGCTTCTCCGGCAGGTCCGGGCGGGCCGGGGTGATCGCCTGCTGGAGCAGGCCGTTGAGCGAGCCCGCGCCCGCCGGGCCCCGGTGCATGGGGGCGAGCACCTGGACGTCCCGGCGCGGATCGAGGCCGAACTTGGCCGGAATCCGCCGGGCGGCGACGTCCACGGCGACCCGGGCGGCGTCCTCCGTCTCCTCCTCGGCGAAGAGGAAGAAGTCCGGCAGGCCCTGGGTCCGCGGTGGCGTGCCGGCGTTGATCCGGTGCGCGTTGGTGACCACCCCGGACTGCTGGGCCTGCCGGAAGATCCGGGTCAGCCGCACGGACGGTACGGGGCTGCCGGGGGCCAGCAGATCGCCGAGGACCTCCCCCGCGCCGACCGACGGCAGCTGGTCGACGTCTCCCACGAGCAGCAGATGGGCGCCCGGCGCCACCGCCTTGACCAGCTTGTTCGCCAGGAGCAGGTCGAGCATGGAGGCCTCGTCGACGACGATCAGGTCGGCGTCGAGCGGCCGGTCCCGGTCGTAGGCCGCGTCCCCGCCCGGCTTCAGCTCCAGGAGCCGGTGGACGGTGGAGGCCTCGGCGCCGGTCAGCTCGGCCAGCCGCTTGGCGGCACGCCCGGTGGGGGCGGCGAGGACGACCTTGGCCTTCTTGGCGCGGGCCAGCTCCACGATCGAGCGGACCGTGAAGGACTTGCCGCAGCCGGGGCCGCCGGTGAGCACGGCGACCTTCCGGGTGAGGGCGAGCCGCACGGCGTCCTCCTGCTCGGGCGCGAGCGACGCCCCCGTCCGGTCGGCGAGCCAGGCCAGGGCCTTGTCCCAGGCCACGTCCCGGAAGGCCGGCATCCGGTCCTCCCCGGTCCGCAGCAGCCGCCGGAGCTGCCCGGCGAGGGACAGCTCCGCCCGGTGGAACGGGATCAGGTACACGGCGGTGACGGGCGCCCCCTCGGGGCCGGGCACGGTCTCCCGTACGACCCCCTCGGGATCGTCGGCCAGCTCGCCGAGACACTCGATGACGAGCCCCGTGTCCACCTGGAGCAGCTTCACGGCGTCGGCGATGAGCCGCTCCTCCGGCAGGAAGCAGTGCCCCTGGTCGCTGGACTGCGACAGCGCGTACTGCAGGCCGGCCTTCACGCGGTCGGGGCTGTCGTGCGGGATGCCGACGGACTGGGCGATCTTGTCGGCGGTGAGGAAGCCGATGCCCCACACGTCGGCGGCGAGGCGGTACGGCTGGTTCCTCACGACGGAGATGGAGGCGTCCCCGTACTTCTTGTAGATCCGCACGGCGATCGACGTGGACACCCCCACCCCCTGGAGGAAGACCATCACCTCCTTGATCGCCTTCTGCTCCTCCCAGGCCGCGGTGATGTTCCTGGTGCGCTTCGGGCCGAGCCCCGGAACCTCGATCAGGCGCGCGGGCTCGTCTTCGAGGATGTCGAGGGTGTCGAGCCCGAAGTGCCGCGTGATGCGGTCGGCGAAGACGGGCCCGATGCCCTTGACGAGCCCGGAGCCGAGGTAGCGGCGGATGCCCTGGATGGTGGCGGGCAGGACGGTCGTGTAGTTGTCGACGGTGAACTGCTTCCCGTACTGCGGATGCGAGCCCCAGCGCCCCTCCATCCGCAGCGACTCCCCCGGCTGCGCGCCGAGCAGCGCCCCGACCACCGTCAGCAGGTCCCCGGCACCCCGCCCGGTGTCGACCCGCGCGACGGTGTACCCACTCTCCTCGTTGGCATAGGTGATCCGCTCCAGAACCCCTTCGACCACTGCGGGACCGCGACCCTCGTTGGACATGGACCGACCGTAGCGAAGGGGTCGGACACCGTGGGGTGCGGGGGACGGCCCCTGCGGACGGCCTCCGGCGTCGTCACACCGTCAGGAACGCCTCCAGTGTCTCCTCCAGGACCTCCACGCCGTTCCTGGACCACAGGTCGTCGTTGAAGAGTTCCACCTCCACCGGGCCCGTGTAACCGGCCTTCTCCACGAGGTCCGACCAGGCGCGGAGGTCGATCGCTCCGGTGCCCAGTTGGCCGCGGCCGGTCAGGACGCCCGCCGGGAGGGGGGTGGTCCAGTCGGCGAGCTGGAAGGAGTGGATGCGGCCCGACGCGCCCGCGCGCTCCACCGCCGCCGGGGCCCGGTCGTCCCACCACAGGTGGTACGTGTCGACCGTGACGCCCACCTGCGAGGCGGGGAAGTGCTCGGCGATCTCCAGGGCCTGGTCCAGGGTGGAGACCGCGCACCGGTCGGAGGCGTACATGGGGTGGAGCGGTTCGATGGCCAGGCGGATTCCGCGTTCGCCCGCGTACGGGGCCAGGACGCCGATGGCCTCCGTGATGCGGGCCCGGGCGGCGGGCAGGCCGGGGCAGGCCGGGGTGAGGCCGCCGGAGACCAGGACGAGGGTGTCGGTGCCGAGCGTCACCGCCTCGTCGATCGCCGCCCGGTTCTCCGCCTCCCAGCCGTCCGAGGTGAAGAAGCCGCCCCGGCAGAGGGTGGTGACGGTGAGCCCCGCGTCCCTGACCAGGGCGGCCGCCGCCTCCACCCCGTACGCCCGGACCGGTTCACGCCACAGGCCCACGCCCGGGACGCCCAGCCGGAGGCAGTGCTCGACCAGTTCGGGCAGGGCCAGCTGCTTCACCGTCATCTGGTTGATGCTGAAACGGTCCACGTTCATTGCGGGACTCCGTACACGGTGAGGAGCGCGCGCATCCGGGACTCCGCGCGGGCCGGATCCGGGAACAGGCCGAGGCCGTCCGCGAGTTCGTAGGCGCGGGCGAGGTGCGGGAGCGAGCGGGCCGACTGCATGCCGCCGACCATCGCGAAGTGGTCCTGGTGGCCGGCCAGCCAGGCGAGGAACACCACGCCCGTCTTGTAGAAGCGCGTGGGGGCCTCGAAGAGGTGCCGGGAGAGGGCGACCGTCGGGTCGAGCGTCTTGCGGAAGCCGTCGGTGTCACCCGTGTCGAGGAGCCGTACCGCCTCCGCCGCCAGCGGGGCCAGCGGGTCGAAGACGCCGAGCAGGGCGTGGCTGAAGCCCTGGTCGTCGCCCGCGATCAGCTCGGGGTAGTGGAAGTCGTCGCCCGTGTAGCAGCGGACGCCCGCCGGGAGGCGGCGGCGCAGCTCGACCTCGCGCCGGGCGTCGAGGAGGGAGACCTTGATGCCGTCGACCTTGTCGGGGTGGGCCTTGATCACCTCCAGGAACGTCTCCGTGGCCGCGTCGAGGTCTGCCGCGCCCCAGTAACCGTCGAGCGCCGGGTCGAACATGGGCCCGAGCCAGTGCAGGATGACCGGCTCGCTCGCCTGCCGGAGCAGGTGGCCGTAGAGGTCGAGGTAGTCCTCGGCGCCGGAGGCGGTGGCGGCGAGGGCGCGGGAGGCCATGAGGATGGCCTGCGCGCCCGACTCCTCGACGAGCGCGAGCTGTTCCTCGTACGCCGTGCGGATCTCCGGCAGGCCGGCCGGGCCGGTGAGCTGGTCCGTCCCCACGCCGCAGGCGATGCGGCCGCCCACGCCGCGGGCCTCCGCCGCCGAGCGGCGGATCAGTTCGGCCGCCCCCGCCCAGTCCAGGCCCATCCCGCGCTGGGCGGTGTCCATGGCCTCGGCGACGCCGAGCCCGTGGGCCCAGAGGTGGCGGCGGAAGGCGAGGGTCGCGTCCCAGTCGACGGCGGCCGGGGAGTCGGGGGTGGTGTCGGCGTACGGGTCGGCGACGACGTGCGCGGCGGAGAAGACCGTACGGGAGGTCAGCGGGCCGGCCGCGGAGAGCGCGAGCGGTTCGGTGCGGGGGGTGTACGCGCGCGTGGCGCCGTCCGGGGAGGGCAGCCGGATCGTCACAGCGTCACCTCCGGGACGTCCAGGCGGCGGCCCTCGGCGGCCGAGCGCAGGCCCAGTTCGGCGAGCTGGACGCCGCGGGCGCCGGCGAGGAGGTCCCAGTGGTACGGCTCGTCGAGCGTGACGTGCCGGAGGAACAGCTCCCACTGGGCCTTGAAGCCGTTGTCGAACTCGGCGTTGTCCGGGACCTCCTGCCACTGATCGCGGAAGGACTCGGTGGCGGGGATGTCGGGGTTCCAGACGGGCTTCGGGGTGGCCGAGCGGTGCTGGACGCGGCAGCCGCGCAGGCCGGCGACGGCGGAGCCGTGGGTGCCGTCGACCTGGAACTCGACGAGCTCGTCGCGGTGGACGCGGACCGCCCAGGAGGAGTTGATCTGGGCGACGGCGCCGCCCTCCAGCTGGAAGATGCCGTACGCGGCGTCGTCGGCGGTGGCCTCGTACGGCTTGCCGTGCTCGTCCCAGCGCCGCGGGACGTGCGTGGCGACGTGCGCGGAGACGCTGGTGACCCGGCCGAAGAGTTCGTGGAGCACGTACTCCCAGTGCGGGAACATGTCGACGACTATGCCGCCGCCGTCCTCCGCCCGGTAGTTCCAGCTGGGGCGCTGGGCCTCCTGCCAGTCGCCCTCGAAGACCCAGTAGCCGAACTCGCCGCGCACGGACAGGATCTCGCCGAAGAAGCCGCCGTCGATGAGGCGCTTGAGCTTGAGCAGGCCCGGGAGGAACAGCTTGTCCTGGACGACGCCGTGCTTGACGCCCTTCGCGGTGGCGAGGCGGGCGAGTTCGAGGGCGCCGGCGAGGTCGGCGGCGGTGGGCTTCTCGGTGTAGATGTGCTTGCCGGCGGCGATGGCCCTGGTCAGGGCGTCGACGCGGGCGGAGGTGACCTGGGCGTCGAAGTAGATGTCGACGGTGTCGTCGGCGAGGACGGCGTCGAGGTCGGTGGACCACTCGGTGAGGCCGTGGCGCTCGGCGAGGGCGCGCAGGGCGTGTTCGCGGCGGCCGACGAGGACGGGCTCGGGCCAGAGGGTCTCGCCGTTGCCGAGGTCGAGGCCGCCCTGTTCGCGCAGGGCGAGGATCGAGCGGACCAGGTGCTGGCGGTGGCCCATGCGCCCGGTGACGCCGTTCATGGCGATGCGGACTGTCCTGCGTGTCACGAATGGTTCCTCTCCGCGGTGCTCGGCGCCCTCGTGAGAAAGCGCTTTCTATGAGAGTTGACGCTAGCCTGCCGACATCGCCGTCGACAAGGGCCCCGGAGGTACGTACGCGATGACCGTCACCCTGGCGGACGTGGCAGCCCGCGCGCGGGTCTCCCCCGCCACCGTCTCCCGCGTCCTCAACGGCAACTACCCGGTCGCCGCGTCGACCCGGGAGCGGGTGCTGCGGGCCGTGGACGAGCTGGACTACGTCCTCAACGGCCCCGCGAGCTCCCTCGCCGCCGCCACCTCCGACCTGGTCGGCGTCCTCGTCAACGACATCGCCGACCCGTTCTTCGGGATCATGGCGAGCGCGGCGCAGAGCGCGATCGGGGAGCACGCGACGGGGCGCGGCGGGGGCGAGAAGCTCGCCGTCGTCTGCAACACCGGCGGCTCCCCCGAGCGCGAGCTGACCTACCTCACCCTGCTCCAGCGGCAGCGGGCCGCGGCCGTGATCCTCATGGGCGGCTCCCTGGAGGACCCGGAGCACCTCGCGGCGACGGCCGGCAAGCTGACGAAGCTGGCGGAGGCGGGGACCCGGGTGGTGCTGTGCGGGCGTCCGCCGGTCCCGGGCGACGCGAGCACGGCGGCCCTCGTCTTCGACAACCGCACCGGGGCGCGGCTCCTCACCGAGCACCTGCTGGGCCTCGGTCACCGGCGGATCGGTTACGTGGCGGGCCCGGCCGACCGCACCACGACCCGGCACCGCCTGGAGGGCCACCGGGAGGCGCTCGCGGCGGCGGGGGTGGCCGAGGGCCCGACGGTCCACGGGCCGTACGACCGGGGTTCCGGCCACGCGGCGACGACCGAGCTCCTCGCCCGCGACCCGGACCTCACGGCGGTCGTCGCGGCCAACGACACGGTCGCGCTGGGCGTCTGCGCGGCCCTGCGGGAGCGGGGTCTCTCCATCCCCGGGGACGTGTCGGTCGCGGGCTTCGACGACCTGCCGTTCTCGGTGGACGCGGTCCCGGCCCTCACGACCGTACGCCTGCCGCTGCACGAGGCGGGGGTACGGGCGGGCCGCCTGGCCATGGGCGCGGAGGAGCCTCCGGCGGGAGGCGTGGAGACGGTTCCGGGGGAGCTGGTGGTACGGGGGTCGACGGGGGCGCCTCGGGGGTAGGCGGCCGCCATCGTGGTGACGAGCGCCACACGGAGGAGCGCATGACGACCATACTGATGGACCTTTCCAGCGCCTGGGACGTCCTGGACGGCGTCTCCCTGCCCAATGGCTACCGCGTCGAAATCACGGATGGAAAGATCATCATGACCCCCCAGGGCGAGCAGCGGTGGAAGGTGATCCTGCGGGCCGCCCCCCAGATCGAGCAGCAGCTCGCCGGGCACGGGGAGATCCTCTCGGACGTCATGATCGACTTCCCGTCGAGCCTTTACGGCTACGCCCCCGACCTGGCCATCATCGCCCCCGGCTCCGAGCGGAACAGGCGCGGCCGCTTCGAGTGGCACAGTCTGGAGGCCGTGCTGGAGATCATCTCGCTCAGCACGCGGGACAACGACTTCGAGAAGAAGCTCCGGATGTACGCGGAGTGCGCGCTCCCGCTCTATGTGATCATCGACCCGTCCGAGAACGTCTGCACCGTGCACAGCAAGCCCGCCCGCACCGGCGTCTACACGGAGCAGGAGACGATCCCCTTCGGCGAGGACCTCGTCCTGCCCCTCGAAGGGCGCGAGATCGTGGTGAAGACCGACGGCTTCCCGCGCTCCGGGGGCTGAGCTACTTCCGCGGCGTCAGGCCCGTCGCCGCGAGGACCGCGTCGACCGTCTCCTCGACCGTCTGGTCCGCGTTGTCGATCCAGACGCCCTCGCCCGAGAGTTCCGCGCGCATGGCGTCGTCCAGGAAGGCCCAGTTCGTCGTCAGCTTCTTGTGACGGGCGTTGTTGCGCTCCCAGGCCTTGACCGGGCCGGGGGCCAGGATCACCACGTGGAGCGGGGCCGCCTTCGCGTGGGCGCGGTAGAAGTCCAGGTGGGAGCGGCGTACGACCACGTCGTCGAGGACCGGCAGGAACCCCGCCGCGGCGAAACTGTCCGCGAGCAGGCAGCCGTTGCGGGCGCGCAGCAGGATCTGGCGGTCCGCCTCCGGGTCGCCGTCCGGAGTCGGCCAGTGGCCGCCCTGGACGATCAGCTCCTGGAGGTGGTCGACCTCGATGTGCGCGGCGCGGGCGAAACGGGCCGCGAGGGCAGCCGCGACCGTCGACTTGCCGCTGCCGGGGATGCCCGCGAGGAGGAGGGTGCCGGGAGCGGGTTCGGCGCTGTCGACGGTGACGTTCTCGAAGGTCATACGGGGGCGGAACCTCTCAGCGGCGTGCGGTCACAGCGGCGTGACACAGTGGCCCGGCCTCCCCGGGGAGTTCATCTGGTATTCGGCGTACAGGATGTAGTCCTCCGGCCCGCAGGACGCCTGGTCCGTCACGATGTACTCGGCCTGCGGCGAGCCGCAGTCCACCTTCAGGAGGGCCTGCTCCGGCCAGTCGGCGGTGTTGTCGACACAGTCGCCCACGGAGAGCCCGACCCGCTCGCCCTCACCGCCGGGGCCCGCGATCAACCCGATGAGCAGGAGCGTCGGGATCGCGGCGGCGACGAGCGCGAACGGGGTGAGGACCAGCATCGCGGGGGCGCGGCGCAGCACCCGCCGGCCCGGGTCCAGGGGCGGCCGCCACGCACCGTACGGCTCGGGCAGACGGCGGAACGCGGCGCGGGCGCCGACGACGTTGCCGAGCACGACGAACGGCGTGACGAACAGCGAGAACACGCCCCACCAGCCGGTCACGAGCGTGTCGGAGGTCATGGTCCGGTAGACGGCGAGGCCGCAGGTGCGGCAGAAGACGCCGCGCCGGGTGAGCGTGCGCATGATGACGACCATGCCCTGGTGGGCGCGGACGGTCGCCGCGACGGCGGGCTGCGCGCCGCAGACCTCGCACCCGTGGGGCGGGGAGGGCTGGGGCTGGCCGTACGGGTGCGGTTGCCCGTACGACTGCGGATGCTGCGGATGGGTCATGGTGTCGCTCCCCCGTTCGGCGTCGGCACCAGCACCCTAGCCTCCGGCTTCCCAACCGCCTTGCGGTGGACCGGCGTCAGGGCCACTCCCCCGACGAGCAGCACTACTGCGCACCAGGGGAGGGGGCTCACGCCCTCCCCCAGGAACCTGGTGGCGCGGGGCATCGTCCCGTGTCTGGGCCGCGGGGCCCTACCGCCGGAGGTGACGCGGGTGCGGCTCGAGCCGGGGCCGACGCGCCGGCTGCACGCCATGTGGCGGACGGGGACGGCGCGGCGCCCGGCGATCCGGGAGACGGTCCGTACGCTCCAAAGGCTCCGGCCCTCGGTCGCGTCCGCCGCCTGAGGCGGGCGCGGGCGATTCCTGCGCGGGTCCTTGACCTGGCAGTTACTTTCGGGCTATCCGTGACTCCTTGGAAGTTTCCTTCAACCTTGCACGGCCGGAAGGAGCATCAGTGCACCACCGCGCCCCCGCCCCCTCCCGACGCACCCTTCTCACGGTGACCGCCGCCGCCGCCGCGGCCGCCGTCACCGGTGCCGCCGCCCCCGTCGTCCACGCGGCCTCCACGGACGCGACCGACCGCAGGCTCCGGCGGATCATCGACCGGATGTCGCTCGAGGAGAAGGTCGGCCAGCTCTTCGTGATGCGGGTCTACGGCCACTCCGCCACCGCCCCCGACCAGGCCGACATCGACGCCAACCTCACGGAGATCGGTGTCCGCACCGCCGCCGAGCTGGTCGAGCGCTACCACGTCGGCGGCATCATCTACTTCGCCTGGGCCCACAACACCCGCGACCCGCAGCAGATCGCCGCGCTCTCCAACGGCATCCAGCAGGCCGCGCTCGCGCAGCCCACCCCGGTCCCGGTGCTCATCTCCACCGACCAGGAGCACGGCATCGTCTGCCGGGTCGGCAAGCCCGCCACGCTGCTGCCCGGGGCGATGGCACTCGGCGCGGGCGGTTCGCGCGCGGACGCCCGTAAGGCCGCGCAGATCGCGGGCGAGGAGCTCGCCGCCGTCGGCATCCGGCAGAACTACGCCCCCGTCGCCGACGTGAACGTCAACCCGGCCAACCCGGTCATCGGGGTCCGTTCCTTCGGCTCCGACCCGCAGGCCGTCGCCGGTCTCGTCGCCGCCCAGGTCGAGGGGTACCAGCGGGCCGGGGTCGCGGCCACCTCCAAGCACTTCCCGGGTCACGGCGACACCGCCGTCGACAGCCACTACGGCCTGCCGACGATCACCCACACCCGGGAGCAGTGGGCCGCGCTCGACGCGCCGCCGTTCCGGTCGGCGATCGCCGCCGGCATCGACTCGATCATGACCGCGCACATCGTGGTCCCCGCGCTCGACCCCAGCGAGGACCCGGCGACGCTCTCCCGGCCCATCCTCACCGGCATCCTGCGCGAACAGCTCGGCTACGACGGGGTGGTGGTCACGGACTCCCTGGCGATGGAGGGCGTGCGCACCAAGTACGGGGACGAGCGCGTCCCGGTCCTCGCCCTGAAGGCGGGGGTGGACCAGCTGCTCAACCCGCCCAGGCTGGACGTGGCCTGGAACGCGGTCCTGAAGGCCGTCAAGGACGGCGAGCTGACGGAGGCCCGGCTCGACGAATCGATCCTTCGGATCCTGCGGCTCAAGGCGAAGCTGGGCCTCTTCCGGCAGGCGTACGCGACCCGGGCGGGCGTCGACCGGGTGGTGGGCACCGAGGCCCACCGCGCCCACGCCGACCGGATCGCCGAGGCGACCACGACGCTGCTGCTCAACGAGGACGGCTTCCTGCCGCTGAGCCCGGCCTCCCACGGCTCGGTCCTCGTCGTCGGCGCCGACCCGGCCTCGCCGTCCGGTACGACGGGCCCGCCGACCACGACGCTCGCGACCGCCCTGAACGAACTGGGCTTCACCGCGACCGCGCTCTCGACCGGGATCACCCCGACGGCCGCGAAGATCGAGGAGGCGGTGGCGGCGGCGGCCGGCAAGGACGTGGTGCTCGTGGGCACGTACAACGTCGGTGCCACCAGCCCGCAGCGCACGCTCGTCGCACGGCTCGTCGCGACCGGCGTGCCCGTGGTGACGGTCGCGATCCGCAACCCGTACGACATCGCGCGTCTCGGCGGCCAGCGGGCGACCCTCGCGGCGTACTCCTGGACCGACGTCGAACTCCGCGCCGCCGTCCGCGTCCTGGCGGGCCGAGCCCGGCCCCGGGGCCGGCTCCCCGTCCCGGTCCCGGACGCGAACGACCCGGCGAAGGTGCTGTACCCGGTGGGGTACGGGCTGTCGTACGCGCGCTGAGGACGCGGCGCCCTTCGCGGCGCCTCGGCCTCACGTGCCTGAACCCGCACCGCCGGTGCGGTGCGGGTTCAGAGCGCGGAATCCTGGTGGCGACGAGGTGAGTTACGGGCGCAGGCCGTGTTCCCGGGTGGCGTCCTCGTCGACCGGGGCGTCGATGCGCGCGTCGAAGGCCGCCAGCGGCTGGGCCGCCTGGACCGCCGGCGCGGGGACCCCCGCCCAGGCCAGGATGCGGGCCGTCGCGTTCTCGCGCTCCGCGTCGACGAGACCCGCGACGTTCGCGCCGTGGTTGGCGCCCGGCGCCACGTACACGTAGCTGTCGCGCGCGCCCTTGCCGAGGCGGAACTTCTCGGAGCCCCACGGGTCGTTGCCGCCGTAGACGAAGAGCATCCGGTTCGCGTTCTTGCGGACCCAGTCGTCGACGTCCCGCATCGCCTGCGGCCTGAACTTCATGGGGATCTCGCGCGGCACGAAGCTGCTGGCCGGCTGGTAGCCGTAGCGGCTCAGGCCGTTGAGGTGCGGCTGCTTGATGGTGGGCGAGCCGAGTTCGGTCGCCGCCTGGTAGTAGTACGGCGTGTAGTACTCCAGGCCCTGGTCGGTGTAGGCGGACCAGCCGGAGTAGGCGTCGATCGTCTCGTAGACGGTGTCGTCGCTCGCGGTCGCCGCGTCCGGGATCTGGTCGCAGACGTCCTGGCCGTAGTACTGCCAGAAGCCCCACACGAAGTCGAGGACGACGGCCTCGTACGCCTTGTCGAGCGAGCCGACCGTGTTGAAGGTGGCGCCCTCGGACTCGGCCCAGGCCTGGTACTTCTTCTCCAGCGGCTCGCGGCGGACGAGGGCCTCGCGCTGCATGGCGTTCAGGCGGTCGCGGCAGTCCTCGGTGCCGACGGTCTCGAAGAACCGGTCGTAGGCCGAGTCCTCCTTGTTGACCACGTCGTTGGGAGCGACGTACGCGACGACGCCGTCCATGTCGCGCGGGTAGAAGCGCTCGTAGTACGTGGCGGTCATGCCGCCCTTGGAGGCGCCGGTGGAGAGCCACTTCTGGCCGTAGATCCGCTTCAGCGCCGTGTAGATCCGGTGCTGGTCGCTGGCCGCCTGCCAGATGTCCAGCTTCGACCAGTCGGCGGGCTGCGGGCGGGACGGCGTGAAGAAGCGGTACTCCATGGAAACCTGGTTGCCGTCGATGATCCGCGTCGGCTCGGTCCGGCTCGGAGTCGTGCTCAGCCCGTAGCCGCTGGTGCGGAAGACGGTGGGGCGGCTCGTGTCCTTGTGGAGGATCGAGATCCGCTGCTTGAACGTGCCCGCCCACGGGCGGTGGTGGTCGACCGGCTGGACGTACTCCAGGACGAAGTAGCGGTAGCCGGCGTACGGCTTCTCCTCGATCAGGCTCATCCCCGGGATCGCCAGGATGCGGTCCTTGATGTCCGCGGTCGTGCTCGTGCTCTGCGAGTCGACGACGGTCGCGCTGCCGGTCTCCGTGTCCGCGGCGGTAGCCACACCGGTCGACCCGACGGTGCCTATGAGCACCGAAAGCGACAGCGCCCATCTCAGCGACTTGCGCATTCACCCTCCCCTTGGTTCACAACGGTGTCGCGAACCTAGCGGGGGCAACGTGTGGACCGCCAGACCCAGTTGATCCTTACTCTTGGACTTATCCGCACATCAGCACAGGATCCAGCCCGTCGCCGTCCCCCGGCCCGCCACCGAACCGCTCGCTCGGACGCACCGGTTGAGGGCGTGGACGGTCAGGGGGCCCGCCTGACGGTCGAAGCTGCCCGCCCGGGTGACGGGGCGGGCGCCGCGGGCCTGGAGCGAGACGGCCATCGGACGGCGGGGGCCGGGCCGTTTCGCGACGGTGACGGCGCAGACGTACTGGCGGGTCCGGTAGAGGCGCAGTTCCCCGGTGGCGAAGGTGATCGTCCGGGTGGGCCGGCCGTGGCAGACGGAGGCGGCGTCGGCGGTCCCGCCACCGGGGCCCGGTACCGGGAGGAGGAGCAGCGCGAGGGCGGCGAGGAGCGGGGCGAGCACGCGCGCGTGCGGTCGGCGCGCTTTCCTCGTGTCCTTGGACATGCGTTCCCCTCCCGGGTGGCTCGACGTACGGACGTACGACGCGCCCGCCCCCGGAACGGTTGCCTCCGCCCGAACGGTTGCCTCCGCCCGGCCGTCCTCGGAGCCCCGCCCGTCCCGCCCCGCCCCCGCCCGGCGGCCCGTCCTCAGACCCGCTCGGGTTCCGCCTCCGCCCCCGTCTCCCCGATGAAGGTGTTCCACAGCGACGCGTACCGGCCGCCCCGGGCGAGGAGTTCCTCGTGGGTGCCGTCCTCCGCGACCCGCCCGTGGTCCATGACGACCACGCGGTCCGCGCGGGCCGCCGTGGTCAGCCGGTGGGCGACGACCAGGGTCGTGCGGCGGCCCGCGAGCCGGTCGGTGGCCTGGTTGACCTGGGCCTCGGTCGCCAGGTCCAGGGCCGCCGTGGCCTCGTCCAGGAGCAGGACGTCCGGGTCGACGAGCTCGGCGCGGGCGAGGGCGATCAGCTGGCGCTGCCCGGCGGAGAGGTTCCGGCCGCGCTCGGCGACCTCGTGGAGGTAGCCGCCGTCGAGCGTGGCGATCATGTCGTGCGCGCCGACCGCACGGGCCGCCGCCTCGACCTCGGCGTCGGTCGCCTCGGGCCGGCCGTACGCGATGGCGTCGCGGATCGTCCCGGCGAAGAGGTACGCCTCCTGGGGGACGACGCCGAGCCGGTGGCGGTACGCGGTGAGGTCGAGGTCCCGCAGGTCGGTGCCGTCGGCCGTGACCCGGCCGCTGGTCGGGTCGTAGAACCGGGCGACCAGCTTGACCAGGGTGGACTTCCCGGCGCCGGTCTCGCCGACGAAGGCGACGGTCTGCCCGGCGGGGATCCGCAGGTCGATGCCCGTGAGGGCTTCCTCCTCGTCCCCGTACGCGAAGGACACGTTCTCGAAGGCGATCTCGCCGCGCAGCGACAGCACGTCCAGGGGCGCGTCGGCGGCGGCGGTCGACGTCGGCTCCTGGAGGAGCTCCTGCATGCGCTTGAGCGAGACGGCGGCCTGCTGGTAGCCGTCGAAGACCTGCGAGAGCTGCTGCACGGGGGCGAAGAACAGGTCGATGTAGAGGAGGTAGGCGACGAGCGCGCCGGTGGTGAGGGTGCCGGCCTCGATCCGGTTCGCGCCGACGATCATGACGGCGGCCGCGGCGGCCGAGGACAGCAGGGTCACGAAGGGGAAGTAGATGGAGATCAGCCACTGGCCCCGGACGCGCGCCTGGCGGTAGGCGTCGCTGCGCTCCGCGAAGCGGGCCGCGCCCGAGCGCTCGCGGCGGAAGGCCTGCACGATCCGCAGGCCGGAGACCGACTCCTGGAGGTCGCCGTTGACGACGCTGATCCGCTTCCGCGCCAGCTCGTACGCCTTCACGCTGGAGCGGCGGAAGTAGTACGTGGCGACGGCGAGGACCGGCAGGGTCGCGAAGACGACCAGGGCGAGCTGGAGGTCGAGCACGAGCAGCGCGACCATGATCCCGAAGAAGGTGACGACCGAGACGAAGGCGGTGACCAGGCCCGTCTGGAGGAACGTCGACAGGGCGTCGACGTCCGTGGTCATCCGGGTCATGATCCGGCCGGTCAGCTCGCGCTCGTAGTAGTCCAGGCCGAGGCGCTGGAGCTGGGCGAAGATCTTCAGGCGCAGCGCGTAGAGGACCCGCTCGCCGGTGCGGCCGGTCATCCGGGTCTCGGCGGTCTGCGCCACCCACTGCACGAGGACGGTGACCAGGGCGAGCGCGGAGGCCGCCCAGACGGCGCCGATCGCGAGCCGGTTCACGCCCTCGTCGATGCCGTGCCGGATCAGGACCGGAAGGAGCAGGCCCGCGCCCGCGTCGAGGGCGACCAGGCCGAGGCTGATGAGCAGCGGGGCGCCGAAGCCCCGGAGCAGCCGGCGCAGCCCGTACGCGTCCTCGGGTGCGACGGCACGGGCCTCGTCGACGTCGGGGGTGTCGGTGGCCGGCGGCAGCGCCTCGACGGCGGCGAGCAGCTCGGGCGTCGCTCCGGGCGCGGCGCTCTCGCGGCCGGTGGTCTCGTCCCGTACCCACAGGGTGGGGGTGATGCCCCGCTCGGCGTCGAACTCGGCGTCCAGCTCGGCCCGCAGGGTGCGGTCCTCGGGGAGCTCGGGCGGGGTGACGTGACCGGGCGAGACGGCGCCGAGCTCCTCGGGGTCGGTGAGGAGGCGGCGGAAGAGGGGGGACCGGGCCTCCAGCTCGGCGTGGGTGCCGATGTCGGCGAGGCGGCCGTCGTCGAGGACGGCGATGCGGTCGGCGAGGCCGAGGGTGGAGCGGCGGTGGGCGATGAGCAGGGTCGTACGGCCCGCCATGACCGACTTCAGCGCCTCGTGGATCTCGTGCTCGACCTTGGCGTCGACGGCGGAGGTGGCGTCGTCGAGGAGGAGCAGCCGGGGGTCGGTGAGGATGGCGCGGGCGAGCGCGACGCGCTGGCGCTGGCCCCCGGAGAGGGTGAGGCCGTGCTCGCCGACCTTCGTGTCGTACCCGTCCGGGAGCTCGGTGATGAAGCGGTCGGCCTGGGCGGCGCGGGCGGCGGTCTCGATCTGCTCGCGGGTGGCGTCGGGGGCGCCGTACGCGATGTTCGCGGCGACGGTGTCGGAGAAGAGGAAGGAGTCCTCGGGGACGAGGCCGACGGCGGCGCGCAGGGAGTCGAGGGTGAGCTCGCGGACGTCGTGGCCGCCGACGAGGACGGCGCCGTGGGTGACGTCGTAGAAGCGGGGCAGGAGGAGCGAGACGGTGGACTTGCCGGAGCCGGAGGCGCCGACGACGGCGACGGTCTCGCCGGGGCGGATCTCCAGGGAGAAGCCGTCCAGTACGGGCCTGACATTGCCGGAGGCGCCCTCGTACGCGAACGACACGTCGTCGAACTCCACGGTGGCGGGCGCGTCGGCGGGCAGTTCCTTCGTCCCGTCCTTGATCACCGGCTCGGTGTCGATGAGGTCGTAGACCCGCTCGACGCCGGCGCGGGCCTGCTGGCCGACGGTGAGGACCATGGCGAGCATGCGGACCGGTCCGACGAGGGAGGCCAGGTAGGCGGAGAAGGCGACGAAGGTGCCGAGGGTGATCTGGCCCCGGTAGGCGAGCCAGCCGCCGAGCGCGAGGACCGCGACCTGGCCGAGGGCGGGCACGGCCTGGAGGGCCGGGGTGTACTTCGAGTTCAGCCGGATCGTCCGCAGCCGGCCGGCGAAGAGCTTCCGCCCGGCCTCGCGGATCTTGCCGGTCTCCTGGTCCTCCTGGCCGAAGCCCTTGACGACCCGGACGCCGGTCACGGCCCCGTCGACGACGCCGGCGACGACGGCGGCCTGCTGCTGGGCGTGCCAGGTGGCGGGGTGGAGACGGGTACGGCTGCGCTTGGCGATCCACCAGAGGGCGGGGGCGACGGCGAGCGCGACGAGGGTGAGCGGGATCGACAGCCAGGCCATGACGGCCAGCGAGATCAGGAACAGCAGGACGTTCCCGATGGTCATCGGGAGCATGAAGAGCAGGCCCTGGATCAGCTGGAGGTCGCTGGTGGCCCGCCCGACGACCTGCCCGGTGGACAGCTCGTCCTGCCGGCGCCCGTCGAGCCGGATGACGGTGGCGTACATGTCGGTCCGCAGGTCGTGCTGGACGTCGAGAGCGAGGCGTCCGCCGTAGTAGCGGCGGACGTAGGTGAGGAGGTAGACGAGGACGGCGGCGCCGATGAGGAGCCCCGTCCAGACGCCGAGGTCCCGGGTCTTCGTCCCGATGACGTCGTCGATGATCACCTTGGTGACGAGCGGCACGAGCGCGAGCACGGCCATACCGGCCAGCGAGGACCCGAGCGCGAGCAGCGTGTTCGCCTTGTACCGCCACGCGTACCCGGCCAGCCTGCGCGCCCAGCCCTGCTGTTCTTCCCCGACCGCCGCCACGAGTGGCCTCCCGTCCGTCCTGCTCTACCGGAAGCCCCAACACGGCCGACGTGCGATTTCATCCCGCCGCAACAAAGACGGGACCGTGGTCCTAGGACCCCCGGCCAGGAGCGGGAGGCCGAGGGGGACCCGCGCCGTGAAGGTTGCCCGCGCGGGTGCGACCGGTTCTGGGTAGGAGGCCCCTGGCGCAGCCGAGCGGAAGGAGAGTGCATGGCACGGGTCGAGGACGGCAGGCCGTATCAGTGGGGGCGGCTGTACGCGGCGCTGCGCGCGGTGCGGGGGTTCGCCGCGGCCGGGCGGGTGGCGCAGGTGACCGAACGGGAGCTGAAGGAGACGGCCGGCAAGCCGCGGACGGTCTTCGAGGGCTTCCTGCGGACCGTGGGCCCGGAGCTGCTGACCGCCCGCGAGCGGGGCGGGACCGTCGCCGGGGCGGCGGCGGAGGCCTTCGCCGACGTGGCGCGGCTGACGCCCCCGCGGTTCATGGTCCGTGCCGGCCTCACCCAGGCGGAGGCGGAGCACTTCCGCCAGGGGTACGAGGCGCAACTCGCCGCGTACCGGAAGGCCTGGGAGGGGCTCGTCGACTGAGCGGTGACCCGCCCCCGCCTCAAGGGGCGGGCCACCGGCACCCGTCACAGGTGCGTCGGCTCGAACATCCTCAGGAGGGCCGGGAGGACGACCACCGACGGGCCCGGCGTGGCGAGGGCCTTCGCGAGGTCCGCCGTCAGGGTCTCCGGGGTCGTCAGGGTGGCCGGGACGCCGAACGACTCGGACAGGGCGACGAAGTCCGGCCGGGTGAGTTCGGTGGCCGTGGCCTCGCCGAACGCGTCCGTCATGTACTCCCGCAGGATCCCGTAGCCGCCGTCGTCGACGATCAGCCAGGTCACGTCCAGGCCGTACTGCTTCGCCGTCGCCAGCTCCGCGATCGAGTACATCGCGCCGCCGTCGCCGGAGACCGCGAGGACCGGTTGCGAGGGGTCGGCGGTGGCCGCGCCGAGGGCGGCGGGGAAGCCGTAGCCGAGACCGCCCGCGCCCTGGGCGGAGTGCATCGTGTTCGGGTGCCGGGCGTCGAAGGCCGACCACGCCCAGTACGCCAGGATCGTCATGTCCCAGAAGCTCGGGGACCGGTCGGGGAGCGCCTCCCGCACCGCCGCGACGATCCGCTGCTCCAGGCCGAGGTCCTGCGCGGCGATCCGCTCCCGGACCTTGCCGAGGACGGCGGCGACCCGCTCGGGGGCGGCGGGGTCCCGGCGCTCCCCGGCCGTCTCCAGGAGCGCCTGGAGCGCGAGGCGGGCGTCCGCGTGGATGCCGAGCGCCGGGTGGTTGGACTCCAGCTTGCCCGCGTCGGCCTCGATCTGGATCACCCGGCCGCGCGGGGCGAAGGTGTGGTAGTTCGAGGACAGCTCGCCGAGGCCCGAGCCGACGACGAGGAGGACGTCGGCGTCCTCCAGGAAGTCGGTGGTGTGCCGGTCCTCCAGCCAGGACTGGAGCGAGAGCGGGTGCTCCCAGGGGAAGGCGCCCTTGCCGCCGAAGGTGGTGACGACGGGGATGTCGAGCTTCTCCGCGAGTGCGAGGAGCTTGCCGGAGGCGTCGGAGCGGACGACCCCGCCGCCCGCGATGATCGCGGGCCGCTCGGCGTTCGCCAGGAGGTGCGCGGCGACCGCCGTCAGCTCGGGGCGCGGGACGACCTCCTCGGGCGTCGCGTCCATGGCGGTGACCACGGGCAGGCTCGTCTCGGCGAGGAGCACGTCCTGCGGGATCTCCACCCAGACGGGGCCGTGCGGGGCCGTGAGCGCCGACTCCCAGGCGGCCGCGATCGCGGACGGGATCTGGGACTGCGTACGGACCGTGTGGACGGACTTCACGACGTCCCGGAACGAGGCCTGCTGGTCGCGGAGCTCGTGGAGGTAGCCGTGGCGGCCGCCGCCGAGCCCGGCCACCGGGATCTGGCTGCCGATCGCGATGACCGGGGCGGAGGCGGCGGCCGCCTCCTGGAGCGCGGCGAGCGACATGAGCGCGCCGGGGCCGGTGGAGAGCAGCAGCGGGGCGGCCTCGCCGGTGATCCGGCCGTACGCGTCGGCGGCGAAGCCGGCGTTGTTCTCGACGCGGAGGCCGACGTACCGCAGCGTGGAGCGGCGCAGGGCGTCGAACATGCCGAGGGCGTGCTGGCCGGGGAGGCCGAAGACCGTGGTGGCGCCGAGGCCGGTGAGGGTCTCGACGACGAGGTCGCCGCCGTTGCGCCCGGAGGGCGGGTTGAGGGCCGCCTCGGTCTGTGCGGCGGTGGGGCGCAGGACCAGGTCGTGGTCGTGGGTCATGAGGGGGCGTCCCTTCGGGGTGGCGGTCAGGTCCTGGGCAGGCGTTCCACTGGGGGTGCCCCCTGGACGAAGTCCCGGGGGGACGAACGGGTGGGGCACGACCCGACCACCGGGCCGCGCCCCACCCCGTACCTCGGCCCGCTGCCGCCCGAGGTTACTTCGCGTCGGCGGCCCGGCCCGCGGCGATCTGGCGGGACATGATCGTCGTCAGTTCGTACGCCGTGTGCGAGGCGGCGACCGCGGTGATCTCGGCGTGGTCGTACGCCGGGGCGACCTCGACGACGTCGGCGGAGACCAGGTTGCAGGAGGAGAGGCCGCGGAGGATCTCCAGGAGCTCGCGGGAGGTCATGCCGCCGGCCTCGGGGGTGCCGGTGCCGGGGGCGTGGGCCGGGTCGAGGCAGTCGATGTCGATGGAGATGTACAGCGGGCGGTCGCCGATGCGCTGGCGCAGCTGGTCGGCGACCTCGTCGGCGCCGCGGCGGTAGACGTCGGAGGACGTCACGATGCCGAAGCCCATCTTCTCGTCGTCGGTGAGGTCCTGCTTGCCGTAGAGCGGGCCGCGGGTGCCGACGTGGGAGAGGGCGGAGGTGTCGAGGATGCCCTCCTCGACGGCCCGGCGGAACGGGGTGCCGTGGGTGTACTCGGCGCCGAAGTAGGTGTCCCAGGTGTCGAGGTGCGCGTCGAAGTGGAGCAGGGCGACGGGGCCGTGCTTCTTGGCGACGGAGCGCAGCAGCGGCAGGGCGATGGTGTGGTCGCCGCCGAGGGTCATCATGCGGGCGCCGGTGCCGAGGAGGTCGTCGGCGGCGGCCTCGATGGTCTCGACGGCCTCGTGGATGTTGAACGGGTTGGCGGCGATGTCACCGGCGTCCGCGACCTGGGCGAGGGCGAACGGGGAGGCGTCCTGCGCCGGGTTGTACGGGCGGAGCAGGCGGGAGGCCTCGCGGATGGCGTTGCCGCCGAAGCGGGCGCCGGGGCGGTAGGAGACGCCGCTGTCGAAGGGGACGCCGACCACGGCGACGTCGGCGGTGCCGACCTCGTCGAGGCGCGGCAGACGGGCGAACGTCGCGGGACCGGCGTACCGCGGGACGCGGGACGAGTCGATCGGGCCGCGGAAGGCGTTCTGGTCGCTGCTGCTCATGGTCGGGGTCCTCCTGGAGCTGTGGTCGGGGTCCGGCTCGACGGTAAGTCGCCCGAAAGCCACATTGAAGTGTACGTTTCCTCCACTGTCCGGGCGGGGGATGTACGAAGGGCCCATGCCGATGACCCCGACGTCTCCCTCCGAGGCCGGCTCCACTCCCCCGGCACCCCCGGTCCCGCTGACCGCGCTGCTCGCCCGCCCCGACCTGGGCCTGCGGCTGCTCACCGGCCCCGAGGACGTGCCGCTGCACTGGGTGCACACCTCGGAGATGGCGGACCCCTATCCGTACCTGCTCGGCGGCGAGTTGCTCATGACGGCCGGCGTGCAGCTCACCGATCCGGCGCACTACGTCGAGCGGGTCGTGGAGGCGGGGGCGGCGGCGCTCGCCTTCGGGGTGACGCCGGTGTACGACACGGTGCCGCCGGAGCTCGTCGCGGCGTGCGAGCGGCACGGCCTGCCCCTCGTGGAGGTCCCGCCCCGGACCCCGTTCACGACGGTGGCGCGGGCGCTGTGGCGGCTGATGGCTGAGGCCCGGCTGCACGAGCTGCGCCGGGTGACCGAGGCCCAGCAGTCCCTGGCGGCGGCCGCCGCCCGGCCGGCGCCGGTCCCGGCCGTGCTTGGCGCGCTCGCCTCGCGGCTCGGGGGGCGGGCGGTGCTGTTCGGGACGGACGGCACGGAGTCGGCGGCGGCCGGCCGGGAGGTCCCGGCGGAGGCGGCGCGGGCGCTGCGGGAGCTCGCGGCGGTGCTCGGGCCGCGTCCGGGCGGGCCGGCCTCGGCGAGCGGGGACGGTGGCGGGCTGCGGCTCGCCGCGTACGCGCTGGGCGGCGGGGACGGTCTGACGCTCGGGGTGGCGACGGAGCGGCGCGGTCCGGGCGACCACACGATCGCGGGCGTGGCGGTGGTCCTGCTCTCCCTGCTCACGGCTCCGCACCGGGGCGCGGACGTGACGGTACGGGACGGGGCCCTGGTCCGGCTGCTGCTCGGCGCGGACCCGGCGGAGGTCGCGGGCGTGCTCGGTCCTGGCCCGTGGACGGTGGTCCACGCGCGGGGCGGCGACGGCACCCCGTTCGCGGCGGCGAGCCTGGCGGCGGCGCTGGGGACGGCGCTGATGGCCCAGGAGGAAGGAACCGTACGGCTCCTCCTCCCCTCCTCCGCCCCCGTGACCGCCCAGGAGGGGTGGACGCTCGGGGCGAGCGCGCCCGTGGCGGCCGTCGAGCTCGCGGCCGGGGAGGCGCAGGCGGCGCGGGCGCTGCGGCGGGCGGAGGCCTCCCGGGCGGCGCTCGTCCGGCACCGGGCCAGCGGCTTCGCCGCGCTCGTGGACCGCGACGAGGCCGCCGCCTACGCCCGGGGGCTGCTGGCCCCGCTCACCGAGCCCCTCGCCGAGACGCTCCGGGTCTGGCTCTCCCTCCACGGCAGCTGGGACCGGACGGCGGTGGCGACCGGCCTGCACCGCAACACCGTCCGCCAGCGCGTCGCCCGCTGCGCGGCGCTCCTCGACCGGGACCTGGACGATCCGGACGTACGGATGGAGCTGTGGTTCGCGCTGCGCGCCGCGTGACCCGGCCGGTCTCCCGTCACGTCACCAGAGCTTGTTCACCGCCGTCTTCGCCGTCGCGCGGAAGGCGGTCAGCGGGGCGTCCTTGAAGTCGCCCATCTGGCCCCAGCGGACGAAGGTGACGGTGCGGCCGTCTCGGCCGACGGAGAACAGGTGGATGTCGGTGCTGCCGATCTGCGGGTCGGCGGTGTCCAGGCTGTAGACCCAGGCGCCCTCCTCCACGGCGAGCTTGCCGTGGGAGGCGCTGACGGCGTGCAGGCCCGGGTTCTGCCGCTCCAGCAGGGGGCCGCAGCCGGCGAGCGCCTTGCGGAGGGTGTCGACCAGCTTCACGGCGTCGGCCTCGGTGCGGGCGACGGTGGTGATCTGGACGCCGTTGGTGTCGAGCTCGGTGCTGAACTCGCGGTAGCGGGTGTTCTGCGCCGGGATCTTGTACGGGGCGCAGAGGGCGCCGCCGTTCTCCGGGACGCCGGTGAAGACCCGGGTGGCGGTCCACGGCGTCGACGACGGCGGCATCTGGGAGGCGGCGAGGAAGGCGGGCTGGGCGGCGGCCTGCGCCGGGGCCGTGGCGAGGGCGGCGAGGCCCAGGGCGGCAGCGGCGGTGGCGGCGAATGCGGTACGGAGCCTGTTCATGGTGGTGGATCCCCCGTCGGGTCGTTCGGTCAGTGCTTCCACCAGCGTCGGGTCCCCGCCCGCCCCCGGGCAACGGCGACGCGCCCTCCACCCGTCCCGGAACCATTCCACCCCCTCTGACGTGGGAGAACACAACAGGGGTGGAACGAGTGGGGGACGGTCCGATGGGCGAGGTCGAGGAGTTCGCGGCGCGGGTGCGCGCGCTGAAGACGCGTGACGGGCGGAGTTACGAGGCGCTGGGGCGGCGCCTCGGCGTCAGCGCCTCCACCCTGCACCGCTACTGCTCCGGGGTCGCCGTCCCGGAGTCCTTCGCCGTCATCGAGCGCCTCGCCCGGATGTGCGGGGCCGCCGGAGACGAGGTGCGGGAACTGGAGGAGCACTGGCGGCGCGCGGACCTCGTCCGCAGACCGCCGGCCCAGGAGGCCGGTCCGGCCGGACCGGCCGGCCCCGAGCTCGTCGTGGTCGCCCCCGCCCGGCCCCGCCGGAAGGCCTGGATGGCCGTCGGTGCCGTGGCCGGCGTCGTGGCGCTCGTCCTCGGGGCCGTCCTGCTGTCCGGGTGGGGCCGGGAACCGCAGCACCGCGCGGAGACGGTGACGGCGCCCCCGTTCACGTACACCGTCGCCTCCCTCTGGGAGAGCGGCTGCGGGCACACCTATCTCGCCGACCGGCCCCCGACGCGGGTCGCCGCTCCCCCGGCGTCCGTCGACGCCGCCCGGTGGGCGGGGGCGCTCGGCGCCGTGGACGGCGGGCAGACGCTCGTACGGCTCTCGGTGCAGGGAAAGGGGACCTCCACCGTCGTCCTCCAGGGGCTGCACGTGCGCGTGGTGGGACGGGCGAAGCCGCTGTCCTGGGGGGCGTACCGCATGGACGGGGGGTGTGGCGGGGCCGTCACCCCCCGCCAGTTCGCCGTGGACCTCGACCGGCCGCGCCCGCTCGCGCGGCCGGTCGACGGGTACGACGCCTCGGGGGAGGAGGGGCGGACGATCCCGGCCGTCTCGTTCCCCTACGCCGTCACCGCGGCCGAGCCCGAGGAGCTGCTGATCTCCGCCCGCGCGGCCGGCTGCGACTGCCGCTGGCACCTGGAGCTGGAATGGAGCTCGGAGGGGCGGAGCGGTGTGGTGAGGATCGCGGCCCCGGGCGGGGGGCCCTTCCGTACCAGTGGGCGGGCGAAGGGGAGCCCGGTCCACGCGTACGACCCCTCGAAGGGGCTCTGGATCACAGGTGCGGAGTCTGGACAGGGCGGGTGACCGCTGGGTAACTTCGAACAGAACACCCTGAGCAAGCGCTTAGACAACCGGCAGCGACAAGGAGGCGGCTCGTGCGCCGTACCGTATTCAACGAGGACCACGAGGCGTTCCGGGAGACCATCCGGGCCTTCATCGAGGCCGAGGTCGTCCCCGTCTACGACGAGTGGTTCGCCGCGGGCCAGGCGCCGCGCGAGTTCTACGACAAGCTCGGCGAGCTGGGCATCTTCGGCATCAACGTGCCCGAGGAGTTCGGCGGCGCGGGCCTGGACACCCACAAGTTCGAGGCCGTCCTGTACGAGGAGACCGCGCGCGCCGGCGTCCAGTTCGGCGGCTCCGGCGTCCACGTGCTGCTCGCCCTGCCGTACCTCAAGATGCTCGCCACCGACGAGCAGAAGAAGCGCTTCCTGCCGAAGTTCGTCACCGGCGAGGAGATGTGGGCGCTCGCCATGACCGAGCCGGGCACCGGCTCCGACGTCGCGGGCATGAAGACCACGGCCAAGCTCTCCGAGGACGGCAGCCACTACGTCCTCAACGGCGCCAAGACCTTCATCACCGGTGGCGTCCACGCCGACCGCGTGATCGTCTGCGCCCGCACCTCCGCCCCCTCGGCCGAGGACCGCCGCTTCGGCATCTCGCTCTTCGCCGTGGACACCAAGTCCGAGGGCTACTCCATCGGCCGCAAGCTGGACAAGCTGGGCCTGCGCACCTCCGACACGGCCGAGCTGGCCTTCGTCGACGTCAAGGTGCCCGCCGAGGACCTGCTCGGCGAGGAGGGCAAGGGCTTCTCCTACCTCGGTCACAACCTGGCCTCCGAGCGCTGGGGCATCGCCTTCGGCGCCTACGCGCAGGCCAAGGCCGCCATCCGCTTCGCCCAGCAGTACGTCACGGACCGCACGGTCTTCGGCAAGCCGGTCGCCTCCTTCCAGAACACCAAGTTCGAGCTGGCCGCCTGCCAGGCCGAGGTCGACGCCGCCGAGGCCGTCGCCGACCGCGCCCTGGAGGCCCTGGACGCGGGCGAGCTCTCCCCCGCCGAGGCCGCGAGCGCCAAGCTCTTCTGCACCGAGGTCGCCCACCGCGTCATCGACCGCTGCCTCCAGCTGCACGGCGGCTACGGCTACATGAACGAGTACCCGATCGCCCGCCTGTACGCCGACAACCGCGTCAACCGCATCTACGGCGGCACCAGCGAGATCATGAAGACGATCATCGCGAAGTCGATGGGCCTGTAAGTGCCCGACGCGCACAGCGCCCTGGACGGCCTGCTCGATCTGCTCGACCTGGAGCGGATCGAGCGGGACATCTTCCGGGGAGAGTCCCGGTCCGCGCTCGTCCCCCGCGTCTTCGGCGGCCAGGTGGCCGCCCAGGCGCTGGTGGCGGCGGGCCGGACCGTGCCCGAGGACCGCCTCGCGCACTCCCTCCACGCGTACTTCCTGCGGCCCGGCGATCCGGGCGCGCCGATCGTCTACACGGTCGACCGCATCCGCGACGGCCGCTCCTTCACCACCCGCCGGGTCGTCGCCGTCCAGCACGGGCAGCCGATCTTCCACCTCTCGGCGTCCTTCCAGACGTACGAGGAGGGGCTCGACCACCAGGTCGACATGCCGGCCGCCCCGGACCCTGAGTCGCTCCCCACGCCGGCCGAGATGCTCCCCCGCCACCTCCCCCGCGAGGTCGCGGACAGGCTGATCGAGGCCCGCGCCGCCGTGGACCTGCGCTACGCCGACGTCCCGCCCTGGGGCTCGGTCGGGCAGCCGCGCGAACCGCGCTCGCAGGTGTGGTTCCGTACGAACGGCAAACTGGCCGACGACCCCCTGCTGCACGTCGTCCTCGCCACGTACGTCTCCGACATGACGCTGCTCGACTCGGTGCTCCTCGCCCACGGGCGGGGCGGCTGGGCCGTCGGTGACGTCGTGGGGGCCTCGCTGGACCACGCCATGTGGTTCCACCGCCCCTTCCGGGCCGACGAGTGGCTCCTGTACGACCAGGAGTCGCCGACCGCGTCCGGCGGGCGCGGTCTCGGCCAGGCCCGCATCTACACACAGGACGGGCGGCTCGCGATCTCCGTCATCCAGGAGGGTGTGGTCCGCGTCCCGCGCTGACGACCGGGCATAAGTCCGACCATGGCAGAAATCACGGCGGACAGGCCGAAGAACGGTGAGAGCACCTTCACGGTGATCGTGGCGGCGGCGGCGAACCTCGGGATCGCCGTCGCCAAGGCCGTCGCGGGCCTCATCAGCGGCTCCAGCGCGATGCTCTCCGAGGCGGCGCACTCGGTGGCCGACACGGTCACCGAGGTGCTGCTCCTGGCCGCGCTCAAGCGCAGCGAGAAACCGGCGGACGACGACCATCCGTTGGGCTATGCGGGCGAGCGGTACGTGTGGGCGTTGCTGGCCGCGGTCGCCACCTTCGTCGGCGGCGCGGTCTTCTCCGTGTACGACGGCGTCCACACCCTCACCCGCGGCGAGGACCTGGGCGATCCGGTCGCCTCGTACGTGGTGCTCGCCGTCGCCTTCGTCCTGGAGGGCTTCTCGCTGCGGACGGCGGTCCGCCAGGTCCGGGCCGAGGCGCGGCGCACCCGCACCCCTTTCGCCCGCTACCTGCGGCACACCCCGGACACGACCGTGAAGGCCGTCGTCATGGAGGACTCCGCGGCGCTGGCCGGCCTGCTGCTCGCGGCCGGCGGCCTGATCGGCGGTCAGCTCACCGGTTCGGGCGTCTGGGACGGCGTAGCCTCGATCCTCATCGGCGCACTGCTGGTGTACGTGGCCTGGGTCCTGGGCCGCTCCAACGCGGAGCTCCTGGTCGGCCGGGCGCTCCCGCCGCGCCTGCGGGAGGCCGTGCACGAGGTGTTGCTCGCGGACGAGCACGTGATCGCGGTGGTCGACCTGACGACCCTGATCCAGGGTCCGGACGAGGCCCTGGTCGCCGCGAAGATCGACTTCCGGGACGGGTCGACGGCCGAGGAGATCGAACGGGCCTGCGACCGCGCCGAGACGCGGCTGCGCGAGCGGATCCCGGCCGTCCGCCGGGTGTACCTGGACCCCACCTCCCGCCAGGCGCACTGACGGGCGGGGCGGGTCAGCCCGCGAGCCCCGCCGCGTTCAGCGTGTACGCCGTCAGGGGCTCGTAGAAGCGCGGGTCCACGACGTGGTCGTCCAGGGGGATCGTGACCTGCATCGTGCCCTCCGCCTCGCCGATGAAGAGGGCGGGGTCGTTGCAGTCCGCGTAGCCGACGGAGTCGATGCCCCGCTGGCCCGCGCGGCCCGCCCAGCCGTGGTCCGCGATCACCAGGTCCGGGCGGCCGTCCTCGCCGAGCGCGTCGAGGATCGCGTTCATCGGCTCCGGGGAGTGCGTGTGCCACAGGCTCGCGCCGCGCTCGAAGACGGCGACGTCGGCGAACTGCACGACGTACCCCTCGTCGGCGACGAGCCCGCCGGGGATCCGTACGATGTCGCAGCCCTGGGCGCGCAGCGCGGCGGCGACCCGGCTGTGGACGTCGATGAGCGCGCCGGGGTGGCCGGTCGCGAAGAGGACCCGCTCGCGACCCGCGGCGGCCTTGCGCAGCCGGGCGGCCATCCGGTCGAGGCCGTCGACGGTGAGTTCGGGGTCGATCGTGTCCTGGCCGGCCCGGTGCGCCGGGTCGTCGACGACGCCGCACCGCTCGGCCATCACGGCGAGGACGTCCTGCTCGTCGGTCCAGCGGTTGCCGAGCTCGAGGCCGAACCAGTAGTGCCGGTCGCCGTTGGCGAGCTTGCGGTAGTGGGAGAGGTTGTTGTCGCGCGGAGTGGCGACGTCTCCCGCGATCCGGGTGCGGACGAGGTGCTCGACGAGGGCGGGGCGGCTGAGTATCGGCATGGGGCGCATTCTGCCGGGCCGCGGCCCCGGGCGTCCCGGGTGATCGAACAGCGGGACGCCGGGGGCCGGGACGGCGGGAGCCGCTAGACGGTGATGGTGGTGAACCGGGGGACGGTCTTGTCCCAGCCGGGCCAGAGCCCCTCGGATCCGGTACGGGCGGTGAGGACGATGAGCAGCGGCGTGCGGCCCGCCTCCACGACGATGTCCCCGACGCACTCCGGCACGAGGTGTCCGGCCTGGTGGAGGTTCTCTGCGACGGCGACCATGGGGCGTTCGGGTGTCGCGCGGCGCAGCGCGGCCCGCAGGTCCTGGGCGAGGTCGGCGCCGTCGGGGCCGGAGCGCACGTGCCAGACGGTGGCCCGGTCGTCCTGCTGGAGGCCGTCCATGAGCCGGGCGACGAGGGCGGCCTGCCGGTCCTCCTCGTCACCGGTGAGGGCGACGACGTGGGGGCGGTTCTGCCGTCGGACCAGGTCGAGGAGCGCGTGCAGCACGTCGAGTTCGGGGGCGGTGGAAGGCCGGGGCGCGGTGCCGCGCGGGTCGGGCGTCTCGTCCGGGGCGGGGGTGGGGTCCTGCCGGACGATGGCGTTGTGCAGGTCCTGGAGTTCCCGGCTGGGGGCCGCGCCGAAGTCGTCCCGCAGCCGCTGGTTGAGCCGTTCGTAGGTGCGCAGGGCCTCGTCGCGGCGGCTGGAGTGGTAGAGGGCGGTCATCAGCAGCCCCTGGGTGCGTTCCCGTGAGGGGTTGGCGGCGGCCACGCCCTCAAGACGCTGGATGACCTCGTGCGGTCGCCCGTTGGCGAGTTCGGCCTCGCAGTACTCCTCCAGGGCGTGCAGCCACGCTCCGTCGGCGGCGGTCGTCCGGGGCCAGTCGGCGCCGGCGTCGGCGAGTTCCTCCAGGGCGCGGCCGCGCCACAGGCCGAGTGCTCCGCGCAGGAGCCGGGCGGCTTCCTCGGTGTCTCCCGCGGCGAGTGCGTCGCGGCCCTTGTCGGCGAGGAGCCGGAAGCGCGTCAGGTCGAGGTTGTCGGGGGCGGTCTTGAGCATGTAGCCGGAGCCCTGGCTGGTCAGGGAGGCGATGTGCTCGGGTACGCCGCCGCGGGCGAGGACGCCGCGGAGGGCCGAGATCGCGTTCTGGAGGATCTTGCGGGCGGTGGCGGGCGGGCGGCCGTCCGGCCAGAGCACGTCCATCAGGTCGGCGGTGGGCACGACGTGGTTGGCGTTCAGGAGCAGCAGGGCGAGGACGAGCCGCTGGTTCATGCCCTTGAGCGGCAGCCGGCCGTCGGCCGTCGTGATCTCCAGCGGGCCGAGCAGGCGGAAGAAGACGCCGCGTTCCGTCATGACGGTCGGGCGCGGGTGGGGTCCGCGCGCGGGGGCGGCCGGTACGCGCCCCCGCGGCGTGGCGGTGGCGGTGGCGTGGACCCGGGCCCGGCCGACCGGGGCGGCGGGATTCGGTCGTGGGACGGACTGGCTCAGCAAGTTGTTCCCCCGTGTCAGGCGCTCCCCTGGTCGGGAGCGTGTGGCACCGGAGGCGGTTCCGGTGCCTGTTGGTCCACCGGGGGGTCGTGGCGTCGCGGGCCCCCGGCGCGCGGTGCCCCTGTCGGGGTCCGTGCGCGCACGGGCCTGGACGTCCCCCCGGACTGTCGCCCTTCCGGGCGCTCCGATCGTGATCGTGAGCGGTGCCTCCGGGCAGGTTGACGCCTGGAGGCTACCAGCGAGTACGTGTCCGAAAAGTACCCCCGGACAGCTCTCTGTCAGGTCGCACGTCCGGACGGTCCGGCGCGATCCCTGCAGGTCCGAGGGGTGTCCCGCCGACAGGACACCCCCGGTGGGTACTGGCCACCCGCGAGGCTTCGGCGCGGCGGGCGGGAGGCGTCAGGCGCGGCCCAGCACCCCGCGCACCTCCGGGCTCGCGTCGGAGAGCTCGCGCAGCAGCTCCTCCATGGTGGCCGTGGACCGGCCGAAGAGGCCTCTGCCGGATGCGGTGAGGCGGACGTCGAAGCCGCGCTTGTCGTTGGCGCAGGGCCGGCGCTCGACGTACCCCGCGTTCACCATCTGCGCGAGCAGACGGGAGACCTGGGGCTGGCTCCGGGCGGCGCGGGCACTGAGCTCACCCGCCCGGATCCAGCCGCCTTCCCGCGCCATGACGTCCATGATCTCGAAGGCGCTGGTGCAGAGTCCGTACTCGTCGGAGAGCCGACGTTCCGCCGCCTGGACGATCTGCGCACCGGCGCGGATCACGGTCATCCATCGATCGGTCAGAGCTGTATCCGTCACCTTTCCGATACTAGGTTCCCCTCCCTCCCTTGTCTATGCGTGCGCATGAATGTAGTGTGCCGAGCACTTCGATGCATTCGCATGGATCGGACTTCCGATCACACCTCTCGCACCTCTGAGCAAGGAGACCCGGTGACCGAGCAGACGCTGGCACCCCCGACCGAGCACGCGCCGGACGCCCCGGACGCGCCGGCCAAGGCCCCCTGGACCACTCTCGTCGTGGTCGGCGTCGCCCAGTTGATGGTGATGCTCGACTCGACGGTCGTGAACGTGGCCCTCCCCTCCATCGGAGGGGACCTGCCCGCCGACCAGACCGGACTCCAGTGGACGATCAGCGCCTACGTCCTGATGTTCGGCAGCCTGCTCCTCTTCGGCGGCCGCGTGTCGGACGTCTTCGGCAGGCGGCGCACCTTCCTCACCGGCCTCACCCTCTTCGCCGTGGCCTCCGCGCTCTGCGGCATGGCGGGCAACCAGGAGCTGCTCGTCGCCGGGCGCGCCGCGCAGGGTGTCGGCGCCGCACTGCTCTCCGCGGCCGCCCTCTCGATCATCCTGGAGGTCTACCAGGACGAGGAGCAGCGCAAGATCGCGCTGACCGCCTGGAGCGGCCTGGGCGTGATCGGCGCCACGATCGGCGTGGTGCTCGGCGGACTGATCGTCACGGCGGTCGACTGGCGCTGGGCCTTCCTGATCAATCTCCCCATCAGCGTCGCGGCCTTCGTCGGCGCTCTGCGCAGCATGCCCTCGCTCCGCACCGCCTCGGGACGCCGGCTCCGGTTCCCCTCGGCCGTCGTCTCCACGGCCGGGCTCGCCGCCCTCTCCTTCGGTCTGATCCGCCTCCACGAGGGCTTCGGCGACTCCATCGCCTGGATCAGCCTGGGCGCCGCAGTGGTCCTGCTGACCCTGGTGACCTTCATGGAGCTGGGCAAGGACGACCCGCTGCTGCCGCTGCACCTGCTGCGCAAGCCGACGTACTGGCTGTCCAGCATCGGCCTGCTCCTGGTCGCCAGCGTGATGATCAGCAGCTCCTTCCTCGCCAGCATGTACTTCCAGCAGGTCCACGGCATGAGCGCCTTCGTCACCGGCCTCTCGCTGCTGCCCATGGGCCTCGCGGCTCTCGTCGTCGCCCTGGTCGCCCCGGCGCTCGCCGGCGCTCTGGGTCTCGGCGGGATGTACGCGCTCGGCGCCGCGCTCCAGCTCGTCGGCACCGGCGTCCTCGCCACCGGCACCGACTCGGTCTGGCTGACGATCGTGGCCCTGGCGGTCATCGGGGCGGGCCTCCCGGCCTGCTTCGTGCCGCTGTTCGGCATCGGCACCTCGCACGTCAAGGTGGAGGAGTCCGGTGTCGGTTCCGGCCTGCTGAACACCTTCAACGAGAGCGGCGCCGCGCTGGGCATCGCCGTGATCGGCACCATCCTCGCGACCACCGTCGACGGGCGCCTGAAGGAGGGCGCCTCCGCCGCCGACGCCACCACCTCCGGTGTCTCCCACGGCTTCCTCGCCCTCGCCGTGTGCGCCGCGATCGCGATCGTCATCGCGTTCGCGCTGCGCCGTCTGACCCGCGACGAGCAGCCGGCCGCCGCGCAGGCCTGACGCGGCTCCGCCCCACCAGGGCGCCCACCGGCGCCCTCCACCACCCCTTACCACACCACCCTTCTCCACCCCCCGAACGTGGGCTTGCGGCTCCCCCGGCCGCAAGCCCACTCGGCATTTCCGGGGGTTACCGCAAGTACCGCGACCTGGCCCAACTCGCCCCGATGGACAGCCGGTTACCGCAGCCTGGAAGGCCGGTTCCCGTGCCGTGGAACCTCGCTTTACATCTTGGACAGACCCTTCTACTGATCGGTAACGTCGAAGTCGTCCGAGGGGGCGGCCGGGAGGAGCCCTCGCCCCTTCCCTTCGGCGGATGCGAGACGGCTCGCCGTCCACGGGTTCCCTCCGCATCCGGCCCGATTCCCCCGGCCCCGCCGCACGCCCGGCGACCGCCGCAGCCTCCACCTCACTCCGCCCCAGAAGAGCGAAGGAATTCCGCATGGCCATCTCGCCCGAAGAGATCTCCCGCACCCTGTCCGAGGCCGCCCGGTCCTCCGCCGCCTGGCAGGCCGCCGGCGCCACCGTCCGCTTCGTGATCTCCGAACCGGACGCCGAGGTCACCCTCGACCCGCAGGGCGCCGTCACCGAGGCCGAGCCCACCCACGTCCTCGGCATCAGCCACGCAGACCTGCTGGACCTCGCCGCCGGCCGCCGCACCTTCCTGCGGACCGTGACCGCCCGCCGCGTCACCGCCCGCGGCCCCGTCATGCAGACCTTCGCCGTCGGCCAGGCCCTGACGACCTTCTCCCTCGCGGGCTAGGGCAGGTCCGGCCCCTGATCCGCCGGACAGGCCCCAGGGGCGCGTCCTCCGGACACCCCCGACCGCACCGACCCGGGCTCCGCACCCCTCAGACAAGGAATCACCATGACGTACACGCACAACCCCGCAGACCACCCGCTGCTCGACGCCTTCGAGGCCGACATCCTGCGCGAGGTCACCGCCTTCGCCCGCGAGGAGGTCGCCCCCGGCGCCGCCGAGCGCGACCGGATCGAGAAGGGCCAGGTCGACTGGGACACCGTCCGCAAGGGTCACGCCATCGGCCTGCTCCGCATGGCCATCCCGCGCGACTTCGGCGGCCTGGGCCTGAGCCAGCTCGGCATCGCCCTCACCCTGGAGGAACTGGCCGCCGCCGACCCCGGCATGGCGCTGATCTTCGGGGCCACGGGTCTCTTCCAGACCCCGCTGCTCATCTGCGAGAAGCCGGAGCTCCAGGAGAAGTACCTGCCGAAGTTCCTCGGCCCCGAGCCCGTCCTCGCCTGCAACGCCGTCGCCGAGGAGCGCAACGGAACCGACCTGGTGCTGCCTCAGCAGGCCCCGTACGCCCAGGACATGACCGTCGCCCGCCGCTCCGGCAGCGAGTACCTCCTCACCGGTACCAAGCGGTACATCACCAACGCCCCGGTCGCCACCTACGCCACGGTCATGGCGAACCTGGAGGACTCCCCCGGCTCCACCGGCCTCACCTGCTTCGTCACCGACCTGGAGCAGGACGGCGTCACCCGCGGCGAGATCCACGACAAGGTCGGCTACCGCACCGCCCCGGCGGGCGAGCTGATCCTCGACGACGCGCGCGTACCCGAGGAGAACGTCCTCGGCGACGAGCGCGGCGGCTGGGACCTCAACGTCGCCATCGGCAACCTCACCCGCGTCACCTGCGCATCCGTCGCCACCGGCATCGCCCGCCACGCGCTCGACCGCGCCGTCGCCTGGGCCGGCACCCGCCGCCAGGGCGGCAAGCTCCTCTTCGAGCACCAGATGTCCGCCCGCAAGCTGGCCGACATGGCCGCACGCGTCTCCGCCTCCCGCGCCCTCTACCTGGACGCGGTGCTCAAGGCCGACAACGTCATCCCCACCCCGGCCTACGAGCCGGCCATCGCCAAGATGGTCGCCGACCGCGCCGCCATCGACAACGCCGACGCCGCCATGGCCCTCATCGGCGCCGCCGCCTTCCAGCGCGAGGACGGCATGGACCGCGTGCTCCGCGACGCCTACGGCCCCCGCATCTACGAGGGCAGCCCCGAGGCCCTCGCGCTGGTCGTCACCGGCGAGCTGTTCGGCCTCCCGGAGGTCCGATGACCACCGCCCCGACCGCACCCGCCGCACTGACCGAATACCGGGTCCGGTTGCTGCACGCGACCCGGGCGATCGTCCTGCCCGACCTGGAGTCGTCCGTCGAGGGCGAACCGATCTTCCGCGCCGCCGGCCCTGAGGGCCTCCTCACGCTCACCGTCCGCGGCGCCCAGCTGCCCGCCCCGTACCTCGCGGACGTCCACCGCTTCCGCCTCGCCCAGTACCTCCAGCGGGGCTGGGTCAACGAGGAGGCCGCCGCCGCTCGCGGCCTCGACGCCGAGCCGTACGACGCGTCCGCCCTCGACGACCAGCACACGCTGGTCGTCGAGGAGGAGACCGGCCGGCTGCGCGGGTACGGCACCCTGGCCGGCTCCCGCGGCCCCGCGGGCACCCGCCTCGGCGATCCCGCCCACCGCCCCTTCGTCGTCGAGCGCGACTACGAGCTCCGGCTCGCCGACCACCTCGGCGCCGCCACCCCCGCCGCCCACGTCCGGGAGGGCAAGCGCCTGGTCCGCGACTACGCCATGGACCGCTCCCAGGCCGGTGTCTCCGTCCCCTGGTGGGTCTACCGGGGCTGGGCGGAGGGCTGCGTCCGGGCCCTCGCCGCGGAGGGCGCCGCCATCGTCGGCGACGGCAAGCCCGGGGTCGCCATCCACCAGCTGGGCCTGCTCGGCTTCGAGGCGCGCATGCTCGACGTGCCCGCGAGGCCGTCGGACCCCGAGGACCTCTTCGCGCCGATGTGGAACCAGCAGCAGCGCTCGTACCCCTTCGTCCTCACCGACGGGGACCGGCTGCGCCCCACCCTCGCCCACCTCGACGCGATCCTCGCGTCCGGGGAACCGGGCTCGGTCGGCGCCCGGCTCACCGCCTTCCGGGAGACCCGCTCATGAACGCCACACCCCCCGACGTCGGCACCCCCACCGAGGCCCGCGAACTGGCCGAGGAGGAGTTCTACGCCTCGCTGACCCAGCGCAACCGCGGCCTCGTCCCCGCCGACCTCCAGGACCGCATCCGCCACGCGCCGCTGCTCATCGCCGGCTGCGGCTCCATCGGCGGCGCCACCGTCCAGCCGCTCGGCCGCATGGGCTACCGCGACTTCGTCCTCGCGGACGTCGGCACCTACGAGCTGAACAACCTCAACCGGCAGCACGCCACCGTCGACGACCTCGGCCGCAACAAGGCCGAGGTGGGCGCCGACGCGCTGCGCGCCATCAACCCGCACGTCCGGGCCGAGGTGGTGCCCCAGGGCATCACCCCGGAGAACGTCCGGGAGCTGGTCCGCCGGGCCGAGGTGATCGTCGACGGCGTCGACGTCACGACGCAGTCGGGGCTGCGCGCCAAGGTCGCCCTCCACCAGGAGGCGTGCCGCCAGCGCAAGCCGCTGGTCACCGGCTGGGACATGGCGGGCATGCTCGCCGCCCAGTGCTTCGACTACCGGCTGGTCCGGCGGATCTTCGACGGCCAGCTGCTCGCGGAGGACGCCGAACGGCTCGGCACCTGGGAGGTCATCTTCCGGATCGCCCCGCGCGGCCACATCCCCGGCGAGATGTACCGGGAGCTGCGCCGCGGCCTCGGCCGGCCCGACTACAGCGTGCCGCAGCTGACCGAGGCGGCCACCCAGTTCGGGTCGCTCGCCGTGCACATGGTCAATCAGCTGGTGGCCGGCGAGGACGTGCCGCGCACGGTCGCCGTCGATGTCCACCACATCGCCCTCACGCCCGGCCGGCGGGCCGTCAACCGGGTGAGCCGCCACTGGGAGAAGGCCCGCTTCCTGCGGAAGCTGCCGCCCGAGCAGGCATGGCGGGGCTTCGCGCCGGCTGCCGTCTACCGGGCGGCGCGCCGCACCGGTCAGGCCGCCTGACCGGGCACCCGGCCAGGAGCGGGACTCCGGGCAGGACGCAGAAACGAGATCAGGACGCAGAGAAGGAAAGGACGCATGAGTAAAGAATTCGCGTACGCCGACGCGCGCGCGACCGGCATCGTGCTGAGCGAGACCGAGGCGGAGATCGTCGAGGCGTCCGCCCACAGGATCGCCGCCGAATACGCCGGTCACTCCCTGCACGGCACCGACCTGCTGCACGCCGTGGAGCTCGCCGCCGCCGCCCTGCCCGCGCACGTCCGCCGCGCCCTCATCTCCTTCCGCGACCGGGGGAACGAGAGCGGCACCCTGCTGCTGCGCGGCCTGCCGGTCGGCGAGCTGCCCGCCACCCCCTGCCGGGTGGAGGAAGAACCCTTGTGGACCGAGGTCCCGGTGGCGACGCTCGCGCAGCTCATGGTGATGTCCGTGCTGGGCCGCTCGATCTCCTACAGCGACGAGAAGAACGGCGACCTCGTCCAGGACGTCAGCCCCAAGCGCGGCGCCGAGACGCGCCAGGAGAACAGCGGCTCCATCCTCCTGGAGCTGCACACCGAGGACGGCTTCCACCCGGCCGCCCCGCACTTCCTGAGCCTGATCTGCCTGCGCGGCGACCGGGACGGGACGGCCGCCACCGTCACCGGCGGGATCGGGGACGTCCTGCCGACCCTCGACCCGGCTGTGATCGAGGCGTTGCGCCGGCCCGAGTTCCGGACCCGGTTCTCCAGCTCCTTCGTCCACGACACCGACGAGGAGGTGCTGACCCCGCCGATGCCGGTCCTCTCCGGCCCGGTGGACGACCCGGACCTCCGGGTCGACTTCCACGGCACGGTCGGCGTCACCCGGGCGGCCCGCGACGCCCTGGCCGCGCTCGAGGCGGCGATGCTCGACGCGCTGCGCGGGATCGTGCTCCGGCCCGGCGAGCTGATCATCCTCGACAACCGGCGGACCGTGCACGGCCGCACCGGATTCACCCCGCGGTACGACGGCGAGGACCGCTGGCTGCGGCGCTCCTTCGCCGTGACCGACCTGCGGCCGGTCCTCGGCGACCTCTGCGAGGGCCGCCGCAGTCACAACCCGGTCACCGCGCCCGCCCCGGCGCGCACGCTGACGGCGGTCTGAGTCCCCGATGGCCGGGCCCGCACACCCGTGCGGGCCCGGCCATCGGCGGTTCAGGCCGCCAGCGCCCCGAGGGCGCCGTGGGCCAGGTTCCTGAGGAGGCGCTCCATCTCGGCGCGTCCCAGCGGCGCGCCCAGGTGCGGGGTCGAGTTCAGGAGGCCGAAGACCGCGTGGACGGCGGCCCGCGTCTCCGGCTCGCCGGCGTCCGGGTACAGCTCCCGCACCACGGTCACCCACACCTCGACGTACTGCCGCTGGAGCTGCCGGACCCGCTTGCGGTCCTCGTCCTTGAGGCGGTCGAGCTCCCGGTCGTGCAGGGTGATGAGGGGCCGGTCGTCCAGGGCGAAGTCGATGTGTCCGTCGATGAGGGAGCCGAGCAGGAGACGCGGGTCGCCGTCGGACTCGGCCACGCGCAGCCGTCCGCCGGACAGGAGCCGCTCGCTGATGCCGACGAGCAGCTCGGCCAGCATCGCGTCCTTCCCCGGGAAGTGGCGGTAGAGGCCGGGGCCGCTGATGCCGACGGCCGCCCCTATCTCGTCCACGCCGACGCCGTGGAAGCCGCGCTCGGCGAAGAGACGGGCAGCCTCCTTGAGGATCTGCTCGCGCCGCGTCGGGGCGTCCGTCCGGGTGGGGCTGGTGGTCATGGATTCGATTCTAGACAACCCCGTTAGCGGTCGTTAACCTGGGCGCCATACGTTAACGCTCATTAACCGAGCAAGGGAGCTCGAGGGATGCAGCAGGCACCTGTGCTGACGAGCGCGGCGGATCCCGCGTCCGCGGCCTGGCAGGCCAATGAGGCGGCCCATCACGAGCTGGCCGCGACCCTGCGCGCCAAGCTCGCGGCGGCCGCCCTGGGTGGCGGTGAGAAGTCCAGGGCCCGGCACACCGCGCGCGGCAAGCTCCTGCCGAGGGACCGGGTGGACACGCTGCTCGACCCGGGCTCGCCCTTCCTGGAGCTGGCCCCGCTCGCGGCGAACGGCATGTACGGCGACCAGGCCCCGGCGGCCGGCGTCATCGCGGGCATCGGCCGGGTCTCCGGACGCGAGTGCGTGATCGTCGCGAACGACGCGACCGTCAAGGGCGGCACGTACTACCCGATGACGGTGAAGAAGCACCTCAGGGCCCAGGAGGTGGCACTGGAGAATCGTCTCCCCTGCCTCTACCTGGTCGACTCCGGCGGCGCCTTCCTGCCGATGCAGGACGAGGTCTTCCCGGACCGGGAGCACTTCGGCCGCATCTTCTACAACCAGGCCCGGATGTCCGGCGCCGGCATCCCGCAGATCGCGGCCGTCCTCGGTTCCTGCACCGCCGGTGGCGCCTATGTGCCCGCGATGAGCGACGAGGCCGTGATCGTACGGAACCAGGGCACGATCTTCCTGGGCGGTCCGCCGCTGGTGAAGGCGGCGACCGGCGAGGTCGTCACGGCCGAGGAGCTCGGCGGCGGCGAGGTCCACTCCCGGATCTCCGGCGTCACCGACCACCTCGCCGAGGACGACGCCCACGCGCTGCGGATCGTGCGGAACATCGTGGCGACCCTGCCCGAGCGCGGGCCGCTGCCCTGGTCGGTCGAGCCCGTCGAGGAGCCGAAGGTCGACCCGTACGGCCTCTACGGCGCCGTGCCCGTCGACTCCCGCACCCCGTACGACGTGCGCGAGGTGATCGCCCGGGTCGTGGACGGCTCCCGCTTCCAGGAGTTCAAGGCCGAGTACGGCCAGACGCTCGTCACCGGCTTCGCCCGCATCCACGGCCACCCGGTCGGCATCGTCGCCAACAACGGCATCCTGTTCGCCGAGTCCGCCCAGAAGGGCGCGCACTTCATCGAGCTGTGCGACCAGCGCGGGATCCCCCTGGTCTTCCTGCAGAACATCACCGGCTTCATGGTCGGCAAGGCGTACGAGCACGGCGGCATCGCCAAGCACGGCGCCAAGATGGTCACGGCCGTGGCGACCACCCGGGTGCCGAAACTGACGGTCGTCGTCGGCGGTTCGTACGGCGCGGGCAACTACTCGATGTGCGGCCGGGCGTACTCCCCCCGCTTCCTGTGGATGTGGCCCAACGCCAAGATCTCGGTCATGGGCGGCGAGCAGGCCGCGTCCGTCCTCGCGACCGTCAAGCGCGACCAGCTCGGCGACGAGTGGAGCGCCGAGGACGAGGAGGCCTTCAAGGCCCCGATCCGCGAGCAGTACGAGACCCAGGGCAGCGCCTACTACGCGACCGCCCGGCTGTGGGACGACGGGGTCATCGACCCGATGGAGACCCGGCAGGTCCTCGGCCTCGCCCTGACCGCCTGTGCCAACGCGCCCCTGGGTGACCCCCAGTTCGGCGTCTTCCGGATGTGAAGGGCCCCCAGGAGATGCAGAGCATGTTCGACACCGTCCTCGTGGCCAACCGGGGCGAGATCGCCGTCCGCGTCATCCGCACCCTGCGGGAGATGGGCGTGCGCTCGGTGGCCGTCTACAGCGACGCGGACGCCGACGCCCGGCACGTCCGTGAGGCGGACACGGCGGTACGGATCGGTCCGCCGTCGGCCGCCGAGTCGTATCTGTCCGTCCCGGCGCTGCTCGACGCGGCCAAGCGGACCGGAGCGCAGGCCGTCCACCCCGGCTACGGGTTCCTCGCGGAGAACGCCGGCTTCGCGCAGGCCTGCGCGGACGCGGGCCTCGTCTTCATCGGCCCGTCCGCCACCGCCATCTCCCTCATGGGCGACAAGATCCGCGCGAAGGAGACGGTGAAGGCCGCGGGCGTGCCCGTGGTGCCGGGCGCGGCCGACCCCGAACTGGAGGCGGCGGCCCGCGAGCTGGGCGCCCCCGTCCTGCTCAAGCCCAGCGCGGGCGGCGGCGGCAAGGGCATGCGGCTGGTGCGGGACCTGGCGACGCTGACGGACGAGATCGCCGCGGCCCGGCGCGAGGCCCGCTCCTCCTTCGGCGACGACACGCTGCTCGTGGAGCGGTGGATCGACCGGCCCCGGCACATCGAGATCCAGGTCCTGGCGGACACCCACGGGAACGTGCTCCACCTCGGGGAGCGCGAATGCTCGCTCCAGCGCCGCCACCAGAAGATCATCGAGGAGGCGCCCTCCGTGCTCCTCACCCCGGAGATCCGGGCGTCGATGGGCGCGGCGGCGGTCGAGGCGGCGCGCTCCTGCGGCTATGTGGGCGCGGGCACGGTCGAGTTCATCGTGCCGGGCGGCGACCCCGCCTCGTACTACTTCATGGAGATGAACACCCGCCTCCAGGTCGAACACCCGGTGACCGAACTCATCACCGGCCTCGACCTGGTGGAGTGGCAGCTGCGGGTCGCCGCCGGCGAGCCGCTGCCGTTCACGCAGGACGACGTCCGCCTGGACGGCTGGGCGATCGAGGCCCGGATCTGCGCGGAGGATCCCGCGCGCGGCTTCCTGCCGTCGGGCGGCACGGTGCTGGCGCTCCACGAGCCCCGGGGCGCGGGCGTACGGACCGACTCGGGCCTCGCCGAGGGCACGGAGGTCTCGTCCCTCTACGACCCGATGCTGTCGAAGGTCATCGTGCACGCGGCCGACCGCCCCACGGCCCTGCGCAAGCTGCGCGCCGCGCTCGGCGAGCTGGTCACCCTGGGCGTGCCCACGAACGCGGGCTTCCTGCGGCGCCTCCTCGCGCACCCGGACGTCGTCGCGGGCGACCTGGACACGGGTCTGGTGGAGCGGGACGCGGAGTCGCTGGTCGACGCCGGGGTCCCGGCGGAGGTGTACGCGGCGGCGGCGCTGCTGCGCCACTTCCCGCCGGCCCCCGCCGCTTCCGGCTGGGTCGACCCCTTCGAGGGCCGTACGGGCTGGCGCCTGGGCGGCACCCCCGCCTGGACGGCGCTGGACTTCCGTGTCCCCGGCCACGAGCCGGTGACCGTCCGCCTGCGCGGCGGGGCGCCGTCCGCCGAACTCCTGCTCGGTGAGGGCGCGGAGGCCGTCTCCGCCGCCACCGTCGGCGCGGCCACTGAATCCGAGCTGGTCGTCGCCGTCGACGGCGTCACGCACCGCTTCGCCGCCGCCCCCTCCCCGGAGGGGCGCTGGCTCGGCCGCGACGGCGACTCCTGGCACGTCCTGGACCTCGACCCCGTCGAGGCCGCGCTGAGTGGCGCCCGGCACGGCGGTGCCGACACCCTCGCGGCGCCCATGCCCGGCACCGTGACCGTGGTGAAGGTGGCGGTCGGGGACGAGGTCGAGGCGGGGCAGAGCCTGCTCGTGGTCGAGGCGATGAAGATGGAGCACGTCATCTCCGCCCCGCACGCCGGCACGGTCACCGAGCTGGACGTCACGCCCGGCAGCACCGTCGCCATGGACCAGATTCTGGCCGTGGTGGCGCCCCGCGAGGAGGAGGACGCATGAGCACCGGACTGCCGATGACCGTGCCCGACCCGTCCCTGCCCAGCCGGGTGCGGATCCATGAGGTCGGTGCCCGGGACGGGCTGCAGAACGAGAAGACGGCCGTCCCGACCGAGGTGAAGGCCGAGTTCGTGCGGCGGCTCGCCGCGGCCGGTCTGACGACGATCGAGGCGACGAGCTTCGTGCACCCGAAGTGGGTGCCCCAGCTCGCCGACGCGGAGGAACTGTTCCCGCGCGTCCGCGACCTGCCGGTCCGGCTGCCGGTCCTCGTGCCGAACGAGCGCGGTCTCGACCGGGCCCTCGCGCTGGGCGCCCGTGAGGTCGCCGTGTTCGCCTCGGCGACCGAGTCCTTCGCGAAGGCCAACCTGAACCGGACGGTCGACGAGGCGCTCGCGATGTTCGCGCCGACCGTCACCCGGGCCATAGAGGCCGGACTGAAGGTGCGCGGCTATCTGTCGATGTGCTTCGGCGACCCGTGGGAGGGCGCGGTCCCGGTCGAGCAGGTCGTCCGGGTCACGAAGGCCCTCGCGGACATGGGCTGCGACGAGCTGAGTCTCGGGGACACCATCGGCGTCGCCACGCCGGGGCACGTCCAGGCGCTCCTGACGGCCCTGAACGAGGGGGGCGTGCCCACCTCCCGTATCGCCGTGCACTTCCACGACACGTACGGGCAGGCCCTGTCCAACACCCTGGCCGCCCTGCGGCACGGGGTGACCACCGTCGACGCCTCCGCCGGCGGCCTCGGCGGCTGCCCGTACGCGAAGAGCGCGACCGGCAATCTCGCCACCGAGGACCTCGTGTGGATGCTCGACGGTCTCGGCATCGAGACCGGGGTCGATCTGGCCGCCCTCACCGCCACGAGCGTGTGGATGGCCGAACAGCTGGGCCGGCCCAGCCCCTCCCGTACCGTCCGCGCCCTCTCCCACAAGGAGTGACGAAAGACATGACCCTCGACCACCGGCTCTCCGCAGAGCACGAGGAACTCCGCCGCACCGTCGAGGAGTTCGCCCACGACGTGGTGGCGCCGAAGATCGGCGACTACTACGAGCGGCACGAGTTCCCGTACGAGATCGTCCGCGAGATGGGCCGCATGGGCCTGTTCGGGCTGCCGTTCCCCGAGGAGTACGGCGGCATGGGCGGCGACTACCTGGCCCTCGGGATCGCCCTGGAGGAGCTGGCCCGGGTCGACTCCTCCGTGGCCATCACCCTGGAGGCGGGCGTCTCGCTCGGCGCCATGCCGGTCTACCGGTTCGGCACGGAGGAGCAGAAGCGCGCGTGGCTGCCGAAGCTGTGCTCCGGCGAGGTCCTCGGGGCGTTCGGCCTGACCGAGCCGGGGGCGGGAAGCGACGCCGGCGGCACCCGCACCACCGCCGTGCGGGACGGTGACCACTGGGTCGTCAACGGTTCGAAGTGCTTCATCACCAACTCCGGTACGGACATCACGGGTCTGGTGACGGTGACGGCGGTGACCGGCCGCAAGCCGGACGGGCGTCCGCTGATCTCGTCGATCATCGTCCCTTCGGGCACGCCCGGCTTCACGGTCGCGGCGCCGTACTCGAAGGTCGGCTGGAACGCCTCGGACACCCGTGAGCTCTCCTTCGACGACGTGCGCGTCCCGGTGGAGAACCTGCTCGGCGAGGAGGGCCGGGGGTACGCGCAGTTCCTGCGGATCCTGGACGAGGGCCGGGTCGCGATCGCGGCGCTCGCGACGGGCCTGGCGCAGGGCTGTGTGGACGAGTCGGTGAAGTACGCGAAGGAGAGGCACGCCTTCGGGTCGCCGATCAGCACGTACCAAGCGGTCCAGTTCAAGATCGCCGACATGGAGACGCGGGCGCACATGGCCCGGATCGGCTGGCGGGACGCGGCCTCGCGACTCGTGCTCGGTGAGCCGTTCAAGAAGGAGGCGGCGATCGCGAAGCTGTACTCCTCCACGGTGGCGGTGGACAACGCCCGCGAGGCGACCCAGATCCACGGCGGCTACGGCTTCATGAACGAGTACCCGGTGGCGCGGATGTGGCGCGACTCGAAGATCCTGGAGATCGGCGAGGGCACCAGCGAGGTCCAGCGGATGCTGATCGCCCGGGAGTTGGGCCTGCCGGCCTGACCTGGCCCACCGTGCGCGGAGAGCCCGTCGTCCCCTCGGGGCGGCGGGCTCTCGCCCGCCCCTACAGAGTTTTATGAGGTTAGGCTAACCTACCTTTCCATGACGCACGTCGAGACCGCCCCCTTCCAGTTCTTCTCCCTCCAGGTCGACCGGACACGGCGACTCGGCCCCTCCCTGGTCCGGATCACCTTCACCGGGGACGACCTGAAGAACTTCGCCTCCGGGGGCCGCGACCAGTCGCTCTCCCTCTTCCTGCCGCACCCCGGCCAGGAGACCCCGGTCCTGCCGCCCCTGGACAACCCCGACATGTACGCGATCCTGGGCGCCTGGCGGGCGATGCCCGACGACGAGCGGGCCGTGATGCGCTCGTACACCGTCCGCGAGCAGCGCACCGAGCCCGTGCACGAGATCGACATCGACTTCGCCCTCCACGAGGACGGGGGTCCGGCCTGCCGCTGGGCCGGCCGGGCCGAGCGCGGGGACCGGGTGGTGGTCCTGGGTCCGGCGGTCGCCGCGAACACGGGCGTCCGCTTCCAGCTGCCCGAGGACGCCGACTCCGTACTGATCTGGGCCGACGAGACCGCCCTTCCCGCCGCCTCCGCGATCCTGGAGTGGCTGCCGGCCGAGACCCGCGCCCAGGTGTTCCTGGAAGTGCCGTACTCCGGCGACCGGATGGAGCTCGGGACCGAGGCGGACGCCACGGTCACCTGGCTCGTACGGGAGGAGGGCGCGCCGTCCGCCGTGGACGCGGTGGCCGGCGCCGAGCTGCCCGGAGAGGCTCCGTACGTCTGGATCGCGGGCGAGTCGGGGGCCGTGAAGGCGCTGCGCCGCCACTTCGTACGGGAGCGGGGGCTCGATCGCCGCCGGGTCACGTTCGTCGGCTACTGGCGCAAGGGCCTGTCCGAGGACGCCCTGCGCGAGGTTCCGGACGAGACGCGGGAAGAGGCGTAATCCGGCCGGAAGGGCCGATGGAGCGTCAACTGCCGGTCGATCACCGCATTTCATGAGGGGCGAGGGGCCATTGCGGAGAAAAGTTAGGTTAGGCTAACCTCACTTACGCATCGCCCCTTCGTCCCTTCCTGCTGTCCGGAGGCCCCCCACATGCGCTCGCACCTGCTCAATGACGCGACGGCGGAGAGCTATCGGCGTTCCGTCACCGAAGGAGTCGAGCGGGTGGCGGGCAAACTCGCCGCGACCCGAGGTCCGTTCACCGGTGTCACGCCCGCCGAACTGGCTCCCGTGATCGACGCCGTCGACCTGGACCGCCCGCTCGGCGACTCCTCCGCCGCCCTCGACGAGCTGGAGCGCGTCTACCTCCGCGACGCCGTCTACTTCCACCACCCCCGCTACCTCGGGCACCTCAACTGCCCGGTGGTCATCCCCGCCGTCCTCGGCGAGGCCGTCCTCTCGGCGGTCAACTCCTCGCTCGACACCTGGGACCAGAGCGCCGGCGGCACCCTCATCGAGCGGAAGCTGATCGACTGGACCACCGGCCGGATCGGCCTCGGCCCGCTCGCCGACGGCGTCTTCACCAGCGGCGGCACCCAGTCCAACCTCCAGGCCCTGCTCCTCGCCCGCGAGGAGACCGGCGCGGCGGACCTGTCGAAGCTGCGGATCTTCTCCTCCGAGTGCAGCCACTTCAGCGTCCAGAAGTCGGCCCAGCTGCTCGGCCTCGGCCGTGACGCCGTCGTCTCCGTCCCGGTCGACCGGAACAAGCGGATGCAGTCCGTCGTCCTCGCCGCCGAACTGGAGGCGTGCCGCGCCGAGGGCCTCGTCCCGATGGCGATCGTCGCCACCGCCGGCACCACCGACTTCGGCTCCATCGACCCGCTGCCCGAGATCGCCGCCCTGGCCGCCGAGTACGGCGCCTGGATGCACGTCGACGCCGCCTACGGCTGCGGACTGCTCGCCTCCCGCACCCGCCGCCACCTCCTGGACGGCATCGAGCGGGCCGACTCGGTCACCGTCGACTTCCACAAGTCCTTCTTCCAGCCCGTGAGTTCCTCCGCCGTTCTGGTCCGCGACGGCGCCACCCTGCGGCACGCGACCTACCACGCGGACTACCTCAACCCCCGCCGCACCCTGGTCGAGCAGATTCCCAACCAGGTCGACAAGTCGCTCCAGACCACTCGCCGCTTCGACGCGCTCAAGCTCTGGATGACCCTGCGCGTGATGGGCGCCGACGGGATCGGAGAGCTCTTCGACGAGGTCTGCGACCTGGCCCGGGAGGGCTTCGCCCTGCTCGCCGCCGACCCGCGCTACGAGGTCGTGGTCGCACCGCAGCTCTCCACCCTCGTCTACCGCTACGTCCCGGAGACCGACGCCTCCCCCGCCGAGGTCGACCGGGCCAACCTCCACGCCCGCAAGGCCCTGTTCGCCTCCGGCGAGGCCGTCGTCGCCGGCACGAAGGTCGACGGCCGCCAGTACCTCAAGTTCACCTTGCTCAACCCCGAGACCACCGCGGCCGACATCGCCGCCGTCCTCGATCTGATCGCCGGCCACGCCGAGCAGTACCTGGGAGAGAACCTTGTCCACGCCTGAGATCCACGACTTCATCGGCATCGGGCTCGGTCCGTTCAACCTCGGACTCGCCTGCCTGACCGAGCCGATCACCGAGCTGAACGGCGTCTTCCTGGAGTCCAAGCCGGACTTCGAGTGGCACTCGGGCATGTTCCTCGAAGGCGCGCACCTCCAGACCCCGTTCCTGTCGGACCTGGTCACCCTCGCGGACCCGACCTCCCCGTACTCCTTCCTCAACTACCTGAAGGAAAAGGGCCGGCTCTACTCGTTCTACATCCGCGAGAACTTCTACCCGCTGCGGACCGAGTACAACGACTACTGCCGCTGGGCCGCCGGGAAACTCAGCTCGATCCGCTTCTCGACCACGGTCACCACCGTGACGTACGACGAGACGGCCGAGCTGTACGCGGTGACCACGGCCACCGGAGAAACGTTCCGCTCGCCGAGGCTCGTCCTCGGCACCGGCACCCCGCCGTACATCCCCGAGACCTGCGAGGGCCTCGGCGGGGACCTGATCCACAACTCGCGCTACCTCCCGCACAAGGAGGCGCTCCAGAAGAAGAAGTCGATCACCCTGGTCGGCAGCGGCCAGAGCGCGGCGGAGATCTACTACGACCTGCTGAGCGAGATCGACGTCCACGGGTACCGGCTGAACTGGGTGACCCGCTCCCCCCGCTTCTTCCCCCTCGAATACACCAAGCTCACCCTGGAGATGACCTCCCCGGAGTACGTGGACTACTTCCACGCGCTGCCCGAGCAGACCCGCTACCGCCTGGAGACCCAGCAGAAGGGCCTCTTCAAGGGCATCGACGGCGAGCTGATCGACGCCATCTTCGACCTGCTCTACCAGAAGAACCTGGGCGGCCCGGTCCCCACCCGGCTGCTCACCAACTCGGCCCTGCACGCCGCCGCGTACGACACCACGAGCGGCACGTACACGCTCGGCTTCCGCCAGGAGGAGCAGGAGAAGGACTTCACCCTGGAGACCGAGGGCCTGATCCTCGCCACCGGATACAAGTACGCCGTCCCCGCCTTCCTGGAGCCGGTCCGCGACCGCCTCCGGTACGACGGCCAGGGCCGCTTCGACGTCGCCCGCAACTACGCGATCGACACCACGGGGCGCGGGGTCTTCCTCCAGAACGCCGGCGTGCACACCCACTCGATCACCTCGCCCGACCTGGGCATGGGCCCGTACCGCAACGCGTACATCATCGGGGAGATGCTGGGTTCCGCGTACTACCCCGTAGAGAAGACCATCGCGTTCCAGGAGTTCGCCGTATGACCGCCCAGACCGTCGAGATCCGTCCCCTCGACCCGCTCGAGGACGCCGAGCTGATCCACCCCTGGGTCACGCATCCCAAGGCCGCCTTCTGGATGATGCAGGACGCGAAGCTCCAGGACGTCGAGCGCGAGTACATGGCGATCACCGCGAACCCGCACCACGACGCCTTCATCGGCCTCGTCGACGGCGAGCCCGCCTTCCTGATGGAGCGGTACGACCCTGCCCACGTCGAGCTGGTCGGGCTGTACGAGCCGCTCCCCGGCGACGTCGGCATGCACTTCCTCGTCGCGCCCACCGACACCCCGGTGCACGGCTTCACCCGGACCGTGATCACCGCCGTGATGAGGGAGCTGTTCGCCGACCCGGCGACGGCCCGCGTGGTCGTCGAGCCCGACGTCCGCAACAAGGCCGTGCACGCGCTCAACGAGGCCGTCGGTTTTGAAGCCGAGCGCGAGATCCAGAAGCCGGAGAAGAAGGCCCTGCTGAGCTTCTGCACCCGTGCCCAGTTCGAGACCGCCGTCGGAGCCTCCATATGAACCCCGTCGCACACCTCACCCCCGAGCGCTGGGCCGACGCCAACCGCGCCCTGATCCGCAAGGGCCTCGCCGAGTTCGCCCACGAGCGGCTCCTGAACCCGAAGGAGCTGGGCGAGAGCCGCTACCAGGTCCTCAGCGACGACGGCGCCACCGAGTACCGCTTCACCGCCGACCGCTTCGCGCTCGACCACTGGCAGGTCTACCCCGAGTCGATCAGCCGCCACCGCGGCGACGAGCAGCTCCCGCTCGACGCGCTCCAGTTCATCACCGAGCTGCGCGGCTCCCTCGGCCTGAGCGACGAGATCCTGCCGGTCTACCTGGAGGAGATCTCCTCCACCCTGGCCGGTACGGCCTACAAGGCGACCAAGCCGCCCGTCACCTCCGCCGAGCTGGCCCGCGCCGGCTTCCAGGCGATCGAGACCGGGATGACCGAGGGCCACCCCTGCTTCGTCGCCAACAACGGCCGGCTCGGCTTCGGCGTCGACGAGTACCGGGCGTACGCCCCCGAGGCGGCGTCCCCGATCCACCTGATCTGGCTGGCCGCGCACCGCGACCGCGCCACCTTCACGGCCGGCGCGGACGTCGACTACGAGACCTTCATCCGCGCCGAGCTGGGCGACGCGACGGTGGACCGCTTCGCCGCGACCCTCGCCGAGCGCGGTCTCGACCTCGCCGACTACCTCCTCATGCCGGCCCACCCCTGGCAGTGGTGGAACAAGCTGTCCGTCACCTTCGCCGCCGAGGTCGCCCAGGAACGCCTGGTGTACCTCGGGGAGGGCGACGACTCCTATCTGGCGCAGCAGTCGATCCGTACCTTCTTCAACACCTCCGACCCGGCCAAGCACTATGTGAAGACGGCCCTGTCCGTCCTCAACATGGGCTTCATGCGGGGCCTGTCGGCCGCGTACATGGAGGCGACGCCGGCGATCAACGACTGGCTGCACGGTCTGATCGAGGCCGACACCACGCTGAAGGCGGCGCGGTTCTCGATCATCCGGGAACGGGCGGCGGTCGGCTACCGGCACCTGGAGTACGAGGCCGCCACCGACCGCTACTCGCCCTACCGCAAGATGCTGGCCGCGCTGTGGCGCGAGTCCCCGGTGCCGACGCTCGCCGAGGGCGAGCGGCCGGCGACGATGGCCTCCCTCCTCCACCTGGACCACGCGGGCGCGTCCTTCGCGGGCGCGCTGATCAAGGAGTCGGGCCTGGAGCCGGCCGTGTGGCTGCGGAGGTACCTGGACGCGTACCTCCTGCCGGTGCTGCACTGCTTCTACGCGTACGGCCTGGTCTTCATGCCGCACGGCGAGAACGTGATCCTCGTCCTCGACGAGCGCGGGGCGGTCGAGCGGGCGGTCTTCAAGGACATCGCCGAGGAGATCTGCGTGATGGACCCGGCGACGGTCCTCCCGCCGGCGGTGGAGCGCGTCCGCGCCGAGGTCCCGGAGGACATGAAGCTCCTCTCGGTCTTCACGGACGTCTTCGACTGCTTCTTCCGCTTCCTGGGCGCGACCCTGGCGGCGGAGGGCGTCCTCGACGAGGACGGCTTCTGGCGGACGGTCGCGGAGTGCGTGCGCGCCTACCAGGAGTCGAAGCCGGAACTGGCGGAGAGGTTCGCGCGGTACGACATGTTCGCGGAGACCTTCGCCCTGTCGGCCCTCAACCGCCTCCAACTCCGCAACAACCGGCAGATGGTCGACCTGGCGGACCCCTCGGCGGCCCTCCAGCTGGTCGGCGACCTGGTGAACCCCCTCGCCCGGTTCGCCTGACCCACCCGGAGACCGACACGGGCCCCGGCGGAGTACGGTCCTCCGCCGGGGCCCGTCGTCCTGCCCTACTCCCCCGGCCAGGGGACCTCGGGCGAGCGGTAGTAGGGGATGCCCAGCGCGTCGAAGCGGGGTGCCTGTTCCGCGAGGCGGACCTTGTACGTGTCCCAGTCGTGGGCGGCCGCCGGGGACCAGCCCAGTTCCGCGACGCCCGGCAGGCGGGGGAAGGCCATGACGTCGAGGTCACCGGTGGTGGCGAGGGTCTCGGTCCACAGCGGGGCCTCGACGCCCCGGACGGCGCTCTCCGGGGCGCCGGGGAGGTAGGTCGCCGGGTTCCAGTCGTACGACCTGCGGACCTCGACGTATCCCGCCCAGGCGAGGCCGAGCGGGGTGTCCTTGGTGTACTTCATGTCGAGGTAGGTGCGGTCGGCGGGCGACAGGATGAGGCCGGTGCCGTTGCGGGCGGCGGCCGCGACGCGCTCCTTCTCCGCGGCGGGGGTGCGGTCGAGGCCCCAGTACTGGACGAGGGCGCCCTTGGCGGGGGTGGCGCCGGTCAGCTGGTGCCAGCCGACGACGGTCTTGCCGTACCTGGCGACGACCGGCTGCACCTTGTCCATGAAGGCGACGTAGTCCTCGTGGCTGGTGGAGTGGGCCTCGTCGCCGCCGATGTGGAGGTAGCGGCCGGGGGTGAGGGCGGCGACCTCCCGGACGACGTCGTCGACGAAGTCGTACGTGACGGGCTTGGGCACGCACAGGGAGCTGAAGCCGACCTTGGTGCCGGTGTAGAGGGGCGGGGCGACGCCGTCGCAGGTGAGCTCGGCGTAGGAGGCGAGGGCGGCGTTGGTGTGGCCGGGCATGTCGATCTCGGGGACCACCTCCTGGTAGCGGGAGGCGGCGTACTCCACGATCTCCCGGTACTGCGCCTTCGTGTAGAAGCCGCCGGGGCCCGCGCCGACCTCGGTGGAGCCGCCGTAGGTGGTGAGGCGGGGCCAGGAGTCGACGGCGATGCGCCAGCCCTGGTCGTCGGAGAGGTGCAGGTGGAGGGTGTTGACCTTGTAGAGGGCCGCCTGGTCGATGAACCGTTTCACCTCGTCGACCGTGAAGAAGTGGCGGGCGACGTCGAGCATGACGCCCCGGTAGCTGTAGCGCGGGGTGTCGGTGACGGTGCCGCCGGCGATCTTCCAGGGGCCGGGCTGGACGCTCTTGCGCTCGACGGCGGAGGGGAGCTGCTGGCGCAGGGTCTGGACGCCGCGGAAGAGGCCGGCGGGTTCGCGGGCGGTGAGGGTGAGGCCGTCGGGCGCGGAGCGGAGCCGGTAGCCCTCGTCGCCGAGGGCGGTCTCGCCGGGGGCGAGGCGGAGCCGGATGCCCCGGCCGGCGGCGCGGTCGTCGACGACGGGCAGCGGGAAGCCGGTGGCGGGGCGGAGGAGTCCGGCGAGGTAGCGGCCGAGGGCGCGGGACTCGCCGGAGGTCTCGTCGATGCCGATGCGGGTGGCGGCGGTGAGCGTGTAGGGCTCGCCCCCGGGGGTGACGGAGGCGGGCGCGGGGACGATCCGGCCGAGCGGGCGGACCTCCGGTTCGGTGGCGCTGCCGGGCGCCTTGGCGTCGGTGCTGTCGCCCTCGGCGGCGGCCTCTCCGCAGCCGACTCCGGCGGTCGCGAAGAGGAGCAGGGATCCGATCAGGCGCGGAATCGTCAGGCGCTGTCTCACAGGCGGGCTCCCCTTCGGGTGATCGACACGTCCGTCGTTCTGTATATCCCGTCGATCGTCATGCGTACCGCGCCCCCTCTTCGGGGTCAAGGTCTGGACCAAGAGGCCAGAAGGGCGAGTGGATCATGACCGTCCTGCCCGAATTCGGGCAGGATTCTTGCGGAGGGGCCCGATGACCCCTCAGTATGCACGGGTGCTCGAACGCCGCCCGTCGCACGACGACCTCATCGACCACCTGGTCCGCAGCACCGCGCTCCAGCGCGGTGAGGCCGCCCGGGTGGTGCTCGACGTGCTGGCGTACTTCGACGAGACGACCGAGGAGTTCGTCCGCCGCCGCCACCGCGAACTGCAGTCGGGCGGCGCCGTGAACGCCGAGATCTTCGAACGGATCGCGGCAGAGCTGCCGCACCGGGCGGTGGCGCCCCCGGAGCTCTCGCTCCGGCAGCTGCGCCGCATCGTCTACGGCTGAGCAGCACTCATCACCAACCTGGAGGGGTTTCACCTTTATGTGCGGAATCGTCGGTTATATCGGTAAGCGTGATGTCGCCCCGCTGCTGCTCGAAGGCCTGGCACGGCTCGAGTACCGGGGATACGACTCGGCCGGCATGGTCGTCACCAGCCCGAAGGCCTCCGGCCTGAAGATGGTGAAGGCCAAGGGCCGCGTCCGCGACCTGGAGGCCAAGGTCCCCAAGCGCTTCACCGGCACCACCGGCATCGCCCACACCCGCTGGGCCACCCACGGCGCCCCCAGCGACATCAACTCGCACCCGCACCTCGACCCCGAGAACAAGGTCGCCGTCGTCCACAACGGCATCGTGGACAACGCCCAGGAGCTCCGCGCCAAGCTGGAGGCCGACGGCGTCGTCTTCGCCTCCGAGACGGACACCGAGGTCATCACCCACCTCATCGCCCGCTCCCAGGCCGAGACCCTCGAGGAGAAGGTCCGCGAGGCGCTCAAGGTCATCGAGGGCACCTACGGCATCGCCGTGATGCACGCCGACTTCAACGACCGCATCGTGGTGGCCCGCAACGGCTCCCCGGTCATCCTCGGCATCGGCGAGAAGGAGATGCTCGTCGCCTCCGACGTCGCCGCCCTGATCGCCCACACCCGCCAGGTCGTCACCCTCGACGACGGCGAGATGGCCACCCTCAAGGCCGACGACTTCCGCACCTACACCACCTCGGGCGCCTCCACCACGGCCACCCCCGAGACGGTCGAGTGGGAGGCCGCCTCCTACGACATGGGCGGCCACGACACGTTCATGCACAAGGAGATCTCCGAGCAGCCCGACGCGGTCGACCGCGTGCTGCGCGGCCGGATCGACGACCGCTTCTCCACCGTGCACCTGGGCGGCCTGAACCTGGACCCGCGCGAGGCCCGCACCATCCGCCGCATCAAGATCCTCGGCTGCGGCACCTCGTACCACGCCGGTCTCATCGGCGCCGGGCTCATCGAGTCCATGGCCCGCATCCCCGCCGACGCCGAGCCGGCCTCGGAGTTCCGCTACCGCAACCCGGTCGTGGACCCCGACACCCTCTACATCGCCGTCTCCCAGTCCGGTGAGACCTACGACGTGCTCGCCGCCGTCCAGGAGCTCAAGCGGAAGGGCGCCCGCGTCCTCGGCGTCGTCAACGTCGTCGGCTCCGCCATCGCCCGCGAGGCCGACGGCGGCGTGTACGTCCACGCCGGCCCCGAGGTCTGCGTCGTCTCCACCAAGTGCTTCACCAACACGGTCACCGCCTTCGCCCTGCTCGCCCTGCACCTGGGCCGCATCCGCGACCTGTCCGTCACCGACGGCAAGCGGATCATCGAGGGCCTGCGCAAGCTGCCCGCGCAGATCGAGGAGATCCTCAAGACCGAGGACCAGATCAAGGAGATCGCCGCGGCGTACGCCGGCGCCCAGTCGATGATGTTCATCGGCCGTGTCCGCGGCTACCCCGTCGCCCTGGAGGCCTCCCTCAAGCTGAAGGAGATCTCCTACATCCACGCCGAGGCCTACCCGGCCTCCGAGCTGAAGCACGGCCCGCTCGCCCTCATCGAGCCGGCCCTGCCGACCGTTGCGATCGTCCCCGACGACGACCTGCTGGAGAAGAACCGCGCCGCCCTGGAGGAGATCAAGGCCCGCAGCGGCCGCATCCTCGCGGTCGCGCACCAGCCGCAGGCGAAGGCCGACCACACCATCGTCGTCCCGAAGAACGAGGACGAGCTGGACCCGATCCTGATGGGCATCCCGCTCCAGCTCCTCGCCTACCACACGGCGCTCGCCATGGGCCGTGACATCGACAAGCCGCGCAACCTGGCGAAGTCCGTCACGGTCGAGTAGGCACCAGCCGTCGCGGCCGAGGCGCGGCGCCCGGGCCTGTCCCCCGGACGCCGCGCCCCTCCGGGCCTGTCCCCCGGAGCCTCGGCCGGACACCCAGCGGTCCCCGTGCACATACCTCCCGTGCACGGGGACCGCTGCTTTTCCCGTCGTACGCGCGGACCTCAGCCGGCGGCCGGGGCGCCGCCCGCCGCGCGACGGCGCATGGCCATCGGCCAGCCGGCGACCGCGGCCGTGGCGCCGTACCAGGCGACCAGTCCGGCGACGGCGGCGACCCAGCCGCCCGCCTTCCCGAGGGCGCCGTTGTCGGCGAGGGCGCCGACGCCGAGCAGCAGCAGCGCGACGAACAGCAGTCCGTACACGCCCTGCCCGAAGAGCCCGCTGCCCGAGGCCGCCATGGTCAGCGTGAGCGCGAGGAGCGCCCACAGGAGCAGGAAGAGCCCCATGGCGTCGGCCGAGGCGTGGCCGCCGGCTCCGCTGCCCCAGGTGAACCAGAAGGCGCCGAGCGCCGCGTACGCCGTGCCTTCGCCCTTGTCGCCCGCGCGCAGCGCGAGCAGTCCGGCGAGGAAGAGGGTCACGCCGCCGACCCAGGTGGCGAGGCCCGCGGCATCCGCTGCCGCGACGTTGTCGATGGCACCGGTTCCGCCCAGGCCGAAGGCCAGCAGGGTCAGTCCGAGTGCCAGGTGGCCGAGCGTGGAGGTGGTGTTTCCCGCGGCGACTTCGTTGTTCACGGCGGGCTCCCTTCAGGTGTGCAGTTGTCCTGCGTGAGCTGCTGTGTTCCGTGGCCTTTATGTACCCTTCACAAGCACACAATTCACCTGAGGAAGGCCGAAATTATGGCCGGATGACGGCAGTTGAGGGAGCGACCTGACGGGTCGTACGGGGCGGAAGAGGGGCGTTCGCGCCGTAGGGGGCCCTGGAAGCCTTACGGGACCCCCGGAGCGTTACGGCATTCCCTGAGCGTCACGGGATTCCGGGTGCGTCAGAGGATTCCGGGTGCGTACGCGCTTCCCGGCGCCGTTACGGGATGACGATGACGGGCCGCTGGGCCCGGCGCGCGAGACGGCCGGCGACGGAACCGAAGATCCGGCCGACGATCCCGTGCGTGGAGCCGACCACGATCGCGTCGGCCGAGTACTCCCGGCCGACCTCCTCCAGCTCGTGGCAGATGTCCCCGCCGCGCTCCACCAGGATCCACGGCACCTCGGAGAGGTGATCGGCGCAGGCCAGCTCCAGGCCGAGGACCTCGGTGCGGTGGTCCGGTACGTCGACGAAGACCGGCGGCTCGCAGCCGGCCCACACCGTGGTGGGCAGCCGGTTGGCCACGTGCACGATGATCAGGCCCGATCCGGAGCGGCGGGCCATGCCGATGGCGTACGCGAGGGCGCGCTCACTGGAGGTGGAGCCGTCGAAGCCGACGACCACCCCGTGCCGGAAGGCCGGGTCGCAGGCATGGCGTGGCTGTTCTACCGCGAGGGGGTCGACCGTGGAATCGGCGACGCGCTTGCGGTCCGCGGGTTCGGAGAATTCGTGACCGGCCATCGATGTCTCGGCGAAGAGGGTCCTCGTGGGAAGGGACGGGGAAAGGAGGGGACGAACGACGGGTGGCGGCGGAGCTGTGTCCGGGAATCATCTTCCCAAGCCCATACCCCCAAGGGTACGGCGGCACTCCTCTCCTGCCCAGAGCCCGCCGTGCCACTTCCGGCGTGCCCGCCGCTCGCGCGCGGCGTTCCAGGGAGCATGCACGAGGGGTTCGGGATCTGGCAATGCCGGATGTGCCCTACAGGCGTCCGTACGGGGGCCAAACGGACGTCGCCGAGAGTGACCGGAACGTTCCGTTCCTCGTTGCCACAGGTCCAGCCCACCGCCGCCACAGACCCCGCACCACCGTCGCCGCAGGCCCCGCGGCCCCCGCCGCGGACCTGCCCCGCCATCGCCCCCGGACCCGCCCCACCGTCGCAGGGAGACCGCCCGTGCCCGCACCATCGACCGCCGTCGGCCAGACCTCCGCCGCTCCCGCACCCGCACCCGCACCCGCACCCGCACCCGGCGCGCCTCGCGGCCGCCGCCGCGTGCCCGCCGTCCCCCCGGCCGCCGGAGCGGACCCGGGGGCGGCGGGGGCCCAGGGAGCGGCGGACCAGGTCGGTGACGTCGTCCACTGGGCGGTCTTCTGCTGTGTGCTGGTCCCCGTAGTGCTCCTCGTCTACGGCACCTCGCTCGGCGGGGCCGCCGGGGCCGCGCTCGGACTCGTGTCGGTGACGGCGGCCTGCCGGCTGCTGCTGCGCCGCTCGGAGCGCGGGCTGCGCGCCGAGCCGGTCCACCCGAGGCGCCGGAACTAGGACCCGGACCCCTTCGAGTTGACAGGTTCGTACACCCGACCCCATATGTTTTCAGCCAACTTCTCGCCGTCGGCGTGTCCTTGGCGGAACGGTTGGCCAACGCCGCCGCCGATGGCCCCGGAAGCCCGGTTCCAAGGGCCTTCACCCCCCGCGTACGGGGCGTTCCCCGCCCCGCCCCTTCCTCTCGGGGGCGTCGGCCGCAAGACTCCGCGATCGATCGCTTCACGCCAAGTTGCCATGTCGACAATCCACCGGATGGAGAACTTGTCACGACGGCGCCACGGGAGCCAGTAGATTCGATCATGGGTACCGAAGACTGGGGTCTCGTGCAAAACCGAGGGGAAACGTGCAGGAGCGACACGACCAGGGAGACGCGAACACCGAGGGGGGCTTAGCGTCATGAGCCAGGACTCCGCCGCACCGGAGGTCGCACGGAAGCTGTCCGGGCGCCGCCGTCGCGAAGTCGTCGCGGTGCTGCTGTTCAGCGGCGGCCCCATCTTCGAGAGCTCCATCCCGCTCTCCGTTTTCGGCATCGACCGGCAGGACGCCGGCGTGCCTCGTTACCGGCTGCTCGTCTGCGCCGGCGAGGAGGGGCCGCTGCGGACCACCGGCGGGCTGGAACTCACCGCGCCGTACGGCCTGGAGGCGATCAGCCGCGCCGGCACCGTCGTCGTCCCGGCCTGGCGGTCGATCACCTCGCCGCCGCCGCCGGAGGCGCTCGACGCGCTGCGCCGGGCGCACGAGGAGGGGGCCAGGATCGTCGGGCTGTGCACCGGGGCGTTCGTCCTGGCCGCGGCCGGACTGCTCGACGGCCGGCCGGCGACCACGCACTGGATGTACGCGCCGACGCTCGCCAAGCGCTACCCGTCGGTCCATGTGGACCCGCGGGAGCTCTTCGTCGACGACGGGGACGTCCTGACCTCCGCCGGCACCGCGGCCGGAATCGATCTGTGTCTGCACATCGTGCGGACCGACCACGGCACCGAGGCCGCGGGCGCCCTCGCGCGCCGGCTGGTCGTCCCGCCGCGGCGCAGCGGCGGCCAGGAGCGCTACCTCGACAGGTCTTTACCCGAGGAGATCGGCGCCGACCCGCTGGCCGAGGTCGTCGCCTGGGCGCTGGAGCACCTCCACGAGCAGTTCGACGTGGAGACGCTCGCCGCGCGCGCCTACATGTCACGGCGGACCTTCGACCGCCGGTTCCGCTCGCTGACGGGTTCCGCCCCGCTCCAGTGGCTGATCACCCAGCGGGTGCTGCAGGCACAGCGGCTCCTGGAGACCTCCGACTACTCCGTCGACGAGGTCGCGGGCCGGTGCGGCTTCCGCTCCCCGGTGGCGCTGCGTGGTCACTTCCGGCGCCAGCTCGGCTCCTCGCCGGCCGCCTACCGTGCGGCGTACCGCGCCCGGCGGCCGCACGGCGAGACCGGCACGGCGGTCCTCGAGGCGGCGGTGCCGGCCCAGGGCTCGGCGGGGCTCCGCAGGCCCCTGGAGCCGGGCAAGCCGCAGTCGGACGCGTACGCGCCCGGCCGGCCGGCCCTGCCGGGGCAGCGCAGCGCGCCGTAACAGACCGCCGCCGCCACAAGCGGCGCGACGCAGGACCGACGGGCCCCCTGGGGACACCTCCCCCGGGGGCCCGTCGGCGTCGGTGCGTCCCTTCCTCCGTAACCCCCGTTCCTACCCTTCCCGCAGGAAGGCAATCCTCGGCGCCCTATTGAAATGATCACCTTCCGGGGCGTCCGAAAGCAGTGACGTTGTGTCATTTCCCCCCACATGGCCCCTGATACTTTCGGGCTTTCCGACGGAAGGAAAAACTGATGAACGTCAGGCGCCTCTTCGTATCCGGGAGCCTCGCTCTGGCCCTCGCCGGATCGTCCCTCGCCCTCGCGGGCCCGGCCAACGCCGTCATCGGGTGTGAAGACTTCCACGCCTGCCTGTACTACAACTCCGACTACAAGGGAGCGATGTACAAGCAGGAGTACGACACCCCGGACTACTCCGGTCGCTACTTCGAAGCCAGCCTCGCCGGCAGCAGCGGCGCGGGCGTCGTCGTCAAGAACAACGCCGCCTCCCTGGACAACTGGGACAGACTGAGCCGTGTTCGGATCTATTACAACTCGAACTACAACGGTTCTTATGCCTACCAGACCGTCCCCGCTGACGGAAAGGCGAACCTCAACGCCACGATGAAGAACAACAACGCCTCCGGCAAGTTCATCGACTACGGAACGGGCTGAGCGGCACCGTGACACCAGAGGGGCACTCCGTCCGGCGGGATACCGGCGGGGTGCCCCTCCCGCATCCCCGCCCCGATCAACGCCCTGAAGGAACCACAGCCCATGGGAACGTCCCTCCCCCGCGCCCTCTCGGCCGCCCTTCCCGTCTCGGTCGCGGCCGCCCTCCTCGCCGGCTGCGGCAGCCCGTCCGCCGGTCCGGGCGGAACGCACGACGGAATCCCCGCCGGGATCGAGATACCGAAAATCACCACGGCGGTGACCGACCCCGTCCCCGTCGAGGCCTATCTGCTCACCGAAGAGCAGTGGAACAGGCTGGGGAGAGCCGAATACGCGCTGCGCGTGCGCTGCATGCAGCGCTTCGGCTTCACGTACGACGAACCCATGCTCGCCGCGGATCCGAACGGCCAGACCATCTCCCAGTACCGCTACGGCAAGCTGGATCCCGCGAAAACCGCCGTCTACGGCTACCGGATGCCCACGCCCCCGTCCTCCGGTGCCGGCCCGGACGCCGGAATGCCGGACGCCAAGGAGCGGCGGAAGAAACTCACCGCGAATGAGCGGATGATCCTCAGCGGCACCGCCGATCCCTCGGAGAAAAGCGGAAAGGGCGGCCAGGACGTCAAGGGCCAGAAGGTTCCGGAGGGCGGGTGCATCGGCGAGGCGCGGCGGAAACTGGGCGATTACGGGGACGCGCAGGTCGCCAATGACGTGAATCTCGACAGTTTCGGGAAATCACTCCAGGACGGGCGGGTGCTGGCCGCGTTCGCCACGTGGTCGCGCTGCATGGCGGAGAGCGGCTACCCCTACAAGAATCCGATCGAGGCCTCCGACGACAAGAAGTGGCTCGGCGAGACGGCGTCTGCGGAGGAGCGGACCGTCGCCACCGCGGATGCCCGGTGCAAGATCAAGCACAACGTCGCGGGCATCTGGTACGCCGTCGACGTCGCCTACCAGAAGCAGGCGATCGAGGACCACGCGGAAGAGCTCGACCAGGTGCGGAAGACCATCCAGGGGCAGCTGAGGACCGCGTCCGAGGTCCTGGGCGGCTGAGGGCGGCACCCCTGCCGCGGCCCGCCCTCTGGGGCGGGACACTGATCACGTCTTAGGGTAGGACGCATGAACGATCGCATGGTGTGGATCGACTGCGAGATGACCGGGCTCTCGCTGACGGACGACGCACTCATCGAGGTGGCCGCACTGGTCACCGACTCGGAACTGAACGTGCTCGGCGACGGGGTGGACATCGTGATCCGCCCGCCGGACACGGCCCTGGAGACCATGCCCGAGATCGTGCGCCAGATGCACACGGCCTCGGGGCTGCTCGACGCGCTCGCCGGCGGCACCACGCTCGCCGACGCGGAGGCCCAGGTCCTCGCGTACATCCGCGAGCACGTCAAGGAGCCGGGCAAGGCTCCGCTGTGCGGGAACTCGGTCTCCACGGACCGCGGCTTCCTCGCCCGCGACATGCCCGCCCTGGAGGGCCACCTGCACTACCGGATCGTCGATGTCTCCTCGGTCAAGGAGCTGGCCCGCCGCTGGTACCCGAGGGCGTACTTCAACAGTCCGGAGAAGAACGGCAACCACCGGGCCCTCGCCGACATCCGCGAGTCCATCGCCGAGCTGCGCTACTACCGCGAGGCGATCTTCGTCCCGCAGCCCGGCCCCGACTCCGAGACCGCCAAGCAGATCGCGGCCCGCCACGTGCTGCCCACCGAATAGCCGCTCGAACGGGCCCGCTCGCGCCCGGCGCGGAATGCGTGCGCGAGCACCCCTCGGCACCCTGTAGACTTCTTCTCGGCCGGTCAGGGAAACCTTCGGGAGAACCGCCGGTCGTGGTGGGTATAGCTCAGCTGGTAGAGCACCTGGTTGTGGTCCAGGATGTCGCGGGTTCGAGTCCCGTTACTCACCCTGATGGTTCAGGCCCCGGTTCGTGAGAACCGGGGCCTGAGTCGTTCTCAGGGGCAGGTGAAGGCACTGGGCGCGGGATTGCTCCCGGTCCAGGTGCCGGTGAAGCCGAAGGAGACGGAGGCCCCGGCGGCGACGGCGCCGTTCCAGCCGGCGTTCCGGGCGGTGACGGACGTGCCGGTCTGGGCAGGGGCGGCGTTCCACATCTGGCCGATCCGCTGGCCGGCCGGGTAGTCCCAGCCGAGGACCCAGCCGGTCCAGGCGGTGGTGGACGTGTTGGTGAGGGTGACGTCGGCCTGGAAGCCGCCCTGCCACTGGTTGGTGACCTTGTACGTGACCTTGCAGGCGGCGCCGGGGGGCGTTCCCGGGTCCGTGCCTCCCGGGGTCTCGGCCGTGTCGCCGTAGATGATGCCGCGGCCGTTGGTGGAGACGTACACGCGGCCGTAGACCCGGGGGTCCCCGGTGATGGCGCCGCCGGTCCAGCCCCACTGGTGGGCGTCGTCGTTGATCCGGACCCAGCTCGCGCCCGCGTCGGTGGAGCGGAAGATGCCGCGGACGCCGCCGACCTTCGCGCTGCTGTAGAGAGCGGGGTACGTGGCTCCCGGCGCGGCCTTGCCGAAGCCGATGGTGTCGGCCTGTTCGACGCCGGCGACCCGGGCGAACGCGGCGCCGCCGTCGGTCGAGTGCCAGAGGCCGTACGTGGAGTCGGTGGCCCCGCCCGCGAGCCAGATGTCGCCCTTCCTGCCGGGGACCGCCTTGAAACGGACCGGCCCCTCGGCGGGGAGGCCGGTGGCCCTGGCGGTGAAGGCGAGACCGCCGTCGGTGCTGGCGTAGAAGGTGCCGTCCTTGAAGCCGTAGAAGGTGAGCGGGTCGACGCGGTCGGACTCGACGGTCGCTCCCGCGGGGATGCCGGTGGAGGCGGTCCAGGCGGCTCCGGTGCCGGTGTGGACACCGGTGCCGTCCGGGCTCCACACGTACCGGCCGCCGTCGGCCGACACGGCGACCGTGCCGCCGCCGGTGACGCCCGAAGGCTCCTGTCCCGCGCGCCAGTTGGCGCCGTTGTCGGTGGAGAAGGCGACGCGGGGCCCGCCGTCGAGGTGCCCGGCGCGCACGACCGTGTCCGGCTTGGTCTCGGCGAAGTCGACGCTGGTGGTGGAGGTGAAGTTCGGGCCGGTGAACATCATGGACGGGACCTTGGTGAGGTCCGTGTGGCGGAAGCCGCCGATGTCGCCGAGGGCGCTGATCAGCGGGGCGCCCGAGGGCGGGGAGGCCAGGTCGAGGACGGCCGTCTCCTCGAGACCCCGCGCCATGGGCCTGATGGTGAACTTCGCCCCGGTGTCCCACTTCCCGAGCTCGGTGGTGCCGTAGAGGGTGGCGCCCGTGCCGTACATCATCCGGTTCGAGTCGAAGGGGTCGATCTCCAGGGCCTCGGTCATCCAGCCCAGCTTCGGGCTCTGCTCGGGCGGAGCGGGACTCGCACCCCAGGTCAGCCAGGGCACCGAGGAGACGTCCATCGTGTAGCGGTCGGCGCGGTCCGGGTACGAGGTGTAGTCCCAGGCCCTGGTCCACGTGGTCCCGCTGTCGGTGGAGCGGAAGATCTGGGTGTCGGGATACCAGGAGCTGTAGCCGGAGACCATGACGGTGCCGGGGTGCTGCCGGTCGACGGTGAGGCCGCTGAAGCCGTAGTACGTGTCGGCCTCGGCGACGGGGCTGATGTTCTGCCAGGCGCCGGTGGCGGTCGCGTACCGCCAGACCTGGCCCTTGCCTCCGTCGTACGGTCCGGCCTTGTCGCTGTACGCGAGGTACAGGTAGCCGTTCGCCGCGTCGAGGACGCCCTTGTGGGCGAGGTAGCCGGTGGGCTGGCCGGGCAGTCGGGCCCAGGTCGCCCCGGCGTCGGTGGAGCGGTAGACGGCGTTCTCCTTGTCGCCGACGCCGACGTAGATCGTGCGGGTCGCGCCGCCCGCCGTACCGGTGGACTCGTCGAAGGTGACCCAGACGATGCCCTGCTCGTCGGAGTTGTAGCCGCTGGTGTCGGCCGGATCGTCCTGGTAGTTCCCGGGGTTGGGGAAGGAGGTGACCTTCGACCAGGTGGCGCCGGAGTCCGTGGAACGCCAGAGGCCGTTGCCGCTGGGGGCGCCGAGGTAGAGGACGCTGTTCCGGTGCGGGTCGATCGCGAGGCGTTCGCCCATGCCGCGGCCCGGCATGTTCCCGCCGAGTTTGAAGGGGAGGTCGGCGCGCCGCCAGGTGGCGCCGCGGTCGGCGGAGCGGAGGACGGCGCCGGTGCCGGGGTCCCAGTCGTTGGTGTACGTGCCGACGGCGGCGTACACCCGGTTCGGGTCGACGGAGTCGGTGGCGAGGCCGACAACACCGGTGTGGCCCCAGTGGTCCCAGTCGACGGAGTCGAGGAGCGGGATCCAGGTCTGCGTGCCCGGCGCCCACCGGTAGGCACCGCCGATGTCGGTCCGGGCGTAGACGAGGTCCTTCTCGCTCCGGTTGAAGACGATGCCGGGGACGAAGCCGCCGCCGTCGACGCGGACGTTCTTCCAGGTGTACGAGGGGGCGGGGGCGGGGGCTTCGGAGGGTGCCGGGGCGGCTTCGGCGGGCGCCGCGCCGGCGAGGAGGCCCGCGGTCAGGGCGAGCCCCGCGAGGAGGTGTCGTGTTCTGCGCATGGGTATCCCGTCGCGGAAGGGAATGGGAGCGCTCCCACTATTGGGTCCTGGCATAACACGGTCAAGGTCCGGGAGCCGTCGAAGACGTTCGACGGCTCCGCCCGGCCGGGAAGGGGTGCGCGCCCCGGTCGGGGGTGGGGTGGCTCCGGCCGGGGCGCGCGGTGTGGGGGGACTCGCGGGTCCGCTACCTGTAGGCGCCGAAGGCCTTCGTGAAGGCCAGCGGCTGCTGGAGGATCGAGGAGCAGGTGGGGTCCGCGTAATGCACGGCGCCGGACGCGCACTGCTTGTCGCGGGTCGAGGACCACATCGACAGCCAGCCGATGCCCTTGGACCGCGCGAAGTCGACGAGCTGGGTGGCGTCTTCGACTGTGAAGACCTCGCTCGCGACGTCGTTGACGCCGATCATGGGGGTGACGGCGACGGCCTTCCAGGCCGCCGCGTCGGAGAGGCCGAGGACACCCTTGATCTGGGCCTGCGTGGCGGTCGCGGCCTGGATGGCGTACGTGCCCATGTCGGCGCTGTACGCGGGGCCGTAGTCCATCGCCATGATGTTGACGGCGTCGACGCGGACCCCGTTCCTCTTCGCGTCGGCCAGCAGGTCCACGCCCGGCTGGGTGAGGCCCTCGGGCATGACCGGCAGGGTGAAGGAGACGTTCAGGCCGGGGTGGGACCTCTGGAGCTGGGCGATCGCCTGCGAGCGGCGGGTGTTGGCGGCGGTGTCCGGGAGGGCCGCGCCCTCGATGTCGAAGTCGACCTTGGCCAGCTTGTACTGGTCGACGACCTTGCCGTACGCGGCGGCGAGCGCCGAGGAGGTCGAGCAGTTCAGGGCCAGCTCGTGGCCGGCGGCGCCGCCGAAGGAGACGCGGACGTCACCGCCCTTGGCGCGCAGGGCGCCGATCTGGGCCGCGACCTTGTCGTCCGCCAGGCCGGTGACGCCGCCCCACAGGGGGGCGCAGGAGCCGCCGGAGGTGATGAAGGCGAGGTTGAACTCCTGCACACCCGTGGCGTCGGCGGTGGCGAGCAGGTCGTACGCCGGGTAGAGCGAGGTGTCGACGTACGGGGCGTACCGGGCGGCCGTGGCCGGGGCGCCGGTCGCCGTCGCGGTGGGCGTGGGCGTGGGCTTCACGGTGGCGGTCGCGGTGGGTGTGGGCTTCGCGGTCGTCGCCGTGGCGGTCGGCGTGGGCTTCGTGGTCGCCGAGGGGGTCGCTGTCGCGGTGGGCTGCTCGGTGGGGCGGCCGCTGGGGGTGGGGGTGGCGCCTCCGGCGGAGCAGGCGACCTTGTCGATGAGGCAGCCGGCGGGGTCGCCGGCCTGGCCGGCGGCGGAGGTGACGAAGCCGACGGTGACCGACTGGCCGGGGGCCAGCTGCCTGTTCCAGCTCGCGGGCTTCACGGTGACGTGGTGTCCGGAGACGGTGTACTCGCCGTTCCAGAGGGAGCCGATGGTGGTGCCGGCCGGGAGGTCGAACTCCAGGGTCCAGTCGGACTGGGCGGCGGACGTCTCGTTGGTGACGACGTACTGGCCGGTGTAGCCGCCGGTCCAGGAGCTGGTCCGGGTGTAGGCGGCGCCGATGGCGGCGGCCTGGGCGGTGCCGGTGAGCGCGAACGCTCCGCCGCCGACGACGGCCGCCGCGACGACCGCTCCGACGATCTTGGTACGGGTGCTCGTCCTGCGCCGGTGCGAACTGCTGCCCATCGCGTGCCTGCCTCTGCGTGCCGGGGGTGGGGGTGGGGTGCGGCAGCACGCTAGCGACTGGGAAACGGACAAAAGGGCGCCCGGGGGCGGGGGTTGGGATTCTTAGGCTCCGCTTAAGGAAGGCATCGGAACGACAAAAGGTTGGGGCGGAGGACCGGGGGCGCCACCCCTTGCGGAGGCGGGCACGGAGGACGGCTGGCGTCGCACCTTGCGGTGGCGGGCGCGGCGGACGGGTGGCGTCACGCCCTGCGGTGGCGGGTGCGGTGGACGGGTGGCGTCACGTCCTGCGGAGGCGGCCGCGGAGGACGGCTGTCGTCACGCCCTGCGGCGGCGGGCGCGGAGGACGGCTGTCGTCACGCCCTGCGGCGGCGGGCGCGGAGGACGGCTGTCGTCACGCCGTGCGGTGGCGGGTGCAGTGGACGGCTGTCGTCACGCCGTGCGGCGGCAGCCGCGAAGGACCGGCTGGCGTCACGCCCTGCGGCGGCGCCCGCGACGGCCTCCGCCCCCGCCCGTACCGGCTCCGCGTCCGTCGAGGCCGATCCAGATCCGTACCTCCGTACCGCCGAGGACGGAGTGGCCGATGCGGACGTCGCCGCCGGTGGCCTCCGCCATCCGCCGCACGATGTCGAGGCCGAGGCCCGTGGAGCCGTCCCGGCCGCCGCTGTTGCCCCGGGCGAGGGCGGCGGCGGGATCGGCGATGCCGGGACCCGCGTCGGAGACGAGCACGATGACGGCGTCCTCGCCGTTGTGGACGTCGAGGGAGAAGGCGGTGCCCTCGGGGGTGTGGCGGAAGACGTTGCCGAGGAGGGCGTCGAGGGCGGCGACGAGCTCGGGGCGCGCGACGGGGATGCGGACCGGGCGCTCGACGCCCGCGACCCGCACCCGGCGGCCCTCGTCCTCGGCGAGCGCCGACCAGAACTCCATCCGCTCGCGGACCACTTCGGCGGCGTCGCAGCCGGCGCCGGGCCCGGTGGCCTGGGTCTGTGGCTTCGCGTCGCGGGCCGTGCGGATGATGGTGTCGACCTCGCGCTCCAGCTGTTCGACGGCCGCGCGGGTCTGCTCGGCGGCCGGGGAGGAGCCGAGCGAGGCGGCGTTGAGCCGGAGCACGGTGAGCGGGGTGCGGAGCCGGTGGGAGAGGTCGGCGGCGAGCTCGCGTTCGTTGGCGAGGAGCTGGACGACCTGGTCAGCCATCGAGTTGAAGGCGACGGCGGCCGACTTGAGTTCGGGCGGCCCTTCCTCGGGGACGCGCGCGCCGAGCCTGCCCTCGCCGAGGTCGTGGGCGGCGCCCGCGAGGCGCTGGGCGGGCCGGACCATGCGGACGCCGAGGCGGTCGGCGACGGCGACGGAGCCGACGATCAGGGCGATGCCGACGCCGGCGAGGACGAGCCAGGCGGTGGCGACGCCGTTGCTGACCTCGCCCTCGGGGACGAAGAGTTCGACGACGGCGACCTGGCCGCTGGAGAGCGCGGTGGGCTGGAGCAGCGCGAAGCCGCCGGGGACCTCGGCGATGGAGGCGCGGCCGAGGGCGCGGGTGGCGGCGAGCTCCGCCGGGTCGGCCCGCCGGGTGCCGATCTCCAGGGCCGTGCCGCCGGGTTCGGCGGCGGGCACGTGGACGGCGAGCCGGCTGGCGGCCCCGTCCTCGGTGGTGGCGACGGCCTTGTCGAGTTCGTCGCGGTCGGTGGTGATCGCGAGGACGGGGGCGAGGCCGGCGGCCCGCCGTTCGGCGTTGGAGAAGGCCCGGTCGCGGGCCATCTCCTTGACGACGAGGCCGAGGGGGACGGCGAAGGCGACGACGACCATGGCGGTGACGGCCAGGGCCACCTTGACGAGCGCCCATCTCACGGCTGCGGCTCCCGGGGCGGCTCCAGCTTCACGCCCACCCCGCGCAGGGTGTGCAGATAGCGGGGCCGGGCAGCGGTTTCGCCCAGCTTTCGCCGCAGCCATGACAGGTGTACGTCGATGGTCTGGTCGTCCCCGTACGACTGCTGCCAGACCTCGGCGAGCAGCTCCTTGCGCGGGACGACGACGCCGGGCCGGCCGGCGAGGAAGGCGAGCAGGTCGAACTCGCGCCGGGTCAGGTCCAACGGGGTCCCGTCGAGCTCGGCCTGACGGCGCAGCGGGTCGACGGTGAGCCCGCCGACCCGCAGGGCCCGGGAGGGCGGCGGCTCGCCCGCGCCGGCCCGGGAGCGGCGCAGGACGGCGGCCATCCGGGCCGAGAGGTGCTCGACGGAGAAGGGCTTGACGAGGTAGTCGTCGGCCCCGGCGTGGAGGAGCCGTACGATCTCGGCCTCGTCGTCCCGGGCGGTCGCGATGATCACCGGGACGTCGGTGATCCCGCGCAGCATCTTGAGCGCCTCGGACCCGTCGAGATCGGGCAGACCGAGGTCCAGGATCACGACGTCGAAACGGATATGGGCGACCTCGCGCAGCGCCTCCAGAGCCGTGCCGACGCTCCGTACGGTGTGGGAGGCCTCGGTCAGCTGCCGGATGAGGGCGGAGCGCACGAACTGGTCGTCCTCGACCACGAGCACACTTGCCATGGGCGGCACCGTACGCCATTCGGGTGAGGCCGCGAGCAATGTCCACCCTCCGGTACGGACCTTTCGCCGGTGGTGCACTATGTCCCGGTGCGAAGAGGACTCGTTCACGCCCTGGCCTGGTCGCTCGCCACCGGCGCGGCGGTCACGCTGTCCTGGTGGGGGGTGCACACGGTGCTGTCCGGCACGGTGTACGACCCGCCGCGCGCGCTGCCCCTCCCGGCCGGCCCGGCCGGGACGCCGGTCACCGCCGACGGCCCGTCGGCCTCCTCCAACGGGCGGCCCGGGAGCGCCACGCCCTCGACGCCCGCCACCCCGGAGCCCACGCCGAGCGAGGCCCGCACGCCCCCGGCCACCCCGTCCGCGACCCCCTCGCACCGTCCGCGCCCCACGGCGGAGACGCCCCCGCCGTCTGCGTCCGACTCGGACGTGAAGACGTACACGGTGGACGGCGGCCGGGTCACCTTCGACCTCGGGGAGACCTCGGCCGAACTGGTCTCGGCGACGCCCGCGTCGGGCTGGCGGATGCAGGTGTGGAAGCAGCCGACCTGGATCCGGGTCACCTTCACGCGGGACGGCCGCGAGCTGTCGGTCTTCTGCGTCTGGCACGACACCGCGCCGCGCGTGGAGATCGACGACCGCGCCACCTGAGCGGTCAGCGGAAGGCGGACGCCGGCGGTACGGGCGAGGGCTTGGCGCTCGCGTCGGTGACGGGCGCCGCTCCACCGGCGAAGTCGGCGAGGGCCCGGCCGTGCTCCACGCGCCCCGGGTGCGGGTCGGTGGCGACCCGGCGGGTCAGTTCGGCCACCGGGAGCTCACGGTCGGAGGCGAGCAGCACCGCGTTGCCGAAGCGGCGGCCGCGCAGGACCGTCGGGTCGGCGGTGAGCGCCAGTTCGGGGAAGACGGCGGCGGCGGTGGCGATCTGGCCGCGCAGATGGGTCAGGGGCGGGCCGTCGGCGAGGTTCGCCGCGTAGAAGCCGCCGGGCCGCAGCACGCGCCGCACCTCGGTGAGGAACTCGGTGCTGGTCAGGTGGGCGGGGGTGCGGGCCCCGCTGAACACGTCGGCGATGACGAGGTCGGCCCAGCCGTCCTGGACCTTGGCGAGCCCGGCGCGGGCGTCGGTGGAGCGGACGCGGATGCGGGCTCCCGCGTCGAGCGGCAGTTCCCGGCGGACGAGCTGGACCAGGCGTCCGTCGAGTTCCACGATCTGCTGGGTGGAGCGGGGCCGGGTCGCGGCGACGTACCGGGCGAGGGTGAAGGCGCCGCCGCCGAGGTGCACGGCCTGGAGCGGCCGGTTCGGCGGGGCGGCGAGGTCGGCGATGTGGCCGAGGCGCCGCTGGTACTCGAAGGTGAGGCAGGCCGGGTCGTCGAGGTCGACGTGCGACTGCGGGGCGCCGTCGATGAGCAGCGTCCAGCCGCGCGGGCGCTCCCGGTCGGGTATGAGTTCGGCGAGTCCGCCGTCGACGGTCTCGACGACGGAGACGGCAGCCGCCGCCCGGTCCCGCTGTCTGTTCCTGGCCACGGACCCATTATCGGGGCACGCGCGGGGGTGCGGCTCAATGGCAGCCGTCGGCCGCCTCGATGAGCCGGGCCGCCTCGCCGAGCGCCTCGCGCAGGACGGCGGGGTCGGTGACGGGGTCGGTGTCGCCCGGGGGCAGCAGCCAGCCCGCGGGGCGGGGGCCGTCGCCCGCGGGTTCGGGGAGCTCGGGCAGCTCGGGGAGGCGCAGACCGCGCCCGGAGGTCCGCGTACAGGCGCTGCCCGGCAGGTCCCAGGCGGCGGCGGTGCCGGGCGGCACCAGGAAGCCGAGGGTGTCGCAGGTGCCGTCGTGGACGACGGGGCCGACGGCGGGAGCGGCGCCGCGGCGCAGGATGTCCACGGCCTCCAGGCCCTGGCGGACCGGGACGGTCACCAGGTCCCAGGGGCCGGCGGCGGGCCTGGCCCCGTCGGCGTCCGGGGCGGGCGCGTACCGCGTGGTCTCGGGGGCGGGCCCGTACCGCGTGGCGTCCGGGGCGGGTACGTGGCGCGTGGCCGACTGTGAACCGATCTCCGTCATGGGGATCCCTCCTCGCTCCAGAGGAGACACGTTCCGTCTCTCCCTTACGGTTCAACGCCCGTACGCGTCAACGGCTACGGCGGCATGCCGCGCCAAAGGATGGCAGTTCATGGCAGATCGCAGGCGAGATATCCGATTTGTAGCCAAACTCTGCGTACGCAGCCGGTCACAGCGGGTACGTTCTTGCCGCCGGGACACCCGGCAGCACCAGGAGGGCTCGGCCATGGCGACGTCACGGGCAGTTCCCAATCCCGCCTTCCGCCGGCTCCGCGGACAGCAGTCGCCGGCGGAGTTCGCCGCGGCGGTCCGCCGGGCGGCGCGGGAGATCGGCGAACAGGTCGCGTGCGACGCCCGCTACATCGGGCGGGTGGAGGCGGGCGAGATCCGCTGCCCCAACTACGCGTACGAGCGGGTCTTCCTCCACATGTTCCCCGGTCTGGGCCTCTCCGACCTGGGGTTCTCCGCGCGGGAGACGGTGCGCGGCCGGCGGCAGACCGTCCCGGCCGGGGCAGCGCCTCCCGCCGCCATCACCACCCGGAACGATGAGGAGAGCGACGTGCTGCGTCGCGCATTCATGACGAGCGGCTCCGCCACCCTGGCGGCCGCCTCGCTGGGACTCGCCGGCCCCGCCGTCGCGATCCCCTCCCCCCGCGGCACCCACCGGATCGGCGAGGCCGAGGTGCGGGCCGTCGAGGACGCCGTACGGCAGATCCGGCTGCTGGACGACCGGCACGGCGCCGACGGGCTGTACAAGGTGGCCGCCCAGCCGCTCCGTACCGCGTACGCGCTCCTCGACACCGGCACCATGTCCCGCCGCTCCACCGAGGACCGGCTGCACGCGGGCGCGGGCGAGCTCTCCCTCTCCGTCGGCTGGCTCGCCCACGACTCGGGCCGGCACGAGGACGCCCGCTCGCACTACGCCGAGGCCCTCGCCACCGCGCGCGTGGCGGGGAACGCGGCCCTGGAGGCGCACGCCTTCTGCAACACCTCGTTCCTCGCCCGGGACACCGGCCGCTTCCGCGAGGCGGTGCGGGCGGCGCAGGCGGGGCTGCGGGCCGCGCAGCCGCTGGACTCGGCCCGGCTGCTGTCCCTGCTCTCGCTGCGGGAGGCGGGCGCGTGGGCGGGGCTCGGCGACCGTTCCGCCTGCGAGCAGGCCCTGGGCCGCGCGCACGGCTATTTCGAGCGGGGCCCGGCCGAGAACGACCCCGAGTGGATGTCCTTCTTCGGCGAGCCCGAGCGGGAAGACCTGGAGGCCGGGTGCTGGTCGGCCCTCGGCGACTGGGGCCGCGCTGCGCGCCACGCCCACCGGGCGGTGGCCCTGCAGAACCCGCACTTCGCCCGGAACCTCGCGCTCTACCGGGCCCACCTGGCCAAGGACCTGGCGCACGCGGGCCGCCCGGACGAGGCGGCGGCGGAGGCGCGGCGCGTCGTGGACTCCCTCGACGGCATCGCCTCGGCCCGGATCCGCGGTCTGCTCGCGGAGACGCGCCGGGTCCTGGCCGGGGCGCGCTGACGCCGGGGCGCTACCTCTCCAGGTGGCCCGTGTCGTTCCAGCGCTCGATCGCCGGCGCGTCGTACGCCCAGCCGAGGACCGAGAGGCTCGTCGGGTCGAGGCGGATGCGGGCGGCGAAGGAGACGTCCTCGCCGAGCCAGCGCGCGGCGATCGAGCGCAGGATGTGCCCGTGGGCGAAGACGAGGACGTCACGGTCGGCGGACCTGGCCCACTCCACGATCCCGTCGGCGCGGTCCGACAGCTGGGCGAGCGTCTCCCCCTCGGGAACGCCGTCGCGCCAGATGAACCAGTCGGGCTGGATCTTCCGGATCTCGGCCGGGGTGAGCCCCTCGTACGCCCCGTAGTCCCACTCCATCAGCGCGTCCCAGGGCTCGGCCCGGTCGCCGAAGCCGGCGAGCTCGCAGGTCTCGCTCGCCCGGACCAGGGGGCTGGTGCGGACCTCCACGCCGGGCAGCCCCTGCCAGGGGCTCCGGTGGAGGCGCTCGCCGAGCAGCTTCGCGCCGCGCCGCCCCTCGTCGAGCAGGGGTATGTCGGTCCTGCCGGTGTGCCGGCCGAGAAGTGACCACTCGGTCTGGCCGTGCCGGGCGAGCAGGATGCGCGGTGCCATGGGAAGGACGCTCCAGGGGTTCACGGTGCGGACGTGCCTCTCCATCATCGCCGACGTGGATCGGGGATGGCGTCCGGGCAACCCGCGGGGGCCGTCCGGCGTCCCCTCCCCCGGGCCGATCACCGACCGGGGGGACTCGTTCATGCGCAAGCCACGCTGGTGGGCGGAGCTGTCCCTGATCGCCGTCGTGTACGCGGCCTATTCGTGCGGGCGGCTCCTGGTGGAGGGCGACGAGGCCTCGGCCGTACGGCACGGGCTCGCGATCCTGCGTCTCGAGGAGAGTCTCGGGATCGACGCCGAGCACCCGCTGAACCGGCTGTTCACGGGCGTCCCCGCGCTCGGGGTCCCGGCGGACTTCGCGTACGCCTCGCTGCACTATCTGGTGACCCCGGCGGTCCTGGTGTGGCTCTTCCGCCGCCGTCCCGCGCACTACCGGGCCGCCCGGACCTGGCTGACGGCCGCCACCCTGCTCGGACTCGTCGGCTTCACGCTCCTTCCGACCTGCCCGCCCCGGCTCCTGGACGCGGCCCACGGCTTCACGGACACGATGGCGCACTTCAGCGCGTACGGCTGGTGGGGTGGCGAGGCCAGCGCGCCGCGGGGCCTCGGCGGGATGACCAACCAGTACGCGGCGATGCCGAGCCTGCACGTCGGCTGGGCGCTGTGGTGCGGGGTGATGCTGTGGGGGAACGGGCGCACCCCGCTCACGAAGGCCATCGGAGTGGCGTATCCGCTGGTCACGGCGCTTGTCGTGATGGGCACGGCCAACCACTACCTGTTGGACGCGGTGGCCGGGGTGGCGGTGATGGGGCTCGGGCTGCTGCTGACCCCGTACGTGCTGCGGCTCGCCGAACGGATCCCCGGAAGGGCGGAAGCACCCCCGGTTGTCAGTGGCGGATGCGAGACTTCCACGGGTGAGCGCATCCCTGGACAGCGGTCCGTCCCGAGCACCGCAGACGACACGTCGCCGGCTGCTGGCTGAGCTGCGCGGACCGGCCGTCGTGCCGCGTCCGCTGGACGCGCGTGCCCTCGCGGCGCTCGCGGCCAACCCCGGCTGCAAGCGGCGGGCCATCCTCGACGGTGCCGGCGTCGACAAGGCGGCGCTGGCGGCGAAGCTCGGCTCTCCGGCCCCGTTCGGGCAGTCGCAGTTCGCGATCGTGCGGGGCAACTCCTTCGAGGCGAAGGTCAAGGCGGACGGCGGCCGCGAGCTGCTGCGCCTGATCGGCGTCGAGGAGCCGGGCGACGTGTCCGTGCCGGACCTGGCGGCGGCCGGGCCCGACGGACGGGTGGCGCGGACGGCGCTCGCGCTGCGGGAGGCGACCGGCGCCGGGGCGTGGGCGCTGCTCGACCATCCGCTGCTCGCCCTGGAGGTCGCCGGTTCCCCCGTCTACCTGGAGCCGGACGCGGTGGTCGTGCACCCCGACGGCGGGTGGACGGTGGTGGAGATCAAGTCGTTCCCGATGATCGACGGCGCGGCCGACGCGGCGAAGGTGGGCGCGGCGGCCCGCCAGGCCGCGGTGTACGTGCTCGCCCTGGAGCGGGTGGCGGCCCGTACGGAGGGCGCGCGGGTCGCGCAGTCGGTGCTCCTCGTCTGCCCGAAGGACTTCTCGAACGTGCCGGCGGCCTCGGTGGTCGACGTGCGCAAGCAGCGGTCGGTGACCCGGCGGCAGCTGGCCCGGCTGACCCGGATCGACGAGATCGCGCGGGCCCTGCCGGAGGGCGTCAGCTTCGACGTGGTGGAGCGCACGCCGCAGGAGCTGACGGCCGCCGTGGAGTGCGTCCCCCACCAGTACGCGCCGGAGTGCCTGGCCGCCTGCGAGCTGGCCTTCCACTGCCGGTCGCGCTCCCGTGAGGCGGGCGCGGTGGAGACCCTGGGCCGTTCGGTACGGGGTGAGCTGGGCGGCCTGACGACGGTCGCCGCTGTCCTGGCGGCGGCGCGCGGTGAGGAGGGCGACCCGGACGACCCGGCCGTGGCGGCGCTGCGCCGCGCGCGGGCGCTGCGCGACGAGGCCCTGGCGGGGGTGACGGCATGTCGCTGATCTCCACGCTGGCCCGGATGGAGGCCGTCGAGTCGGGCCGGGCGCAGCCGCTCGCCACCGTCCGGCACCGGCGGCTGTCCGCGCGGCCGCTGGTCCTCGTGCCGCTGACGACCGCGGGTGAGGCGGGCGCCCCGCTGGGCGCGCTCGTCGGCACCGGCCCCGAGGAGCCCCGGCTCCTGGTGGTGCCGCAGCCCCGGGACCGTGACCTGCGGTTCGCGTTCCTCGCCGACCTGGCCGAGGAGGTCCTGCCGTACATCGACTCGTACACCGACGTCGTCGAGGCGGCGGAGAAGAACGAGGTGGACCCGGAGACGGGCAAGAAGGTGAAGGTCGAGGTCGAGCTGTGCGCCGACGCGCCGCAGCTGATCGTGCCGAGCCGGGCGGGCATCGAGTACGTGCGGCTGCTGGGGCGGTCCACGCGGTTCCGGCGGACGGTCGAGCAGGACCCGGAGACGCCGTTCCCCGCGCCGCCGCGCGTCCCGCTGCTCGGGCGCTGGCTGACGCACTTCGGCGAGCGTGCCCGGGTCCCCGGCTCCTCGCTGCTCCTCGCGGCGACGGACCTGCTCAACCGGCACTGGGCGACCGGCCAGTCCTCCCTGGAGGACCAGCACCTGGGCGCGCTGCTCGCCTGGATCGACCCGGCCGACGGCGAGCCGGGCCCGGAGGGGGCGCTGCGGGCCGAGGTCGGCCGGGACGCCCAGGGGCAGCTGCTGTGCCCGCCCGCCGGGCCCGCGACGGACCCGGCCTTCGACAACAAGCTCCTGGCACCGGCGATCGAGCGGTACGACAAGGCCCGGCAGGCGCTCGGCGCGGCCGAGGACGGCGAGAGCGCCGACACGGGCCTCGCCGAGCTGCACGCGGCCGAGCGGGAGCTGCGCCGGCTCGTCGGCTCCCAGCTGAAGCCGACCTGGGACGCGGTCTGGCGGGCGATCGGCCTGCTGCGGGAGCTACCGGAGGGCGCCAGGGTCGAGGACCGCTGGACCCGCGACCGCTGGTCCTTCACCGCCCACCGGGACCGGGTCGCGGCCGGTGAGCCGCCCCAGCCGCGCCGGGACGACGCCGTGACGGCGGCCTCGAAACTCGCCGCCCGCGAGCAGGCGCAGGGCCAGCTGGAGGCGCAGGAGGCCCTGGACGACCCGCTGGTCCTGGCGGGGCGGCGGCTGGCGGGCGAGGCGTTCACGGCGGAGGTGGTCGAGGTGACGATGGCCTGGACGGAGTCGAAGCGGCCCGCGCCGCGTCCGCTCGTCACGGTCCGCACGGACGACCGGCCGCACCTGGGCGAGAAGGTGAAGGTGTACCGCTCGCTGGACGGCAAGCCGCAGGCGGCGGAGTTCGTGCGGTACGAGGAGGACGGCTCGCTGCTCCTGCGGATCCTGGACCGGATGGGACGGTCCAAGGAGCCCGCGGAGGGCTCGGTGCCGGAGAAGGGCGAGCGGATCGCCTGGACGCTCTTCGAGCACGACCAGCGGGTCGGGCCGAAGCTGCCCGACCCGGAGGAGACACCCTGGACGCACGGCGGGCCGCCCCGGACGGACGCCGTGGAACTGCCCGACGCCGTGACGCCGGAGGACGTGCTGTGACCGTGTTCGACGCCGTGACCACCGAGGACCTGCTGTGACCGTGTTCGACCCGTCCGCCGAGGCCGCCCGCGCGACGGACGCCATCCTGGCGGACACCCTGCACGGCACCGCCCGGGGCGTCGTCGTGGACTCACCGCCGGGCGCCGGGAAGTCGACGCTCGTGGTGCGGGCCGCCCTCGAACTGGCCGCCGCCGGCCGCCCCCTGATGGTGGTCGCGCAGACGAACGCGCAGGTGGACGACCTGGTGCTGCGGCTCGCCGAGAAGGAGCCGGACCTGGAGATCGGCCGGCTGCACTCGAACGACTCCGACCCGTACGACAAGGTGCTCGACGACCTGGCGAACGTACGGAAGTCGGCGAAGGCCGGTGAGCTGACCGGGCTGCCGGTCGTCCTGTCCACGGCCGCCAAGTGGGGGCACGTGAAGAACGTCGAGCCGTGGGCGCACGCGATCGTCGACGAGGCGTACCAGATGCGCTCGGACGCGCTGCTCGCCGTGGCGGGCCTCTTCGAGCGGGCGCTGTTCGTGGGCGACCCCGGGCAGCTCGACCCGTTCTCGGTGGTGGGCGCGGAGCAGTGGGCGGGGCTCACGTACGACCCCTCGTCGAGCGCCGTCTCCACGCTGCTCGCGCACAACCCGGAGCTGCCGCAGCACCGGCTGCCGGTCTCCTGGCGGCTGCCCGCCTCCGCCGCGCCGCTGGTGTCGGACGCCTTCTACCCGTACACGCCGTTCCGCAGCGGCACCGGCCACGGGGACCGGAGACTGTCCTTCGGGGTGCCGTCGGACGGTTCCGGCCCCGACCGGGTCCTGGACGAGGCGGCCGAGTCCGGCTGGGGCCTGCTCGAACTGCCCGCCCGGCACACCCCCCGCACCGACCCCGAGGCGGTCGGTGCGATCGCCGTGGTCGTCCGCCGGCTCCTGGACCGGGGCGGCGTCACCGTCTCGGAGCGCTCGGAGCACCCGGCTCCGCTCACCCCGGACCGGATCGCCGTCGGCACCGCCCACCGCGACCAGGCGGCGGCGGTACGGGCGGCGCTCGCGGACCTCGGCGTGGCGGGCGTGACGGTGGACACCGCGAACCGGCTCCAGGGCCGCGAGTACGACGTGACGGTCGTCCTCCACCCGCTCTCGGGGCGTCCGGACGCGACCGCCTTCCACCTGGAGACGGGCCGGCTGTGCGTGCTGGCCTCCCGGCACCGGCACGCGTGCGTCGTGGTGTGCCGCGCGGGTGTGGCGGAGCTCCTCGACGAGCATCCGTCGACGGATCCGGTGCGGCTGGGGGTCGCGGTCTCGTTCCCCGACGGCTGGGAGGCGAACCACGCCGTCCTCTCCCACCTGGAGGAACACCGGGTGTCCTGGACACCGTGAGCGCCGTGCGCGCCGTGCCGCGCGCACCAGGGCGTACGGGAGAAGGTTCGCGCTCTTGCGGGGCGCGGGACAATGGAAGACGGCCCGGGTTTCCGGGCCGTGCCTGTGCGAGGAGGAGAAGGACGATGGCGGAACCCGCGGAGCGGAGCGCACAGCGGCGGCTTCGGCCGGCACCGCTGATCTTCGAGCCTGCCGAGGCGACCGCCGATCCGGAGCACTTCTTCGACCTGGAGTCGATAGAAGACCCCCGTGAGCTGCTGTCCCGGGCGACGGAGCTGACGCTCGCGTTCCGGGCGGCGACGGACCGGGCGACCGAGTTCCAGGCGATCGCGGCGGCGCAGCTGGCGGATCCCCGCCGCTTCGACCGGCTGACGGCGGCGGACGTCGCCGAGCGGGCGGAGTGGACCGAGGACTACGCCCGGAAGATGATCGAGTTCGGGCGCGACCTGATCCGGACGAACGGCCGGCCGGCAGAGGACTGAGCCGGGGGCCGGGCGGCTCACCGGCGGAAGGCGTGGCTCAGAGGCGTACGTCTGACCGAAAAAGCACCCCTGGCATATGCCGAGGGGGCACGATACTCCTCGCCCACCCCTCTTGTCCGGGATTCCGGGAACCCTCGGCAATCACGTCGTCACGCGCGGTAGACCTGGATGCATGACGACCTGGCTGCGCGACGAGACTCCGCACGACATCTTCCGGTTCCTCCGGGAAGGCGACGAGGGACGGCATCAGACGGCCCGGGTGACCTCGGACGGGGCCGCCTGGCTCGCCTCGGCCGCCGGGGGCCGCGCGGGCGCCGCGCTCACCCGCTGGGAGTCCCGGCCGGCCTCGCCGGCGGCGCTGCCCTGCGGGACGGTCTTCGACGTCGTCAACGTGGACCCGGTCTTCGGCCGCCGGATGCTGGACCGGCTGTGGGAGGAGGGCCCGGGTTCGGGACCCGTCGCCGTGCACCGGGGCCGGATGATGCTGTTCGCCGCGCCGGGGACGGCCCAGCGGCTGCCGGCGCTGCTCGACTGGGAGGAATGGGGCGAGGCGGTCCCGAGGCCGCTCTGCCACGGCCTCGGGGACGCGGTGACCGTGCCGCCGCTCGCGCCGTCCGGCTCCTCCGGGCCCCGCTGGCTGGTGGCCCCGGACACCCGGCATCCGTGGCTGCCCGGGCCCGAGGTCGTGCTCTGGGCCTGCGTGCGGGCCGTACGGGCGGCCTCCGCCGCCGACGTGCGGGTATCGATTTTTCCTCCCGCCGATCCGGGTGCTAATGTCTACGACGTCAGCAGGCGCCGCTAGCTCAGTTGGTTAGAGCAGCTGACTCTTAATCAGCGGGTCCGGGGTTCGAGTCCCTGGCGGCGCACAGACGGAAGAAGCCCCTCGCGCAAGCGGGGGGCTTCTTCGTGTTCTCCGTCAGGGCATGCCGGGAGGGGTGATCTTCACCGTCCAGACGCCCGCCCCGGAGCGGTCCATGACCTCGACCCGGACGCCGGTCCCGGGCACGGTCAGGGTCTCGCCCTCCTCGACCGGGGCGTCCGCGAGCGGCGGGTAGACGGAGCGTTCCGCGCAGGCCGCGGTGCCCGGGTGCGCGTCCACGACCTGGACGGGGCCCTCGCCGGAGGACGCGCCGCTGCGGACCTGGTAGACGAGGACGCCCTCGGTGCAGGTGTCGGCGTCGTTCCCGGCACTGCTTCGGGCCTCGATCGCGAGGACGCTGTCGGGTCCGGTGCGGACGACGGCGAGCCGGGTGCCCAGGGTGGTGCCGGGCATGGGCGGGGCGTCGGTCGGCTCCAGGCTGACCAGTCGGGAGCCGGTGCCCTGCACGCAGGTCACCTGGGCGCGGGACAGCCAGCCGAGCTTCCACTTGTGCCAGCCGAAGAGGTCCGGGGAGAGCCCGAACTGGCTGCCCATGACGTCCCAGTCCCCCACGTGGGTGTCCCAGTCGCCCTTGCCGTCCACCGGGCGGCGGTAGAGGTCGGGCAGGTCGAAGACGTGGCCGGTCTCGTGGGCGAGGACGTTGCGGTCGGGCGGGTGCCGCTCGAATACGGTGACGACGCGCTTGATCTCGGTGCCGTCGGCCTCCAGCGGGTGGTCGAGGTTGACGACCTTGGTGGCGTCGGAGTCCACGCCGGGCGCGTCCGGGTCGGCGACCAGGTAGACGATGTCGTACCGCGAGAAGTCGACGTCCTCGTCGGCGGCGGCGATCGCGTCGCGCAGGTAGGCGCCGCGTTTCCCGGTGTCCCAGTCGCGCTGTATGCCGTACGCCCCCGACTCGTGCGGCATCGGGGTCCACGCGGGCCTGGGGTGCGGGCGCAGGTGGAAGCGCCCGTAGGAGGCACGCGCGAAGTACTCGCTGGTGGCGGGGAAGTGGTCGGCGGCGAGTTCGGCCGGTCCGGTGAGCGGCGCGGAGTCCGGGAAGGACAGGAAGATCATGACCGCGTCGAGGTCCTGGTTCGGGCGCGTGTAGGCGCTGTTCCAGGTGTCGAGGCCGAGCGAGTGATGGGCGACGGTACGGGGCAGGGCGCAGGGACCCGCCGAGGGCGCGCCGGAGGCGGGGCCCGCGACGAGCCCGGTGGCGGCCAGGGCGGCGAGCGCGGTGAAGGCCGCCGCGCCGGCACGCAGCCGTCGCCGTTCCACTCCCCCGGGTGGCTGCTGAGCCCTCACGTGGACCTCCGGATCGGGAATGCGGGACACGCCACCCACCTTGTGATGGTTTGCGAGGTTTCGCATGTTTCCGCTGCCCCGGTCGGGTGAGTGCGGTCCACGGGGTCGACGCGACACGGGCGCGCTTCAGTTCACGGAAAGTCACATTCGGTCATCCCCCGACGACCCTTGTCAGACCCGCGCAGAAACGATCTGGCGGGTCGGTCCGGTGGGCAGCCTCACAGCCCCTGAGCCCCCTCGGGGACGCCTCGGAGCTGGAACGGTCCCCCGGCTGGCTCTATGATCGGCTCACTCTTCCTTGGCCGACCATCCCGACCACATGTGACCGGCCCGACTGCACACGGGAGCGAGCGGTGAGCGGAACCCCCGAAGGACCGGTGCACCCAGAGCCGCCGGAGACGGACGCGGCCGAGCCCGCGCTCACGGAGCGTCACCGCGCGCGCCGGGCTGCCGAACTCCGCGACTACCGCGCCGCCTTCCGGGTCGCCCAGCTCGCCATGGCCGTCGTCGACGAGCACGGCGTCGTCGTCCACGCCAACGACTCCTTCGGCACCCTCCTCGGCGCCGAGCCCGCGGCGCTCCGGGAGCAGGCCGCGGCCGACCTCGTCGACCTCGCCTCCGACGGGCGCACCTGGCACGCCTACCGCGAGGTGCTCGGCGGCCGCCGCTCCCGCTTCCGCTGCACCCGCCGCCTCAAACACACCGACGGGCGCTCGCTGTGGGCCGAGGTCACCGTCGCCCCCGTGCCCGACAGCCGGTGCGTCCTGCTGTCGATCGCGGACATCAGCGACCGGCGCGAGCTCCACGCGCGGCTGCGCCACCTCCAGATGCACGACCCGGTGACCCGGCTGCCCAACCGGGCGCTGTTCTTCGAGCGCCTCTCGGCGGCCCTGGAGGCGGCGGCCCAGGACGCCGACGACGGGGACGCCGGAGACCCGTCACAGGGTTCGCACGAGTCGTACGAGTCGTACGGCTATGGCAGAACAGGGCGGATCGGTCTCTGCTACCTGGACCTCGACGGCTTCAAGGCGGTCAACGACACCCTCGGGCACCGGGTCGGCGACCGGCTCCTGGCCGCGGTGGCCACCCGGCTGACGGAGTGCGCGGACAGCGACGGCTACACCCGCAACGGCGGCCACCTCGTGGCGCGGCTCGGCGGCGACGAGTTCGCCGTCCTGGTCGAGGACTCCACCGGCACGGAGCAACTGGCGGACCTGGCACGGTCGCTGCTCGACGCGCTCCAGCAGCCCTTCGACCTGGGCGGCCAGCGGCTCTCGGTCTCCGCCTCGATCGGCGTGGTCGAGCGCGCCGGGCACGGGACGACGGCGACCGCCCTGATGCAGGCCGCGGACACCACGCTGTACTGGGCGAAGGCGGACGGCAAGGCCCGCTGGACGCTGTTCGACCCGGAGCGCAACGCCCACCGGATGACCCGGCAGTCGCTCTCCTCCACCCTGCGGCCGGCCGTGGAGCGCGGGGAGTTCGCCCTGGAGTACCAGCCGCTCGTGGACCTCGTCGACGGGGCGGTGCGCGGGGTGGAGGCCCTGGTGCGCTGGAACCATCCGCAGTTCGGCATGCTCGCGCCGAATCGGTTCATCGGGATCGCCGAGGAGGACGGCTCCATCGTGGAGCTGGGGCGGTGGGTGCTCCACACCGCCTGCCGCCAGGCCCGGCAGTGGCAGAAGGACCATCCGCGCGAGCGCCCGATCTTCGTCAGCGTCAACGTGGCGGTGCGTCAGGTCTGGGACTCCGACCTGGTCGCGGACGTGGCCGGCATCCTCGCGGAGACCGGGCTCGCGCCGCACCTGCTCCAGCTGGAACTGACCGAGTCCGCCGTGATGGGCTCGAACGGCCGGCCGCTCCAGGCGCTCCAGGCGCTGAGCGACATGGGGGTGCGGATCGCGATCGACGACTTCGGCACCGGCTATTCGAACCTCGCCTATCTGAGCCGGCTGCCGGTCTCGGTGCTCAAGCTGGACGGCTCCTTCGTCCGCGGCTTCCAGGACGAGGAGCACGCCAACCCGGCGGACGAGCTGATCGTCGAGGCGCTCGTGCACCTCGCGCACCGGCTCGGGCTGACCGTGACCGCCGAGTGCGTCGAGACGGCCGGCCAGGCCAGCCGGCTGCGCCGGATCGGCTGCGACACCGGGCAGGGCTGGCTGTACTCGCGGGCGGTGACCCCGGACCGTATCGCCGAACTGATCGGCACGGAGCCGCTGCCGGTCTGACCAGGGAGTCCGGGCATGGAACCGCCCCCGGCCGGAGGGACATTCCGGGCGGGGGCAGTGGTCATGAGGGGTTCAGCGGGTCAGGGCCTCAACAGGCGCCCTGGTCCTTCCAGACGCCCCACTCGCCGGTCGTGCCCGGCTCCTCGTTCTGGGTCCACCACTGGGCCTTCCAGGTGTGGCCCTTGTGGGAGACGAGGCTGCCGCCGGTGTAGACGGTGCCCGCGACGTACGCCGGGGCGGTGCAGCCGGCCGGCGGCTGGGTCGTCGGCGGGGTGGTGGGGGGCGTCGTGGTCGGCGGGGTGGTGGGCGGCGTCGTCGGCGGCGTCGTGGGCGGGGTGGTCGGGTTCGTCGGGGACGAGCCGACCGCCGTCACGATGTCCTTGAAGAGGGTCGCGTTGGCGTCGAGGCCGAGGAGCGAGTACATCATCGCGCCGGCGAGACCGCGGTTGTGGGCGTAGTCGGCGCGCGCCTGGATGGTGCGCTTGTCCAGGCCGGTGAAGAACTCGCCGTCCTTGTAGAAGTATGCGGACTGGGCCTGGTCGTCCCAGAAGGTGGTCGACGGGTTGTCGACGATGCCGCCGAGCTCCTTGTAGTACGCGATGCCGGCCGCCTGGCTGAGCGGGCGGGCGTTGGAGCCGCCGGTCGCGGTCTGCGCGAGGCCGTGGGTGGTCCCGGCCGGGACGCCCTTCCAGCCGCGGTAGTAGAACTCGTAGCCGAGGGTCAGCTTGTTCGCCGGGAAGCCGCCGGTGATGCCGTAGGCGGGCTTGCCGTCGATCCAGGAGTCGATCGCGTTCTCGATCGAGTACTTCTCGGTGCCCGGCTTGATCGGGTCGGTCGGGTCGTTGGCACCCGAGCGCAGCGGGGACTGGTGGTACGTCGGCCCGTCGCCGTCCCAGGCGCCGTGCATGTCGTACGTCATGATGTTCGCGTAGTCGAGGTACGCGCCGATCTTGTCCGTCTCGATGTTCTTGATCTTGTCCTGGCCGGCCGGGAGCGCGGCCGTCAGGAGGTACTTCTTGCCGCCGTGGGCCGCGCCGTACGCGTCGAGCTGCTTGCGGAACTCGGCGAGGAGGAGCGTGAAGTTCTGCTTGTCCTCGGGTGCGTAGTGGTTGCCCAGGTGGCCGTCGGGCGAGCCGGGGTACTCCCAGTCGATGTCGATGCCGTCGAAGACGCCGGCCGCGGTGCCGGGGCCGCCGTAGCCGCCCTCGACGGGCAGGTCACCCTGGATGTACTGCTTGATGCAGGAGGCGACGAGCTTCTTGCGGCTCGCGTCCGTCTTGGCCGCGTCCGAGAACCACTTGGAGTAGCTCCAGCCGCCGATCGAGATGTTGATCTTCAGCTTGGGGTGCTTCGCCTTCAGCTCCTTGAACTGGTTGAAGACGCCCACGATCGGCTGGTCCCACTTGTCGGCGACGCCGTCGACGCTGTCCGCCGCCGAGAAGGACTTCTGGTAGTCGGCGTACGAGTCGCCGGCGCCGTCACCCGCGTTGGGGTTGTTGTCGTCGCCCGCGGCCTTGTTCGCCTCGAAACAGGTGAGGTCGGTCGGGTGGATGTTCCCGAACGAGTAGTTGATGACGTCCAGGCCCGCCGCGATGCCCCGCTCGTCGAGGTGCTTCGGGTAGAAGGCGTTCCCGTAGACGCTCCACTGGTCGTAGTAGGCGATCTTCACGCCGCCCGTGGAGGAGGTGGCGGCGGTCTCGGCCGCCTGGGCGGAACCGATGCCGGCGGTGGCGGCGAGGGCGCCGGCGGCGAGGGCCGAGCTGAGGAGCGCGGCGATCAAGGGCTTACGGGGGTGCACGTGCTGCCTCCGGGAGGGGGTGGCGGTACGGAAGTTGGAGCAGTGATATCCGCCGCATGAACAGCACGTCAATGGTCTGAACCAGATTCAGGACTAGACCAATTTGATGGAGAAAGCCCTTGTCAGAGCCGTACGGCACAGAAGAGAACCGCCCGCCACCATCGGTGACGAGCGGTTTAAGGTTCACTTAGGGGAGGTCGGCCGGATCGTTCGCAAGTGAACCAGCCGCCCTCGGACATCAGGGTTTCACGCCTCGGGAACCTCCGGCAGCTCCGGGAGGTCGTACGCGTCGGCGATCAGCTCGTAGCTCCGCACCCGCTCCTCACCGCCGTGCCCGTTGGCCGTAATCATCAGCTCGTCCGCGCCCGTCCGCTTCCGGAGGTCGTCCAGGCCGGTGCGGACCTCGTCCGGGGTCCCGTACACGACGTTCGCGAGCCAGCCGTCCACGAACTCCCGCTCGGCGGGGCTGAACCCGTACGCCTCCGCCTCGTCCGGCGTGGGTACGAGACCTGGCCGGCCGGTGCGCAGCCGCAGCATCGCGAGCGCGCCGGCGAGGACCTGCCGACGGGCCTGCGCCGCCTCGTCGGCGGCGAACGCCGAGACGCCGATCATCGCGTAGGGGGCGTCGAGGACGCCCGAGGGCCGGAAGGAGTCCCGGTAGAGGTCGAGCGCCGGGATCGTGTTCCTGGCCGAGAAGTGATGGGCGAAGGCGAAGGGCAGCCCGAGCAGCCCGGCGAGGCGGGCGCTGAAGCCGGAGGAGCCGAGCAGCCAGACCGGCGGGCGCCCCTTCGGCCCCTGGACCGGGCCCGGCACGGCGTGGATCCGGGCGTACGGGTGGCCGTCCGGGAAGTCGTCGTCCAGGAACCGGGTCAACTCGGCGAGCCGCTCGGGGAAGTCGTCGGCCCCCTCGTCGAGGTGGTCGGTGCGCCGCAGCGCGGCGGCGGTGGCCCCGTCCGTGCCGGGCGCGCGGCCGAGTCCGAGGTCGATCCGGCCCGGGGCGAAGGCCTCCAGGGTGCCGAACTGCTCGGCGACGACGAGCGGGGCGTGGTTGGGCAACATCACGCCCCCCGAGCCGAGCCGGATGCGCCGGGTGTGCGCCGCGAGGTGGGCGAGGATGACGGCCGGCGAGGAGGAGGCCACCCCGGGCATGGAGTGGTGCTCGGCCACCCAGTGCCGGTGGAAGCCGCGCCGCTCGGCGAGCCGGCTCAGCTCGACGCTGGTGGCGAGCGCCTGGGTCGCGGTGCGCCCGCTGCCGACGGTCACCAGGTCCAGTACGGACAGCGGTACGGGCGCGGTCCCCCGCGCCTCTCCTCGAATAGCGTCGGTCACCGTGGGGACCCTCCTCGGCACGCGTGCGGATGCAGCCAGATACATCAGACCCACAACAGGAGGGTGTCTCCGCTTATTCCGCCGAGTCCCGCCGCTGCCTCCGCTTCCGCCCCGCGGCCTGTTCCACTCCGGTCACGCGGCGGAAATTTATCCGGAGCGCCCGTGGCCGAACACCGCCGCCCGGCGCCCCGGCGCACGCCCCTGACCTCCGACTCTGCGCACCACTCATGACATGGGCATATGCCAGAGTGGTGCGCCCCAGCCCAGAGGCCGGATCCTCCGCATCATTCTCGCCAACACCCGCCCCGTAGAAGGTGCTTGGCGGCTATCGTGGTACGAAAGCTTGCGGTCACAACCTGGTAGGGGGAAACCGTGGCGCTGAAGCCCGAGCCCACCGCGCCGTTCCACTCGGTGCAATACGCCCTGCGCGTCCTCGAGACGGTCTCCCGGCACGGCGGCGGAGTGACAGACGTCCAGATCGCGCGCGAGACGGGCCTGCCCGTCGCCCACCTGTCCTCGCTGCTCCTCATGCTCCGCCGCGAGGGGTACGTGGAGCAGGTCGCCGACGGGGCGTACGTGATCGGGGACTCCCTCGTCCTCCTCGGCTCCGGCCTGACCCGCCGGGAAGCCCTGGAGGCCAAGCTCCAGGAGACCCTGACCGAACTCCGCGACTCCGTCGGGGCGGCGGTCTACATCAGCCGGTACATCGACGGCGAGGTGAAGATCACCCAGTTCGCCGACGGTCCGCGCACGCCCAAGGTCAACGAGTGGGTGGACTTCCGCTCGGCGGCGCACGCCAGCGCCGTCGGCAAGTGCCTGCTCACCCAGCTCGACCAGAACGGCCGCCGGGACCATCTCTCCCGGCACAAGATCGCCCGGCTGACCTCCCGGACGATCACCAGTGAGCGGATCCTCTTCTCGAAGCTCGACAGCCAGCCGGCGACCGTCCCCGTGCTCGACCTCCAGGAGTACGCGGTGGGCACGGTCTGCGCGGCCGTCCCGCTCACGGCGGGCTCGGCGGTGGGCTGCCTGGCGCTCTCCCTGCCGATCGAGCACGCCCACCGGCTGCGCGCGGCGGCGGACACGCTGAACCGGCGAGCCGCTCCGGTGGTGCTCTCGCTGGCCATCTGAGCCGTGGCCGGGACGGTCCCGCGGGGTGGTCAGGAGCACCCCTCGGGACCAGGTAGTATTTTCTCTGTCAGCAGGCGCCGCTAGCTCAGTTGGTTAGAGCAGCTGACTCTTAATCAGCGGGTCCGGGGTTCGAGTCCCTGGCGGCGCACAGACAGAGAAGGCCCCCTCGCTTCGGCGAGGGGGCCTTCTTGTCATGCCACGGCGGCCCCCGCGAGGGCCGCCGTGCCGAGCCGGAGCCGAATGGGTCAGAACGTGACGTCCGAGCAGGCGTAGAAGGCGTTCGCGGTGTCCGCGATCGTCCACACCGCCAGGATCAGGTGCCGACCCGTCTTGCCCGCCGGGATCGTCCCCGAGTGCGAGAGCGTCGCCGGCGGCTGCTGGTTGTTGTAGGGGACGGTCAGGAAGGGCTGGGGGTCGAGCGCGGCCCGCGTCAGCTTCTGACTCGGGTCCCAGCCGTTCCTGGTGATGTAGTACTTGAAGTCGGTCGTGCGGTGCCGGGCCGTGAACTGCCAGCGGAAGCTGTAGCTCTGCCCCGCCGTGAGCCGCGTCGCCGGCCAGGCGCCGCCCCGGGGGTCGTCGAGCTCCGCGAACTGCGAGAGACCGGCGGAACAGATCTTCCCGTCGGCGGGACCGGCGGCGGGGAAGCCCTTCGGGCCCTCGACGGACTGCGGCTCCCACTGGATGGAGCCGCAGTTGGTCACGGTGCCGTTGGCGCAGAGCTTCTGGCGGCTGATCGGCGAGTCGGTGTAGCCGTGGCTGCCGGCGGTGCCGGTGCCCAGGAGGGTGACGCCGGCGACGCCGAGCGCCACCACCGCCGCCCCGACTGATTTCTTGCGCATGCTGTCGCTCCAGGAGAACGTGGGGGAGTTCCGTCGGGCCGTGCGCGCGCGTACGGGTACTGCTTCAGCGCTTCACTCGTACTTTGGTCTGGACCAAGTACCAAGGTATGGACGGAAGTTGAACATGTCCATCCCCGTCACGCCCCCTCTACCGGCCCCGTCCTGCCCGTGTAGAACGCCACCGTCAGGTCCTTGACCAGCGCCTTGCGCTCGTAGTCGTCCAGCTCCACCAGACCACGACTGGTCAGCCGGTGGACCACGTCGTCCACCGCGTCCACCACCGAGGTGAGCACGCTGTCCCGGTGCTTCGCGTCGATCGCCGCGATCCGCCGCCGGCGCATCGCCGCCGCCACCTCCGGCGCGTACTCGATGCGCGTCGGCTGCGCCGAGAACACGTCCACGCCGACCGGGGCGCACTCCGCCGACAGCATCCGCGTCAGGGCCTCGCCGACCGCCTCCGCGTCCCGCAGCGTCGGGGCGTCCTCGTGGAACGCGTCCGCCGGCAGCTGCGACAGCACCCGGGCCATCGCCGCCTCCACCTGCTCCCGCAGGTACTCCTCGTGCCCGTCGACCCCGAGCGACGCCCGGACCGTGTCCCGCACCCGCCACACCACCAGGACGGTCACGTCCAGCGCCGTGCCCTTCGCGTCCACCGCCGACAGCGGCTCACTGCGCCAGTGCCGCAGCCGGACGTCCACCCGGCGGCGGAGCAGCAGCGGGCTGACCCACACCAGACCCGTACGGCGGACCGTGCCGCGGTAGTCGCCGAACAGGGTCAGCACCCACGCGTAACCGACCCGGCCACGCCCGAGACCGCCCAGCGCGAACAGGGCGAGCACCACGCCCAGGGCCAGGAGGGCCCACTGCCCGAGCGGGATGCCGTGGTACGGGCGTACCGGCAGCCGCAGCATCCGCGCCGCCTCGGCGGGCAACGCCCCGGCCCACCACACGACGGCCGCGCACCAGACGACGGCCAGCGCCCCGCCGATCACCCCGACCCACCCGGGCAGCACCGGACCGGGCCGCTCGACGAGAGCGGGGTCGGCGGTGGGCGCGGGGCGGGAGGGAGTGACCTTGGGCCGGCGTTTCGACGGGGGCCGGTCGGCCGTCGGGGATGTGGACTGCGGCCTGGGGGGATGGGCGGGCCGGGGCTTCGACTGCGGCTCGGGCTGAAGCGCCGTGCGGGCCTCGGGGTCGGTCTTCGCCGGGTCGGCCTGCGTCTTCGACGGGGCCGGGATGGCGGGCTTGCGGCCCACCGCCGGCGGGGTCGGCACGGCCATGGAGATGGTGTCGGGCCCCTCGTCGCCCTCCGCGACGGGGGCGGGCGTCCCCGGCTCGTCCCGGAAGAGCAGGTGCACCGGGATGGAGCCGGTGGTCTCGGTTCCGATCACGTTCTTCCGCCGCGCGACCCGCACCGTGGCGGCGACGGGCACCGCGACGGTACCGACCCGCGCCTCCTCGATCCGCGCGAAGTCGAGCGCGGCGGGGGTGGAGGTGGGGGTGGGGGTGGGAGGAGAGGTGTCGGGGGACGGGGCGGAGTCCGTCACGGCTTCCGTCACCGGCTCCGTGGTGGATGCGTTCAGGGGCTCGGTGGCGGGTTCCGCCATGGGCTCCGCGGTGGGTTCCTTCACGGGCTCCGTGGTGGATTCGGCCAGGGGCTCCGTGGTGGGTTCCTTCACGGGCTCCGTGGTGGATTCCGCCAGGGGCTCAGTGGCGGGTTCCTTCACGGGCTCGGTGGCGGATTCCGCCAGGGGCTCCGTGGCGGATTCCGTCATGAGCGCCTTGTCGCCGGTCTCGTGGACGGCCTCTTCGGTGGCCGCTACTGCGACCCCTTCGGCGGCCTTCTCCTTGGCCGGCTCCTCCGCGCGGACGTCCGGCGCCGTACTGAACGCAGAACCGCTGGTACCGGCCGGGGCGGACACCGGGGTCTCCCCCGTCACAGGAGCGAGGTCCCTCCCCGGCTCGGTACCCGGCAGCCGGGCACTCAGGTCCATCCGCGGCGGGCCGGACGCGAGGGCCGGCGGCGGCGTTGCGTCCCGGGGCGGTTCCGGGGGCGTCGGGGGGCGGAGCCGGTCCGGGCCCGGTGGGGACGTGCGGGGAAGGGTGCCGTCCGTCAGGCGTCTGGCCGTGCGGGCCGCGTCACGCGAGGCCGCCGCTCCGGAGTCCGCGGGGTTCGGGGTCGATGCCGTCATTCGGGTCCACCTCATGCTCTCGGGGTCATCGGAACAAGCGCCGCCAGGTCTCCGGGCCCGGGTAGCCGTCGGCCGCTCCGCCGCGCCAGCCCTGTGCCCGCTGGAACGCCTCGACGTTGCGGCGGTCCGCCTCCGTCCAGCGCGGACCGGGTCCCGACAGGTAGTGCTTGCCGAAGCCCCGCTTCACCAGTTGTTCGCCCAGCTTCTCCACATATGCGTTGTATTGGCCCGGACGGAAGGAGCCACGCCCGGGAAACCCCGTCGCATGCGCGCTCGGACCGCCCGAACCACTCGAACCGCCGATGTCCTTGCCTCCGCCGGTCACGAGGAGCTGCCACGTCTGCGGTCCTGGCAGGCCGTCCGCCTCGGTGCCCTTCCAGCCCTGCGCGAGCTGGAAGGCCTGGGTCGCCCGGCGGTCCGCCTCGCCCCACTTCGGGCCGGGACCACGGCTGTAGAACTTCTTGCCGCCGCGCTCGACGAGGAGCTTCCCGAGCTGGGTGACGTACGCGTTGTTCGCACCCGGACCGAACTTCCCCGCCCCCGGGTACGGCGCCGCCGCCGTGGGCTGCGCCCCGCCGCCGGTGCTGCCGCCGCTCACCACGCCCCTGTAGCGGTAGGCCACGTACCGGTCGGAGTTCTCCCAGTACGCCATCGGCGTCGGCTGCTTCCGCGTGCGCGGCTTCGTCTGCTCGTAGGCGACGTAGGAGGTGTGGGTGTAGTCGGTCCAGCCGCCGAAGATCGTGACGTGCGAGCCGCGGGTCGGGTTGGCCGGGTTGTGGAAGAGCAGGATGTCGCCGGGCTGGAGCTCGGTGCGGTCGATCCGCTCGGCGAAGCGGTCGAGGCTGCCGGTCCACTCGTTGCTGCGGAGGTCCCAGGCCATGGAGATGTAGCCGGAGCAGTCCTGGCGGTACCCGTCCGACCAGTACTTCTCCATGGAGTACGGGACCTGAGCGGAGACCCACGCCTTGGCCCGGTTGATGATCTCCGCGCGGGTCGTCCGCCGCAGTGTCTCCGGCGCGATCTGACTGGTCGTCGGGACGGAGGCCGGGTCCGGGCCGGGTCCGGGCGCGCCGTGCAGCGGCTCCCGGCCGCCCTGCGGGGTCTCGGGGCCGGGCCAGGGGGTGTCGGTTGACCGGGACACCGCCGGCTCCTCCCAGAGGACCGCCGGGTCCCCCTCCATCCGGCCGCCGTCCGCCGGCCCCACTCCCGCCGGGTCTGCTTCCGCCGGGTCTGCTTCTGCCGGGTCCGCCTCGACGCGGCCGGCTCCCTCCCTGCCCGCATCCGCCCGGCCGGCTTCCGTCTCCGGGCCCGGCGCGTCAGCCGGAGCCAGGGGGCCCGGCGGGCCGGTGAGGGCCGTCGCCGCTCCGGTCCCGCCGCCGCCCAGGACCACGCCCGCCGCCGTCACCAGGACCAGCGCGCGGCGGGCGCCGTGCGCCGCCGGGTGGCCGCCGACCCGGACGGGCATGCCAAGGGCGAGGTCACGCCGCTGCCGGGCGCAGCCCGGGCAGCCGCAGTCGGCCGCTGGTTCGAATTCCTCGAAGACCGGCACGCTCATGCGATTCCCCTCCACACTCGTCAAGATCTTTTTGACCCTCGTTTCGGGCGTCAGTGTCTCAACTGTCTGGACAAATCGCATTTTGACGGATTGAAGGCTTGATACGACCATCCGACAGGCCGGAGGCGACCGATATTGGTCAGGAGCACGCCCCCACGTCGGGTAGAGTTCTCTCTGTCAGCAGGCGCCGCTAGCTCAGTTGGTTAGAGCAGCTGACTCTTAATCAGCGGGTCCGGGGTTCGAGTCCCTGGCGGCGCACGCAGAGTCAAGACCCCCTCACCGATGGTGAGGGGGTCTTGGTCGTTCTCGGGACTGTTCCGCGCCAACTACCGTATGTCGTCAGCCGGTTACCCTCCCTTCCTGGGCCGGGCGGGGGCCGGGCCTCTACAGTGTGCGGAACCCCGACCTCCCGCGGCGGCACCGGGCTCCTCCCGCGGCTCGTGAGCCCCGCGGTCGAGGACCGGCCCGGTCGGCGGCGGCTCGGGACGCGCCCCGCCGACCGCGGCCCGGTTCCGCGGGAAGCGGGGAGCCGAGAGTGCTGAAGGACCGGCGAGCGGGCAGCTCAGGCGCCCGTGCCCGTCAGGTACGCCGAGACCACCACGTTCGCCGTGTACGCCCCCGCCGCCCGGTCGAAGCGTCCGCCGCAGGTGATCAGGCGGAGCTCGGCGCGGTGGGGGTCCCGGGCGCCGTAGACCTTGGCCGCGTCGAAGTCCTCGCGCGGGAAGACCTGGACGTCGTCGACGGTGAACTCGGCCACCGATCCGTCCGTCCGGGTGACGCGTACCTTCGCGCCGGGGCGGGCCGCGCTCAGGCCGTAGAAGACGGCCGGGCGGGTCTCGGTGTCGACATGTCCGACGAGAAGGGCCGCGCCTGCGGCGCCCGGCCGGGTGCCGGCGCCGAACCAGCCGACCGTGTGCGGCATCTCGAAGGGCGGCGGATCGATGGCGCCCGTGTCGTCCAGGCCCCGCGCCACGACGGGCGCCCTGATGCCGAGGGAGGGGATCTCGACCCGCCGGGGTTCGAGGGCCGGGAGGGGCCCGTGGGCCGGGGGCAGCACGACGCCGGGCGGGCGGCCGACCGCGGCGATGTCACCGGTGGTCGGCGCGGAGGCGCCGCCGGGGCCCTCGGTGGCCTCGCGGCCCCAGAGCCAGAGCCCGGACAGCAGGACCGCCCAGGTCACACCCGTGAGGAATCGCCCGGTGCCCGCCGGGCGGGTTCCGGACGACATGGTCATTCCCCGCCGGTGCCGGGCCCGGGGGCGCGGCGGCGGGCGGCGCGGGAGCTGCGGAAGGCGACCGACACGGCGGCGATCGCGGCCATGCCGAGGCCGAGCAGGGTGTACGGGGTGCCGAGGCCGTTCTCGGAGGTGGTCTGGGCGACGCCGGGGGCCACCGGGGCGGCGAAGGCGGCGGCGCCTCCCCCGCCGGCGCGGACCGGGGCGACCGGGCTCGGGTAGTGGGTCGGCCAGTGCGTCGGCTGATGGGTGGGCTGGTGCGGCGGCTGGTGACTCGGCTCGTGCGTCGGCTGGTGCGTCGGCCGGTGGCTCGGTTCGTGCGTCGGCCGGTGGCTCGGTTCGTGCGTCGGCCGGTGGGTGGGCTCCTGGTGGTGCCCGACCTTCACGGTGCCGACGCCCGCGTGCGCGTGGCCGTCGCAGGTCACGCTGACCTTGTACGTACCGCCGGCGAGGCCGGACCTGATCGTGGTGTCGCCGAACAGCGGGCCGCCCCCGCCGTCCCGGCCGGTGAGCTCCGCGTCGGTGACGAACGCCGGCGACGTGGCGGCGCCGGTCGTGCCCTTGCAGCCCTGGACGCGGACGTCGACGTCGGCGCCGGGCGAGGCGGTGGACGGGGTGACGGTGGCCTTCACCCCGTCGTGGGCGTACGCGCCACCGGCCGCGGGTGCCAGGACGAGCACCAGGGCCGCCCCTGCGGCACGGAGAGGAATGGGACCTGAACGCATCGTGACCTCCTGATATGCAGGGTCACCCGAATCCGCTCTTCTCGCATCCGCAGGGGACCGAGCCGGTGGTCCTCACACGCGGTCGACGATGTCCGCGATCGACGGGACGATCTTCGACGGGCGGAACGGGAAGCGGTCGATCTCCGCCTGCGTCGTCAGACCGGTCAGGACCAGGAAGGTCTGCATGCCCGCCTCCAGACCGGCCAGGATGTCGGTGTCCATCCGGTCGCCGATCATCGCGCTGGACTCGGAGTGGGCGCCGATCGCGTTGAGCCCCGTGCGCATCATGAGCGGGTTCGGCTTGCCCGCGAAGTACGGTTCCTTGCCGGTGGCCTTCGTGATGAGGGCGGCGACGGAACCGGTGGCGGGGAGGGGGCCCTCCAGGGAGGGGCCGGTCTCGTCGGGGTTGGTGCAGATGAAGCGGGCGCCGGCGTTGATGAGGCGGACGGCCTTGGTCATCGCCTCGAAGGAGTACGTACGGGTCTCCCCGAGCACCACGTAGTCCGGGTCGTGGTCGGTGAGGACGTAGCCGATGTCGTGCAGCGCGGTGGTCAGACCGGCCTCGCCGATGACGTACGCGGTGCCGCCGGGGCGCTGGTCGTCGAGGAACTTGGCGGTGGCGAGGGCCGAGGTCCAGATGTTCTCGACGGGGACCTCGAGCCCCATGCGGGCGAGGCGCGCGTGCAGGTCGCGGGCCGTGTAGATCGAGTTGTTGGTGAGGACCAGGAAGGGCTTCCCGGTCTCCCGCAGCTTCTTGATGAACGCGTCGGCGCCGGGGATCGGTACGCCCTCGTGGATGAGGACGCCGTCCATGTCGGTCAGCCAGGATTCGATCGGCTTGCGTTCTGCCATGGGTGCGGGACTCCTGCCGTACAAGTGCACGCCCGGGACGTGCGAGGTGCTGGGGGCGCCGCGACAGCGCTGTGGCGACGGCCCCCAGCGTAATCAGGATGTGCTGATCTTGACCCCGCCGATCGTCCAGTACACCGGCGCGACCGCGGCCACGCCGCTCACTCAGCGGCGCCGGGAGCGCCGGCCGGCGCGGAGCCGACCGGCTCCGAAGAGGACCGCGCCGAGCAGGGCCAGGCCGACGGCGACCGGGACGAGGGCGCGCGCGTACGCCTCCGACTCCCGTCCCGTACTGGCCAGTTCCGGGTCCTGCGGCACCACGGAGGGGCTCACCGGCCTCGGCGTGGTGGGCGCGGTGGGGGCCGGCGGGCGGGTCTCCTTGCCGGGCGGCGCCGACGGGTCGGGCGCCCGGGACGAGTCAGATGCGGTGGGGGTGCCGGCCTCTGCGGGGCTCACCGTCAGGTGGTGGTCGCCGGACTCGCCGACCCAGTCGCCGTCCTCGCCCCGGCGCTGGACCACCGCCGCGTTGACGACGACCTCGTCGGGCGCCGTCTCCGCCTCGAACCTCAGCCGTACGGGGACGGTGAGGGTCCAGCCCGCGGCCACCGCGAAACCGCCGAAGCCGGTGAACGCCCCCACGTTCTCCGCCTCCTCGGTCGACTCGAAGGCCACCGGGCGCCAGCGCGCGGACCCGGCGTCGTAGAACTCGAACCGGATCTGCTCCGGCCGCAGGACCCGGTCGCGGTCGGTGAGGACGAGCACCGGGTGGACGCCCGAGCAGGGGGCGTCGGTGGTGTTGGTGAGGTCGAGCTTCAGGTCCTGGAAGGGGCCGCCCGCCGGGTAGTCGGCCGGGCCTCCGTGGATCCGGGTGTCCAGCGGGAAGCCGCCGTCGGCGGGGGTTCCGCAGGTGGGGGCGGGCGGGTCGGGGGCGGGGATGGCGAGGGCCGGGGCGCCGATCACGAGGGGGGCGGCCGTGGCGGCGGCCACGGTCACGGCGCGGACGCCGCACAGGCGCAGGGGAGCGGGTGCCATGGGGCGGGTGCCTTTGCTGCTCGCGAGCGTGGGGACGGCGGCGACGCTGCCACGCGGGAGGGGGCGGACGGCGGAGCGACACCGGGGGTACGCCCGGGAGGACCGGAACTTCCGCCCGATCGGCCTACTTTCCGATGATCGGACCGCGAGTGTGGGGTGATCGGACCGCGTCCGTCAGGCGCTCCGTCACTTTCCGAAGACCGGGGCGAGGACCAGCCACGCCGCGCCCTCCGCCACGGCGTCCCGTCCTGTCGCGAGGCCCACCGGGGCGGTCAGACCGAGGCCGGTCACCACCTCCCGTACCCCCGTGGCGAAGACCTCGGGCGCGGCGAGGACCGCCCGGCCGCCCAGGAGGACCTGGTCGATGTCGAGGAGCCGGACGAGGTTGGCCGCGCCCACTCCCAGGATCCGCGCCGCCTCGGAGAGATCGCCGCACGCGACGGCCGCCAGGCACAACACCTCCAGACAGCCGCGGCCGCCGCAGCCGCAGGGCGGCCCGTCGAGCTGGACGGTCTGGTGGCCGAGCTCGCCCGCCCCGGTCCTGTCCCCGCGCAGCGGCGCGCCGCCCAGGACGAGGCCGGCACCGAGCCCCGTACCGAGGTGGACGTAGGCGAAGGAGCCGGGGGCGTCGGGGCGCAGGGCGAGTCCGAGGGCGGCGGCGTTGGTGTCCTTGTCGAGGACGACGGGCAGCCCGAGGCGCGCCGCCAGCTCGTCCCGTACGGGATGGCCGGCCCACTCGGGGAAGCCGGTCACCCGGCCCGGCACCCCGGCCCGGTGGTCCAGCGGCCCGGGCATGGCGAACCCGACACCGAGGACGTCGGCGCGGGAGGGGCCGGCGCCGGGCGCGCTCCCGCCGGACAGGGCCTCGCCCAGCAGCGCACGTACCTCCTCCGTCACTGTGTCCAGGACCGGGCCCGCCCCCGCGCCCAGGTCCACGGGGCGGCGGCGCAGGGCGACGACCGTGCCGGCGAGGTCGGTCAGGAGGGCCGTCAGCTCGTCGCGGTCGAGGTGGACGCCCACGGCGTACGCGGCGGAGGGCACCAGGCGCAGGACCGTACGGGGCTTGCCGCCGGTCGAGGCGCGGTGGCCGGCCTCCGTCGCGAGGCCCTCGGCGCGCAGCCGCCCGGTGATCTTGCTGACCGCCTGCGGGGTGAGCCCGGTGCGCTCGGCCAGCTCGAGGCGGCTGATCCCGGTCTCCCCCGCCGTGCGCAGCAGATCGAGCACGAGCGCCGCGTTGTGGCTGCGCAGGGCCGGCACGTTCACTCCCACCAGGTCTTTCCTCACTCCCCCATTGTCGCGGTCGCTTGCACTTTGGCAACAGCGTTGCTTAAGTGGAAGCCATGACTGGCACAGGAACTGGCACCCCCACGAGTGGCACCGGCCCCCGCACCCCGCTCCGCGTCGGACTCGTCGGCTACGGCCTCGCGGGCTCCGTCTTCCACGCCCCCCTGATCGCCGCCTCCGAGGACCTGACCCTCGTCGCCGTCACCACCGGCAACCCCGAGCGGGCCACCGAGGCCCGCGCCGCCCACCCGGGCGTCCGGGTCGTCGCCCACGCCGAGGAGCTGTGGGAACGGGGCGCGGACGAGCTGGACCTGGTCGTCGTCGCCTCCCCCAACAAGACGCACGTCGCCGTCGCCACCGCCGCCCTGGAGGCCGGCCTCCCGGTCGTCGTCGACAAGCCGCTCGCCGGGACCGCCGCCGAGGCCCGTGCTCTCGCCGCCCTCGCCGAGGAGCGCGGCCTGCTGCTCTCGGTCTTCCAGAACCGCCGCTGGGACAGCGACTTCCGCACGCTGCGCCGGCTCCTCGACGAGGGCGCGCTCGGCGAGGTCCAGCGCTTCGAGTCCCGCTTCGAGCGGTGGCGCCCGACCCCCAAGGGCGGCTGGCGGGAGTCGGGCGCGCCGGAGGAGATCGGCGGGCTCCTGTACGACCTGGGCAGCCACGTCGTCGACCAGGCCCTGGTCCTCTTCGGCCCGGTCGTCTCCGTCTACGCCGAGTCGGACGTGCGCCGGCCGGGCGCCGAGGCCGACGACGACACCTTCCTCGCCCTCACCCACGCGAACGGCGTCCGCTCCCACCTGTACGTGAGCGCCACGACCGCCCAGCTCGGCCCCCGCTTCCGGGTGCTCGGGCAGGGCGCGGGCTTCGTGAAGTACGGGCTCGACCCGCAGGAGGCCGCCCTCCGCGAGGGACTGCGGCCCGGACCCGGCACCGTCTGGGGCGCCGAGCCCGAGGAGCTGTGGGGCAGGATCGGGGCCGGGGAGTCGCCGCTCACCGGCGGCGGGACCCCGGTGGAATCGCTGCCGGGCGACTACCCGGCGTACTACGCGGCCGTCGCCGCCGCGCTGCGCGGCACCGGCGAGAACCCGGTCACCGCGCACGAGGCGGCCGCCGCCCTCGACGTCCTGGAGGCGGCGCGGCGGTCGGCCCGCGAGGGGATCGTGGTGACGCTGTGACCGAGATCGCCGACCTCATGGCCCAGGAGGCCCGGCTGACGCTCCCCCGGTTCACGTACGAGGACGCGTGGACGCTCGGCACCCTCCTCGTCGAGCTGGCCCGGGAGCGGAAGGCCCCCGTCGCGATCGACATCCGGCGCGGGGCGCAGCAGCTGTTCCACTGCGCGCTGCGGGGGTCGAGCGCGGACAACGACGCGTGGATCGACCGCAAGCGGCGGGTCGTCGAACGGTACGGCGAGAGCTCGTTCCTGGTGGGGGCCCGGTTCCGGGCGAAGGGGACGACGTTCGAGGCGTCCTCGCGCCTCGACCCCGACCGGTACGCCGCTCACGGCGGTTCGTTCCCGGTCGCGGTCGAGGGCGCGGGCGTGATCGGCTCGGTCACCGTCTCGGGGCTTCCGCAGGCCGAGGACCACGCCCTGGTCGTCGAGGCGCTGGAGCGACTGCTCGGTCGGTACGACGAGGCCTGACCACAGCCGGCGCGCGGCCGACCCGTACGGTCAGGCGCCCTTGAGCTCCTGACGCTGTCGGCCGAGGCCCTCGACCTCCAGCTCGACGACGTCGCCGGGGCGCAGGTACGGCTTGGGCTCCGGCCGGCCCATGGCGACGCCCGCGGGCGTGCCGGTGTTGATGATGTCGCCCGGGTACAGGGTCATGAACCGGCTGACGTACCGGACGACCTCCGCGACCGGGAAGATCTGGTCCGAGGTGTGGCCGTCCTGCTTGAGCTCGCCGTTGACCCACAGTTTCAGGCGGAGGTCCTGCGGGTCGGGCACCTCGTCGGCGGTGACGAGCCAGGGGCCGAGCGGGTTGAAGGTCTCGCAGTTCTTGCCCTTGTCCCAGGTGCCGCCGCGCTCGATCTGGAACTCGCGTTCGGAGACGTCGTGGGCCACCGCGTACCCGGCGACATGCGCGAGGGCCTCCTCGTCGGTCTCCAGGTAGCGGGCGGTGCGGCCGATGACGATCGCGAGCTCCACCTCCCAGTCGGTCTTCACCGAGCCGCGCGGTACGAGCACGGTGTCGTCCGGGCCGACGACGGTGTCGGCGGCTTTGAGGAAGACGACGGGCTCGGCGGGGGTGGCCTGGCCGGTCTCGGCGGCGTGCCCGTGGTAGTTCAGCCCGATGCACACGACCTTGCCGATGCGGCCGACCGGCGGTCCGACGCGCAGCCCGGTGGCGTCGAGCGCGGGCAGCACGCCGGCGCCGGCGGCGCCCCGGATGCGGTCGAGGGCGGAGGCGTCGGCGAGCAGACTGCCGTCGATGTCGTCGACGAGGGCGGACAGGTCGCGGAGCGTTCCGTCCTGGTCGAGCAGGGCGGGACGCTCGGCTCCCGGCGGCCCGACACGCAGCAGCTTCATGGTCTTCTCCCTGTGGTCGAGGTGGGCCCGGGAAGAGGGCCCTGCGGTGCCCCGGCCGATGGAGTGCGGCCATCGGAGGATTGGCCGATCCTCCAAGACAAAAGGTCAGTCTGCAAGACCCCGTTCACACCCTGGACCCTTACGCGGGAGTAACCAGAGCCGCCGACGGCATGTCCCGGTAGAGGAAGGCCCGCTCGACGGCGGTCCAGGTGGTGCTGGTGACGATGTAGAGCGCGGCGGCGAGCGGCACGACCGCGACCGAGATCAGGGTCGCGAAGGAGAGCAGCGGAAGGTACCGGGCGAGGCCCGCGGCCAGCCCGGCGCCCGGCTGGCCGGGGTCGCCCGTGACCGCCACCGGCTGCCGCTTGGCCCGGAGGTAGGTGTACGTGGCGACGGCGGCGACGATCGCGAAGAGCACGAGATAGACCAGGCCGGCCGGGCCGAGGACGCCGCCGTGGGCGAGGGCGTCGGTGTAGTGGTCGCCGAGCGGGGCGGCGAAGAGGCTGTGCCCGGCCATCCGCCCGCTGGAGAAGAGGTGGTACATCAGGAGGAACGCTGGCGCCTGGAGCAGGCTCGGCAGGCAGCCGGCGAACGGCGACACCTTCTCCCGGGCGTGCAGCTCCATGATCGCCTTCTGCATGCGCTCGGGGTTCTTGGCGTGCTTCGCGCGGAGCGCGGCGACCTGGGGGGCGAGCCGCGTCCGCGCCTTCTGGCCGCGGGCGGCGGAGCGGGAGAGGGGGTGGACGGCGAGCCGTACGAGCAGGGTGAAGAGGACGATCGCGGCGGCCGTGGCGGTGGTGGCGAAGAGCGGCTGGAGCAGGTCGGCGAGCCGCTCGACCAGGGAAGCGAAGACGTTCAAGGGAGCCCTCCGCGGGGTCTCGTCGTGCCGGGAGCGGGAAAACTCGGCATGACGGATCCGCGGAAGGTGCTCGCTGTACGGGGTACGGGCTCCCTACGCGGCCGTCGGGAGGCGACGGCCGGGAGCGCGGGGTCTGCGGCGCCCGGCGGCGTCGGGGTCGCGCTGGGGCAGGAAGGCGGTGCGCCGCTCGCGGTCGCGTATGGCGGTGCGGACGGCGGTGGGCGGCACGGCCGGTGCCGTACGGGCTCCGAAGAGGGCGCAGACGACGCCGGTCGCGGCGAGGGCGACGGCGGCGGAGAGGCTCGCGCCGTCGGAGAGGAGCAGGTCGGCGAGGGCGAGCAGGAAGAACAGCGGCGCGACGACGCGCAGGACGAGTTCCCTGGCCATCGTCACCCCCTCCGTCTCGCGTGCTCAAGCGTGTTCACCTTGAAGACGCGGGGCGGGGCTCAGGAGTTCCCGCGCTCCGGAGGAATCAGGAGTTGCCGTGCTCCAGAGGGATCAGAAGGCGGCGCGGGCGGAGGAGGGCGCGGCTGACGGGATCGGCGGGGTCCGGGTCGAGCCCGACGCCGGGCCGCATCTCGACGTCGGCGACCGGCACGGGGACGCGACAGGAGGGGCATTCGCCGTACGGGCCGAGTTCGGTGCCGCAGTCGGCGTGGTGGAAGTGGCGCAGCGGTACGGCTCCGGGGACCTCGGTCCTGCCCCAGGCGCCGAGCGAGCGCAGGACGGGCCAGAGGGCGAGGCCGCGTTCGGTGAGCACGTACTCGTCGCGCGGGGGCGACTCCTGGTAGCGCCGGCGGTCGAGGACCCCGGCGTCGACGAGGGCCTGGAGGCGGGCGGCGAGGACGGCGCGGGGCAGGCCGAGGTGGACGAGGAAGTCGTTGTAGCGGCGGACGCCGTAGAAGGCGTCGCGGACGACGAGCAGGGTCCAGCGTTCGCCGATGACCTCCAGGGCGCGGGCGATGGAGCACTGCTGCCGGGCGTAGTCCTTGCCGAGAGCCATGGGACCCATCGTACCGATTCCAGGTTCATTGAACGAACCGACCTGCTACCGTGACCCTGAGTTCATTCACCGAACCGACAGGTGGAGGTCCCCGCCATGCCCCAGCTCGCCGCCACGGCCCGGCCCGGCTCCACCGCCCGCGCCGCCCGCCCCGGGGCCACCCTCGCCGTCACGGCCGCCGCCACCACGGTCGCGCTGATGAACTACACGGCCCCGATGCTGACCCTCCCCGACATGGCCGCCGCCTTCGGGACCCCGGCCTCGGCACAGGCCTGGCTGCTCAACGGCACCCCGCTCGGCCTCGCCGTCCTCCTCCTGGTGGCCGGCAGCCTCGCCGACGCGCACGGCCGGCGCCGGGTCTTCCTCCTCGGCACCCTCGCCCTCGGCCTCACCACCGCGCTCGGCGCCCTCGCCGGCTCGACGCTCACCTTCACCGTGGCCCGGATCGCCCAGGGGGCGGCGAGCGCGGCCGTCCTCGCGGGCAGCCTGGGCCTCCTCGCCCACGCGTACCCGGCGGGCCGGGACCGGATCAGGGCGACGGGGATCTGGGGCGCGTCCGTCAGCGGCGGCATCGCCCTCGGCCCCCTCCTGGCGGCCGCCCTGAGCCTGGCCGACTGGCGCCTGGCGTACGGGACGCTGGGGGCGGCGGCGCTGGTGACGGCGGCGGCGGGAGCCAGGACACTGGCGCGGGAGGAGGAGGCGCGGGGCGCGGAAGCACCGGCGCGGGAGGAGACGGTACGGCCCCCGGAAGCGGCGTCCCGCCCCGACATCGCCGGCGCGGTCACGCTCGGTCTGGCCCTGGCGGCCCTGCTCACCGCCCTGACACTGGGCCGGGACGGCTGGCTGCGGGCCCCGGTGGGCCTCCTGCTGCTCGCGGCCGCCGCCCTGACGGCGCTGTTCGTCGCGGTCGAGCACCGGAGCCGTACGCCCATGGTCGACCTGGCGCTGCTGCGGAGGCCGCCGTTCCTGGCGTCGACGCTGGGGGCGCTGTTCACGGGCCTGGCGGTGATCGGCCTGTTCAGCGTGGTGCCCGCGCTGCTCCAGGGCGGGGCCGGGATGTCGCCGCTCGGGGCGGCGTGGCTGTTCCTCCTCTGGTCTGGCACCGCGTTCGTGGCGGCGCTCCAGGCCCGCCGCCTCGCGGGCCGGCTCTCCGCCCCGTACCAACTGGCCCTGGGCTTCGCCCTGTCGGCGGCGGGGGTCCTCGCCCTGCTCGGCGGGCTCGCAGGCCCCTGGCCGCGCCTCCTGCCGGGCCTCCTGGTGGCGGGCGCGGGGAGCGGCCTCCTGAACGCGGCGCTCCCCCGGCTCGCGGTCGACTCCGTACCGCCCGAACGGGCGGCGATGGGCTCGGGCGCCAACAACACCGCCCGCTACATCGGCTCCTCGGCCGGGGTGGCCCTGACGCTGGCCCTGGTGACCACAGGCCCGGACACGGCACTCCTCGTCTCGGCGGGCCTCGCGCTCACGGGCGGGGCCCTCACGCTCGCCCTGGGCCGAGCACGCGCCTGATCACCGGGCCGACACCAGCTTCGCCCAGACGACGAGCCGGTAGGCGCTGCTGAACTCGGGGGTGCAGGTGGTGAGGGTGAGGTAGGCCCCGGGGCTCACATACCCGTACGAGGGCTTGACGAGGGACCGGGGAACGTCCCGAATGACCCCGACGTCACGGGGAGAGGTCGCCGGCAGGACGAGATCGACGCGATAGACATAGGTACGCGCCCGCGTACGCACGGAAATCCGATCCCCCTCCCCGAGCCGGTCGAGGTGACGAAACGGCTCACCGTGGGTGTTCCGATGCCCGGCGAGCGCGAAGTTCCCGACGCTCCCGGGCCCGCCGGTGCCGGGATAGTGCCCGACATACCCCTTGTCGAGGACGGACCGCTTGGAGACGCCTTCGGCGACGGGGACGGTGAGCCCGAGCCGGGGGATACGGAGGACGGCGAAGGCGGCGGAGGAGGGCGCGGCGGCATGCGACGCCCCGGCGGAAGGAGCACGGGACGGAGGGCCGGACCGCCGCCCGCCCACGCCCTCCTCCCAGCTCTCCTCGACCTCCGCTCGCCCTCCCTCAGGGAGAGAGATCCCCCACTCCCGCTCAAGGACGCGCACCTGCTCGCGGGCCTCGGCGCGGGCCTCCCGATTGGTCCACCAGAGCTGATGGGCGACGAGAAGCAGGAGGAGAATCCCGCAGGTGACGGCGGTCTCGGCGGCCAGCCACAGCGCGCGTACGCTCGTACGGCATCGTCCTCGCGTCTGGACGACGACCGGCACCCGCTCCCGTTTCGTGACCCGCACGCGGGGCACGATAAGGGCTGAGGTGCCAACTCTCCAGGTCCGTACAGCAGTACGGTGAAGGGCATGCGCCCCGACACGCCTGCCGCACACACCACCGAAGCCGAGCGTCTGCTGCGCACGGCAGCTCAGTACCCGGGAGACCGGGAGCCCCTGTACCTCCGGGCCGCCGCCCACCGGGAGCTCGCGGGAGACCGCCCGGGCGCGACAGCCCTCTACGACGAGCTCCTCTCCGGCGAGCCGGCGAACCCGCACCTGATCAGGGCGCTCAAGGCGGCGAACCTGTGGGAGTACGGGCACGAGGCGGAGGCGCGCGCGATCATCGACGGCCTCCGGCGGACGAAGCCGGTGGACGCGACGGCGTGGGAGATCACGGCGGAGACGCTGGAGGCGCACGACGAGCTGGAGGCGGCGGAGTCGACCCTGACGGAGGCGGCGAATCTCCTGGCGACGCCGGAAGACCTCCCCCACGCCACCCAGTCCCTGATCACCACCCGCCACCGCGTCCGCCGCATGCTGGCGCTGGACCACGACCACTGGGACACCCTGGCGGACCGGCTGCACGGGGGCGCGGTCCCGCTCGACGAACTCCACGACCCGAAGCGCCTGTGGTCCCTCGGCTCCTCGGACCCGGCGGAACTCCAGGCGGAGATCACCCGCCTCCGCTCGGAACTGGGCACCTACCGCACGGCCCTCTCCCGCCCCTTCCCGGTCGCGGTCCTCCACTGGCCGGAACCGGAACTGGACGAGCTCCTGGCGGCCTACCCGGAACTGGAGGCGGAGTACCCCACGTACCGCGCCCACCTGACGGACATCGAAGCCTCCCTCCGCGAACTCTCCCAGGCCGGCACCCCGAACCTGGGCATCGTCCGCGCGACGGTCCCCTCCTACGAAGCCTTCGCCGCCTCGGAATCCACCCACCCGTCGAACGCGGACCTCCTCCCCCAATACGCCACCACCCTGGCGGCCCGAGGCCGCGCAACGGCCTGGCCGCCGGCACGGGGGGCGGAGTGCTGGTGCGGGTCTTCTCGTAGTTACGGGGAGTGTCACGGGGGCGACGTGCAGGAGTAGGTAGTGGAGCGGCATGCCCGCCGGGAGGGGCTGGATCCATCACCGCGCTATCGTGCGACGGCATACTCGACCAAGAGGGATCAGATGACCGGCGACTTCCTACCCGAGCTCCCCGCAGGCTCGTGGGCATCGAGCCCGGGAACCCGCCGGAGCATGCAGTCGAACAAGGGGCGCGACACCAAGCCCGAGCGGGCTCTGCGAAGCGCAGCCCACGCTCTCGGCCTCCGGTACCACGTCTCCGAGCGCCCAATTCCAGCCATCAGGAGAACCGCCGACCTTGTGTTCACCCGGGCACGCATCGCGGTGTTTCTGGACGGTTGCTTCTGGCACGTGTGCCCTGAACACTTCACCGTCTCACAGACCAACCCGGAGTACTGGGCGGCGAAGGCGGAGAAGAACCGGGCGCGCGATCGCCAGACGGACAGGCTTCTGCAGGAGGCCGGCTGGGCTGTTCTGAGGGTATGGGAGCACGAGGACCCTCAGCAGGCCGCTGCCCGCCTTAGAGAGCTCTACGACCGCCGCATCGCCGCTCAACGTGACAGAGATGTGCGCTGACCCTTCACCGGATCCATCGCATTTCAGCCACAGATCGATCGCTTCCGTACCAGTTGTGCGATCGATGCTCTTTTTCAGGGGCGCGGGCACCCAATAATGTGTGACCTTGAACAAAGGTGACGTGCCGGCACGCTGCTCAGCAGATGCCCCCCACGACGTCGGAGCGCCCCTGGGTTCACTCGACCTCAAGCGCACGAGACAGGGGAGCGGTCACCGCCCATGACCGAGGCATTCGACGGCATGTACGACACCTTCAAGGCCCTCTTGGACTCGTTCCCCCCAGCGGAGGCGGTCAAGCGGCTGGAGCAGCTCGGCATCACCCCGGAGATCATCCAGCAGATCCGCGAGCGTCACGAGCGCCAGACGGTGCGTATCAAGGAGCTTGAGGAGCCGCACGCAGTCATCCTCGGCAACCGCGACACCTGGTACACGGGGCCGCACGCCAAGGACAAGTGCTGGCCGGCAATCGTCGACATCCTTCGCAAGGACGGATGGCCGGAGGACCCTGCCATCAAGTCCCTGGACGACTCCTCAACCCGCGTCGTCTCCTTGCTGAACCACCCAAAGGAGAAGTCCTTCTCGACACGCGGGCTCGTGGTCGGATACGTGCAGTCAGGCAAGACGACCAACTTCACCTCCGTCATTGCCAAAGCAGCCGACCGAGGCTACAAACTCTTCATCGTTCTGGCCGGCGTCCATAACGGACTGCGACGACAGACCCAGGCACGCCTGGTGCAGCAGCTCGTGGAGCCGAACCCCGCGATGTGGTCACAGCTGACGGGGCTCGACCGGGACTTCACTCCCCAGGCGAACCCTGCCTCTTACTTCGGTAAGAGCAACGGAACGCGTGTGCTGTGCGTGGTGAAGAAGAACGCGACGGTGCTGCGCAAGCTGTACCGGTGGCTTGAGGAGGCGTCCGACTACCTGAAGGACTGTCCGACTCTGATCATCGACGACGAGGCCGACCAGGCGACGGTGGCGACCAAGTCCATCAATCCGCTGATTCTGAGCATCATGAGCACTCTGCCGAGGTGCGCCTACGTCGGGTACACGGCCTCCCCGTTCGCGAACCTGCTGATCGACCCGGGTGCAGAGGACCTCTATCCCAAGGACTTTGTGGTCAACCTGCCGAAGCCTCAAGGGCACTTCGGCACCGAGGTCCTCTTCGGCCGCTACGCCCTCGACGGCGAGGACCCTGAGCAGGTCGACGACGGCCACGACATGGTCCGATCCGTGCCTGAGGACGACGTGCCCTGTGTGCGCCCCACGACGAAGGCGGACGCCGAGGGCTTCGAACCGGTCATCACCGACACCCTTCGGACGGCGATCGAGTACTTCTGGCTGGCCACCGCCGCACGGCGTGTTCGCGGCACCGGGAACCAGCACAACACGATGTTGATCCATACCAGCGTCAACACCACCGTCCACGACAGTTTCCGCAGACCGCTGGAGCACCTGCGGGATCGCACCGTGGTGTCGCTGTCGGACAGTGTTCTCCTCCTGCGGCTGCGCGGTCTGTGGGATCGGGAGACCGCGAGGGTCCCCGCTGAGGAGTTCGGAGAGACCAAGGTTCCGTTCGAGGCGCTGCTGCCTGAGCTACCCGAAGTGCTCAAGAATTGCCGCATCATCATGGACAACTCGAACAGCGAGTATCGCCTGGACTACGAGAACGGCCCAGTCACCGCAATTGCAGTGGGCGGCAACACCCTGTCTCGGGGTCTTACCCTCGAAGGTCTCTCGGTCAGCTACTTCGTTCGGGCCGTTTCGGCGTATGACACTCTGCTTCAGATGGGACGCTGGTTCGGCTTCCGGAACGGTTACGCCGACCTCCCCCGGATCTGGATGACGGACGAGCTCGCTGAGTGGTTCCGGCACCTTGCCACGGTCGAGACCGAGATGCGCCGCGACGTCGACATCTACATGACCGAGGATGAAACTCCTCTCACGTTCGCGGTGCGTCTGAGGACGCACCCCGCTCTCCGTGTGACGGCAGCGGCCAAGATGCGTGATGCCGTGACCGCGGCTTCCTCCTACGGCGGCAAGCGCGTCCAGACCCACTACTTCCACACTGACCGAGAATGGCTGCGCGGCAACATCGACGCCGCCCGCGATCTGGTGAGTGCCTCGGTCGCGAACGCTGTCACGGCCGATAAGAGGCCCGCCGAGGGCCGGTTCGTATATCGCGACGTCCCCTACGACCTGGTCGTGGACTTCCTGTCCTCCTACCGGTTCCACGAGCAGTCCCCGGAGAACGATGCCGACCTTCTGACGGGCTACATTCGGAAGCGGGTCGCGGCGGGATCGCTCCGCCGATGGAATATCGCGATCGTCGGCAACCCCCGTGGCGAGGGCTTCGAATTCGCTCCTGGTGTCTCCGTGGGACGCAACGTGCGCGCGCGACTGTCCATGCCGAATCCCACCCCGGGTTTCGCCGACATCAAGACCCTGATGAGCCGCCGAGACGCTGCAGTGGACCTCGACGGGGACGTGTCGAGTCTGAACGAGAAAGGCATCATGGATCGGCGCCGTGTCGAGCTCCCCGACACCGGCCTGCTGGTCCTGTACCCGATCGACAAGGTCTCGGCACCGAACCCCTCGAAGCTCAAGCGTGAAGCGTTGAACGCCGAAGAGCATGTCGTCGGCGTGGGCCTGGTCTTCCCGGCTCCCCTGTACGACAGCACCGTCGAGAAGTACATTTCGGCCGATCTGTCGAAGATCCGTCTCGAAGACGAGGACTACAGCATCCTCGACAGCGACGACGCATGAGCGAGGAGATACTGCGGAGTCTCGTCGAGGAACGCTGGACCGCGCTCGAGGCCGAGCAGACTACGGGTGAGCGCCGTCTCCGCGTCTCTCACCTGCCGATCGTCGTCGAGCACGACAACCCGTTGGCGGTGGCCGTGGACCACCGCGGATACCGCCACGTCCTCGTGCCGATAGCGGCACATCGCCGAGTGCGGCCCGGACTGGACGGTCCTGTCCTTCAGCTGCGCAAGCGTCCGTTGGAGGACGACGAGACCTACCAGACGTATGCGGATCTGGCGTGCCTGCGTAGCGATCTCAACGATCTCTTCACCGAGCTTTGTGTCGACGTTTTGGGCATGGCCGAAGGAAATCCGCAGAATCCGCTCAAGGCGCTCCATCATGTCCTCGACCGCTGGAAGGAGCTCTTCCGTACTCAAGGCAGCCCTCTGACCGGCGAGCAGCTCGCCGGCCTCTTCGGAGAACTCGCTGTTCTCTGCCGCTTGTTGGAGAAGAATCCGAGTGCGCATCGCCTATGGCTAGGGCCTGAGGGCCATCGGCACGACTTCTCTTCCGGATCCACGGCCATCGAGGTGAAGGCCGGCACCGCCACCGGGCGAAAGCCTCGCATCCACGGTCTCGACCAGCTCGATCGGCCGAACGACGGGTCCCTCTTCCTCGTATGGTTCCGTCTCCAGCCCACACCTGGTGGCTCTCTCGGCACGTCCGTCGTCGAGCTCGTCGACCGAGCCCTCAGGCTCTGTGACGACGAGGGCCCGCTCCTCGAATTGCTCGTGACCGCCGGATACCGTCCAGCGGACGCTGACCGCTACCGCAGCGTGCGGTTCCTCGTCGAAGAGGAGAGGTGGTACGAGGTGGGGCCTGGGTTTCCCGGCCTCACGACCAAGACCCTCGTAGCGGCAGGTCTGTCGGTTTCCGTCCAAAACGTCGACTACACCATAGATCTCTCTGGCGACGTCCCCGTTCCGCTGACGGACGAAGAGGTGCCACGAGTGATCGACGAGATCGTCCAGGAGGCGCGGTGATCGAGCCCCGCTGGTTCTCCCAGCCGTATCCGCCGGAAGGGGCGAGCGCCGCGGAGGGCATCCGCAACCAACTCGGTCGCCCCGAGCTCGACCTGCTCACCATCCTCGTGCGTGAGTCTGCACAGAACAGCTGGGACGCCCGCTCCACGACATCCACGGATCCCGTCGACTACCGCATCGACGTGTCCACCGTCGGCCCCGCCCACATGGGCACATGGCGTGAGCTTCTCCTCGCGGGCGCGCCGGCGAACGCTGACGAATTCCCGCTGCGCGACACGATCAGGCACGGACCGGTGCGGCTTCTGTCCGTGTCGGATCGTGGGACCCGCGGGCTGGGCGGCCCGACCCGCGCCAACGACGCCGTAGGGAGCGATCGAGATTTCGTCTCCTTCATCCGCAACATCGGAGAGCCCCGCGACACGGCGCTGGGCGGCGGGACCTACGGCTTCGGCAAGGGCATCTTCTACCTGCTCTCAAAGCCGGGGACGATTCTCGTACACACGCGGTGCCGCACTCCACAGGGCGAACTCGAGACACGACTCATCGGCTGCACGCTCTGGAAGAGTCATGTGGCCGTTCAGAACGGAGCAAGCCGTCGATTCACGGGGCGACACTGGTGGGGTGACGCGTCCGGCGACGTAATCGAGCCGCTGATGGGAACGCAGGCGGACGCGGTGGCACGTCGCCTCGGGCTGCGACCGTTCGCCGCCGATGAGACCGGCACGACCGTTGTCGTCATCGACCCGAGCCTGGACGAGCTGGAGCCCTCCGAGGCCGCGGACTATCTGGCCGAGTCCATCGCCTGGCATCTCTGGCCGAAGATGATCTGCGCCGAGGGCGGCAACCCAGCCATGCGGTTCTCCGTCACTTGCGACGGAGTCGACCACCCGGTGCCAGATCCGCGGGAGACCTCGCCCCTCGACATGTTCGTCTCCGCCTACGAGTCGTTGAGCGGCCCCGACGGCCGCAGTTTGGAATGCCTCAGGCCCAAGCGCCATCTCGGTCGCTTCGGGGCGGTGAAGCGTATTCGGCCGCCCCTTGAGCCGAGCCGCGCGGGACGCATGCTGAACATCGAGACCCTCGTTCATCATGTCTGTCTGATGCGGCCGGCGGAGTTGGTGGTGACCTACCGGCCCGGCCCGAAGCCTCCGAGCGAGAACCATGCCTACGCGGGGGTCTTCCGGGCTGACGAGTCCATGGACGAGGTGTACGCCAAGGCCGAGCCTCCCACGCACGACGCCTGGAATCCACAATCGCTGGAGCGTCCCGAGAGCACGTTCGTCCACACGACGTTCCGCCGCATCGACGAGGCACTCGATCAACTGATCTCGCTCGGCGGAGTCGCTCGCTCTGGTGCACGCAGCGTGGCTCTGGGAGCGGCGAGCACCCTTTTCTCAGGACTGGTCGGCGGCGCCTGGGGCATCGGTGGAGCCACCGCCTATGCCAAACCTGGAAGCACGGCCACACGCGCCGGGGCGCGGGGAGCCGCGGGGAGGAAGGGGAGCACACCCTCGGCCAATGGTGACTCTCGCAGTGCCTCATCGGGGCGTGATGCGGAGACCGCTCGCGACTCCTGGAATGTGACCGGAGAAGGTATCGACTTCACCGACGCGACGGAGATGGGCGTCCCCGGGGGCCGCCGGCGACCGCGAGTCCAGTATGTCGGGGACCCCTATTACGACGATCGGGGCGACCTGACGGTGCTCGTCCAGGAGTTCCGCCTCCCCGTACCCGTATCGCAGCGGGTGCACGTCGATCTAGCCGTGGCGCTGCCCGGAGTCGGCGGCCGCGAGACGGATCCACCCATCGGGGCGCAGATGCCGACACTCGTGGGCTGGGAGGACGACGACGGGCGCCTGCACACGTCGGAGACGTGTGTGATCGACGGCGGGGAATCCGTCTGGCGCGCCGTCGTACGACCTGCGCCGGACACGATGACCGAGATCGGCATCAGAGTGGAGGCGGTGAGCACGCCATGAGTCGACGTGTTCTTCCGTACCGCAGTCCGTCCGAAGACGTCGTCGCTGCCGAACCGTGGCGACTCGTCGTCGACGACGGCGAGGTGCCTCTGCCCGAGGCCCTACCGCACTGGGATTACCGGATGGACCTCGCTCTCCGGAGGACCGTGCGCGTCGACCTCGATCGCGTTCGTGCTCAGTGCGGCCTTCCTGACGAAGCCGTGCTGATGTTCGCCACCGTGTGGACGGCTAGCGGCTCGAATCTGAGCGGCCCGGGACAACGAACGCGTCTCACCGACGGGGGCGTCCGCGTCGTCGATCTGGAGGTCCGTCTACCCGGAGCAGATCTCGGCGGACTCCTCGTCCTCGACACAGCTCTGGTTCTGGCCGAACGTCGGAGCGACGGCCGGCCGTCATCACCGCGACGCGCCGGCTCCGTCCTGTGGAGCGAACGGGAATCGGTTCGCCTTCAAGGCGACGCACCGCAGTTCCCCATGGCCGTTATCGACTTCGCCAACACCTCCTTTCCGGACGCTGCGGCCTGGCACCTGCAGATCAGCGGCGGTCTGGAGAACGCGACCATGGGTTCCCTCCTGCTCCTGGTCAACGAACAGAACAAAATCACCACCGCAGCCTTCGAGAACGCCCACAAGCCGCGTCCAGTCGACCAGGTCGTACTCTCTGCGGTGTACGCGGATGCGGCTCGCATCATGATCGAATACGCCCTCTCCCATGAGGACTTCTCAGAGGAGTCCGACTACGCCGAGGACTCCCTCGGCGCCACCCTTCTGAGTCTGTTCGACCAGCTCTTCCCAGGGCAGTCCATCACCGACGTCCGGCTGCGCCGTCTGCAGTCACCGGCGGTCTTCGCCTCGGACCTTCAGGCCGCCGTCAAGATCTTCGAGGTGTCGTGATGAGCCTTCTGTATCCGCGTCTACTTCCTCAGCAGGCCAGACAGCTCTACGAGGAGTACCGAGACCTCTCGATCCCCGAACTCGCCGAGCGGGTGTCCTACGCGCATCCGTCGGCGGTGTACGTCGCCACTGGCGGCGATCGAGTCTCGGCAGAGCAGCTCAAAGAGCTGCGCCGGGCTGTCATCGAACTCGCCGAACGCGCGGGCTTTCCTCACTCGTCCGACCGTGCCCACAACGCCGAGTTCGATCGCTGGTTGGCCGCACTCCTGCACGCCGAGATGGGCTTGGTGCCCGCGGAGGCCGCCTCCCGAGACGTTTGGGCCTTCCTCGCGATCGCCGTCCTCCCCGATGTCGCGTACTGGCGTTATCCGCGTCCTCCGCAAGACCGCGTGCTGGGGACGGATCTCACCCGGCACGTGTTCGGCCGGCTCTGGTGGCGTGGGCAACTGGTGCGCTCGTCCGACACCTCGGAACCGTACGGGGCTCTCCAGATCCTCGGCGAGGCCGCCTTCGATCAGATCTATGCACGACGCGCCGCTCTGGGCGGAAGTCCTCACATGGTGCGTGCCATTCTCCGCGTCTGGAACGACCTCGACCTGCAGGGACTGACCGAGCGCGACACATTCCGTGACTTCCTCAAGCGTCTGCTCCGGCTTGCCCCCTTCGTGCTCTTCGACGGTATCGAAGACGATGCCCTGGACGACGAGCTTCGTGTCGTGGCGCAGGAGTCCATCGACGCGCAACGACCTGCCTCCACTGCCGCGGAGGAGAAGCGGTTCCGATCAGTGGAGATATGCGCCGGAGCAGGGGCCCAGGCACTGGGGCTTGAGCTGGCGGGCTTCGATCCGGTGCTCCTCATCGACAGCAAGGCCGATGCGTGCTTCACCATCGACCTCAACCGCCCCGACTGGGACGTCGTCTGCATGGATGTCGTGCAGTTCCATGCCGGTATGCGTCCAGATGTCGTCGGCGTCGATCTACTCAGCGGCGGCTTGCCCCGTGTGAAGTCGTCGGCCACCGTAGGACGCACTGAAGACACGGAAGAGCGGCGGGTCCTTCGAGCTGCGATCGAGTTGGCATGCTCGATCAAGCCGAAGGCCGTGCTACTCGAGAACGTGCCGGACCTGGTGGAGAGTGCCGCCTTTGAGGCGGATCGCGCCTGGATCGAGAAGGAGCTGATAAGCGCTGGTTACCGCCCGAGCTGGCGAGTACTCAACGCCTCGGACTTCGGTGTTCCACAGAACCGCAGCAGCGGCTTCCTGATCGCACTGCGAGAACCCTACTTCTCCCGTTTCCAATGGCCAAAGGCGCACGAAACCGCACCACCGACAGTCGGTGACACGCTCGGTCCCTCGATGGCCTCGGGCGGCTGGCCCGGTGCAGAACAGTGGATCAAGAACGCTGACCGGATCGCGCCGGCCCTGGTTGGAGGGTCCGACCGAAGGGGCGGTGCCGACCTAGGTCCCACCGGCAGCAAGAAGGCATGGGCCACGCTGGGAGTGAACGGAAACAGCCTCGGCGACGAACCGCCCGGTCTCGACTTCCCGGCCGACGATCACCCCAAGCTGACAGTCGAGCAGGCCGCGATGATCCAATCGATTCCCACAGGATGGAGCTTCTCGGGCGGCAAAACGTCCAGGTACCGTCAGATCGGTCACGCCATGCCACCTCCTCTGGCAACGGCGGTCGGACTTGCCATCGCAGCTGCTCTGCGAAGCTAAGATCGCACCATGCGCGCGCCCCGCCCCACCACTCCCGAGCCCATCACCGTCCTGGATCTCTTCGCCGGTTGCGGCGGCTTCACCCAGGGGTTTCACGAGTTCAGGCCGGACGGGATGGTCGGCGACGGGCCCGTCTTCCACAGCATCGCGGCGGTCGAGCACAACAAGGCGGCCGCAGCCACATACGCGGTGAACTTCGGAAGCGGTCGACCCGACAAGAGCATTCCTGAGGCCCGCGTCTACTTCGGCGACATCGAGAAGTGGAGGCCGACCAAGGAGACCCTTCACGCGGAGGTAATCGTCGGGGGACCCCCGTGCCAGGGGTTCTCCGCCTTGAATCGCAAGAAGAAGGGGAGCGAGCGCAATCGCCTCTGGGAGGAATACGTTCGCATCGTCGCGGAAGTGCGTCCGAAGGTCTTCGTCATTGAAAACGTCGACCGCTTCCTCAAGTCGGATGAGTTTCAGAACCTGCTGAACGAAGTGGGACCAGAGGGGCTACTCGCCGACTATCGACTTGTCGACCCTCCGGGACACCAGCCGTCCGACACCGAGGAGGACAGGACCCGGCGCTACCTTCTCAACTCCGCGAACTACGGAGCGGTTCAGGCAAGGCGTCGGGCAATCGTCATCGGTGTGCGCCGAGACATCGAGGGCGACCACTCGATGACCTATCCTTCTCAGACGCATTTCCGACCCCCAAAAAAGGCAGCCAAGACGTCTGCCCAGCCACTCGACGGAGTCGACGGAGGGATTCGGCCCTGGAAGGCCGTCGACAGCGTATTCGACGAATCGAAGAAGATTCCCCTCAAGGGAACGGAGCTTCCCGACACCAAGGACCACATCGCCGAGGTGGACTCCGTCGTGCCAGGGGCCTTCGAGACCAGGGACCTCCACATTCGTCGCAATCCCGAGATTCTTTCACTCGCGCGCTACGGCAAGATTCCACCCGGCGGGAACCGGAAGGATCTACGCGGCTGGTGGTTCACCGTCAACGAATCCGGATCTATCGAATACTTCACGGAATCGAATCCTCCCGGAGTGAAAACCTCGGTGAAGAGCCTGTCCACGGAAAGCTGGGACAACCACAACACCGGCACGGGGGATGTCATGGGTCGCCTTCGTCTCGGAGAGCCGTCTGTGACGATCAGGACCGAGTTCTTCAAGCCCGAGAAGGGCCGGTACCTACACCCCGAAGAGAACCGCCCCATCACTCATTACGAAGCTGCACGCATCCAGGGATTCCCTCCTACATTCCGATGGTGCGGCTCCAAGACAGAGATCGCCATGCAGATCGGAAACGCAGTGCCGATTCCCCTCGGCAAGGCGATAGCGTCCGCCATCTATTCCTTCCTGCGCGGCTGACACCTCCTGCGTTCACCTGGGAGCTCCACAGGGGTGTCAACGATCCATGGCCGGTGAGGCCGCGTTGACTGTTGCCTTCCTCGTTTACGGCGGAGCCTGGTCGGGCGAGTTCCTGGTCCCGGTGGACTGGCCGTCCGTTACTTGGGGTGGGCCTGCTTCGTGAGCTTCTGGCGGGACCGCCCTCTTTCTGAGAGTCGCGCCTTCCACCGCCGCGTCAAGGGCGCCTTCGGCGTCGCTGCGCGATGGGCTTCGCCCACCCTTGACCCGGCGGCTCCAGGCGCGAAAGACCTCTCGGAGGGCGGTCCGGGGGTCGGGGTCCCCGCCCAGACCCGGGCAGTGTCCGGGGTGAGTGTGCGGGTGGCGGGGCGGTGGGTGGGGGCTCGGCTTGTGGCCGAGGAGGGTGGACCCGTTCCGGGTGGGTCGGTGGGGCGCGGTTGTGGAATGGGGCGGCCCGGGTCGGTTTGGCGGCTGTGGGCCGTGTGTCGGCTGGGATTCAGGCCCCGCTGATCACTCCCGGTGGGTGGGGAGGGTCGTGTCGTGAGGTAAGTCGGCTCTACTCGGGGTAACTGGCCCCAGATAAGGCCCCATAGAGGACGAACTGCCCATCCGGGGCGAGTCACTGCGGGAAACCCAACCCCCAGCAGCGACCAGCAGGCCTGAAACCCCACCACACGACCACAGTTAGCCGCCAAGCGCCGCCGGGCCGACCCGTTCAACTCCCGCGCACCACCGGCCCGCTCCGAACCTGTCCCCACCCACCCCGGCCACAAGACCAGCCCACGCGTCCCCGAACAGGCCCTCGTCGCAAATGGGCTGACTCCACGCGCCCGAACGTCACCCACACGGGCGGTCTTCACTCTTCGCGCTCATCCGGACGCGGCGTGTGCGTTACGTTCACGCAAAACAGCCCTCGTCGACGGTTGGCGCCGTCGGCGAGGGCCTGAACCACTAGTGGAATAGGCGTCCACCGTGATCTACCGGCACTTTAACGCGCCCTCGCGCCGCTTCACCCAGTTCTCGCACGACATCATTCGGCATCCTCGGCTCAGCTCCGACGCCGCTCGGCTTCTGACCTGGCAGCTTTCCCTTCCCCAGGACGCCCGCGAGTCGCTCTCCCGCACCGCCGAACGTGCCCGGATCGGGGCATGCGCGTTCACCCGGGCCAAGCGGCAGCTCAAGGAGGAGGGGTTCGTTCATGAGCGGCGGGTGCAGGTGGAAGGTGGCCGGTGGGTGACCCAGCAGCTCGTCTCCAGCTCCCCGTTGACCGCCGACCAGGCCGCCAAGCTCCTCGCCCGCACACCCGTCGCTCCCCCGCAGGTCGCACCGGGTCCCCGGAAACCGGCCGTCGGCGAGCCGGTGACCCCGTCGACCGGCGGTCATCCAGAGAAAGACCCTGGGGAAGACACCTCCCACCGTCCCCCCGCGGCCGAGGAGACACCCGAACCGGCGGACGCCGTCGAGGAGTCCCCTCGGCTGGAAGAGGCCCGCGCACTCATCGGCGCGCTCCCTGTCCTCTCCCCCGCCCTCCGGCACATCCCGCCCGGCATGCGCCCCGAACTCGCCCGCCTCGCCGCCCGCTGGCTCGACGCCGGGCACACCTCCGCCGACGTCCACGAACACATCCTGCGCGGCCTGCCCGGAGCCGGGACGGCCGTACACCGGCCCGGTGGGCTCGTCCGGTACCTGCTGCGTGACGTACCGCTCCACACCCTGCCGCCCCAGCCCGCACCCACCCACGGCAACCGGCTTTCGCCACGGCTCGAAGGGGCTCGGGAATGCGCCGGTGACCACGTTCAGCCCATGCTGTTCCGGCCCATCGGCGACGAGACACACTGCCCTGCCTGCGCGCCGGCCGCTCATCGCTGACCGCCGCCCGGCCCCCGCGGTGGCGCGGCGACCGCACCTCGTACGCTCGAAGGACGACCCGCCGATCAGGAAGGCCCCGTCATGCCCCGCATCCCCTCCCCCGCCGTAGCCGCCGCCGGGCTCGTCGGTGGTTATGCCGTTGCCCGGTGGACCAGGAAGCGGCCCCTTGGGGGTGCCGTGCTCGCCGTGGCCGGTGGGGTGGCCGCTCGGGAGTGGCAGCAGAAGGGCGGGGCCAAGGCCTCCGTCGGGCTGACCGCCGCCTACGTCGCCGCGTTCGCCGGGTCCCACCCGCTCGCCAAGAAGATCGGGGCCTGGCCCGCCGTCTTCTCCGTCGCCGGGGGGATCGCCGCCGCCTCCTGGGCCGTCACCCGTGGGAAGGGCTGACCCCGCCCGAAGCGAAGGTCAGCCTCCCACCACCCGGCTCACCGTGTAGATCACGAGGCCCGCCAGCGCGCCCACCACCGTGCCGTTGATGCGGATGAACTGGAGGTCGCGGCCGATGTTCGCCTCGATCTTGCGGGAGGTCTGGGTGGCGTCCCAGCCGGCGACCGTGTCCGTGATCAGGGACGTGATCTCGTGGCGGTACGTCGTGACCACGTACGCCGCCGCGTCCTCCGCCCAGCCCTCGACCTTCGCCTGGAGGCGGGTGTCCGTCGCCAGGCGGGTGCCCAGGGAGATCAGGGAGGCGCGGGCGCGGAGGCGGAGCTGGCTGTGGTCGTCCTCGGCCGCCGCGATGATCAGGGACCGGATGGACGACCAGGCCGAGGCGATGATGTCCTGGATCTCCGGGCGCGCCAGGAGGTCCGCCTTCAGGCGTTCCACGCGCGCGCGGGTGTCCGTGTCCGCCTGGAGGTCGGCCGCGAAGTCCGTGAGGAAGCGGTCGATCGCGCCGCGCGCCGGGTGTCCCGGCATGTCCCGCATCTCCGTGACGAAGCGGAGGAGTTCGCGGTAGACGCGCTCGCCGACCTTGCGGTCCACGAAGCGCGGGGTCCAGCCCGGGGCGCCGCCCTGGACCGCGTCCATCACCGAGGCCCCGTGCGTGACCAGCCAGTCGTGGGCCCGGGTGCAGATCAGGTCGACCGCCCGGTGGTGCGCCCCGTCGGCGACGACCCTCTCCAGGGTCTTGCCCAGGCCCGGGGCGATCTCCGCCGACTCGGCGCGCCGGGTGATCGCCTCGCCCACGACCGCCTGCACGTCGGAGTCGCGCAGGACCGTGAGCGCGCCGCGCAGGGCCGTCGACGCCTCCGCCGTGACCCGGTCCGCGTGCGCCGGGTCCGCCAGCCAGGTGCCCAGCCGGCCGCCGATGCCCAGGGCGTGGAGCCTGCCCCGTACGACATCCTCCGACAGGAAGTTCTCGCCGACGAACGTGCCCAGCGACGCGCCCAGCTGGTCCTTCTTCGTGGGGATGATCGCCGTGTGCGGGATGGGGAGTCCCAGGGGGCGCCGGAAGAGGGCCGTCACCGCGAACCAGTCCGCCAGCGCGCCGACCATCCCCGCCTCCGCCGCCGCCGCGACATAGCCCGCCCAGGCGCCCCCGCCCGCGTTGTGCGCCCATGTCGCCAGGGCGTAGATCACGGCCACGACGAGCAGCAGTGACGTCGCCAGCGTCTTCATGCGGCGGACGCCTCTGCTCTTCTCCTCGTCCGCCGCCGTGTACGAGAAACTCACCATCGACTCGACCTCCTACATCAGGGACTCCCGGCGCTCGTCCCGAGTTCCCCCGTACATCTTCGCGATCACCGCCTCGATGTCCGGCTCCCGCACCGAGAGGTCGAGGAGGGGATATCTGGCCGCCACCGCCGCGACCAGGGGCGCCGCCGAGGCAGCGGCAGGGAACGCGAGCCACTGGCGGGGGCCCTCGGACCGTACGAAACGGGCTCCCGGCACCTCCGTGATCGGGGGCAGCTCCCGCTCCAGGTCCACTACGAGCAGCCGTTCGCTCTCGCCGACCGCGTGCAGGCCGGCCAGTTCACCGTCGTACATCAGGCGTCCGTGGTCGATGACCATCACCCGCGAGCAGAGCTGTTCGATGTCGGTGAGGTCGTGGGTGGTGAGGAGGACCGTGGTGCCCCGCCCCGCGTTCAGTTCGCGGAGGAAGTCGCGCACCTTCGCCTTCGAGACGACGTCCAGGCCGATCGTCGGCTCGTCCAGGTACAGCACCTCCGGGTCGTGCAGCAGCGCCGCCGCGATGTCCCCGCGCATCCGCTGGCCCAGCGAGAGCTGCCGTACGGGCACGTCGAGGAGGTCCCCCAGGTCCAGGAGCTCCACGCAACGGTCGAGGTTCTCCCGGTAGCGGGCGTCGGGGATGCGGTACATGCGGTGCATCAGCCGGTACGAGTCCTTCAGCGGCAGGTCCCACCAGAGCGTCGTGCGCTGTCCGAAGACGACCCCCATCCGCTGGGCGAGGCGGGTGCGCTCGCGCGAGGGGTCGATGCCCGCCACCCGCAGCCGGCCGCCGCTGGGGGTGAGGATGCCGGTGAGCATCTTGATCGTGGTCGACTTCCCGGCGCCGTTGGGCCCGATGTAGCCGACCATCTCGCCGCGCTCCACGCCGAACGAGATCCCGTCGACCGCCCGGACCTCCCGCTTCTCCCGGCGGATCAGGCCCGCCCGGCGGCGGATCGTGAAGACCTTCTCCAGTGCTTCCACTTCGATGAAGGGCATGGTCGTTCAGCTTCCCGTCGATCGGTACGAGCGGATCCCGGCGCGCCACGCGAGCCCCGCGATCCCGCAGCAGACTGCCGCCACCGGCGGCGACGCGAACGCCGCCCAGTCCGGCACCCCCGCCGGGGCCGGGCGGTCCAGCACGTACAGGGCGGGCAGCCAGCTCACGAACGCCAGCGGGACGACGTACACGACCCCCCGCACCAGCTCCTGCGTGAAGATCGTCGGCGGGTACTGGAGGAGGGTGTTCCCGCCGTACGTGAACGAGTTCGTGACCTCCGCCGCGTCCTGGAGCCAGAACAGGGCCGACGCGCCCACCACCATCACCGCGCCGAAGATCACCGCACCGCACACCACCGTCACCGGCAGCAGCAGCACCTTCAGCGGCGTCCACTCCACGTCGAGCAGCAGCAGCCCCCAGACCAGGACGAGCAGGCCCTGCGCGACCCTCCCGAACCGCCGCAGCGCGAACTTGTCCGCCGCGACCTGCGCGAGCAGCGGCGCCGGACGCATCAGGAACGTGTCGAGCGACCCGTCCCTGACCCGCTTCCCCATCCGCTGGAGCGAACCCATCGTCAGGTCGGCGATCCCGAAGGACGTCCCCGCCGTCCCGTACAGCAGGGCGACCTCGGCGAACGAGAAGCCGCCGAGGCCCCGCACCTGACCGAACATCAGGAGGATCACCACGAAGTCGAAGAAGGTGACGCAGAAGCTGGTGACGACCGTCAGGGCGAAGGAGGAGCGGTACGTCATCGTCGACCGGATCCACATCGCCGCCACCATCCGGTACGTGCGCCAGAAGTCGCCCGCCCACGGCCGGGGGCCTCTCCGGCCCTGATCCGCCGGACGGGTCCTAGCCACCCTGCACCACCACCTTCCGCGTCGCCGCCGCCTGCGCCAGCCGGCCCGCCCCGAGGAGGACCAGCGCCCAGCAGCCCTGGAAGCCGTACGCCCCCGCCAGCTCCCAGCCCTCGTACCTCCCCAGGTACACGTCGGCCGGCACCTGGAGCAGCGAGGCCCACGGCAGCAGCCGCGCGAACTCGCCCAGCGCGCCGGGGAAGACGTTCAGCGGGAGCAGCATCCCCGAGAAGAACAGGCCGCCGAGCCAGGCCACCTGCACCACCCCCTGGCCGTCCATCAGCCAGAACGCGCTCATCGCCACCAGGTACCAGATCGCGAAGCCCACCACCGAGCCCAGCGCCACCGCCGGCAGGAACGCGAGCCACCCGGACGGCCCCGACGGCAGGGTGAAGTGGAAGACGAACGCGCCGACCGTCATCGGGACGACCCCGCGGCCGAGGAGCTGGAAGGCGGAACGGCCGGCGTTGGCCGAGAACCACCAGGCCTGGAGGTCGGCGGGGCGGTAGAGGTCGACGGCGATGTCACCCGTCCTGATCCGCTCGATCAGCTCGTCCTCGAAGCCGCCTCCCATGAGGCCGCAGACGGTGATCAGCGCCTGTCCGATCCACACGTAGGCGAGCGCGTCGTCCATGGAGTAGCCGCCGAGCCGCGGCCGTTCGTCCCAGAGGGCGATGTACGTGTAGGAGAGGACGAAGCCGAAGACACTGTTGGTGAAGACACCCGCGGCCGTGGCCACGCGGTAGGTCGCGAAACGCCGGAAACCGCCCGCGGCCACCGTCGCGTACAGCCGGAGCATGTGTGTCCCTTCCCTGCACGGTGGGCGGCGAAGCGCACGACCCTAGTGGCTTCGCCCGGCGCGCCGCGAGCGGTTTTCGCGCCACCTTCGGGTCGCTTGAGGGAGTTTCGGAGCGTTCCGTGCAGTATGTGATGCCATGTCCCCTTCCTCCGGTACGAGCGGCACGAGCTCCGGTGTGAGCTCCGGTACGAGCGACGACGACCCCCACCCGAGCGGCTGGGAGCCACGGGACCCCACCCTTCCCGGCCCGCTTCCCGGCCCGGCGGAACGCCGCCGGCGCCCCCGGCGCGTCCTGCGGACCCTCTTCGGGCTCCTCCTGCTCACCACGCTCCTGCTCGCCGGCGCCTTCGCCGCCGGCTACCTCCTCGTGGAGATCCCGCCCGCCAACGCCGCCGCCGTCGCCCAGTCCAACGTCTACCTCTACCGGGACGGCACCCCCCTCGCCCGCGACGGCGAGGTCAACCGCGAGAACGTCCGCCTCGACCAGGTCCCGCTCCCCGTCCGGCGCGCCGTCCTCGCCGCCGAGGAGCGCGACTTCCACACCTCCCGCGCCGTCGACCCCAAGGCCATGGTCCGCGCCGCCTGGAACACCGTCACCGGCAAGGGCCGCCAGTCCGGCTCCACCATCACCCAGCAGTACGTCAAGAACTACTACCTGGGCCAGGAACAGACCCTCAGCCGCAAGGCCAAGGAGTTCTTCATCGCGATCAAACTGGGCCGCGAGAAGAGCAAGGAGGAGATCCTCCAGGGCTACCTGAACACCAGTTACTTCGGCCGGAACGCGTACGGGATCCAGGCCGCCGCCCGCGCCTACTACGGCAAGGACGTCCAGAACCTCGACACCGCCGAGGGCGCCTACCTCGCCTCCCTCCTCAAGGCCCCCAGCGCCTACGACGTCACCACCCACCCCGAGAACCGGGCCAAGGCCCTCGCCCGCTGGCACTACGTCCTCGACGGCATGGTCACCAAGGGCTGGCTCAGCCCCGCGGCCCGCGCCGCCGCCCGCTTCCCCGCCCCCCAGACCGCCCGCGCCGCCACCGCCCTCTCCGGCCAGCGCGGCTACCTCGTCCAGGCCGTCGAGGACTACCTCACCGACCACGGGATCATCGACGAGAAGACCCTCGCCGGCGGCGGCTTCCGCATCACCACCACCCTCGAACCCGCCAAACAGGAGGCCCTCGTCCAGGCCGTCGAGGACCGCGTCGTCTCCCACCTCGACCCGGCGCGCGCCCCCGCCGACCGGTACGTACGGGTCGGGGCCGCGGCCGTCGACCCGGCGAGCGGCAAGGTCCTCGCCATGTACGGCGGCGTCGACTACACGCAGCAGTACGTCAACAACGCCACCCGCCGCGACTACCAGGTCGGCTCCACCTTCAAGCCCTTCGTCTTCACGGCCGCCGTCCAGAACGGCGCCCAGACCCAGCAGGGCCGGCCCATCACCCCGTACACCCTCTACGACGGCACCAACCGGCGCCCCGTCGAAGGGTGGAACGGCAGCCCCTACGACCCCGCCAACGAGGACGACGCCAGCTACGGCGAGATCGCCGTCGGCGCCGCCACCGACCTGTCGGTGAACGCCGTGTACGCCCAGATGGCGGTCGACGTCGGCCCCGCGCACGTCCGGCGCACCGCCGTCGCCCTCGGCCTGCCCGGCACCACCCCCGACCTCACCGCCTCCCCCTCCATCGCCCTGGGCACCGCCACCGCCAGCGTCCTCGACATGGCCACGGCGTACGCGACGCTCGCCGCCCACGGCCGGCACGGCACGTACACCCTGGTCGAGGACGTCAGCAGGAACGGCGAACAGCTGGAGCTTCCCGCCGCGGCGCCCCGGCAGGCGGTGAGCCGCGAGGCCGCCGACACGACCACCTCGGTTTTGCGGAGCGTCGTCGAGTCGGGCACGGGCACGGCCGCGCAGGCGGCGGGGCGCCCGGCCGCGGGCAAGACGGGCACGGCGGAGGACGACAAGGCCGCCTGGTTCGCCGGCTACACCCCGGAACTCGCGACGGTCGTCGCGCTCATGGGCCAGGACCCCGAGTCGGGCGCACAGGAACCGCTGTACGGGGCGCTCGGCCAGCCGCGCGTCAACGGAGGCGGCCCGCCCGCCGAGATCTGGGCCCGGTTCACCCGGGAGGCACTGGCGGGGACGGCGCCGAAGGACTTCGACCTCCAGCTGATGCCGGGCGCCGAGCCTCCGCCGCCGACGCCAACGGCGCCCGACGAGCCGGAGGACTGGTACGAGACGGGCGAGGCGGGACCCGGAGCGGCCTCACGCGACCCCGCCCCCGGCCCCGGGGCCTCCCCCGCGCCCGGCCCGGCCCGTACCGCCGGAGACCCGGTCAGTGACCGCTCGTCGCCTTGAGCCCCACCACGGCGACGAGCAGCAGACAGACGAAGAAGACGCGGGCGGCGGTCGCCGGCTCACCGAGCACCACCATGCCGAGCACCGCCGCACCGGCCGCCCCGATGCCGACCCACACGCCGTACGCCGTACCGATCGGCAGCGTCTTGGCCGCCTGCGACAGCAGCACCATGGAGGCGACGATCCCCGCGCCGGTGAGGACGCTGGGCCACAGACGCGTGAAGCCGTCGGTGTACTTCATACCGACGGACCAGCCGACCTCCAGCAGACCGGCGACGATCAGCAGAACCCAGGCCATGACGAGACACCTCCGCGAGACGGATCAACAGGGGTGCGTCGTCTTGTCGTGAACCCGGTACGGCGCGTCTCGTCGGGGTGTTCCAGGCTAGCAAGGAACGCGCGAAGGCCCCGGTGACCGGAGTCACCGGGGCCTTCGCCCGTCCTACAGGTACAGCCCGGTCGAGTCCGACGTCCCCTGGAAACGGTCCGCGGCCACCGCGTGCAGGTCGCGCTCCCGCATCAGGACGTACGCGACACCCCGCACCTCGACCTCGGCACGGTCCTCGGGGTCGTACAGCACCCGGTCGCCGGTCTCGACGGTCCGGACGTTCTGGCCGACCGCGACCACCTCGGCCCAGGCGAGGCGACGGCCTACGGCGGCCGTCGCCGGAATCAGGATGCCGCCGCCGGACCGCCGCTCCCCCTCCGGGGAGTCGGTACGGACCAGGACCCGGTCGTGGAGCATCCGGATGGGCAGCTTGTCGTGCGTGTTCTCGCTCACGGACCGAACCTACCTGCCCCGGCGTGTCGCCCGCCGCCGGGAGGGGTCACGCCTTCTTCCGCCGGGCGGTGGACACGACCAGCCCGACGACGGCGAGGGCGACGACCGCCACCGGAACGACCCGCTCCAGGCGGGGCGCGCCGTCCTCGTGCGTGAAACGCGCCTTCACGTCCGACACGACCCGGTTGACGGCGACGAACGCCCGTCCGGCCGTCTGGTCGACCGTCGAGGCGACCTTCGCCCTGGCATCCCCGATGATCGTCTTCGGATGCATCCGAATGCCGATCTCGTCGAGGGTGACGGCGAGCTGCTCGCGCCGGCGGACGATGTCCGCCTCGATCTGTGCAGGGGTCCTGGCCTCCGACACCGCGCTGCCTCCGTAGTCGTGATCCGGTCGTTGATCGGTCCTTGTGGACAGTCTGTCAGTTCTGCCGCCGATGGGTCGCCTCAGACCCCCATTAGCCCCCATTAGGCTCTGAAGGCGTACGCGAACACTCCCGAGGAGAGCCAGCCATGAGCGAGCGACTGCAGCCCGGCGACACCGCCCCCGCCTTCACCCTTCCCGACGCGGACGGCAACGAGGTCTCCCTCGCGGACCACAAGGGCCGCAAGGTCATCGTCTACTTCTACCCCGCGGCCCTCACCCCCGGCTGCACCAAGCAGGCCTGCGACTTCACCGACAACCTGGACGCCCTCGCGGCCGCGGGCTACGACGTCATCGGCGTCTCCCCCGACAAGCCGGAGAAGCTCGCGAAGTTCCGCGAGCAGGAGAACCTGAAGGTCACGCTGGTCGGCGACCCGTCGAAGGAGACCCTGGAGGCGTACGGCGCCTTCGGCGAGAAGAAGCTGTACGGCAAGGTGGTGACGGGCGTGATCCGCTCCACCGTCGTGGTCGACGAGGACGGCAAGGTCGAGCACGCCTTCTACAACGTCAAGGCCACGGGCCACGTCGCCAAGATCCTCAAGGACCTCAAGATCGCGGCCTGAGCCCGCCTGACCCCTGGGTGCCGGCACCGGCACCATCACCGGCCGGGAACGACCCCTCGTCCGCCCTCGACGGCGTGACATGGGTCGCACTCCCGGCCGGATTCCGTTTGCGGTCCGGCCCGGCGCGCAGGCGTCCTTCCTGGAGTGCCCCCTGAGAAAGGACGTACGGCCATGCCGGCCCCCGACCTCACCCCGGCCGACCCCGGCGCCCGCAAACGCCACCCCCTGCTCTTCCGGGTCGTCAGCCGACGCCGGCAGCCCCGGTTGCGCCGTACGGACATCACGGTCACCGACGAGGCCGCGGTCAAGAGGGCCGTACGGGCCGCCTCCCTGGGCAACGCCATGGAGTGGTTCGACTTCGGCATCTACGCCTACCTCGCCGTCACCCTGGGCCACGTCTTCTTCCCCGCCGGCAACGACACGGTCCAGCTGCTCTCCTCGTTCGCGACCTTCGCCGTCGCCTTCCTGGTGCGCCCGCTGGGCGGCGCCGTCTTCGGCCCCATGGGCGACCGCCTCGGCCGCAAGAAGGTCCTGGCGCTGACCATGATCCTCATGGCCCTCGGCACCTTCGCGATCGGCCTCATCCCGTCGTACGCCTCCATCGGCTTCTGGGCGCCGGTGCTGCTGATCCTCTTCCGGATGCTCCAGGGCTTCTCGACGGGCGGCGAGTACGGCGGCGCCTCCACCTTCATCGCCGAGTACGCGCCCGACCGCCGGCGCGGGTACTTCGGCAGCTTCCTCGAGTTCGGCACCCTCGCCGGTTACGTCGGCGCCGCGGGCCTGGTCACGGCGCTGACCGCGTGGCTGGGCGCCGACACGATGGAGTCCTGGGGCTGGCGGGTGCCGTTCCTGGTGGCGGGGCCGCTGGGGCTGGTCGGCCTCTACCTGCGGATGCGGCTCGACGAGACGCCCGCGTTCCAGCGGCTGGAGTCCGACACGGCGCACCCCTCGGAGGCCGCGGACGCCGTGGAGACCTCCGCCAAGGGCGACCTGGGCAAGATCTTCCGGCAGCAGTGGCCGGCGCTGATCCTGTGCGTCGCGCTGGTCGGCGCGTACAACATCTGCGACTACATGCTGCTGTCGTACATGCCCACGTACCTCTCCGACGAGCTCGGCTACAGCGAGACGCACGGCCTGCTCGTCCTGCTGCTCGTGATGGTGCTCCTGATGCTGGTCATCACGCGGGTCGGGCGGCTGAGCGACCACTTCGGGCGCAAGCCGGTCCTGATGACGGGCATGCTGGGCTTCCTGCTCCTGTCGCTCCCGGCGTTCCTGCTGATCGGCCAGGGCGGCGTGGCGGCGATCACCGCCGGCATGCTGATGCTCGGCCTGTCGCTGGTCTGCCTGCTCGGCACCATGTCGGCGGCCCTTCCGGCGCTCTTCCCGACCCAGGTCCGGTACGGCTCCCTGTCGGTGGGCTACAACCTGTCGACGTCCCTGTTCGGCGGTACGACCCCGCTGGTGATCACGGCCCTGATCGGCGCGACGGGGAACGACCTGATGCCGGCGTACTACGCCATGGGCGCGGCCCTGGTCGGCGTGGTCGCGGTGGCCTGCATGAAGGAGACGGCCCGCCGCCCCCTGGACGGTTCGCCCCCGGCGGTGGAGACGCCGGAGGAGGCGGCGGAGATGGTGATGGCCCAGGCCCCCGAGCCGCGGTTCTGACCCCTCGGCCTCGCTGAACGGCCCGCATCGGAGTGCGTCCGACGCGGGCCGTTCATTTTTCCGTACTCGGCCGCTGTGCCCCAACTGCCATGCCGTCACCCGTACCTGGCGTCGTGACGGCGCCCGCTACGATGGCAGACAGTCGAGCGGCGGTGGTGCAATGGCTGACACAGCAGACTTAGGATCTGTGGCCCCTGACCGGGCTTGAGGGTTCGAATCCCTTCCGCCGCACAGGAATGGCCTGCGAATCGAAGGATCGATTCGCAGGCCATGCGTATACGCCCCTCAGCCCAGCAGCTCCTTCACCACCGGCACCAGCGCCCTGAAGGCCTTGCCCCGGTGGCTGATCGCGTTCTTCTCCGACGGAGTCAGTTCCGCGCAGGTCACCTCGTGGCCCTCCGGCTGGAGGATCGGGTCGTAGCCGAAGCCGTTCGTGCCGACCGGGGTGTGGCGGAGGGTGCCGTCCATGCGGCCCTCGACGACTCGTTCCGTGCCGTCCGGGAGGGCCAGGGCCGCCGCGCAGGCGAAGTGGGCCGCGCGGTGGGTGTCGTCGATGTCGGAGAGCTGGGCCAGGAGCAGGTTCAGGTTGGCACGGTCGTCGCCGTGGGTGCCGGCCCAGCGGGCGGAGAAGATGCCGGGGGCGCCGTTCAGGACGTCGACGCAGAGGCCCGAGTCGTCGGCGACGGCCGGGAGGCCGGTGGCGCGGGCGAGGGCGTGGGCCTTCAGGAGGGCGTTCTCCGCGAAGGTCACGCCCGTCTCCTTGACGTCGGGGATGTCGGGGTACGCGTCCGCGCCGACGAGCTCGAGGTCGAGGCCCGCGTCGGCGAGGATCGCGTGGAGTTCGGTGATCTTGCCCGCGTTGCGGGTGGCGAGGATCAGGCGCTGTCGGGTCATGCTCCGATTATCCGGGGGTGCAGACCTTGGCGACCTCGCCGGCGGCGTCCGTGATCGGCGTGATGTCCGGGGTGGTGTCGCCGTTGTCGACGGCGGTGCGAACGGAGTCGACGCCCTTGTTGAGGTCGTCGACGGCCTTGGACAGGTCGGCGTTGTCGGTCGTGTTCTTGAGGTTGCCGAGTTCGGTGGAGATGGAGTCGAGGGACTCCTCGATCTGCGTGACGTCGTTGGAGGCGTTGGAGACGGCCTGCTGGAGGTTGTTCACGGAGGTGGCTATCGCGTCGGCGGTGTTGACGCAGTCCATGGCGGTGTCGAGGGCTCCGCAGCCGCTCAGGACGGTGGTGAGTGCGGCGGCCGTGGCCACGGCGAGTGCGAGACGGCGCTTCAAGGCGGGTCCTCCCCCAGGTACGTACATGCGGACGGGCGGGCGCACGGATCGTATCCGGGTGCCCGCCCGTCAGGACGCAGCCGCTCGTCAGAGGGTTCCTTCGAGGGCCTTGCGCTGGATCTCGGCGAGTTCGGCGCAGCCGCCGGAGGCGAGGTCGAGGAGGGCGTTGAGCTCCTTGCGGTCGAAGGGCTCGGCCTCGGCGGTGCCCTGGACCTCGACGAAGCGGCCGTCGCCGGTGCAGACGACGTTCATGTCGGTGTCGGCGCGGACGTCCTCCTCGTAGCAGAGGTCGAGGAGGGGGACGCCGTCGACGATGCCGACGGAGACGGCGGCGACGGTTCCGGTGAGGGGCTTGCGGCCGGCCTTGACGAGCTTCTTGCCCTGGGCCCAGGCGATGGCGTCGGCGAGGGCGACGTAGGCGCCGGTGATGGCGGCGGTGCGGGTGCCGCCGTCGGCCTGGAGGACGTCGCAGTCGAGGACGACGGTGTTCTCGCCGAGGGCCTTGTAGTCGATGACGGCGCGCAGGGAGCGGCCGATGAGGCGGGAGATCTCGTGGGTGCGGCCGCCGATCTTGCCGCGGACGGATTCGCGGTCGCCGCGGGTGTTGGTGGCGCGGGGGAGCATGGAGTACTCACCGGTGACCCAGCCTTCGCCGCTGCCCTTGCGCCAGCGCGGGACGCCTTCGGTGACGGAGGCGGTGCAGAAGACCTTGGTGTCGCCGAAGGAGATGAGGACGGAGCCCTCGGCGTGCTTGCTCCAGCCGCGTTCGATGGTGACGGGGCGGAGCTGTTCGGGGGTACGGCCGTCGATGCGAGACATGGGTGGAGCCTAGCGGGACATGACGGAGGGCCCGTTCCCCTGCCGGAACGGGCCCTTGTCGATGTGATTCGGCCGACGTGGGTCAGCGGGTCACATCAGGTCTTCGATCTCCGCGGCGATGGGGTCGGCGTCGGTGCCGATGACGACCTGGATGGCGGTGCCCATCTTGACGACGCCGTGGGCGCCGGCGGCCTTCAGGGCGGCTTCGTCGACGAGGGCGGCGTCCACGACCTCGGTGCGCAGGCGGGTGATGCAGCCTTCGACCTCTTCGATGTTGTCGATGCCGCCGAGCCCGGCGATGATCTTCTCAGCCTTGGTGGCCATGTGTTTCTCCCTGTCCGTTCCGTTCGCGTGGACGCGAATCCCGGGCGCACCTGTGGTCCGCTTTGTCACGGTAACCCACGGTTGGCCCAACTTCGCGAGCGAGTGCAGCCGTTCTGCCGAATGATGACGATCACCGGCGGCCTGTCCTCAGCGGGTTCCCGGAGCCTATCGCAACTGGTCTACACCAGTGTGCAACGAGATGCGGACCCGGTTTGTTCCGGGCAGGGAGGACGCCGATGAGTACGGACAGCGCCGCGGCCGCACCCAAACCGAAGAAGTCGCTGGGGAGCGGGCTCTTCCAGGGCCTGCAGAAGATGGGCCGCAGCCTCCAGCTGCCCATCGCCGTGCTCCCGGCCGCCGGCATCATCAACCGGCTCGGGCAGCCGGACGTCTTCGGCGCGGAGGGTCTCGGCTGGGACAAGGTCGCGGCGGTGATGGCGGGCGCGGGTGGCGCCCTCCTCGACGGCAATCTCGGTCTGCCCCTGCTGTTCTGCATCGGTGTCGCCATCGGCATGGCCAAGAAGGCGGACGGTTCGACCGCACTGGCGGCCGTGGTGGGCTTCCTCGTCTACTACACGATCCTGCGTCAGTTCCCGAAGGACTGCCCTCCGGGCACGAAGGACATCGCGGGCGCCTGTCTGGCGCCCGGGGACGTCTACGCCGCCTACACGTACCAGAACCCCGGGGTCTTCGGCGGCATCGTCATGGGTCTGCTCGCCGCCTGGTTCTGGCAGCGGTACCACCGGAAGAAGCTCGTCGACTGGCTGGGCTTCTTCAACGGCCGCCGGCTCGTGCCGATCATCATGACGTTCGTGGCGATCGCCTTCGCCTCGCTCTGCCTGCTGATCTGGCCGCCGATCGGCGACGCGCTGGAGAGCTTCAGCGACTGGCTGGTGGGGCTCGACGCCTGGGGTTCGGGCATTTTCGGCGTCGCGAACCGCGCGCTGCTCGTCATCGGCCTGCACCAGTTCCTGAACGTGCCGATCTGGTTCCAGTTCGGTTCGTACACCAGGCCGGACAAGACGGTGGTCCACGGTGACATCCCCATGTTCCTCGCCGGCGACCCGGACGCCGGCCAGTTCCTGACGGGCTTCTTCCCGATCATGATGTTCGCGCTGCCGGCGGCGGCGCTGGCGATCACCCACTGCGCGCGGCCCCATCGCCGCAAGGCGGTCGGCGGCCTGATGCTGTCGGTCGGCCTGACCTCGTTCGTCACGGGCATCACCGAGCCGATCGAGTACTCGTTCCTCTTCATCGCGCCGCTGCTGTACGCGATCCACGCCGTGCTGACCGGTGTCTCGATGGCGGTGACCTGGGCGCTCGGCGTGAAGGACGGCTTCAGCTTCTCGGCGGGTCTGATCGACTACGCGATCAACTGGAACCTGGCGACGAAGCCCTGGCTGATCATTCCGATCGGGCTCGCGTTCGCGGTCGTGTACTACGCGATCTTCAGGTTCGCGATCATCAAGTTCAACCTGCCGACGCCCGGCCGTGAGCCGGAGGAGGTCGAGGAGGAGATTGAGCGGGACAACGTGAAGTGACCCGGCGCTGACCCCCTAAAGGCCCTTGGACCCGACGGTCCGGGGGCCTTTCGCCGTCCATTTCCGGCTATGGCCGAGTCCACAGAATTAGCAGGTTCCTTATCTAAGTCTCACGTGCTACAACTGGTCTACACCACTCATTGGTGTAGACCACGCGGTCCAGACCACCGCGTTCCACGAGACGCCGCCGTCACCCCCTTTCCACTGTCCTCTGGCGGCGCCTTGCCTTACTGGAGGAAGTTGATGAGTACGGCCACCGCCCAGGCCGCCGCTCCCGCGAAGAAGCGCGGATCCGGCCTGTTCCAGGGCCTGCAGAAGGTCGGTCGCAGCCTGCAGCTGCCGATCGCCGTGCTGCCGGCCGCGGGTATCTTGCTCCGTCTCGGTCAGCCGGACGTCTTCGGCGCCGAGGGTCTCGGCTGGGACAAGGTCGCTTCCGTCTTCGCCACGGCGGGTGACGCGGTCTTCGTCAACATGCCGCTGCTGTTCTGCGTCGGCATCGCGATCGGCTTCGCCAAGAAGGCCGACGGCTCGACCGCGCTCGCCGCGCTGGTCGGCTTCCTGGTCTACAAGAACGTACTGACCGCGTTCCCGACCTCCGAGGCGGTCGTCAACACGACCGCAAACAAGGGCGTCGACGTCGCGGCGACGTACAACGACCCCAAGGTCTTCGGCGGCATCATCATGGGCCTCCTGGCCGCCGTCATCTGGCAGCGGTACCACCGCAAGAAGCTGGTCGACTGGCTCGGCTTCTTCAACGGCCGCCGGCTCGTCCCGATCATCATGGCCTTCGTCGGCACCGTCATGGGCGTCCTCTTCGGTCTCCTCTGGGAGCCCGTCGGCAACGTGATCACCGACTTCGGCAACTGGATGACCGGCCTCGGAGCCGCCGGCTCCGGCATCTTCGGCGCCATCAACCGCGGACTGCTCCCGGTCGGCATGCACCAGTTCGTGAACACGGTCGCCTGGCAGGAGATCGGTTCCTTCACCGACTCGACCGGTGCCGTCTGGCACGGCGACCTGGCCCGCTTCTTCCACGGTGACCCGACCGCCGGTCAGTTCATGTCCGGCTTCTTCCCGATCATGATGTTCGCGCTGCCGGCCGTCGCCCTGGCGATCACCCACACCGCCCGCCCCGAGCGCCGCAAGGTCGTCGGCGGCATGATGTTCTCGCTCGCCCTGACCTCGTTCGTCACGGGCATCACCGAGCCCATCGAGTTCGCGTTCATGTTCCTGGCGCCCCTGCTGTACGTGATCCACGCCGTGCTCACCGCCGCCTCGATGGTCATCACCTCGGCCCTGGGCGTGCACCACGGCTTCACCTTCTCCGCCGGCGCGCTGGACTACTTCTTGAACTGGACGTACGCCTCCAAGCCCTGGCTGATCATCCCGATCGGTCTGGTCTTCGCGGCGATCTACTACGTGGTCTTCCGCTTCGCGATCGTCAAGTTCAACCTCGCCACCCCGGGCCGCGAGCCCGAGGAGGAGATCGAGGACCTCACCAAGGTGTGAGCCTCACCCGCGTCACGGAGGGGCCCCGGAACCGCATGGTTCCGGGGCCCCTCCCGCGTACTCAGATCTCGTACACCGCGCCCGGCCGCGCCAGCTCCGACGGGCCCGTGTACACCTCGCGCGCGTCGGCGAGGTTCCGCTCGCCGTCCGTCCACGGCGGGATGTGGGTGAGCACGAGCCGGCCCACCCCGGCGCGGGACGCGTGGGCGCCGGCCTCCCGGCCGTTGAGGTGGAGGTCCGGGACCGCCTCCTTGCCGTGGGTGAAGGACGCCTCGCAGAGGAAGAGGTCGGTGCCGGCGGCGAGGTCGTGCAGCGCCTCGCAGACCCCGGTGTCCCCGGAGTACGTGAGCGAACGGCCGCCGTACTCGATCCGGATGGCGTACGCCTCGACCGGGTGGCACACCTTCTCCGTACGGACGGAGAACGGGCCGATCTCGAAGGCGCCGCCGGACTTCAGCGTGTGGAAGTCGAACACCTCGCTCATCGACGTGGCCGAGGGCGTGTCGGCGTACGCCGTGGTCAGCCGCTGCTCGGCGCCCTCCGGCGCGTACACGGGGAGCGCGTCGCAGCGCCCGCCCTCGTGCCGGTAGTAGCGGGCGACGAAGTACCCGCACATGTCGATGCAGTGGTCCGCGTGCAGGTGGCTGAGGAAGATCGCGTCGAGGTCGTACAGACCGATGTGTCGCTGCAGCTCGCCCAGGGCGCCGTTGCCCATGTCGAGGAGCAGCCGGAAGCCGTCGGCCTCGACGAGGTAGCTCGAACAGGCCGAATCCGCGGAGGGGAACGACCCGGAGCAGCCGACGACGGTGAGCTTCATGGAGCGTGAACCTCCGTGGACGGGTGCGGGAAGCGCGCTGAGGGAGGGGGAGGCTGTGCGATCTGTCGAGCGTAAGGCGCACCCGGGCCCCCCGCTCCTCCGTGGTGGCCCGTTGTGGGCGAACTCACGGGCTCTGTCACCGGTTCGGATGGATGCGGGGCCGCCACGGCGAAGCGAACCGCGCGCCGGTACCGTCTTGAGGTATGGACACGTCGTGGTGGCCCGCGCTGGTCGCGGTCGTGGTGATCGCGCTGGTGGTGGCGCTCGCCGACAGGTGGAAGCGGTCGCGCCGGCCCTCGGGCCGGACCCGGCCGCCGTCGCGCCGGCCGCACACGGGGCCGCCCGCGGGTCCTCGGAAGGCTCCCGCGCGACCGGGCCGGGCGCCGAGGGCGGCCGAGATCTGGTGGGCGGACGTGCCCTTCGAGGACGGGCCCGGGTCGAAGGACCGGCCCTGTCTGGTGCTCGCGGTACGGGGGGACAGCGCGCTCGTCGCCAAGATCACCAGCAAGTACCACGACGAGCGGCCGGGGGTGATCGCGCTGCCGCCGGGGGCGGTGGGCGACGCGCGGGGGCGGCCGAGCTTCCTGGAGACGGACGAGCTGCGGAAGGTGCCGGTGGCGGACTTCCGCCGGAGAGCGGGAGAGGCGGACCCGGTCGTGTGGGACCGGGTCCGCCATCTCGCGCGGTAGTGGGAGGCCGGAAGCCGCTGGGCGGGCTATGCCCAGAGCTGGCCCTGGACCGCTTCGATCGCCTCTTCCGTCGTCTTGGCCGTGTAGAGGCCCGTCGACAGGTACTTCCAGCCGCCGTCGGCGACGACGAAGGCGATGTCGGCGCTCTCGCCCGCCTTGACGGCCTTGTTGCCCATGCCGATGGCCGCGTGCAGGGCGGCGCCGGTGGAGACGCCCGCGAAGATGCCCTCCTGCTGGAGGAGTTCACGGGTGCGGGTCACCGCGTCGGCGGAGCCGACGGAGAAGCGGGTGGTGAGGACGGACGCGTCGTACAGCTCGGGCACGAAGCCCTCGTCGAGGTTGCGCAGGCCGTAGACCAGGTCGTCGTAGCGCGGCTCGGCGGCGACGATCTTGACGTCGGGCTTGTGCTCGCGGAGGTAGCGGCCGACGCCCATGAGCGTGCCCGTCGTGCCGAGGCCGGCGACGAAGTGGGTGATCGAGGGGAGGTCGGCGAGGATCTCGGGCCCGGTGGTGGCGTAGTGGGCGCCCGCGTTGTCCGGGTTGCCGTACTGGTAGAGCATCACCCAGGACGGGTTCTCGGCGGAGAGCTCCTTGGCGACGCGTACCGCCGTGTTCGATCCGCCGGCCGCGGGGGACGAGATGATCTCGGCGCCCCACATGGCGAGCAGCTGGCGCCGCTCCTCGCTGGTGTTCTCGGGCATGACGCAGACGATGCGGTAGCCCTTGAGCTTCGCCGCCATGGCCAGGGAGATGCCGGTGTTGCCGCTGGTCGGCTCCAGGATGGTGCAGCCGGGAGTGAGGCGGCCGTCCTTCTCCGCCTGCTCGATCATGTGGAGCGCGGGGCGGTCCTTGACCGAGCCGGTGGGGTTGCGGTCCTCCAGCTTCGCCCAGATGCGGACGTCGTCCGAGGGCGAGAGCCGGGGGAGGCGGACCAGCGGCGTGTTGCCGACCGCGGCCAGCGAGGAGTCGTAGCGCATGTGGATCAGACCATGCCGCCGGCGACGGCCGGCAGGATCGTGACGTTGTCGCCGTCGGTGAGCTTGGTGTCGATGCCGTCGAGGAAGCGGACGTCCTCGTCGTTCAGGTAGACGTTGACGAAGCGGCGGAGCTTGCCGCCGTCGACGATGCGGGCCTCGATCCCGTTGTGGCGGGTCTCGAGGTCGGCGAAGAGCTGCGCGAGGGTGTCACCGCTGCCCTCGACGGCCTTGGCGCCGTCGGTGTAGGTGCGGAGGATGGTCGGGATGCGGACCTCGATGGCCATGGCGTGGGCTCCTGTCGGAAGTGGCGTGTTGGGCGCGCTTCTGTGGCCCCGCGCGGAGGGGGTCGTACGGTGAGGGCGCTCGCCGGTCGCTCAGAGCGCAGCGCGGGAGGTACAGATCGCGCTGGCGAGGCGGCACAGGTCGACGTGCAGGCGTGCCGCGAGCAGGGTGGTGCTCGGAGTCTCTTCGCTCACGTCGTGGGAAACCATGGGCTCATCGTATCGATTCCCGGTCCGGGTTCCGGAATGTGATCTCACATGATGGATGATTTGTGACCGACTGGCGGACCTCGCAGGTAGAGGGGGTGGTTCACTCCGGCCAGGCGGAGCTCTGGATCGTCGTCGCGAAGTCGCCGGGGACGAATCCGGGCACGAAATGGCGCAGAACGTCCGCCTTGACGTTGCCGAAGGCGGTGACCGGCCTGGGCGCGATGCCGTCGGTGAAGGCGGCGAGGATGCGGCGCTTGAAGTCGGGGCGGGGGTGGGCGGCGACGATCGCGGCGCGGTCCTCGGGGGTGACGGCGGTGGGGTCGTCGTAGCCGATGCCGAGGACGTCGTACTCGACGCCGGCGGTGACGAGGGCGACCTCGGGCTCCATGAAGGAGGGGATGCCGGGGGTGGTGTGGAGGGCGATCGCGGTCCAGACGCGGCGGACGGCGTCCTCGTCGGCGCCGTGGGAGCGGAGGAAGGCGGCGGCCTCCTCGGCCCCGTCGACCTCGAAGCGGCGGCCACTGGTCCGGTGCTCCTCGCCGAGGCCGAGGTCGTGGAACATGGCGCCGACGTAGAGGAGTTCGGGGTCGAAGGCGAGGCCCCGGGCGCGGCCCTGGAGGGCGCCGAAGAGGTAGACGCGGCGGGAGTGGTCGTAGATCAGCTCGCCGGCCGTATCGCGGACGAGTTCGGTGGCGGCGGTGGCGAGCCTGCTGTCCGGGATGAGCGTCATCGGGTTCATGGGGCAAGCCTCGCCGCCGGGACCACGCCCCGCCATGTCCCTGTGGACAGGCATCCCACAGAATCGGACACATGACGACGACGCACGCGGTGTGGGTGTTCGCCTTCGACGGGGTCCGGCTGCTCGATGTCTCCGCCCCGCTGGAGGTCTTCACGACGGCCGGGGCAGGTTACGAGGTACGGGTGTGCACGCCGGACGGGCGGGGCGTACGGACCTCGTGCGGGCTGCGGATCGGCGCGGACCGCGCGGCCGGGGAGGTGCCCGGCGCGGACACGCTGGTCGTCCCCGGGGCGGTGGACGTGGAGCGGTGTGTGGCGGTCGCTCCGGCGGTGGCTGCGCTCGCGGCGCGCTCGGGGCGGGTGGCGTCGGTCTGCACGGGGGCGTTCGCGCTCGCGGCGGCGGGGCTGCTCGCCGGGCGGCGTGCGGCGACCCACTGGGAGCACGCGGCGGAGCTGGCCCGCCGGTATCCGGCGGTCGAGGTGAGCGCCGACGCGATCCATGTGCGGGACGGGGAGGTGTGGTCGTCGGCGGGGGTGACGGCCGGGATCGACCTGTGTCTGGCGCTCGTGGAGGAGGACCGGGGGCCGGAGGCGGCCCGGTCGGTGGCGCGGGATCTGGTGGTGTTCCTCCAGCGGCCGGGCGGGCAGTCGCAGTTCTCGGCGGCTTCGCGGACTCCCCCGACGGGGCACCCGGTGGTGCGGCCGCTCCTGGACGCGGTGGCGGCGGATCCGGCGGCGGACCACAGCGCGCCGGCGCTGGCGCGGCGGGCGGGGGTGAGCGCCCGGCATCTGGCGCGGCTGTTCCGGGATCAGGTCGGGGCGACGCCGGCGGGGTACGTGGAGCGGGTACGGGTGGAGGCGGCGCGGATCCTGCTGGAGGGCGGGGCGAGCGTGACGGGGGCGGCGGCGCGGAGCGGGCTCGGGAGTGACGAGAGCCTGCGGAGGGCGTTCGCCCGCCATTTCGGGGTGACGCCCTCCGCCTATCTGGCCAGGTTCCGGACCACGTCCCCGTCGTGGGGAGTGTCCCGCCGTTGAGCCTCGGCCTACTGGTACGACTCCACGACCTTGACCTCTTCCTCCGTCACGACGCCGTCGACGATCGTGTAGGAGCGGAACTGGAAGGGTCCGGAGCCGTCGGTGTCGGCGGTGGAGACGAGGACGTAGTGGGCGTGCGGCTCGTTCGCGTACGAGATGTCCGTGCGGGACGGGTAGGCCTCGGTCGCGGTGTGCGAGTGGTAGACGATGACGGGCTCCTCGTCCCGGTCGTCCATGTCGCGGTAGAGCTTGAGCAGGTCGCCGGAGTCGAACTCGTAGAACGTGGGCGAGCGGGCGGCGTTCAGCATCGGGATGAACCGCTCGGGGCGGCCGCTGCCGGCCGGGCCCGCGACGACACCGCAGGCCTCGTCTGGGTGGTCCGCTCGGGAGTGCTCCACGATCTGGTCGTACAGGGCCCGGGTGATGGTCAGCATGCCGACAGGATAAGCAGACGGGCCGCCCCGTACCGAGAAGTGGTACGGAACGGCCCGGATGCTGAGACGTGCCAGGTCAGAGCGTCAGACGCGCTTGACGAAGGCGGCGCCCTCGGGGTTGCGGGCCTTGAGGACCAGGTAGGACACGGCGAGGATCAGGCCCCAGACCGGCGCGCCGTACAGCGCGACCCGGTTGTCCGCGTCCATGCCCATGGTCACGACGACCATGCCGATGAAGGCGAGCGAGAAGACGCTGAACCAGATGCCGCCCGGCGCCTTGAAGGAGGAGTGGGGCAGCTCGCCGCGGTCGGCCTTGAGGCGGTAGCGGATCTGGCAGATCAGGATGACGATCCAGGCCCACATGCCGGAGATGGTGGCGAAGGAGACGACGTAGTTGAACGCCTCGCCGGGCCACTGGTAGTTGATCCAGACGCCGACCATCATCAGCGCGGCCGAGACCGTGGTGCCGACCAGCGGGGTGCCGGACCTGGTCAGCTTGGTGAAGACCTTCGGGCCCTGGCCGTTGAGCGCGAGGTCGCGCAGCATGCGGCCGGTGGAGTACATGCCCGAGTTGCAGGAGGACAGGGCCGCCGTGAGGACCACGAAGTTGACGATGGCGGCGCCGACGCCGAGCCCCATCCGCTCGAAGGCCTCGACGAAGGGGCTGACGCCCGGCTTGAAGGCGGTCCACGGGACGACCGACAGGATCATGATCAGCGCGCCGACGTAGAAGACGGCGATGCGCCACGGCACGGTGTTGATGGCCTTCGGCAGGACCGTCTTGGGGTCCTTCGACTCGCCCGCGGTGACGCCGACCAGCTCGACCGCGAGGAACGCGAACATGACCATCTGGAGGGTCATCAGCGTCGAGAAGATGCCGTCCTCGCCGCCGAAGAAGCCGCCGAGGTCCCACAGGTGGGTCACGGACGCGGTGTCGCCGGCGTCGGAGAAGCCGAGGGTGAGGATGCCGGCGCAGATCAGGATCATGCCGACGATGGCGGTGACCTTGACCATGGAGAACCAGAACTCCAGCTCACCGAAGAGCTTCACGGAGATCAGGTTGGCACCGTAGAGGATCACGGTGAAGACGAGGGCGGAGAGCCACTGCGGGATGTCCCACCAGTACGTCATGTAGGTCGCCGCGGCGGTGACCTCGGTGATGCCGGTGACGACCCAGAAGAGCCAGTACGTCCAGCCGGTCGCGAAGCCCGCGAACGGCCCGATGAACTCGCGGGCGTACTCCGAGAAGGAGCCCGAGACCGGGCGGTACATGAGGAGCTCGCCGAGCGCCCGCATGATGAAGAAGATGACGAGGCCCGCGACGGCGTACGCGAGGATCAGGCTCGGTCCCGCGATGGAGATGCCCTTGCCCGCGCCGAGGAAGAGCCCGGTGCCGATGGCGCCGCCGATCGCGATCATCTGGATCTGGCGGGCGCCGAGTGCCCGGTGGTAACCCTCGCCCGAGGCGGAGTCCTCGGCCTCATTGCCGTCGTGCTGCTTGTCGACCTGCACTGAGGTCATGGTGGTGCGCCTTTCTCCATGCGATCCGCGCGACTGCGAGTGCGTCTGCCGCGGATCAGATCCTGATCCCCCCGGATGTGGATGGAGTGCTACCGGCGGTCAGCCGGCCCAAGCGCCCTCGGGAACAGGGGTGGCGTGCCCGAGTGGTCGTGAAGATTTATCACGCGGTGAGGAGTGATCGACGGAGTCGCATGTGGCGCGCGCCACAAAAAAATACGGACAAAGGGCATGCAAGATGTCGGGGCGGACGGTCTGATAACCAATTCGTTATCCGGATTTGAGCGTCCGCTGAGCGAACACGCCTCTCGGTCAGGCCATCAGGGTCGCGACGAGCGACTCCTGGAGCGCTCCCAGCCAGAGGTACGCCATCACCATCGGCTTGCGCGGGTCGGAGTCCGGCAGCCGGTACAGCCGCTCGCTCTCCTCGTCGTCCGTGACCTCCAGGCGGGTGCCGATGGTCAGCCGCAGGTCGTTGAGCGCGCCGAGCCAGGCCCGGGACTCCTCGGCGGTGAGCTTCAGGACCGCGCCGCCCTCCCCGGCCGCCTCGGCGGAGAGGGAGTCCAGGGCGCGCACGACCACGAGGGCGTCCTCGCGCTTGCGGGCCCGCAGGTCGTTCTCGGTGTAGCGGCGGAAGTCGGAGGCGGCCGCCCTCAGCTCCTCGCTGTCGTCCCCGTACGCGTCGGGGAAGAGGCGCCGCAGGGCGGGGTCGGACGGCGGCTCGCTCGGCCCCTCGGCGAAGAGCGCGGCCAGCGGGTCCGCGTCCGCGGCGGGCTCGTCGCCCGGTCCGATCAGCTCCATGAGCTGGACGGCGAGGGAGCGGAGGATGGAGATCTCGACGTCGTCGAGCGCGACGGCCGCGCCACCCCCGGGGAGCGCCTCGAACTGGCCGGCCATCAGAAGCGGTCCTGGGAGAGGGTCGCCCACAGGCCGTAGCCGTGCATCGCCTGCACGTCGCGTTCCATCTCCTCGCGGGTGCCGCTGGAGACCACCGCGCGGCCCTTGTGGTGCACGTCGAGCATCAGCTTGTGCGCCTTGTCCTTGGAGTATCCGAAGTACGACTGGAAGACGTACTCCACATAGCTCATCAGGTTGACCGGATCGTTGTGCACAAGGGTCACCCAGGGCACGTCGGGTTCGACGACCGCGGAGACCTCCTCGGCCGATTCCGTACGTTCGATCTCAATAGGCGCGACGCTCACTCACACCATGTTGTCACCCCTGGGGGCCGGTCGCGCAAACGGGGCACGCCCCGGGCACACGGACGGGGGCACGCCCGCGGCACACGGGCGGGCGCGCTTGCGGCACACGGACGGCCACGCCCTCGGGGCACGGGCGAGGCACGCCCGGGGCCACTATTCGTCACTTTGACGATTTCTGCGCTAGCATCGCTGACATGAACGCTGCGGACCTTGGGCTGCCGGTGGACGTGCCGTCGACCGCGCTCTTCACCGATCAGTACGAGCTGACCATGCTCCAGGCGGCCCTGCGGGCCGGCACCGCCGACCGTCGCTCCGTCTTCGAGGTCTTCACCCGGCGGCTGCCCGAGGGGCGGCGCTACGGCGTCCTCGCGGGCGTCGGCCGGGTCCTGGACGCCGTCGAGAACTTCCGGTTCGACCCCGCCGTCCTCGGCTTCCTCCGGGAGCACGGCATCGTCGACGAGCCGACCCTGGAGTGGCTGGCCCGCTACCGCTTCTCCGGCGACATCTGGGGCTACCCCGAGGGCGAGGTGTACTTCCCCGGCTCCCCCGTCCTCCGCGTCGAGGGCTCCTTCGCGGAGTGCGTGCTGCTGGAGACCGTGGTCCTCTCGATCCTGAACCACGACTCGGCCATCGCGGCCGCCGCCTCCCGCATGTCGGCCGCGGCCGGCGGCCGGCGCCTGATCGAGATGGGCGCCCGGCGCACCCACGAGCTGGCGGCCGTCGCCGCCTCCCGCGCCGCGTACGTCGGTGGCTTCGACTCGACCTCGGACCTCGCGGCCGGCTTCCGCTACGGCATCCCGACCGTCGGCACCTCCGCCCACGCCTTCACCCTGCTCCACGACAGCGAGCGGGACGCCTTCCGGGCCCAGGTGGAGACCCTGGGGCGCGGCACGACCCTGCTCGTCGACACGTACGACGTGACCGAGGCGGTCCGTACCGCCGTGGAGGTCGCCGGGCCCGAGCTGGGGGCCGTACGGATCGACTCCGGCGACCTGCTGCTCGTCGCCCACCGGGTGCGGTCGCAGCTGGACGAGCTGGGCGCCCGGGACACGAAGATCGTGGTCACCTCGGACCTCGACGAGTACGCCATCGCCTCGCTCGCGGCGGCCCCGGTCGACGCGTACGGGGTGGGCACGCAGCTGGTCACCGGCAGCGGCCACCCGACCTGCTCCATGGTCTACAAGCTGGTCGCCCGCGCCGCCTCGGCCGACCCGAAGGCGCCGCTGGTGCCCGTGGCCAAGAAGTCGCTGGGCGGCAAGGCCTCGGTCGGGGGGCGCAAGTGGGCGGCCCGCCGGCCCGACGCGGCCGGGGTCGCCGAGGCCGAGGTCGTGGGCACCGGCCCGGTCCCGCCGGAGCTGGCCGAGCACCAGTTGCTCGTCGAGCTGGTGAAGGGCGGCGACGTGGTGGCCCGGGAGCCGCTGGAGGCCGCGAGGTCGCGGCACATCGCGGCGCGCGCGGGGCTGCCGATGTCGGCGATGCAGCTGTCGCGGGGCGAGCCGGTGCTGCCGACCGAGTACATGTAGGAGTCCTCGGAGACGCCCCCTCCCGAACGGAGGGGGAAGTCTCCCGGGGGTGTCTCGTCGGTCCGGCCGGATCAGGGAGCGGCGTCTGGTGCCGTGGATCGCAAGGCGGAGGAGGGAGGCATGGCGGAGTCATGCCGACCGACGACAACGCGGCGAGGCTCGGTGCCAGGCGTCGCGAGCCTGGCCTGATCGGCAAGACACCCCCTAGGCTCGAATCCTCCCTCCCCACGCGCTAAGGACACCCGCCATGCACCGCGCATTGATCGTTGTGGACGTTCAGAACGACTTCTGCGAGGGCGGCAGCCTCGCGGTGACGGGCGGCGCGGACGTCGCCGCCGCCATCACCGACCTGGTGGGCGAGACGGCGGGCAGCTCCTACCGGCACGTCGTCGCGACCCGCGACCACCACGTCGACCCGGGCGGTCACTTCGCCCCGTCCGGGGAGGCGCCGGACTACGTGTCCTCCTGGCCGGTGCACTGCGTGGCCGGCACGGAGGGCGTCGGCTTCCACCCGAACTTCGCGCCCGCCGTCGCGAGCGGTGCGATCGACGCCGTCTTCGACAAGGGCGCGTACGCGGCGGCGTACAGCGGCTTCGAGGGGCGTGACGAGAACGGCCGGACGCTCGCGGAGTGGCTGCGCGAGCGGGACGTCACCGAGGTCGACGTGGTCGGCATCGCCACCGACCACTGCGTCCGGGCGACGGCCCTGGACGCGGCGCGGGAGGGCTTCAGGACCCACGTCCTGCTCGACCTGACGGCAGGGGTGGCCAAGGAGACCACGGACAGGGCGCTCGAGGAGCTCCGGACGGCGGGCGTGGCGCTGACGGGCAAGCCGGTCGTCGCGTAGGGCCGGCCCGGCGACGCGCGCCGGACCCGGCCGGGCACCCCCGGCTCTACGCGGCGGGCTCCCTCGGGAGGGAGCGGACCGGGTGCCAGAGCTCCTGGGCGGCGCCCGGTGTGGATCTCCACAGCAGGCCCTCCGGGTGGTGCAGGACCGCGGTGACCTCGTCGGGGGTGGGCGGCTCGCTGTTGCCCCGGAGGTAGACCGCGCGGAGCCCCAGGTTCCGCAGCCGGGTCAGGGCGCGGGCGCGGTTGGCCGCGTGGACCAGGAAGCGGACGGTGGCGCCGTCGCCGGCCGGGCTGGGTAGCCCTATGGCGACGACCACGCTGCCTCCCGGCAGCTTGCAGAACCCTCCGTTGGGCATGCGGAACCACTCCCCCGTGGATCAGATGTCAATAAGACTTGGGTCAGACGCACCTAAACACGATCGGCCGCCGCCCGCTAGGGGGCGACGGCCGATCATGACGTGACCTGCGGTTTTACCGATTACTTGGTCGAGGGACCGACCTGAACCGTGATCGTCTGGCCATCCTTCGGCTCCTTGACGACCTGGATCTTGGTGTTGGTGTCAGTTACCTGGACACCGGCGCGCGGGGTCTCGGCGAACCAGTAGACGCCCTTGCGGTCGTCGAAGGTCGGGTTGCCCGCCTGCGACGGGACCCAGGTGGCGACGCCCTTGTTGTGCAGCTGGAAGCCGTCCGTGCGGGAGATGCTGAACGGCGAGTCGTACGCCTGGACGCGGTTGCGCATCAGCTCACCGTTGGACCACTTCAGCGGGCTCGGGTGCGCGTCGATCGGGAGGACCAGACCGGCGCCCGGGTGCTGGGAGGTGTTGTTGTCCTTCTGGGACAGGTCCCACTTCCAGATGAGCAGCCCGTTCTGGTACGGGTAGTGCTCGACCCAGCTCTCCTTCGCCCCGGTGAACCCGAAGTTGTACGGGCCGACCTTGAGGGTGGAGTCGTACGAGACGTACTGGCGGTTCTCCGCGATGTAGTACTGCTCGTACTCCTTCGTGAAGCCCTTGCCGACCCGCGAGAAGCCCTTGGCGACCCAGCCGTTGTCGCCGTTCTCGGCGCCGTCGGAGAAGACGGGGGCGCCGTCGGCGGTCAGCGTGATGGCGTCGGCCGTGAAGCCCTTGCCGCCCGCGCCGCCGTCCGTCTGGTAGCGGAAGCGGAGGTCGAACTTCTTGCCCGCGTACGCGCCCAGGTTGTAGACGAGCTTCTTGCGGGTGTCGGAGACGCCGGTCAGCCCGGGGGCGCCGGCCGCGTCGCGCGGGAGGGCCACGCCGTCGGCGGTGCCGTCCAGGGCCGTCCAGTTGGCGCCGCCGTCGGTCGACACCTCGGTGTAGAGGTAGTCGTACTCGGCCTCGATGTCGTACCAGCCCTGGAGCTCCAGGGAGGCGGACGTCTTGCCCGTGAGGTCGACGGAGCGGGTCAGGGTGTTCTTGAGGTCGTCACCCATGTTGCTCCACCACTGCGAAGTACCCTCGGCGGGGGCGACGATGTCGGTGGTGACCTGCTTCTTCGGCAGCTCGACGACGAGCGCCTGCGGGTTCTTGGTGTTGTACTCCGAGACGCCCAGCTTGTGGGTGGTCTTGGTGGAGCGCTGCCAGTCGTTGACCTTGGCGTAGTTCAGCCAGCCGAGCTGGAGCTTGTCCCAGGCGGTCATGTCGCCGGGCAGGTCGCCGATGGCGTCCTTGCCCTGGCCGAGCCAGGAACCCGAGGACATGAGGGTCCAGAACCCGGTGGAGTTCTCGCCGCCCGCGGTGTCGTAGTGGTCCGGCAGACCGAGGTCGTGGCCGTACTCGTGGGCGAAGACGCCGAGGCCGCCGTTCTCCGGCTGCATCGTGTAGTCGCCGACCCAGATGCCGGTGTCACCGATCGGGGTGCCGCCGGCCTTGTTGTTCTCGGGGCCGGTCTTGCCCGCGTTGGTGCCGTAGGCGTACCAGCGGTGGGCCCACAGGGCGTTCTTGCCCTCTGCGCCGCCGCCGGCCGACTCGTCCTCGCCCGCGTGCACGAGCTGGAAGTGGTCGATGTAGCCGTCGGCCTCGTTGAAGTTGCCGTCGCCGTCGAAGTCGTAGCGGTCCCACTGGTCGTACTCGGCCAGCTGGGCCTTGATCTGGGCGTCGGTCTTGCCCTTGGCCTTCTGGTCGGCGACCCAGGCCACGAGGCCGTCGCGGACGGTGTCCCAGACGTTGGAGCAGTTGGTCTGGCCGCAGTAGTTCGAGCCGTAACGGGCCTCGTTGTACGGGACCTTGACCCAGTCGGAGACCGTGCCGTCGACCGAGTAACGGCCGGACGAGGTCCGCTCGTAGAAGGTCTTCAGGGACTGCTTGGGCTTGCCCTTGGCGTCCTTGCCGGTACCGAAGTACAGGTCCTGGAAGTGCTGCTGGTTGTAGTCCGCCTGCCAGGCCGTGGAGTTGTCGTTCGCACGGTCCGGCTCGGCTATGCGGTTGTGCATCGGACCGGGCTGGCCGCCGTACTTCGGCTTCAGCTCGGGGGTGTCGTCGTCCTTGCGGTCGACCAGGGTGGTGTTGTCCACCTGGTCGCCGAACTCGACGAGGATGGTGAAGATCTTGTCGGTCTTCTCGCGGCCGAGCTCGACGTACTTCTTGGCGCCGAGCTTGACGACCTGGGAGCCGCCGCGGTTCTCGATCTTGGCGTCACCGTTCAGGACCCGCTCGAGTGCAGCCTTGCGCTGCTGCTCCTGCTGGTCGCTGTAGGGGCCTTCGAGGTCGTGGTCGACCGTCGTCTTGTCGACGGTCTGGATGCCGGCCGGCGGCACGCTTCCGTGGTTGTCGGCCCAGGCGGTGGTGAAGGTCGAGGCGGTGGCGGCGGTGGCCGCGAGCGCCACGACGACTGCGGACGCTCTGATCGCCCGTCGTCTGTTGGTCACTTGAAGTTGTCCTCCCCGGCGCCCGCGCCCACGGACCGAAGGTGGGGTGTCCGTCCGGCGGGGTCGCGCGTCACAAGTGACGACATTCGACCGGAGTGGGACGAGAAAAGACAGATCTTGACTTGCACGGGTCAACTGCACTATGCGGGAGCGGATTTCCGATAATCGAACACTCGGCGGGCGCACAGTGAAGGAAGCTTGACGGTTTCGTGACCCCCGTGCGCCCCCCGTGCACCGGCGGCGTGGGTGAGGTCACGCTTACCCGTCACACCGCCCGGGCATCCACCGTCGTAGAGTCGAACCGAAGCCTGGAGGGGTGGTACCCGTCATGCAGCGTCCGAACGCCGCACAGCTCACCTACGGTTCGGCCACCGTCGTCCTCGCGACCGTCGCCCTGCTGCTGGTCTCCGGTACGACGACGACCCTGGGCATCGCGGTGGCCTGCGCCGCGGGCCTGCTCCTCGGGGCCCTGGTGGCGGTGAGGATGCCGGTACGCGAGCGGCCCGTCAATACCCCTGTGAACGAAGAGATCCGGGTGCCGGCCGAGCGCGTGGGCGCGGGGGCCGATACCCGGATCGGTTCGTGACGTTTCGTCCCTGCCCCCCCGCCTACTGGGGGACGGTGCCTACTGGGGGACGCTGACGACGACCGTCTTCGCCGCCTTGTCGTGCAGGCCCTGCTTGTACGGCTTGTCGACCATGATCAGGATCAGGATCAGCAGCGGCCACAGGCAGGCGCAGCAGATCAGCGCGGGCAGCCAGAGCACGACGGCGCGCAGCAGCGACTGGCTCATCGGGGGCGTCGATCCGTCGTTGAGCATCGCGACCCGAAGCTTCATCAGCTTCTTGCCGAGCGTCTGGCCGTTCCGGGCCGTCAGGACGGTGTCGTACGCGACGTACGCGACGATCGTGATGAGCTGGAAGACGAGCTGGCTGCCGCCGTTGAGGCTGTTGAACGCGTCCCCGAAGTCGTCGTCGTCGGTCGCCCGCTGGTAGACGTGGAAGGGGATGCCGATGATCGCGAGCGGCACCGCGACGATCACCCAGTCGACGAGCCGCGCGAGGACCCGGCGCCCGGTGTCCGCGAGCGGGGGCATCCCGGAGAGCGGATCGGTCCCGCCGTACCCGCCGCCGTAGCCACTGCCGTACGGGGGCGGGGGCGCGTTGTCGTACGGGGAGCCGTACGGGGAGTCGTACGGGCTCCCCGGCGGGGGCCCGCCCGGCGGGGGCCCGCCCGGCGGGGGGCCGCCCGGCGGCGGGCCGCCCGGCGGCGGCTCCGGGGACCTCTTGCTGAAGGGGTCGTCGTCGGGCGGCTGGCCGGGCGGCGGCTGGTCGGTGCTCATGGGGGCAGTGCATCCCGGGCGGAACGGGCCCGCAAGGAATCACCGCCCGTTCGGGGGACGGCGGCCCCCCGGAGGACCGCTCAGCGCGCCACGAAGGTACCGGCCGCCTTGTCGTGCCAGCACTGGCGCCAGGGGCGGTCGAAGAGACACCACAGGACGTTGAACACGCCGATGACCAGGAGCCCCAGCACGCTGTAGACGAGCCAGCGGCGGATCGACTTGCCGAACGTCGGCGGCTCGTGCGCCTCGATGTCCCGCACCTCGAGCCCGCACAGCTTCTTGCCCAGGGTGCGGCCCCACTTGGCCGTGGGCAGCGCCTCGTACAGGAGGCCGATGACGAACAGCGAGGCGAGCGCGATGCCGAACTGGACGGAGGTCGTCGAGTCGAGCAGCCAGACCTGGACGGTGGTGCCGGACTGCCGGGCCGCCTCGATCTTGCCCTCGATGTGGTCGAGGGCGGCGGTCACGAAGGGCATGGAGGCCGCGCCGACCAGGGCGCCCAGGACGACGCTGTCGATCAGCCGGGCGAGCAGCCGCCTGCCGAGCCCCGCCGGGCGCGCGGAGGCCTGTGCGCGGGCCGCCTTCTGGAACACGTCCTCGACGGGCGGCTTCCAGGGGACGACGGGCTGCTGCTGCTCCTGGGCCTGGACGGGCGGCTGGGCCTGCTGGGCCCAGGAGGGGGCGGACGGCGCCGCCTGTACGGGGGCGGGAGCGGGGGTCTGGACGGGCGCCGGTGCCGGGGCTGCCGCCGCGGGTGCCGGGGCCGGTTGCGGGTGGGGCTGCGGCTGGGGCTGGGGCTGGGGGGCCGGGGCGGGCGTCGGGATCGGGGTGACGGGCATGCCTCCGAGGCGGGCCGCTCCCCCGGTCGCGCGGGGGTCCGCGGCGGGCGCCGGCTCCTCCGGCTCGCTCCCGCCCGCGACCGGCCACTCCGCCGGGGTGCGCGGGTCGGGTGTACGGGGCGCACCCCAGGAGACCTGCCGGTCGAGCTCGCCACCGAACCCGGCCTGACGGGAGGAGTCCGCCTGCCAGGCGGACGCGGGCTCCGCCGCGAGCGGCTCCTCGTCGAGGAAGACGGGCCCGGTCTCCTCCACCGTGGGTACGGGCGCCGGCGCGGGGGCCTGCGCCTGGGCGGGCACGTGCGCGGCCGCCTGTACGGGCGCGGCGGACTGCGCGGGCGCGTCGGGCGGGGCGGTCGCCGTGTGGGGGGTCGTCGGTGGGGTGGGGGCGGCCACCGGGGTCGGGGCCGGGCCGGAGGCCAGGATCGGGCCGGCCGGGATCGCCGAGGCGGGCGGGTGGGGCGGCGCCTCGCCGTTCGCGGGGGCGGGCCGGCTGGTGCCGGGCACCCACGCGCCGCCGTTCCAGTACCGGATGTACCCGGGAATGGACGGGTCCGGGTAGTACCCCGCCTGCGGTACCTCTTCGCCGCCTCCAGGAGGAGTAGCCACTGCCCCGACTCCGTTCAGTCACAACGCCTTTGATCCGCACGGCCGCGTGCCGGGCGTGCCGCGCCCAAGGAGGACAGTAACGAAGAACGTCCCCGAGGGGACAAGGAGCCCGCGAGAAAGCCCGCCTTCGGGGGGACGCGGACCGGAATCGATCACTCCCGGTGATGTTCGGGCCGACACATCCCCGCCCGGAGACTTCCCGGGAAAAACTTTCCCGAAGTCGCGTAATGAACCGCGGCCACCCCGCTCTCTCCCGGTGAAGGCCCGTCCGGGGCCCGCCCACGAGAAGGAGCACGAGCATGCAGAACACCGACAACACCACCGTCGAGCGCGAGCTGGAACTGAAGCTGGTGCTCTCCCCCGAGCGCTCGATCCCCGTCCCCGCCCGGCTCGCCTACCGGACCGAAGACCCGTACGCCGTCCACGTCACCTTCCACATCGGCACGGACCACCCGGTCCACTGGACCTTCGCGCGCGAACTCCTCGTCGAGGGCGTCTTCCGCGCCTGCGGGCACGGGGACGTCCGCATCTGGCCCACGAAGGTCGACGGCCGCGGCGTCATCCTGATGGCGCTCTCCTCCCCCGACGGCGACGCGCTGCTCGAAGCCCCGTCCGGGCAAGTGTCCGCCTGGCTGGAGCGGACCCTCCTCGCGGTGCCGCCGGGCACCGAGTCAGAGCGGCTCGGCATCGACGACGGGCTCGCGGAGATCCTCGCGACCACCGTGGCCGCCGACGAGCTGTGGCTGCGGGACCCGTGGCCGTCGGACGAGTCCCAGGACGGCGAGCTGTGACCCCGTACCCCTGGACGGGAACTCAGAACAGTTTTCCGGGGTTGAGCAGCCCCAGCGGGTCGAAGGCGGCCTTGATCCCGCGCTGGAGCTCCAGGCCGACCGGCCCCAGCTCCCGTGCCAGCCACTCCTTCTTGAGGACGCCCACGCCGTGCTCGCCAGTGATCGTCCCGCCGAGGGCGAGCCCGAGCGCCATGATCTCGTCGAAGGACTCCCGCGCCCGCCGCGACTCGTCCTCGTCGGTGTGGTCGAAGCAGACGACGGGATGGGTGTTGCCGTCGCCCGCGTGCGCGCAGACGCCGACGGTCAGGTGGTACTTCTCCGCGATCGCCGCCGTGCCGTCGAGCATCTCGGCGAGCCGTGTCCGGGGCACGCACACGTCGTCGATCATCGTCGCGGACTTGATGGTCTCCAGGGCGGTGAGGGAGAGCCGGCGTGCCTGGAGGAGGAGTTCGGACTCGGCGGTGTCCGCGGCCGGGACGACCTCGGTGGCGCCCGCCGCCGTGCACAGTTCCCCGACGGCGGCCAGGTCGGCGGCCGGGTCCGGGGTGTCGAAGGCGCACAGGAGCAGCGCCTCCGTGGTGTCGGGCAGACCCATGCGCGCCAGCTTGTTGACCGCCTGGACGGTGGTGCGGTCCATGAGTTCGAGCAGCGAAGGGGTGTGGCCGCCCTCCATGACGGCGCAGACGGCCTCGCACGCGGCGGCCGCGGAGGGGAACTCGGCGGCGAGCGCGAGCTGCGCCGGCGGCTGCGGCTTGAGCGCGAGGACGGCCCCGACGACGATGCCGAGACTGCCCTCCGAGCCGACGAAGAGCCGGGTCAGGTCGTAGCCGGCGACGCCCTTGGCGGTGCGCCGGCCGGTGCGCAGGAGCCGGCCGTCGGCGAGGACGACGTCGAGTCCGAGGACGTACTCGGCGGTGACCCCGTACTTGACGCAGCACAGGCCGCCGGAGGCGGTGCCGATGTTCCCGCCGATGGTGCAGCTCTCCCAGCTGGAGGGGTCGGGCGGGTAGGAGAGGCCGTGTTCGGCGACGGCGCGGGACAGCACGGCGTTGACGACGCCCGGTTCGACGACGGCGATCCGGTCGACCGGGTTGATCTCCAGGATGCGGTCCATCCTGACGAGGGAGAGCACGACGCAGCCGTCGGATGCGTTGGCGGCGCCCGACAGGCCCGTGCGGGCGCCCTGCGGGACGACGGGGACGCGGAGTTCGGTCGCGGTGCGCATGACGTGCTGGACCTGTTCGACCGTGCGCGGGAGCACGACGGCCGCGGGGGTGCCGGCCGCGCAGAAACTCGCCATGTCGCGTGCGTAGGAGGCGGTCACGTCCGGATCGGTGAGGACCGCCTCGGCGGGGAGCCCGGCGCGCAGCCGCGCCGTGAGGTCGTCCTTCTGGAGATCGTCCATGCGTCCAGCGTGGCACCCGGGGCCATCGGTGTGAACTCCCCGGAGGGAGCGCTTCGTGTGCTCTTCGTACAGGCGGGGACGGGAGCACAGTGAGCGCCATGAAGACCGAGAACGTGTCGAGGACGGTCCTGGCCGCCGGGGTGGGAGCGGTGCTCGCGGCGACGGCGCTGCTGTACGTACCGCAGTTCGCCGGCCAGGGGCCGCCGCCCCCGCCCGGTCCGGCGGAGCGGGCGGTGAGCGCCGCCCACGCGGGCGCGCAGGCCGCGCTCCCGGACCTGGCCGCGCTGATCGCGGACCGGGAGACGTGGCTGGGGGCCCATCCGGACGACGAGGCGTCCTGGGCGGAGCTGGGCGCGGCGTACACGGAGCGGGGCAGCCGGCTCGGAGACGTACGGGACTATCCGCGCGCCGAGCGGGCGCTGCGCCGCTCGCTGGCCGAACGGCCCGCCGCGCGCGGCAATCTGGAAGCGCAGCTGGGTCTCGGGGCGCTCGCGGGGGCGCGGGGCGACTGGCGGGCGGCCAGGGAGTGGGGCGAGCGGGTGCGGAAGGCCGACCCGCGCCGGTGGCCCGTGTACCCGGTCCTGATGGACGCGTACAACGGACTCGGGGAGTACACGGCGGCCCAGAAGGCCATGGAGAGCCTGGAAAAGCTCCACGCGGGCGCGGTGGTGCGGGCCAGGGCCGCGCAGACGTACCGCGACCGGGGCTGGCGCGAGGACGCCGACGCGGCGGCCCTCGACGCGGCGGCGCTCGCGGAGACGGACCCGGAGAAGACGGCGGCGCTCGCGCGGCTCGGGGACCTGGCGTGGGAGCGGGGCGAGCCGGAGGAGGCCCTCGGGCGGTACGGGGCGGCGCTGCGGCTCGTACGGGACCACGGGCCGTCGCTCGCGGGCCGGGCGCGGGCGCTGGCGGCCCTCGGGCGCACGGCCGAGGCGGTGCGCGACTGGCGGGCGGCGCTGGCGCGGCTGCCGTTGCCGGACTACTTCCTTGAGGCGGGCGAGCTGTACGAGTCGCTGGGCCGGGAAGGGGACGCGCGGGCCCTGTACGAACGGCTGCGGACGGGCTCGTGGTCGGGGGCGGAGGTGGCTCTCGGCCTGCTCGAGGCGGACCACGGCGACCCGGCCGCGGCGGCCGTCCGGCTGCGGGCGGAGTGGGCGCGGGGCCACCGCTCGGTGCGGGTGGCGGACGCTCTGGGGTGGGCGCTGCACCGCTCGGGCGCGTCGAAGGAGGCGCTGGGGTACGCGAGACGGGCCACCGAGGAGGGCCTGCGGAGCGCGCTCTTCACGTACCACCGGGGTGAGATCGAACGGGCCCTGGACCAGACGGCCCCGGCCCGCCGCCACCTGGAGGAGGCGCTGCGGATCAACCCCGCGTTCTCCCCGCTGCACGCCCGGAAGGCGGAGGAGGCGCTGACGGCCCTGGGCGAACTCCCGGACGAACTCCCGGCGGAGCTCCGCCCCGAGCCGACCACGAAGCCGGCGAGTGCGACCGGCACCAAACGCCCCGGCCCGTCCCCCGCGTGAGCCGGGGTCGCGCCCGCTCCCGTGTGGGTCCACCACCGGCGGCATGCGGGAGGGGTCCCGGGGGGGTGCCCCCGGGACCCCTCCCGTGGCCGTTACAGGTTGCCGCGCTTCTCCTGCTCGCGCTCGATCGCCTCGAACAGGGCCTTGAAGTTGCCCTTGCCGAAGCCCATCGACCCATGGCGCTCGATCATCTCGAAGAAGACGGTCGGACGGTCCTGGACCGGCTTCGTGAAGATCTGCAGCAGGTAGCCGTCCTCGTCACGGTCGACGAGGATCTTCAGCTCGCGCAGGATCTCGACGGGCACGCGCGTCTCGCCCGCCCACTCGCCGAGCGTGTCGTAGTACGAGTCGGGGGTGTCGAGGAACTGCACGCCCGCGGCCCGCATGGCGCGGACGGAGGCGACGATGTCGTTCGTGGCGAGCGCGATGTGCTGGACGCCGGCGCCGCCGTAGAACTCCAGGTACTCGTCGATCTGCGACTTCTTCTTCGCGATCGCCGGCTCGTTGATCGGGAACTTCACCTTGAGGGTGCCGTCCGCGACGACCTTCGACATGAGCGCCGAGTACTCGGTCGCGATGTCGTCGCCCACGAACTCCTTCATGTTCGTGAAGCCCATGACCTTGTTGTAGAAGCCGACCCAGTCGTTCATCTTGCCGAGCTCGACGTTGCCGACGCAGTGGTCGATGGCCTGGAAGGTGCGCTTGGCCGGGGGCTCGACGATCGGGTTCGCGGAGACGAAGCCCGGCAGGTACGGGCCGTCGTAGCCGGAGCGCTCGACGAGGGTGTGGCGGGTCTTGCCGTACGTGGCGATGGCGGCGAGGACGACGGTGCCGTGCTCGTCCTTCAGCTCATACGGCTCGGTGATGCCGGTCGCGCCGTGCTCGACGGCGTAGGCGTACGCGGCGCGGGCGTCCGGGACCTCGATCGCCAGGTCGACGACGCCGTCGCCGTGCTCGGCGACGTGCTCGGCGAGGAAGCGGCCCCAGTCGGTCGCGGCCTTGATGACGGAGGTGAACACGAACCGGGCGGAGCCGTTGGTGAGGACGTAACTGGCGGTCTCGCGGCTGCCGTTCTCCGGTCCGGAGTAGGCGACCAGCTTCATGCCGAAGGCCGTGGAGTAGTAGTGCGCGGCCTGCTTGGCGTTGCCGACGGCGAAGACGACCGCGTCCATTCCCTTGACCGGGAAGGGATCGGCCTCACGCGCGGTGGAAGGGTTGGGATCGATAGTCATCGAGGTATCTGCCATGGCAGCAATGTCCCGCCGTTCGGCAAGGTGCGCAAGAGTTTGCTGATCCACTGGTCAAGCTGTACAGCGACCCGCGAGTATGGCCGTGCGACTTGTACATCCTGACCATGGGGAGGCCGCTGTGGCGATCGATCATTTGGACGGCCGGCTGATCGCGCTGCTCGCGCGCGAGCCGCGCATCGGCGTCCTGGAGGCCTCCCGGCGCCTCGGGGTGGCGCGCGGCACGGTGCAGGCGCGGCTCGACCGGCTCCAGGCGAGCGGGGTGATCCGTGGGTTCGGCCCGCAGGTGGACCCGGCGGCGCTCGGCTATCCGGTGACGGCCTTCGCGACCCTGGAGATCAAGCAGGGCCAGGGCGCGGACGTGCGGGGGCACCTGGCGACGGTGCCGGAGGTCCTGGAGCTGCACACGACGACGGGCCACGGCGACATGCTGTGCCGGCTGGTCGCCCGCTCGAACGCGGACCTCCAGCGGGTGATCGACAAGGTGGTGGCCTTCGAGGGGATCGTACGGGCGTCCACGGCGATCGTGATGGAGAACCCGGTGCCATTGCGGATCATCCCGCTGGTGGAGCAGGCGGCGAGCGGGGAGCCGCTGCCGTAGCGACATCCGCCGTCCGTGCGGACGACGTGACGCAAAGGGGTGACACGAAGCAAGTGACACCAAGCAGGTGATGCAAAGGAGTTGATGCAAAAAGAACCTTGCAAAGAACCCCTTGCAACTACTTCTTTGCAACTCTACGCTTCAGGCATGCCCGAAGCCGAGGAACAGCCGAGCCCCGCCCTGGACCCCCGCTCCCTGCGCGGACTCGCCCACCCGCTCCGTATCCAGCTGCTCCGCGTCCTGCGCCGCAGCGGCTCCGCCACCGCCTCCCAACTGGCCGAGCGCCTCGGCGAGTCCAGCGGTTCGACCAGCTACCACCTGCGCCAGCTCGCCGCCCACGGCTTCGTCGAGGACGACCCGACGCGCGGCAAGGGCCGCGAGCGGTGGTGGCGGGCGACCCTGCAGTCCACGACCTTCGACGAGTCGCTCTACAAGAACCCCGACCCGGAGGTGCGGGGCGCCATCGCGGTCTACACCCACGAGATCGCGAACATCCACACCCAGGAGCTCAACACCTACCTCGGCACCCGCCACGACTGGCACGAGAGCTGGCTCGGCGCCTCCGACATGAGCGACTTCACGCTCCGCCTGCCGCCCGAGAAGCTGCGTGAGCTCGACGAGCGGATCCACGCGCTCATCGAGTCGTACCGGGACGCCGCCGAGAAGGACGCGCCGGACGCCGAGCGCGTACGGATCCACTTCCACGCGTTCCCGCAGCGCGAGGACTGACCCGGCTCTCCCGCACGGCCGCACCGTGACCACCCCGCACCCGCACCCGCACCCGCACCCGCGGAAGGAACCCCACCTCATGCATGCCGACATCCATCTCCAGCTGCACGCGCCGGCCGCCGCGGAGCTGCGGCGCGAGGCCGCCGCCGCCCTGCCGCTCGCCCCGTCCCGCGCCGCCGCCCGCGTCCCCGCGCTCCGCGCCCGACTGGGCTGGACGCTGGTCGAGCTGGGCCTGCGCTTGGTCGCGCCGGCCGGCCGCCCGGCCACCGCGGCCGCATGACCGCGCAGGGGGGAACGGGGACACCGGGGAAAGACCACATGAGGACGACGCGGCGCGACCGCACACCACTGGCCACGGTCCTGGCCGCCAACGCCATTTCCATCAGCGGCAATTCACTCACGCTCATCGCCGTCCCCTGGTTCGCCCTGGAGACCACCGGCAGCCCCGGCAAGGCGGGCCTCGTCGCCTTCTGCGCCGCCCTGCCCGTCATCCTCTCCGCCGTCGTCGGCGGCCCCGTCATCGACCGGATCGGCCGCCGCCGGGTCTCCATCGCCTCCGACCTCGTCTGCGCCCTCGCACTCGCCGCCATCCCGCTGCTCAACCACGCCGGAGTGCTCCGGTTCTGGATGCTGTGCGCGCTGATGGCCGTCACCGGCCTCTTCCACGCCCCCGGCGAGACCGCCCGCAACGTCCTCACGCCCGACCTCGCCGAGCGGGCCGGCACCCCGCTCTCCCGGGCCACCAGCTTCTACGACGCCGTCTCGCGCGGCGCCCGGATGACCGGCGCCGCGCTCGCCGGCCTGCTCGTGGCGGTCCTCGGCGCCGACACCGTCCTGTACGTCGACGCCGCCACGTTCGCCGTCTCCGCGCTCCTCGTCCTCGTGGGCCTGCGCGGGATCCCGTCCGCCGAACCGGTGCGCGGGGCACCGCCGTTGTCCCTGAGCGTGTACCGCGCCGACCTGCGCGAGGGCTACTCGTTCATGCTGCGCACCCGGCTGCTCCTCGGCGCCAACCTCATGGTGATGGTGACCAACGGCCTTTCGCAGAGCTGGAGTTCGGTCCTGCTGCCGGTGCACGCCCGGCAGGAGCTCGGCGGGTCGGCGGCGCTCGGCCTGCTCGTCTCCGTCTTCGGCGGCTGCGCCCTCGTCGGCGCCCTGCTCTACGCGGCGGTCGGCCACCGCTTCCCCCGCCGCCCGGTCCTCGCGGTCGGCTTCCTCCTCTGCGGCGCCCCCGTGTACGTGACGGCCGCCCTCACCGACTCCACCCCGCCGCTGCTCGTGGTGATGGCGCTCGGCGGTCTCGGAGCCGGGGTGCTCAACCCCATCCTGAGCGCGGTCTTCTACGAGACCGTCCCCGTCGAGCTGCGCAGCCGGGTGGGCAGCGCCAGTACGGCCAGTGTGCTCCTGACGACCCCGCTCGGCGGGCTCGCCGCCGGTCTCCTGGTGGAGCGGGCGGGCATCACCACGACACTGCTCGCCCTGGGCGGGCTGTACTTCCTGGCCACGCTCTGCCCGCTGGTCTTCCCGTCCTGGCGGGCGATGGACGCGCCGCGCGGCACCCCGGCCGGGGGCAGGGGCGGCGGGCTCAGCAGCTCGGGACCTTCGACTCCTGTCCCTGTTCCAGGGCCCGCAGGGACGCCACCGCGTCGCTGAGCCCGGTGACGGGCACGAGCCGCAGGCCCTTCGGCTGTTCGGCCAGCGCCTCCGAGCACTCGTCCTTCGGTACGAGGAAGACGGTGGCCCCGTCGCGGGCGGCGGCCTGCGTCTTGAGGGACACCCCGCCGACCGCGCCGACCGCGCCGTCCGGCTCGATCGTGCCCGTACCGGCGACGGTCCGGCCGCCGGTGAGGTCGCCGCCGGCCCCGTCGCCGTCGAGCTTGTCGACGATGCCGAGGGAGAAGAGCAGTCCGGCGCTGGGCCCGCCGATGTCGGCGAGGTGCAGGGTCACCTTCACCTTCCCGGGATCCTTCTTCAGGTACCCGAGCGCGGCGAGGGTGGCCGCGTCCTGCGACTGCTTCATCTGCCCGAGGTTGTGCTTCTCGATCTCCGCGTCCGACTTCCCCGAGGGGTAGACGGAGTCGTGCGGCAGGACGGCCCGGTCGGTCCGGAACCAGGCGTCGGCCACGTCCCCGAGGTCCACGTCCGTGGACGGCCCGGTCGCGATGATCGTCGTCATCCGCAGCTCCCCCTCGGTGGGCCGGACCGGGGCGCCGGTGATGGTGATGACCTCCCGCCCCTTGTCCGCGCCGAGCACGTCGGCGGTCGAGCCGGGCTGCGCGATCGCGTACGGCAGGGGCGCGAGCCCGACGACGGCGAAGAGCGCGGCGACGGGCAGGGCGCAGAGCGCGAGGGCGCGGGGGCGGGAGAGGCGGGAGAGCACGCCCCCAATCTACTGGGGCGCGCGCCGGGGGCAGGCCGGGGGCGCGGGCGCCCGGAGCCGCCGGTCGAAGAAGGCCCGCACCCCGTGCCGTACGACGGCCGTCGCCGCCGCCGTGTCCCCCGCCCCGACGAGTGCGGCCCTGGCCCCGGCGGTGACGAGCCCCGCGACCTGGAGCTGCGGGACGAGGTGCGCGTAGTCGCTGAAGATCCAGTGGTTCGCGTCGGGCAGCAGGACGCGGCGGGCGGGGATCCCCGCCCAGGAGCGTTCGATGCGCGCGGAGCCCTCGAAGCCGTCCGTGCGGAACATGAGCAGGGGCCGTTCGAGGCCCGCCACCAGCTCCGGGTCGAGGTCGAGGTACCCCTCCAGGTTGATCCCGGCGGCGATCCGGTCGTCGCCGGCGAGCGCGTGGACGGCGGCGGTGCCGCCCGCCGAGTGCCCGTACACGCCGATCCGGCGCGGGTCCATGAGAGGGGCGAGGGGCAGGCCGGCGAGCCGGTCGAGGACGAAGCGGAGGTCCGCGACCCTGGTGTCGATCATGGTGCGGAAGGTGGCCGGGTCCGGGGGCCCGGTCAGGACGGTCCAGCGCAGCCCGCTCGGCAGCTCCACCTGGCCGGCGTCGCCGGGATGGTCGACGAGGACCACGACGCGGCCGTGGCTCGCGAGGTCCTCGGCGAGGGTCGTGCCGAAGGTGCGGGAGTCACCGCCGCCCGGGGTGTACAGCAGCACCGGGCGGCGCCCGGGGAGCGGGGGCGCGCCCACGTGCCCGTGGGTGAGGACCGCGCCCCACTCGACACCGGCGGCGGGCAGGCCGGGCCGCGCCAGGGGCGCCAGGTCGGCGAAGACCTCGGCCTCGGCGGGGGTGAGCTGCGGGGCGCGCGGGAAGCCGCGGACGGTACGGGCCGGGTACAGGACGCTGATCATCACCTCCCGCGCGCCGGACACCCAGGGGTCGTCGCGGGAGGTGTCCGTCAGGGCGAAGGTGCGGATCCCGACGGGGTGGGGGCCGGTCGGCGGGGGCAGCCGGAGCGCGGCGGGCCCGTCCGCCGCCCGGGCGACGGAGGGGCCGAACAGGACGGCGGCGGCACCGAGGAGGGCGCCTTTGGCGACGGTGCGGCGGCTGGGTGCGGGGTGCGGTGTCATGCACGGCATCCTGGGGCGGGACGGGGGCGGAGCACGATGCTTCAGCCTGTACCCGAAAAGCTGGCGCGGGGAGGGCCGAGGGTTGCTGCGCATCCACTTCACGGCGGAGGACCTCACCCGGGTGCGGTTCGCGCCCCGGCCGTCCCCCGTGCCGGAACTCCACGCCGCCCTGATGATGCTGGGCGCCCCGCACGAGGAGCTGCTCTTCGGGCGCTGGCGGGGCAGAGTGCTGCGTGCCCTGCCGGCCGCGGCCGAGCCGCTCGCCGACCTGGTGCCGGGCGGGGTGGCCCCGTACTTCCTCGACGTCCTCGGCGGGACGCGGCAGGAGGGCCTCGCGCTGATGCGGGCGGTGCGGCCGGAGGTCGTACGGTCGGAGCTGGAGCGGGTGTACGCGGGGCAGGGCGCCGTGCCGGGCTGGATCCGGGGCCTGCACGGCGGGAGCCCGGAGGCGTGGCGGGTGCTGGAACGGGCGCAGCGGGCGGCGTACGAGACGGTTCTGGCGCCCGTGTGGCCGCTGGTCCAGGACCTGCACCGGGCGGAGTTGACGCGGCACGCGCTGACGGTCGCCGAGCGGGGTCTGGGCGCGGCCCTGACGGCCCTGGCGCCGGGGCTCCGTGACGGCGTCTGGTCCTGGCCCGGCCCCTCGCGCGAGGTCCGCCTGGCGGGGCGGGGCCTGGTCCTGCTGCCCACGTTCCACTGGCGGGGCGGGCCACTGGTCCAGGACGTGCCGGGGCACGAGGTGGTCCTCACGTACCCGGCGGGCGGGGGCCTGCCGCTCGCCCCCTCCCCCGGCGAGGACGCCCTCGCCGGGGTCCTGGGCCGGACCCGCGCCGAACTCCTCCGCGCCCTGACGGAACCCCTCACGACCACGGAACTGGCCCGCCGCCTCGGCGTCAGCAACGCGACGGCGTCGGCGCACGCGCGGGCCCTGCGGGCGGCGGGCCTGCTCACGACCACCCGCACGGGCAAATCGGTCCACCACGCGCCGACGCCGCTGACCCACCTCCTGGCCCCTTGACCCCGCCGCCGGCGTTCCGTCGGGGAATGGGCCTCTTCGGGGGCGGCCCCCGAGGGCGCCGCACCGGGGTCGTGGGCATGCGTTCCGCCGGGGCGGAACGGGTGGGCACAACCCACGACGGCGCCCCCAGGTCGTGGGCAGGCGTCCCGCAAGGCGATGGGGTGCGGGCGCAGCCCACAGGCGGGCACTGCGCAGGCCCTGGCCACCCCCGCCGCGCGTTCTAGCGCAACGCGTCGGCGACCTCTCGCGCCGCGTCCACCACCCGCGGCCCCACCCGCTCCGGTACCGCGTCCGCGAGCATCACGACGCCGACGCTGCCCTCGACGCCGGTGACGCCGACCAGCGGGGCGGCCGCGCCGCTCGCGCCGGCCTCCAGTTCGCCGTGGGTGAGGGTGAAGCCGGGTTCGGTCAGTCCGCCGTGCCGGGCGGCGAGGATCGCCCGGCCGGCAGCGCCCCGGTCGAGCGGGTGCCGGAAGCCGGCCCGGTAGGCGACGTGGTAGTCGGTCCAGGTCGGTTCGACGACCGCGACCGCGAGCGCCTCCGCCCCGTCGACGAGGGTCAGATGGGCGGTCGCCCCGATGTCCTCGGCGAGTGAACGGAGCGCCGGCAGCGCGGCCTCCCGTACCAGGGGGTGGACCTGACGCCCGAGCCGCAGCACGCCGAGGCCGACGCGGGCGCGTCCGCCGAGGTCGCGGCGGACGAGGGCGTGCTGCTCGAGCGTGGCGAGGAGCCGGTAGACCACGGTCCGGTTGACGCCGAGTTTGTTGGACAACTCGGTGACCGTCAGGCCGTGGTCGGTGTCGGCGAGCAGTTTGAGGACTCTGAGTCCCCGGTCGAGCGTCTGGGAGGTCTCCGCGGTCACGACGCCCTCTCCTTCGGGGTGAGTGGCGGCGGGCTCTCACGGAGTTACGGCGCCGGTCCCGCGGCGACGCACGTCAGAGGCCGCCGGCAGGAAGGGGTACACCGGCTGCGCTCCGCGGCGGCGCTGCCACGGGGCGATTGCTTGTGAGCCGGGACAGTAGCGGCGCGGTCCGCTCAGCGGAAGACCTCGTCCAGAATCCGGGCGCCGGCGACCGGATAGAGACGATTCGGGACCTTCGGCAGACAAGATCGGCTTTGTCATGCCCGTAACGAGCAGGTAGGGGACGCCGGATCGCGGTACGCGCGAGGCCCGTACGCACACCGGCGTACGGGCCTCGGTCACTCACGTGCGGGGGCTCACCGCATCCGCGTGGCCCACTCCTGCACCTTCTTGATCCGTTCCCGGATCTGCCCCGCCGTCGCCTCCGCGCTCGGCGGCCCGCCGCACACCCGGCGCAGCTCGGTGTGGATCACGCCGTGGGGCTTGCCGCTCTGGTGGACGTACGCGCCGACCATCGTGTTGAGCTGCTTCCGCAGTTCGAGCAGCTCCTTGTGGGAAACGACGGGCCGCCGCTCCGCCGGGAGCTCCAGGAGGTCCGCCTCGGTGTCCGGCTTCTTGCGGCTGTGCGCGATCTGCCGGGCCTGGCGCTTCTGGAGGAGCAGCTGGACCTGGTCGGGTTCGAGGAGGCCCGGGATGCCGAGGTAGTCCTGCTCCTCCGCGCTGCCGGGGTGGGCCTGCATGCCGAACTCGGCGGCGTTGTAGAGCACGCGGTCGAAGACGGCGTCGGACTCCAGCGCCTCGAAGGGCAGCATGTCCTGCTCGCCGGTGTCCTCGTCCTGCTGGCGCTCGGCCTCGGCCATCTCCTTCTCGGACTCGGCGTACGGGTCCTCGTCCTCGCCCGCCTTCTTCGGCCTGTCGAGGACGTGGTCGCGCTCGACCTCCATCTCGTTGGCGAAACCGAGGAGGCTGGGGATCGTCGGAAGGAACACGGACGCGGTCTCGCCGCGCCTGCGGGATCGCACGAAGCGGCCGACGGCCTGGGCGAAGAACAGCGGCGTCGAGATGGTCGTCGCGTACACGCCGACGGCGAGGCGGGGGACGTCGACGCCCTCGGACACCATGCGGACGGCGACCATCCAGCGGTCGGTGCTCTCGCTGAACTCGTCGATGCGGTTCGAGGCGCCGGTGTCGTCGGAGAGGACGACGGTGGCCTTCGTACCGGTGATCTCGCGGATCAGCTTGGCGTACGAGCGGGCCGAGTCCTGGTCGGAGGCGATGACGAGGCCGCCGGCGTCCGGGATGGACTTGCGGACCTCGGTCAGCCGCTGGTCGGCGGCGCGCAGCACGTTCGGCATCCAGTCGCCCTTGGGGTCGAGGGCGGTGCGCCAGGCCTGCGAGATCGCGTCCTTGGTCATCGGCTCGCCGAGGCGGGCGGCGATCTCGTCTCCGGCCTTCGTCCGCCAGCGCATGTTGCCGCTGTAGGAGAGGAAGATGACCGGGCGCACGACGCCGTCGCCGAGGGCGTTGCCGTAGCCGTAGGTGTAGTCGGCCGAGGACCGCCGGATGCCGTCGTTCCCCTCCTCGTACGTGACGAAGGGGATCGGGTTGGTGTCCGACCGGAAGGGGGTGCCGGTGAGCGCGAGGCGCCGGGTGGCGGGCTCGAAGGCCTCCAGGCAGGCCTCACCCCAGGACTTGGAGTCTCCGGCGTGGTGGATCTCGTCGAGGATGACGAGGGTCTTGCGCTGCTCGGAACGGTTGCGGTGGAGCATGGGCCGCACGCCGACACCGGCGTACGTGATGGCGACCCCGTCGTACTCCTTGCTCAGCGGTCCGGCGCTGTAGTCGGGGTCCAGCTTGATCCCTATCCGCGCCGCCGCGGCCGCCCACTGCTTCTTGAGGTGCTCGGTGGGGGCGACGACGGTGATCTGCTGCACGACGTGGTGGTGCAGCAGCCAGGAGGCGAGGGTCAGGGCGAAGGTGGTCTTGCCGGCGCCGGGCGTGGCGACCGCGAGGAAGTCACGGGGCTGCTCCTGGATGTACTTCTCCATCGCGCCCTGCTGCCAGGCGCGCAGCTTGCCGGCGGTACCCCACGGGGCCCGTCCGGGGAAGGCGGGAGAAAGGTGATGGGAGGAGGTGGCGGTGGTAGTCACGATCTCCGGGTTCGACGTTCGTCACGAAAGGACAGTCCAGATATGACAACCGGGCCACCTTACCGGCGACCCGGCCGGGACGTCGTACGCGACAGGGTGGGCGCGATCCGGTTGTGACTCAGCTCGCGTGGTCGTCGATCAGCTCACGCAGTCCCTGCGCGCACCTTCACCTCGTCGGTCTCACCGGTCGCGACGGCGATGACCAGGCGTTCCGCCGTGTCGATGTCGGTGCGCAGCTGGATCCCGTCCATGGCGAGGCTGGTGCCCTCCTGCTCGGTGCGCAGCTTGAGCGCCTCGGTCTGGTCGTCGCGGAGACGTAGGTTCAAGGCCATACCGGAGCGGTACCACCGGATGGGGTCGAAATGGCACCGAAGCTTCAGGCCCCGGCTCCGGTCCCCGACCCGGCCGCGTGCAGCCGCGTCGCCACCCAGACCCCGACCGCCGCCACCCCCGCCACCGGCAGGAAGACGGCCGCGAAGGCGGCCGGGTGGGAGCCGCCGGTCGTGCCCCTGTCCATCGCGTGGCCGACCGCGCCGCCGCCGAGCGCCGCGAAGGCCGCGCCGCCGGCCGCGAGGAGCAGGACGTTGGAGAGGCCGTCGGAGATCTGGAGCGCGGCCGAGTTGGCGCCGACCTCCTCGGGGGCCGAGAGCTGCATCAGGAGCACGCTGGTCGAGGAGATCACCGAGCCCATGCCGAAACAGCCGAAGGCCCAGACGACCGCGACCGTCCACGCCGGTACCCACGTGATCAGCACGCTGGGCGCCCCGGCGATCGCGAGGGCGATGAGGAGCATGCCGACGACGACGAGCCGCTCCCGGTACGGCTCCGTCCACGGCCGGGACTGGATCCAGGAACCGAGCGCCCAGGTGAGGCCGCCGAGGGCGAGGGAGAAGCCGGCCAGGGTGGGGCTGAGACCGCGCTGGGAGACCAGCATCAGGGGGATGAAGGACTCGGCGGCGATGAAGGACCCGGCGGCGATGCCGCGGAGCAGGACGACGGAGGGCAGGCCACGGGCCGCCCGGCAGGTGCCGCGCGGCAGCAGGCCCCGGACCGCGGGCACGAGCAGCGCGAGACCGGCCGCGGCGGGCAGGAGGGCGAGGGGCCGCAGTTCCTCGCCCGCGTACTGGAGGAGCGCCGCGCCCGCCGAGATGCCGAGGGCCAGCACGATCCGGCGCCGGTCCCAGGAAGCGGGGGGCGCCTCCGGGTCGGCGGGGCCCGAGGCGGTGCGGCGTATCGCGGGAAGGGCGAGGGCCAGCGGGAAGACGACGAGGACGGGGATGCCGACGAAGACCCAGCGCCAGCCGAGCTGCTCGGTGACCGTCCCGGCGGCGAGAGGGCCGACGATGGAGGGCACGACCCAGCTCGCGGCGAAGGCGGCCATGATCGCGGGCCTGAGGTGTTCGGCGTAGGCCCGGCCCACGACGACGTACAGGGCGACGATGACGAGGCCGCCACCGAGGCCCTGCACGGCCCGGCCGAGGATGAACATCCACATGGCCCCGGCGGTCCCGGAGAGGAACAGCCCGGCGGCGAAGGCGCTGATGCCGGTGGTGAGGGGCGCCAGCGGGCCGCTCCGGTCGGACCACTGGCCGGCCAGGACCATGCCGAAGAGGCTGGTGGTGAAGTACGCCGAGAAGGCGAAGGCGTAGAGCGGGATGCCCTGCAGTTCGCGGGCGGCGACGGGCATGGCGGTGCCGACGGCGGTCGCCTCGAAGGCGATGAGCAGGACGACGGAGACCATGCCGATGCTGAGCGCCCGGTGGTCCGGGTCGAGGACGGACCCCTTGGTGTCGCCGTGTGCGGCAGGGGGTCCGGGGGTGGGGGCGACGTCGGCGTCGCGGGGTTCGAGGGCGCTCATCCCCCCAGGGTAAGAGGTGACCCCGGGGTTGGCTCCTGTCAGGAGTCCCGGTCCCGCTCGGCCCTTGGACCTACGACCGCGAACCGATTGTTGCGGCGGTGTGGCAGTCGTATGGCACACCCCCCGGAACCCTTGAGCCCCTCCCGGCCCCCGCCCTACGGTCGTACTCGTGCACAACACGACCGTGTGCCCGAGTGGTTGAGGGGCTCGCCTGCAAAGCGAGTTACGTCGGTTCGATTCCGATCACGGTCTCCGAGAGAGCTCCCTCACGGGATCTTCACAGCGCGCCGTACGGTGTGCCACAGTCCGCCCATGAACGATCAGGGCAGACGCAGACTGGGCGTCCTCATAGGCGTGGGCCTCGCCTGCGGCCTGCTGCCGGGCATCACGCTGGGCGGTACGGAGACGATCGACGCGCTCCTCGCCGTCCTGATGGCGGCCGTCGTCATGACGGTCCTCACCCAGGTGATCTTCATCGGCCCGTCGGGCCGCGTTCCGCTCCCCGCCCTCCTGGTCTTCGGCCTCGCCGGCTTCGTCCAGGACGCCCTGATCTGGTGGCTGCTCTCCTGGCTGGGCCCGAAGATCGCCCACCTCCACGTCGACGGCCTCGCGACGATCCTCCTCGCGGCGCTGATCACCCGAACGACCCTGCTGCTCCTGTCCCAGCTGGGGCCGGCGGCCGAGACGGCGGAGGACTGACGGGCCATACCGTCAGCCCGCCCGGGAGCGGGGTGATCGGCTCCGCCGCCTGGTAAACGACCCGCCGGAGACCGTCCCCGTGGCGGCGTCCCTCACCCGCGCCTCCCTGAGCAGCCGGCCCTTCAAGCCCGTGAGCGACCGGGCGTGCGGGCGTGAGCCGTTGCCGGGTTCGTCCCGCAGCGCGTCCACGTTCCGCGCGCCGATGACCTGCCGGCAGGTCGACCGGCTTCCGCCCCGCGTCCAGGCCCGCTCCCCCTCTCTCCCCGGGCAAGGCCTGCCACTCCCGCCTCGGTAGGCTCGTCCCGCCCCCGTCGTCACGGGGCGCCGGAACGACGGGGGGACGTACACGTGGAACAGTCGCGCACACGGGAGGACTCCGCGCGCCGGACCGGCCCGTACCGGCTGATCACCCGCCTCGACCCACCGGGCCGCACCGGCCCCGCCGTCCCGTACCGCCGATTCGTCGCCCGTACGGGGGACGGGGAGCGCACGGTCGTCCTGAACGCTCCCCTGCCCGGCGCCGACCCGGCCCGCTTCGCCACGGAGGCCGACGCGGCCCGTCGCCTCCTCGGCCCCTGGATCGCGCCGGTGACGGACCTGGCCGCCCCGGGCGAGCCCGCCTGGTACGCGACCCCCTACCTCCCCCTGCTCCCCCTCCCCGTGGCCCTCGCCGTGCGCGGCGGGCCGCTGCCCGAGGCGACCGTACGGGCCGTGGGCGCCGCCCTCGCCGAGGCGCTCGCCGCCGCGCACGGGCAGGGCCTCACGCACGCCGGGGTCTCCCCCGCCGCGGTCCTGCTCACCGCCGACGGGCCCCGGTTGAGCTGCTTCGGCGCGGTGCGGGCGGCAGGCGCCGACGGGGAGCGGCGGACCGGTCTGCCGGGTCTCGACCCGGGCGCGCTCGCCCCCGAGCAGGCCTCCGGCGGCCGCCCGCGCCCGCCGGGTGACGTCTTCGCGCTCGGCGCGGTTCTCGCGTACGCCGCGACCGGCCACACCGTGCCGGAACGTGACGAACTCCCGCCCGCCCTGCGGCCGGTGATCTCCTCCTGCCTGGCCCGCGACCCGGCGGACCGCCCGACCGCCGCCGACCTGATGACGGCCCTCGCACCGCCCACCCCGCACCAGACGGTCCTGAACTCGGCCGGCGCCCTGCTCACCCCCGGCTGGCTGCCGGGTCGGGTGGTGGCGGCGCTGGCCCGCCAGTCGTCCGAACTCCTGGCGGCCGAACTCCCCACCGACACCTCTTCCCGGACCTGACCTCATGCTGTCGCCCCTGACCCACGACGACCCGGCCGCCATCGCCACGTACCGTCTCCTCGCCCGCCTCGGCTCCGGCGGCATGGGCACGGTCTACCTGGCGCGGACGCCCGGCGGCCGTACCGTCGCCCTCAAGACCGTGCACGCCCGGCTCGCGGCCGACCCTGCCTTCCGGGCGCGCTTCCGTCTGGAGACGGACGCGGCGCGGATCATCGGCGCGCGGCACGGCGCGGCCGTCGTCGACGCCGACCCGTTGGCCGAGACGCCGTGGCTGGCCACCGAGTACGTCCTCGGGCCGCCCCTCGACGACGCCGTCGCGCTCGGCGGCCCCCTCCCCGAACCGACCGTCCGCGCCCTCGGCGCCGCGCTCGCCGGGGCCCTCGCCCAGCTGCACTCCTCGGACGTGGTCCACCGCGACCTGAAGCCCTCGAACGTCCTCGTCACCGCGTACGGCCCGAAGATCATCGACTTCGGCATCGCCCGCGCGGCCGGCGACGACCACCTCACGCGTACGGGCGCGGCGGCGGGCACACCCGCCTTCATGTCGCCGGAGCAGGCGAGCGGCGAGGAACACACCTCGGCGGGCGACGTGTTCGCGCTGGCCGGCGTCCTCGTCTTCGCCGCCACGGGCCACGGCCCCTTCGGCACGGGCTCCCCGGCCGACCTCCTCTACCGCGTCCGCTACGCCGATCCCGACCTCACGGGCGTACCGGAGGGACTACTCCCCCTCCTGACGGCCTGCCTGGCGAAGGACCCGGCGTCCCGCCCCACGACGCACACCCTGATGGACCATCTGCACGACGGCCACGGCGACTTCGCGGACCACCTGCCGCCGCTGCTCCTCGCCGACATCGCCCGCCAGGCCACGGACGTCTGGCTGCACGCGCCCCACCGCCTCCCGGCCCCGGCGGAATCCGCGACGACGGCGACGGTCCCGCACACCCCGCTCTCCCGCCGCCGCGCCCTCACCCTGGGCGGCGGCTCCTTGCTGGGCCTCGCGGGAGCGGGGGCGGGGGTGTGGGCGTGGCTGGGCTCGCGGGACGACACCGTGAACACCCCGTCCGCTGCCGGACCGACCGCCATCCCGGCGACGACCGCCTCGGACGGGGCGCCGGCGGCGCTGTGGCGGAGGGAGTCGTTGGACAACGAGGAGACGACCACCCAGCTCCTCGCCGGCGACGTCGTCGGCTTCGCCGAGACGGTCGCCTTCCGGGTCCGGGACACGAAGGACGGCACCGAACTCTGGTCGGACGGGATGGTGATGGAGCCGCACCAGGTCACCACCGACGGCACGCACTTCTACGTCTCGGACGGCGCGTACACAGGGCCGGGCGCCCTGAAGATCCGCACGCTCGACCCCCGCACCGGCAAGGAGGCGGCCCGGACCATCGTGCTGAAGGGCTTCGACGGCACCAGCACGGGCACACAACTCCTCACCACCGGCGGCGGGCTGCTCTTCGCCGCCTCGCGGCGGGGCGCGCACAGCAACGACTCGGACGTGAACGAGACGGGCTGGCACCTGATCGCGGTCGACCTGGGCACGGGCAAGGAAGTGTGGCGGCAGCCGTACGAATGGGACGGCGTCCGTCCCTGGCTCTCCCAGGTGGCCGGCGGCCGGCTGATCCTGGGCAAGAACAGCGGCGACCTGGAGTCCTTCCTGGTCCAGGCGCGCGAGGCGCAGACCGGACGCCAGCTGTGGCAGCGCCGCCTGCCGTTGGAGGAATCCTTCAAGTACATCCCCGGTCAGCTCGCGATCGACGAGCGCCACGCGTACTTCGGCGGGGACCGTCTCCGGGCGCTGCGTCTCACCGACGGCAAGATCGTCTGGGAATACGGTTCCGGCTCGGCCGGCACCTCCTACGGCGTCCCGACCGTGGCGAACGGACTCGTATACGCGCACGAGAAGAGGGACACCCCGGGTCTGCTGGCCGTCACGGCCGACTTCGGCACCAGGCGCTGGACGGAGCAGCCCTCGGGCCGCACGCTGACACCCGATTTCTTCGCCGCTCCCGTGGTCGGCGAGAGGTACGCGTACGCGCCCGTACGGGGCGGTCTGAACGCCATCGACCCGAACTCCGGGCGCTCGGTCTGGGTGTTCCCGACGGACGCAAGCCGGTTCGTCGTCGACAAGGAACGGACGCGCATCATCGGCGCCGGCAAGACGTCCGTCGTGGCCATCCCTCTCGCCTGAACCCTCCTCGCCCCACTTCTCACCCCGCCCGACCCGGAAGACGCATCGTGACCACACAGCCCCTCACCACCGGCGACCCTCTCCGGCTCGGCCCGTACCGGCTCCTCGGCGTCCTCGGCGAGGGCGGCATGGGCAAGGTGTACGTCGGCCGGGACTCCGACGGGGCTCCCGCCGCCGTCAAGGTCCTCCGCCCCGAGCTCGCTCACGACCAGCACCTAGCGCAGCGGTTCGTCCGCGAGGCCGACATGGCGCGGGCCGTCACCAGCAAGGGCGTGGCGCGGGTCCTCGGCGCGCAGACCGAGGGCGGGCGCCCGTGGATCGCGGCCGAGTTCCTCGCCGGGCCGACGCTCGACGAGGCCGTCCGTACGTACGGCCCGATGGACGTGCCGACGGTCCGCGCCCTCGCGGCCCAGCTGGCGCGCACCCTGCACGACATCCACGTGGCGGGTCTGGTCCACCGCGACCTCAAGCCGGCGAACATCGTGCTCACCTCGACCGGCCCCCGGATCATCGACTTCGGCATCGCGCGCCCCGAGCACGGCCTGACGCTCACGACGACAGGCCAGACTCCTGTCACTCCGGGGTACGGGGCCCCCGAGCAGGTCCTCGGGCAGCGCGTCGGACCGTCCTCGGACGTGTTCTCGCTCGGAGCGGTCCTCGCGTACGCGGCGAGCGGACGGCGCGCCTTCGACGGCGCGCACGTGGCGGCGGTCCAGTACGAGGTCGTGCACGGGACGCCGGACCTGAGCCTGGTGCCGCCGGAGCTCCAGGAGCTGATCGGCCCCTGTCTGGCGAAGGATCCCGCGTTCCGCCCGGCTCCCCCGCGGATCGCGGAGGCCTTCGCCCCGCCGAAGGGAGCCGACCGCGCCTGGCGCAAGGGCCCGCTGGCCGAGGACATCAAGCGGCGCGAGACGGCCACGAAGCGCCTGGCGGCACCCGAGGACACCGCCGTGCCCTCCTCCGGGCCGTCCCGGCGCCGCTTCCTCACCGGTGCCGCGGTGGGCGTGGCCGTCCTGGGTGCGGGAGGCGGGGCGGGCGCGTGGTGGCTGAACCGCGGTGAGCCGAAGTCCCCGACGGCGGATGTGCCGCCGGCCGTGGCGACCCCCGAGGCCGCGTTCGTCTCGGACATCGACATGAAGCCGGGCGAGTCCCCGAAGGCCCTGTGGGGGCCGCTCGACGTGACGGCCGCCGAGGGTGAACTGCCGCTGCCGGTACGCGATGTGGTGGTCGTGCAGGCGAAGACGGGCGGGCTGCTCGCCCTGTCCGTCACGAACGGCAGGGAGCGGTGGCGGGCCAAGGACATCGACGCGGACGCCGGTTTCGTCTCCGTCGCCGACCGGCTCGTCGTAGGTGTCGACAAGAACGGCGTCCTGAACGCCTTCGTCGCCTCCACCGGCGCCCCCGTCTGGCAGACGCAGTCCGACGTCGACGACGTCCTGGCCGCGGACGACACCCACGTCTACCTGGTGACGAAAGACAACGAGCTGCGCGCCGTCGACGCCTGGACCCTGGCCACCACCTGGTCCCGCCCGATGACCTCCCCGCGCTCCCAGAACGGCCCCGCGAAGGCGGCCGTGGGCAGGAAGCGGCTGGTGATCCACGGCAGGGACGGCCACTGCGCCGCCCTGTACACGGAGACGGGTGAGACCGACTGGGAGATCAAGGGTCAGGGCACCGACGGCCAGGCCCCGGCGCTCGGCGACAACAACGTCGCCTACTTCGGCGGCCCCAAGCTGACGGCCCGCCGCCTCGACCGAGGCGACTTCCTGTGGGAGGAGAAGACCGGCCTGGGCGGCGACTGGGGCACGCCCACCGCCGCCGGTGACCTCGTCTTCGCGGTCAACAGCTACAACGCCTACCGGTACAGCACCATGCGGGACATCCACTTCCCGGTGTCCGACTGGTACGAGGTCCTGGACGAAACGGGTCCCGGCACCGTCAACCCGCCGGCCGTGGAAGGCGCGACGGTCTGGCTCCACTCCCCGGACAACAGCTACGTCCAGGTCGTCCACAAGGCCACCCACACGCGCCTCTTCACCATCAAGATGAAGCGCCAGGGCACCTACCAGCTGGCGAGCGCCGGCAACCGCGTCTTCATCGCCCGGGCCGGCCGGATCGGAGCGTTCCCCGTGCTCGGGGTGTAGGCGCGCCTCACGACCGCGCCTTCGCCGGTACTCCCTTCACCAACCCCGTCCCCCCGCACCCCAACTCGGCGGCGACATGCCGGGCCGCCGCGTTGGCGAGGGTGATCAGACGTGTGCGCTGTTCCATGTCCGTTTCCTCGGCGTCCGCCGGGCCCCGGACGGCCGTCTCGACGACGATCGGATGGCCGGGCGCCTTGAGGCGGCAGGAGAAGTAGAGCTTGCCGAGGGTGGACGAGGAGAAGGCCTCGACCCCAGTGGAGTACGAGGTCACGGACTCGGCGAGCTCCGGACCCAGGTACGGGCCCTTGCCCACCGCCCTCACCTCGATCTTGACGTCCTGCGACGCCTCCTCGGCAGCCTGGAGGCCGCAGTACGTCACCGGCTGCGGCCGGTACGAGTCGGCCCACGGCGCGGCGGCGTCTTCCCGCAGCCGGGCGAGGGCCTTCTCCGGCTTCGACAGGTTGTCCTCGAAGCGCTCGCCGCCGAGGACGGCCTTGAGCGCCGCCGTGGCCGCCGGGTCCTTGGCGAAGCCACCGCAGGCCTCGGCGGCCGTCAGGCCCTCGGGTTCCTGCGTGGCTTCCCCGCCGCCGCATCCTGTGAGGAGGGCGGCGACGGCGAGGGCCGTTCCGATCCCGGTCAGTACAGACCGCATGGGCGTCACTTCTTCTCGTACGGGTCGGGCAGCGAGTTGTCGCGGGCGTGCATGCGCGAGTCCCGGACGTACTTGACCAGTTCCTCGTCGAGGTAGTTGCGGTCCTTCTCGCTCCAGCCGGGGGCGTTCGCGTAGGCGATGCCGGGGCGGAGCGAATTCTCCTTGCCCATGGCCAGCGCCTCGTCCGACAGGTCGTCCGACTTCTTCTTCAGCAGCTCGTCCTTCTCGTACTTCTCCGCCATGTCGTCGGCTTCCATGCCGATCACGGTCGTCACCGCACCGCCCACCGTCTCGGCGGCCAGCGGTACCAGTACGCCACCGGCTCCGCCGGTCAGGACCGCGATGCCGCCCGCCGCGGCCGCGCCGACGCCGAACTTGACCCATTCGGTCGTCCTGCCGACGGCCTTCTTGTGCTCCTCGGAGTCCTTCTCGTAGTCCTTGTCGATCTGCGCCATACGGGACTCGTCCAGGATTCCCTGCGCCTCCGACCCGACCCGCAGCGTGGTCCGCGCGTCGGTGAGGTCCCGGTCGTCGAAGGTGGAGCCGGGCTTGGGGCCCACCTGGTCGAGGACGCTCGTCGTGTACAGCGACTCGGCCGCCGAGAGCGTGGAGTGGCCGGTCTCGCTCTGCGACACGATGCCCATGAAGTTGACGGCGTCGCCGCGGTTCCAGAGCAGCCCGGTGTCGAAGTCGTCGCCGAACCGGGACTTGCCGTGGGCGTCGTTGTAGCCGAAGGGGGAGTTCCGCTTCTCCTCCATCGTCGTGTCGCTGTCCGTCTCCAGGGAGCGGTTCAGCTCATCGATGTAGGCGGCGCCCATCTTGCCGAGGCTGTCGTCGATGCCCGGCTGCTGGTGCATGTACTTCGGGTCGCTGCCGTACCGCTCGACGACCTTCTGCATGACCTCCGCGTTGTCCTTGGTCCGTACGTCCTTGAGGCCCTCGGCCTCGGCGTCGTACGGGTGGCCGGTGGTCGCGGACTCCAGGGCGTGGCCGAGCGCGTTGTAACCGGGCTCCTTGGTCCGGTCACCCTTGTCGTTGAGCTCCTCGGGCCACTCGCGGTCCTTGGTGAAGTAGTCGAACGGGTCGAGCTTCTTGTTGTCCTTGCTGTTCTCCGGCGTGAGGTCGATGTCGCCGTTGAAGAAGTCCGTCGACGCCTTCGGGTTGTGCCCGAGGCCCTCCATGAAGCCGATCATGGGGTCGTTGCCGAGGTCGCCGCCCATCCAGTTCAGGTGGCTCGGGCCGCCGGTCATCTGGTGCCAGGCCCGGTCGGCGGGGAGCCGCCCGTCGTGCGTCATCTTCCGCTCGGTGATGACGAGTCCGTTGCCGTAGTCCTTCAGGAACTTGTCGTCGTAGTCGCCGACCCGCATCAGGTTGCTCATGACCTGGAAGCCGTACGGGCTGGTGCCGCGCGTCTGGATCGGCTCGCTGCCGGCCTTGATGACGTCGGCCTTCCACTGCTCCATCTCGGGGCTCGTGGAATGGGTCGCGGTGGCGAGCGTCAGACTCCAGTTCGTCTGCAGTTCCTTGAGCTTGTCGCGGTGGTCGACGCCGAGCCGCGAGCCGTCGCTCGGGTCGCCCATGTCGGCCCAGTACTCCATGCTGCCCTTCGGCCCTACCTCCAGGGCGAACTTCTCTGCGAAGTACGGGTCCTTCTGGTTGGCCTTGAAGAGCGCGTTGAGCTTGTCGATCTCCGCCGGGGTGGCGTCGTCGCCCTTCTTGTACAGCTCGTAGGCGGCGTGCGCGTCCTCGGCGTCCTGCGCCTTCGAGGCGGCCTTGAGGGAGTCGTAGCTCGTGCCGGAGAAGTTCATCTTGTCGCTGCCGACGAGACCGCGCAGGGCGCGGGAGGCGATGTCGTCGGCGTTGTTCGCCCGGTCGACCGCGGCCTTGATCGCCGAACGCATCGCGTCGAAGTCGGCCTGCTCGGGCTTGGGCCCGTCGTAGTCCTTGGAGCGGCGGTCAGGATGGATCATGTAGCTGACGACACCGTCCTGGTCGATGCGGATGCCCTTGCCCGGGGCCTCCGCCACCAGCTTCTCCAGCTCGGTCTTGGCCGCCTGGAACTCGCTCTCCGCGTCCCGGAGGATGTTGCGGATGCTGCTCGCCTCGGTGAGGGCGTCGCCGAACTCCTTGGCGGTCTTCCGGACGAAGGCCTGGGTCACACCGGCGTTCTCGCCCTTCCAGTCGGCCTTGTCTGCCTTGCCCTGGAGGCCGTCGGCCTTCTCCTTGGTCTTCTCCAGCTTGGACACCGCCTCCGACCAGACGGTCACGGCCTCTTTGAGGCCGCTGAGGTGAGCGTGGAGGACCTGGTCGAACTTCAGCATCTGTTTCCCTCGTCAGCCGTGCGCGGTCGTCGTCGCCGTCCCCGGCTTATGTGAAGTGCTTGTCGATCTCGGACATGGAGAAGTTCGTGATGAGCGTCTCCTCGTGGTTGGCGTGGCTGACCACGGTGTCCTCGAGGTGGTTGTGGATGTGCGCGCAGGCGCTGAGGAGCGCCTCGGCCTGGCCGCGCCAGGTGTCCCACATCGTCCACATCGCCGATCCGGTCAGGAAACCGTCGCCGTCGAGGCTCTTGGCCGCGCTGTCGGTCTGGGCGCCGGCGTGGAAGGCGTCCCGCTCGAACCAGTGGAACAGCTCCTGGGCCTCGTTGCCGATGGCCTTGAGGTCGGCGGACGTCACCTTGTAGTCGCTGGCACCGCCACCGCCACCCTCGGCGGGCACACTGTTGAGCCTCATCGCCGCGTTCTGGCTGCGGACTTGGCTCCACTCGTCGTCGAACGACATCTACTTCCCCATGAGTGAGTTTACGGACGGCCGACGGCAGGGGGTCGGGCTCAGCCCCGCCGCGAACGGAGTACGGGTACGGCGACGGCGGCACCGATCAGCACGGCGGCACCGATCCCGAGGCCGATCCAGAGACCGGTGTTGCCGCCGTCGTCGGCGGATGCCTGGGGGGCGGGGGCCGGGGCGGGCGCGGGGGCGGCGGTGGATTCCGAAGGGGCCGGGGCCGCCGAGGGCAGGTCGGCGGAGGACGTGGGCGTCGCGGTCGGCGCCTCGGCGAGGTCGTCGATCGGCCGGACACCGGCCGGGCCGGGGTCGCCGGGCGTCTTCAGCGTACGGAGCGGCCGGATGGCGCCGTAGCCGATGAAGTCGCTGCGCTTCTCGCCCCCCTTGGGCTTGGCGACCGTGTTGAGCATGACCCTCAGGACCTGGTTGTTGGTCCAGTCGGGGTGCTTCGACCAGAGCAGCGCGGCGGCGGCGGAGGCGAGAGCGGTGGCGTCACTGGTACCACTTCCCTTGCACATACCTGTACCACCGCCGCAGGCGTGCACCATGTCCTTGCCCGGGGCGACGATGTCGACCTGGTCGCCGTGCTGAGACAGCGGGATGTGCTGCGCCTTGTTGTCGACAGCACCGACACCCACCACTCCGGGGGTCGCCGCCGGGTACTCGACAGGATTGCCCTTGTCGCCGCTGTTCCCTACGCCGGCGAAGACAAGGGAGCCCTTTTCGAGCGCGTACTTCACCGCATCGGTGAGTGCCTGCGACCCCTCGGTGACCGCCAGGGAAATGTTGATGACCTTGGCACCGGAATCAGCCGCGTACTTGATCGCCGGAGGGACGACGCGGTTGAACTCCTCGTTGCCGACGTCCATGCTGCGGTCACCCGCCTGGAGCCCAGGAACACGCACCGGCAGGATCTTGGCGCCCGGCGCGAGACCGAAGGCCCCGTTCCCGCCGTCCCTCGCTCCGGTACCGGCGATCAGGCCTGCCATCCCCGTACCGTGGCCGGTGTAGTCGGTGAACTGGTCCCCCGACTCCTCCGGCGCGAAGTCCTTGCCCTCGAGCACCTGGCCCCGGAGGTCCGGATTGTCCTTCTCTACACCGGCGTCGATCACCGCGACGGTAACGCCCTTACCGGTGCTGAACTGCCAGATCTCCTCGGCCCCCATGGCGTCCAGGTGCCATTGCTGGTCCCGGAAGTTCTCCGCGTGGGCGGGAACGGAAGCGATGCCCACCAGCAGCATCCCCAAGGCGGCCGAGGCGGCCACTCGGGCATGGCTCCGACGAATACTGCTGGTACGCATCTGCTTCCTCGCGCTGATCAGTCGATGACGGGCGGCGCCACGCGGCGGCCCTGCTGCCAGGTCTCCTCGTCCTCGACGAGGTAGTCGGGACGCTCTCCGTTCTGCTCCTCGCGCTCGCCCGGCTTCGCGGCGGCGCCGCCCCGCACGAGACCGGTGCCACCGGCCGTGAAGGGCTTCCCGGCACCGGCGCCACCGGCGCGCTGCGCCTTGCCGCCGACGACTCCACCGCTCTCGCCGGCGAGACGGCGGCCGCCGGTGATGCCGTTCTGGCCGGCCGCGCCGCCCATGGGGCCACCCATGCCGTGAGCGCCGCCCATGCCGCGGCCCATGCCCGTCCGGTTCTGCCCGGCGGGCTCGTTGCCGATGACGGTGCTGCGCGGGATGCCGGTCTGCGGCCGACCCGTGGTGCTGGGGATCGCACGGCCGCCGCTGATGCCGTCGCGGGGCATGCCGGGCGTGGTACGGAGGCCGCCGGTCGCCGGACCACGGGGGTTGGTGGTGCCGCCGGTGGCGGGCGAGGTGGGGCCGAAGGGCCCCGGACCGCCCTTGACGGACAGCGGAGGCACGCCGGTGGTCACGAACGGAGGCGTACCGCCGTCCGGCTTGGTGATCGGCGGCGGACCGCCCGGAGTGAGCGTCGTCGGCCCGGTGGTGTCCGGCTTCGGCAGGGTCTCCACGCTGTCGATGCCGAGGTCCACGGGTGCGTCAGGCCGGACTTCGGGCTTGGTGACGTGCGTCGGCCCGGTCGTGTCGCCTGTCGGCGGGAGCGTGGTCGTGTCGGTCGTGGAGTGTGTATCCGACTGCGAGCGCGTGGTGTGTGTGCCCGTGCTAGTACTCGTGTCCGTGCCGGTGGAACGGCTGTCGCTCTGATGGGTTGAGCCGATGTACGAGTTGCCTTCGACCCCGTCGACACGCTCAGGCACGAACGCCCCCGGCGGCGGCGGGAACGTCGGCGGCTTGTCTCCCCTCATCTGGGCGCTCGACCACACGTACGCGTCAGAGAGGCGGTACATCTCGGCTGCCGCAGCCAGCTTGGTCTCCTGCTGCTTGGCCTTGAGGGCGTCAGCGGCGTCGGCGTCCAGCTTCTCCTTCGCGCCCGCCTTGGGAACGCTCCGGGGCATGGCGCTCTGCGCCGAGGCGATGGCCGTGGCGTTGTCCGCCATCCGCTTGGACCCGCGGTCGCTGTACTCCGAGAGCCGCGTGGTCGAGTTCGCCACATCGGTGGCCCACTCGACGAAGGCCTTCTCGGCCTCGCCCTCCCAGTCCATGTTCCTCATGCTCGCGCGCAGGTCATCGGCGATCGTGGCCATCTGCTCCGAGACGCTCTTCAGTCGCCCTGACGCCTCGTTGACCTGATCGTGGCTCGCCTCGTCCAGCCACGCCACCATCTGCTCGTGATCCATGCCGGCGAAGTTGGTCGCCCCGCCCCTGCCGCCGCCCTCTGCAGGCCTCATGTGCCGCCTCTTCCCCGTGTCCCCGAAATTCCGTCCGCACCCGCTTACTTGAAGGTGCCGTCACCCTCGGCCGCGCCGCTGCCTTCGCTCTCCGGCGCGGTGCGGCCCGCTTCCTTGTCGGCCTTCTGCTTGGCCTCGTACGTCCGCTGGTGGATGGCGATCATCTTGCGCTTGACGTCGTCGTCCATCTCCTCCATGCCCTTCTTGGAGGCGACGACCGCGATCCCGAGCCCTTCCAGGCAGTCCTTGAGGAGGCCGGAGAGCTCCACCAGCTGGTGAAGGGTCTCGTTGTACGCCGCGTAGGCGTCCTGGGCCTCGGCCCACGCCGCGCCGCCCCCGCCGAACTGGGCACGGGACACCGGATCCGACTTCAGCTTGCCGGCGCTCGCGGGGGAGCCGTTGAGTTCCTCGATGAGCTCGTCGACACGCTGCTTGAACTTCTGCATGGAGTCCGCGCTGTACTTCACGGCCTGCGTCCGCATCCCGGACGCCATTCCCACCATCTCAGCTCGCATGCCCGCGTTCCTCCCCCGGTGAACCACCATGCCGTGTACCGCACAAGTCTAGAAGTTCACTGTAGTCAAGAACGACGACAGTCCGCACCTCCCGGTTGCACAAGCAACGGACATCACACGGTTACGAATTGGGCACGGCGACCGCCGCCTGGGGGCGGATCGGGAGGCGGTTGACCGGGCGGCCCGTTGCCGCTCGCACGGCTGAGGCCACTGCGGCGGGTGAGGTGACGACCGGGATCGCGCTCGCCGCCTTGGCGCCGAAGGGGGCCACCACATCGCGTTCCTCGACGAGTTTCACGATGCGAATGTCCGGGGCATCCAGGGATGTCGGGAGTGCGTAGCCCGTGAAGTCGGGGTGGCGGACCAGGCCGCGGGCCGTGCGGAGGTTCTCCGTGAGGGCCGCGCCGATGCCCTGGGTGACGCCCGCCTCGATGCGGGCGGTCAGCTGGGCGGGGTTGAGGACGCGGCCGACGTCCTGGGCGACGGCCATCTCGACCACGCGTACCGCGCCGAGTTCGATGTCCACGTCCACGACCGCGCGGATCGCGCAGAAGGCGAGGCCCACGAAGGCGTCGCCCTGGCCGGACTCGTCCAGGGGCTCGGTGGGGTGGGGGCGGCACTGGGCGGTGGCCCAGAGTTCCTTGCCGTCCAGCGCCTCCGTCACCGTCGTGGACAGGACGCCGTCGTACGAGGTGATCTTGCCGTCGGTGATCTGGAGCAGCTCCGTCGACATGCCGAACTTGTGGGCCAGCGGCTGGAGAAGCTGCGTACGGACCATCTTCGCCGCCCGCTCCACCGCCCCGCCCGACACCCACGTGTGGCGGCCGTGGGCCGCCGGGCCGGCCGGGGGCTGGTCGGTGTCGACGGGGGCCACGTGAACCTCGTCGACGCCGAGGGTCTCCTGCACGATCTGGCGGGCGAGGGTGGAGAAGCCGGAGCCCGTGTCCACCGCCGAGCAGATCACCGTGGCCACCCCGTCCATGACCCGGACGGTGGCCGTCGACACCTCGTCGGTGCCCTCGGCGCCCAGCATGTGCACCATGCCGAGCGCGTAGCCCACGCCCCGCCGCACCGCGCCCGGTTCGCCCGCGCCCTCGGGGCCGCCCGGCAGCAGCCAGTCGCCCTCCGGGATGTCCTTGGGGAGCGGGGGCAGCGGGAAGTCCCGTACGGCGGCGAGGAGTTCAGCCACCGGGGCCGGGCACGTCACCGTCTGGCCCGTCGGCAGGATGTCGCCGGTCGCCATGGCGTTCCGCATGCGCAGCTCGGCCGGGTCCAGGCCCAGCTTCGCGGCCAGCTTGTCCATCTGGGCCTCGTACGCCGCGCACACCTGCATCGCGCCCTCGCCCCGCACATGGCCGGACGGGGGGTTGTTCGTACGGACCGCCCAGCCCTCCACGAAGGCGTGCGGGACGACGTACGGGCCGCAGGCGAAGGCCACGGCCGCCGCGAGCGACTCCGACGACGAGTCCGCGTACGCGCCCGCGTCGAGCAGGATCTGCGCCTCCACCTTCACCAGGCGCCCTTCCGCGTCCGCGTGGTGGCGGTAGCGCAGGAGGGTGGGGTGGCGGTGGGCGTGGCCGAGGAAGGACTCCTCGCGCGTGGCGGTGAGCTTGACCGGGCAGCCGGTACGCAGCGCGAGCAGGCCCAGCGGGATCTGGAAGCCCGGGTCCTCGCGGTCGCCGGTGGCCCCGGGGACCCCGGTGACGACGAGCTTGACCTGCTCGGACGGCAGGCCGAAGCAGGCGGCGGCGAGGTCGCGGTCGGTGTGCGGGTCGGTGGAGGCCGTGTAGATCTCCACCCCGCCGTCGGGGCGCGGCACGGCGAGGCCGGCCTCGGCGCCGATCGGCGCCGGGTCCTGGCGGCCGATCCGGTACAGGCCTTCGACGACGACCTCGCCCGTCGCCTCCGGGTCCCCGAACCGCAGCGGGATGTGCCGGATCAGGTTCCCGTCGGGGTGCAGCGCCTCGGCCGCGAACGCCTTCTCCGGGTCCGTCACCGGTTCGAGCAGCTCGTACTCGACGTCGATCGCGGCCGCGGCCAGCCGGGCCGTGTCCGGGTGGTCGGCGGCGACGGCCGCGAGGGCCTCGCCGTGGTGCCGGACCAGGTCGGAGGCGAAGACCGGCCGGTCGGCGACCCGGCGCCCGTACGTCGCCGCGCCCGGCACGTCGGCGGCCGTCACCACGGCCCGTACGCCCGGCATCGCGGCCGCCGCCGTCGTGTCGATCGACACGATCCGGGCGTGCGGGTGCGGCGAGCGCAGGATCGCGGCCCAGAGCAGCCCCTCGGCCCACAGGTCGGAGGCGTACGGGAAGGTGCCCTCGGTCTTCGCCCGCGAATCGGCCTGCGGGAGCGAGGCGCCGATTCCGCGCGTGGCCTGCTCCTGGTCGGGGGTGTCCAGAGCCGCGGTCGTCGCGTCGCTGCTCACGCCATGCCTCCGTCGTGCGGGTGGGGAATCTGGTGCGGGACCCGGGCCTCGTGGGCGGCCTCGGGCGCGGTGGCCGCGGCACCGGCCTCACGTTCGGCCACGACGTCCCGGACGGCGTCGAGGACGCCCCGGTAGCCGGAGCAGCGGCAGAGGTTTCCGGCGAGGGCCTGGCGGGTCTCCAGCTCGGTGGGGGCGTGGTTGCCCTCCAGGAGGTCGTGCACGGTCATGCACATGCCGGGGATGCAGAAGCCGCACTGGACGGTGCCGCACCTGGCCATCGCCCGCTGTACGTCGGAGGGCTCGCCGTCGACCGCGAGGCCCTCGACCGTCCGCACCTCGCTCCCGGCGGCGGTCGCCGCGGGCACCAGGCAGGAGGCGACGAGCCGGCCGTCGACCTGCACGTTGCACGCGCCGCACTCGCCCTGCGAGCAGCCGTCCTTGGCCCCGGCGAGGCCGAGGCGCTCACGCAGGACGTAGAGCAGCGACTCGCCGATCCAGGAGTCGGTGACGGGCCGGTCGGTCCCGTTGACCCGCAGGGTGTACGAGGTGTGGGGGTGCTCGTCGCTGTCGGTCGAGGCGTCGGTGGCGAGAGCGGGGGCGGGGACGGCGGCCGGGGCCGCTGCGGCTTCCTCGACGGGGACCGGCTCGGGAGCCGGTTCCGGCGCCGGCTCGGGAGCCGGTTCCGGGGCCATCTCCGCAGCGGGCTCCGGGGCCGGTTCCGGGGCCGGCTCCGCCACGGCCTCGCGAGCCTCCTCCGGTTCCTCCACGGCCTCCGCCGCCGGCTCCGCCCGGTCCTCCTGGAACGCCCACGGCGCCTGCGCGCCCCCCGGCAGCGTCGCCGGTGGCTCGGGGTACGACGCGGGCGCCGGGGCCTCCTCCGGTACGGCCGGAATGTGCCACTGGCCCGTGGAGCCCGGTTCGGTGGCGGGGGGCGCCGCCGCCTCGAAGCGCCACTCCGCCGTCGCGTGCGGGTCCTGCTCCGCGTACTCCGGGTGCTCGACGGCGTTCTCCACGTACGCCGGCAGCTGGAAGTGCTCGGGGCCCCGGAACGGGCCGCCGTGCTCGCCGCCCTCGAAGTACTGCCCCTCCGTCGGGACGTGCGTCGTCCAGGTGCCCGTCGCCGCCGGGTCGGTCGCCGGGGGCGGGGTGAGCGGCTGGAGCGGGGTGATCATCGGCGGTACGTAGCCGTGGCCGGGCGCCTCCAGGGGCACGCCGTCCAGCATGAAGTCGGGCGGCAGCTGGACGAAGGCGGTCGCGTCGCCGTCGTAGCCCTCGCTCTGCGGGATCGGCTCCCAGCCGCCCGTACGGTCCTCGTGCGCGTCGCTCATGCCAGTGCCCTCCCCAGCGCCCGTCGGGCGAGTGCGGCGACCGTGCGCCGCAGGTGCAGTACGGCCGGGGGCAGCTGTTCGTCGCCCGGCGGGTCCGGAATGCAGGCGGCCGCGACGTACTCGCCGAACGCCGCGAGCGCCTCGGGGGCCAGCCCCCGGTCGTTGTCCCAGTCCACCAGCGAGGCGATCCAGCGCTCGGCCTCCAGGGGCCGCAGCGGCATCGGCGCGACGGCGCCGACCGCGCAGCGGACGCCGCGCCGGGCCGGGTCGAGGACGACGGCGACGGAGGCGGTGGCGCGGGCCGGGCCGGTGCGGCCGGTGGCCTTGACGAAGACCTGGGGGGCGTGGAGCAGCGGGACGCGGACGAAGCCGACGAGCTCGCCGGGGGCGAGCAGGTCGCGGCCCGCGAGGAGGTGGGAGACGGGGATCTCGCGGCTGCCGAGCGGCCCGAGGACGACGAGGTCGGCCTCCAGGGCGGCGAGGACGGGCAGCGAGTCGCCGGTGGGCGCGGCGGTGACGATGTTGCCGCCGAGGGTGCCGGCGTTGCGGATCTGGGGCGGCCCGGCCGCGCGGGAGGCGGCGGCGAGGGCCGGGATGAGGGCGGCGAAGTCGGGGCGGCCCATCCGGGCGTGGGTGAGGCCCGCGCCGAGGAGGGCGTGCCCGTCCTGGTACTGCCAGCCGCGGATCTCGTTGATGCGGCCCAGGCCGACGAGTCCGGCGGGGCGGAGCTGGCCCTTGTTGACGGCGGCCATGAGGTCGGTGCCACCGGCGACGGGCACGGCGGCCGGCATGGCGGTGAGCGCCGCCACGGCCTCGTCGAGCGAGGCGGGCAGCGTCACGGACTGCGCCGTCTGTGGTGCGTGCGTGGTCAACCCGCTGCCCCTTCCCGGTGTCCCGGTGGTCCCCGACTGTGCCTGGCCGTCGCGCCTGCGTGTGGGCGTACCGTACGTGCTCACAGGCCGGACGTGGCAACTCTGGCACATCTTCCGAGGTGTCCGGCGCGAGGGTCCGCGAAGGACTGTTGCATCCGGAACGCCCCGGGTGTGACGGTAACTTCCGTTTCGCCGCTCTTGGGGACGGGGGGACGTCGGGCCCCTCACACCCTCGGGGGTGTGCCCTCCAGCGGGCGGCCGGGGACCCCTGGGCGCCGCTGCCACGGGCGGGGTCCGGCGGGCGGGCGGTAGTCGACGCCTAGGGCGTCCAGGCGCCGGTAGTGGGTCTCCATGCGCCGCAGGAAGCCGTCGGTGTCGCGCTCCTCGGGGGCGGGCAGCGCGGACCAGGCGACCTCGGCGAAGGCGGCGAGCCGCGGGAAGACCTGGTAGTCGACGCGGGAGCGGTTCTCCATGACCTCGGTCCAGACGTTGGCCTGGGTTCCCAGGATGTGGGCGGCGGCCTCGGGCCGGAGACCCGGCGGGACGGGCTCGAAGCGGTGGACGTCCTCCAGGGTGCGGACGTATCCGATGGGCATCGGCTCGTCCTCGCCCGGCGCCTGACGGTGGTCCAGGTACACGTGCTGTTCGGGGCACATGACGACGTCGTGGCCGGCCTCGGCGGCGGCGATCCCGCCCGCGTACCCCCGCCAGGACGAGACGGCCGCCCCTTCGGCGAGGCCGCCCTCCAGGATCTCGTCCCAGCCGATGAGGCGGCGGCCTCGGGCGGCGAGCCAGCGGTCGAAGTGGCGGACGAACCAGGACTGGAGCCCGTCCTCGTCGCCCACGCCCAGCTCCTCGATGCGGGCCTGGGCGGCCGGTGAGGCCTTCCACTGGTCCTTGGGGCACTCGTCGCCGCCGACGTGGACGAAGGTGGACGGGAAGAGGTCGAGGACCTCCTCGAAGACGCCCTCGCAGAAGCGCAGGACGGCCTCGGTCGGGGCGAGGACGTTCGGGTTGACGCCCCAGGTGTCCCAGACGGTGAGGGCCGTGGTGTCGACGACGTCGGTGTTGCCGAGTTCGGGGTGGGCGGCGAGGGCGGCCTGCGCGTGGCCGGGGAGGTCGATCTCGGGGACGACGGTGATGTGCCGCTCGGCGGCGTAGGCGACGATCTCGCGGATGTCGTCCTGGGTGTAGAAGCCCCCGTGCGGGGTCTCCGTCCAGAACGGCGAGGCCCGGTGTCCCCACTTGGTGCGGGCCCGCCAGGAGCCGACCTCGGTGAGCCGGGGGTGGCGCTTGATCTCGACGCGCCAGCCCTGGTCGTCGGTGAGGTGGAGGTGGAGGACGTTCAGCTTGTGGACGGCGAGCAGGTCGAGGTACCGCAGGACGCCGTCCTTGGGCGTGAAGTGCCGGGCGACGTCGAGCAGGAGACCGCGCCAGCTGAAGCGGGGGGCGTCCTCGACGGTGACGTACGGGAGTTCCCGGCCGCCGCCCCGCACGGGCGCCCTGCGGTACGCGTCGGGACCGAGGAGCTGACGGAGGGTCTGGGCGCCCCAGAACACCCCGGCGGGCCCACCGCCCTCGATGAGGACGCCCGCGTCCGGGCCGCCGACCGCGAGGCGATAGCCCTCGGGGTGCGCCACGTCCTGGCTGATCCGCAGCCGGATCGCGCGCGGTCCGGCGCCGTCGGCGAACGGCAGCCCGGTGGCGGCGCCGAGGGCGGCGCGGAACCACCGGGCGGTGGACTCGGTGCCGGGCCCGGCGTCGAGGGTCGTCCCCTCGTCGAGCGTGACGTGCCCGGGGGCGTGGTGCTCGGCCGAGAGCGGCGCCGGAATCAGGTCCGGGGGACGGGTCATCGCGTCATCCGGGGGACGGGTCATCACGTCATCAGTCCTTCACCGCCCCGCCCGGTCCCGAGACCAGGCGGCGCTGTACGCGTACGAAGAAGACGAGCACCGATGCCGTACAGCTCGGGCCTGGCCTTGCGGATCTTCCTGGTCGTGGAGACGAGTTCGGCCTGGCTCCTGGGGGCGGTGAGGCCGAGGTCCCGGAAGACGTCGGTGCGGTAGTAGAGGGCGCGGGCGCCGACGAAGAGGGGGGCGCCGTAGACCTTGCCGCCGACGGTGACGGACCGCCGGGCGGTGGGGTCGGTGTCCTTGGCCTCGTTCCAGGCGCCGAACTCGGCGGCGATGTCGGCGGGTCCGCCGTCCTTGACGTATCCGGCGGTGTCGGTGTTGCCGTACTCGATGAGGTCGGGCGTGGAGGCGGTGGCGGTCAGGGCGGCCAGCAGGAGTGCGGCGGCGGTGACGGGGGTCCCCCTGCTCGGGCGAGGCCGAGTGCTCGGGGGAGGGCAGGAAGCTTCATGGCGGATCCCCTCCGGATGCGGGCGTTGCATCCTGCGCAATGAGCGTTTCGTTCTGCACAACACGCGTGAGGTTAGGCGCGCTCCGGGCGGGGCGGCAAGAGGTCTCGACCACCTCGACCACTCCGTGACCGGCGAAAGCGTTCCGCGCAACGGCCCCCGGGAGGCGGGCGGGCCCCGTAGCCCCCGCAGCGCGAAGCGGCCCCCGTCGGGCGTACCGAAGTACGCACGACGGGGGCCGCCCCCGACGTCAGGACCGCTTACTTGTCCTTGCCGCCCTTGTCCTTGTCGCCGCCGCCGGCGCCCATGGAGTCGTAGATCTCCTTGCACATCGGACAGACCGGGTACTTCTTGGGGTCGCGCCCCGGTACCCAGACCTTTCCGCACAGCGCCACGACGGGGGTGCCGTCGAGGGCGCTCGCCATGATCTTGTCCTTCTGGACGTAATGGGCGTAGCGCTCGTGGTCGCCGTCACCGTGGGACACCTGCGGCGTCGGCTCGACGAGGGTTCCCGTTCCTGCCCCGCGCTCGGGCTCGAGAGTGCTCATAACCGCCAAGGGTACTGAAAGGCGGGGGCCTCAGTTGAGCGACGGGTCGTCGGGATACGTCGCGATCATCGCGAGTTCGCCGCGCTGCCGTCGCAGCACCTGCCGCCAGAGCGTCTCCGGCCGGGGAGAGGAGACGTCGCCGGGCTCGGACTCGACCACGTACCACGCGCCGTCGCCGAGCTCGGTCTCCAGCTGGCCGGGGCCCCAGCCGGCGTACCCCGCGAAGATCCGCAGCGAGCCGAGGGCCGGTCCGAGCAGCTCGGGCGGGGCCTCCAGGTCGACCAGGCCGATCGCGCCGTACACCCGCCGCCAGCCGAGGGGACCCTCGTCGCCGGGGATCACGGCCACGCCGAGCGCCGCGTCGAGCGAGACGGGACCGCCCTGGAAGACCACGCCGGGTTCCCCGGCGAGTCCGGCCCACGGGGCGAGGATGTCGCCGACGGTCACGGGTGTGGGCCGGTTGAGGACGACGCCGAGCGAGCCCTCGTCGTCGTGGTCGAGCAGCAGGACCACCGCGCGGTCGAAGTTCGGATCCGCCAGCGCGGGGGTGGCCACCAGCAGCCGTCCTGTGAGGGAGGACACCTCGGTCATGCGACACATGATCCCGCATCTTCGGCGTTCGCGGAGGGTTGTCGGACGGGAAGCGGGGAACGCGGGCACCACCGTGGTTCACGCACGACCGGGCCGCGGCGCCCGGCCGCATCGCGGAGTCAAGCGGACCGTAACGCTCCGCAAGATCACGGGAACAGAGGGTGTTGTGCCGAATTCATTACATCTGACAGGCCCCCCAAGGCATCCGATCGGGGTCTCATGGCCCCTTACCCTTTTCTCTGGCCACCCGTCGGACCCCACTTTCGGAACGCGAGATTCATGACCGGCACAGACGATGTCCTGCTTGTCCACGGCGGAACCCCGCTGGAGGGCGAGATCCGCGTCCGCGGCGCGAAGAACCTCGTGCCCAAGGCGATGGTCGCCGCCCTGCTCGGCAGCGGCCCCAGCCGCCTGCGCAACGTGCCCGACATCCGTGACGTCCGCGTGGTCCGCGGGCTGCTCCAGCTGCACGGAGTGACGGTCCGCCCGGGCGAGGAGCCCGGCGAGCTCGTCCTCGACCCGACGCACGTCGAGTCCGCGAACGTCGCCGACATCGACGCCCACGCCGGTTCGTCGCGCATCCCGATCCTCTTCTGCGGTCCGCTGCTGCACCGCCTCGGCCACGCCTTCATCCCGGGCCTGGGCGGCTGCGACATCGGCGGCCGGCCCATCGACTTCCACTTCGACGTGCTGCGCCAGTTCGGCGCGACCATCGAGAAGCGTGCGGACGGGCAGTACCTGGAGGCCCCGCAGCGCCTTCGCGGTTGCAAGATCCGCCTTCCGTACCCCTCGGTCGGCTCGACCGAGCAGGTGCTGCTCACGGCGGTCCTCGCGGAGGGCGTCACCGAGCTGTCGAACGCGGCCGTGGAGCCCGAGATCGAGGACCTGATCTGCGTCCTGCAGAAGATGGGTGCGATCATCTCCATGGACACCGACCGGACCATCCGGATCACCGGTGTCGACCGTCTCGACGGCTACACCCACCGGGCGCTCCCGGACCGCCTGGAGGCGGCCTCCTGGGCGTCGGCGGCGCTGGCGACCGAGGGCGACATCTACGTGCGCGGCGCCCAGCAGCGCTCGATGATGACCTTCCTCAACACGTACCGGAAGGTCGGCGGCGCCTTCGAGATCGACGACGAGGGCATCCGCTTCTGGCACCCGGGCGGCTCGCTCGACGCGATCCACCTGGAGACGGACGTGCACCCCGGCTTCCAGACAGACTGGCAGCAGCCGCTGGTCGTGGCCCTGACGCAGGCCTCGGGCCTCTCCATCGTCCACGAGACGGTGTACGAGTCCCGGCTCGGCTTCACGTCCGCGCTCAACCAGATGGGTGCTCACATCCAGCTGTACCGCGAGTGCCTGGGCGGCTCCGACTGCCGCTTCGGCCAGCGGAACTTCCTGCACTCGGCGGTCGTGTCGGGCCCGACGAAGCTCCAGGGCGCCGACCTGGTCATCCCCGACCTGCGGGGCGGCTTCTCGTACCTGATCGCGGCGCTCGCGGCCCAGGGCACCTCCCGGGTCCACGGCATCGAGCTGATCAACCGCGGCTACGAGAACTTCATGGAGAAGCTCGTGGAGCTCGGTGCCAAGGTCGAGCTGCCGGGCAGCGCGCTGGTCTAGGACACACGGGCCCGGGCGCCACGCACGGCGTCACGGGCCCGTACGGACGCGAACGAAAGGGCGGCCACCCCCTGACAGGGTGGCCGCCCTTTCTGCGCCTCTAGGCTGCCTTACTTGCCCTTGGCGGCTTCCTTGAGCTTCGAGCCCGCGGAGACCTTCACGCTGTAGCCGGCCGGGATGTCGATCGGGTCGCCGGTCTGCGGGTTACGAGCGGTGCGAGCGGCACGGTGGGTGCGCTCGAAGGTCAGGAAGCCGGGGATGGTGACCTTCTCGTCACCCTTGGCGACGACCTCACCGACGGTCTCGGCGAGCGCGGCCAGCACGGCGTCGGCGTCCTTGCGGGTCACCTCGGCGCGGTCGGCCAGGGCGGCCACCAGCTCACTGCGGTTCATGTTGTTACTCCCGTGTTCTTCTTGCCTGTGAGGCGTGCCACGCGGCGGAAGCCGCGCGATTGGGTACAGCGCAGCCGATGCTGCCAGGGCCCTCGGACAGTCCCCGGACCCGGGTCAAATGACAGACCCTCGCGCCCAAACACGCATCCTGCCCCCACCAGCGGCGGGAACGCCAATCCGGCACCCCCGCGGGTCACACGAAAAGCGCCCGAGCCCCGTGGTGGTGACGTTCTGTCGACGCCGCGAAACCAACACGGAGCCGAAAAGCCACCCTAAAGGCGGGTTTACGGCTCCGCGAATCGCGACGCGCCGTCAGCGCCCGGCCGGTGCCGCGCCCGCCGCCTTCGCCGCGTTCCGGACCGCTCCGGCGACCGCGCCGGCGACCTTGTCGTTGAAGACCGACGGGATGATGTAGTTCGGGTTCAGCTCGTCCTCGGAGACCACGCCGGCGAGGGCGGAGGCGGCCGCCAGCATCATCTCCGTGTTGACCGTACGGGACTGGGCGTCGAGCAGACCGCGGAAGACACCCGGGAAGACCAGCACGTTGTTGATCTGGTTCGGGAAGTCCGAGCGGCCGGTGGCGACGACGGCGGCCGTCTGGCGGGCGGCGGCCGGGTCGACCTCCGGGTCGGGGTTCGCGAGCGCGAACACGATGGCGTCCTCCGCCATGGCGGCGACGTCCTCGGCGCCGAGCAGGTTCGGGGCCGAGACGCCGATGAACACGTCCGCGCCGACGACGGCCTGCTTGAGGGTGCCGGTGACGCCCTCGGGGTTGGTGTTGTCGGCGATCCAGCGCAGCGGCGAGTCGGCCGGGGCGTCCACGAGGTCCTCGCGGCCCGCGTGCACGACGCCGTGGATGTCGGCGACGACGGCGTGCTTCACGCCCGCCGCGATCAGCAGCTTCAGGATGGCCGTACCGGCGGCCCCCGCACCGGACATGACGACCCGTACGTCGCCGATGCCCTTGCCGACCACGCGCAGGGCGTTGGTGAGGGCGGCGAGGACGACGATGGCGGTGCCGTGCTGGTCGTCGTGGAAGACGGGGATGTCGAGGGCCTCGCGCAGCCGGGCCTCGATCTCGAAGCAGCGGGGCGCGGAGATGTCCTCCAGGTTGATGCCGGCGAAGCCCGGCGCGATCGCCTTGACGATCGCGACGATCTCGTCGGTGTCCTGGGTGTCGAGGCAGATCGGCCAGGCGTCGATGCCGGCGAAGCGCTTGAAGAGGGCGGCCTTGCCCTCCATCACGGGCAGCGCGGCCATCGGGCCGATGTTGCCGAGGCCGAGGACGGCGGAGCCGTCGGTGACCACCGCGACGGAGTTGCGCTTGATGGTGAGGCGGCGGGCGTCCTCGGGGTTCTCGGCGATCGCCATGCACACGCGGGCGACGCCCGGGGTGTAGATCATGGAGAGGTCGTCACGGTTGCGGATGGGGTGCTTCGACGCCATCTCGATCTTGCCGCCGAGGTGCATCAGGAACGTACGGTCGGAGACCTTGCCGAGGACGACGCCCTCGATGGTGCGCAGCTGCTCGACGATCTCGTCGGCGTGCGCGGTGGAGGTCGCGGCGATGGTGACGTCGATGCGGAGCTTCTCGTGGCCGGAGGCGGTCACGTCGAGGCCGGTGACGGATCCGCCGTGGGACTCCACCGCCGTGGTGAGCTGGGAGACCGCGGTTCCGCTGGCGGGAACCTCCAGCCGGACCGTCATCGAATACGAGACGCTGGGCGCCGTTGCCATGGCCGAGTTCCTCTGCTTTCCCTGAGCTTCGTTGCTACGCCGCCCCGGCTGGTTGCCTGGCGGCGCCCTCCGATGGTCGCACCTACCCGCCGGTAGCCGGTAATGCGGTCATTTTGTTTTCGGAAAGTAGTTTCCACCATACGAGAAGCTCTGGGCAAACAGAAGAGGCCCCCGTCACCGGAGGTGACAGAGGCCTCAACTTCGTACATACGTCTAAGTGGCACCGACCCGCCATGCTCGCCTCGCGGCAAGTGGTCCCTCTGAGGGACGAAGGTTGGGCCCGGGGGCTTGGATCGAGCCGGTGCCACGACAAGGCTAACAAACCACCCTGGCTGGTGATTCCAGCGCCACAGGTTGACCTGAAATCGGCGGTCGCGCCCCGCCCGGTCAGTCCCGCAGCAGGTCCGGCACCCCCGCCTCGTCCGGCATGTCCCGGACGCCCGAGAGCACGGTCAGGGCCTGCGTGGACCGGGTCAGGGCCACGTACAGCACCCGCAGGCCGGCCGGGGACTCGTCCGCGATCTCCGCGGGCGAGACGACCACCGTCGCGTCGTACTCCAGGCCCTTCGCCTCCAGGGAGCCGAGCGCCACGACCCGGTCGCCCAGGCCGGCGAGCCAGCGGGCGGCCTCCGCGCGCCGGTTCATGGCGACGACGACACCGACGGTGCCGTCCACCTCCTGGAGCAGCCGCTCGGCCTCCAAACGTACGGTTCCGGCCAGATCGGCCTTCTCCGGGACCGATACGAAGCGGGGCTCGACACCCGTCGAGCGGACCGCGCGCGGCGATTCCTTGCCGGGCATGGCGAGGGCGAGGACCTTGGCGGCGAGCTCGGCGATCTCCGCCGGGTTCCGGTAGTTCACGGTGAGCTCGAAGCGACGCCGCGGCCGGGAGCCGAGCGCCTCGTCACGGGCCTCCGCGGCCTCGTCCGGGTCCGACCAGGAGGACTGCGCCGGGTCGCCCACGACCGTCCAGGTGGCGTGCCGGCCGCGCCGCCCGACCATCCGCCACTGCATGGGCGTCAGGTCCTGGGCCTCGTCGACGATCACGTGCGCGTACTCCGTGCGCTCCGCGGCGAGCCGCTCGGCCCGCTCCCACTGGGTCTCCTCGCGTACGGGCATCAGCTCCTCGAGGCCCGTGAGCTGGTCCAGCGGGTCGTACTCCCGCTTCTTGCGCGGCCGGGCCGGCGCGCCGATCAGGGTGCTCAGCTCGTCGAGGAGGGCGACGTCGTGGACGGAGAGCTCCCGGCGGCGCAGGGAGCGGGCGAGCCGCCGCACCTCGCCCTGGTTGAGGATCCGGCGGGCCCAGCGGCCGAGCCGCCGCTCGTCGGCCATCGCGTCGAGGACCTGACGGGGGGTGAGCTCGGGCCACCAGGCGTCGAGGAACGACAGGAACGAGTCCTCGGTCGACACGTCCTCGTCGAAGGAGGAGCGGAGCTCGGCGGCGAGTTCCGGGTCGCTGTGCCGGCCGACGGCGCCGGACCTGGCGTACAGCGCGTCGAGGAGGAGCCGGCGGGCGCGCGGCCGGAGCAGGTTGACGGGGGCGGTGCCGCCGAGGACGTTGTGCCGGATGCGGCGGAGCTCGTCGGCCTCGAGTTCGAGCCGCCGCCCGAAGGCGACGACACGGAGCAGCTGCGGGGCGTCCGGGCTCTCCAGGGCGCCGCGGGCGGCCTTGCGGAGCACGTGGAGCATCCGGGAGGAGCCCTTGATCCGGGCGACGGCCGGTTCGTCGTAGGCGGTGGCCTCGGCGCCGTCGACCAGCGAGCCGACGGCGCGGATCGCGACCTGGCCCTCCTCGCCGAGGGAGGGCAGGACGCCCTCGGTGTACGAGACGAGCAGCGGGGTCGGGGAGACGATCAGGATGCCGCCCGCGTACCGCCGCCGGTCCTGGTAGAGCAGGTAGGCGGCCCGGTGCAGGGCGACCGCCGTCTTCCCGGTCCCCGGCCCGCCCTCGACGTACGTCACGGAGTTGGCGGGCGCGCGGATGACGAGGTCCTGCTCCGCCTGGATGGAGGAGACGATGTCCCGCATGGTGTGGCTGCGGGCCTGGCCGAGGGCGGCCATCAGGGCGCCGTCGCCGATGACGGGCAGCTCGCACCCGTCGAGGGTGGCCCGGAGCTCGGGGCGCATGAGGTCGTCCTCGACGCCGAGGACCTGGCGGCCCTTGGAGCGGATGACGCGGCGGCGCACGACCCGGCCGGGGTCGACGGGGGTGGACCGGTAGAACGGCGCGGCGGCGGGCGCGCGCCAGTCGATGACGAGCGGGGCGTAGTCGGAGTCGAGGACCCCGATCCGCCCGATGTGGAGGGTCTCGCCGATCTCGGCGGTGTTGTCGGGGCGTACGGCGTCCTCGGCGGGCTCGACGGACGTGTAGGCCCCGTCGGGACCCTTCTTCCCGTCCTTCCCGTACAACAGGTCGATCCGGCCGAAGAGGAAGTCCTCGAACTCGTTGTTGAGCCGATTGAGGTGGATGCCGGCCCGGAAGACCTGGGCGTCGCGCTCGGCGAGCGCGCCGGGCGTGCCGACCTGGCCCCGCTGGGCGGCGTCGTTCATCAGGAACTCCGCTTCGTGGATCTTCTCCTCCAGACGGCGGTAGACCTGATCCAGATGTTCCTGCTCGACACCGATCTCACGGTCTCTGACCGTGTCCACGGCTTCCTGCGCGGCCACCTAAGGCCCCCTTCTCACGTGCACTGGGCAGCCGTCGAGCGTACGCCACCGGGGGCCACCGTGTCAGGCGAGCCCCGGTTCGCCCCGCGAACCCAGCGCCCCGCGCCGTGTGGACGCCCACGGGATGGCGCCCATGGCGGCGCCTCCGCCTTCCGCGCCTGGACCCGCACCACGAGCGGCGGCGCGAACGCGGTGCGGGTCAGGGCGCGGGAGCCTAGGCCCGACAAGGGGCGCCGGAACGACTGCCCGCAACGGGGGTGGGCGAGGGCACCGCCCCGGCTGACGGCCGCCCGCAACGGGGTGCGCGGGTGGGCGCCGTCCCGGCGGAACGGTGCCCCGCAACCGGGGCGTAGGAGGCGCGCCGCCCGCGCGCTAGCCGTCGTACTTCTCGGCCGTCGACGGGTCCAGCGCCAGCCGGTACCCCCGCTTCACCACCGTCTGGATCAGCTTCGGCGCGCCGAGCGCCGAGCGGAGGCGGGCCATCGCCGTCTCCACGGCGTGCTCGTCGCGCCCCGCGCCCGGCAGCGCCCGCAGGAGGTCGGCGCGGGAGACGACCCAGCCGGGCCGGCGGGCGAGGAGGCCGAGGAGGGCCATCCCGGCGGGCGGGACGGGCCGCAGGCCGCCGTCGACGAGGACCGCGTGCCCGCGCACCTCCACGCGGTGGCCGGCGACCGGCAGGACCCGCGAGCGGGCGGGCAGCTCCTTGCAGAGGAGCTGGACGAGCGGCCCGAGCCGGAAGCGCTCCGGCTGGTACGTGTCGATGCCCTCCGCCTGGAGCGGGAGGGCCGTCACGGGCCCCACGCAGACCGCGAGCACGTCGTGCCGGAGCGCGGCGACGAGTTCGTCCCGTACCCCCCTCTCCTCCGCGCGGGAGAACAGCGAGGCGGCGGCCGGAGCGCTGGTGAAGGTCACCGCGTCGAGCCCGCGGGAGAGCGTCGCGTCGAGGAGCCGGTCGAGCGGCCCGAGGTCCTCGGGGGGCATCCACCGGTAGACGGGGACGCCGACGACTTCCGCGCCGCCCGCCGTGAGCGCCTCCACGAAGCCCGGCAGCGGCTCCCCGTGCAGCTGGAGTGCGATCCGCCGGCCCTCGACGCCCTCCGCGAGGAGCCGGTCGAGGACCTCGGCCATGGACTCCGAGGAGGGCGACCAGGACTCGGTGAGCCCGGCGGCCCGTACGGCTCCCTTGACCTTGGGGCCGCGGGCGAGGAGCTCGACGTCCCGCAGGACGCGGAGGAGTTCCTCCCCGCACCCCCAGCCCTCGGCGGCCTCGACCCAGCCCCGGAAGCCGATCGCGGTGGTGGCGACGACGACGTCCGGGGCGTGGCCGATGAGTTCCTTGGTGGCGGCGAGGAGTTCGGTGTCGTCGGCGAGCGGCACGATCCGCAGGGCCGGCCCGTGGACGACGGCCGCGCCGCGCCGCCGCAGCAGCGCGATCAGCTCGTCGGCGCGTCGTGCCGCGGTGACGCCGATCGTGAAGCCGGCGAGGGGGCCGTGTTCTTGCTCGTCCATGGGTCCAGAGCCTGACGGGGACGCGTGACGGTCCGGGTTCGCGCGTATTTCCTGGTCGTTACGGTCCGCGCCGGGCATCGGGGATCACACCCGGGCGTAGCCGGACCGGGGCTCCGCCTCCGTGACCGCCTCGGCGGTCTCGGGGACGGTGGCCGTGCTCCGAAGGTATACCGCCCAGGTGACGACCATGCAGGCCGCGTAGAAGACGAGGAAGGCGACGAAGGCGGCGGTGCCGGTGCCGGCGGTCTGGAAGGACTGGCGGAAGGCGAGGTTGATGCCGAGGCCGCCGATCCCGCCGACCGCGCCGATGACGCCCATGGAGGCGCCGGAGAGCCGTCGTCCGTAGGACTCGGCGGCCTGGCCGGAGAGGCCCTTGCGGTGGCCCTGGGCGAGGAAGATCGCCGGGATCATCTTGAACGTGGAGCCGTTGCCCAGGCCGCTGAGGACGAAGAGGCCGGTGAAGCCGACGAGGAAGACGGCGAGCGACTCGATGACGGAGGCGTAGATCACCACCGAGGTCGCGGCGGCCATCGCGGCGAAGGTCCCCAGGGTGATGCGGGCGCCGCCGTACCGGTCGGCGAGGGAGCCGCCGACGGGCCGGATGAGCGAGCCGAGCAGCGGGCCGATGAAGGTGAGCGAGGCGGCCTGGAGGGGGGTGCGGCCGAACTGGGTCTGGAGGACCAGGCCGAAGGCGAAGCTGTAGCCGATGAAGGAGCCGAAGGTGCCGATGTAGAGGAAGGCCATGATCCAGGTGTGGCGGGCCGTGGCGGCCTCCTTGAACGCTCCGGTGTCGTTCTTCACGGGGGCGAGGTTGTCCATGAACAGCGCGGAGCAGACGGCGGCGACGACGATCAGCGGCAGGTAGACGCCGAGCACGATCCTGGGGTGTATCGCTCCGGCGGTGCCGATGACGAGGAGGCCGACGAGCTGGACGACGGGGACGCCGATGTTGCCGCCGCCCGCGTTGAGACCGAGGGCCCAGCCCTTTTTCCGCAGCGGGAAGAAGGCGTTGATGTTGGTCATCGAGGAGGCGAAGTTGCCGCCGCCGACGCCGGTGAGCGCCGCGACGAGGACGAAGGTGCTGTACGAGGTGCCGGGCTCCATCACCGCGAAGGCGAGGCCGGTGGGCAGCAGGAGCAGCAGGGCGCTGAAGACCGTCCAGTTGCGGCCGCCGAAGCGGGCGACGACGAAGGTGTACGGGATGCGGATCAGCGCGCCGACGAAGGTGGCGGTGCCGATCAGGAAGAACTTGCCGGCCGGGTCGACCCCGTACTGGGGGCCCATGAAGAGGACCATGACCGACCAGAGGCTCCAGACGGAGAAGCCGATGTGCTCGGAGAAGACGGAGAAGAGCAGGTTCCGTCGTGCGATCCGCTCTCCCTTCTCCCGCCAGAAGGTCTCGTCCTCCGGTTCCCAGCGTTCGATCCAGCGGCCAGCCATCTCGCACCTCCACGACGTCGGATCCCTGATGCGACCGACGCTAGGAAGGGCGCGTTTCAGGGCGGTGCCGTGAGGTGACGGTGGCGGAACCTTGCTCTCACCCGGCGCGCGGCCCGTCTGTGAGCGCCCCCGGCGCGGGGAGTCCCGCCTCCCCCTCCGGCAGCCAGGCGCCCGGCGGCCGGGTGAGCCACCCCTCGCGGGCGCCCAGCTCCGCGGCGGCCCGGCGCAGGGCGTCCAGGCCCGGGTGGCGGAGTCCCTTGCGCCACACCAGGCTCACGGGTGACAGGGGGACGGGGTCGACGAGGGGCCGGATCACACAGTTCGGCATGGGTGGGAAGTCGACGACCGCGAGGACCGGGTTGCGGTGCTTGGCCATGAGCCGGCGGAACTCCTCGTGGCCGATCGCGAGCGGCGCGGGCGGGGCGATCTCGATGTTCCGGCCGGCGAAGAGGCGGGCGGCGAGGTCGGTCCACTCGGGGGTGCGGTCGTTCCCGGCCCCGGCGTAGATCCGCTCCCCGGCGAGCCGGGCGAGCGGCACCTCGGGCAGGCCGGCGAGCGGATGGTCCTCGGGGAGGACGACGGCCATCGGCTCGTACCGGACGAACTGGGAGTCGAGTCGCGCCCTGAGCCGGGCGTCGAGTCCTCCGTACCGGCCGAAGGAGGTGTCGATCCGGCCGGTGAGGATGGACTGCACGGCGCCGGTGAGTCCGCTCTCGTAGCGGGCCATCAGCTCGTGTTCCGGGGCGAGTTCACGGGCCCGGAGGAGGATGCGTTCCTGGACGAGGTCGGGGCTGTTGAGGTCGACGAGGAGAGGCCGGGGCGCGGCCCGGAAGGCGTCGCTGAGCTCGTCGTGGGCGGCCAGCACCCGTCGGGCGTACGGGAGGAGGCGCTCGCCGTCGGGGGTGAGGGCGACCTGCCGGGTGGTCCGCACGAAGAGGTCGGCGCCCAACTCCCTTTCCAGGCGCCGGATGTCGCGGCTGAGGCCCTGCTGGGCGAGGTAGAGGCGGGCGGCGGCGCGGGTGAAGTGCAGCTCTTCGGCGACGGCGGTGAAGGCGCGAAGCAGGCGGGGGTCGATGTCGTACGAGGAGGTCACCACCGCCGCATTCAACAACACAGGTGCGTGAATCGCCACCGAGTAGGTGTTGGACCGGCGGGGGCACGCCGACCGAGCCTTGGGACATGCCCCAACCGGACCTCATCCTCACCCCGCCGGGCCCGGCCCCCGCCCTCGCCTTCACCCCCGGGGGCCCGGCCCTCGCCCCCCGCTACCGCGAAACCCGCCGCACGCCGCCCCCGGGGCCGTACCTGCGGCTCTTCTCCCACCCGGGCACGCGCGCCTTCACCGCCGGGAACCTGATCGCCCGGCTGCCCATGGGCATGTTCGGCGTCAGCGCCGTCATCATGATCGCGGCGGCGTACGGCTCCTACGCCCTGGCCGGCGCGGTCACCGCCACCGGCCTCGCCGTCGGCGCCGTCACCGGCCCGCTGATCGCCCGGCTCGTCGACCGGTACGGCCAGGCCAGGGTCGCGGTCCCGGCCACGGCCTACGCGGTCCTGGGCCACCTCGTCCTGCTGCTCTGCGTCCACGAGCGGGCCCCCGCGTGGGCGCTCTTCCTCACGACCGCGGCCACCGCCACCACCCCGAACACGGGCGGCATGTCCCGGGCCCGCTGGGCGCACCTCTTCCGGGACGACCCGGCCGCGCTGCACACCGCGAACGCCTTCGAGCAGGCGACCGACGAACTCTGCTTCATGGTCGGCCCGGTGCTCGCCGCCGTCCTGTGCTCAGCGCTCTTCCCGGAGGCGGGCACGCTCACCGCCGCCGCCCTCTTCCTCGGCGGCGTCCTGATCTTCGCCACCCAGCGCTCCACCGAGCCGCCGGTCGCCCCGCGCACCGCGGCGGGCTCCCCGCTGCGCGCCCCCGGCATGGCGCCCCTGCTCGCGGTCTTCCTCGCGACGGGAGCGGTCTTCGGCTCCATGGAGGTGGTCACCCTCGCGTACGTGGACGGTCCCGTCGCGGGACCCGTCCTCGCCCTCCAGGCCGCGGGCTCCGGCGCGGCGGGCCTGCTCTACGGCCGCGCCCGGCGCACGGTCCGCCTGCGCACCTGTCTGGCCGCGATGGCCGTCCTGATGACGATGCCCCTGCTCGCCGCCTCGACGGGCTCCCTGCTCGCCCTGGCCGCCGGCCTCCTCGTGGCGGGCGTGGCCACGGCCCCGACGATGGTGACCGGCATGGGCCTGGTCCAGCGCCTGACGCCCCCGGGCCGGCTCAACGAGGGCATGACCCTCGCCGTGACCGCCCTCCTCGCGGGGATCGCGGCCGGCTCGGCCACGGGCGGCTGGGCCGCCGACCACGCGCCGTTCGCCTCGTTCGGCTTCCTGATCCCGGCGACAGCGGCGACCCTGGCCCTGACCCTGTGCACGACGACGGGCACAGGACGCCGGGCATGACAGAGGCCCGGCGGTCGCGAACGACCACCGGGCCTCTGCCCACATGGGATGAGTGGAGATGGCGGGAATCGAACCCGCGTCCAACGGTGCAGAATCAGGGCTTCTCCGTGTGCAGTCTGGTGCGAGTTTCTCAGCCCTCCGGATCACCCAGACAAGTCCGGAACGGGCTCAGTCACTGTTTGATTTCCCCCTCACCCCCGTGACCGGGGCGAGAGGTTTAGATCCCTAAATGACGCCAGGATCCGGGTCGGGACCATCCCCGGGCTGACGCTCCTCACAGAGGCTTCTGTTCGTTACCTAAAATTAGGCAGCGAGGGCGAAGCGGGAGTTATCGCTCTTGGTGTTGGCGATTATTGGTTGCGACATATGGTTTACGAGATCATTGCCGCTTCCTCGACACGCTTCCCACTGCTTCGACATCCGCTGTCGAAACCGATCATCCCCATGTTGTTTTTTCAAGGCGCGCACCCTCGGTGGGGTGCGTGACCCATCGTACGTGACCGACGGGTGCGGTCGCCAGCGTATTACCCGGAGCTAGGCGCTCTGCGCCGCCCGCTGCTTCCGCCGGGCCGCCGCGATCGCCCGGTTCGTCTCGCGCGTGTCCTGCTTCTCCCGCAGGGTCTGGCGCTTGTCGAACTCCTTCTTGCCCTTGGCGAGCGCGATCTCGCACTTGACCCGGCCGTTCAGGAAGTACAGCGCGAGGGGCACGATCGTGTGACCCGTCTCCTGCGACTTCGACTCCAGCTTGTCGATCTCGGCACGGTGCAGCAGCAGCTTCCGCTTCCGCTTCGCGTGGTGGTTGGTCCAGCTGCCCTGCATGTACTCGGGCACGTGGATGTTGTGCAGCCACGCCTCGTGGCCGTCGATCTGGACGAAGCCGTCGACCAGCGAGGCCCGGCCCATGCGCAGCGACTTCACCTCGGTGCCCATGAGCACCACACCGCACTCATAGGTGTCGATGATGTGGTAGTCGTGCCGCGCCTTCTTGTTCTGCGCGATGAGCTTGCGCTCCGGCGCCTTGTCCTGGTTCTTCTTGGCAGGCTTGCCCTGCACGTTCACGAGTCCCTTTGCCATAGTGCGGCCATTTTCGCACTACGAGCCCCCTCCGAGGCCACTCAATACCGTTCTCGCCCGTTCCTCGGCCCGCTCCCCCGCCGCCAGGTCCGGTGTGATGCCGCGGCCGTCGACGGCGTGCCCGGCGGGGGTGCGGTAGTGGCCGACGGTCAGCTCGGCGACCGAGCCGTCCGGCAGCGCGCTCGGCATCTGGACCGAACCCTTGCCGAAGGTCCGCGAGCCGACGGTGACCGCGCGGCCCCGGTCCTGGAGGGCGCCGGTGAGCAGCTCGGCCGCGCTCATCGTGCCCCCGTCGATCAGCGCCACCAGGGGCCTGCCGGTGTCGCCGCCGCCCTCCGCGTACACGGCGCGCTGCTCGCCCTCGACGTCGTACGTGGCGACGAGCCCGCCGTCGAGGAAGGCGGAGGCGGCGACGGCGGCCTCCGAGACCAGGCCGCCCGCGTTGCCCCGCAGGTCCAGGAGGACTCCGGCGCCGGCCGGGGCGGCCCGTACCGCCTCACGCACGCGCGTGCCCGCGCCCTTGGTGAAGGCGGCGACCCGGATCAGCACGGCCCCGTCGTCGAGCCGGCGCACGGTCACCGGGTCCGTCGCGAGCCGGGCCCTGCGCAGGGTCTGCGTCCAGGCGGCGCGGCCGCGCTCGACCCCGAGGGCGACGGCCGAGCCGGGGACGCCGTCGCCGCGCAGCAGGGAGACGACCTCGGAGACGGAGAGCCCGTCGACCGGGCGACCGTCGACGGAGACGAGCCGGTCGCCGGTCCGCAGCCCGGCCCGCTCGGCGGGACCCCCGGCGCGCACCCGCGTCACCCGGACCCCGCCCGCGCCGGCCCGCCCGGCGGAGAGCCCGACCCCCGTGTAGGCGCCGTCGAGGGCCTGCTCGAACTCGGCGTACTCCTTCTTGTCGTACACCGCGCCCCAGCGGTCGCCGCTGCGGCTGACGAACTCCTCGGCCGCCTTCTTCCCCGACTTCCCGTCCGCGATGGCCGCGGCCGCGGCCCGGCTGAGCGCGGCGCTGTCGACGGTCGAACCGCCCGGCGTACGGGCCGGGGACGGCCGGTGCGCGCCCGCGGACTCCTGACGGGGCAGGGAGCCGGTGACGGCGCCGGTGGCGAGGACGCCGGTGAAGACCAACGTCAGAACGGCCCCACGGATCACTCCGCGGGGCCGGATACAGAGATCGTCGGTGCCGGCCGGCATGCCGCCCACTCTAGGACAAGGCGACGGCGCCGCACGGCCTTTGGCCGTACGACGCCGCCCACCGGCACCTGTGTCTTGTCACACTTTCAGGTACTTGCGCAGCGCGATGAAGGCGGCCACGGCGGGCATGAGGAGCCCGATGGCGATCACCAGCGGCAGCTTGGCGAGGACGGCGTCCCAGCCGATGAAGTTGACCAGCTGCATCTTCTCGGCGAGTGCGATGCCGTGGTCGATCAGGAAGTACCGGCCGACGAGCAGCAGCACACAGGCGACGGCGCCGCCGAGGAGTCCGGCGAAGGCGGCCTCCATGATGAACGGCATCTGGATGTAGAAGCTGGACGCGCCGACGAGCCGCATGATGCCGGTCTCGCGGCGGCGGCTGAAGGCCGAGACACGGACGGTGTTGACGATCAGCATCAGCGCGATGATCAGCATCAGGCCCATGACGCCGAGAGCGGCGATGTTCATGCCGTTCATCAGGTCGAAGAGGTTCTGCAGGATGTTCCGCTGGTCCTGGACCGACTCGACGCCGTCCCGGCCGGCGAAGGCCGTGGCGACGACCTTGTACTTCTCCGGGTCCTTGAGCTTGACCCGGAACGACTCCTGCATCTGGTCCGGCGTCACCACGGAGGCGATGGCGGTGTCGCCGTACTGCTCCTTGTAGTGCTTGAACGCCTGGTCGGCCGTCTCGTGCTGGACGGACTCGACGATGTTCATCTCCTTCAGATCGGCCTCGATCTGCTCCTTCTGCTGGCTGGTGACCGCGCCCTTGGAGCACTTGGCCGCCGTGGCCGCGTCCGCCTTGTTGCAGAGGAAGATGGAGACGTTGACCTTGTCGTACCAGTAGTCCTTCATCGTGCTGACCTGCTCGCGCATGAGCAGCGCACCGCCGAAGAGGGCGAGCGAGAGGGCTACGGAGACGATGACGGCGAAGGTCATCGTGAGATTGCGCCGGAGACCGACACCGATCTCGGAGAGCACGAACTGAGCGCGCATGGGTCTGCTTTCTCCTACTCGCTACAGGCTCAGTGCTGGTATCCGTAGACGCCGCGCGCCTGGTCACGGACGAGGCGGCCCTTTTCGAGCTCGATGACGCGCTTGCGCATCTGGTCGACGATGTTCTGGTCGTGGGTCGCCATGACGACGGTGGTCCCTGTCCTGTTGATCCGGTCGAGCAGCTTCATGATGCCGACGGAGGTCTGCGGGTCGAGGTTGCCGGTGGGCTCGTCGGCGATCAGCAGCATCGGCCGGTTGACGAAGGCCCGCGCGATGGCGACGCGCTGCTGCTCACCACCGGACAGCTCGCCCGGCATCCGGTCCTCCTTGCCGCCCAGCCCGACCAGGTCGAGCACCTGCGGCACGGCCTTGCGGATCTCGCCGCGCGGCTTGCCGATGACCTCCTGGGCGAAGGCCACGTTCTCGGCGACGGTCTTGTTGGGCAGCAGGCGGAAGTCCTGGAAGACGGTGCCCAGCTGACGCCGCATCTGCGGCACCTTCCAGTTGGAGAGCCGGGCCAGGTCCTTGCCGAGGACGTGCACCTGGCCCTGGCTGGCGCGCTCCTCACGCAGGAGCAGTCGCAGGAAAGTCGACTTTCCGGAGCCGGAGGAACCGACGAGGAAGACGAACTCCCCCTTCTCGATCTCCAGGGAGACATCCCGGAGAGCGGGGCGGCTCTGCTTCGGATAGGACTTGGAGACGTTGTCGAATCGGATCACGGATGCACCACGGTCGGCCGGGAGTAGGTGAGCGTGACCTTACGCGACCGGGGATGGCCCGCGCAGTCGCGGTCCCGGCTTGCACCGTTTATCCTTTTCGCCCTTCCGGAGGGGCGGCGGGCGATCCGGCGGGGCGCGCCGAAACGCCGAGGAGCTGGCACAGTGGTAGGGGGAACGTCCGGATCCCTCCGGACGTTGTCCTGGTGAGTACCCCAGTGCGGGAGGAGGAGAGCGCATGACCTACGACCGACTGGTGTGCGCCAACTGCGCGGCCCCGGTGTCCGAGGGCCGCTGCCCTGTCTGCCGCGCCAACCGGGAGCGACTGACCCCTCAGGGGCCGTCCCCCGCGATGCTGCTGACCCTGGCGATCGCCCTGCTCGCGGCGATCGCGCTGCTCGCCGTGGTCCAGGCGGCCTGAACGGAGAGCACGGGGGCGCGGGGGCGCCCACGAGCCGGAACCATGCGAAAGGGCCGGGGAGCGTGCTCCCCGGCCCTTCGTCATGCGTCCGCGCGACCGCGTCAGACAGCGGCGCGACCGCCGCCGACGAGACGCGGCAGCATACGGAAGCCGATGCCGCCGGCGATCATGGTGGCGGCACCGATGATCAGGAACGAGGTCTCGGCCGCACCGGTCTCGGCGAGCTCTTCCTTGGCCTGACCCTGCTGGACGGGCTGCGAGCCGGCCTGGTCGGTGTCGGTGTTGTTCGGGGTGTCCACGCACTCGGCGCCGTCGAGGTCGACGGTGCAGGTCCCGGCGCCACCGTCGGTGGACGAGCCGCCACCGGTGGTGGTGGAGCCGCCGTCGGTGGAGGCCGAACCGCCGTCGGCGGACGAGCTGCCGCCACTGGTGGCGGAACCACCGTTGGACGACGAACCGCCGTTGCCGGAGCCGTTGGAGTTGCCGTTGGAGTTGCCGTTGGAGTTGCCGTTCGAGGACGCACCGCCGTCAGCGGCGGCGCCACCGTCGGCAGCCGCGCCACCGTCTGCGGCAGCACCACCATCGGCGGCCGCGCCACCGTCGGCCGCGGCGCCACCATCGGCAGCGGCACCACCGTCAGCGGCAGCACCGCCGTCGGCAGCGGCACCACCGTCAGCAGCCGCACCACCGTCGGCCGCGGCACCACCGTCAGCAGCCGCGCCGCCGTCGGCAGCGGCACCACCGTCGGCGGCCGCGCCACCGTCAGCAGCCGCACCGCCATCGGCGGCCGCGCCACCGTCGGCCGCGGCACCACCGTCAGCAGCCGCACCACCGTCAGCAGCGGCACCACCGTCAGCGGCCGCACCACCATCGGCGGCAGCGCCACCATCGGCGGCAGCGCCACCGTCAGCGGCCGCACCGCCATCGGCGGCACCACCGTCGGCCGAGGCGCCGCCGGAGATCCCGCCGCCGATGATGCCGTTCTCCTCACCGTCGACCTGGATCCCGATACCGGCATCCTGGGTCGGGTTCGAGTCGGTTCCGAATCCGCCGACGGCCTGCGCGGCACCGGCCGCGGTCAGGGACGCACCGGCGATGATCACGGCACTGGCCGCGACCCGCACCAGGCGGACTCGCGTCTTGTTGGTCATTTAGCTGCTACCCCCAGTAGCTCATCTCGTCATGGGGCAGCGCTCATGGCCCCGCGCAGCAGAGGCGACGTCACGACTGGACCGGCCCCCGTTCACACGCGTCCCAGAAAAGCGCATGCCAGTACGTCACCCTCCCGAGTTTCCGATGAAGCGTCAAGGTCGTTGCGCGTGCGATGCCCGAAAGATCACCAGGTGACCGACATGCGACGATGCAACTGTGACGTAAACCCTGAACTCCGGGCCCGCCGAGGCCAGTTCCCTTGTCGACAAAGCGTCCCGACGGCCTCGCTTCCGCTTGCGGCAGCGAATACACGGGAGGGTGCGGGGACGGCCCCGGGCCCCGCACCGAGAGGTGCGGGGCCCGGGGCCGTGACGACGGAGGGACTACTTGTCCTGCTGCTTGCGCCAGCGGATGCCCGCCTCCAGGAAGCCGTCGATCTCGCCGTCCAGGACGGCCTGCGGGTTGCCGACCTCGAACTCCGTACGGAGGTCCTTGACCATCTGGTACGGGTGGAGCACGTACGAACGCATCTGGTTGCCCCAGGAGCTGCCGCTGTCCTTGAGGGCGTCCATCCTGGCGCGCTCCTCCTGGCGCTGGCGCTCCAGGAGCTTGGCCTGGAGGACGTTCATGGCGCTCGCCTTGTTCTGGATCTGCGAGCGCTCGTTCTGGCAGGAGACGACGATGCCGGTCGGGAGGTGCGTGATGCGCACGGCCGAGTCGGTCGTGTTGACGCCCTGACCGCCGGGGCCCGAGGCGCGGTAGACGTCGATGCGCAGCTCGGACTCGTCGATCTCGACGTGGTCGGAGGACTCGACGACCGGCAGGATCTCGACGCCGGCGAACGAGGTCTGGCGGCGGCCCTGGTTGTCGAAGGGCGAGATGCGGACCAGACGGTGGGTGCCCTGCTCGACGGAGAGCGTGCCGTAGGCGTACGGGGCCTTCACCACGAAGGTGGTGGACTTGATGCCCGCCTCCTCCGCGTACGAGGTCTCGTAGACCTCTGTCGCGTAGCCGTGCCGCTCCGCCCAGCGCAGGTACATCCGCTGGAGCCGCTCGGCGAAGTCGGAGGCGTCGACGCCGCCGGCCTCGGCCCGGATGTTGACCAGGGCCTCGCGCTCGTCGTACTCGCCGGAGAGGAGGGTGCGGACCTCCATCTCGTCGAGGGCCTTGCGGACGGAGACGAGCTCCGTCTCGGCCTCGGCGAGGGTGTCCTGGTCGTCCATCTCCTCGGCGAGCTCGAAGAGCACCGCGAGGTCGTCGATCCGGCTGCGCAGGTTCTCGGCCTTGCGGACCTCGGCCTGGAGGTGCGAAAGCTTGCTCGTGATCTTCTGCGCCGCCTCCGGGTCGTCCCACAGGGACGGGGCCGCGGCCTGCTCTTCGAGCACGGCGATGTCGGCCCTCAGCTTCTCGAGGTCCAGGACGGCCTCGATCGACCCCATGGTCGAGGAGAGGGACTTCAGCTCTTCGGATACATCGACGACTGCCACGCGTCCAGCGTAACGGCTCCGGGCAAGGAGCCGAACCTACGGCTGGGAGGACTGCGTGGAGTCCTGCGGCGGGGCGTCCCCGTCGCCGGAGGCCGCCAGGTAGCCGCCGGCGCCGAGCGCGCCCGCGACCACGACCGCCGCGACGGCCAGGGTGATCCGTCTCTTGCGGACCGCGCCCGCCTTGTGGCGGGCCGAGCCGGGGCGGCGGGCGCCGGCCGGGCGCGGGGCGCGGGCGGTGCCGAGGGGGCCGCCGGAGAGCTCGTCGGGGGCCGGGACGCGCATGGAGGTGTGGGTGTCGCGGTTGGAGTCGGCGGAGGCGCCGGGGACGAGCGGGACGGCGGCGCGGCGCGGACCGGGCTCGCCCGTTCCCGTACCCGTGGCGTACGTGTCCTCCTCGTACGGCTCCGGGGCGGGCTCCGCGTCCGGCTCGTCGACGTCGAGCGGCGGGATGCCCTTGAGCAGCGGCAGGACGTCCCGCAGGCGGGTGGCGAGCTCGGAGGCCCGCAGCCGGGAGGCGGGGGCCTTGGCGAGGCACTGGACGATCGTCTGCCACAGCTCCTCGGGGATGCCGGGCAGCGGGACGACGGTCTCGGTGACGTGGCGGCGCAGGACCGCGCCGGGATGGCCGCCGCCGAACGGGGTGAAGCCGGCGAGCAGCTCGTACAGGACGGTCGCGAGGGCGTAGATGTCGACGGCGGCGCGCGGCGGGAGCCCCTCGACGATCTCGGGGGCGAGGTAGTCGGGGGTGCCGATGATCCGGGTGGCCTTGGTGCGGCCCGGGGTGTCGATCAGTTTGGCGACGCCGAAGTCGGTGAGGAGGGCGGGGTGGGCCCCGCCGGGGCCGAGGGGCCCCTCCATGTCGAGCAGGATGTTCTCGGGCTTGACGTCCCGGTGGACGATCCCGGCGGCGTGCGCGGCGGCGAGGGCCTCGGCGACGTCGGTGACGATCGCGACGGCGGCCTCGGGCGCGAGGCGTCGCTCCCGGTCGAGCCGGGTGCGCAGGTCGGTGCCGCGGACGAGGTCCATGACGAGGGCGAGGTCGTTGCCGTCGACGACGAGGTCGCGGACCTTGACCACCCGGGGGTGGTCGAGGCCGAGCAGCGCGGTCCGCTCCTGGACGAAGCGGCCGACGAGCTCCTGGTCGGAGGCCAGGTCCTCGCGCAGCAGTTTGACGGCGACGGGCCCTTCGGGTCCCTCGCCGAGCCACACCGTTCCGGCGCTGCCCCGCCCGAGGATCTGGTGGGCGGTGTAGCGGCTGCCGATGTTCCGTGCCAAGACTGCTCCCTCAGCGGCTGCGGTTCTCGACAAAGCTACGCGTCCCCGGCCGCCGGTCTCGACTTCCGAGGGGAAATCACCCCTCGGAAGTCGACAAATCGGCAGTGTTACTGCCCCGTACCGCCGGTAGTACCCCCGGAACCGGTGGACTCGCCGAGCGAGGAGAACCAGTCGGACAGCTTCGTGATGCCGTCGCCGATGGCCTCCCAGTAGCCCTTGCCCTGGGCGACCCAGTCCTGGAGCGGGGTGAGCTCCCAGACGAGCCAGCCGGCGACCACGAAGAGGACGATCATGATCAGGCAGCCCTTGAGGCAGCCGAGGCCGGGGATCCGCACGGGGTTGGCGCTGCGCTGACGCGGCGGGCGCGGCTCGCGCGGCGCCGGGGCCTGGGGCGGCGGCTGCGGCGGCGTGTACTGCTGCTGCGGGGGCGGCGGGGGCGCGTACCGCTGCGGCTGCTGCTGGTACGGCTGGGGTGCGGGGCGCTGCGGGGCAGGGCGCTGCTGCTGGTACGGCGGGGGCGGCTGCTGTCCCTGCTGCTGCTGTCCGTACGGGCCGGGGCGCTGGTCCTGCTGCTGTCCGTACGGGCCGGGGCGCTGGTCCTGCGGGGGCTGCTGCGGCCGGCGCTGCGGGCGGCGGCGCAGGGGGTCCTCGCTCGGGTCGAGGTACTGCACCTGCGTCTGCTCGTTGCGGTCGCGGACCTGGCGCAGCTGGCTCTGCCAGGGGTGCGGATCCTCGGGCTGACCGGACTGGGGCGGCTGCGGCGGTACGGGGGGCATGACGGCCGTCGGGTCGGCGCCGCCCATCGGGCCGCTGGTCGGCATGACGCTGGTCGCGGCGGCGGGGTCGTACTGCGGGGGCGTCCCGGCACCGGCGGCGCCCGTGGGCAGCACCTGGGTCGGGTCGGCGGCGCCCGGGGTCTGGGCCTCGGGGGTGCCCGGGACCGGCGCGGGCGCCGGGTCGGGAGCGAGGAGCGCGCCGACGCCGTCCGCCGCCTCGATCTGGGCGGGCGTGGCGTGCACGCCGATGCCGGCGGCGACCGCGCGCAGGCCCCGGGCGAGGTTCACGGCGCTGGGCCGCCGGTCCGGGTTCTTGCTGAGGCAGCGCTCTATGACCGTCCACAGCGGTCCGGGCACGGTCGAGGGGCGGCGCGGCTCCTCGCTGAGGTGGCGGTGGAGGACCTCGAGGGCGGTGCCGCCCGCGAACGGCGGCCGGCCGGTGACCAGCTCGTAGAGGAGGATGCCCGCGCCGTAGATGTCGACGGCGGAGGTCTGCGGGCGGCCCTCGGCGGACTCGGGCGCCACGTACGCGGGCGTGCCGACGAATTCGTGGGTGCGGGTCAGGCCCGGGGAGTCGGCGAGGCGCGCGATGCCGAAGTCGGTGAGCATCGGGTGCATCTGGCCGCCCTGCTCGGCGAGCAGGACGTTGGCCGGCTTGAGGTCGCGGTGGACGACGCCGTCGGCGTGGCTGGCGGCGAGCGCGTCGGCGATCTGGGCGGTGAGGAGGGCGGCGGCGACCGGGGTGAGCGGGCCGCTCTCCCTGATGTACCGGTGCAGGTCGGGGCCCTCGACGAGGTCCATGACGAGGGCGAGGACATCGCCTTCGACGACCAGGTCGCGGGTGCGCACGATGTTCGGGTGGGTCAGCCGGAGCAGCACGGACCGCTCGCGCAGGAAGCGCATCACGATGTCCGCGTCGTTGGCCAGCTCCTCCTTGAGGACCTTGATCGCGACGGTCTCGCCGGGCTGGCCGGGCACGGCCGCCTCGGCGCCCGCCGTCTCCCGCTGGCGGGCTCGCCAGACGGTGCCCGTGGCGCCGCGGCCGAGCGGCTCCTCGAGCAGGTACTTGCTGCCGATAGGCCGCACGTCACGCGCTCCCTGCTGATCGTGGTCCGGGGATGTTCCCGGGGTCCCTGTCCTGAGCTTCCGGGGTCCCCGTCCCGAGTCGACCGGAGTCCCTGTCCTGAGTTGTGACCCCGTCCGGGTGTCCGACCCACTTTAGTGCCGCCGAACGGGTCACAGGCCGGTCGTCCACAGGCCGGTTCCCGGGCCGCGTCCGGGCCTCGTCGGGGGTCCGGAGCGAACGGAACTTGTCCGGAAGAAGACGCTCCACGACGTGCGACGGTTGCCACGCATGCGCCGAAGGCATGCCCAACCAGGCTATTTCTCGCCCACCGCCGACCGTTCAAGATCACTTGTGACCGACCCGCGGGCGTGTTGTCGGTGGCAGGTGCGAGGATGCCTGCAGCACGTCGCATCGGTGGGGTCGGGAGCCCCCGCGCCGTGCCGACCTGTACCGGGCGACGCGCCCGTGCCGGGTGGGGGGAGACACAGGGCGGTTCCCCCTGCCGGGCCGGTTCGCGCAGAAGGGACCGCTGACGGCGATGCAGATCCGGCTGACCGTCCTCGCGCCGTACGCCGGCCACGGCGCCGGGCGCGCCTGCGACGTGCTCGTCACGGCCCCGGCCGGGACGGCCCTCGCCGCCGTGGCCTCGAACCTCGCCGCCGCCGTCACCGGCCCCGACACCTCCGCCTCGGGCACGACCGTGCTCTACGCGGGCGCGGAGCGGCTCGACGGCCGGCGCTGCGTCCTCGGCGAACCCCCGCTGGTCGACGGCGCGGTCCTCTCCCTCCAGGTCCCCGGCCCTGACGACCGGGCCGACGAGACGGCCTTCGCCCGGCTGCACGTGGTGGCGGGCCCGGACGCGGGCGGCGTGCACCTGCTGCACGGCGGAGCGATCAGAATCGGCCGTTCCGCCGACGCCGACGTGCCGCTCGACGACCCGGACGTCTCCCGCTCCCACTGCACGGTGACCGTCCGCGAGGACGGCCGGGTCACGGTCGCCGACCGGGGCTCGACGAACGGCACGACGCTCGACGGCGTCCCCGTCGGAGACCGCCCCGTCCCGCTCCGCCCGGGCGCGCTGCTGCGGCTCGGCGAGTCCGCCCTCCGTCTGACGGGCCCCGGCGGCGCCCCCGGTGGTACGGAGACGGTGGCGACGGCCCCGGACGGGGAGGGCCACCTGCGCGTCGCGCATGCGACGGACGTGCCGGACCGGACCGACCGGGTGAAACCGGCGGACGACACCACCCACGGCGGCGCACGCGGGATCGCGTTCGGCGAGGTCCACGACGGCGGCCACGCGCACGGGGGGGACCCCCGCGACGGATACGGCGGCGGTCCCGGCGCGTACGCGGACCACGACGGCGCCGACGGCGGCGAGCCGCACGGCAGGACCCCGCGGGCCGACCGCTCCCGGGGCCGGGAGGACACGCCCACGGCGCCCGCGCGCGGCGGCGGCAAGCGCGGACTCGGCGCGTGGGCCCGGCGTCTGGCGGGCGGCCGCGAGGAGCTCCCGGCCCCCGCCGCCGGCCTCCCCGCCTCCCCCGCCACCCACGCCGGCCCGGGGCTCGGCACCGTGGCGCGGGGCGGCGCCCCCGGTCCCGTACCTGGCGCCGACACCTGGCCCGACCCGGCCACCGTCCTGCTCACCGCCCTCGGCCCCGGCCCCCGCCTATGGGAGCGGGCCCAGGACCACCCCGAGTCCCTGGTGGTCCGGCTCGGCACCACGGACCGCGCCGACCTCTCCGGCGTCCCGGTCACCGTCGGACTGCGCGAGGCCGGTTCGCTCGGCCTGGCGGGCCCCGGCGACCGGCTCACCGGCCTCGCGCGCTCGGTCGTGGCCCAGCTCGCCGCCCTGCACTCCCCCTCCGACCTGGAGATCGTGCTCATCAGCGCCGACCGGCACCGCCCCCTGGAGGAGCGGCGCCGCGCCTGGGGCTGGCTCGGCTGGCTCCCGCACGCCCGGCCGGCCCACGGCCAGGACTGCCGGCTGCTCCTGGCGTACGACCGCGAGCAGGCGCAGGCCCGTACGGCCGAGCTGACCCGGCGGCTCGACGACGGGCCGCTCGGCCCCGGCTGGCCCAGCGCCGACCGCGCCGCCGTCGCCGACGCGGCGGCCCGCCACGACGGGCCGACGACGGTCGTGATCGTCGACGGAGACCCGGGATCGGCGGCCCTGCGCGAGACGGTCGCGCGCCTCGCGGGCGTGGGCGCGGCGGCCGGCATCCACCTCCTCTGCCTCGCCGAGGCGCCCTCCGCCACGCCGGAATCGCCGGTGGCCGCCACCTACGAGGCCGCGTGCGCCGCGTCCCTCGCCTTCCGCGAGTGCGGGGCCGCCGCGCTCCTGAGCGGTGACGTGGCGACGGCCCTGCGGCTGCTCCGCACCTCCGGCGGACGGCTCGCGGGCCACGGCACCGTCGGCGTCGTCGACGCGGTCTCCGTCGCCTGGGCCGAGCGGTTCGGCCGGGCCCTCGCCCCGCTGCGCCCGGAGACGGCGGCGGCCCCGCACGGCCGGACCGCCGCCCTGCCCCCTTCGGCCCGCCTCCTCGACGAGCTCGGGCTCGCCCGCGCCACCCCCGCCTCCCTGATGGCCCGCTGGGCCTCCGCCGGGGACGGCACGGCCGTCCTGGGCGCGGGCCCGCGCGGACCGCTCGCCGTCGACCTCACCAAGGAGGGCCCGCACCTGCTGATCGAGGGCCCGGCGGGCAGCGGGCGCACGGAGCTGCTCCGCTCCATCGCCGCCTCGCTCGCGGCGGGCGGCCGCCCGGACCGGCTCGGCCTGCTCCTGGTGGACGGCGCGGGCGGCGAGCGCGGCGAAGGTCTCGCGGTCTGTACGGAGCTGCCGCACGTCACCGAGCACCTGGTCGCCTCGGACCCGGTACGGATGCGGGAGTTCGCGCAGGCGCTCGGCGCCGAGCTGAAGCGCCGGGCGGAACTCCTGGGCGACGGGCACTTCGCCGACCGCCGGGGCAGCCGCCCGCCCGCCGCCGACCGGCTGATCGGCCAGCGGGCCCCCAGCGCGGCGGAATCCCTGCCCCAGGGTGCCCGCGCGACCGTCCGGGTCCCGGACACCGGCGACGCCCCGGACCGCCCGAGCAGCCGCACGCTCCGCACGGGCGACGGCACGATCGGCTCGCTCCCCAGCGCCGGGCGCGTCCCGCGCGCGGGCGCGGGCGACGTGACGTCCGGGTCGAGCGGGCGCGCCGAGCGCGGGGGTGACCTGGGCGGCCGCCCGAGCGGCCGTACCCCCCACCCGGGTACCGGTGATCTCGCCGACCGTCCCGGCGGGCGCGTCCCCCGGGCCGGGGACGGTTCGCTCGACGGCCGGCCCAGCGCGCGGGTGCGCTCCGGCGGGGACTCCTTCCTGGCCGATACGCCCAGTGGGCGGCTGCCGCGGCGGGACTCCGGGCCTCTCGACGACCGCCCGAGCAGCCGCACCCTCCGCACCGGCGCCGACGACCTCACCGACCACCCCACCCTCCGCGTCGGCGCGGGCGCCGGCGACGGAACCGGCAGGACGAGCACCCGCACCCCGTACCCCGGCACGGACGACGTCCATGGGCGGATCCCGCGGCCCGCATCCGGAGAGCAGGGTCCCGCGGGAGGGGCGGGGAGCGGGCAGTTGCCGCGGCTCGTCGTCCTCGTCGACGACTTCGACGCCCTGGTCGCCCCCGCGCTCGGCGCCCCCGGCCGGCCGGCCGCCGGGTCCGTCGTACGGGCTCTGGAGGCCGTCGCGCGGCACGGGGAGCGGCTCGGGGTGCACCTCGTCGCGACCTCGGCGCGCCCGGACCGTACCGCCGACACCGAGCTGGCGCACGGCGCACGGTTGCGGATCGTGCTCGACGCGCCCCCGGTGGCGGCGGGCCCGGACGTCCCGGTGGCCGGGCGGGGCCGCCTCGGGCATCCGGACGGCCGGGTGACGCCGTTCCAGGCGGGCCGCGTGACGGGCCGGATCCCCCGGACGGCGACGCTCCGCCCGACGGTCGTCCCGCTGGAGTGGGAGCGGATGGGCGACCCGCCCACCCGCCGCCCGGTCCGCGAGCTGGGCAACGGACCGACGGACCTGGCCCTCCTGGCGAGCGCGCTCGACCGGGCGGCGCGCTCGGTCGAGGCGACCCCCGTGCCCCCGCTCACCCCGGCCACGCACGGCTGACAGCACGTCACGAGGGCGTCACGATCGCCCGCTTGACACGGAAGGCGGTATTGCGGGGCTCCGCGGCCCGGCGTAGACCTGTCGGACGGACAGTGAAACGCACGGGACAGCGAAGCACACGGGAGACGGGGCAGCGATGCGTACAACTCTTCGTCCACGCAAGGCCGCGGTGACGTTCACGGCGCTCGCGGCGCTGGCCGCACTCGCCCTGGCGGGCTGCGGCGGCGAGGCCGCCAAGGACAAGGGGGATCCCGCGCCCGACCGCGAACTCTCCCTGAAGGGCGAGAAGATCGAGGTCGCCGCCGTCTGGACGGGCCCCGAGCAGGAGAACTTCACCAAGGTCCTGAAGGAGTTCGAGAAGCGCACCGGGGCGACCGTCACCTTCGTCCCCGCGCAGGACCCGATCGTGAACTTCCTGGGCACGAAGATCGCCGGCGGTTCCCCGCCGGACGTGGCGATGCTGCCCCAGGTGGGCGCGATCCGGCAGGCCGCCGCCCAGAAGTGGCTGAAGCCGGTCGGCCCGGAAGCCAAGGCGCAGCTGGCGGCGAACTACTCGCGCGGCTGGCAGGAGCTCGGCGCGGTGGACGGCACCCAGTACGGGGTGTACTTCAAGGCCGCGAACAAGTCCCTGGTCTGGTACAACACCGCCGTCTTCGAGGGCGCGGGCGCCTCCGAGCCGAAGACGTGGAAGGAGTTCCTGTCCACGGCCGAGACGATCTCCGCCTCGGGCGTGACGCCGGTCTCGGTCGGCGGCGCGGACGGCTGGACCCTCACCGACTGGTTCGAGAACGTCTACCTCTCGCAGGCGGGACCGGCCAAGTACGACCAGCTGGCGAAGCACGAGATCAAGTGGACGGACCCGTCCGTCACCGCCGCCCTGAAGACCCTCGCCGAGCTCTTCGGCAAGCCGGCCCTGATCGCGGGCGGGCCGACCGGAGCGCTGCAGACGGAGTACCCGGCCTCGGTCACCCAGACCTTCACGGGCGGGGACCAGCCGAAGGGGGCGATGGTCTTCGAGGGCGACTTCGCCGCCGTCAACATCGCCCAGACGAAGGCGGAGGTCGGGAAGGACGCGAAGGTCTTTCCGTTCCCGAAGGTCGGCGACGGCGGCACCGCCCCCGTGGTGACGGCCGGCGACGCGGCCGTGGCCCTGAAGGACACCAAGGGCGCGCAGGCGCTGCTCGCCTTCCTCGCCTCCCCGGACGCGGCGAAGATCTGGGCGGCCGAGGGCGGCTTCCTCTCGCCCAACAAGAACCTGGACCCGGCGGCGTACCCGAACGACGTCCAGCGTGAGATCGCCAAGGCGCTCATCGGCGCGGGTGACGACTTCCGCTTCGACATGTCGGACCAGATGCCGCAGTCCTTCGGCGGGACGCCGGGGAAGGGCGAGTGGAAGGCGCTCCAGGACTTCCTGAAGAACCCGCAGGACATCGCCGGGACCCAGGCGCGCCTGGAGGCGGACGCGGCGAAGGCGTACCGGGCCGCCGCCAAGGGCTGAGGTGCCGGGAATGCCGCGGATCCCCCGCCGGAGCAAGGCGGTGGCGGCAGGTTTCCTGCTGCCCGCCCTGCTCCTCCTCGGCGCGCTCGTGGTCTACCCGATCGGGTACTCCGTCCGGCGCTCGCTCTTCGACCGCTCGGACTCGTCCTTCGTCGGTCTCGACAACTACCTCGCGCTCGTCACCGACGAGTCGCTGCGCACCGCCGTCCGCAACAACCTGATCTGGCTGGTGGTGGCCCCGGCGGTCGCCACCGCGCTCGGCCTGGTCTTCGCCGTGCTGACCGAGCGGGTGCGGTGGGGGACGGCGTTCAAGCTGGTCGTCTTCATGCCGATGGCGATCTCGATGCTCGCCGCCGGGATCATCTTCCGGCTCGTCTACGAGCAGGACCCGGACCGGGGGGTCGCCAACGCCGTCTGGGTCGGGGTCCACGACACCTTCGCCGAGTCCTCCGTCTTCCCCCGGGCCCGGCCGCTGCCCGCTCACCCGTTGAAGGCGGCTGGGGGCGGGGCGTTCGAGACGAAGGCGCCGGTACGGGCCGGGGTGCCCGTGCTGCTTCCCCTGGTGGGGGTGGCTCCGGCGCAGATGCCCCAGGACGCCCGCCCGGCGCAGGCGCCGGCGCCCGCGTCCAGCGGGATCACCGGGACGGCCTGGCTGGACTTCACCCGGGGCGGCGGCGGGAAGCCGAACGTGGTCGATGCGAAGGAGCTGGGCCTCAAGGGGCTGCGGATCGAGGCGGTACGGGACGGAAAGGTGGTCGCCACGGCCACGGCGGCCGCCGACGGCACCTTCACCCTGCCCGCCGACCGCGCCGACGGAGCCGTACTGCGTCTCCCCGCGAGCAATTTCCGGGAACAGTACAACGGCGTGGAGTGGCTGGGCCCCTCGCTCGTCACCCCGGCGGTGATCGGGGCGTACGTGTGGATGTGGGCCGGGTTCGCGATGGTGCTGATCGGCGCCGGGCTCGCTGCCGTCCCGCGTGAACTGCTCGAGGCGGCGCGGGTGGACGGGGCGAACGAGTGGCAGGTGTTCCGGCGGATCACGGTGCCGCTCCTCGCGCCGGTCCTCGTGGTCGTCCTCGTCACCCTGATGATCAACGTGCTGAAGGTCTTCGACCTGGTCTTCGTCATCGCGCCGGGGTCCGCACAGGACGACGCGAACGTGCTCGCGCTCCAGCTGTACCGCTCGTCCTTCGGCACGGACGCGGATCTCGGGGTGGGCTCGGCCATCGCCGTCGTCCTGCTCCTTCTCGTGCTGCCGGTGATGGTGGTCAACATCCGCCGCATCCGAAGGGAGTCCCGCCGATGACGTCGCTCGCCACCGAGACCGCCACCCGGACGGCCGCACGGAAGACCCCGGGGGCGGCCACGCGGCTCGCCGGCCGGCTCGCCGGCAGGGCCGCGTCCGGCGCCGTCCGGGTCTTCCTCCTGCTCGCCGCCCTGTTCTGGCTGCTGCCGACGGTCGGGCTGCTGCTCTCCTCGCTCCGCTCGCCGTCCGACATCGCTGCGAGCGGCTGGTGGCAGGTGTTCACGGCCCCGGCCCAGCTGACCACCGAGAACTACGCCCATCTCCTCGCGAACGACACGATCACCGGCTCGCTCCTCTCCACCGTCCTGATCACCGTCCCGGCCACCCTCCTCGTCCTCGTCATCGGCTCGCTCGCCGGTTACGCCTTCGCATGGCTGGAGTTCCCGGGCCGGGACTGGTGGTTCCTGGGCGTGGTCGCGCTGCTCGTGGTACCGGTGCAGGTGGCTCTGGTCCCGGTGTCGAAGCTGTTCGGCGCGGTGGGGCTCTTCGAGACGACGCTCGGCGTGGTCCTCTTCCACACGGCCTTCGGTCTGCCGTTCGCGATCTTCCTGCTGCGGAACTTCTTCGCGGAGATCCCGCGTGAGCTCCTGGAGGCGGCGCGGCTCGACGGGGCGGGCGAGATCCGCCTCTTCACGCGGGTGGTGCTGCCGCTCGGCGGCCCGGCGATCGCCTCGCTCGGAATCTTCCAGTTCCTGTGGGTGTGGAACGACATGCTGATCGCGCTGATCTTCGCGGACTCGCAGTCGCCGCCGATCACGGTGGCGCTCCAGCAGCAGGTTCGCCAGTTCGGCAACAACGTGGACGTGCTGGCGCCGGGGGCGTTCGTGTCGATGGTGGTGCCGCTGGTGGTGTTCTTCGCGTTCCAGCGGCAGTTCGCGTCGGGGGTGATGGCGGGCGCGGTGAAGTAGCCCGCGGCGGTCACGCCGTGAGCGCCGCGACCGCCGCGCGCGCGAGCTCGTCCACGTACCCCTGGGGCAGGGGCGTACGGACGACGACAAGGCGCCAGTAGAGCGGTCCGACGACCAGGTCGAGGGCCTTGCCGGGGTCGGCGCCCTCGGGGAGTTCGCCGCGCGCGACGGCCTCGCGGACGATCTGGGTCATGACGCCCTGCTGCCCGTCGAGCAGCACGGCCTTGACGGTCTCGGCGATCTCGGGGTGCCGGGCGGCCTCGACGAGCAGGTCCGGGATGACCTGCGAGGCGACCGGGTGGCGCAGGGCGTGCGAGGCGACTTCGAGGAGGGCGCGCACGTCCCCGTACAGGGAGCCGCTGGCCGGGGCCGGCAGGCCCTGGGCGGCGAAGGCGCCGACGAGGTCGAGGACGAGGGACAGCTTGGACTTCCAGCGCCGGTAGACGGCGGTCTTGCCGACGCCCGCGCGGCGCGCGATGCCCTCGATGGACATCCGGGCGAAGCCGACGGCCGCGAGCTCCTCGAAGACGGCGGCGCGGATGGCCTCGGTCACGTCCTCGCGGAGTACGGCGGCTCCGGCGGGGGCGCGGCGGGGGGTCGGTTCGGTCATGGACGGCATCCTAACCAACGGCGACATCCCGACTCCGTTGCGACGATACGGTTGCGTTCCGACGTGCGGGCACCCTAACCTCCCCGTAGCGACGATACGGACCCGTTCCATCGCCGACGGCATCACGCGCCCCCGCACCCCTCGTCGAAAGCGCCCGCCCGTGACCACGACCCTGACCCCCGCCGCGACAGCCGCGCGACCGGCACCGGCCGCCCCGGCGGCGGCCCCCGCCGCCCCTGCGGAGGACCTCGCCGCCCTCGCCCGCCGCCACGGCCTCAGCGTCAGCGGGGCCCGCCCCTCACTCCCCGCCTATGTGCGGCAGCTCTGGTCCCGCCGCGACTTCATCGCCGCCTTCGCGACCGCCCGCCTCACCGCCCAGTTCAGCCAGGCGCGGCTCGGCCAGGTCTGGCAGGTGATGACCCCGCTGCTCAACGCGGCCGTGTACTACCTGATCTTCGGCGTCCTGATGGACGCGAAGAGCGGCGTGCCCGACTACGTCCCCTTCCTGATGACCGGCATCTTCGTGTGGACGTTCACGTCCAACACGGCGCTGGCCGGCACCCGGGCGATCAGCGGCAATCTGGGCCTGGTCCGCGCCCTGCACTTCCCGCGCGCGAGTCTGCCGATCTCGCTCGCGGTCCAGCAGCTCCAGCAGCTGCTGTTCTCGCTCGCCGCGCTGGTCGTGATCCTGGCCTGCTTCGGCGAGTTCCCCGCGTGGAGCTGGCTGCTCGCCGTCCCGGCACTGTTCCTCCAGGCACTGTTCAACACGGGCGTGGCCCTCGTCCTGGCCCGGTTCGCGGCCCGCACCCCGGACATCAGCCAGCTGATGCCGTTCGTCCTCCGCACCTGGATGTACGCCTCCGGCGCGATGTGGTCCATCCAGAACCTGGCGAGCAGCGGGCGCTTCCCGGAGGCCGTGGTCCTCGCGCTCCATTGCAACCCGGCGGCGGTCTACATCGACCTCATGCGCTTCGCGCTGATCGAGAGCTTCACGGCGTCGCAGCTGCCGCCGCACGTGTGGGCGCTCGCCGCCGGCTGGGCCCTGCTGGCCTTCGGAGGCGGTTTCGTGTGGTTCTGGAAGGCGGAGGAGACGTACGGCCGTGGCTGAATCACCGAGGACACCCACCGTCGTGGCCGACGGCGTCCACATCACGTACACCGTCCACGGCGGGCACCCCGGCGGCCGGGGCGGCGCCACCGCCGCGCTGGGCCGGATGCTGAACCGCCGGACGGCCCCGGACGGCCGCCGGGTCCACGCCGTGAAGGGCGTCAGCTTCGTCGCGTACCGGGGCGAGGCGATCGGCCTGATCGGTTCGAACGGATCGGGGAAATCGACCCTGCTGAAGGCCGTCGCAGGCCTCCAGCCCGTCGACCGGGGGTCGCTCTACACCCATGGACAGCCCTCACTCCTCGGCGTCAACGCGGCGCTGATGGACGATCTGACCGGCGAGCGGAACGTGATCCTGGGCGGCCTCGCGATGGGCATGAGCCGCGCGGAGGTCCGGGAGCGCTACGACGAGATCGTCGACTTCTCCGGCATCAACGAGAAGGACGACGCGATCTCCCGCCCGATGCGGACGTACTCCTCCGGGATGGGCGCCCGGCTGCGCTTCTCCATCGCCGCCGCGAAGAGCCACGACGTGCTCCTGATCGACGAGGCCCTGTCGACCGGCGACGCTCGCTTCCGCCGCCGCAGCCGGCGGCGGATCGACGAACTGCGGGCGGAGGCGGGGACGGTCTTCCTGGTCAGCCACTCGAACTCCACGATCACGGAGACCTGCGAGCGGGCCCTGTGGCTGGAGGCGGGAACGCTGCGGATGGACGGCCCGGCGAAGGAGGTGGTGGCGGCGTACGAGGAGTTCACGGCTAGGCCGGGAACGAAGGAAACGTACAAATGAGACATTGAGGGCTAAAGTGCGGTGGGGTGACGCACCCTCACCCGCAGCCCGGTCCCCCGCAGCCGCCGCCCCGCTCCGGAGACGAGCCCCCCGCCCCCTCCGGAAACGGGGCCCCGCCCCGCCCCGGAAGCGAACTCCCCTCCCTCACCGGCTCCCCCTTCACGTCGGACACCTTCACCTACGCCACCTTCGTCACCGTCAGCCGCGGCCCCGCCCTCGCCCTCGCCGCCGTCTGGCTCCTCACCCGCGCCGGCATGCTCCTGCTCCTCGCCCGCGACGACCTCGGCATCGGCGGGGTGGCCCGCGAGGTGGGGCTCTACCAGCACTGGTACGGGAAGTTCGCCGACGGCACCTTCCCGCCCGGCGACGTCACCTGGCAGTACCCGCCCGGCGCGGGACTCGTGATCATGTCGCCGGGCATCCTCCCCTGGCTCACCTACTTCCAGGCCTTCGTCGCCCTCACCCTGCTCGCCGACGCCCTCGTCACGCTCGCCCTCGCCCTCGCCGACAGCGCCCGCCTCACCCACGGCGCCTGGATCTGGGCCGGCGGCCTCCCGCTCCTCCTCCATCTGCCGCTCGCCCGGTACGACGTCCAGACCACCGCCCTCGCCGTGCTCGCCCTCCTCGCCCTGGGCGCCCGCTCCCCCGCCGCCCACCGGCTCGGCGGTGCGCTCGCCGGCATCGGCGCCATGGTCAAGGTGTGGCCGGCACTCGCCCTGATCGGCACGCCCCGGGGCCGTACCAGCCGAGAGGCCTGGACCGCCGCCGCCGGCACCGCCCTGGCGCTCCTCGCCACCCTCGCGCTCTTCTTCTCCGACTCCCTCGGCTTCCTGCGCCAGCAGGGCAGCCGCGGCATCCAGATCGAGTCCCTGGGCGGCACGGCCCTCGCCCTCGCCCGCGCCACCGGCGCCTGGCCGGGCGGGGTCGAGTTCCGTTACGGCGCCTTCGAGTACGTCGGCCCGTACGTCTCCACCCTCGGGCACCTCGCCCTGCTGCTCACCGTGCTCGCGTTCAGCTGGCTGCTCCTCTGGCGTCTCCAGGCCCGCCGCTGGACCCCCGCCACCCCGCTCGACGCGGCCCTCGCCGCCGTCCTGCTCTTCACCGTCACCAGCAGGGTGATCAGCCCCCAGTACATGATCTGGCTGCTCGGCCTCGCCGCCGTCTGCCTGACCTCCCGCCGCACGGTCATGCGCCCGGTCGCCCTGCTGCTCCTCCCGGCGGCCGCCCTCAGCTCCCTCGCGTACCCCGTCCTCTACGACGACGTCGTCGGCGGCACCGCCCTCGGCCTGGGCGTCATGGTGCTCCGCAACGGCCTGCTGCTCGCGGCGGCCCTGCTCGCCGCCCGCCGCCTGTGGACCTCCACGGCGACACCCGACGCGGAATGAGGAAGGGCCCCGACCGGAACACCGGCGGGGCCCTTCCTCATCGTGCCTGCGCGACTAGCTGTGCGAGCGGAGCAGCGTCCGCATCGTCCGCATCGCCACCGACAGGTTCGCCAGGTCGAAGGTGTCCGAGCTCTGGATCTCCTCCAGGGTCGTCCGCGCGCGGCCCAGCAGCGCCGCGTTCTTCTCCTCCCAGGCCTTGAACCGCTCCTCGGGGCTCGTCGTGCCGTTGCCGGCCGACAGGACGTCGGCGGTCAGCGCCGCGTGCGCCGCGAAGAGGTCCTCGCGGATCGAGGCGCGGGCCATCGACTGCCACCGGTCGCTGCGCGGCAGCTCGATGATCCGGTCCATCAGGTCGGTGATCCGCAGCCGGTCGGCCAGGTCGTAGTAGACCTCGGCGACCGCCAGCGGCTCCTTGCCGGTCCGGTCCGCGATCGCGACGATGTCGAGGATCGGGAAGGCGGAGGAGAAGCCGGCGACCCGCAGGGCGAGCTCCTCCGGCACGCCGACCTCGGTCAGCTCCTCCAGGATCGACTGGTACCACTCCAGGTCCGCGCCGCGCAGCAGCTGCGGCAGCTTCGCCCAGACCTCCTCGACCCGGTCACCGAAGAACTCGATGGTCTCGGTGAGCTGGAGCGGCTGCGGCCGGTTGTTGAGCAGCCAGCGGGTGCCGCGCTCGACGAGCCGGCGGGAGTGCAGCCGCATCCGGGTCTGGACGTCGGCAGGCACCACGTTGTCGAGGGCCTCGACGGCGTCCCAGACCTGGCTGAGCCGGAAGACGACGCGGGCGGCGGTCTGCGCCCGGACGATCTCCTCGATCGACGCGCCGGTCTCCTCGCGGAGGCGGTGCAGGAAGGTCGAGCCACCGGTGTTGACGGTGTCGTTGACCAGGACCGTCGTGATGATCTCGCGGCGCAGCGCGTGGTTGTCGACGGCCTCGGGGAACTTCTCGCGCAGCAGCGTCGGGAAGTACGCGTGGAGCAGCCCGCGCAGGTACGGGTCGTCCGGCAGGTCCGTACCGATCAGCTCGTCGGCCACCGTGATCTTGGTGTACGCGAGGAGGACGGCGAGCTCGGGCTGGCTCAGCCCCCGGCCGTTGTTCAGGAGCTCGCGGATCTGCCGGTCGTTGGGCAGGAACTCCAGGGAGCGGTCGAGGGCCCCGTCGCGGCCCAGGCGGCGCATGAACCGCTGGTGGGCGTGGAGCAGGGACGGCGACTGGGCGACGGCGTTGGCCAGGGCGGTGTTCTGCGCGTAGTTGTTGCGCAGCACGAGCCGGCCGACCTCGTCCGTCATCTCGGCAAGGATCTTGTTGCGCTGCTTGACGGTCATGTCGCCCTCGGCGACGAGTCCGTTGAGCAGGATCTTGATGTTGACCTCGTGGTCGGAGGTGTCGACGCCGGCGCTGTTGTCGATGGCGTCGGTGTTGACCTTGCCGCCCTGGCCCTCGGGGCCGCCGGTGCGGGCGAACTCGATGCGGCCCAGCTGGGTCGCGCCGAGGTTGCCGCCCTCGCCGACGACCTTCGCGCGGACGTCCTGGCCGTCGACGCGGATGGCGTCGTTGGCCTTGTCGCCGACGTCGGCGTTGGACTCGGCCGAGGACTTCACGTACGTGCCGATGCCGCCGTTCCACAGCAGGTCGACGGGCGACTGGAGGATCGCCTTCATCAGCTCGGCCGGGGTCATCTTGGTGACGCCGTCCTCGATGCCGAGGGCGGCCCGCATGTGCGCGTTGACCGGGATGGACTTGGCGGTACGGGGGTGGATGCCGCCGCCCGCCGAGAGCAGCGAGGTGTCGTAGTCCGCCCACGAGGAGCGCGGCAGGTCGAAGAGGCGGCGGCGCTCGGCGTACGAGACGGCCGCGTCCGGGTTCGGGTCGATGAAGATGTGCCGGTGGTCGAAGGCGGCCACGAGCCTGATGTGCTCCGAGAGCAGCATGCCGTTGCCGAAGACGTCGCCGGACATGTCGCCGACGCCGACGACGGTGAAGTCCTCGGTCTGGGTGTCGTGGCCCAGCTCGCGGAAGTGCCGCTTGACGGACTCCCAGGCGCCGCGGGCGGTGATGCCCATGCCCTTGTGGTCGTAGCCGGCGGAGCCGCCGGAGGCGAAGGCGTCGCCGAGCCAGAAGCCGTACGACTCCGCGACCCCGTTGGCGATGTCGGAGAAGGTCGCGGTGCCCTTGTCGGCGGCGACCACGAGGTACGTGTCGTCCTCGTCGTGGCGGACCACGTCGACCGGGGGCACGACCTCGCCGGCGACCAGGTTGTCGGTGATGTCGAGGAGCGCCGAGATGAAGGTCTTGTACGAGGCGATGCCCTCGGCCAGCCAGGCGTCCCGGTCCACGGACGGGTCCGGGAGCTGCTTGGCGACGAAGCCGCCCTTGGCGCCGACCGGCACGATCACGGTGTTCTTCACCATCTGCGCCTTGACCAGGCCGAGGATCTCCGTACGGAAGTCCTCACGCCGGTCGGACCAGCGCAGACCGCCTCGGGCGACCTTGCCGAAGCGCAGGTGGACGCCCTCGACGCGCGGGGAGTACACCCAGATCTCGAAGGCCGGGCGCGGGGCGGGCAGGTCGGGGATGGCCTGCGGGTCGAACTTCATCGACACGTACGAGTGGGGCTTGCCGTCCGCCGCCGCCTGGAAGAAGTTCGTCCGCAGCGTCGCCTTGATGACGGTGAGGAAGGACCGCAGGATCCGGTCCTCGTCCAGGCTCGCGACCTGGTCGAGGGCGCCGTCCAGCTCCTCCAGGATGCCGTCGATCAGCTCGGTGCCGGCGCGCTGGCGCTCGGGCGCCATCCGGGCCTCGAAGAGGGAGACGAGCAGCCGGGTGGTGTGGACGTTGTTGCGGAGGGTGTCCTCCATGTAGTCCTGGCTGAAGGTCGCCCCGGCCTGGCGCAGGTACTTGGCGTAGGCGCGCAGGACCATCGCCTCGCGCCAGGTGAGCCCGGCGGAGAGGACGAGCGAGTTGAAGTTGTCGTTCTCGGCCTCGCCGGTCCAGGTGGCGGCGAAGGCCTCCTGGAAACGCTCGCGGGCGTCGTCGCCGAGGTAGTCGCCGCCGCCGGAGGTGGCCGGCATCCGCAGACCGAAGTCGTAGATCCAGGCGTGGGTGCGGTCGGCGCAGCGCAGCTCGTACGGACGCTCGTCGGTCACCTCGACGCCGAGCCGGTTGAGGACCGGCAGGACGGCGGAGAGGGAGATCGGGTCGCCCGTCTTGTAGATCTTGAAGCGGCGCTCGCCGGGGCCGGCGACGACCGGCTCGTACAGGGAGAGCGCGAAGTCCTTGGCGCCGGCGGCGAGGGCCTCCATGCGGACCAGGTCGGCGACGGCGGCGCGCGGCGAGTGGTCGGCCTTGTAGCCCTCGGAGAAGGCGGAGCCGTAGCGGCGGAGCAGCTCGGCGGCGCGCTCCTCGCCGAACTCGGCGTTCAGCGCCTCGCCGAAGCCGTCGGACCAGGAGCGGGCGGCCTCGACGAGCCGGGCCTCGATGCGGTCGACGTCGGCGTCGGTGAGCTTCGCCAGCTCGGTGCCGGGCTTGACGCGGACGACGAAGTGCAGCCGGGAGAGGATCGACTCGGTGTTCCAGGCGGTGAAGTCGACGCTGGTGCCGTCGAGCTCCTCCTTCAGGATCTCGATGATCCGCAGCCGGACGCGGGTCGTGTAGCGGTCGCGCGGCAGGTAGACGAGGGCCGAGTAGTAGCGGCCGTACTCGTCCTGGCGCAGGTAGAGCCGCAGCCGCCGCCGCTCCTGGAGGTACAGGACGCTGGTGACGATGGACCGCAGCTGGTCGACCGGGGTCTGGAAGAGCTCGTCGCGCGGGTAGGTCTCCAGGATCTGGAGCAGGTCGCGGCCGTCGTGGCTGTTCGGCGAGAAGCCGGCGCCCGCGAGGACCTCCTGGACCTTGCGCTTGACGACGGGGACCCGGCGGACGGACTCGGTGTAGGCGGCGGACGAGAAGAGCCCGAGGAAGCGGCGCTCGCCGACGACGTTGCCGTCGGCGTCGAACTTCTTCACGCCGACGTAGTCGAGGTACGAGGGGCGGTGCACGGTCGCGCGGCTGTTGGCCTTCGTCAGGATCAGCAGCTTGTGCTCGCGCGCCTTGGCGCGGGCGTCGGCGGGCAGCCGGCTGAAGGACGGCGAGACGGGGTGGGCGTGGTGGCCCTGGTCGTCGGCGCCGTGCTGCGGGTCGGAGCGCAGGATGCCGAGGCCGGTGCCGGGGACGGCGGACAGCGCGTCACCGTTGACCAGCTCGTACTCGCGGTAGCCGAGGAAGGTGAAGTGGTCGTCGGCGAGCCAGCGGAGCAGCTCGCGGGCCTCCTCCACCTCGGTCGGCCGCAGGTCGGAGGCGGTGGGCTCGTCGGCGAGACCGTCGGCGATGCGCAGGGCGGCATCGCGCATCTTCTCCCAGTCCTCGACCGTCTCGCGGACGTCGGACAGGACGCGCAGCAGGTCGCTGGTGATCTGCTTGAGGTCGGCGCGGTCGGTCTCGCGGTCGATCTCGACGTGGATCCAGGATTCGGCGAGCGCGTCGTGCGGCAGCTCGCCCTGGATCTGGGTCGACAGGACCTCGATGAGCTTCCCGGCGACGTCACGGCGGACGAGGACCTGCGGGTGGATCACGACGTGGATGCCGCGGCCCTGGCGGGACAGCTCGTTGGTGACCGAGTCGACGAGGAACGGCATGTCGTCGGTGACGACCTCGACGACGGAGTGGCTGCTGGTCCAGCCGTTCTCTTCGACCGTCGGGGTGTGCACGCGCACGTTCGCGGTGCCCTGCGGACGGTTCTCCGCGAGCCGGTAGTGAGAGAGCGCGGCGCCGAACACGTCGACCGGGTCGCGGTCGGCGAGGTCCTCGGGCGCGGTGTGCAGGTAATAGCGCTGGAGGTAGTCGAGCACGGTGTCCCGGTCCGGGCGCTCCTCCGCACCCTCCGGGCCCGTCGGAAGTCGCCCCCCGACCGGGCTGTGCTCAGCTACCCGAGCGGCCCTCTCGAGCAGCTCGGCCTTTGCTTCGTCCAGCTTGGTCTGCATGTCCTCTGACTCCTGGTCGCGCGCCGTTGCGTGACGTCGGTGGAAGGAAGGGCACAACGCCTCGACGCGGTGTTCCGGTCGAACCCGACGTTATGCCCGGATGAGAGATGCCCGGGTCGTTATCGGCCACGAAGAGCGGCGCGCCCGGGCGGAGAGGATCGGCGAACGCACGGTCGGCCCGGCCGCTGTCGCGGACCGGGCGGAAGCCGGGGGCTTCACTGCCCCCATGGCGTATCGCGCTGATCACGGGAAAAGCCTATCGCTCCTGACCCCCGAACCGTCATGAGCCGTATGCGTACAAAAGAGCGGGCGAAGTTCGACGGTATGGACAGCGACACGTGTCCTCTTGGCAAAGCACCTCGCCGGGGGCAGCGTGTAGACAAGCATGGGCACAGCACGGCGGACCGACCCTCTGTTGATCTGGGAGAGCCATGGCGAAGATCCTGATCGTGACCGGTGACGCGGCGGAGTCGCTGGAGGTGATGTACCCGTACCAGCGCCTTCTGGAGGAAGGGTACGAGGTCGACATCGCGGCCCCGGCGCGCAAGACGCTCCGCTTCGTGGTCCACGACTTCGAGCCGGGCTTCGACACGTACACGGAGAAGCCGGGGTACACCTGGCCCGCCGACCTGGCCTTCTCGGAGGTGGACCCGGGCGCGTACGTGGCGGTGGTGATCCCGGGCGGCCGGGCGCCGGAGTACCTGCGCAACGACCCGGAGCTCCGCAAGATCCTCAAGTCGTTCTTCGACGCCGACAAGCCGGTGGCCCAGATCTGCCACGGCCCGCTCCTGACGGCGGCGGTCGGCGGCCTGGAGGGCCGCCGCGTCACGGCCTACCCGGCCCTGGAACTCGACATGCAGGCGGCGGGGGCGACCTTCCAGGACAGCGCGGCCGTGGTCGACGGCCTCATGGTCTCGTCCCGGGCGTGGCCGGACCACCCCACGTGGATGCGTGAATTCCTCAAGGTCCTGCGGGCGAAGGGCTGACAAGACGCCCCCTAGGGGGTGTGTTGTCGATCCCGCCGCGAGCCCGGCCTGATCGGCAAGACGCCCCCTAGGGGGTCATGCGCCTCAGGCCGGGCCCCCTAGACCAGCTCCTCCGCCACGGCCACCGCCTCCTCCAAGGAGTCCACCACCGGCACCCCCACCCGCGACAGCGACGCCCGGCTGTGCGACCCCCCGGTGTACAGCACCGCCCTCGCCCCCACGTGCGCCGCCGCCACCGCGTCGTCCGCCGCGTCGCCGATGACGACCACCCGCTCCGCGGGGACTCCCAGCGCGGCGAGGTGGCGCACCATGTGCCCGGACTTCCCGGCCGTCGACGCGTCGGCGCGCCCGTCCACCCGGACGAACCGCTCGGCGATCCCGTACCTCTGCACGAGGGGCACGAGATGCGTGTGCGGCGCGAGGGACAGCAGCGACTGGGTGAGCCCGGACTCCTGCCGCGCCGCAAGCAGCTCCGCCGCCCCGGTGGTGAGCCCGCACGACTCGGCGCGCGCCCAGTAGTGCCGGTGGAAGGTGCCGTCCATGACGAGCCACTCCTCGTCCGTAGGCAGCCGCCCCATGAGCCGCTCGTAGAACTTCGGCACCGGCACCGTGTACAGCTCGCGGTACCGCTCAAGGGTGATCGTGGCGAGCCCGAGCTCGGCGAAGGCCGCGTTCGTCGCGCCGATCACCGCGTGGGTGTCGTCGAGCAGCGTGCCGTTCCAGTCCCAGACCAGGTGTTTCCCGTGCTTCCCCATGGACAGGGACGGTACCCGTCGCCCCGGAGGGCGAGGACCCGGGAGGGTCAGCCGAGCAGCCCGGGAATCTCCTGCACCCCGAACCACAGCAGCTCGTGGTCCTCGGCCCCGTCGACGACGAACCGCGCGTCCTCGTCGCCCTGGTCCGCCGCCCCCAGCGCGTCCGCCGCCGCCGTGACGTCCGCCTCGGCGTCGTCCGCGTCGGCGTGCACGGCCGCCGCCTTGGCCAGCGGCACGGCTCCGGCGACGCGGACCTCGCCGAGGGAAGTGGCGTCGAGGCCGCGGTCGGGGTCGACGGTCGCGTCCTTGTCGGCCACGTCGACGGCGACGACGATCCGGCGCCGGGGCGCCTGGGGGTCGCCCGCGAGGAGCCGCAGGGAGGCGGCCGCGGCCCGGTTGAGCGCCGCGTACTCCAGCTCCTCGATGTCGTCGGAGACGTACCACTCGCGCAGCGCGGGGGTGACGGCATAGGCGGTCAGCGGACCGGGGCCCAGCTCGCCCGCCTTGTGCGCCTGTGCGAGACCGGGGAGGGTCAGGGGGACGTAGACGCGCATAACAGGCCGCTTTCGTAGACGGAGAGGCCCTCAGGATACGTGCGGAGTCCCCCTTCGGTGCGGCGGGCCGGACTCGCCGTACGTCCACCGCGGAAGACCGCCCGCCGAGGCGCCGGAGAGCCGATTTTCCACCGCGTCACCCGGATAGGTGATCCGGTTTCGGGCCTGCCCCGCGGTCGCGGACTTCTTGCGGTGCCCCGGGGTCCCCCCGTACAAGAGCCCCAACGGAAGTTACCGAGCGGTATCACTCGGTTACGCAACGAAACGGGGCCCGCCATGAACGCCACGCTCACCACCACGCCCTCACCGACCCCCCGCCCCCGCGCGACCCCCGGCGGCCCGGCCGGCACGCGCCCGCGTGGTGCCGCCGGAGCCCGCCCCCGCGGCGCCGCCGGAACCCGGCCCCACACGCCCGCCCAAGGCGGCCCGCCCCGCACCGCCTCCGGCACCACCGTCCGCCCCGCGCCCCGCACGCTCCCCCCGCACACCGTCTTCGCCGAGCGCCTGCTCGCCGTGCTCAGCGGGGAGCGGCCCGTCCACTGGATGCTCGGTCACACCGTCGGCGACGCGTACGAGCAGCTCGTCCGGCTCGCCCCGGAGACGCCCCTGCGCTCGCTCGGCCACCGCCCGGTCCTGCGCCGCTGCTCGGTCCAGGTGCACTGCCCGCACTCGGCCGTCGAGGCCTTCGCGACCATCGCCACCGGCCCCCGCGTGCGGGCCATGGCCTTCCGCCTGGAGCGCGGCGAGGACCAGCGCTGGCGTTGCGCCGCCGTGGAGCTGGACGGGCTCGGCGTGGCCGCCCGCCCATGACGAAGGGGCCGGCCGCCACCGGGCGACCGACCCCTTCACGTCCCTCAGGACGTCACTTCTTGCGGCGACGCCCGCCGCCCGCGTTCTTCTGGGCCTTGCGCCGCTCCGCGCGGGTCAGGCCGTCGCCGGAGTCCGCGTCGTCGGAGGCGAAGTCGCCCTCGACGACACCGCCGTCCCCGTCCACGGTCGGCGCGGAGAAGTGCAGCCGGTCCGGCCGCTGCGGGGCGTCGAGCCCCTTGGCGCGGATCTCCGGACGCCCGGCCGCGGCCGGAACGGCGGCCTCCTTGTCGAGCGAGGGCGCGCTCGCCTGCACCGGGACCTCCTCGACCTGCTGCTCGACCTGGACCTCCAGGTTGAACAGGTAGCCGACGGACTCCTCCTTGATGCCCTCCATCATGGCGGTGAACATGTCGAAGCCCTCGCGCTGGTACTCGACCAGCGGGTCCTTCTGCGCCATGGCGCGCAGGCCGATGCCCTCCTGGAGGTAGTCCATCTCGTAGAGGTGCTCGCGCCACTTGCGGTCGAGGACGGAGAGGACCACGCGCCGCTCAAGCTCACGCATGATGTCCGAGCCGAGCTGCTTCTCCCGCGCGTCGTACTGCTCGTGGATGTCGTCCTTGATGGACTCGGCGATGAACTCGGCGGTGATGCCCGCCCGGTCCCCGGCCGCGTCCTCCAGCTCCTCCACGGTGACCTTCACCGGGTAGAGCTGCTTGAAGGCGTTCCACAGACGGTCGAGGTCCCACTCCTCCGCGAAGCCCTCGGCGGTCTCCTGGCGGATGTAGTCGTCGATCGTGTCGTCCATGAAGTGGCGGATCTGCTCGTGCAGGTCCTCGCCCTCCAGGACGCGGCGGCGCTCGCCGTAGATGACCTCGCGCTGCCGGTTGAGGACCTCGTCGTACTTCAGGACGTTCTTACGGGTCTCGAAGTTCTGGGTCTCGACCTGCGACTGGGCGGAGGCGATGGCGCGGGTGACCATCTTGTTCTCGATCGGCACGTCGTCCGGCACGTTGGCCATGGCCATCACGCGCTCGACCATCTGCGCCTTGAACAGGCGCATCAGGTCGTCGCCGAGGGAGAGGTAGAAGCGGGACTCGCCGGGGTCGCCCTGACGGCCGGAGCGGCCGCGCAGCTGGTTGTCGATACGGCGCGACTCGTGGCGCTCGGTACCGAGGACGTACAGCCCGCCGAGCTCCTTGACCTCCTCGAACTCCGCCTTCACGGCCTTCTCGGCGCGCTCCAGGGCGGCGGGCAGGGCCGCGGCCCACTCCTCCACGTGCTCGACCGGGTCCAGACCCGCCTGGCGCAGCTCGGCCTCGGCGAGGTCGTCCGGGTTGCCGCCGAGCTTGATGTCCGTACCGCGGCCGGCCATGTTGGTGGCGACGGTGACGGCGCCGCGGCGGCCGGCCTGGGCGACGATGCTGGCCTCGCGCTCGTGGTGCTTGGCGTTGAGCACCTCGTGCGGGATGCCGCGCTTGGAGAGCTGCTGCGAGAGGTACTCGGACTTCTCGACGGAGGTCGTGCCGACGAGGATCGGCTGGCCCTTCTCGTGCTTCTCCGCGATGTCGTCGACGACGGCGGCGAACTTGGCCACCTCGGTCCGGTAGATCAGGTCGGACTGGTCCTTGCGGACCATCGGCCTGTTCGTGGGGATCGGGACGACGCCGAGCTTGTAGATCTGGTGGAACTCGGCCGCCTCGGTCATGGCCGTACCGGTCATGCCCGAGAGCTTCGAGTACAGCCGGAAGAAGTTCTGGAGGGTGATCGTGGCGAGCGTCTGGTTCTCGTCCTTGATCTGCACCCCCTCCTTCGCCTCGATCGCCTGGTGCATGCCCTCGTTGTAGCGGCGGCCGGCGAGGATACGGCCGGTGTGCTCGTCGACGATCATGACTTCGCCGTCCATGACGACGTAGTCCTTGTCCTTCTTGAACAGTTCCTTCGCCTTGATGGCGTTGTTCAGGTAACCGACGAGCGGGGTGTTCACCGACTCGTAGAGGTTGTCGATGCCCAGCCAGTCCTCGACCTTGGCGACGCCCGCCTCGTGGATGGCGACGGTGCGCTTCTTCTCGTCGACCTCGTAGTCGCCGGTCTCCTCGATGCCCTTGAGCGGGTTGCCGGGCTCGCCCTTGCTCAGCCGGGTGACGAGCTTGGCGAAGTCGCCGTACCACTTGGTCGCCTGGTCGGCCGGGCCGGAGATGATCAGCGGCGTACGGGCCTCGTCGACGAGGATGGAGTCGACCTCGTCGACACAGGCGAAGTTGTGGCCGCGCTGGACCAGCTCGTCCTTGGACCACGCCATGTTGTCGCGGAGGTAGTCGAAGCCGAACTCGTTGTTCGTGCCGTACGTGATGTCGCAGTTGTACTGCTCGCGGCGCTGCGCCGGCGTCATGTTGGCCAGGATGCAGCCGACGGTCAGACCGAGGAACTTGTGCACCCGGCCCATGAGCTCGGAGTCGCGCTCGGCCAGGTAGTCGTTGACCGTGATGAGGTGCACGCCCTTGCCGGAGAGCGCGTTGAGGTACGCCGGGAGGGTGCCGACGAGGGTCTTGCCCTCACCGGTCTTCATCTCGGCGACGTAGCCCAGGTGCAGGGCGGCGCCGCCCATCAGCTGGACGTCGTAGTGGCGCTGGCCGAGGACGCGCTTGGCGGCCTCGCGGACGGTCGCGAAGGCCTCGGGCATCAGGTCGTCGAGGCTCTCGCCGTCGGCGTACCGCTGCTTGTACTCCTCGGTGAGCGCCCGCAGGTCGGCGTCGGAGAGGTTGACGAAGTCCTCTTCGATGGAGTTGACCTGGTCCGCGATGCGGTGCAGTTTGCGCAGGATCTTGCCTTCGCCTGCACGCATGAGCTTGTTGAAGACGGACACTGAGGCTGGTCTCCTTGCCGGTCGGGCCTGGCACTGGGTCTTGTGATGGACGCGAGCGCGGGCACGGCAGGTGGTCCCCACCGCAACGGCCATCGTAAGCGAGACCGCCCTCGCACAGGGAGGCCCACAGTGCCGGAGCCGTACGTCCGCCCGTATGGAGAACGCACGAGGCGGGCGGAAGGTGCCGCCCCATCCGAAAAGTGTTCGCTTCCGGCCCGCGCGGTCACCACAATCCCGGCATGGATCCCATCACCCTCACCACCGACCGGCTGCGCCTGCGGAACTTCGTCCCCGAGGACGTCGACGCGGTGTACGCCGTGTGCCAGGACCCCGCCATCCAGCGCTGGACCGTCGTCCCCTCCCCGTACAAGCGCGAGGACGCCGAGCTCTTCGTGCACCGGCTGGTCCCGGACGGCTGGCGCGAGGACACCGAGTACGCCTTCGCCGCCGAACCCGTGGAGGGCGGCCCGCTGCTCGCCGCGGCCACCCTGAGCAGTCGCGGCCAGGGCGTCTGGGAGATCGGCTACTGGCTGGCGAAGGAGCACCGCGGCGCCGGCCACATGACGGAGATCGTCCGGGCGCTCGCCCACTGGGCCTTCACCGCGCTCGGCTGCGTCCGCCTGGTCTGGCGCGCGGAGGTCGGCAACGCCGGCTCGCGCGCGGTGGCCGAGCGGGTCGGCTTCGCCCTGGAGGGCGTCCAGCGCGCCGGGCTCGCCAACAAGGGCACCCTCCGGGACGCCTGGGTCGGCGCCCTGCTCCCCTCCGACTTCGGCCTGCCGAGCCCCCTGCCCTACCTCCCGGCCCCCGAGCGTCCGGCCGAGGCCGTGTGACTGTCAGTGCCGAGGCCTAGGGTGCGGTCCATGACGACTGCGCCGCGCCCCGCCGCCGAACTGTCCGCCGACGAAGCCCGCAGGATCGCCCTGCGCGCCCAGGGCTTCCTGGGAGCGCCCGACCGCAGGGCGGGCGTGCGCGGGGTCCTGCGGTCGCTCGGCCAGGTCCAGCTCGACACCATCTCGGTCCTCGCCCGCTCGCACGAGCTCATCCCGTACGCACGGCTGGGCGCCGTGGGCCGCCCGACGGTGGAGGAGGCGTACTGGACGGGCGCGCACGCCTTCGAGTACTGGTCGCACGCCGCCTGCGTCCTGCCCGTCGAGGAGTGGCCGCACTTCGCGTTCCGGCGGCGCGCCTACCGCGACCGCCCGCACTGGGGGCACGAGCTGTCGGCCGGGGCGTACGACAAGGTGATCGACCAGCTGCGGGCCGAGGGCCCCCGGACGGCGACGGAGCTGGGCGGCGCGAAGAACAAGGGCGAGTGGTGGGACTGGTCCGACGCCAAGATCGCCGTGGAACGGGCGCTGATGTACGGCGAGGTGGTCGTCACCGAGCGGCGCGGCTGGAAGCGGGTGTACGACCTGGCCGAGCGGGCGATCCCGCAGGCGCTGCTCCACGACGACCTGGACGACACCGAGTGCGTGCGCCGCCTTGTGCGGCAGGCGGGCGAGGCGCTCGGCGTGGGCACGCGCGCGGACATCACGGACTACCACCGCATCAAGGGCGAGCAGTTCGACGCGGTGGTCGAGGCGGCGGGTCTGGTGCCGGTGACGGTCGCGGGCTGGGGAAAGCCCGCCTGGGCGGATCCGGCGGCGCTCGCCACCGAGCCGCGCGGTCGGCACCGCACGACGCTGCTGTCGCCCTTCGACTCGCTGATCTGGGAGCGGGCTCGTACGGAGCGGATCTTCGGCTTCACGCACCGCCTGGAGGCGTACGTGCCGAAGCAGAAGCGGATCCACGGCTACTTCGCGATGCCGGTGCTCTCCGGGGGCCGGCTGGTCGGCCGGGTGGACCCGGCGCGGGAGGGCCGGACGCTCGTCGCCCGCCAGGTGACGCTCGACGGCCCCAAGGCCGTCCCGGCGGTGGCGGGGGCGCTGCGCGAGGCGGCCGAGTGGGTGGGCTGCGACACGGTGGCGGTGGAGCGGGTGAACCACCCGGAGCTGACGCAGCACTTGGTGGCGGCGCTGGGTTAGCCCAGGGCGCTATCGGATCTCGAGGATCTTCTCCCGCATCGCGTACACCACGGCCTCCATCCGGGAGTGCAGCTGCAACTTCTCCAGGATGTTCCGCACGTGGTTCTTCACCGTGTTCTCCGAGATGAACAGCTCCTTGGCGATGTCCCGGTTGTTCATCCCGGTCGCGACGAGCTTGAGGACCTCCAGCTCACGGTCGGTCAGCCGGGGCGCGGGGACGAGCCGGCGCTCGTCGGTGCGCTGGATCATCGACTTGAACTCGGTGAGGAGCTTGGACGCCATCGACGGGCTGATCTGCGACTGCCCGTCGGCCACCGCGCGGATCGCGGTGGCGACCTCGTCGGTGGAGATCTCCTTGAGGAGGTAACCGGTGGCCCCGGCCTTGATCGCCTCGTAGAGGTCGGCCTCCTCGTCGCTGATCGTCAGCATGATGATCTTCGCGCTGGGGGCCACCTCCTTGATGGAGGTGCACGCCTCGATGCCGCCGCGCCGGGGCATCCGTACGTCCATCAGAACGATGTCGGGCAGCAGATCGGCGGCCTTGTCGACGGCCTCGGCGCCGTCACCGGCCTCGCCGACGACCTGGATGTCCTCTTCCTGGGCGAGGACGATCTCGAGTCCGCGGCGGAAGAGGGCATGGTCGTCCACGACGAGAACCCGGATCGGCTCCTTGCGGCACGCTTCGCCGTCCGCGTTCGATCCCTCCGGGACCGCACCACCGTGCTCGCGCCCGCTGAGCACCGGCCCGAAGCTGTCCGCCATCGTTCCTCCCCCTGAAGGCCGTGGCCTGAATTCGTTTCCGGTCCTCCAACCGGTACACGATCGGCACCGGTTGGCGTGCGCGCCATGATTTCATGCCCGGGCGACGACGGGGTGATCCGCGGACGCGCGGGGGTGACCCCGGGGGCGCACAGGGGGTGCCCCTGGGGGCGCACATTGCGCTCCAGGGGCACCGAGAGGGACACCTGTTCGGAGGCGGGGGCGGGGCGGCGGATCAGCCGCCGAGCGCACCGCCGACGCCGCCACCCTCGGCGAGCGGGTCGCTCTCCAGGTGGATGACGCCGTAGTCGTACGCGTGTCGCCGGTAGACGACACTCGGCTGCTTGGTGTCGGAGTCGACGAAGAGGTAGAAGTCGTGACCGACCAGCTCCATCTCGTAGAGCGCCTGGTCGAGCGTCATCGGTGCGGCCCGGTGGGTCTTCTCACGGACCACGAGCGGGCCTTCGCCCTGCACTTCGATCGAGCCCATCATCGTGGTGGGCACCTTCTCGGACTCGTCGGAGACGAGCTGGCCGTCGTCGTTGAGCTGGGCGACGCCGGGCACCACGTCCCCGACCTCCGCCGCCGAAAGCCTGCCGTTTCCGCGGCGGGTGTACCGCTTGTCATGCTGCTTGCGCAGTCGTGCCTCGAGCTTGTCGCTGGCGAGGTCGAGCGCTGCGTACGGGTCGCCTGCCGCCGCTTCCGCCCGGATCACCGGGCCTCGGGAGTGGAGGGTGATCTCCACGCGGTCGGACCTGTCGGCCTGCCGCGGGTTGTGTTCCTTGGACACCTCGACGTCGAGGCTGATCACCTTGCCGTCGAGCTTCTGGATCTTCTCCAGCTTCAGCTTCTCGGCCACGTGCTTGCGGAACCGCTCGGGCACCTCGGTCTTGCGGCCCTTGACGACGATGTCCACGCAGAACTCCGTTCCCGGATCGCCCTGGTCGGCTCCTTGGCCGCCGGGCATCTCCCTTTGCACCAGACTCCGGAGGTCACCGGAGTCTCGGACTTGGCGACTTCGACCTCCTTCTTCCCCGGTCGACAGGATTCCCACCCCATCGACAAGAGATCGATTCGCCCTGAACTCCTGTCCTGAAGCGCAACCATGTATGCGGTGAGGCGATGGCATTCTCCATTCCTCACAACCGAACATAGCCCCTTCGGACGGGTGTCGGCACCCGGTACCGCGACATACCTCCGGACGGGTGCTTTCACCTCTCACCACCTGCAACGATCCAAGTTTCCGGCGAGTTCCGGTTTATTTCGAACGAGGCGGGAGAGGATGCGATCACAGCCGCCGCCCGCTGTTCGAAATCGCGCTGCGCGGAATCGGCCGGTAATCCGTGCGGTATTCCAGGAATGAACGGACGATGTGCGGCTCCGAGGGCGCGCGCCGCCTCCGCGAGCGAGGCCCCCGTGGTCATCAGATCGTCCACGAGGATCACCCGCCCCGCCGTCAGAAGCCGCGCGCCGCCCGGCACGAGCTCCAGCGCCCCGGCTAGGTTCGCGAGGCGTCCGCGCGCCCCGAGTCCCGCCTGGTCCGCCACGTACCGCCGCTGCCGCAGCACGGGCACGACCCTCGCCGGCCGCCCGTTCCGCCGCAACCGGGCCGCCGCGGCCAGCGCGATACGCCGCGTCGGATCGTGGCCACGGGCCCGTACGGAACGCCGTGACGAGGGCACGGGCACCAGGAGCAGCGGCCTGTCCGCAGGTCCGTCCTCGGGCCCGGCAGCGGCCTCCACGGCCCCGGCGAGGGCGCCGCCCAGAGGCCCGGCCAGCGGGAGCGCCCCGCGTTCCTTGTGGGCGAGGAGCAGCTGCCGCACGGCGTCGGCGTACGGCGCGGCGGCGTGGACCACGGGCAGCCCGGCCGGCTCGGGCGAGGGTCGCACCCGGCGCGGCGCCGCCCCCGCGAGCGCCTCCGCGCAGTCCGGGCACAACTCCGTCCGCGGTCTGCCGCAGCCTCCGCAGGCGACCGGCAGCACCAGTCCGGCGATCTCGCGCCACCACCCCCGCATGGCTCCACTGTGCGCCTCGGAACGCCTCCCGGCCACCCCTGTGGAAAACCCCGCCCAAAGCCCCCGAAGTACGTCAGGTACGACCCCGTGAGGAGCTCGGCCGAGCCCTGCGGGACCCGTCCTAGCCGGGGTAGACCGGCGAGAACCCCTTCTTCACCACCGGCTGCCAGTTCGTCCCCGGCGCCAGCCGGACGATGCCGTCGTCGACGGAATCGGCCACCACCGGCGCCGTGCCCAGGTGCGGCGCGGCCACCGAGGTCACCCCGTTCAGACCGGGGAGCACCGAGGTCGCCGACGTCGAGCCGTCGGTCTGCAGGTAGCGGATCTGCTGCACGCCGCCCGCCTCCTTGCCGACCACGACGAGCCGGCTCGGCCCCGCCCAGGAGACGGCCGTGACCGACTCCATCCGGGGGGCGGCGGACTGCAGACCGACGACCGAGACGACCGGCTCGTCGCCCGTCGTCTGCCGCTCGATCCGGCCGATCTGCAGGGTCGTGTCCTCGCCTCGCGTGACGACGAGCGCGATCCGTACACCGTCGGCGGAGACCCGCAGGGACTCGATACGGGTGTCGTCGCCAAGCCACGGCGTGTGGACCTCGACAGGGTGCCCGGTGCCGCCCGGGATCATCCACAGCCGGGGCGCGGCGGGGTCCCGGTCGGCGACCCACAGATCACCCCTGCCGTCCCAGCTGGGCGCGGACAGCCGGTCGTCCGGCCGGGCCGCCTTGCTGGTCAGGACCGGCGGCAGCGGGTCCTGCTCCGCGCTGATGGAGGAGACGAGCAGTTCGCGCCCGGTGTTCCCGACCCCGGCGGCGCGGGTCTCTCCCCGGTCGACGGCGACGGAGCGGAGCGGCATCGTGCCCTTGCCGAACGGCCCCGGCACCTCGACCGGCGCGTCCGCCTGCTTGCCTCCGACCAGGAGCATCGTCAGCTTTCCGTGGTCGTCGAGGAAGTACGGGTGCTCCTCGCGGTCGGTGTTCCGCACCGCCGCGAACTCGACCGCCTGTCCCCGGCCCAGCCGGCACAGCGACTGGCCGGACGAACCCAGGAGTTCGACCTGCTCGACGTTGACGGAGGTCAGGTCGCGCAGCGTGAACAGCAGCTGCGCCGCCATCCGCCGGCACGCCTCGCCGCCGGCCCGGTCCGCCTTGCGGTTGAGCGGCACCCGCAGCGTGGACTGGTCGTCCGTGGCCAGGGTGGTGACGCCGCTCTTGAGCTCCGTACCGGAGGGGAACTGCGAGTCGACGGCCGGCTTCAGCCAGTTCGTCGGGCCTTCGAGCAGCGCCTTGACCGTCTGCGTGACCGGGTCCATCCGGGTGACGGGGTCCTGCCGCTGACGGATGTAGACGGGGTCGGCGACGACCCAGTCCTCCCCCGAGGCGAAGTAGTACTTGTTGACCGAACGGTAGTTGCGGAGGAAGTCGGCCTCACCGAGGACCAGGCCGGGCGGAAGGCTGTCGATGCGCCACTCCTTGCCCTTGCCGTTCGCCGACGGCTGCTGCACGACGTGGATCGACTGCAGGTACGCGGCGGGGCTGTTCGGCTGGTAGGCGTGACGGGCGTCCACGGTCGCGATCTTGCGGCCGGAGAGCGGGAAGGCACGCCCCTGGTTCTCGGGGTCGGCGTTGCGGTCGGCCTGCTCGCGGTCGGGCGCGGTGGTGAGCACGGTGATGCTCTGCTCCGGCTTCCAGCTCTGCGCGGCCTTCTTCGTGAGGTACTTGCGGGCGGTGGCGAAGCCGGGGTCGTCACTGGTCATGGCTTCGAGGAAGCCGTCGACGATCTCGTCCGGGTCCGCGTTCTCCCGGGGGGCGACGGCGTAGACCCGCACCTGCGAGTCGCCCGTGTTGGAGCCCTTGACCCCCTGTACGTCCCCGCTGTCGGGCATCGTCGCGCACCCGGTCACCAGGAGTCCGCCGCACGCTGCGAGGACCACCGCGCGTGTACTCCGTCCCCGCCCCGCCTGCTCCGCTCGGGAGTCAGCGCCCACGTGTCCCGTCCTCCCGCTCCAGTGGCCCGTTCCCGCCGGCCGTCGTCGTACCCGTCCCGCCGCCGTCGCCCTCCGTCGCCGCGCGCGCCACGACCCGTGCGCCGCTGCCGGGCAGCGCCGTCGGATCGACGGTCGCCCGCGGCGGCGCGGGCAGCCTCGGCGGTACGGCGAGTGCCGTGCGGTCCCCGGCGGGCTGCGCCGGCACCGAGGTGAGCCGGCCACTCTCCTGGTCTCGTCCGGCGGCCGCCTGCTCGCGGTTGCGCCGTGAGTCCTCCGGCTCCAGCGGGATCGGGGAGCCCCGCAGCGGCTCGTCCGCGGTACGCGGCAGGGTGAGCCGGAACTGCGAACCGCCCCCCGGCTCGCCCCAGGCCTGGAGCCAGCCGCCGTGCAGCCGCGCGTCCTCGACGGCGATCGACAGGCCGAGGCCCGTACCGCCGGTGGTACGCGCGCGTGCCGGGTCGGCGCGCCAGAAACGGTTGAAGACCCGGGTGGCCTCGCCCGGCTTGAGTCCGACGCCGTAGTCGCGGACGGCGACGGCGACGGCTCCGCCGGCGGCGGCGAGCTTCACGACCACGTCACGGCCCTCGCCGTGCTCGACGGCGTTGACGACGAGGTTGCGCAGCACCCGCTCGACACGGCGGGCGTCCGCCTCGGCCACGACGGGCTGCTGATCGCCGAGGACCACGATCCGGGTGCCCTTGCGCTCGGCGAGGGGTTCGGCGCCGCCGATGACCCGGTGGACGACCTGGCGCAGGTCTATGGGCTCGGCCTCCAGGGCGGCGGCGCCCGCGTCGAAGCGGCTGATCTCCAGGAGGTCGGAGAGCAGCGACTCGAAGCGGTCGAGCTGGTCGCCGAGGAGCTCGGCGGAGCGTGCGGTGATGGGGTCGAAGTCGACGCGGGCCTCGTGGATGACGTCGGCGGCCATCCGGACCGTGGTCAGCGGGGTGCGCAGCTCGTGCGAGACGTCGGAGACGAAGCGCCGCTGCATCCGCGACAACTCCTCCAGCTGCTGGATCTTGAGCTGGAGGTTGGAGGCCATCTTGTTGAAGGCCTCGCCGAGACGCGCGATGTCGTCCTCGCCGGTGACCTTCATGCGCTCCTGGAGGCGTCCCGCCGAGAGCCGTTCGGCGATCCCGGCGGCCATCCGTACGGGCGTGACGACCTGGCGCACCATGAGCCAGGCGATGGCCCCGAGCAGGACGACGACGAAGAGCCCGGCGGTCGCCAGGGTGCCCTTGACCAGGGTGAGGGAGTCCTCCTCCTGGGTCAGCGGGAAGAGGTAGTACAGCTCGTACTGGTCGCCGTCTGCGTCGTTGAGCCGCTTGCCGATCACCAGGCCCGGCTCGGAGGCCTTGCCGCTGGTGTAGTGGATGCGCGTGAACTTCTGGAAGGTCCCGGTGCCCTGGGCGACCCATTGCCGCAGATCGGCCGGGATGCTCGTGGGCGGGTCGACCTCGCCGGAGGCGCGGGCGCCACGGCTCGCGGTGTCTCCGGTGTCGAGGGAGAGCGCGACCACGTTGAAGGCGCTCTGGCCACCGCTGGCGAGCTGCTCGACCAGCGTGGAACGCCAGTTCACGGAGGCACCGGTCCGTCCGCCGTCCTGCTGTCCGGGCGCCGAGGGGGTCGTCGCCGCCCGGTCCTGGGCGGCGGAGAACCCCCCGGCGGCCTGGCTCTGGGCTGCCCTCTCCTTGGCGTCGAGCAGGCCGTTGCGGACCTGCCCGATGACGACGAGGCCGAGCAGCAGCACCACTCCGAGGGACATCAACAGGGTGCCCGCGACGATCCTCAACTGGATGTTCCGCCGCCACAGCCGCACGGCGGGCAGCAGCGGTCGGCGGACCCAGCGCGCGAAGAGCCGCAGGACCGGCCCGCTCCGCGTCCCGTCCCGGAGAAGCCGTCCGTGGTTCAGCAGACGGCCGAATCGCGAGCCCCCCCGCCCCGGTCCGGCAGCCCGCCCCGTACGGACTCCCGGATCCCCGGGCTTCGGAGCAGCACTGCCCGTGTTCACGTCAGCTCGGCCCCGCCTTGTAGCCGACACCACGGACGGTCACCACGATCTCCGGGCGCTCCGGATCCTTCTCGACCTTCGAGCGCAGCCGCTGGACGTGCACGTTCACCAGCCGCGTGTCGGCGGCGTGGCGGTAGCCCCAGACCTGCTCGAGCAGGACCTCACGGGTGAAGACCTGCCACGGCTTGCGCGCCAGGGCGACCAGCAGGTCGAACTCCAGCGGGGTCAGCGCGATGGACTGCCCGTCCCGCTTCACGGAGTGCCCGGCCACGTCGATGACCAGGTCACCGATCGTGAGCTGCTCGGGCGCCGGCTCCTCGGACCTCCGCAGCCGCGCCCGGATACGGGCGACGAGCTCCTTCGGCTTGAACGGCTTCACGATGTAGTCGTCGGCGCCGGACTCCAAGCCCACGACCACGTCGACGGTGTCGCTCTTGGCCGTGAGCATCACGATCGGCACACCGGACTCCGCCCTGATGAGCCGGCACACCTCGATACCGTCCCTTCCGGGCAGCATCAGGTCCAGCAGCACCAGATCGGGCTTGGCCTCCCTGAAAGCGGCAAGCGCCTTGTCACCGTCCGCGACGAACGACGGCTCGAACCCTTCACCCCGCAGCACGATGCCGAGCATCTCGGCCAGTGCGGTGTCGTCGTCGACGACAAGAACGCGTCCCTTCATATCGACATCATCCCATTTCCGTATCAGTCCTAAGGCGACTGGTGAGATACCTCACTGACCTGTGGCGACGTCCAAGATCGGCCGCTGATGACCGTCCGTGTTCATGGGTGTCGATGTCAGTCACGGATGTCACCCCCGTGTCCCCCTGGTCGCGCAGAACCGTACCCCGCGCGGCCTTCCACGGCCCATGGGGCGGGTCAGGCCACTTCGCGGAAGCGGAGTGCTCGGGCCGTCACAGTCCGGGCCCACCAGGTCCCCTCCCTCCCCCAGCTCGCGCCGCGATCCCGTGGAAGACGGCCCACTCGGCCCGCCGACGCACGGTTCGCGCGCCCTGATCGGGCATCGGCACGGTCCGTCGTATGCCGCTCGCACAGCGGGGGTCCGGACGAAGGTACGAAGGAGATCACCGCTCCGGCCCACGGGCGGGCCCCGCGTGGCACGATGGCACCCGGCCCGCCGCCGTGTCAGGTGTCGGCCGCCGTGACCGAGCCGGTTCGCCGATCCGGCACCGCGACCAATCCTCCGAGGTGGACGACCGTGAACGACACTCCGGGCTGGACCTCGCCCGGATCCGCCCCCTCCGACGGCCAGGACGGCTCGGGGGTCCCCGCGTCCCCCGCCCCGCCCGCCGACGCGAACGGCTCCGCCACCCAGTGGTCCAAGGACCAGCCGCCCGCCGGCCAGTGGTCCCCGCCGACCGACCGGACGCCGTCTCCGTCCCCCGGCCCCGCCCAGAACTGGGGAACCCCGCCGCCGAACGTCCACTGGGGCAGGCCTCCGGCCGCGAAGCCCGGAGTCATCCCGTTGCGCCCGCTGGGCATGGGCGAGATCCTCGACGGCGCCGTGAAGACCCTCCGTACCTACTGGCGCACGGTCCTCACCATCAGCGTCACGATCGCGGTGATCTCCCAGGCCGCCAACATCCTGGCCCAGCGATACCTCGTGCCGACGGCCCCTCAGGTCAACCCGCACGCCACGCCCGCCGAACGCCTCGAGCAGTCCCTCGACTCGGCCCAGGCCTCCCTGATCGGCCTCAGCCCGGCCCTCCTCGTGACGATGATGGCCTCGCTCGTGAGCGCCGCCCTGCTGACCGTCGTCATCAGCCGTGCCGTCCTCGGCCGCCCCGTCTCGCTGGGCTCCGCCTGGCAGGAGGCCCGCCCGCGCCTGCTCCAGCTGCTCGGCCTGACCTTGCTGATCGCGGCCATGGCCGTCGCCATCGTCACCGCCGGCCTGCTCCCCGGCTACCTGATCGGCGGCGCCCCGGGCGTGGCCCTGACCTTCCTCGGAGGCCTCGGCGCCATCACGGCGGTCGTCTGGCTGATGATCCGCTTCAACCTCTCGTCCCCCGCCCTGATGCTGGAGCGCCAGGGCGTCGTCCGGTCGCTGAAGCGCTCGGCGAAGCTGGTACAGGGCTCCTGGTGGCGGATCTTCGGCATCACCCTGCTGACGCAGCTGCTGATCTCCCTCTTCGCCATGATCATCGCGATCCCGTTCACCATCGTCGGCATCGCGATCGACGGCGAGGGCTTCTCCGGCCTGCTCTCCGGGACCTCCACCACCTTCGGTTGGCCGTTCCTGATCGTCACGGGCATCGGCGGCGTGATCACCAGCGCGATCACCTACCCGATCTCGGCCGGCGTGACCGTCCTCCTCTACGTGGACCAGCGCATCCGCCGCGAAGCCCTGGACCTCGAACTGGCCCGTGCCGCGGGCCTCCCCGGCTACGGCCCCACCCCGGGCACCGTCGGGGGCTGATGCGGTGACGGTCACGGGGGGAACGGCCAGGGCACTGGCACGGCTGCACGCCGACGGCGACGTACCGGTGGACATCTCCCGCGTCCCCGCCCGCGAGGCGGCGGAGCGGGAGCTGTCCGACCCGAGGTACCACGAGAACGACCCGAGCCTCCTCCAGCGCGGCCTCGACCGCTTCTGGGAGTGGCTCGACGACCTGTTCGGCGCCGCCTCGAGGGCCACCCCGGGCGGCGTCCTCGGACTCGTCGTCATCGTCCTGGTCGCGGCTGCCCTCGCCGCCGCCCTCTGGTGGCGCCTCGGCACCCCCCACCGGGCACCCGGCGCCACCGGCGACTCCCTCTTCGCCGACGGCCCCCGCACCGCGGGGGACCACCGGGCGGCCGCCGCCCGCCACGCCTCCGCCGGCCGCTGGAACGAGGCCGTCCAGGAACGGATGCGTGCCATCGTCCGCGCCCTCGAAGAGCGCACCCTCCTCGAACCCCGCCCCGGCCGCACCGCCGACGAGGCCGCCGCCGAAGCCGGCCGCTCCCTCCCCTCCCACGCGGACGACCTGCGCCTCGCCGCCCGCACTTTCGACGACGTCACATACGGCGGCCGTACCGCCGACGAGCCCGCGTACCGCCGCGTCGAGGCGCTGGACACCGCCCTGGAGCGGACCCGCCCGGTCCTCGAGTCCGCCTCCACGGGGACCCACGCATGAGCCGCCCGGCCACCGGCACCACGTCGACCGCCCCCTCCGCCCGCCAGGTCTGGACCCGCGTCCGCGGCGCGGTCCTCGTCCTCGCCCTGATCCTGACCGGCGGCCTCGCCCTCGCGACGGTCCGGTCCACCGACGCCCACGGCGCCCTCGACCCACGCTCCTCGGACCCCCAGGGCAGCCGCGCCGTGGCCGAACTCCTCAAGGCCCGCGGCGTCACCGTCACCCTCGCCACCACCCTGGCGGAGGCCACGGCGGCGACCGCAGCCACGGGCACCGGCACCGGCACCACCCTCCTGGTCACCACGCCCGACCTCCTGACGGTCACTCAACAGACCACCCTCCGCGCGGCCATGGAGGACACCACCGCCCGCGTGGTCCTCGTCGGCGCCGGCCGCGCCTCCCTCGCCACTCTGGCCCCAGGCGTCACCAGCGCCCCGAGCACCCCGGTGAAGGAACGCGCCCCCGTCTGCACCCTGGAGGCCGCCGCCCGCGCCGGCAGCGTCGACCTCGGCGGCGAACGCTACGAGACCTCCCCCGGCACCGCCGCCGACGCCTGCTACCACTCCGACGGCCTGCCGACCCTGCTCCTCCTCCCCACCACAAGCAGCGGCACAGGCACCGCCACCACGGACACCGTCCTCCTCGGCTCGCCCGACATCCTCTACAACTCCCGCCTCGACCAGCGGGGCAACGCCTCCCTGGCCCTGCAACTCCTCGGCTCCGAGCCCCATCTCGTCTGGTACCTCCCCTCCCTCTCCGATGCCTCGGCCTCCGACGGCGCACCCGCCGACGACACCACGGGCAACTTCCTCGCCCTCATCCCCTCCGGATGGCTGTGGGGCGCCCTCCAACTCGCCCTCGCCGCTCTGCTCGCCGCGCTCTGGCGCGGCCGCCGCCTCGGCCCGCTGGTCACCGAGCGCCTTCCCGTCGCCCTCCGTGCCTCCGAGGCCACCGAGGGCCGCGCCCGCCTCTACCGCAAGGCGAACGCCCGCGACCGCGCCGCCTCCGTCCTGCGCGCCGCGACCCGCACCCGGCTCGCCCCGCTGCTCGGCGTCCCCGCACGGGACGCCCACTCTCCCGACCACCTCCTCCCCGCACTCTCCGCCCGTCTCCCCGAGACCACCGCGGACCCCAGGGGCCTCCTCTTCGGCCCGGCTCCCGCCGACGACGCCACCCTCATCCGCCTGGCGGACCAACTCGACGCCCTCGAAAGAGAGGTACGCACCTCATGAGCGCCCCGACCCCCGAGACCGCCACGGAATCGGACAGCGCCCGCGCCTCCCTGGAGGCCCTGCGCACCGAGATCGCGAAGGCAGTGGTCGGCCAGGACCCCGCCGTCACCGGTCTCGTCGTCGCCCTGCTCTGCCGGGGGCACGTCCTCCTCGAAGGCGTCCCCGGCGTCGCCAAGACCCTCCTGGTCCGCTCGCTGGCCGCCGCCCTCGAACTCGACACCAAACGCGTCCAGTTCACCCCCGATCTCATGCCGAGTGACGTCACGGGCTCCCTGGTCTACGACGCCCGCACCGCCGAGTTCTCCTTCCAGCCCGGCCCGGTCTTCACCCACCTGCTGCTCGCCGACGAGATCAACCGCACGCCCCCGAAGACCCAGTCCTCCCTCCTGGAGGCGATGGAGGAGCGCCAGGTCACGGTCGACGGCACCCCACGCCCCCTCCCGGAGCCGTTCCTGGTCGCCGCGACCCAGAACCCCGTCGAGTACGAGGGCACCTACCCGCTGCCCGAGGCCCAACTGGACCGGTTCCTGCTCAAGCTGACGGTCCCTCTGCCCTCACGCGCGGACGAGATCCGTGTCCTCACCCGTCACGCCGAGGGCTTCGACCCCCGCGACCTGAAGGCCGCCGGCGTCCGCCCCGTAGCGGGTCCCGCCGAACTCGAGGCGGCCCGGGCCGCCGTCGCCAAGGTCTCGGTCTCCGCCGAGATCGCCGGCTATGTCGTCGATATCTGTCGTGCCACGCGTGAATCCCCCTCACTCACGCTCGGGGTCTCTCCCCGAGGCGCCACCGCCCTGCTCTCCACCGCCCGCGCCTGGGCCTGGCTCACCGGCCGGGACTACGTCACCCCGGACGATGTGAAGGCCCTCGCTCTCCCCACCCTGCGTCATCGCATCCACCTGCGGCCCGAGGCCGAGATGGAGGGGGTCACCCCCGACTCCGTCATCAACGCGATCCTCGCCCACGTCCCCGTACCCCGCTGAGAACGGCGCCCCCATGGCCCTCACCGGACGAACCGCGCTGCTCGCCGCTCTCGGATCGCTCCCCGTGGGCATCCTCGCCCCCAGCTGGGCGGGGATGCTCGCGGTGAACGCGCCCCTCTCGCTCGCAATTCTGTGCGACTACGCCCTGGCAGCGCCAGTACGAACGCTCCAATTCACCCGAAGTGGTGATACATCCGTTCGACTCGGTGACGGGGCAGAGGTCCAGCTCACCGTCACCAACCCGTCCCGCCGCCGCCTCCGCGCCCAGCTCCGCGACGCCTGGCCGCCCAGCAGTCGGCCCCCGGGCGCCGAACAGGCCTCCTCCCGCCACCGCCTGACCGTCCCCGCCGGCGAGCGCCGTCGCCTCACCACGAGCCTGCGCCCGACGCGACGCGGCGACCGCCACGCGGAGCGGCTCACGGTCCGCTCGTTCGGCCCCCTCGGCCTCGCGGCCCGCCAGGGCCACCACGAGGTGCCGTGGACCGTGCGCGTCCTGCCGCCCTTCACCAGCCGCAAGCACCTGCCGTCGCGCCTGGCCCGGCTCCGCGAGCTCGACGGCCGCACCAGCGTGCTCACCCGCGGCGAGGGCACGGAGTTCGACAGCCTCCGCGAGTACGTCCCCGGTGACGACACCCGCTCGATCGACTGGAGGGCCACTGCCCGCCAGACGGCCGTCGCGGTCCGCACCTGGCGCCCCGAGCGCGACCGGCACATCCTGATCGTCCTGGACACCGGCCGCACGTCCGCGGGCCGCGTCGGCGACGTGCCCCGCCTGGACGCCTCCATGGACGCGGCTCTCCTCCTCACCGCACTCGCCTCCCGCGCCGGCGACCGCGTGGACCTCCTGGCCTACGACCGCCGCCTCCGCGCCCAGGTCCAGGGCCGCTCCGCCGGTGACATCCTGCCGGCCGTGGTCAACGCCCTCGCGCCGCTGGAACCCGAACTGGTGGAGACCGACGCTCGCGGACTGGCCGCCACGGCTCTGGCCCGCGCTCCCCGCCGTTCACTGATCGTCCTCCTGACCAGTCTCGACGCAGCCCCCATCGAGGAGGGCCTCCTCCCGGTCCTCCCGCAGCTCGCCCAGCGCCACACGGTGCTGGTCGCCTCGGTCGCCGATCCCCATGTCACGCGCATGGCCACAGCCCGCGGCACGATCGAAGCCGTCTACGAGGCCGCTGCCGCCACTCAGGCCCAGGCACAGCGCGCCCGTACTGCCGATCAACTCCAGCGCCATGGCGTCACGGTCGTCGACGCCACCCCCGACACCTTGGCCCCCGCCCTGGCAGACGCCTACCTGGCCCTGAAAGCAGCCGGCCGCCTTTGAGCCCCGGCGCAAGACCCCGCCAAAAGGGGATAAGGGCTCAGAACGCAGAAAAGCCCCGCACCATGAGGTGCGGGGCTTTCCCACAATGATTGTTCGGCGGTGTCCTACTCTCCCACAGGGTCCCCCCTGCAGTACCATCGGCGCTGAAAGGCTTAGCTTCCGGGTTCGGAATGTAACCGGGCGTTTCCCTAACGCTATGACCACCGAAACTCTATGAAGTTGAACTCGACCGGCAAAGGGAGTTCATTGCTTCAGAACTAACACAGTGGACGCGAGCAACTGAGGACAAGCCCTCGGCCTATTAGTACCGGTCAGCTCCACCCATTACTGGGCTTCCACATCCGGCCTATCAACCCAGTCGTCTACTGGGAGCCTTACCCTCTCAAGGAGGTGGGAATACTCATCTCGAAGCAGGCTTCCCGCTTAGATGCTTTCAGCGGTTATCCCTCCCGAACGTAGCCAACCAGCCATGCCCTTGGCAGGACAACTGGCACACCAGAGGTTCGTCCGTCCCGGTCCTCTCGTACTAGGGACAGCCCTTCTCAATATTCCTACGCGCGCAGCGGATAGGGACCGAACTGTCTCACGACGTTCTAAACCCAGCTCGCGTACCGCTTTAATGGGCGAACAGCCCAACCCTTGGGACCGACTCCAGCCCCAGGATGCGACGAGCCGACATCGAGGTGCCAAACCATCCCGTCGATATGGACTCTTGGGGAAGATCAGCCTGTTATCCCCGGGGTACCTTTTATCCGTTGAGCGACGGCGCTTCCACAAGCCACCGCCGGATCACTAGTCCCGACTTTCGTCCCTGCTCGACCCGTCGGTCTCACAGTCAAGCTCCCTTGTGCACTTACACTCAACACCTGATTGCCAACCAGGCTGAGGGAACCTTTGGGCGCCTCCGTTACCCTTTGGGAGGCAACCGCCCCAGTTAAACTACCCATCAGACACTGTCCCTGATCCGGATCACGGACCGAGGTTAGACATCCAGCACGACCAGAGTGGTATTTCAACGGCGACTCCACCATGACTGGCGTCACGGCTTCAAAGTCTCCCACCTATCCTACACAAGCCGAACCGAACACCAATATCAAACTGTAGTAAAGGTCCCGGGGTCTTTCCGTCCTGCTGCGCGAAACGAGCATCTTTACTCGTAGTGCAATTTCACCGGGCCTATGGTTGAGACAGTCGAGAAGTCGTTACGCCATTCGTGCAGGTCGGAACTTACCCGACAAGGAATTTCGCTACCTTAGGATGGTTATAGTTACCACCGCCGTTTACTGGCGCTTAAGTTCTCAGCTTCGCCCTGTCGAAACAGAGCTAACCGGTCCCCTTAACGTTCCAGCACCGGGCAGGCGTCAGTCCGTATACATCGCCTTACGGCTTCGCACGGACCTGTGTTTTTAGTAAACAGTCGCTTCTCGCTGGTCTCTGCGGCCACCCCCAGCTCAGAGTGCAAGACTCCTCACCAAGCGTGGCCCCCCTTCTCCCGAAGTTACGGGGGCATTTTGCCGAGTTCCTTAACCATAGTTCACCCGAACGCCTCGGTATTCTCTACCTGACCACCTGAGTCGGTTTAGGGTACGGGCCGCCATGAAACTCGCTAGAGGCTTTTCTCGACAGCATAGGATCATCCACTTCACCACAATCGGCTCGGCATCAGGTCTCAGGCTATATGTGTGACGGATTTGCCTATCACACGCCCTACACCCTTACCCCGGGACAACCACCGCCCGGGCTGGACTACCTTCCTGCGTCACCCCATCGCTTACCTACTACCACCTTGGGTCGACGGCTCCACCACTTTCCTTTCCCCGAAGGGTCCGGAACGGCTTCACGGCCTTAGCATTAATGGGCTCGATACTGGGCGTTTCAAAGCGGGTACCGGAATATCAACCGGTTGTCCATCGACTACGCCTGTCGGCCTCGCCTTAGGTCCCGACTTACCCTGGGCAGATCAGCTTGACCCAGGAACCCTTAGTCAATCGGCGCACACGTTTCTCACGTGTGTATCGCTACTCATGCCTGCATTCTCACTCGTGAACCGTCCACAACTCGCTTCCGCGGCTGCTTCACCCGGCACACGACGCTCCCCTACCCATCACAGCCTCCGTTGGGAGTACATGCTGCAATGACACGACTTCGGCGGTACGCTTGAGCCCCGCTACATTGTCGGCGCGGAATCACTTGACCAGTGAGCTATTACGCACTCTTTCAAGGGTGGCTGCTTCTAAGCCAACCTCCTGGTTGTCTCTGCGACTCCACATCCTTTCCCACTTAGCGTACGCTTAGGGGCCTTAGTCGATGCTCTGGGCTGTTTCCCTCTCGACCATGGAGCTTATCCCCCACAGTCTCACTGCCGCGCTCTCACTTACCGGCATTCGGAGTTTGGCTAAGGTCAGTAACCCGGTAGGGCCCATCGCCTATCCAGTGCTCTACCTCCGGCAAGAAACACGCGACGCTGCACCTAAATGCATTTCGGGGAGAACCAGCTATCACGGAGTTTGATTGGCCTTTCACCCCTAACCACAGGTCATCCCCCAGGTTTTCAACCCTGGTGGGTTCGGTCCTCCACGAAGTCTTACCTCCGCTTCAACCTGCCCATGGCTAGATCACTCCGCTTCGGGTCTTGAGCGTGCTACTGAATCGCCCT